>NZ_LZKL01000028.1 GCF_001668725.1 Mycobacterium sp. E787 | reverse complement strand
CGAATATTTCGGGACGTCGCCCGCTTTACATTTGTAAAACAATTTCTTTCACGCCGATTCGTGGGCGGGTGGGTGGTGCTGTGTTGCCGGGCGCTGCAGGCGGGTGCGCAGGAGGCTTTGTCGATCGCCGAGTCGCTGCCCAAACGGTAGCCGGCCGCCCGCGAATCGGCGTGAAAGAAATTGTTTTACAAATGTAAAGCGGGCGACGTCCCGAAATATTCGGTCCGCCGCCCGCTAGCACGGAACTCGGTTACCAAGCGTGCATTTTCTGGGCTGCGTGGGTTGGCCTCGGCGATCTTGCGATGCTTTCGGCTGCAGCCCCACCCAAAGGGCCGTCGACGCCTTCCGCTTTTCGCAATTACGCAGGCCCGCAACACTTCTGCCATTATCGCGGCTATGACTCCGCGTGGGTGCCGGGTTCCATGCTGGGCGCCCGACTCGGGAGAACGATCCTTCTCCTCCGGATCGACCTTGGCCTCACCGGGCTTCCGTGGTTCCTTTGTACTACTAGACCACCATCACATCAAGGTCTAATTGCGAAGCAAAAAAGCAATGCGCGAATGGCTTGTCAGCTGCCGTGGCTAAAAGGCGTAGCGGCGCAGCAGCGAGTAGGTGACCGCGCCGGCGGCGAGCGCGGTGACGCCCACCGCAGCGGTGGTCGCGATCGCGGCGCCCGACGGCGCGGGGATCCGGTCCCGCAGCGACACCGGGCGGGAGAACGTCAGCACGGGCCAGCCGCGCTCGACGGCCTCTCTGCGCAAACCGCGGTCCGGATTCACCACGCTGGGGTGGCCGACGGCCTCGAGCATGGGCAGATCGGTGATCGAGTCCGAGTAGGCATAGCAGTGTTCGAGCGGATAACCCTCACGCGCGGCCAGTTCGCGGATCGCCTGCACCTTGCCTTCGCCGTAGCAGTAGAAGGCGATCTCGCCGGTGTACTTGCCGTCGTCGACGACCATCCGGGTCGCCATCGCGTGCGTCGCGCCGAGCGCCCGGGCGATGGGGGCCACGATCTCCTCACCGGAGGCCGAGACCACGACGACGTCGCGGCCGCACAGCTTGTGGGCGGCGATGAGGTCCGCGGCTTCGGCGAACACCAGCGGGGTCACGATGTCATGCAGCGTTTCGTTGACGATCGACTTGACCTGTTCGACGTCCCAACCCGCGACCATGTTGGTCATGTGGATGCGCATCCGGTCCATCTGGTCATGATCAGCGCCGGAGAGCAGATAGATGAATTGGGCGTAGCTCGACTTGAGCACGGCGCGGCGGTTGAGCAGTCCCTGGTTGAAGAACGGTTTGCTGAAAGCCAGGGTGCTGGACTTGGCGATGATGGTCTTGTCGAGGTCGAAGAAGGCGGCGGTACGGGCGCGGGAAGCGGTAGTCGCAGCTGTTTCCGGTGGGGTTTGCTGCCGCGCGGCCGAGTCGGATACGGTCACCAACCCAGCATAGGTCGGCCGTCCGGAGACACCGCGGCGTCGGGACGAAAACGGCCGCTCATCGCCACCGCAAGAACATACCGTCGGTATTTTTGCGGCTCAACGCACCTTTCGCCGGAACAACTACTTGCGTTAGTGCGGACTGTCATGTGTATAGTAAGCATTACTCGGCCTGAGCCGAGGGTGCATCAGCCCGACCCCCCGGGGCTGATACACGACGACCCTCGCCTCCTCCCCCCCTGGCGGGGGTCGTCCCTTTTCTAGGGTAAATTTTCCGCTCCGGCCGGGCCTCTGGCCGCCGGCTCTCGCGCGTTGCGGGAGAGGGCGCCGCCGAGCGGCCGATGAGTCCGCCGGCGAGGCGTTTGTACACACTCGCGTCTCTATCCACAAATCCGGCTTTGGGACTGGTGTGCCAAGGTCACGGCCCCGCAGGGTGGATGGATGACCAGCACCACGGGCACGAATGCGGCGGGGTCGTCGGCCGTGTTGGCGATGTTGACCGACCTGAAATTGCGCGACGAGACCGACCGGGTGGCCGCGGCGGTCGGTCTGCGGGTGGTTCACGCTGGCGCGCCGGCGGTGAGCCGGAAGGCGTGGTCGGCGGCAGCGGCGGTGGTGCTGGACGAGGTGGCCGCGGACCGATGCGGGCAAGCGGCGCTGCCGCGGCGCGCCCACGTCAGCGTCGTGACGCTCGTGCACCCCGCGTCGGCGACCTGGGCGGCGGCCGTCGCCGTCGGCGCCCAACACGTGCTAAGGCTGCCCGAGCAAGAGCGCGAATTGGTCCGCGAGCTCGCCGAGGCCGGCGAATCCGCGCGAGACGACGGCTCGCGCGGCGCGGTGTTAGCCGTAGTCGGCGGCTGCGGCGGGGCCGGCGCGTCGTCGCTCGCGGTCGCCGTCGCCCAGGCCGCCGGCGACGCGCTCCTCGTCGACCTCGACCCGTGGGGCGGGGGCATCGATCTGCTGGTGGGCGGGGAAAGTGCGCCCGGTTTGCGGTGGCCCGACCTGGCGTTGGAAGGCGGGCGGCTCAACTGGTCGGCGGTGCGGGAGGCGCTGCCGCGACACCGCGGCATCAGCGTGCTGTCCGGCACCCGCCACGGCTACGAGTTGGGCGGCGCGCCGGTGGGCGCCGTGGTCGACGCCGGGCGCCGCGGTGGGGTCGCCGTCGTGTGCGACCTGCCGCGCCGTCTCACCGATGCGACGCAAGCCGCGCTGGACGCCGCCGATCTCGTCGTGGTGGTCAGTCGCTGCGACGTGCGGGCGTGCGCGGCGACCGCGGCGATGGTTCCCGTGTTGGCCGCCGCCAATCCCAATCTCGGGCTGGTCGTGCGGGGCCCGTCGCCCGGGGGGTTGCGGGCGCGCGAGATCGCCGACATCGCCGGCCTGCCGCTGCTCGCGTCCGTCAGGGCCCAGCCGCAACTAGCCGGGCAGTTGGAACGCGGTGGCCTGCGGCTGGGCCGGCGCTGTCCCCTGGCGCTGGCGGCCCGCCGGGTGCTGGCCGTGCTGCCGTCGGCCGGATCGATGCGCAACGGCCGCGCGGCGTGAGCGGCTCGCTGATCGAACGGGTGCGCGAGCGGCTGGCGGCCGAATCCGTCCCGCTGCGACCCGGTGTGGTGGCCGCCGCGATCCGGGCCGAGTCCGGCGGGATGCTCGGCGATACCGAGGTCCTCGCCAATCTCCGCGTGCTGGAAACCGAGCTCACCGGTGCCGGCATCCTCGAACCGTTGTTGTGCGCGGACGGCACCACCGACGTCTTGGTCACCGCGCCCGACGCGGTGTGGGTTGATGACGGAAACGGACTGCGGCGCAGCGGGATTCGGTTCGCCGACGAGGCGGCGGTGCGGCGGTTGGCGCAGCGGCTGGCGTTGGCCGCCGGTCGGCGCCTGGACGATGCGCAGCCCTGGGTCGACGGCCAGTTGACCGGCATCGGTTCCGGAGGGTTCGCGGTGCGGCTGCACGCCGTGCTGCCGCCCATCGCGGCCGGCGGCACCTGCCTCTCGTTGCGCGTATTGCGGCCGGCCACACAGGATTTGGCGGCGCTGACCGCGGCCGGCGCGATCGATCCCGCGGCCGGCGCGCTGATCACCGACGTCATCGCCGCCCGGCTGGCCTTCCTCGTGTGCGGCGGTACCGGGGCCGGCAAGACCACCTTGCTGGCCGCCATGCTGGGCGCCGTGGCGCCCACCGAACGGATCGTGTGCGTCGAGGACGCGGCCGAGTTGGCGCCCCGCCATCCGCACCTGGTCAAGCTGGTCGCACGCTGCGCCAACGTCGAAGGGGTCGGCGAGGTCCCGCTGCGGGAGCTCGTCCGGCAGGCGTTGCGGATGCGACCCGACCGCATCGTCGTCGGCGAGGTCAGGGGCGCCGAAGTCGTCGATCTGCTCGCGGCGCTGAACACCGGTCACGACGGGGGCGCGGGCACGGTGCACGCCAACAGTCCCGGGGAGGTACCCGCCCGGCTGGAGGCGCTCGGCGCGCTCGGCGGCCTCGGCCGGTCGGCGCTGCACAGTCAGCTCGCCGCGGCGGTGCAGGTGCTGCTGCACGTCGCTCGGGACCGGGCCGGCCGGCGTCGGCTCGGCGAAATAGCCGTGTTGCGCCGCGCTGACGGACAGGTCCGGGCGGTCACCGCCTGGCATGCGGACCGAGGCCTCACCGACGATGCGGCCGACCTGCATCGGCTGCTGCGCAGCCGGACACCGGCATGAATCACTTCGCGACGGCCGCCCTGCTGTCAGCCCTTGCGCTGCTGGCACTTCCGCCGTCGCCGCGGCACCGGTTGCCGCGCCCGGCGCGTAATCCCCGGTGGCCCGCCGCCGGCCGCCCCGGGGTGGCCTGCGTCGCCGCCGGCGCCCTGGTGGCCGCGGCCGCACTGTTGCCCGCGACGGCGGTCCTCGCGGCCGTGGTGGTGGGTGCTACCGCGGGCCTGCGCTACGGGCGGCGCCGCCGGATCCGGCGCGCCGCGGACGAAGGCCGAACGCTGGAAGCCGCCCTCGACCTCCTGGTCGGCGAATTGCGCGTGGGCTCCGATCCGGTGCGCGCGTTCCGCGTCGCAGCCGAGGAAACCGCTGGAGCGGTGGCGGTGGCACTGCGCGCGGTCGCGGCGCGCGCCAGGTTGGGCGCCGACGTCACCGCCGGCCTGCGCGCCGCGGCGCGCTCGTCGGCGCTGCCCGCGCAGTGGGATCGGCTCGCGGTGTGCTGGCAACTGGCCGGCGAACACGGGCTGGCGATAGCCACGCTGATGCGCGCCGCACAGCGCGATATCGCTGAGCGGCAACGCTTTTCGGCGCGCATGTCCTCGAGCATGGCCGGGGCGCGCGCCACCGCGACGATATTGGCGGGCCTGCCGGTGCTCGGCGTGCTGCTGGGTCAACTGATCGGGGCCCGGCCGCTGAGTTTTCTGCTGGCCGGACACGCCGGCGGTTGGCTGCTGGTCGTGGGGTCGACGCTGGCGTGCGCCGGGCTGCAGTGGGCGGACCGGATCATCGACGGGGCCGGCGCATGAGCGCGGCGGCAGTGCTGCTGGCGGTGGCGTTGTGGATCGGCCCGGCCCCGTCGGTGGTGCGGACGCGCGCGGGGATGCGGTGCGGCACCGACCGGACCGCGCGGTGGTCAAGGCCGCGGCGCGCCGGAGACCCGCTGGCGGTCGCGTCCAGCCTCGACGTGCTGGCCGTGTGCCTGCGGGCGGGCATGGCGGTGTCGACGGCCGCGGCGGCCACGGCCCCGTCCGCTCCGCCACAGCTGGCCGGGGTGTTGCGGCGCGCCGCGGATCTGCTCGCCCTGGGCGCCGATCCCGCTGTCGCATGGTCGATCCCGCCGGAACCGCCCGGCGGCCCGGCCGGCGCGCAGATCGATGCGCTGCTGCGGCTGGCGCGGCGTTCGGCGTCCTCCGGCGCGGCGCTGGCCGGCGGGGTCGCCGAATTGGCCGACCAGTCGCGCCACGACGCCGCGCACGCCGCCGCGGCGGCCGCCGAGCGGGCCGGGGTTCTGATCGCCGGACCGCTCGGTCTGTGCTTCTTGCCGGCGTTCGTGTGCCTGGGCATCGTGCCAGTGGTGGCGGGGTTGGCCGGTGATGTCTTGCAGTCGGGCCTGCTGTGAAACGGAAGGAAGGTATTGATGGGCAACAGGTTTCGTGTGCTGCTGGCGCGCCTGGCCGTGCTGGCGAGCGACGAGTCGGGCATGTCGACGGTCGAGTATGCGATCGGCACGATAGCCGCGGCCGCGTTCGGGGCGATCCTCTACACCGTCGTCACCGGCGATTCCATCGTCTCGGCGCTGACCAACATCATCGGTCGCGCGCTCAACACCAAGGTCTGACGGGTTGTGCGGGCGCGAGCACGGTCGAGGCCGCGCTGGCGGTCGCGACGCTGGTCGTGGTGCTGGTGGTGTGCCTGGCCGGTGTCAGCGTGGTGTCGATGCAGGTGCGCTGCGTCGACGCCGCCCGCGAGGCGGCCCGGTTGGCGGCGCGCGGTGACGAGCGGTCGGCGGTCGACGCCGCGCGCCGCGTCGCTCCTGCGGGAGCGCGGATCGAGGTGCGTCATGACGGCGAATTCGTGGTCGCCGCGGTCGTCGTCCACTCAACGGTGTTGCCGTCCTTGGATATTGCGGCCAGGGCGGTGGCGGCGGCCGAGCCCCGGGGATGATCGGGGTTCGGCGACGGTGCTGGCGGCCGCGATGGTGGCGGCACTGCTGTGGCTCACCGGTGCGGGCGCCTATGTCGGTTCGGCGGTGGTGGCGCGGCATCGTGCGCAGGCCGCGGCCGACCTGGCCGCGCTGGCCGCCGCGGGCCGGCTGCCGGCCGGAGTCGCGGCGGCCTGCGCGCGCGCGACGGCCGTGACGCGGGCGATGCGAGTGGACGAGGCGCGATGCGCGGTGGATGACCTCGACGTCGTCGTCACCGTCCAGGTGGCCGTGGCCTTCGGCGGTGCCGCGCGGGCCGCCGCGCGAGCGGGACCCGCCGACCGCCGCGGCTAGGCCGTGTCGTGCGATGCTGTCGGCAGTCCCGCGGCGGAGACTTCGTCGTCCGTCGGCAATCGCAACGAGACCAGTCCGGCGAAGGTGTCCGGTTCGAGTTCCACCTTGTTGACGGTGACGTGCACCGGCACCCAATCGTCGTCGTGGCCCCGCATGCGCAGCACCCGACTGGTCGGGCCGTCGGCGAATTCCGTTGTCATGGAGGCCTTCAGGTGTTCGTCGTCGGGGTGGACCCTCGGCCTGTCCGTCTTGCTGCCGCGCCAATCGTAGAAGGTGCAGGGCTCGTCGAGCCATTTCAGCAGCGTCCAGCCGTCAAGATCGACGAGCGCCCGGTGCACCCCGGCCTGGGCCAGTCCGTTCAGGATCCGTTGCGCCAGATCGTCGGTGGACACGACCGGGCCCTTGAGCACCGAGCGCCAGTTCATGGCCCGGGCGATCAGGTGGTCCCGGCCGTCCGGTCCCGGCTCCAAAGCCGTCCGCGCGACGAAGCCGATCCGGATGGGATTTCCCTGCCAGTCGGTGAGATCCCAAGTGCTGCAGATCGTTTGGTCGGGTTTGGCCCGGACCGCCATGGCGAGCACCTTGGCTTCGTTCGGATTGAGCTGGCGCGACGGGAGGTCTTCGGCGAAGGCCCTGCCCAAGGTGACCTCGACGTCGGGATTCTTGCCGCTGTTGGACAGGGATTGCCGGGTGTCGGTGGCCACGCCGAGGGTCAGGTCCCACTTCAGCGGCCCGGGGACGGGCCGTTCGGCGGGCTCGGCGTCGGCGGGGCCGGTCCAGACATGGACGCCGTGAATGTGACCGTCGGACATGACCACCGGCTCGGTGCGGATGACGCGGTCGCGCTTGGTGGTGATGCTGGTCAGGCTCTGCCCCGTCTGCACCGATTCGGCGATCGCTGTCCGCACGGCCGCGAGATGGGGGCTGCGGCGCAGGAACGTCGTGATCGGGACGAGGTTTTTGAGTTGCCGTCCCTGCGCGACTACGGCGGGCTCGCCCCCTAACGTCTCCACGAGCAACCAGTCGTGGGCCATGCGGGCGATTTTACGGCCGCGACTCGTCGCGCCGACATCCCGGGAGGCGGCCGTGCGAGCCGAGCGCCACCGCGTCGGTGGTTGCGTCGACCCGGTCGTCCCGTTCTGGCGAGCAGGCCGGCGACGGCCTTGCCGCCGTTTCCACCGTTGCCGACCAGCCGGGCGCTCCCACCATGACCGCCGGGGCACCGGTGCGCTCACCGCCGGACCAACAGCGATCGGCGGGCGGAGACACGGGAATGTTTGTAGGTTCGCCCGCGTGATCCGGCTGTCTGCCGCGCGAGGTGGTGGTACGTTGAGATTTCTTCGGCAGTGAGGAACAGCGCGTTCTTGCGGCGTCTGTCACGACGCTGATTTGTGGGGGTCGACCGTTGAGGGGTCGGTCGCCATCCCGAGACGGTCAGCGTGCGTCGTGACCCAGCTCCGCCAGCACCAACCGCAGCACCCTTATTGCCCCGGACTTGTCCAGCGGGTCGTTGCCGTTGCCGCATTTGGGCGATTGCACGCACGACGGGCATCCGCTCGGGCATTCACACGCTTCGATCGCCGCGGCCGTGGCGCCCAGCCAGGTGCGCGCCTGGCGGAAGCCCCGTTCGGCGAACCCCGCCCCGCCCGGGTAGCCGTCGTAGACGAAGACGCTGGGCAGCCCGTCGGGACCGATCGCGGTGGACAGGCCACCGATGTCGCCGCGGTCGCAGCTGGCCACCAGTGGCAGCAGCCCGATGGCGGCGTGCTCGGCGGCGTGTAACGAGCCGGGAACGCGGGGCGCCTCAATGCCGTTGTGCAGCAAGGCATCCGGAGCGATCGTGTACAGGGCGGCGGTGGTGGGCAGCACGTGTTCCGGCATGTCCAGCTCGATGAAGTCGATGACCTCGCCCGACAGCCGGCGCCGCAGGTAGCCCACCACGCGATGAGTGACCCGGACCGGCACCAATCCCAGGCTGACGGCCCCGAACTCGCAACGTTCACCGGCCCCGGTGACGACGATGTCGGTCAGCTCGCGCGCGAACGTCGCGTAGCCCGGATCCTCGGCGTGGACGAACGCGATCCCGTCCTCGACGTCCAGGGAGTCGACGACGTAGGTCTCGCCCTGATGCAGGTAGACCGCTCCCGGGTGCACCGACGCCGGTGCCTGATCGACGCCTGCGCTGCCCAGCAGCCGCCCGGTGTCCGCCTCGACGATGACGATCTGGCCGCCCGCCGAGCCCCGAATGTCCACGGCGGAATGGGGTTGGATGCCGGCCGCGGGAAAGTACTTGTCGTTGCGCCGCCGCAGCAGGCCGTCGTCGACCAGGCCCTGCGCGACCTCCGTGGCCCCGAAATCCCGGACCTCGGCCTCATCGAGGGGCATCTCGGTCGCCGCGCAGAGCAGCTGCGGGCCGAGGATGTAGGGGTTGGCGGGATCGATCACCACCCGCTCGACGGGCTTGCCCAGCAGCGCCGCGGGATGGTGCACCAGGTAGGTGTCCAGCGGGTCGTCGCGGGCGATCAGCACGACCAGCGCCCCCTGGCCGCGCCGACCCGACCGGCCGGCCTGCTGCCAGAACGAGGCGACCGTCCCGGGGAACCCGGCGAGCACCACCGCGTCGAGGCCCGCGATGTCGACGCCCAGCTCCAGCGCGTTGGTGGTGGCCAGGCCGCGCAGCCGGCCCTCGGCCAGGGCGCGCTCCAACGCGGTGCGGTCCTCGGCGAGATAGCCGGCCCGGTACGACGCCACCTTCGCCGACAGGTCCGGGGCGATGTCGTCGAGCCGTGCCCGCGTTCCCAGCGCCGTCAATTCCGCGGCGCGCCGCGACCGAACGAACGTCAGGGTCTGCGCCCCCTCGGCGATCAGGTCGGCCATCACGCGCGCGGCCTCGGCGCCGGCGGAGCGCCGCACCGGCGCCCCGTTCTCGCCGGTCAGGTCTGCCCGCAACGCGGGCTCCCACAACGCGACCGTCCGGGCCCCCTGCGGCGAGCCGTCCTCGGTGACCTCCGACACGGGACGGCCGATCAGCTCGGCCGCCGTCGCGCCGGGCGAATCCGTCGTCGCGCTGGCGAAAATGAC
Source organism: Mycobacterium sp. E787 (assembly GCF_001668725.1). Lineage (GTDB taxonomy): Bacteria > Actinomycetota > Actinomycetes > Mycobacteriales > Mycobacteriaceae > Mycobacterium. The sequence continues at coordinate 9,157 of NZ_LZKL01000028.1, read as the reverse complement.
GGTCGGCTCACGGCCGGGGCGAGCGGAATAGCGCTCGCACAGCCGCAGCAGCCGACGGAGCACCATCGCCACGTTCGAGCCGAAAACGCCTCGGTAGCAGTGGCATTCGTCGACGATCACGTAGCGGAGCCCGCGCAGCAGCACCGCCCAGCGGGCGTGGTTGCGCAGGATCGACAGGTGGATCATGTCCGGGTTGGAAAACAACCAGCGGGAGCGCTCCCGGGCGAAGCGGCGCACCTCGGCGGGGCTGTCGCCGTCATAGGCGGTGGGCGCGACGTCATGCAGCCGCGCGACCGCCGCGGTCAGTGCGTGCGCCGTGCGCAGCTGGTCGTGACCGAGCGCCTTGGTCGGCGACAGGTACAGCACCCTGGCCCGCGGGTCCGTCGCGAGCGCGTTGAGGACGGGAAGCTGATAGGCCAGCGACTTGCCCGACGCGGTGCCGGTGCTGATCACCACATGCCGGCCGGCGTGGGCCAGCTCGGCCGCCTCGAACTGGTGCGACCACGGCACTTCGATGCCCCGCGCGGCGAACGCGCCAACGACGTCGGGCTCGGCCCACTCCGGCCAGCTGTGCGGCCGGCCGCTGCGCGCGGGCAGCTCGGCGACATGGCGCAGCGGACGCTCGCCCGCCGCCGTACCGGCGAGCGCGACGGTGAGCAGGTCGGCGCCGAAACTCGCCACCTCACACCCTCCAAGAATCCGTCCAGCACACAAGTCTGTCGCCGACGCCATGAACATGGTTGACTATTTGCGGTCGCAGCTTCTGTGTTCGTGTCAAACTTTCGCAGGAACAACGTTGCGGCCGCGGTTCCTGCGAGGTTAATCGGTCGGGTGAAGTTCCGGCGACTCAGCGAGGTATGGCGGTCGTGCTCGGCCCGGGGCACCGAAAGGCGGTGCCCCGCATCCAAAAGAAAAGGAAAGATCGAGAGATGCCACAGGGAACTGTGAAGTGGTTCAACGCGGAGAAGGGTTTCGGGTTTATTGCTCCCGAAGACGGTTCCGCGGATGTTTTTGTCCACTACACGGAGATCCAGGGTTCGGGCTTCCGCACCCTCGAAGAAAACCAGAAGGTCGAGTTCGAGATCGGCCACAGCCCTAAGGGCCCCCAGGCCACCGGAGTCCGCTCCGTCTAAGACGCGAGCAGACACAAAAGCCCCCACTTCGGCACCGATTTGGGGGCTTTTCCGTCTGCTCGGCGGGCGCTCGTGCCGCCGCGCCGAAAACCTGAAGGCGCGGGCGGGCCAGCTGGCCTACTGTCGGTGGCGTGAGCCAGCTTTCCTTCTTCACTGCGGAGTCGGTGCCGCCCGCGGCCGCCGATCTGTCCGGGGTGCTGGCGGCCCCCGGCCAGATCGTCCTGGTCGGCGCCCCGTCGCAAAGCCAGGCTCAGGGCGCCCGGCTCTCGGTGGTCGTGGATCGCATGTGGCGGGCCTCGGCGCTGGCCGTGATGATCCGCGATGCCGGTCTGGTGCCCGAGATCGGCCGCACCGACGAGGACAGCCCCTTGGTGCGCACGGCGGTGACCCCGTCGTTGGTGACGCTCGCCGCCGAATGGACCCGCGGTGCCGTCAAGACGGTGCCCCCGCGATGGCTGCCCGGACCGCGGGAGCTGCGGGCGTGGACGCTGGCGGCCGGCAACCCCGAGAACGACCACTATCTGCTCGGTCTTGATCCCCACGCACCCGACACCCATTCCCCGCTCGCGTCGGCGTTGATGCGGGTCGGAATCGCGCCCACCCTGATCGGCACCCGCGGTGGCCGGCCGGCGCTTCGGATCAGCGGCCGTCGAAGGCTATCGCGCCTGGTAGAGAACGTGGGGGAACCCCCCGACGGCGACGAGGCGTTGTCGCTGTGGCCCCGCGTCTAGCCGGGCGCTAGGCCCTGGAATTTCGGCGGCCGGTTTGCGCAGGCCCGCCCGAGGGTGCGAAATTGTCAGGTGCCCTGAAGGGCGAAGGAACGCTGGCGTACCTGATTTCACCGGAATTTCGGACGCCGGCCTGTCATTCTTCCTGCAGGGCGGTCTCGCAAGGGGGGCCGGTATAAGAGATGGAGCGTAAGCGCAGTTGGCTGACCCGAAGCTAAAAGACCGCGTCAGCGGCGGAAATGGCAGCCGTCGGCGGCTCGTGATCGTCGAGTCGCCTACCAAGGCGCGCAAGCTGGCCGGCTACCTGGGCTCCAGCTACATCGTCGAGTCCTCGCGCGGCCACATCCGTGATCTGCCCCGCGCCGCGGCCGACGTCCCGGCGAAATTCAAGTCCGAGCCGTGGGCCAGGTTGGGAGTCAACGTCGACGCCGACTTCGAGCCGCTCTACATCATCAGCCCCGAGAAGAAGAGCACCGTCAGCGAGCTGAAGGGCCTGCTGAAGGACGTCGACGAGCTCTACCTGGCGACGGATGGTGACCGTGAGGGCGAAGCCATCGCCTGGCACCTGCTGGAAACCCTCAAACCGAACATTCCGGTCAAGCGCATGGTGTTCCACGAGATCACAGAACCGGCAATCCTGGAGGCCGCCGAAAACCCCCGCGACCTGGACATCGACCTGGTCGACGCGCAGGAGACCCGCCGCATCCTGGACCGGCTGTACGGCTACGAGGTCAGCCCGGTGCTGTGGAAGAAGGTCGCGCCCAAGCTGTCGGCGGGCCGGGTCCAGTCGGTGGCCACCCGGATCATCGTGCAGCGCGAGCGCGACCGGATGGCCTTCCGCAGCGCGTCGTACTGGGACGTCATCGCCCAGCTGGACGCCAGCGTGTCGGACCCGCAGGCTCAACCGCCCACCTTCACGGCCCGGCTGACCAATGTGAACGGCCTGCGCGTCGCCACCGGACGCGACTTCGACTCACTGGGTCAGCTCCGCAAGGCCGACGAGGTGGTGATCCTCGACGAGGCCGGCGCGACCGAGCTGGCGGCCGGATTGCGGGGCGCTCAGCTGTCGGTGGCGTCGGTCGAGGAGAAGCCCTACACCCGGCGCCCCTATGCGCCGTTCATGACGTCGACGCTGCAGCAGGAGGCCGGGCGCAAGTTGCGGTTCTCCTCGGAACGCACGATGAGCATCGCGCAGCGCCTCTACGAGAACGGCTACATCACTTATATGCGTACCGACTCCACGACGCTGTCGGAGTCGGCGATCAACGCGGCGCGCACCCAGGCGCGCCAGCTGTACGGCGAGGAGTACGTCTCGCCGTCGCCGCGCCAGTACACCCGCAAGGTGAAGAACGCCCAGGAGGCGCACGAGGCGATCCGGCCGGCCGGTGAGACGTTCGCGACCCCGGACGCGGTGCGCCGCGAGCTCGACGGCGACGAATTCCGGCTGTACGAGCTGATCTGGCAGCGGACCGTCGCCTCCCAGATGGCCGACGCGCGCGGCACCACGCTGAGCCTGCGGATCGCTGGCAGGTCGGGCGAACGGGACGTGACGTTCTCCGCGACCGGACGCACCATCACCTTCGCCGGCTTCCTCAAGGCCTACGTGGAGACCGTGGACGAGCTGGCGGGCGGGGAGGCCGACGACGCCGAGCGTCGGCTGCCGCACCTGACCGAGGGGCAGCGGCTGGAGGCCCTCGAGCTCACGCCCGACGGCCACGCCACCAACCCGCCGGCGCGCTATACGGAGGCCTCGCTCGTGAAGGCCCTGGAGGAACTGGGCATCGGCCGCCCGTCGACGTACTCGTCGATCATCAAGACCATTCAGGATCGCGGCTACGTGTACAAGAAGGGCAGCGCGCTGGTGCCCTCGTGGGTCGCGTTCGCCGTCACCGGGTTGCTGGAACAGCATTTCGGCCGGCTCGTCGACTACGGTTTCACCGCGGCGATGGAGGACGAGCTCGACGCGATCGCGTCGGGCACCGAGCGACGCACCAACTGGCTCAACAACTTCTACTTCGGCGGCGATCACGGCGTGCCCGACTCGGTGGCCCGCTCCGGTGGCCTGAAGAAGCTGGTCGGCGTCAACCTCGAAGGCATCGACGCGCGAGAAGTCAACTCCATCAAGGTGTTTGACGACGCGCAGGGCAGGCCGGTCTACGTCCGGGTGGGCAAGAACGGCCCCTACCTGGAACGCATCGTGACGGGTGACGACGGCGAGCCCACCCCGCAGCGGGCCAACCTCAACGACTCGCTGACCCCCGACGAGCTGACCCTCGAGGTGGCCGAGGAGCTCTTCGCCACGCCGCAGGAGGGACGGGTCTTGGGCGTCGACCCGGAAACCGGTCACGAGGTCGTCGCCAAGGACGGCCGGTACGGGCCGTACGTGACCGAGGTCCTGCCGCCGCAGCCCGACGAGGATGACGGTGGGGCCGGGACCCCGGCGAAGAAGGGCAAGAAGCCCACCGGGCCCAAGCCGCGGACCGGTTCGCTGCTGCGCAGCATGGACCTGCAGACGGTGACCCTCGAGGACGCGCTCAAGCTGCTCTCGCTACCCCGGGTGGTCGGCGTGGATCCCGAATCCGGTGAGGAGATCACCGCGCAGAACGGGCGTTATGGCCCATATTTGAAGCGCGGCAACGATTCTCGTTCGCTGGCCACCGAGGATCAGATTTTCGACATCACCCTCGAAGAGGCGCTGAAGATCTACGCCGAGCCCAAACGCCGTGGCAGGCAGAGCGCTTCGGCACCGCCGCTGCGCGAGCTGGGCGCCGATCCGGCGTCCGGCAAGCCGATGGTGATCAAGGACGGCCGGTTCGGGCCGTACGTCACCGACGGCGAGACCAACGCCAGCCTGCGCAAGGGCGACGACGTGATGTCGATCACCGACGAGCGCGCCGCCGAGCTGCTGGCCGACCGGCGAGCCCGGGGTCCCGCCAAGCGCCCGGCGAAGAAGTCCACCCGCAGGGCGCCGGCGAAGAAGGCCACCAAGCGCGCCTAGCTGCGCACCTCGCTGGAAACCTGTTCCGCGGCAACGTCTTCGGGGGTGGCCAGTCTCACCGGCCGGGCCAGCTGGGTCGGTGCCGCGCGCCCGCGCAGCTCGACCACCTCGCCGACATCCCAGCACAGCGCCTCGGCGTCCAGGGCGCCGCTGACCGCGATCGCCGACGCGAGCACGTGCCCGGGTTCGAGCTTGGCCAGCTCGGTGAGCCGCGCGGCCTCGTTGACCGGGTCGCCGATGACGGTGTACTCGAAGCGGGCCTGCGCGCCGATGTGGCCGGCGATGGCGCGGCCTGAAGAGACCCCGATGCCGAACTCCGCCGAGCCGATCACGGGCAATATCTCGTCGTGCAGCTCGCGGGCGGCGGCCAGCGCGCCGCCGGACGCGTCGGGGTGTTCGATCGGCGCGCCGAAGATGGCCAGTGCCGCGTCGCCCTGGAACTTGTTGACGAACCCACCGTGCTTGCCGACGGTGTCGACCACGACGCGGAAGAACTCGTTGAGCAGGTGGACGACCTCGGCGGGCGGACGCGTCGCGGCCAGCTGCGTGGAGCCGACCAGGTCCACGAACAGCACGGCGACGTCGCGCTCCTGGCCGCCCAGCTCGGTGCCGCGCTCGAGGGCGCGGCGGGCCACGTCCTCGCCGACGTAGCGGCCGAACAGGTCGCGCAGGCGCTGCCGCTCGGACAGGTCACGGACCATGTCGTTGAAGCCGGCCTGCAGCAGGCCCAGCTCGCTGGCGTCGTAGATCTGCATGTGCGCGTTGTAGTTACCGCGTTGCACCTCGGACAGGGCCCAGCGCAGCTGCCGCAGCGGGTCGGCGATGGACATCGCCACCAACAGGGTGCTGACCAGCCCGACGCCCAGCGCGGCCAGGGCCAGCAGCAGGATGGGGTTGAAGAGCTTTTCGGGCGTGGCGTGCAGCAGGGAGGCCTTGTCGGCCACCACTGCCAACACGATCGCCAGCAGCGGCACCGCGGTGGACAGCATCCAACTCAGCATCTGCCGGAGGATGACGCCGGGGGCCTTGACGTTCTCCGGGACCCCGCTGCGCAGGGCCGCGACGGCCACGGGCCGCAGCACCCGCTCGGACTGCAGGTAACCGATGATCGCGGTCGCGGCGGCGCCCAGCGCGGTGGCGACCGCCACGACCGGCGCGGTGTATTTGGCCACCGACCAGCTGGCGATGATGAACACCACACCACCGATGCACCAGGCGACGCCGCTGGTGAGGGTCCGGTAGAACGGCATGCGCAGCGCGCGGCTGCGGGCCAGTTCGGTGCCGGCCGGATCGTCGTCGGCGAGCAGATTGTCGCGGCGCTGCCAGCGGAACACCGGCAGCATCAGCCTGAGGTTGAACACGATGCCGGCCAGGAACAGGAAGATCACGACGCTGACGAAGACGGCCAGGTTGACCGGCGGCAGGTCCTGCAGCTGGATGCGGTCCTGCGGCGGCAGGCCGTAGCGCAGGAAGCCCAGCACGAAAAGACCGCCGATGATGTCGGCCTGCAGCATGCTCAGCGCGAACAGCGGCCACGGGGTGCGCACCACCCACCGGACGAACGCGTTGATTCGCCCGGGCAGTGCTACCGCGGTTGCCACCAATCCACCGTATCGGGCAGGGCGGACTTGGCGGAAAACAATAAGTATCTCGGCAAGTCGCCGGCACCTGCCGAAACGCGCAGGAAGTAACGGAATCGTCGCGATACGGTGGCCGATCGGTATCTGTCGGCCGGTGTCACTAATGTTGCCGTGATGTCCGGAGTGTTTACGCGGCTGGTAGGCCAAGAGGCCGTGGTGGCCGGGTTGCTCGCCGCGGCGCGCGCCGCCCGCGGTGATCCGGCTCACAGCGATGCGGCCGACGGGACTATGACACATGCGTGGCTGATCACCGGGCCGCCGGGTTCCGGGCGCTCGGTGGCGGCGTTGTGTTTCGCCGCCGCGCTGCAATGCACCAGCGTCGGCGAGCCCGGGTGCGGGCGTTGCCGCGCGTGCACGACGACGATGGCCGGCACGCACGCCGACGTGCGCCGGGTGATCCCCGAGGGGCTGTCCATCGGGGTGGACGAGATGCGCTCCATCGTGCAGATCGCGTCGCGCCGGCCCACCACCGGGCACCGGCAGATCGTGGTGATCGAGGACGCCGACCGGCTGACCGAGGGCGCGGCGAACGCGCTGCTGAAGGTCGTCGAGGAGCCGCCACCGTCGACGGTCTTCCTGCTGTGCGCGCCGTCGGTGGATCCCGAGGACATCGCGGTTACCCTGCGCTCCCGGTGCCGGCACGTCGCGCTGGTCACCCCGCGGACCGAGGCCATCGCGCAGGTGCTCATCGACAGCGACGGCCTGGACGCCGCCGCGGCGAACTGGGCGGCCTCGGTCAGCGGCGGGCACGTGGGGCGGGCGCGCCGGCTGGCCACCGACCCCGAGGCCCGGCAGCGGAGGGAGCGGGCGCTGGGGCTCGTGCGCGACGCCGCGACGCCCTCCAAGGCCTACGCCGCCGCCGAGGAGCTGGTGGCGGCGGCCGAGGCGGAGGCCTTGGTGTTGACCGCGGACCGCGCCGAGGCCGAGACCGAAGAGCTGCGGACGGCGCTGGGCGCCGGTGGGACGGGCAAGGGCACCGCGGGTGCGCTGCGGGGTGCCGCCGGCGCGATGAAGGACCTCGAGCGACGGCAGAAGTCGCGGCAGACACGGGCGTCGCGCGATGCCCTGGACCGCGCGCTGATCGACCTGGCGACCTACTTCCGGGATGCGCTGGTGGCGTCGGCGCACGCCGGTGGCGTGCGGGCCAACCACCCCGACATGGCCGAGCGGGTGGCCGCGCTGGCCGACCATGCCTCACCCGAGAGGCTGCTGCGCTGCATCGAGGCGGTGCTTCAGTGCCGCGAGGCGCTGGCCATCAATGTCAAACCGAAGTTCGCCGTCGACGCGATGGTGGCGACCATCGGCCAGGAACTTGGGTGACTCGGCCGGGCTGCCGTAGACTCGTGCCGCCCGGCAGGGCACGCCACCTTAGCTCAGTCGGTAGAGCGGCTCACTCGTAATGAGCAGGTCAGGAGTTCGATTCTCCTAGGTGGCTCCATTCGCTGGCGGATATGTGCCGCAGTCGATCACCTGGCTCCCGCGAAATGGTCCGTTCACATTTTCCCGAGTGCCCCAACGTTGGGGCAAGCACGGAGCGCAGGTCCGCGCGACCTGCGCCCGTCTGCTGTTCGTAACACCCTTGTGGACGTTGGACGTTCGCGCCATACTTTTGGCCATCCCGGGGGTCGATGGCGCGGGAGGGCAGCAATGTCCAATTTGATCGCAGCCCCGGACACGATGGCTGCGGCGGCAACGGATGTCTCCACGATCGGTTCGACGCTTAGCGCGGCCAATGCGGCCGCGGCGACCAAGACGACAAGGGTGTTGGCCGCCGCCGAGGATGAGGTGTCGGCGGCCGTTGCGGCGTTATTTTCCGCGCACGGTCGGGGCTTCGTGGCAGTCGGTGCGCGGGCGGCGGCGTTTCACCAACAGTTTGCCCAGGCGTTGAGCGCGGGTGCGGGAGCCTACGCCGACGCGGAGGCCGCCAATGTAGCGGCGTTTGCGGCCAATCCGGCGCAGACGGTACAGCAGGATCTGCTCAACCTGATCAATACGCCCTTCCTGACGCTGACGGGGCGCCCGCTGATCGGCAACGGCGCCAACGGGACTCCGGGGACCGGGGCACCGGGCGCGCCCGGCGGGTGGCTACTCGGCAACGGCGGGGCCGGCGGGGCGGGCGGAACCGGCCAAAACGGCGGGGCCGGCGGCGCCGCCGGGCTGTTCGGCGCCGGCGGCGCCGGCGGCGCGGGCGGGTTCGGCACCACCACCGGTGGCAACGGCGGACAGGGCGGAGCCGGCGGGCTACTGGTCGGCCATGGCGGGGCCGGCGGCCCAGGCGGGATCGGTGACCCCGGCACCGGCGGTGCGGGCGGTGCCGGCGGCCGCGCCGGTGGGTTATTCGGTGCCGGCGGGGTAGGCGGCCCCGGCGGGGTCGGCCTGCTGACCGGCGGTGTCGGAGGCGCCGGCGGCACGGGCGGTCTGCTGTTCGGTGCCGGCGGTGGCGGCGGCAGCGGCGGGCTCGGCGACACCGGGACGGGTGGGGCCGGCGGACACGGCGGCAACGCCGGCATGCTCATCGGCGCCGGCGGGGTCGGCGGAACCGGCGGAAGCGCCGACGACGGGCAGGCCGGGGCCGGAGGGGCCGGTGGCAACGCCGGCCTGCTCTCCGGTACCGGCGGCACCGGCTCACTGCTCCTCCTCGGCGCACCCGGGAATAAC
>NZ_LZKL01000027.1 GCF_001668725.1 Mycobacterium sp. E787 | reverse complement strand
TCCTGGGCCCACATCTGCTCGTATTCGGCCTCGGCCGCCGCGATCGCCGGCGCGTTCTGGCCGAACAGGTTCGACATCACCAGCGACACCAGCTGGCCGCGATTGGCCGTGATCGACCCGGGGTCCACGATGGTCGCCAGCGCGGCCTCGTAGGCGACGGCCGCCGCCCGCGCCTGGGCCGCCGACTGCTCGGCTTGCGCGGCCGCCCCGCCCAGCCAGTCCACGTACCCGGCGGCCGCGTTGGTCATGGACGCCGCCGACGGGCCCTGCCAGGCCTGCCCGGCCAGGTCCGAGGTCACGGAGCTGAATGCGCTTGCCGCCGCGCTCAACTCACTGCGGATCCCGTCCCAGGCCGCCGCCGCCTCCAGCATCGGCCCCGGGCCCGGCCCATCAAGCAGGAGCACCGAGTTGACCTCGGGCGGAAACACCGAAAAGTTCATCACTGCTCCCCTCGATCGTCGTTGATCAGACCTTCAGCAGCCACTGGAGCAACGTACATTCTCCGGCCTGCCCCATACCCCGTTAGGCGGGAATCCAATCCCGGCCGCCGCACGATCGTTGCGGACCGGACCGCAGGGATCAAGCGCTCGCAGTCGCGGTTGCGTGTGAACCCGAGCGAAGGCACACTTTGGCTCCCGGGGCTCGCTGCTGAGAAGGGACCGCGGTCATGAGCTTTTTGGTGCTCCCGCCGGAGATCAATTCGTCCCGGATGTTCTCCGGTGCCGGGTCAGCGCCAATGTTGGCGGCCGCTGCGGCGTGGGACGGGCTGGCCGATGAGTTGAGTGCGGCCGCGGGATCGTTTTCCTCGGTGACCTCGGACCTGGCCGGGCAGGCCTGGCAGGGCCCGTCGGCGGCGTCCATGACCAACGCGGCCGCCGGGTACGTGGACTGGCTGGGCGGGGCGGCCGCGCAAGCCGAGCAGTCGGCGGCCCAGGCGCGGGCGGCGGCCGTCGCCTACGAGGCCGCGCTGGCGACCATCGTGGACCCCGGGTCGATCACGGCCAATCGCGGCCAGCTGGTGTCGCTGGTGATGTCGAACCTGTTCGGCCAGAACGCGCCGGCGATCGCGGCGGCCGAGGCCGAATACGAGCAGATGTGGGCCCAGGATGTCGCCGCGATGAGCGGCTACCACGCCAGCGCGTCGGCGACGGTCGCGCAGCTGGGCAACTGGGAACAAGCGCTGCAGAACGCTTTCGCCTCGGTGGAGCTGGGGATTCAACAGGCGCCCACCACGGTGGCCAACGGCGTCAACAAGGTCGTCACCACGGTCGTCGGCACCATTTTCGGGGCGCCCGCCGCGCCGCCCTTCTCGGCAACACAGGGGGGGACTTTCACCGGCGGCCCCTCGCTGGCCACCAGGCTGGAAGAGGCCGCGCTGTACCCGGTGAAACCGTTCCTGGCCTTCTCCGGGCTCGAAAACTACATCGAATCGCCGAATTCCCCACTGCTACAGCTGTTTACCGGAAACAATCCGCTGCTTGGGATAGGCCTCAGCAACACGCCGCCGCGGTTGTTGCCGTTGCTGATGGGCGAAACGGTGCAGCACACGACCTATAACGGGATGCCCGTCGTGCAGATCACGCCGGCTCATCCGAACGGCGACTACGTGGTCGGCATTCACGGTGGCGCGTTCATCTTCGCGCCCTCGATCTTCCACTGGCTCGATTACACCGTGATGGCCTACCAGACCGGCGCCACCATCGAGGTGCCGATCTACCCGCTGCTGCAGCAGGGCGGCACCGCCGGCACGGTGGTGCCCAACATGGCCGGCTTCATCAACTCGCAGATCGCAGCGCACGGGGCGCCGCACGTCAGCGTGATCGGTGACTCGGCGGGCGGCAACCTCGCGCTGGCGGCCGAGGAATACACCTTGGCCCAGAACCCGCTCGCCCCCGTCCCGTCGTCGATGGTCCTGCTGTCCCCATGGCTGGACGTGGGGATGACCAATCCCAATATTGCGCTCGTCCAGGACCCCCTGATTCCCGTGCCGCCCGGCCAGGTGATCGGCAGGGAGTGGGCGGCCGGGCTGCCCGTGACCAACCCCGAGGTGAGCCCGCTATACGGGAACCTCAGCGGACTCCCGCCGACATACGTCTACTCGGGCAACCTGGATTCGCTCGCACCCGACACGCTCGTCCTGCAGCACGACGCCGCCCTGGCGGGGGCGCCCATCAATTTCGTGCTGGCCAACGGCCAGATCCACGACTGGATCATCCTCACCCCGGACGGTCCCCAATACTGGCCGCAGATCGACCAGGAATTGGGCATCTAGCCGGTCTTACGCCGGTTCCGCCGGGTGACGAGGAACTCCGACCAGGAGCCCACCTCGGGGTGCTGCTTGAGCAACGCCCGCCGCTGGCGTTCGGTCATGCCGCCCCACACGCCGAACTCCATCTGGTTGTCGAGGGCGTCGGCGAGGCACTCGGCGACGACGGGGCAGTGCCGGCAGATGGCGGCCGCTTTCCGTTGCGCCGCGCCGGCGACGAAGAGGTCGTCGGGATCGGTGGTGCGACATAGCGCCTTGGACACCCACGAGTTGCGGGAGTCGTCGGCCCATTCGCTGTGGGCGGTGGTTCCATCCATGCTGGGCACTCCTGTGCGCGGTTGAAACCCCCCTGCGGCGGCGGGCCCACGATCCCCTCGGCGGTGCTCGCGGGCCCGCACTCACTATTCCGAAGCGGCCCGGCGCTGTCTGTCCGCCGACCAGTCCGAGCGCGGGATGAATCGCACGTTCCCCCGATCGGGGGAAACGGCGGTACCCGTGTGTGACACTGATCGGCATGGTCGGCCGGGCAACGACCGAGAAAGTGCGTGTGGTGGTGGGCGACGATCACCCGCTGTTCCGCGATGGTGTGGTGCGCGCGCTGACGTCGAGCGGCCAGGTTGATGTGGTCGCCGAGGCCGACGACGGCCTCGCCGCCCTGGAGCTGATCAAGACCCATCTCCCGCACGTCGCCCTGCTCGATTACCGGATGCCCGGGATGGACGGCGCCAAGGTGGCCGCCGCCGTGCGGGCCGACGACCTGCCGACCCGGGTGCTGCTGCTCTCGGCGCACGACGAATCGGCGATCGTCTTCCAGGCGCTGGCGGAGGGCGCCGCGGGATTCCTGCCCAAAGAATCGACGAAAAACGAGATCGTCCAAGGCGTTCTCGACTGCGCTGAGGGCCGCGACGTGGTGTCGCCGGCCCTGGCCGCCGGTCTGGCCGGGGAGATCCGAAGGCGCGGCGAAGCGCAGCCGCCGGTGCTCAGCCCCCGGGAGCGCGAGGTGCTCGATTTCATCGCCCAGGGTCTGAGCATCCCCGCGATCGCCGCCGAGCTGTACCTGGCGCCGTCCACGGTCAAGACCCACGTGCAGCGGTTGTACGAGAAACTCGGCGTCAGCGACCGCGCCGCGGCCGTCGCGGCGGCGATGCGGCGCGGGCTGCTCGAATAGCATGGCCCGCCCGCTGGCTCGAATGGTCGACTTCGTGGCGGCCGAGCCCGTCCGCCTGTCGGCGTTTCTGCGCTTGCCGCTGATCGGTTTGATCGTCCTGTTGGTGTCGGTGTGGGAGGTCGAGCACTGGCTGCCGTTGGCCTATGCCCTGATCCTCGGCACCTACAGCGTCGCCGCGCTGTTGTGGGTGGTGGTGGTGCTGCGCGGACCGGTGCCGTCGTGGGCCGGCTGGGCATCGACGTGCATCGACGTGCTGACGGTGGTCGCCTTGTGCGTGGTCTCCGGCGGGGCCACCGTGGCGTTGCTGCCGGTGTTCTTCCTGCTGCCGATCTCGGTGGCATTCCAGGACCGCCCGGCGCTGACGGCCGCCGTCGGAATCGCCACCGCAGTGGGATATCTCGGCGTGTGGTTCGTCTATTCCAAGCGCGACGACACGGTTGAGCTCCCGGGCGTGGTGTACACGCATTTCGGGTTGCTGCTCTGGTTGGCGGCGGCGATGACCGCGCTGTGTTATTTCCTGACCCGCGCCGCGGCCCGGGTGGCGGCGTTGCTCGACATGCGCCGCACGCTGGTCACCGAGGCGATGCGCGCCGACGAGCGCAACGCCCGGGCGCTGGCCGAGCGGCTGCACGACGGGCCGCTGCAGGATCTGCTCGCGGCGCGCCTCGAGCTCGATGCCGTCCGCGAAAGGTACACGGACCCGGGACTGGACGCCGCCGTCCAGGCGATCCACGACACCGCAGCCCAGCTGCGCAGCGTCGTCACCGCGCTGCATCCCCAGGTGCTCACCGCGGTGGGGCTGACCGCCGCGCTGCGTGAGCTGATTCGCGACTACGAGCGCCGCGGCCACTTCACCGTCGAAGCCGACCTCGGAGAGGTCGGCCGCCCCCGGTCGCAGTCCTTGCTGTACCGGGCGGCCCGCGAATTGCTCGCCAACGCGAACAAACATGCACGGGCGAGCACCGTGCGGGTGAGCCTCGCCCGAGCGGGCGACGTCATCACGCTCGGCGTCGTCGACGACGGAGCCGGGTTCGACCCGGCCATCCTGAAACGATGCGTCGCCCAGGGGCACATCGGCCTGGCGTCGCTGGCGGTCCGCATCGATGCGATGGGTGGATCGCTGAAGGTCACGTCGACGGTCGGCGGTGGCACGCGGGCGTCGGTGACCGCGCCGGCCGGCGCCGACTGAGCCGGGCCCCAGGCGGGGTCAGTACCATCGGTTTTGTGGCACGCAACGGCCCACCCGACGATTTCCACAACCAGCAGACGCAGTATCGCAACTACGGCGGTCTGGGCGGACCCCCACCAGCGGGGGACGAAGCCCCGCCACCACCGGAAATGCCGGCCGACCAGCCGGAGCCCGTCGAGGCCGTCGACCCGTTCGACCAGGAACACGAACCCACCCCCTGGTACCGGAAACCCGTCGGGATCATCGCGTGGGTGATCGCCGTCCTGATCCTGCTGGCGCTGATCGTCTACGGGCTCATGCAGCTGCTTCAAGGCGGTCAGGGCACCAGCCACAACCCGAGCACCACGAGCAGCACCACCGCGACGACCGTTACGACCACGACCACGCCGCCTCCGACCACCACCGAGTCGCCCGCGCCGCCGCCCACCAGCAGCGCGGCCGAGCCGCCGGTCCAGCAGCCCACCCAGCAGCAGCCGACACGTCAGCCCACCCAACCGCAGCCGACGCATCGGCACCATCTGCCGTCGCTGCCGTCGGTGATCACCATCCCCGAGGTCCCGACGGTGATCACGCTGCCGCCCGGCATCGGGTGACGGCGCCACGCTCATAGACTCGCTGGAATGGGGTGTGCGATATGAGCGAGTCGCTGGGCTTGTCGATCGGCGCGGCCAACCTGGTTGCGGCCCGCGGGACCGGTGCTCCGGTGGTTCGCAGTGCGGTGTTGACGCTGTTCGAGAACCGGCCGACGGAGATCGGGCTGCCCGAAGAAAACCCGAACCTGACCGAATCCGGGCTGGTGTTGCGCGGGTTCGTCGAACGGGTCGGCGACCGGGCTCCGTTGGTGGCCGCCGACGGCACGAAGTACCTCGGCGAGGTACTGACGGTCGAGGCGATCGAGGCGATGGCCCGCGCGGTCGGCTACGGCACACCGGTCACCGTCGCGGTCCCCGCGTACTGGTCCGAAGCGCAGACCACCGCGCTGCGAGAGGAGTTCTTCGCCCAGCGGGACCTGACCCGCGGCGGTGTGGCGCCGGCGCTGATCTCCGATGCGACGGCCGCGCTGGCGACGCTGCGCACCCGGCCGGGGTTTCCGGCCGACGGCGTCGTCGCGCTGTGCGATTTCGGCGCCACCGGGACGAGCGTCACCCTGGTCGATGCCGGATCCAACTTCCGGCAGATCGGGCCGTCGGTGCGCTACACCGATTTCTCCGGCGACGCGATCGATCAGCTCGTCCTGCAGTACGTGCGCGCGGGTGCCTCCGACGCCACCGGTGCCTGGCCCGGGGAGGGCGACGGCGCCGCCCTGGCCAGCACCGCACGGATCGGCTCGCAGTCGCGCCTGCTCGCGGACTGCCGTCGCGCCAAGGAGCGGCTGTCGGCGGCGACCGTCGCCACCATCGCGGGTCCGGGTGGTGAGGTCCGGCTCAGCCGCTCCGAACTCGACCAGCTCATCTCCCCACCGCTGGACCGACTCGTCAGCTCCGTGGAAGACACTTTGCAGCGCAACGGGATTCAGCGCTCCAGCCTGGCCGCCGTGGCCGCCGTCGGCGGGGGCGCCGACATCCCGCTGATCAGTGCGCGCCTGTCCGAGCGCCTGCAAGCGCCGGTGCACGTCGCACCGCAGCCCGCCTTCAGCGCCGCCGTCGGCGCGGCGGTGCTCGGCGAGCAGCAGGCCGCGGCGGGCCTCGCGACGGCGGCGGGTCCCGTCGTCGAGAGCCCGACCGAGACGGTGGAGACCGCCCGGGCCGCCGAGGGCGCCAGTCCGCTGGCCTGGTCGCAGGACGAAGACGACGCCGCCGAGCCGGTCCCGTACTCGGGACCCGACATGACGGGCGAATACAGCCGGGAGCCAACGGGATTGGAACCCGCGGACAGCGGCCGCTACGCCGCCGCCCCGGCGTCGCTACCCTGGTACAAACGCACCGCGCTGGTGCTCAGCGTTGTCGGCGCGGCCGCGGCGATACTGGTCGCGGTGGTGTTGGCGCTCACCCTGGGCCACCCGAAACCGAACCCGGTGAACAACAACACCCCGAACGAACCGGCGCCGCCGCAAACATCGCAGACAGAGACGATCACGGCGCCGAACGGCACCACCACCGTCACGGTGCTCCCGCCGCCGCCGCAGCCCTCGACGCAGCCGCCCGACACCACCACCAGCCAGGCGCCCACCACGACGGCGGCGCCGACGACCACCAGCGCCCAGCCGACCACTACGAGCGCCGCACCGACCACGACCGCGGCGCCGACCACGACCGCCGCGCCGACCACCACGCGACAGCGCCCGTTGCCGCTGCCCCTCCCTCAGCCGCCGTTCGGGCACTGACGCGGCCGGCCGCCAGTAAGTTAGGGCAGCCTATCTCGCACCGAAAGCGGCGGAGATGTAACTATGAGCAGGGCTGATCGGGAAGCAGAGCAGGCAGAGTGACTATGCATCGGGGAGATTTTTTGTGACCACGCAGATGCTCATCAGACTGGTCGTGGGCATGGGCATGACGTTGCTCGTGCTCCTTTTCGCGGCACGGCGGGTCCTGTGGCTCTTCAAGCTGGTCACCTCCGGGAAACCCGCCCCCGGGCACACCGATGACATTCCGGGGCGGGTCTCCGCGGAGCTGTCCGAGGTCTTCGGGCAACGCAAGCTGCTGAAGTGGTCGCTTCCCGGCCTGGCGCACTTCTTCACCATGTGGGGCTTCTTCATCCTGCTCACCGTCTACATCGAGGCCTACGGGCTGCTCTTCCAGTCCAACTTCCACATCCCGATCATCGGCCGATGGGACGCGCTGGGCTTCCTGCAGGACTTCTTCGCGACCGCCGTCTTCCTCGGCATCACGACCTTCGCCATCATCCGGCTTCGCAGCGAGCCGAAGGAATACGGCCGGCAGTCCCGGTTCTACGGCTCGCACACCGGGGGCGCGTGGCTGATTCTGTTCATGATCTTCAACGTCATCTGGACCTACGTGCTGGTCCGTGGCTCCGCCGTCAACAACGGCACGCTGCCCTACGGCAAGCCGGCGTTCCTGTCGCATCTGTTCGGAGCGATCCTGCGCCCGCTCGGCCAGCCGGCCAACGAGACCATCGAGACGGTGTCGCTGCTGCTGCACATCGGTGTCATGCTGGCGTTCCTGCTGATCGTGCTGCACTCCAAGCACCTGCACATCTTCACGGCGCCGATCAACGTCATCTTCAAGCGGCTGCCCGACGGGCTCGGCCCGCTGCTGCCGATCGAGGCCGACGGCAAGCCGATCGACTTCGAAAACCCGCCCGACGACGCCGAATTCGGCCGCGGCAAGATCGAGGACTTCAGCTGGAAGGGGATGCTCGACTTCGCCACCTGCACCGAGTGCGGGCGCTGCCAGTCCCAATGCCCGGCGTGGAACACCGGAAAGCCGTTGTCCCCCAAGCTCGTCATCATGGACCTGCGCGACCACTGGATGGCCAAGGCGCCGTACATCCTCGGTGACAAGGAGACGCCCGCCGAGAACACGCCGGAGGGCGGGCTCGGCGAGGAACTGGCCGGTGAGAAGCACGCCGAGGAACACCACGTCCCCGAGTCCGGCTTCGGGCGCGTCATGGGCTCCGGGCCGGAGCAGGCCACCCGGCCGCTGGTCGGCACCCTCGAACAGCGTGGCGTCATCGACCCCGACGTGCTGTGGTCCTGTGTGACGTGCGGCGCCTGCGTCGAGCAGTGCCCGGTGGACATCGAGCACGTCGACCACATCGTCGACATGCGCCGCTACCAGGTGATGATGGAATCGGAGTTCCCCTCCGAGCTGTCGGTGCTGTTCAAAAACCTTGAGACCAAAGGCAACCCGTGGGGGCAGAACGCCGCCGACCGGACCAACTGGATCGACGAGGTCGACTTCGACGTGCCGGTTTACGGCGAGGACGTCGACAGCTTCGACGGCTTCGAGTACCTGTTCTGGGTGGGCTGTGCGGGCGCCTACGACGACAAGGCGAAGAAGACCACCAAGGCCGTCGCCGAGCTGCTGGCCGTCGCCGGGGTGAAGTTCCTGGTGCTCGGGACGGGCGAATCCTGCAACGGCGACTCCGCGCGCCGGTCGGGCAACGAGTTCTTGTTCCAGCAGCTGGCCCAGCAGGCCGTGGAGACCCTCGACGGGCTCTTCGAGGGCGTCGAGACCGTCGACCGCAAGATCGTCGTCACCTGCCCGCACTGCTTCAACACGCTGGGCCGCGAATACCGGCAGCTGGGCTCCAACTACACCGTGCTGCACCACACCCAGCTGCTCAACCGGCTGATCCGGGACAACAAGCTGGTGCCCGTGACGCCCGTCGCCCAGGACATCACCTACCACGACCCGTGCTACCTGGGCCGGCACAACAAGGTCTACGAGGCGCCGCGCGAGCTGATCGAGGCGTCCGGGGCGAACCTCACCGAGATGCCGCGCAACGCCGAGCGCAGCTTCTGCTGCGGCGCCGGGGGTGCCCGGATGTGGATGGAAGAGCACATCGGCAAGCGCATCAACCACGAACGCGTCGATGAGGCGCTGGCCACCGGGGCAGCGACCATCGCGACCGGCTGCCCGTTCTGCCGCGTGATGGTGACCGATGGTGTGAACGACCGGCAGGAGGAAGCCGGTCGCAGCGGCGTCGAGGTGCTCGACGTGGCCCAGATCCTGCTCGGGTCGCTCGAGTACGACAAGGCGACCCTGCCCGAAAAGGGCACGGCCGCAAAGGAAGCCGAGAAGCGCGCCGCCGCGGCGCCCAAGGCCGCCGTCGCGACCGCGCCCGCCGAGGCGCCGACCGAGGCCGAGGAGCCCGCGAAGGCCGCCGAGCCGGCGAAAGCCACCGAGCCGGCGAAGGCCCCCCCGGCCCCCGCCAAGGGGTTGGGTATCGCCGGCGGGGCCAAGCGGCCCGGCGCCAAGAAAGCCGCGCCCGCGCCGGCCGCCAAAGCCGAGGCCCCCGAGGCGCCCCCCGCTCCGGCCGCTCCGGCCGCTCCCGCGAAGGGACTGGGCCTCGCGGCCGGCGCCAAGCGGCCCGGCGCGAAGAAGGCCGCGCCCGCGGCGAAAGCAACCGAGGCACCCGCCGAGCCCGCCGCTCCGGCCGCTGGACCCGAGGCGCCTGCGGCTCCCGCCGCGCCGGTGAAGGGCCTGGGCATCGCCGCCGGCGCCAAGCGACCCGGTGCCAGGAAGGCCGCACCCGCCGCCACGGCGGCGGAGGCGCCGGTCGAGCAACCCGCGGAGAAGGCCGAGCCCGAGCAAAAGCCGGAGCCGTCCACGCAGCCCGATGGCGACGCGGCAAAGCCCGAAACCCCCGTAAAGGGCCTGGGCATCGCGCGCGGCGCGCGCCCGCCGGGCAAGCGTTGATCACAGACTGAGGTCTCTCAGAGAACGGCCCTCGCCAGCATATGCGCTGGTGAGGGCGTTCTCAGTGGCGTAGACACCGAGGGCCCATTCGTCACCCGCCACCACTTGTGTCTTGTCACCTATCGGTCGGCCAGGTGACCGCGATCGGCGCGGCGCGGCCGGCCGGGATCAGTTGCACTGTGAGCGGCGCCGCAAAGTGCGACACTGTGGCGGTGCCGACAACGACGCGGTGATCAGGGGGTTACGAAAGGAAGAACTGATGAAGCGGGCAATAATCGGCGTTTCAGCCGCGGCAGCGATAACACTGGCACCCCTCTTCATCCCGCCGGTACGAGCGCACGCCGACGAGCCCTGCGCCAGCATCCCCGATCCCGCTGCCCACCAGGCTTGCATTGACAGACCCCCGCGCGATAACCCCATGCGCAGATACCAACTGGGTGATTGTGAGGGAGCGAGCCCCCTGGACGGACAGGTGGGCCAAATTTGTGGGTAACTTCTCGCTCCGAAAGCCTGCGCCCGTCAATGAGGGCGGTTATCCGGAGAGATTTAGAACCACGCCGCGCTGATCAGCGGAATGCGGCAACGCGTCGGAAAAACCTCGCGTGCCACGGCAATGATTTTGGGCGATGCTGGAGTGCGACAACCCGGCGGCCATCAGGGGGTCACGAAAGGAAGCTCTGAATGAACAGGGCAGTCATGGGCGTGTCGGCGGGAGCGGCCATTGCACTGGCGTCCCTCTGCTTTCCAGCACCACAAGCACGCGCCGACGATCCCTGTGCCGGCATCGCCGATCCCGTCGCCCACCAGGCTTGCGTCGACAACTCCCCGGCCGATGACCCCGCGCACAGATACCAAAACGATTGCCAGGCCAGCCCTCTTTATGGACAGCTGGGCCAAATTTGCCGAGACTTCTGGGTCCGAAAGTCTGCGCCTCCCAATGGAGGTCGGGCCGGCGAGTCGGCAACTCCGTAACGGGGTCGCTGGCGGAATCTGGCACAGCCTGGCGCGGAGGTTGACCGGGCGGGGCGGTCCCTGGTCTTTGATTGCGCTGATGACAAATCCGGCGTCGTGATCCTCTGTCTCATCCGCCTGCCGGCGGTCGGCGCATGATCGTGCCGAAGATCGGCGGTCCATAGCCTTTCTCTGCCGGCTTATCCTGCTGGGCCTTACGTGCGCCCGGCGGCATCGGCGGGACGAACATCGGGATCAGCGGAGTGCCGTCGGCTGTCGTCGCCACCAGCGGTGCCTCTGCGGCGGCAAGCTGGATCGGGGAGGTGACCGCCGAGGGCGGGACCACGAGGTTGCTGACGTACATTCCCTTGCCCATTGACGCGGTGACAGAAGTCTCAGCGGGCGCATAGGCAGCGGCAGCGTAGACGTTGGGAGCGCCTCCCACGGCCTCGGGACCGGTGAGGTTGTAGGCAATGGCCAGGTTGCGCGGGGTGGCGGCCAGGATGTCCGGGTACTGACCGGGGAAGTAATCGTGGCCGCTCGTGATCAACCCAATAAATGACTGTGGGTTGAAAAGGCCGCTGCTGACCAGGTTCTGCAGATAGCCGTTGACGGTCTGGACGAACGGGTTGGAGAAGAAACCTGATTGGGCGGGTACTGCCGCCGCGGACACCGTGGCCGTTTGAGCCGCCGTGGCGGTTGGAGTGGTCATCGGGGACGGCAGGCTGAACGTCGGCATCGCCATCGTCTGCAGGCTGGTGGCTTGATAGCCGAGCATGGCGGTCGTGTTATCCGCCCACATCTGCAAGTACTGAACCTCGGTTGCGGCGATCGCGGGGAAGTTGATGCCGAAGAAGTTTGTCGCGATCAGTTGAGCCAGGTGCGCGCGATTGGCGGCGACCACGCTGGGATGCACGACTGCTGCCTGGGTGTCGAGGAACGAGCCGGCCATGGTGGTGGCCGCCATCGACATCTGGGCGGCCTGGGCTGCGGTGGTGTGTAGCCAGGTGACGTAGGGAAGGGTGGAGAGCGTCATCGCCGTCGCTGACGGTCCGTGCCAGGGAATGCGCGCCACGGTGGAGGCGTGGTCAGCGGCGGTCTGTCCCAGCTCGACCGCCAGCTGGCGCCAAGCGTTGGCAGCGGTGAGCAACGATCCGGGCCCCGGCCCTGAATGAATCAGGGCTGATGTGATCTCGGGAGGGGCCCAGAAGTCCACGCCTACCCTGTCAAAGCTTCGAGCCGAGCCTCGATGCCACGCATGCGGGCTTCCCTTCGGTCAGGCTCGGGTTTGGCGACGTGCCCGATTCGTCCACATGAGCGTAACGCGTGTTTACTCACATCGGGAATAGTGAAAATGCCGCGCGCCGCGCGCGCGTTGATCACAGAATCAGGTCTCCAGCAAATTTCGGTGGACAACGATGGCACCATAGTGTCGTGACTACACACCAGCTGCCCGTGCATCCGGTCGGCCATCACCGGCAGCGGACCTTCGCGCAGTCGTCGAAGCTGCAGGACGTCCTGTACGAGATCCGCGGCCCGGTGCACCAGCACGCCGCGCGGCTGGAGGCCGAGGGACACCGCATCCTCAAGCTCAACATCGGCAACCCGGCGCCGTTCGGCTTCGAGGCGCCCGACGTGATCATGCGCGACATGATCCAGGCCCTGCCGTACGCGCAGGGCTACTCCGACTCGCAGGGCATCCTGCCCGCCCGGCGCGCGGTGGTCACCCGGTACGAGTTGGTCGAGGGCTTCCCCCGGTTCGACGTCGACGACGTCTTCCTGGGCAACGGGTGCTCCGAGCTGATCACGATGACGCTGCAGGCCCTGCTCGACAACGGCGACCAGGTGTTGATCCCGGCGCCGGACTACCCGCTGTGGACCGCGTCGACGTCGCTGGCGGGCGGCACCCCCGTGCATTACCTGTGCGACGAGACCCAAGGCTGGCAGCCGAACATCGCCGACCTGGAGTCCAAGATCACCGAGCGGACCAAGGCGCTGGTCGTGATCAATCCCAACAACCCGACCGGCGCGGTCTACAGTCGCGAAATCCTCACGCAGATGGTCGATCTGGCGCGCAAGCATCAGCTGCTTCTGCTCGCCGACGAGATCTACGACAAGATCCTCTACGACGACGCCAAGCACATCAACGTGGCCTCGCTCGCGCCCGACATGCTGTGCCTGACGTTCAACGGCCTGTCGAAGGCCTACCGGGTCGCGGGCTATCGGGCCGGGTGGCTGGCCATCACCGGCCCCAAGGACCACGCCAGCAGCTTCATCGAGGGCATCAGCCTGCTGGCCAACATGCGGCTGTGCCCCAACGTTCCTGCGCAGCACGCCATCCAGGTCGCCCTCGGCGGCCACCAGAGCATCGAGGACCTGGTGCTTCCGGGCGGCCGGCTGCTGGAGCAGCGCGACGTCGCCTGGACCAAGCTCAACGAGATCCCGGGGGTGTCCTGCGTCAAGCCGGAAGGTGCGCTGTACGCGTTTCCCCGCCTGGATCCCGAGGTCTACGACATCGCCGACGACGAGCAGCTCGTCCTCGAGCTGCTGTTGTCCGAGAAGATCCTGGTGACCCAGGGCACCGGCTTCAATTGGCCCGAGCCCGATCACCTGCGCATCGTGACGCTGCCGTGGTCGCGCGACCTCGCCGCCGCGATCGAGCGGCTGGGCAACTTCCTGAGCAGTTATCGGCAGTAAGCAAGCTCGCAGCGGCGCCCTCTACCCTCGACCGGGTGACCCACTCGCACTCGCACTCGCACAGCCTGCGCAGTCCGTCCGGGGGCCCCGCTTCGCTGAATCCACTGCCCGCCAAGATCGTCGTCGGGCTTTTGGTCGCGATGGGGGTGGCCGTGATCGCCGGCGCGGTGCTGCTGTGGCCGAGCCGCCAGCACGTCGACATCCCGCTGCCGTTCCAGAACGCGTCCGGCGGTTCCGCGAGCATCCAGAAGGGGCACGTGGTGTCGAGCGCCATCGGCGACTGCGGCAGCCCGTCGGCCAGCCAGGTGCTCACCACCGCGCCGCAGCCGGCCCAGCCCGGCGCCGGGCGGTGCGTGCAGACGCTCGTCGCGATCGATTCCGGGCCGAACGCCGGCGCCAAGACGCTGCTGGAGTCCTCCCCGGGCCCGGGCCAGCCGCACTTCGCGCCGGGTGACCGCGTCCGCGTCGTGCGGCAGGTCGACGAGCAGGGAACGACGAACTACGCGTTCTACGATTTCGAACGCGGCTGGGCGCTGGTCGCGCTCGCGGTCGCGTTCGCGGTGGTGGTCGTGGCCGTGGCCCGCTGGCGGGGGCTGCTCGCGCTGGTCGGCATCGTGGTCGCCTTCCTGGTGCTGGTGGTGTTCCTGCTGCCGGCGCTGCGGGACGGCGCACCGGCCCTCCCGGTGGCGCTGGTGGCGTCGGCGGCCATCCTCTACGCGGTGATCTACCTCGCCCACGGCGTCAACCTGCGCACCAGCGCCGCGCTGCTGGGCACCCTGACGGCGCTGTTGCTCGCCGCCGGATTGTCCTGGGCCGCAGTCGATCTGGCACATCTCACCGGTTTGTCCGACGACCAGAATTCGCAGGTGTCGGCGTATCTGGGCAACGTGTCGATCAGCGGGCTGCTGCTCGCCGGGTTCATCATCGGGTCGCTCGGCGTGCTCAACGACGTGACGGTGACGCAGGCGTCGACGGTGTTCGAGCTCGCCAATCTCGGCGGTGACACGTCGCGGCAGGCCATCTTCCTGGGCGCGCTCCGGGTGGGCCGCGACCACATCGCCAGCACGGTCTACACGCTGGTGCTCGCCTACGCGGGCACCTCGCTGCCGCTGCTGCTGCTGTTCAGCGTCGCCAACCGCTCACTTGGCGACGTGCTGATCAGCGAGAGCGTGGCCATCGAGATCGCCCGCTCCGCGGTCGGCGGCATCGCGCTGGCACTGTCGGTGCCGTTGACGACGGCGATCGCCGCGGTACTGGCAAAGCCGGTCAGCGTCGCTGTTCCAGCAGCGCCAGCAGGTAGTCGCCGTAGCCGGACTTGACCAAGGTCTGTGCCCGTTCGGCCAGCTGCTCGTCGGTGATCCAGCCCTGCAGCCACGCGATTTCCTCCGGGACACTGACCTTGAGTCCCTGCCGCCGTTCCAGCGTGCGGACGTAGTCGCTGGCGTCCAGCAGCGAGTCGAAGGTGCCCGTGTCCAGCCAGGCGGTGCCACGGGCCATCACCTCGACCGCCAGCCGGCCCCGGTTGAGGTAGATCTGGTTGACCTCGGTGATCTCGTACTCACCGCGCGCCGATTTCTTCAGGCTCTTGGCGATCTCGATCACGTCGTTGTCGTAGAAGTACAGGCCCGGGACCGCGTACTGGGACTTCGGCGTGGCCGGCTTCTCCTCCAGCGACAGCGCCATGCCGTCGTCGGAGAACTCGACGACGCCGTAGGCCGACGGGTTGGCCACCCAGTAAGCGAAAATCGCTCCGCCGTCGATGTTTTGGAAGCGGCTGAGGCTGGTGCCCAGCCCGGGACCGTAGAAGATGTTGTCGCCCAACACCAACGCCGCCGAATCGTTCCCGAGGTGGTCGGCGCCGAGCACGAAAGCCTGTGCCAGACCTTCGGGTTGGGCCTGCTGGACGTAGCTGAGGTTGATGCCGAACTGCGAGCCGTCGCCCAACAGCCGCTGGAAGCCGGCCGCGTCGTGGGGCGTCGTGATCACCAGGATGTCGCGGATCCCCGCCATCATCAGCGTGGACAGCGGGTAGTACACCATCGGTTTGTCGTAGACCGGCAACAACTGTTTGCTGATGCCGATGGTGATCGGATGCAGGCGAGTGCCCGATCCACCGGCCAGGATGATCCCGCGCATGACTGCCTCTCCTAGTGGGCGCTAATTGACGAGGTCGGCTTCGGTCACTTCCGTGGCCGCCAGCGCCGCCGCCAAATCCCGGTGCCGGAACACCGCGGTGACGTGGTCGCGGACCACCCGGAAGGCCGACGCGGCGGTGGTGACGCCTCCGTCCGGGGTGCTGACCTTCTGTTCGACGACCACGACGCCGTCGTGCACATACATCCGGCCCAGTTCCGCCGCGCCTTCGCGGGAGCCGGCCCACCGGCGTAGCGCCTCGTGGCCCTGCGCGGCCCCGTGGGCGTCGCCGATTTCGATGTCGTCGCTGGACAGGGCCACCAACGTGTCCAGGTCGGAGGCGTTGAGGGCGTCGTGCCACGCCAGAACGGTGGCGATCTCCGATGTGGTCATGGTCAGCAAGGTACCGTGTCCACCCGAATCACAACGGCGTACGGTCCAGCCACTTCTGCCAGACGGCGTCGTTCCCGAACAGTTGGATACCGGTGTCGGCCACCGGGACCCGACGGACGATCGCCAGCAGCAGCTCCGTGGCGCCGCCCCGCAGCGCCGCGCTGCCCTTGCCGTGTTCGTGGGACCAGGTGATCGCTCCCCCGTCGACGCCGATCGTCCATTCGCCGGCCTCTCCGAGCCCCGGATCGGTGGCGTGCAGGTGCAGGGTGTCGCCGTCCTCGAGCGGCAGCGGCGCCCCGTCGCTTCCGGCCTGAATCGCCACGCGCTCAAGCCACTCCGTGATCGCGTCGGCCGCGACGTCCGCCCCGAGGGTGAATTCGCTTCCCGTCGCGATGGCGGCGTCGGCGCGGTGCACCGCCGTCTCGTGCAGCCGCCGCCGGACCCACCAGTTCGCCGGGCGCGTCCCGAGGAAGGTCCACACCGGCGTCTCCACGCCGGAGAGCTCGACGGCGTCGACGAGCCGCTGCGCGCCGCCCTGCAGCCACGAGATGGCGTCGGCGGGATCGGGTGGCGGCTTGCCGCCCTCCACGGTCCGCGGGTCGAGGTAGTGGTCGAGCCGGTCGCGCACGATCTGCGCCGCCCAGCGGTCACCGCGCCCGACGTGGCGCATCAGTTGGGTCAGCGTCCAGCCCGGGCACGTCGGCACCGGCGTCGACTGGTCGGCGGCACGGAAAAGCTCAGCGAAGGCCCGGTTCTCGTCGAGGAACGCGGCGGCGAAGTCCACCCGGCCAGGCTACCGCCGGCCCCACGCCGTCGATCCACTGCGCTCGATGCGCGCTAGCGATAACGTCCGTCCTAGGACCTGAGGAAAGGTGCGGGGGGAAATGTCATTTGTGATCACTGCACCGGAGGCGCTGGGGGCGGCGGCTTCGGAGTTGGCCGGTATCGGTACCACGCTGAACGCGGCCCGTGCCGCCGCCGCGGCCTCGACAACGCGGGTGCTTGCCGCGGGCGCCGACGAGGTGTCGGCGGCCGTCGCGGCGCTGTTTTCCGGCCAGGCGCAGGAGTTTCATGCGCTGAGCGCCCGGGCGGCGGCGTTTCATGACCAGTTCGTGCAGACCTTGAGCGCGGGCGGGGCCTCGTACGTCGGCGCCGAGGCCGCCAACGTCCAGCAGACCCTGCTGAACGCCGTGAACGGGCCGACCGAGGCGCTGTTCGGGCGGCCGCTGATCGGCAACGGCGCCAACGGGGCGCCGGGAACCGGGCAGAACGGCGGGGACGCCGGAATCTTGATCGGCAACGGCGGGGCCGGCGGCTCCGGCGGTGCCGGCCACCCCAACGGCGGCAATGGCGGGGCCGCCGGGCTGCTCGGCGCCGCCGGCGCGGGCGGCGCGGGCTGGTCCGGGCCCGTCGGGGGAAACGGCGGTAACGGCGGAAACGGTGCGCTGTTCGGCGCCGGGGGCGCCGGCGGCGCGGGCGGCCTCTCCAGCGCCGGCCCGGGCGGGCACGGCGGCGCCGGCGGCAACGGCGGGATTTTCGGCGCCGGCGGCGCCGAACAGCCC
>NZ_LZKL01000026.1 GCF_001668725.1 Mycobacterium sp. E787 | reverse complement strand
GGACCGACACCGACGTCGACCTTCCGCTGGAAGCGCCGATACAGGCGTTGCAGGCCGGCCTGGCTCACCGGTGGCCGTCCAACGACCCGAGAGGCAAGATCATCCGACTGTGCGTCGACAGCCCGTCGGTCGCGGAAATCTCGGCGCGGCTGGATATTCCGGTCGGCGTCGCGCGCGTCCTGGTCGGCGATCTGGTGCTGTCCGGCTACCTTCGGGTGCAGAGGACGCTGACCGAGCGTTCCACCAGGGACGAGCGCTACGAGTTGATAGGGAGGACACTGCGTGGCCTTAAAGCACTCTGACCCGGTCCGCCGGGGGGCCCACGCCTCGACGAAGATCGTCGTCGCGGGCGGGTTCGGTGTCGGCAAGACCACGTTCGTCGGGGCCGTCTCGGAGATCATGCCGCTGCGCACCGAGGCGATGCTCACCGACGCGTCGACCGGCGTCGACGCGCTGGAGGCCACCCCGGACAAGAGGACCACCACCGTCGCGATGGACTTCGGCCGGATCACCCTGGACGAGGAGCTGGTGCTCTACCTGTTCGGGACCCCGGGTCAGCGCCGGTTCTGGTTCATGTGGGACGACCTGGTGCGCGGCGCGATCGGCGCGATCGTCCTGGTCGACTGCCGGCGGCTGCAGGACAGCTTCGCCGCCGTCGACTTCTTCGAGCACCGCAACCTGCCGTTTTTGATCGCGGTCAACGAGTTCGACGGCGCGCCGCGGTATCCCGTCGAGGCGGTGCGCGAGGCGCTGGCGCTGCCCCGGCACATCCCGGTGATCACGGTCGACGCCCGGGACCGCCGGTCGGCCAGGGACGCGCTCATCGCCGTCAGCGAGTACGCCCTGGAAACCCTCGCCGCGAGCTGATTCCGCGTTGCAGCACTGGGTCGATCGCGAGTTCGCCGGCACGGACTTTCGCGACGAGGACCTCAGCCGGCTGCGCACCGAGCGGGTGGTGTTCAGCGACTGCGACTTCGGCGGCGTCAACCTGGCCGAGTCGCGCCACAGCGGGTCGGCGTTTCGCAACTGCACGTTCGAGCGAACCCTGCTGTGGCATAGCTCGTTTGCGCAGTGCAGCATGCTGGGCTCGGTCTTCGTGCAGTGCCGGATGCGCCCGATGGCGTTTGACGAGGTGGATTTCACCCTCGCGGTGCTCGGCGGCAACGACCTGCGCGGGCTCGACCTGAGCGGGTGCCGGCTGCGGGAGGCCAGCCTGGTGGAGGCCGACCTGCGCAAGGCCGTGCTGCGCGGTGCCGACCTGTCCGGCGTGCGCACGACGGGCGCCCGGCTCGACGACGCCGACCTGCGCGGCGCCATCGTGGACCCCTCGGTGTGGCGCACCGCGTCGCTGGCGGGTGCGCGCGTCGACGTCGGCCAGGCGATGGCCTTCGCGCTGGCGCACGGGCTGCGTTTCGACGCGACGGATTAGCGCTTGAGCCGGATCCGCCACCGCACGATGGCGGCGTAGATCGCCGACAGCGCGGCGAGCATCCCCATGTCGAGCAGCCACGCGCCGGGCGTGTGCGCCCAATGGCTGTCCTGCTGCACCAGCGAGCCCGGCACCAGCAACCGCACATTGACCGTCGAGGCCGACGCCGCATACCCCCAACGCGACGGCATCAGCCAGGACAGCTGGTCGAGGAAGATCCGGCCGGTCACGGGGACCATGCCGCCGGCGAGCACCAGCTGCAGCATGAGCGACACCACCAGCAGCGGCATGATCTGTTCGCTGGAGCGTGCCAGCGACGACAGCACCAACCCCAGTACCGCGGAGGCCACGCACATCGCGGCGATGGTCACGAACAGCTCGAGGCTAGGGTTACCGAGCAGTACCGCCGGCTGCGTCGGCGCCCCCTTGCCCACCAGCACGATGCCCGTCACGATGGCCGCCTGCACGATCGCGAACGCGCAGAACACCGTCAGCTTCGCGGCGAGGTAGGCGGTCGTCGACAGGCCCACCGCTTGTTCGCGCCGGAAGATGGCGCGCTCGCCGATCAGGTCGCGGATCGTCAGCGCGGTGCCCATGAAGACGGCGGCGACCGACGTCAGGGTCAGGATCTGAGCCGATTCGTCGGGCGTCCCGCTGGTCGGTGAGGCGATGCCGAACCCGGTGTTGCCCGGGACGGTCAGCGACAACGCGCCGAGGACGAACGGCAGCAAGGCCAGGAACACGAAGTAGGCGCGGTCGGAGACCACCAGCCGGACCTGGCGCCGGGCGACGGTGGAGAACTGGTGACGCACGCTGGTGCGCGCCGGGGCGCCGAGGTCGGCCGGCGCCGACTCCACCGGTGGCGGCGGTTTGTTCTGCGCCAGAAAGCGGCGGTTCGCCTCGTCGGGGTCGGCGCCCACCTTCGCGAAAATCTGGGCCCAGTTGGTGGTGCCCATGGCGCCGCCGATCTGGTCCGGCGGCCCCAGGTAGGCGGTCTTGCCGCCGGGCGCCATCAGCAGCACCTGGTCGCAGACGTCAAGGTAGGTCAGCGAATGGGTGACCACGAGCACCACGCGGCCGGCGTCGGCGAGCTGGCGCAGCATCGTCATCACCTGCAGGTCCAGCGCCGGGTCCAGCCCCGACGTGGGCTCGTCCAGGATCAGCAGCGACGGCCCGGTCAGCAGCTCGAGGGCCACCGACGCGCGCTTGCGCTGGCCGCCGGACAGCTTGTCGACGCGGGTGTCGGCGTGCTTGGTCAGCCCCAGCTCGTCGAGCACCTGGGCGACGACCTGTGCGCGGTCGGCCTTGCTGGTGTCGGGGGGCAGCCGCAGCTCGGCGGCGTAGCCCAGCGCCTGGTTGACGGTCAGCTGCCGGTGCACGACGTCGTCCTGGGGCACCATGCCGATCCGGGTGCGCAGCGAACCGTACTGGGTGTGGATGTTGTGGCCCTCGAAGGTGACCGAGCCCGCGGTCGGGGTGGCGTATCCGGCGATCAGCCGCGACAGCGTGGTCTTGCCGGCGCCCGACCCGCCGATGATCGCGGTCAGGGTGCCGGGCCTGGCGGTCAGCGACACCCGCTCCAGCAGGTTCTTGTCGCCGATGCCGAAGTTGACCTCGCGCACCTCCAGCCCGCCCGTCCGCGCCGCCACCTCCTGGCGGCGGACCAGCATGCCGCGGGTGAACACCAGGTCGACGTTGCCGATCGTGACGACGTCGCCCTCGGCGAGCACGGCGGAGCCGACCCTGATCCCGTTGACGAAGGTGCCGTTGATGCTGTGCGCGTCGCGGATCTCGGTGCCGACCGCCGTGGCGGTCAGGAACGCGTGGTGGCGCGACGCCAGCACGTCGTGGATGACGATGTCGTTGTCGAGCGAGCGCCCGATCCAGGCGGCGCTGCCGGCGCGTGGCGTCGCATCGGGTTCCAGGGCCTTGACCCTGGTGGTGGGGAACTCGGCGATCTCGCCGCTCACCCCGATCTCGGTGGGCGGGTTCCGGTGAGCCAGGCCGGCCTGCAACGCCTGTATCGGCGCTGCAGCGGAACGTCGACGCCGGTGTCGGTCC
>NZ_LZKL01000025.1 GCF_001668725.1 Mycobacterium sp. E787 | reverse complement strand
GACTGGTTGCTTCCCGGGGCACTTAAGACCCTCGCTCCCTGCTTCGGCGACCCCGCTGTGGGACTGGCCTTCGCCCCGAGGCGGGTGGCTCAAGACGAAAACCTGCCGTGGCGCCGTCGAGTTGGTCCCGCGCACAAACACTTTTTCCGGCTTCGCGAACGGAACCGTGGAACTTGGCTTGTCGCGCAGCACATTGTGCGCGGCGGCGCGGGCAATTGGATCGGCGAACCGACTTGTGTGATGTTCCGCCGTCAGCTTGGACTCGACATCGGGGGGTTTCGGAGCGACATATACCAGCTTGTCGATCTAGATTTCTGGTATCGCTTGATGGTGCGGTCGACGGTCTGCTTCCTGCCCCAAGAGCTGTCGGTGCGCACCCACACGGCGACGACGGAATCGATGCACATCGTCAAAGCGGGGCGCAACTGGCTTGACCAGCTGCGGATTCTTACTTCGCTTATCGTCGACCCGGCGTCGCCGACCTCGATCCGCGTCATCGCCGGAATGCGATGGCCACTTACATGGTTGGCTCTGGCCTTCCGAGCAGCAGTATTCGGGCCGCAGCGCTGGGCACGCGTGAAGACGGTCGCCCGGGCGCCCGTTGCTGAGTTCGCCCATGCTCGCCTGCGGCGCGATAGGCTTTCATGACATGCATAGGGCGTATTTGTCTCGCCTGCATCCGGCTGGGGATGCCGCGTCAACCCTGTCGGCTTGAGGAGCCAGTAAGACGTCCGTACTCGACCAAGGTTTTCGTCCAGGCGTGAGCGCGCCATCTACGATGACATGACGGCGGCACCCGCAGTTGTGCCACAAAATGGAGCGATATGGCCAATCATGGGGAAGCGTGGCGACCAGTTCTTCGACAGAAGTGAGAATCCCGTGAAGCGAGCGCTCATAACCGGAATTACCGGACAAGATGGCTCCTACCTCGCAGAACTGCTGCTGCGCAAGGGGTATGAGGTCCATGGGCTCATCCGTCGTGCCTCGACATTCAACACGTCGCGCATCGATCATCTCTACGTTGATCCCCACGAGCCGAATCCACGGCTGTTCTTGCACTATGGAGATCTCATCGACGGGACCCGATTAGTGACTTTGCTCGGCACCATCGAACCCGACGAGGTCTATAACCTCGCGGCGCAATCGCACGTGCGGGTCAGCTTCGACGAACCAGTGCACACCGGCGACACGACCGGCATGGGATCCATGCGACTGCTAGAAGCCGTCCGTCTTTCCAAGGTGCAGTGCCGCTACTATCAGGCGTCTTCGTCGGAGATGTTCGGCGCGTCGCCGCCACCTCAGAACGAACTGACGCCGTTCTATCCGCGATCACCATATGGCGCGGCCAAGGTTTACTCATATTGGGCCACGAGGAATTATCGAGAAGCGTACGGCTTATTTGCCGTCAACGGTATCTTGTTCAACCACGAATCCCCGCGACGCGGTGAGACATTCGTGACCCGAAAGATCACTCGAGCTGTAGCACGTATCAGGGCCGGTATCCAAACTGACGTCTACATGGGCAATTTGGACGCAGTTCGCGACTGGGGATACGCCCCAGAGTATGTCGAGGGAATGTGGCGGATGCTGCAGACGGACGAGCCCGACGACTTCGTACTTGCGACGGGGCGTGGCTTCACCGTGCGCGAGTTCGCGCAGGCCGCATTCGAGCACGCGAATCTGGACTGGCAAAAGCATGTGAAATTCGACCAACGCTATCTCCGACCCACGGAGGTGGACTCGCTCATTGGGGACGCGACGAAGGCCTCTGAGGTACTGGGCTGGAAGGCTTCGATCCACACCGGCGAACTCGCGCGGATCATGGTCGACGCTGACATCGCCGCACTGGAATGCGAGGGCAAGCCGTGGATTGACAAGCCCATGCTCGCGGGCCGCGCATGAACGCGGACACACCTATTGTCAAGCTAGACCGTTCGGGTCCGGTCTACATCGCGGGGCATCGCGGGTTAGTTGGGTCGGCCCTGCTACGCAAGTTTCGCGCAGCGGGCTTCACCAATCTCCTGCTGCAGTCGCGCAAGGAACTCGATTTGACGGATCGGGACGCGACGTTCGACTTCCTTCTTCAATCGAGGCCTCGGGTTGTCATCGACGCGGCGGCCAGGGTCGGCGGCATCATGGCCAACAACACGTATCCTGCTGAATTTTTGTCAGAGAATCTCCAGATCCAGGTCAATTTGCTCGACGCTGCCGCGGCGGCGCGGGTGCCGCGGCTCCTTTTCCTTGGCTCCTCGTGCATCTACCCCAAAATGGCTCCGCAGCCTATCCCGGAGAGGGCGCTCCTCACCGGCCCTTTGGAACCGACCAACGACGCGTACGCGATTGCCAAAATCGCTGGCATTCTTCAGGTGCAGGCCGTTAGGCGTCAATATGGCCTGTCGTGGATCGCCGCGATGCCAACCAACCTGTACGGACCAGGCGACAACTTCTCTCCATCCGATTCGCACCTGCTGCCGGCACTCATCCGAAGGTATGACGAGGCCAAAGCCAGTGGTGCGCAGGAAGTGATGAATTGGGGCACCGGCACTCCCCGCCGTGAGCTGTTGCATGTCGATGATCTGGCGAGTGCATGCCTGTATTTGTTGGAACACTTCGACGGACCTTCCCACGTCAACGTGGGTACTGGCATCGACCACACCATCAGTGAGATCGCCGAAATGGTCGCAGCCGCGGTAGGCTACCACGGCGAAACACACTGGGATCCAACCAAACCGGACGGAACACCGCGCAAACTTCTAGACGTCTCGGTCCTCACGAGCGCGGGGTGGCATCCTGAAATCGCGCTACGTGATGGCATCGCTGCAACGGTGACGTGGTATCGCGAGAACGTCGACGCGTTAAGGAGTTGAAATGAGCTTGATGCAGCGCGCTCGAAAAATCGCGCGTCGCGCCGGCATCGACCTGACGTGGTATCAGCCTCAGCTGGACTGGGAGCGAAATCTTCTATGCCAACTGGAATCGCATCAGGTAACTACGGTTATTGATGTGGGCGCCAACTCGGGCCAGTACGCTAGTGATCTGCGCGCCGCGGGCTACACGGCCCGGATCGTTTCGTTCGAGCCGCTGTCCGAGCCGTTTTCGCTCCTCGAGCGCAGAGCCTCGACCGATCCGCTGTGGGAGTGCAGGCGCTCCGCGCTGGGTGATACCGATGGCACCATCTCGATAAATGTCGCAGGCAACGCCGGCGAAAGCAGTTCCGTACTGCCGATGCTGCAAGCTCACCAGGATGCGTATCCACCGGCCAATTATGTTGGCGTCGAGGAGGTCCCAGTACGCCGGCTTGATTCGGTAGCGTCGGAATTTCTGCGACCGAACGACAAGATTTTTCTGAAGATCGACGTTCAAGGGTTCGAAAAGCAGGTGCTCGCCGGCTGCAGTGCAACGTTGAGAGACCACTGCGTCGGCGTACAACTTGAACTGTCCTTCGTGCCTTTGTACGAAGGAGGCATGCTGATTCGCGAGGCACTCGACACCGCGTATTCGTTGGGCTTCACGCCGACGGGGTTGCGGCCCTGCTTTACCGACATGCGCAATGGGCGAACGTTGCAGGCCGACGGCGTCTTCTTCCGTGAGAATGACTAAGTGAGTAGCGCTTTGGACGCGCCGCTGTTCTCAATCATCGTTCCCACATTCAACGTGGCAGACACCCTGCCTGCTTGCCTTGATAGCATTGCCCGACAGACCTGTAGTGACTTCGACCTGGTCGTTGTCGACGGTGGCTCCACAGACCGGACCCTCGAGATCGCCGATAGCTACTCCGCGCGCCTCAGTGGGAGACTGATCATTCATTCGGGCCCAGATCGAGGCCCCTACGACGCCATGAACCACGGCGTCGAGCTGGCCTCCGGAGCTTGGTTATTCTTCCTGGGCGCAGACGACACCCTCTACGCTGATGACACCCTGACCCGAGTGGCCACTTTCATTAGAGAACACGACCCCAGCGACATAGTGTATGGGGACGTGATGCTGCGATCGAAGTCTTCCCGCTACGCAGGTGCTTTCGACCTCGACCGTCTGTTATTCGAACAGAACATCTGTCACCAGGCAATCTTCTACCGGCGTGAGCTCTTCGCTGGTATAGGACCATATAACCTGCGCTACCGGGTCTGGGCTGACTGGGACTTCAACATCCGCTGCTTTTCAAACCCAGCGGTCGTCGCCCGTTACATGGACATGACTATTGCCAACTACAACGACGTCTCCGGCGTCAGCAAGAAGGAAGACGAGGAGCTGAAAAAGCGGCTGCCGGTGTTCATCAATGTGTCGGTATCGGAGATGTTTCGTCGAGAGCTGAGTGTCTGGCGGAAGTTAATCCGCATGCGACGTAACCGCGATCATTGAATGGTGACGTCTCAACCCGACCAGCCTCAGCATGAACCTGCCGAAGATGGGCCCCACCAGCCGACCGTGGCGCTCGAAGTCGCGATCGCCAAGTCGATGCCTGCATGATGGTCATCGCTTAGGCTTTGTCCCCGGCGTCCAATCATTCGAGTCATCTATCGTCCCTTCAGGCACGCGATGACACGGTTGGACCTCCGACGCACGGGCCGCGGTTACTGTCACCGTTATGTCGAGGATCATGGATAGCTTGCGGGGCACCGCGCTGAATCTGGGCCGCAAAACGACCTCTTTGGAACCCACCCGCCGCGCGGCTGCATATGCCTGGTTTCACGGCGAGTATCTCGTTTCTCCACCCGCGATCGCAAAGCAGCGCCATCTACTCCATGCTTTGCAGGCGCGCGGGCATCGGATCTTCGTCGAGGCCGGAACCTACAGGGGCGAAACGACCGCTTTCTTCGTTCCGCATGTGGATCAGGTGATCTCAGTAGAGCTACACGACGGACTGTTCGCCGCAGCCCAGCAGCGGTTCAGCCATGAAACCAAAGTCACTCTTGTCCACGGCGACTCCCTTGTCGAAATCCCAAAGGTGGTTGCGAACTGTCCGACTCCACCGCTGGTATTCCTCAACGGCCACTTCTCCGGTGCCGGTACGGCCGAGGGTGAGGAGATGGAGCCAGCCGAGTCAACGCTCCGGCGGCTCGCAGACGTAACTCCGGCGGGCATCACTATCGTTATCGACGACCTGCGTCTTTTCGGCTCTGGGCTCGCGGGATTTCCTGAGCTAGACGCGATTACGTCGGCCGCGCGCGGCGTTCCCCACAGCGCTGATTCGTGCTGGTCTGGACTCGATCGTGGTGGAGATTCCCTATGAAGCTAGATAGGTACCGCATCAATGTTGCCGTTGACGGATCTGATCGATCAGCACCACCCAGGAGGCGTAGCTTTTCTTCGACCCCGCCATCTTGATTGCGAGGACTGCTGCCTCGGTGCTCTGAGCCGCCAGGGTCATCAACTTTTTGAAATCGCACGGCTCCACGGAAGATTGATGCTGGTGCCCACCGGGGGCGGAACCAGACGGACAAGGCGTCCGTCGCGCCAGCTTAAGAGGGCAAGCGCGGAGTTATCGAGAGGAACGTCGACGGTTATCTCAATCGAGGTGGGCTCCGGCCCATCGACCGCAAGGACAGTCACGGTAGCGCCACTGAGTTTGACGAGGTCGCCCACACGAACGGGCGTCCGGGACGAACGAAACATTTCCTCGCTTGGGTTATACGTTGCGGCGCCGCCGATCACGTCGAGACGGAAGCTTGCCGCCCCGGTGCGGGTAAAGCGATGGTTGCCGTTAGCCATGGACAGTATTTGCCAGGCACTCGTGGTGTGAGGCGCGAGCGCCTCGGCCACCACCGCGGGGTAGAACGCTGCGTGTGCATCTGGTGCAGCCAATACCATTACGTGGGTCGTCACCGAGTGATCGATCTCGGCGTTCCAAAAGATGTTGCTCCCCCGCCGGGCTACATCGGCTAGCTGAGCAGTGGCGACTAAGAATTCGATCGGGGCAACGACCATGTGCAGAGCCACGATTGCATAGCAACCGGCACGAAGTAATCTTCGACGGCCGGGGTTAGCGAGTACCTGGACGCCGCGGTAAACGAAGACTGCGAGTAAGAAAGCAGTTGCGATGCTGGGGAAAAGGAGTAGGCGGGGGCTTGGAGCGCCAGCCGAAGCCACGACCATCGACAGTAGCGCTCCCGGTAGCAACCAACGTAGAGTGACTCGCTCATCGATGGAAATCGCAGGCCGGGCCAACATGTAGAGCCCGAAAGCCACGGCGCAAGCAGCAAAACCAATTACCATGGAACCGATCGGTGGTAAATCCGGAATAAAGCCCGTCAGCGAGAAGCCGGCCAATGTAGGAACTCGCACAGCCGCCGCCTCTAAGAAGCCAAGTGGGTCGCTGGTGGGGCCGCGGTAGATGTTGCCGGCAGCGCCGAACTTAAAGAAGGTGTACATCCCGACGTAGCCGGCGGCGATTGCAATTACCGGCAGGCTGGCAAGCAATCGAGAACGCGGCGATGACCGTTCCGGTGGCGCTGGACCGAGTGCGTCGAGACAGAACCAGCACGCGACCGCGCCCAGGCCAGTCTCACTGCTCAGCAAGGCCGCGACGACGCCGAGTGGGCCCAGCCATCCGCCTGGACGCCATCCGTCACGTAGGTATCGCAAATGTGCCACAAGGCTTAGCACCGCGGGTATAGCGGCGACCAGGACATGGCGGGATGAGATCCAGCCGACGGGCTCACTGTGAAACGCTTCGACGGCGAAGAGCAGCGCTGCAAGCCCCGCCGTAACCGCAGCGGGCCCTGGTTTCCGGACACCGAGTGTGGCGCGAAAGAGAAGGCCTACAGATAACACGAGCGCCGCGTACAAGAGAACAGATGTGACGTGATAGCCCGCCGCGAAGTGGCCCCAAACGGCGTGATCCAAGGTGAACAAGAGACTCGTCAAAGGTCGGAAAAAGTGCATTCTGAAGCCAGGATCCGTGAACCACGGAAGCGGCCCGTTGCGGATCTGACGTTCAAGTTCGACGCGGTCGTCGGCAAAACGATAAAGATCGACCGGCGAGTGATGCGCAAATGCAGGAACGCTGTGCTCAACTTCAGCTATAAGACTGTAGTCGTCCGCGAAAAAGCCTATTA
Organism: Mycobacterium sp. E787; assembly: GCF_001668725.1. GTDB lineage: Bacteria > Actinomycetota > Actinomycetes > Mycobacteriales > Mycobacteriaceae > Mycobacterium. The sequence goes on along the minus strand of NZ_LZKL01000025.1, from coordinate 160,901 downwards.
GCACCGTGGGCAGAGCGATGAGCGCTGCCAGAACGACGATGGCCGATAACGCTCGAGGCCGCCCAAACAGGTCGAGGAAGCGAACAAATCGTCCTGCCGGCGCTGCAGTCGCACCGCTGGACTGGGTGTCATCGACCGGCTCGGATATAACACCACTGCCACCGACATCATCGAATCGACAACGCATCGAGCGAGTTTTGTCCTGGTCAGCTCGCGCCGCCTCATGCGGCAGCTCAGTAGCATCGCCATCTGGCGAGGTGCTCATTACCCGGCTGACCTCCTCCGGTCCCGCCTGCCGGGTCGCTGGCACGAATCGTCGCAGCGTCTCAAGTGGCCGATACACGCGGCTCCCCCAACTCCTCCGCCACCTCTTAGCGGCCGCATAGCCTGTCGGCGCCCCAATCGCCCGGAGCATAATCCAGATTTGCCCATCCCGGCCGAAATTCGAGATCTTGCTGTCTCCTAGCGGCCCGCTACGAAGGTCCTTGATTGAACACCGAGATGTGATCGGTCATCCCAAACAACTCGGCGCGAGTGGTGCACCACCTCAAATGTCACCGGCATTACCGGGTATGTCAGCCGAGCGAACCACCCATTTCGACGCACCGAGGCCCGGCGTCATGAGGTGCGTTCCGCGTCAGGTCGCCGATGCCACCCTTGGTGTCCCTTCAGCGCGCGAAAGCTTCGTTGCGCCTCGACTCCGAAGAAGAGCCCCACCCCTAGCGCTAGCAATGCGGGGCCCACCGAGAAGATGAATCGGACTGCAGTGGCTGTCGCACCGGCTAATGAACCTTTGAGCAACATGCGGTTGCGTGCCCCGACGTTGTCGGCATCGCTGGGTCGGATTTCCGGTGGCAGGATAGCCCTGACATTGGGGTCTCCTAGAACCTCCGCCAGATGTCCGGGGTACGGGTAAGACAGCTCTATCCCGTGGCCGCCCCGACCGGTCGACTTGAGATAGTCGACGTTTCCTGTGGCGAGGTAGGTCTGGATTTTGGCTGTCTCTTCGCGTGCCGCTTTGCTCCAATCGATGGCGCCGAGCACCGCCCCGTAGTAGCCCAAGAGCGCGAAGGCCACTACTACGGTGAACACCCACGCCATTGCGACAGGACGCGTGTATCGGCTAAAGCGTGAGGCACGCGCTCTGTCGGCAAGTGCGAACATCGCCATTAGCCCTAGTGGATATACAAGCATGATGGCGTCCATGTACCGCACCGCGATGGCGGCCCCACGGCCGTAGGCGAGCAGGCCGAGCTGGATCACGAGCCATGCCGCGATACCGATCACCGGCCAGGCGCGGTCCGAGATCGCCGGGCGCTTCGACACGGTGTGCCAGCAGAACCAGGCCATCGGGAGTAGCGCGGCCATGACGCAAGCGCCGAGCAGGAACAATCCCTCGATCACCGTCCACGGTGTGCTCAGCGGGTGCGCGCTCGACGACGCCCAGAGGATTATCGCCAGGCCGGTTGATGCGATGACGATGACGCCGGCGAACTCACGACGGCAGCGCTTTCTCGCGTTGGTCGCGATCTGCAAGCCCACCAGCACAGCGGCGGCGAGGATCGTGGCCACCCCCGTCGCAAACGAAAAATAACTGAGGATCGCGGCGATCAGCCCGCAAAACCAGCGCGCGGAGAAGGGAGACGCGCTGGCGAATGCAGCCAGCGCCGCAATGCCGAACAACAACGCCAGATACACCTGGTCCTGAAACCCCCACAGGGAGTTCTCGAAGATCGGAAACGCAAACAGGAATGCAACGAAACACCCCAGAAGCATCCGACGCCGCGACGAGACGAGGGGCATCAGTAGCGACGTGAACCAGGTGATCACGGCGGTATCAACAATCGCGCCGAGGATCATCTCGAGGCGCGTGTTCCACTCGCCGGCCAGCTCCAAGTGCAGCAGCGCGAGCATGCGGAAAACGACGATGCGATGTTCGTTATGCGGCGCGAAGAGCTGAGCGAACGAAAGCGCGCCCCGCAAGTACCGCGAATAAAGGATCGCCTCTCCGTCCCATTGATCCGATAGCGGCACCGGTGAACCGAGGACCGCAATGACGAGAAGCTTGACACCGAGGACAATGCAGGCGACCGCCGCCAGCAGGGCGATCGTGTCGTTCCGCCGTCGCCGTGCGTCCCGCGGTGCGTCCTGCGAAATCTTCAGGGTTACTCCGTCTGCCGCGCTCGGTCGCCCCTCCAGGCTTGCCGCCGCGGCTTTCGGCATCACATCGACGTGTTCAGGCATCTCACTACGCTCCCCCGCTGGGCCAAATCATCTCGACCACAAGGCTTTCCGCTCCCAGGCGGACGGTAGCCCGCCTCCCCTGTACCGCCGCAGCAGCTGAAGCGCCCCCAGCGAGGCCAGGCCGCCGCCCGTCCACTGCAACATAGGTCGGCGCATGGCCAACCCGTACCAATGCAGATACGCGGGCAGCCAGCCGACCAGATCAAACTTGCTGTCGCCGGCGGTCCGGTCATCCCAGCTGCTGGGAACCTCGTCGACCCGGTACCCGAGCAGGTGCGCCTTCGTCGTGAGCTCCAGCCCCACCTCGAACCCGCGCCCACTCTGCACGGGGACGTCGTCGAGGAAACGGCGGCTATAGGCGCGGAAGTTCGTGGTGGCGTCGTGGGTCCGGATGCGGCCGACGTAATGCAGGCTGAGTCCGGCGGTCCGCGACATCAGCGTCTTCACCCGAGGCCCGCCGCGCTGGTTACCGCCGGGCATGTAGCGCGACCCGCTGACGACGTCGGCTCCCTCGTCGCGAATCTTGGCCGCCATCAACGGAATCACCGAGGGTGGATCCGACAGGTCCGCCATGCTGGTGACCACCACGTCGCCGCGCGCCGCCGCGAAGCCGGCGATCAACGCGTTGGCCACGCCCTTGCCGAGCGAGTTACGCACCAGCCGCACCGTGGCCGGCTTGCCGGGCATGGCGGCGAGCGCCGGCAGCGTGCTGTCCTCGTCGAAGTCGTAACACACGAGCAGCTCGTGCCGCGTCTCGGCCAGCGCCTCCGTGAGCCTCCTGATGCAGAGCTGAATGTTTTCGCCCTCGTTGTAAACGGGGATGACCACGCTCACCAGGCGCTGGTCGTCTGCGTCGGACCGTGGGGTGGGCTTGCGTGCGCGAATCACGAACTGCTTGCCCAGGATTGGCCACGCCGCCCGCGAATGCAGATACAACTGCACCAGGACCGGCGCCTGCGGCAGCGGCGACGACGACGTGTACGGCAGGAAACGGTCGTAGCTTTCCAGGATTTCGAAGTCGCACGACACCAGCAGCTCGGTCAGGGAGCGGTCGCTGATCGGCACCGTGTGATCCCAGAAGTCCCAATAATCACCCGGAACGAAACGGATATTCGGTCCCATCGCGATGAAATGCCCGCCCGGCTTGAGCACTCGGCGGGCCGCGGCGACCGTCCGCTCGACTTCCTCCTTGCTACGCAGATGCTCCAGCAAGTTGCTCGTGAAGACGACGTCGACCGATTCCTCCTCGAGAAAGCCAAGGTCGTCGGCGCGACCGTGATGGAATTCGACGCCGGGTTCCAGCATGCTCGCGCTCTCCGGATTGAGATCGACACCGATCCGGCGCGCGGCGCTCACGTGATTCAGGAACTCGCCGTAGCCGCAGCCGAGGTCGACCACCGTATCGCTGCGGCTGATCCACGCCTGGAAGAAATCCCGCACCAATACCGCCCAGATGGCTGACCGCGATTCGCGGGCGTGGCCGAAGCGATTCCGGTAGAGCTGCTGAAGGTCGGGCTTACCCGCGATACGCATGACGGTTCATTGCGACAACGGTTGCACGTCAGATGGTCCCGGCATCGACGGCGTTGGCCACCCAGGGTATGACCTCGTCCAGCATGGACTCGAGCGTCGTCGTCGCCTCGAAGCCGAGCACCTCCGACGCCTTGTGCACGTCCGGTGAGCGCAGTTGGACGTCGTGCTCGAACGGTGGATCGCTCTCGTAGCGGAACTGGGCGTCGGGCCGCATCTTTTTCCAGATCACCTCCGCCAGTTCCAGCACGGTGGTGGCTTCGGGCGTCGAAAGGTTGAAGTCCCCGTTCAGCGCGGCCGGGTGCTCCATGCAGGTACGAATGCCACGCGCCAGGTCGCCGCCGTACGTGTAGTGCCGCACCTGCGTGCCGTCGCCGAGGATGCGCAGGGGATCCTGGCCCTTCGCCACCTTCTGGATGAGGTCGGGGACGACATGGCTCATGGCGAGTTTCACGTTCCCGCTGGGAATTTCGCGGCCACCGATCGCCCGCTGCTCGCCGGTGCCCACGCAATTGAACGGCCGGATGATCGTATACGGCAGGCCGTACTGCTCATATGCTCCGTGCGCGAAATACTCGCAGGCCAGCTTCTGAAAGCCGTAAGTGCTTGTCGGGGGCGGGCATTCGGTGATGTGTTTCTCCGGTGTCGGAAAAACGGTGGCGTTCTCGAACACCATCGACGAGCTGATCACGTTGATCTTCTTGAGCCAGCCCTTGCGATACGCGTAGATCGCCGTGTCGAAGTGCGCGGCGGCGATGCGTTCGTTCTCGGCCAGCAGATCGTAGGCGTACTCGTGGAAGTAGGTGATGCCGCCGATCCGGGCCGCACTGGCCACCATCTGGTCGCAGCCCTCGATCAGCGAGAACATCAGATCCAGGTCTTTGACGTCACCCTCGACGAACTGGTACCGGGGATGATCGTCGTAGCTTTTCTTGACTTTGCCGTACTTGGAGTAGTTGTCGATGCCGACCACCTCGTGGCCGGCGCGTAGCAGCTCGTCGACAACGTAGCCGTTGATGAATCCGGCGCTGCCCGTTACGAGAACCTTCACGGGGCCGGTGTTCCCATACCCAGGGTCGCCAACGTGGCCCCGTTCGCCGCGTCCGCCTCGACCTCGCTGACGTCCAGACAGCCCCAGACATCCTCGACGATCTTGTCCCCCGGGATCTGCAGACCCCGGTAGATCGAGTGGGGCACGCCGATGACGATGACATCGGCACGGCCCAAAACCGCGTCGAGCGCGTAGTAATCCGGGCCGTCCAGGAACGGATCGTGCAACATCACCTTCTTAGCCTCCAGCATGAGCAGGTGCCGCAACTTGAAGCTCAGCGAGTCGCGCGTGTCATCGCAATCCGCCTTGAACGTCATGCCGAGAAGGCCAACGGTCTTGTCGCGCAGATTGACCCGCCGCTTGAGCATGTTCACGATGAACTGCGGCTGGCCCTCGTTGATCAGCATGGCCGCGTGCCCCAGCATGAAGTTGTTGTTGCTGAACGCGGCGAGTTGCATGGTGTCCTTCAGCAGGCAGGGACCGGCCGCCAGCCCGGCCCTGGGCAGGCTGTCGACGCGACTGTTCTTGAAGGTGGCCGCATGATGCACGCGGTCGAAGTCGAGCCCGGCCTCGCGGCTGAGCAGGTAGAACTGGTTGGCGACCGCGAACTGGATGTAGCGGTAGGCGTTGCAGAACAGCTTGGCGAGCTCGGCCTCCTGCGGTTCCACCTCGATGATCTCGCTGGTTATCCGCGAGAAGAGCTCGCGGACGATCCGGCGCCCTTCGGCGTCGAAGCCGCTGATGATCTGCGGAATGACCCGGAGCTCGCGGATCGAGTGGCCCTGCGCGATGCGCTCGGGGCAGAACGTGACGTGAACGCCGATCCCGCGCTCGGCGAACATGTCGTGGACCCGTTGGCTCAACCCGGGGTAGACGGTGCTCCTGAGCACCAGCGTCTGCCCGTCATGAAAGTACGGGCTGATCTCGTCGATGATCCGAAAGAAGGTGTGCGCCTGCGGCGTCAGGTACTCGTCCACCGGGGTCCCGACGACGCAGATCACGATGTCGGAGTTTCTGACTGCCCACGAATCGGTGGTCGCCGAGATGCGCCCGGTCGGCAACAACCGCTTGAGCAGATCTTGGGCGCCGTGCTCGACGAAGGGCATTCGGCCGGCCATGATCGTCTTCAGGGCGCTCGCGTTGGTGTCCAGGATGTCGACGTTGAAACCTTCGTCGGCAAGCACTAGCGCCAATGGAAGCCCTACGTGCCCGGCGCCGCCGATGATGCAGATGCGCTTATCGGGTTGACCTACCATGCCAGACTCCCCCTCCGGCCCCTTGCCTCAAACCTTGCCCCCAAGGGTTGAACCACGACAAGAGCAAATACGTACGTGGATGGATCCCGTCGGTTGGAGCGTACGAGCACGGTCTATTCGAGCATGGGCGTTTTCAGCAAACGGGCCAATCTACATCGCACGACCTCGCGTGAGGAGCTACCGACGACAAGCCGTGGCTAGGCCAAACTCCGCTTACGCCTGGGAGTTTCTCGTCGGCCGGCCCTAGCCGGCGACTGCGCCTGGCTCTGAGAACGGCGCCCCGAATTCGGTCACCGGCTGCAGACCGCGCTTGCGTACCTTCGCGGCGGCGTCGCGGATCAGCTTGTAGATCCCGACGAATGCGGCGTGATCGGTCATCACGAACGGGGTCAGCAGCCGGTTGTGCACCAGCGCGAACGCCACGCCCTCCGCGGGGTTGGCCCAGCCGACCGAACCGCCCAGCCCGACGTGGCCGAATCCCGGCATCACATTGCCGATGGGCAGGCTGTGGTAACCCAAGTGGAAAGCCAACGGCACGAACAGGTTTCGGTCCGGGCGCAGGCTCCGCCGGCCGGTGAGGCCGGCAACCAGTTCACGGGACAGGAACTGGGTGCCGTCGATCTCGCCGCCGTTGGCGATCGCCCCGTACATCCGCGCCAGCGCCCGCGCGGTCACCACCCCGTTGGCCGCCGGGATCTCGCCGTCCATCAGCGCGATATCGCCTTGGACGGCGGCGATCACGCCCGGGAAGTACATGGACCGCCATCCGCCGGACAGCTCGTTGGCGACCTTGCGCGTCACGTAGTTGAGGACCGGGTTGTCGATGATGGTCTGCGGCATGATGATCTGCGCCGCCCGCGTCGGGGACTCGGCCGGCGGCCGGCCCAGGTGCATCCCGTCGGTGCCCAACGGCTCGGCGAGCTCCTCGCGGATCAGCGTGCGCATACCCTTGCCGGTCACGCCCCGGGCAAGCCCGGACATCAGCCAGCCGAAGGTCAGCGCGTGATACGCGGACTTGCCGAGCAGGCGTCCGGGCGACGCCGCCGCCAGCCGCTCTTCCATCCGGACGTGGTCCAGCAGGTCTTCCTGAGTGGCGCCGCGCAGGCCCGACAGCCCGGCTTGGTGCCTCATCAGCTGCCGCACGGTCAGTTCGGCTTTGCCGTTGGCCGCGAACTCCGGCCAGTACAGGGCGACCGGGGCCTCGTAGTCGATGAGCCCGCGGTCGGCGAGCCGGTGGATGACGGTGGCCGCCATGCCTTTGGTCGCCGAGAACACCATCGGCGCGGTGTCGGCCGACCACGGCACCTGACCGCCCCGGTCGGCCCAGCCGGTCCATACGTCCACGGCAGGTTGACCGTCGACGTACACGGCCAGCGCCCCGCCGCCGAACCGGCGCGCGGGGAACATGGTGGAAAAAGCACGAACGACGCATGCGAAATGTGGGTCCGCCGCGCCGGACACACGATGACCTGCGTCGGGACCATCGTGGACAGGGACCGCGCGGCGATCAACCCGGGACTCCATTGTCACAGTCTCAAAGTTACTAAGAATTCATACCTTCTGTAGGGCAAAAAGCCACTTAGTTACCTTTCCGTTAGACCCCGCGAGACGGTCTTTATTTGCGGAATCCCCGAGTGGGCCCGCCGTCTCGGCCGTGACCTGGCACGGCGCGTCGGCGCGGATTTTGCGCAGGGGCTGGCGCCATCTCCTCGCCGGGGCCGAGATCTGGGGAAAAGGGGACGTGGGGTACCCGCGGATAGGGATACGCTCCGGTTGTGGACTCCGGGAATCTTGAATCCCGCGTCACCGCTCTCGAGTTCGGCGGCCTCCGGGAGCACGTCGACCGTAGAGTCAGCGAGATGCGGGGCAAGTTCGACGCCGCGGCCGCCGGGCAGCAGCAGATCGTCGACCTGCTGCAGACGATCATCACGGACCAAGGGCATAACCCACCGGCCGGCTGAGATCGGGCCGGCTACTGATCCGACGCGGCCTCGAGTATTTGCTGCGCCGCCAGCGCCGGGGTGAGCTCCCCCGCCTTGACCTGGCGTTCCACGTCGGCGCGGATTTTGCGCACGTCCGGGTTGGACAGCACCCGGTCCAGGACGGCGTCGCGGACCATCTGCCAGGTCCAGTCGACTTGCTGGGCCCGCCGGCGCTCGTCGAGCTGACCGGCGTCAGCGAGCACCCGGCGATGGCGCTCGATGGTCTCCCACAGCTCGGCCAGGCCCGTTCCCTCCGTCGCGCTCATCGTGAGAACCGGTGGCCGCCACAGTGTTTCGCCGGGATGAATCAGCCTGATCGCCGCGGACAGTTCACGCGCGGCCTTCCGCGCCTCGGCGAGATGCTCCCCGTCAGCCTTGTTGACCACCACGATGTCGGCCAGCTCCAGCGCGCCCTTCTTGATGCCCTGCAGCTGGTCGCCGCTGCGCGCCAGGGTCAACAGCACGAAGGTGTCCACCATGTTCGCCACGGCCACCTCGGACTGGCCCACGCCGACGGTCTCCACCAGGATCACGTCGAACCCCGCGGCCTCCAACAGCACGATGGTTTCCCGGGTGGCCTTCGCCACCCCGCCCAGCGTGCCCGACGTCGGCGACGGGCGGATGTAGGCGTCGGGGTGCACCGCCAGCCGCGCCATCCGGGTCTTGTCGCCGAGGATCGAGCCGCCGGTGCGCGTCGACGACGGGTCGACGGCCAGCACCGCCACCTTGTGGCCCTGGTCGATCAGGTGCATGCCGAGCGCCTCGATGCTGGTGGACTTGCCCACCCCGGGGACCCCGGTGATGCCGACACGGTGGGCGTTGCCGGAGTGAGGCGTCAACTCGAGCAGCAGCCGTTGCGCCTTCTCGTGATGGTCGGGGCGGGTGGACTCCAGCAGCGTGATGGCCCGCGGCAGGGCCGCGCGGTCGCCGCCGAGAACGGCCTTGGCCAAGTCCTCGACGGAGCCCTTCATGTGGCACGCGCCGAGCGTGACGTCACGGCGAAAAAACGGGCCGATTCCCGCCATGACGTCACGTTCGCGCGAAGCATTGCCGACGTCACTGGCTCAGGTCATAGCCCAGCCGCTCGGCGAGCTTGTGCAGCAAGCCGATTGCGGCGTCGGCGATCACCGTGCCGGGCGGGAAGATCGCGGCCGCCCCGGCGGCGTAGAGTTCGTCGAAGTCGCCGGGCGGGATGACGCCGCCGACCACGATCATGATGTCGGGCCGTCCCACCTCGGCCAGCGCGTCGCGCAGCGCCGGCACCAGCGTCAGGTGCCCGGCCGCCAGCGAGGACACCCCGATGACGTGCACGTCGTTGTCGGCGGCCTGGCGGGCCACCTCTTCGGGCGTGGAGAACAGCGACCCGACGTCGACGTCGAACCCGATGTCGGCGAACGCGGTTGCGATCACCTTCTGGCCGCGGTCGTGGCCGTCCTGACCCATCTTGGCCACCAGAATCCTCGGCCGGCGTCCGTCGGCCTCGGCGAATTTCTCGACCAATTCGGTGGCGGTGGCGATGTTGGTGGCCTTTCCGGCTTCGTGACGGTAGACCCCGGCGATGGTACGGATCTCCGCCTGGTGACGGCCATACACCTTTTCCAGCGCGTCGGAGATCTCCCCGACGGTCGCCTTGGCCCGGGCCGCGTCGATGGCCAGCGCCAGCAGGTTGTTGCCAAGCCCGTCCTCGCCCGCCCGTCCGGTGGCGGCAGCGGCGCGGGACAGCTCCGCCAGCGCCGCGTCGACGGCCTTCTGGTCCCGATTCGCCCGCAGCTCTTGCAGTTTGGCCAGCTGCTCGGCGCGCACCCGGCTGTTCTCGACCTTGAGGACCTCGATCTCCTGGTCCTCGTCGACCTGGTACTTGTTCACCCCGATCACGGGCTGCTGGCCCGAGTCGATGCGGGCCTGGGTGCGCGCGGCGGCCTCCTCGATGCGCATCTTGGGGATGCCGTCGTCGATGGCCTGCGCCATGCCGCCGTGCTCGGCGATCTCGGCCATGTGCGCGCGGGCCTGCTGCGCGAGCCGGTGGGTCAGCCACTCCACGTAATAGGAGCCGCCCCACGGGTCGATCGGCCGGGTGGTGCCCGACTCCTGCGCCAGCAGCAACTGGGTGTTGCGCGCGATCCGCGCGGAGAAGTCGGTGGGCAGCGCCAGGGCCTCGTCCAGGGCGTTGGTGTGCAGCGACTGGGTGTGGCCCTGGGTGGCGGCCATCGCCTCGATGCAGGTGCGCGCGACGTTGTTGAAGGCGTCCTGGGCGGTCAGCGACCAGCCCGAGGTCTGCGAATGCGTGCGCAGGGACAGCGATTTGGGGTTCTTGGCGCCGAACCCGGCGACCAGTTCGCTCCACAGCAGCCGGCCGGCCCGCAGTTTGGCGACCTCCATGAAGAAGTTCATGCCGATGCCCCAGAAGAACGACAGCCGCGGCGCGAACTTGTCGATGTCCAGGCCGGCGTCCAGGCCCGCCTTGATGTAGTCGACGCCGTCGGCCAGCGTGTAGGCCAGCTCCAAATCCGCTGTGGCCCCGGCCTCCTGGATGTGGTAGCCGGAGATCGAGATGGAGTTGAACTTCGGCATCCTGGCGCTGGTGTAGGCGAAGATGTCGGAGATGATGCGCATCGACGGTTTTGGCGGGTAGATGTAGGTGTTGCGCACCATGAACTCTTTGAGGATGTCGTTCTGGATGGTGCCGGCCAGCTTCTCCGGCGGCACGCCCTGCTCCTCGGCGGCCACCACGTACAGCGCCAGGATCGGCAGCACGGCGCCGTTCATCGTCATCGACACCGACACCGCGGACAGGTCGATGCCGTCGAACAGCTGGCGCATGTCGAGGATGGAATCGATTGCCACGCCCGCCATTCCGACGTCGCCCTGGACGCGGGGGTGGTCGGAGTCGTAGCCGCGGTGGGTGGCCAGGTCGAAGGCCACCGACAGCCCCTTCTGGCCGGCGGCCAGGTTGCGCCGGTAGAACGCGTTGGAATCCGCCGCGGTGGAGAACCCGGCGTACTGGCGAATCGTCCAGGGTTGGTTGACGTACATCGTCGGGTAGGGGCCGCGCACGAAGGGCGGTTCGCCGGGGAAGCTGTTCAGCGGGTAGCCCTCGGCCACCGCGGCGGCGCGGTCCTCGGCGATGTACACCGGCTTGACGTCGATGCCTTCGGGCGTGTGCCAACGCAACTGCTCGGGCGCATAGCCGTGCGCCGACGCGGCCGCGGCGACCTGCTCTTCCACGGTGGACTCGGTGGGCCGCGGCACGTCGCGTTCGCCGCGCAGCGGGACGTCGGCGAAGCTGCCGATCGCGGGTGTCGTCATCGTCATAGCGGCTACGCCCCCAATCGCGTGAGCAGGTCCGACAAGGCTTGCACCGCATTGATTTTCGCGGTCAAAAACTCATCCGGGCGGTCGGGGGCGTCGTCTGCCAGCGCCTGCTCGGGTCCGGCCAGGTAGACCGTCGCGACACCGGCGGCCCGGGCCGCCTCGACAGCGCCCGCCGCCTCGTCGTGGTAGCGCTTGTCGGTGCCGCAGATGACGGCCACCGCCGGCGATCCCGCTGCCGTCACGGCCGCCGCGATGCCGGCGGCGTCGACCGGCCCGGGATTGATCGCCTCGACGCCGCCCGAGGCCAGCAGGTTGGCCGCGAACGTCGCCCGGACGTTGTGCTCGGCCAACGGGCCCAGCGGCAGCAGCAGCGCCTTCGGGCGCGCGCCGGTGCGGGCCAGGTACGCGTCCGACCGGTCCCGCAGCGCCTCGAACTCGGCGGCGTAGCGCCGGACCGCCGATGACGAATCCCCTTGCTTCAGAGGCGGTTCCTCGAGGTTCGGGTACTCGTTGACGCCGGTGATCGCCGTGCGCCGATGCGCGACGTCGTCGGCGCGCCGGGCGGCGACGCGGGCGATCTGCTCGCCGACGTGGTCGCGGGCGTCGGCGAACCCGCCGCGCGCCTCGATGTCCTGGAACTGCCGCCACGCCTGGTCGGCCAGCCGCTCGGTGAGGTCCTCGACGAACCACGACCCGCCGGCCGGGTCGAGCACCTGCCCGACGTGTGACTCCTCCAGCAGCAACAGCTGGGTGTTGCGCGCGATGCGGCGCGAGAAGCCGTTCGCCACACCGGGAAACCCTCCCGGGATGGCCGTGTCGAACGGGAGCACCAGCACGGTGTCGGCGCCGCCGACTCCCGCGCCGAAGGCGGCCACGGTGCCGCGCAGCATGTTCACCCACGGATCGCGCTGGGTCATCATCGGCAGCGACGTCTCCGCGTGGACGACGGCCGCGCCGCCGTCGGGGTCGCCCACCACCTCGGCGACCCGCGCCCACAGCCTGCGCGCGGCGCGCAGCTTGGCGATCGTCAGGAACTGGTCGTCGTCGGCGGCCAGCCGGAAGCTGATCTGCCGCAACGCCTGTGCGACGGTGATCCCGGAGTCGGTGAGCAACCGCAGGTAGGCCACCGCGGCCGCGATGCAGCCGGCCAGCTCCCAGGTGGCGTTGGCGCCGAGGTTGTGGAAGGCGGGACCGTCGACGGTGATCGCCCGCACGCCGTGGCTCCCGGCCACACGCCTCGCCACCGCGAGCACCTGCTCAACCGGCGGGGTCTCGCGGCCGCTCAGCGTCGCGGTCAGCGGGTCGGCGCCCAGGTCGACGGACAGGGCCTTGCGCTGGTCCGGGCCCAGCTTGTCGACCAGCGCCAGCAGGGCGTCGCAGGCCTCGGGGTAGTCGGCGCCGGCGTCGAGGATCACGGGCACCAGGTCCAGGTACACGCCCGAGAGCAGCCGCGCGAGCTCCCCGGGCGCCGCCCCGGACTTGCCCGCCCGGATCCGCAGCGCGCCCACCCCCTCGTTCAGCGCGGCCAGCACCGCATCGTTGTCCGGGACGCCGCCGGCAACGGGGAACGCCTCGGCCACCTTCCAGCCCGCGTTGACGTCGCGCAGCGCGTCGCCGCCACGTACGTAGGGCCACGCGCCGGGCAGCGGCGCTTCGGGCAGTTCGTCCAGCGCGGTGTAGAGCGCGCGAATGGCGATCCCGTCGTACGTCGGGGTCTCCAGCAGGCGCTCCGGCTCGTCCCCCAACTGCTCGGGATCCTTGCGGGTGCTCTTGGCCAGCACACCGGCGACCGCGTTGCGCCAACGCCCGCGAACCTGTTCTAGGTCGGCGAGCTCGGGTACATCAATGGACACCGATTGCTCCCTTTTTCCCAGCAAATGGGGCTCTGCCACGTACTAATGAGGCTAATTGATCGGGGCTCCCGGCTAAAAACCGCGCGGGAACGGGCCTCGAGGGCGTTGTCCCGGGACGGACGTGAAACACCCGTCTCGGGAAACGGATAATTCACCTCCGGCCCGTACCCTTGACAGGCGTGACGGTTTCCGCCACCTGCAAAATCACCGGCACCCTGCGTGATCTCCGCGCCGCGTTGGGCGCGGCGGCGCGGCAGCTGGCCCGACCGCGGGCGCTGGCGGCAGTGGTCGGTATCACAGTCTTGATCGTGGCGGCGAGTTGGCTTCCGCTGCCGACGCCGGTGCAGATGCGGGACTGGGCGGAATCGGTGGGTCCCTGGTTCCCGTTGGCCTTCCTGGGCACGCACGTGGTGGCCACGGTGGTGCCGGTCCCCCGCACGGCGTTCACCCTGGCGGCCGGGCTGCTGTTCGGGCCGTTGTTGGGCGTGGGCATCGCGGTGGTCGCCAGCACCGCCAGCGCGGTGCTGGCCCTGCTGCTCGTGCGCGCGGCCGGCTGGCAGCTCAACCGCCTGGTTCGGCACCGATCGATCCACACCGTCGACGAACGCCTGCGCGCCCGCGGCTGGCTGGCCATCCTGTCGCTGCGGCTGATCCCCGCCGTGCCGTTCTCGGTGATCAATTACGCCGCCGGCGCCTCGGCCGTCCGCCTGGCGCCCTACACGCTGGCCACGGTGGCCGGGTTGCTGCCCGGCACCGCCGCCGTGGTGATCCTCGGTGACGCCCTCGCCGGTCACCCCAGCCCGATGCTGCTCCTGGTGTCGCTGTGCACGGGCAGCCTGGGCGTGACCGGGCTGGTCTTCGAGATCCGTCACTACCGGCAGCACCACCGGCGCAATCCCCCCGTGCCCGCCCAATTCTGAAGCCGGCCTGAAGATCCGCGCCGCGAGCGCCGCTCTTCAGCTTGACTTCAGCTCCGCTTCCTAGCGTCGCCGGCATCACGTCAGCGACAAGGAGGCACATTGACCGCCGAGGAATCCACCCACACCCCCGAGCCGGCAACCCCGGCGCCTTATCCGGAACCGGCGCCCGCGTCGTCGGTCCTCCACCGGCATCCCGTCGGCGTCGCGGTCGGCACCGGGCTGGCCGGCCTCGTCGTCGGGGCCTTCGGGGCCGCCACCCTGATCGGCCTTTGGGCCCCTCCTCCGCCGCCGGGCTACCCGCCCCCGCCGCCGGGCGCACCGCCCATGCCACCGGATGCCACCGCCACCGAGCTGGTGCATCCCCTGCCCGCCGGCAGCCGGCTGATCTTGGTGGCCGACACCACGCAGACCACCCAGGTGACCCGCCAGCTGCGTCAGCTGATGATCGGTGCGGGTTTGGTCACGCTGCTGTTGGCGGCGCTGCTGTTGATGGCGGTGAGCCGGGTTGCGCTGCGGCCGTTGGACCGGCTGACCGCGTTGGCCACCGACATCGCGACCGGTGACCGTGGCCGGCGATTGCGCCCCCAGCGCACCGACACCGAATTGGGCCGCGCCGCAAGCGCTTTCGACGGAATGCTGGAAGCGCTGGAAGCCTCCGAGCGACGGGCCCGGCTCGCGGCCGAAGACGCCCGGCGCGCCGAGGCGGCCACCCGGCGATTTCTCGTCGACGCCGCCCACGAGCTGCGCACCCCGATCGCCGGGATCCAGGTCGCCGCGGAACAACTCGTCAGCAACGCCGCACAGGACCAGGGCGACGAGGCGCGCGCTCAACACCGCCGCGCCAACCTGTTGCTGTCCGACGCCCGCCGCGCCGGACGTCTGGTGGGCGACATGCTGGATCTCAGCCGCATCGATGCCGGGCTGCCGCTTGACCTGCACGATGCCGACCTCGCCGCCCTGGTCGACGCCGAGGCCGACCGGACGGCCCTGTTGGCGCCACGAGTCACCGTCGTACGGACCGGCCTGGCCGGGCTCGAGGTCAGGGCCGACCCGCACCGGCTGGCGCAGATCCTGGCCAACCTGCTCGACAACGCCCGCCGGTACACCCCCGCGGGCGGGGCCATCACCATCGAGCTGTCCGCGAGCGGCCACACCGCCGAGGTGACCATGACCGACACCGGCCCGGGGGTTCCCGACGAGGAGCGTGACCGCATCTTCGAACGGCTGGTGCGCCTAGACGCCGGGCGATCCCGCGACCATGGCGGCGCGGGGCTGGGCCTACCGATCGCCCGCGCGCTGGCGCGCGCCCACGGCGGCGAGCTGACGTGCCTTCCCCACCAGGGCGGGGCGCAGTTCCGGCTCAGCCTGCCGGTGGGCGCGGCCGGCGCGCAGCGGGTCTAGAACCCGGGGGCCGGGGGCGGTCCGCCCGGGTGCGGCCCGAACGGTCCGTCCGGGTGCGGCCCGAACGGTCCGCCCGGACCTGGCGGCGGCGCGTCGAACGGTCCACCCGGACCCGCGGGCCCCGGCGGCGGCGGGCCGGGTTGCCCCGGGGCCGGTGGCGGCGGCGGGGGATCGGCCGTGGCCACGGCGGCACCGAAGCCCGTCGCGGCAACCCCCAGGGCGCCCGCGAGCATGGAAGCGGCGATGAGTCGCTTGATTTTCATGATCTTTTCTCCTGCTCGTTCATCGGGTTGGCGCGGGCGGCGACGGGGGCGTCCCGGACCCGCCGGGGGGAGTGGGGATGCCGGGTGGCGGCGGTGGCCCGGGCGGCGGAACGAACGCGCCTGCCGTGGCGTCCGGGCTGATCGCGGGGTCGCCGTAGGCGGTGCCGTCGGCGGTGATCACGAGCGCTCGTACCCCGCCGCCGTTGAGCTGGGCGGCGATCTGCTGCGGCGGGGTGCGCGCGAGGGCCAGCGCGTCGGCGCGCGACGTGGCCGCCAGCAGCCGGTCGTGGAGGTCGCGCCGGGCCTGGGCGCGCAGGCCGACGTCGATGACGACCCCGAGGATCACCAGCAAGACGGCGAGCAGCCCGATGACGACCACGACGACCCGCCGCCGCAGCGACGGCGTCGGCGTCACGGGGTCGGCGGCGGCCGTCATGATGGGCGGGCCTGCAGGCGGTAGCCCATCCCGCGGACGGTGTGCACGATCCGCGGGCCGTGAGCCTCGAGCTTGCGCCGCAGCCCGCTGATGTGCACCTGCACCAGGTTGGGGTCGTAGGCGTCGTAGCCCCACACCGCGTTCAGGATCTGGCCGGCGCTCACGATCCGGCTGCGCTGCTGCACCAGGAAGTGCAGCAGCCGCAGCTCGGTGGCGGTCAGGTCCAGTTCGTGACCCGCGCGCACCGCGACCCCGGCGTCGACATCCAGCACCAGGTCGCCGACCTGCAGCGCCCGCGGCAGCCGTCCCCTTCGGCGCAGCACCGCGCCCACTCGCGACACCAGCTCGGCCAGCTCGAACGGTTTGACGACGTAGTCGTCGGCGCCGCCGTCGAGGCCACGCACTCGGTCGTGCAACCCGTCGCGGGCGGTGATGAGCACGATCCCGGCGTCGCCCCAATCCCGGACCACGTCGATGAGCTCGAACCCGTCGCGCCCCGGCAGCATCACGTCGAGCACCACCAGGTCCGGGCGCAGGCCGTCGAGCGCCTCCTCCAAACCGTCGCCGTCGCGACAGGCGTCGGCGTGGTAGCCGGCGTCGGTCAGCGCCTCGCGGACCATTTCGCGGATGGTCTCGGAATCCTCGACCACCAGCACGCGCGGAATGCCGACGCTGGGGCGCCTGGCCGCGCCCGGGGAACTCGCCATGCCCCATTGTGAGCGTCGCGTTGGCGCGACCGGCCCGGTAAGCCGCTTTCTTCAGGTTCGCTTCACATTCCGCCGCCGAGTCGTCGGCGGTGGCACGATCCGCACCTGCCGCCGGCCGGGCGGATGCTCTACTTTGATGCGGGCCTGAACGCATGCCTGCACACCGCCGAGCGCGGCAGGGTCGGTGGGCCAGTTGTGCTGCCCCGCGTCGTCGAACAACGCGACCGCGTTGGGCGTCGGCCCGGTCGTGAACCGGGTCTGATACCGGACGCCCGCGTGCCTGCCCGTGCCCCAGAAGGCCGCGGCCCAGGCCTGCGGGATGTCATAGTTCGGGCATGTTCCGATCTCGCGGGTCATGCCGAAGTCGACGGCATTCCGCGCGCAGGTATTGGCAAGCCAGCGTGGCGCCGGTATCCGGAGCTTCGAAACCTGGGTTCCCGCAGCCGCTTTGAACGTGACCAGCCCCTGGCGCACCAGGTCGTGGCCGAACCGCTCCCGCAGGGAAGTCGCCAAATCGGTTGCGAGGTGACAGGTTCCGTTGGGCGAGGGCAGATCGAACCGGCCCGAGAGGTCGGAGGAAAACCACCAGGGAGACTTGTTGACGGCGTGTGCCCGATACAGCGGCACGTCGTCCTTCAGCCGCGTCCGGGGGAACGCCGCCAGCGCCGGCGGCGGGAGGCCGAGCGCGGGCCGCTGGCGCGAACCACTCACGCGCGCCAGCCCGCCGCCACCTCGCGCGCCATCGCAATCACCCGCTCGGGGTCACACCCCTCGCGCAACCACTCACTCGGGCGCTCGCCGTCGAGCTGATCGCTGGGCGCGCGCATCCACAACGCCATCATCCAGGCGTCGTCGGTGCCCTGCGCAAGCGTCGTCAGCACCTCGCCCAGCGACGGAATCGTCGCGCCGCTCTCGAGGAACTGCCATACCGGATACACCACTCCGCCGTCGGCCAGCGGGCAGGCCAGCAGCGCATGGCGCGCAATTTTCTGGTGCAGCGCCTGCCGCGACACCCCCAGCCAGCGGGCGAGCCCGGCGGTGTCGTAAAAGGGTCCGGACACCTCATCGAACACGTGGCCCAACGGCAGCGCCGCCACCATGGCTTCGGCGATGGCTTCCGCATCGCCGAACGCCTCGGGACTCACTTCTGCCGCGGCGGCCTTGCGCAGCCGATCATGCACCTTGCGACTGACCGACCGCATGATCTCCCGCTCCAGCACCGCCAGGTCCGTCATCGCCACTCCCGGTCTCGAGATCGCGTCAAGCATGACAATGCTACACCGTCAAGCACGTCAAGCGACTTTCGCCGGATAGGCAGGGTGGCGTCTATCCGGCCCCGCCGGTGTCGGGCACCGCGGCGCCCACACCCGCCGCGCCCTTGCCCCCGCCGCCGCGCCGCGTTCCGATCAGATCGGCGGCCCCGGAGCCCAGCAGCGGCTTGCCGGCCACCTCCGGGGCGAAGATCAGGGTGACCGCGCCGACCCCTCCGGCGAACATCAGCATGTACGCCGGCATCATCGGATTGCCGGTGCCGGTGACCAGCGTCTCGGCGATCAGCGGGGTGGTGCCGCCGAAGGCCGACACGGCGATGTTGAACCCGATCGACACCGCGCCGTAGCGCACGTTGGTGGGAAACAGCGCGGGCAGGATCGCCGGCTCGAGGCTGCTCAAGAACATCATGGGCAGGCCGACCAGCAGCACACCGGCGAACTTGATGGGATACGCCCCGCCGAACCGCATCAGGGTAAAGGCCGGTAGCGACACCGCGATGAGCAAGCCGCACCCCGTCCACATCAGCGGTTTGATGCCCATTCGGTCGGAGAGCATCGCGACGAACAGCACGCCGACCGTCAAGGCCGCCAGCACGATCAGGACCATGACCAGCGCCGCGGTGTCCCCCACGCCCGCGGTCTTTTTCAGGTACGTGGGCACGTAACCACTGACCATGTAGCTCGTGTCGGTGACCGCGAGCTCCACGCCAAGGCAGATCAGCAGCCCTTTCCACTGCCGCACGACGGTCAGCACGAACTGGGTGCGGACGGAGACGGGCAGCGCGACCTTGTGCACCTTCTCGTAGCCGGGCGACTCGTCGATCCTCGAGCGCAGGTACACCGCGACCAGGCCGAACGGCGCGGCCAGCAGGAACGGGATGCGCCAGCCCCAGTTCAGCATGTCGGCGGTGGGCAAGGCCGTCTGCAGGCCCGTCACCAGCGCGGCGCCCACCACGAAGCCGCCCAGCGTGCCCACCGGCAGGAATCCGGCCAGCATCCCGCGCTTGTGGTCCGGGGCGTGCTCGGCGATGAAGGTCATCGCGCCCGCGTACTCCCCACCGGAGGAAAGCCCCTGGCCGACGCGGACGACCGTGAGCAGGATCGGCGCCCAGACCCCGATGGTGTGGTAGCCGGGCAGGGCACCCGTCGCGGCACCGCAGACCGCCATCAGCGAGATGGTCATCACCAGCACGGGCTTGCGCCCGATGCGGTCGCCGAGCGGCCCGAAGATGAAGCCGCCCAGCGGCCGGACGACGAACCCCGCCGTCATCGTGCCGAAGGTGGCGATGAGGTTGCCCGCGCCGGAGTTCTCTCCCGGGTAGAACTTCTGCGCCAGGATGGTGGCGACGAGGCTGAACAGGGTGAAGTCGTAGGCCTCCATGAAGTTGCCGATCGCGGTGCCCTGGATCGACCGATGCGTGGCGCGGGCATCGGCCACCGGGGCCCCGCCGCGTCCGTCACCCGCTTTTCGACTCATTGGGTACATGACTTACCCCCAACGGTTCGCAACTATGCGACGACCCCGCCATGTGGAGGACAATCGCGGCCATGGGGCGGACTGCGAACGGATCGATTTTCACCGCGATCGGCGCACGGTTGCTGCGTTCCCGCCGCTTTGTGCGCGCGCCGGTCTGGATCTACCAGTCCCGCGCGGGTGCGCTGTTCGGCTCGCGAATCCTGATGCTCGAACACATCGGCCGCAAGTCCGGCACGCCGCGCTACGCGGTGCTGGAGGTCGTCGATCGTCCCGCCACCGACGTCTATGTCGTCGCGTCGGGCTTCGGCCGAAAGGCCCAGTGGTTTCGCAACATTGAGGCCAACCCGCGGGTCCGGGTCTACGTCGGCAGCCGTGCGCCGCGGCGCGCCACCGCGCGCGTGCTCGGCCAACAGGAGACCGACCGCACGCTGGCCGCCTACCGCGAACGCCATCCCGGGGCGTGGGAGCGGTTCCGCCCGGTGCTGGAAAGCACGCTCGGCGCGCCGATCACCGACACCGGAAGCCCACTGCCGATGGTCGAATTGCGTTGCGGCGGTGGCGATCGCTAGCGCGGCGAAGCCGGGCGTAGCGGGTCGCCACCATCGGACTCAGCTGTTATCCGGGCCCTTGACCGTCATCACCGCGAAGGTGGCCAGGAACGCCGCCGCCGGGATGGTGTTGACGAACTTGTCGTGCGCCCGGATGTGCGCACCGACGGCCAGGGTGAAGTACAACGTCAGCATCGCCGTCGTCAGCCTTGCCAGCGTGGGGAAACGGGTGACGGACAGCAACCCGATCGCGGCGGCCGCCTTCACCACCGGCAGGACGGGGCGGATCTCGTCGGGGACTCCGAGGTCGTCCAGAACCTTCTTGATGGGGGCCACCTGAAATCCGCAGGCAACCGCGTCGACGGCGTGGAAGGCGGCAAGTCCCGCATAGGTTTTCGGTGAAGTCAGCGCACTCATGCGCCCAGCCTATTGGGTCAACTCGGGCGGCGTCCCCGGCTGGCCGTCCACGGGCTGGCGGGCTATCGCCTCGGCCTTCGCCACCGCCTGGGCGATGGCCGGGTCGGTCTCGGTGGAGAACCAGTCGGCGACGTCGGCGTCGTCGTCGGCCTGGTGCTTGGGCACGTCGTCGACGGGGGAAGGCTGGAACCGGAACACGCCGTCCTCGCCCGGCGTGCCCAGGAGCCTGGTGAAGCCCTGCAGCGCGGCGCTGAAATCGCTGGGCACCACCCACACCTTGTTGGCGTCGCCGCGTGCCATCTCCGGCAACGTCTGCAGGTACTGGTAGGCCAGCATCTCGGGAGTGGGCCGGCCGGCCTTGATCGCGGCGAACGTCTTCTCGATGGCCTTGGCCTGGCCCTGCGCCTGCAGATACGCCGCGGCGCGCTCACCCTGGGCGCGCAGCATCCGCGACTGCCGGTCGGCCTCGGCGGCCAGGATGGCGGCCTGCTTGGCGCCCTCGGCGGCCAGGATCTGCGCCTGCTTCTGGCCCTCGGCCTCCTTGATCGCCGACTCGCGCATGCCCTCCGCGGTCAGGATCATCGCCCGCTTTTCCCGGTCGGCCTTCATCTGCTTTTCCATCGAGGCCTGGATCGACGGCGGCGGGTCGATGCTGCGCAGCTCCACGCGCGCGACCCGCAGGCCCCAGCGCCCGGTGGCCTCGTCCAGCACGCCGCGCAGCTGGCCGTTGATCTGGTCGCGGGAGGTCAGCGTCTGCTCGAGGGTCATCCCGCCGACCACGTTGCGCAGGGTGGTGGTCGTGAGCTGCTCGACGCCGACGATGTAGTTGCTGATCTCGTAGACGGCCGCCTGCGGGACGGTGACCTGAAAGTAGACCACGGTGTCGATGTTGAGGGTCAGGTTGTCCTCGGTGATCACCGGCTGCGGCGGGAACGACACCACCCGCTCGCGCAGGTCCACCCGCGCGCGGACGCGGTCGATGAACGGCACCAGCAGCGTCAGCTGCCCGCTGACCGTGCGGCTGTAACGACCCAGGCGTTCGATCACGGCGGCCTCGGCCTGCGGGATCAGCGCGACCGACTTCGCCACCACGATGATCCCGAAGATCACCAGCGCCAGCGCCACCACCAGCAGAGCAATTCCAGCCATCGCTTCCTCCCGTTTTCTCCAGAGGTATTACATGCCCTTGAACACCACGGCCGTGGCGCCATTGATCTGCATGACGGTCACCCGGTCGCCGGGTTCGTAGACGTCGTCCTCGTTGGCCGGCCGCGCCGTCCACACCTGGCCGTCCAGCTTCACCTGGCCCTCATCGCGTGCGACGCGCTCGAGCACCAGCGCGTTCTTGCCCTGCAGCGCCTCGATGCCGGTCGGCAACACCCTCGGCGGGGTCAGCCGCCGCCGCAGCGCCGGCCGCACCACGACCAGCAGCAGAACCGAGATCACAAGGAACACCGCCGCGTCGATCCACACGGGCCCGCCGAGCAGCCAGCTGCTCCCGGCGGCGGCCAGCGCGCCGCCGGACAGCATCAGCAAGAACATATGGCCGGTGAGCGCCTCCCCACCGGCGAGCGCCAGCGCGAATATGAGCCAGATCACCGCGGCGGGCATGCGGTCAGAATACGCGTAATCCGCCTTTGCCGGATCGAACAACTACACTCCGAGATCATGTGGTGTCCCAGTGTCTCGCTGTCCCTGTGGGCCAACGCCTGGCTCGCGGGCAAGGCGGCGCCCGACGACGTCTTGGACGCGTTATCCGTTTGGGCGCCAAAGCAATCGGTCACCGCGTATGATGCGGTCGCCGCGGGCCACACCGGCCTGCCGTGGCCCGATGTCCACGACGCCGGCACCGTCACGCTGCTGCAAACCCTGCGCGCGGCGGTCGGCCGGCCGGCGGGGTCGTCGGCCCCCGACCGTTTGCGGGGGACCGTCAACATCGTTCTGCCGGTGCCCGGCGACGTGCGCGGCCTGGCCCCGGGAACCCAGTTCGAATCCGACGCCCTGGCCGCCGGCGAGGCGGTCATCATCGCCAATCCCGACGACCCGGCCACCGCCGTCGGCCTGGTTCCGGAGTTCAGCTACGGCGACCTCGACGAGGCCGACGACGCGGGCTTGCCCGAACTGTGCGGGCTGTCCTGGACGGTGTACTCCCTGCCCGGTGCGCCGGTGCTGGAACACCACGAACTCGGCGACGCCGAGTACTCGCTGCGCTCGGCCGTGCGGTCGGCCGCCGATGCGCTCGGCGCGATCGGGGTGGGAGCCGCCGCATCCGATGTGGACGATCCACGGGGACTCGTCGAGCAGTTGCTGGAATCGTCACGGCAACACCGCATTCCCGATCATGCGCCGTCGCGCGCGCTGCGGGTGCTGGAGAACGCCGCGCACGTCGACGCCATCATCGCGGTCAGCGCCGGGCTCAGCCGGGTGTCCGAGTCCCCGACGGATCGCATCGTCGCGGGGATCGGTGCGCAATCGTCGTCGCAGGCGCGGATCGCCACCGATGCGCTGCGACCGCTGACCACGGTGGTGCGCTCGGCGCGGATGGCCGCGGTCACCGCGATCCTGCACTCGGCCTGGGCGGACTAAGCCTGATGGCGGCGACCCGCTTCGCCCGGCTCGCCGCGCTCGCGATCGCCGCTAAGCCTGGTCCTGTTGCCGCGCAACGCAATGCGGCGGAGCGCACGCCGCGCCGTTGACGCTGGCGAGGCAGCCCGGCACCGGGTCGGGTCCGCTGACCCTGGTCGGCGCCCGGCCTGAGCGCAGTTCGTCGACCAGATCCGCGGCCAGCCGGGCGAAGCGACGATCGGCGTTGGGGGTGGCGGCCCGGGCGAAGGCCATCCCGTCCGCCTCGGCCTGAGCGGCCAACTCGCGGTCGAGGTCCCACACCACCTCGATGTGGTCGGCGACGAACCCGATCGGGCAGACGATCACGGCCTTGGTACCCGATCCGGCGAGCGTCGACAGGTGGTCCTCCACACTGGGCTCCAGCCAAGGGACTTGGGGAGGCCCCGATCGCGACTGCCAGGCCAGGTCGTAATCGCCGTATCCGGCGGCGGCCGCGACCAGCCTTGCGGCATAGGCGACTTGGCGGCTGTACAGCCGGGGACCGCAGCGCTCGTCGGCGGCCACCGGCACCGAGTGCGCGGTGAACACCAGCCGCGCGTCGCCGGGCGTGGTGGCCGCGGCCGCCGCCACCGCGCCGGCGAACATCTCGACGAATAGCGGGTGATCGAAATAGGGCCGCAGCTTGACCAATTCGGGCGCGTCCGGCCCGGCCGCCCGGCGGGCCCGGGCGATGTCTTCGACGTACTGGGTGCAGCCGGAGTACCCGCTCCACGCCGATGTGGTGAACACGGCTGCGCGCCGAATGCCTTCGTCGCGCATCGCCTTGACGGTGTCCTCGACGTATGGTTCCCAGTTGCGGTTGCCGAAGTACACCGGCACGTCGAGCTCCTGCTCGAGCTCGGCTATCAGGGCGCGGTTGATCCCGTTGATCGGCGACACCCCGCCGAAATGCAGGTAGTGCTCGGCGACGTCGTCGAGGCGCTCCGGCGGCACGTTGCGGCCCCGGGTGACGTTCTCCAGGAACGGCCGCACCTGCTCGGGCCCCTCCGGCCCGCCGAAGGACAGCAGCAGGACCGCGTCGAAGTTCATTGCGGCTTACAGTAATTGGGTGCTGGCGCCGCCGTCGGCGTAGATGACCGTCCCGGTCGTGGCCGGCAGCCACTCGGACAACAACGCGCACACCGTCTTGGCGACCGGTGTCGCGTCCTTCATGTTCCAGCCCAGCGGCGCGCGCTGATCCCAGCCCTCCTCGAGCAGATGGATCTGGGCGCCGGCCTCCTCGCCGAGCGCGCCGCCGACGATCGCGCTCATCGCCAGCGTCCGAATTGGGCCCGCGGCAACGAGATTCGAGCGCACGCCGTACCGGCCGGCCTCGCGGGCGACGAACCGGTTCACCGACTCCAGCGCGCTCTTGGCGACGGTCATCCAGTTGTAGGCCGGCATCGCGCGCGACGGGTCGAAGTCCATGCCGACGATGCCGCCGCCGGGATTCATGATCGGCAGCAGCGCCTTGGCCAGCGAGGCATACGAATACGCGGAGATGTGGATGCCCTTGGCGACGTCCTCGTACGGCGCGTCGAAGAACGGGTTGATACCCATCCCGGTCTGCGGCATGAAGCCGATCGAATGCACCACGCCGTCAAGCTTGTTGCCCTCGCCGATGACCTCGGTCACCCGGTCGGCCAGGGTCTCCAGGTGCTTGTCGTTCTGCACGTCGAGCTCGATCAGCGGGGCCTTGTTCGGCAGCCGGTCGGCGATGCGCTGGATCAGCCGCAGCCGGTCGAACCCGGTGAGCACCAGTTCGGCCCCCTGCTCCTGGGCCACCCGCGCGATGTGGAAAGCGATCGACGAGTCGGTGATGATCCCGGTGACCAGAATTCGTTTGCCTTCGAGCAGTCCTGCCATGTCCGTCCTATCGTTCCTCAGTGGCGATCACAAGCCCGGCGGCGTCGGGCGCTGGGGGTCGCCGCCCACAACCTAGTGGCCCATGCCCATGCCGCCGTCGACCGGGATGACCGCGCCGGCGATGTAGGTCGCATCCTCGGAAGCCAGGAAGCTGACCGCCCCGGCGACCTCGGCGGCGGTGCCGACCCGCTTCGCCGGGATGAATTCCAATGCGCCCGCCTGGATGCGCTCATCCAGCGAGCGGGTCATCTCGGTGTCGATGTAGCCGGGGGCGACCACGTTCGCCGTCACCCCGGCCTTCGACAGCTCCCGGGAGATCGAGCGCGCCATGCCGATCAGGCCGGCCTTGGCGGCCGCATAGTTGGACTGGTTACCGATCCCCCACATGCCGGACACCGACCCGATGAAGATGATGCGGCCGAACCGCTTCTTCTGCATGCTGCGCGACGCCCGCTGGGCGACGCGGAATGCCCCGGTGAGGTTCGCGTTGATGACCTCTTCGAACCGCTCCTCGGTCATCCGGATCAGGAAGGCGTCTTTGGAGATGCCGGCGTTGGACACCAGCACTTCGACCGGGCCCTGGTGCTCCTCGACCTGTTTGAAGGCGCGATCGACGGCGTCGTTGTCGGTGACGTCACACTCGACGCCGAACAGGCCCTCGGGCGCCCCGGATCCGCGGTGCGTGACGGCCACCTTGTGGCCGTCGGCGGCGAGCCGCTTCGCGATCGCCAGACCGATCCCCCGGTTTCCGCCCGTGACCAGGACCGAACGGGATACGAATGCGGGTCTGCCGTAGTCGGGAGCACTTTCGGTGCTGTTCTCGGTGGCTGTATCAGTCACCCCGCCAACCTATCGCCTGGGTTACGCGCAGCCGACATCTCCCCCCTGCCAGCCCGCGAGCGTAACCGGGCTGCGAATTTCGGGCCGGATTCTCGCAGTGCGGTTACGCTCGCGAGGCTTTGTCGGTGTGACTCAGCACACTCTCGGCCATGAAAGATCCGTTCCTGGGCAGTGAGGCCCTGGCCGCCGGCGCATTGACTCCCTACGAGCTGCGCAGCGGGTATGTGTCGCTGCACAAAGACGTCTATGTGCCGAGAGATGCCGAGCTGACGGCCGTACTGCGGGCCAAGGCATGTTGGCTGCGTTCGCGACGGCGCGGCGTCCTTGCCGGCTTCTCCGCCTCCGCGCTGCACGGCGCAAAGTGGATCGACGCTTCGCGGCCCGCCGAGATCATTCACACCAACCATCGCCGTTTCGCGGGCGTGCGGGTCTGGGACGAGCGCATCGAGCCGGACGAGATCGCCGTCGTCGGCGGCATTCGGGTGACGACGCCGGCCCGGACGGCGCTGGACCTCGCGCGCCGGCATCCGACCGACACCGCCATCGCCGCCGTCGACGCCCTCATGCAGGCGACCGAGTTGAAGATGATCGACATCGACCAATTGGTCGATCGGTACCGGGGCCGGCGGGGCATGAAGGCGGCACGACTGGCTCTCCCGCTCGTCGACGGCGGAGCGCAGTCACCGAAGGAGACATGGTTGCGCCTGCTGTTGGTGCGAGCGGGCTTCCCGCGGCCGCAGACCCAGATCGTGGTTCGCAACGAATGGGGTTGGCCCGACGCCTATCTGGACATGGGTTGGGAGGACCTGAAGGTCGCCGCCGAGTATGAAGGCGACCAACACCAATCCAGTCGCTACCACTACGTCAAGGACATCCACCGGCTTGAGAAATTGGAGCGCCGCTACGGCTGGATTGTGGTCAGGGTCGTCGCCGAGGACCACCCCGTCGACATAATCCACCGCGTGGCCGACGCGCGCGCCTCGCGAGCGTAACCACACCGCGAAAACCAAAGCCAGAAACCGCAACCTGGTTACGCTCGCGGACCCGAGCAAGACGCTCGGCGAGAGGGAAACGTCAGGTCGGCAGGCGCCGGTTGATCAGCAGCGCCGCGAGCGCCGCGAGCGCCAGCACCAGCGCGCCAAGCCGCAGCCAGCCCGCGCTGGCGTCGCCCTTGATCGTCTCGTAGCCGATCTGCTGCTGCAGCGACGCGTAGACGGCCTTCAGCTCTGCCAGGCTCGCGGCGTTGTACCAATTCCCACCGGAAAGCTCGGCGACCTTCTTCATGGTGGTGTCGTCGACCGGAACGGGCTGGCGCTGGTCGTTGATCTCGACGAACCCGTACGGCGTGCCGAACGAGATCGTCGAGATCGGCACGCCCTGGTCCTTGGCGGTGCGCGCGGCGGTGAAGGCGCCCTTCGGGTTGTCCGGGTTGGTCGGCATAGTCTCCTTGCCGTCGGAGAACAGCACGATCCGGGCCGGCGGCGGCGTGTCGCCGCCGCCGATCACCGCGCCGACCGTGGCGATGGCCTGCAGCGCGGTGAAGATGCCCTCCCCGGTGGCGGTGCGGTCGGCGAACTGCAACTTGTCCAGCGCGTTCTTGGTCGCGTCCCGGTTGGTCGTCGGGGACACCAGCACGGTCGCGGTGCCCGCGTACTCGATCAGCCCCAGATTGATTCCCGGGGTCAGCTCGTCGGCGAACTGCTTGGCGGCCTCCTGAGCGGCCGCCATCCGGTTCGGCGGGACGTCGGCGGCGCGCATCGACTGCGACACGTCGATCACCAGCATCACCACCGCGCGGTTGCGGGGAATCCGGACGTCGTTCGTCGGCCCCGCCATCGCGATGGTGAACAGCACCAGCGAGGTCACCAGCAGGATCGCCGGCACGTGCCGCCATCGCGACGGCCGTTGCGGGGCAACACTTTCCAGCAGCTCCATGTTGGCGAACCGCAGCATCCGCCGCTGCCGCGCCAGCTGCAGCACGATGTACAGCGCGGCCAACCCGACCACCACGACAAGGAAAAGGAAGAACCACGAGTGCGCGAAGCCCGACAGCGACATCGGGCCCAGCAGCGGCAACGTCACTGCCGCCCCGCCAGCGCCCCCCGCCGACGGGATTCCACGAAGCGCACGATGTCGGCAATCCAGTCGCGGTCGGTGCGCAGCGTCAGCACCGGGGCCCCGCAGCTGCGGACCGTGCGGGACACCTCCGCGCGGTGCGCCGCGGCCGCGTTGGCGAAGTCGTCACGCAACTGCGCGTCGATGGTGAACTCCCGCGTGACGCCGGTTTCGGCGTCCTGCAACACCACGTCGCCGATGTCAGGCAGCTCGACGTCGCGCGGGTCGAGCACCTCGATGGCCAGCACCTCGTGTCGGGCCGAGATCGCCCGCAGCGGGCGCATCCAATTGATCGGGCCGAGGAAGTCGCTGATGATGACGGCCATTCCGCGGCGGCGTTCCGGCCGGCGCAGCGCATCGATGGCCGTCGCCAGATCGCCACGAACCCCGACCGGCGCCTTGGGCGTCGTCGCGATGGTACGCAGCAGCGTCTGCTCGTGCTGGCGCCCGGAACGCGCCGGGATGCGGGTCATCGTCGCGCCGTTGGCGACCAGCGCGCCGATCCGGTTGCCGCCGCCGCTGTTGAGGTAGGTGATCGCCGCCGCGGCCGCCACCGCCAGGTCGCGCTTCTCGCAGACCGTGGTGCCGAAGTCCAGGCTCGCCGACATGTCGATCACCATCCACGTCTCCAGCTCGCGGTCGGCGATCATCTGCCGGACGTGCGGGTGCGTGGTGCGGGCGGTCACCGCCCAGTCCATCCGGCGGACGTCGTCGCCGGGCTGATACTCGCGCGACTCCCCCGGCTCCGTGCCCGGCCCCGGGATCAGGCCGAGGTGGTCGCCGTGCAGCACCCCGTCGAGCTTGCGTTTGACCGTGAGCTCGAGTGTCTTCAGCGCCGCGGTGAGCTTCGGGTCGTCGATCTGCCCCCGCTGGAACGAGGGCGGATGGCGCACCGCCGGCTTGTCATCGGTCACCGACCGCTGGCCGCCACGGTCTGCATCACCGGCGGCACCGAATGGCCTTGCTGCGGAACGGCATTCACCTGAGGCAGGGCCACCGTCTGCAGCACGCGGTTGATGACGATCTCCGGCGAGATCTCGTCGGCGAGCGCGTCGTAGGTGAGCACCAACCGGTGCCGCAGCACGTCGGGAATGACCTCCACGACGTCCTGTGGGATGACGTAATCGCGGCCCCGGACCAGCGCCAGCGAGCGCGCGCCCGCGATGATGCCCAGCGAGGCACGCGGGGAGGCGCCGAACGAGATCCAGGTCTTGACGTCGTTCATGCCGAGTTGCTCGGGGTGACGGGTGGCGGTGACGACGCGCACGACGTAGTCGACGAGCGCGTGGTGGACGAACACGTTGGACGCGATGTCCTGCAACCGCAGCAGGTCGTCGGTGTTCAGGATCTGCTTGGGCACCGGCGGCTTGACGCCCATCCGGTAGATGATCTCCCGCTCCTCTTCGGGCGTCGGGTAGCCGACGTTGATCTTGAACAGGAAGCGGTCGCGCTGCGCCTCCGGCAGGGGGTAGACGCCCTCGTGCTCGATCGGGTTCTGCGTCGCCATCACCAGGAACGGGTTGGGCAGCGAGAAGGTCTTGCCGCCGATCGACACGTGGCGCTCCTGCATGACCTCGAGCAGCGCCGACTGCACCTTCGCCGGCGCGCGGTTGATCTCGTCGGCGAGCAGGAAGTTGACCACCACGGGCCCGAGCTCGGTGTCGAACTCCTCCTTGCCCTGCCGGTAGATCCGGGTACCGATGATGTCGGTGGGCACCAGGTCGGGGGTGAACTGGATGCGGGCGAACGTCCCGCCGACCACCTTCGCGAAGGTCTCCACGGCCAGCGTCTTGGCGACGCCGGGCACGCCCTCGAGCAGGACGTGGCCCTTGGACAACAGGCCCACCAGCATCCGCTCGACGAGCTGGTCCTGGCCGACGATGATCCGTTTGACCTCGAAGATGGCCCGCTCCAGCGTGTGCACCTCGGCGGCCAGGCCATTACCGCCGCCGGGAGGCGCTTCGTGGGCGGGCGGGCCGGAGGGCCCGCCCTGGCCCGGGTAACTGCTGGCGCCCGGGGGCGGCCCACCTGCTGATGTCATCAAGAACCCTCCACGCTCATTCGGACACGACTGCCGGGCAGCGACGTGCCCTCGTCCAACTATTCCAGGCCTGCCGGTTTCCGTCGACGCTCGCCCGGCTGATGGCTCGCCGGCGCCGCGATCAGTACTCGATGATCCTAGTCAGGAACGGCGTCATGCCCGGCTTGCGCACCGGGCTCACGGTGACCTTGCCGGCCAGTGACGACGCCTCGAGCATCTGGCCGTTGCCGAGATACATCGTGACGTGTTGGCCACCGTTCGGCCCGTAGAAGATGAGGTCGCCGCGCCGGGCCTCGTTGGGCGGGATGTGGCGTCCGGCGTTGTACTGGTCACCGGAGAACCGCGGGATCAGCACGCCGACCCCGGCGAAGCCGTACCGCATCAGGCCCGAGCAGTCGAACCCGTTGATATTGGCCCCATCGCCGACGCCCTTGCTGGGCCCGTCCAGCGCACCCCCGCCCCACGAATACGGCACGCCCATCTGCGACCCCATCCGCTTGATCACGTACTCGATCGCCTGCCGGCCGTAGACGCGGGGGATCTTGCCGCCGGGATTGGTGGGGGTCGCCGCGGCAGGGGCGGGATCGCCGCCGAGGTTGATCCCGAGGCCGCCGAGGAATTGCTTACCCAGGTTCAGCGTGGTCTGGGTGGCCTGGGCGGTGGCCTGTAAGGACGCGTTGGCGACCGCGAGCGGATCGCCCGGGGCGCCGGCGCTGATCGTGGCCGGCAGCGTCGGGTCCCACTGCCCGGGATCGGCGACGGCCGGGGGTGCCGGGGCGGCGACAGCCAACATCAGCCCGGCCACCATCGCGGTGACCCAGGCCAGGGTTATCAGGCGAAAACGCTTGTGCCGCATAGCTCCTCGTTCAGTACTCGGTCGTCACCATTCGATGTAGCGGACCACGTAGGGCGTCATCCCACTGGTGCGCACGGGAGCAACGCGGACCTTCAAACCGATGTCGGGGGCCTCGAGCATCTGACCGTCGCCGAGGTAGATCGTCACGTGCTGGCTGCCGCCCGGGCCGTAGAAGATGACGTCGCCGCGGCGCATCTGCGCCGACGGGATCTTGCGGCCCAGGTTGTACTGCGAACCGGAGTAGTGCGGCAGCTTGATGCCCACGCCGGCGAACGAGTAGAGGACCAGGCCCGAGCAGTCGAACCCGGTGATGCCGGCGCCGGAGTCGATGCCCTTGCTCGGCCCGGCCGCATTGCCGCCGCCCCAGGAATAGGGCACGCCGATCTGCGACATGCCGCGGCGGATCACGTACTCGGTGGCCTGCCGCCCGTAGACCCGCGGGATCCGCCCGGCGGTCGCGCCCGGGTTGGCGTTGGTGATGCCGGTGTCGTCGGGCTTGAGGATGCCGAGTTGTTGTAGGAAGTTGCGGCCCAGGCCGGCGGTGACCTGCGTCGACGTGGCCGAGATGCCCAGCACCTGGTTGATCACCGCGATCGGGTCACCGGGCACGTTGGCGCTGGGCACCATCGGCAGCGTCGGGTCCCACAGCCCGTCCCACTGCCGTCCGCGACCGGGCGACGCACCGGCCGGGGCGCCCGGATCCCACCGGTCGCCCGAGGCGGGGACAGCGGCGCCGCCCTTGCCCGCCGACCATTGCAGCTTGGCCGCCTCGAGCTTGGCCTGCGCCTCATCGCGCTCGGCGGTCAGGCGCGCGGCCTGCTCGCGTTGTTCGGTGAACTTCTGCTTGGAGTTGGTGAGCGCCGCCACCGCGGCGTCCTGACTGGCCTTGGCGTCGGCCGCGGCCTTGTCGGCCTTCTGCTTGGCCAGCCGGGCCGCGGACTCCTTGTTCACCTGCTCGGTGCGGGCCCGCTGCAGCTTGTCCATCACCCCCTGGGAACTGGCGGTCAGGGTCCGGGCGGCCGATTCGGTCGCGATGATGTCTTCCGGGCTGCTCGCCAACAGGTAGCCGCCCGACGGGCCGTTCATATAGGTGGCCGCCGCGAACGTGTCGAACCGGTGCTGCGCGGCGGCGATCGCGGCGTTGGCGTCGGTGACCGACCGCTGGCTGGCCTCCAGGTCGTGCTGAGCGGCGGCCGCGTTGTCCCGCGCGGTCTCGACGTCGACGAGGGCCTTGTTGACGCTTTCCTGTTCCGTCTGAATCTCGGCCGTCAGGTCTTCCAGGCGCTGATTGGCCTTGGCCACGTTGGCGATCAGGGCGGCCAGGCTGTCGGCGGCGGGGTCGGCGTCCGCCAGGCCCGGTGTGCACACCAGCATCGCCACGCTGAGCAGCGACGGTACGACCGGCCGGACCAGCCGGGCGGCCGGTCGCGAGGAGAAGCCCCAGCGGGTACGTCTCATTCGGCTCAGGTCTCCTACGGCTCAACGCGGACGGGCGGCGCCAGGCAGGGATATCTAGAAAGCGCCAGGAACAACACGGGCATCATTTGCACCGTACGTCACATAAGACGCCGTGGAAACGTTAGTCACAAACTGCACTCTGGACGTGCGTTTAATGTGACCGAATGGTGACCTGGCCCGTTTGCCGCGGGGGGCCGCGGGCGTCCGATCGAGGCGGTGGCCCGACCCGGATGCCCGTGTCAGGCGCCGTTAGTGGGCGCTTGCTCCGTTGTTCCGGGGGCACCGGCCGGCGTTGCTGCGCGGCGGCTGCGCAACTGCAGGAAGCGGGTGCCGGCGGCCGCCGCGAAGACGGCGATCAAGAGAAATATGGTCAGGCCTGTCCAGGGAAATTCCGGCGACTGCAGCTCGTGCAAAAAGTGCTGCGCCGAGACCACCGGATTACCGGTCTTGGCGATGTCCTCGCCGGCCTCGAGGGTGACGCGCGGGAATTGCGTGCTGTAGGTGCCGACGTAGCTGGGGCTGAGGGTCAGCACCGTGGCGTCGTGGTAGTCGGCGCCGACCACGGTGGAGATGTCGCGCAACGGCGTGTCGTTGGGCGGGTTGTGGTCGAGCAGCACGATCTTGAGGTTGATGCCGTCGGCGTGCGCCTGGTTGACCACATCGAGCAGGCCGGGCATGGCCTCGGGTGGCGCGCTGACGCCGGCGGCGGCGACCTGAGCCTTGATCGCCGTCATGTCGACGTCCTGCGGAATGTAGAGCGGCAGCACGACGGAATCGTGACCGGTCATGTGTCCCTCCTGCCCGTTGGCACCCCAGCGCTACAGGCACCGTACGCGACTTCACCCGGCCGCATCGCGCGCGGCTTTCCACGACACGTAAACCTCGCACACGACGCGCCGATCCCGGTCGCGGTGTGTTATGTCTCGGCGAGCGGCCCGCCCGTACGCGACTTCGGTTCCAGGGGTTTAAACGCGCGGCGCACGCGACAAGACTGGACCATGGGGTGCCGCCCGTAATGCAGGACAAGCGTACTGTTAAAGTAGCACCGCCGCCGACATGGCCCGTCGGCGGGAGAACTTAATCCTTGGGAGTTGAAGTGACTGATTCTGTGAACTCGTTCGGAGCCCGCGACAACCTCGAGGTCGGCGACAAGAGTTACCAGATCTATCGGCTCGACGCCGTCCCCAACACCGAGAAACTCCCCTACAGCCTCAAAGTCCTGGCGGAGAACCTGCTGCGCAACGAGGACGGCAGCAACATCACCAAGGACCACATCGAGGCCATCGCGAACTGGGATCCCAAGGCGGAGCCCAGCATTGAGATCCAATACACGCCCGCGCGCGTCGTCATGCAGGACTTCACCGGCGTGCCGTGCATCGTCGACCTGGCCACCATGCGCGAGGCCATCGGCGACCTCGGTGGCAACCCGGCCAAGGTCAATCCGCTGGCGCCGGCCGATCTGGTCATCGACCACTCGGTGATCGCCGACCTGTTCGGCCGGGCCGACGCCTTCGAGCGCAACGTCGAGATCGAATACCAGCGCAACGGCGAGCGCTACCAGTTCTTGCGTTGGGGCCAAGGCGCATTCGACGACTTCAAGGTGGTGCCGCCGGGCACCGGCATCGTGCACCAGGTCAACATCGAGTACCTGGCCAGCGTCGTGATGGAGCGCGACGGGGTGGCCTACCCCGACACCTGCGTGGGCACCGACTCCCACACCACGATGGTCAACGGCCTCGGGGTGCTGGGCTGGGGCGTGGGCGGCATCGAGGCCGAGGCCGCGATGCTCGGTCAGCCGGTGTCGATGCTGATCCCGCGGGTCGTCGGCTTCAAGCTGACCGGCGAGATCCAGGCCGGCGTCACGGCCACCGACGTGGTGCTGACCGTCACCGAGATGCTGCGCAAGCACGGCGTGGTCGGCAAGTTCGTCGAGTTCTACGGCGAGGGCGTGGCCGAGGTACCGCTGGCCAACCGCGCCACCCTGGGCAACATGAGCCCCGAATTCGGTTCCACCGCAGCGATTTTCCCGATCGACGAGGAGACCATCTCCTACCTGAAGTTCACCGGCCGCAAGCCCGAGCAGCTCGCGCTGGTCGAGGCCTACGCCAAGGAGCAGGGCATGTGGCACGACCCCAAGCGCGAGCCCGCCTTCTCCGAGTACCTCGAACTCGACCTGTCCGACGTGGTGCCGTCGATCGCCGGGCCCAAGCGACCGCAGGACCGCATCGCCCTGTCGGACGCCAAAGCCACGTTCCGCGAACAGATTCCGGGCTACGTCGGCGACGACCCCGACAAGAAGGACTACTCGAAGCTGGACGAGGCGGTCGACGAGTCGTTCCCGGCCAGCGACCCGGGGGCGCTGGAGAACGGGCATGCCGACGACGCGCCCAAGGTGGAGTCGGCCGCCAGGCACGCGAAGGGCCGGGTGAGCAACCCGGTGACGGTCAAGTCCGACGAACGGGGCGAGTTCGTGCTCGACCACGGCGCGGTGGTGATCGCCGCGGTCACGTCGTGCACCAACACCTCCAACCCGGAGGTGATGCTCGGCGCGGCCCTGCTGGCCCGCAACGCCGTGGAGAAGGGGCTGACCTCCAAGCCGTGGGTGAAGACGACGATGGCGCCCGGCTCGCAGGTGGTGCACGACTACTACGACAAGGCCGGCCTGTGGCCCTACCTGGAGAAGCTGGGCTTCTACCTGGTCGGCTACGGCTGCACCACGTGCATCGGCAACTCCGGCCCGCTGCCCGACGAGATCTCCAAGGCGATCAACGACAACGACCTTTCGGTGGCGGCTGTGCTGAGCGGCAACCGCAACTTCGAGGGCCGCATCAACCCGGACGTGAAGATGAACTACCTGGCGTCGCCGCCGCTGGTGGTCGCCTACGCGCTGGCCGGGACCATGGACTTCGACTTCGAGAGCGAGCCGCTCGGCACCGACAAGGAGGGCAACGACGTCTTCCTCAAGGACATCTGGCCGTCGCAGAAGGACGTGTCGGACACCATCGCGTCGGCGATCAGCCAGGAGATGTTCACGAAGAACTACGCCGACGTGTTCAAGGGCGACGAGCGCTGGCGCAACCTGCCGACGCCCAGCGGCAACACCTTCGAGTGGAACCCGGACTCGACGTACGTGCGCAAGCCCCCCTACTTCGAGGGCATGTCGGCCGACCCGGAGCCGATCAAGGACATCACCGGCGCCCGCGTGCTCGCCCTGCTCGGCGACTCGGTGACCACCGACCACATCTCGCCCGCCGGCAGCATCAAGCCGGGCACCCCGGCGGCACAGTACCTCGACGAGCACGGCGTCGACCGCAAGGACTACAACTCCTTCGGTTCGCGGCGCGGCAACCACGAGGTGATGATCCGCGGCACGTTCGCCAACATCAGGCTGCGCAACCAATTGCTCGACGACGTCGCCGGCGGCTACACCCGCGACTTCACCCAGGACGGCGGCCCGCAGGCGTTCATCTACGACGCCGCGCAAAACTATGCGGCACAAGGCATTCCGCTGGTGGTGCTGGGCGGCAAGGAATACGGGTCCGGTTCGTCGCGCGACTGGGCGGCCAAGGGCACGTTGCTGCTGGGCGTGCGGGCGGTGATCGCCGAGTCGTTCGAGCGCATTCACCGCTCCAACCTGATCGGCATGGGCGTCATCCCGCTGCAGTTCCCCGAGGGCAAGACGGCGGGAGACCTCGGGCTGGACGGCACCGAGGTGTTCGACATCACCGGCATCGAGGCGCTCAACGACGGTAAGACGCCGAAGACGGTGCATGTCAAGGCCGCCAAGGAGTCCGGCGATCCGGTCGAGTTCGACGCGGTGGTGCGCATCGACACGCCCGGCGAGGCCGACTACTACCGCAACGGCGGCATCCTGCAGTACGTGCTGCGCAACATGCTCAAGTCATAGCCGACAGCGCCTGTGCCCAAAGTCAGCGAGGACCATCTGGCGGCTCGCCGCCGCCAGATCCTCGACGGTGCCCGTCGCTGCTTCGCCGAGTACGGCTACGACAAGGCCACGGTCCGTCGGCTGGAAAAGGCGGTCGGGATGTCGCGGGGCGCGATCTTCCATCACTTCCGGGACAAGGACGCTTTGTTTTTCGCGCTGGCGCACGAGGACGCCGAGCGGATGGCGGAGGTGGCGTCCCGCGAGGGTCTGATCCAGGTGATGCGCGACATGCTCGCCGCGCCGGACCAGTTCGACTGGCTGGCCACCCGGTTGGAGATCGCCCGCAAGCTGCGCAACGACCCGGTGTTCAGCCGGGGCTGGGCGGAGCGCTCCGCCGAACTGGCGGCGGCGACCACCGATCGGCTGCGCCGGCAGAAGGAGGCGCACCGGGTGCGCGACGACGTCCCCGGCGACGTCCTGCAGTGCTACCTGGAACTGGTGCTCGACGGCCTGGTGGCCCGGCTGGCGTCCGGCGAGGACCCCGGGCGACTGGCCGCCGTCCTCGACCTGGTGGAAAAGTCCGTGCGGCGCAACGGTTCTGGTAATCCGGGGCGCAAACGCAACGCCACTGCGAATGAGGGGACTTGATTTCGCAGTGACGCTACGCTCGCGTGGACTCGCGCGCCGAGCCGAAGTGTGGTTGAGACCCTCCGCCCCCGGACTGCGCCCCCAGGCACATAGCGTAAGAAGCCGTTGCCGGTCGCGGGCGGCTTTGGTCGAAATTGGCGTCAGGCCAGCTCGATGAGATCCCGGTACTCGTCGGACCAGTGATCCTCGGTGCCGTCGGGCAACAGCACGACGCGTTGTGGGTCGAGGGCCTCGGCCGCGCCCGGGTCGTGCGTCACCAACACCACCGCGCCCTGATAACTGCGCAGCGCATCGAGCACCTGTTCGCGCGACGCGGGATCGAGGTTGTTGGTCGGCTCGTCGAGCAGCAACACGTTGGCCGTGGACGCCACAAGACCGGCCAGCGCGAGCCGGGTCTTCTCGCCGCCGGACAGCGTCCCCGCGGGCTGGTCGAGCTGCGGACCGCTGAACATGAAGGCGCCGAGCAGGCCGCGCAACTCCTGATCGCCGGTGTCGGGCGCGGCGTGCCGGATGTTCTCCCACACGGTCGCGTCGTTGTCGAGGGTGTCGTGCTCCTGCGCGAAGTAGCCGATCCGCAAACCGTGTCCGGGCTCGACGGCCCCCGTGTCGGGGCTCTCGACGCCGGCCAGGATGCGGAGCAGGGTGGTCTTCCCCGCCCCGTTGAGGCCCAGCACGACCACGCGGGAGCCGCGGTCGATGGCCAGGTCGACACCGGCGAACACCTCGAGCGATCCGTACGCCTTGCTCAACCCCGAGGCCGTCAGCGGTGTGCGCCCGCACGCGGCCGGGGTCGGGAACCTGATGCGCGCGACCTTGTCGGCGACGCGTTCCTCGTCCAGCGCGGCCATCATCCGGTCGGCGCGGCGCAACATGTTCTGGGCCGCAACGGCTTTGGTCGCCTTGGCGCCGAGCTTCGCGGCCTGCGTGCGCAGCGCCGCGGCCTTGCGCTCGGCGTTCGCGCGTTCCCGGCGCCGGCGCTGCTCGTCGGTGGCGCGGGCGTCCAGGTACTTCTGCCAGCCCATGTTGTAGACGTCGACCTCGCCGCGCACGGCGTCGAGGAACCACACCCGGTTGACGACGTCGGCGAGCAGCTCGACGTTGTGGCTGATGATCACCAGCCCGCCGCTGTGGCCGCGCAGGAAGTCCCGCAGCCAGCCGATCGAGTCCGCGTCGAGGTGGTTGGTCGGCTCGTCCAGCAGCAGCGTGGTGGACGATCCGGCGCCGGTGTCGGACGCGGCGAACAGGATGCGCGCGAGCTCCACCCGGCGGCGCTGCCCGCCGGACAGCGTCCGCAGCTGCTGCGTCAGCACGCGTTCCGGCAGGCCGAGGCTGGCGCAGATGCGGCTGGCCTCGCTCTCCGCGCCGTACCCGCCCAGCGCCACGAACCGCTCCTCCAGCTGCCCGTAGCGACGGATCGCCCGGTCCCGCGCGTCGTCGTCGGCGACCTCGGCCATCAGCGCCTGCTGCTTCTCCAGGTCGGTGAGCAGCACATCCAATCCGCGCGCCGACAAGACCCGGTCGCGGGCCAGCACGTCGAGATCGCCTTCCTTGGGATCCTGTGGCAGATAACCGATTTCGCCGCTGCGGACCACCGATCCCGCATACGGCTGGCTCTCGCCCGCCAGGATGCGCAGGGTGGTGGTCTTGCCCGCGCCGTTGCGGCCGACCAGCCCGATGCGGTCACCGGGCTGCACGCGCAGGTCCGGTCCGTCCGGGGAGAGCAGAATGCGCGCACCAGCGCGGACCTCGAGGTCCGTGGCCGTGATCACGATTGCTCTCCTAGCTGGCTATTTGTCGTCGGTGAACACCGGCGGCCTCTTCTCTGCGCGCGCGGCAACCGCTTCTTCGAAGTTGGCGGTGAGCAGGCGGACGAAGAGCTGTCCCAGGCCTTCGGCTTGCATGTGCCCCTCCAGGCTACCGGCGTCGAGCCCGCTCCACAGTGTGCGCTTGGTCAACTCGGTCCCCGGCCGTGAGAAAGCCGCGATTCGTGCGGCGATGGCGTAGCAGGTGTCCAGCAGCTGCCCCTCCGGCACCTGACACGACACCAGCCCGATCCGCTCTGCCTCCTCGGCGGTGACGTCGCGGCCGGTCAGCATGATCTCGAACGCGCGCGACGACCCGATGGCCCGGGGCAACAGGTAGCTCAATCCCAGCTCACTGGCGGTCAGGCCGTTGTTGATGCCCGCGGCGCGGAAGTAAGCGCTGGTCGAGGCCACCCGGATGTCGGCGGCCAGCGCCAGACACAGCCCACCGCCGATCG
This sequence comes from Mycobacterium sp. E787, assembly GCF_001668725.1. Taxonomy (GTDB): domain Bacteria; phylum Actinomycetota; class Actinomycetes; order Mycobacteriales; family Mycobacteriaceae; genus Mycobacterium. The sequence goes on along the minus strand of NZ_LZKL01000025.1, from coordinate 121,659 downwards.
CGGCGCCGTTGACCGCGGCGATCACGGGCTGATGCAGGCGCCGCAGCGCCAGGATGACGTCGTCGAGGACCTCCATGGACCGCAGCGCATACGTCGGGCGGGTCAACCCGTCGACGTTGGGCACGGTGCCCGCGGACTTGTGGTCGGCGCCGGAAGAGAATCCGCGACCCGCCCCGGTCAACACGACGACGCGCACGGAATTGTCGTAAGTGACCTGCTCAAGGGCCTCTTTGAGCGGGACCATGACGTCGAACGCCATGGAATTCATCCGCTCGGGCCGATTGAGGGTTATCAGCGCGACACCGGGCCGCGGTTGCTCTACCAGTACCAGACTCACCCGTGAAAGGTAACGCGTGCCCGAACGCCCCCGGGCTCAGACGTGGCCCAGGCCCGCGGTCATCAGGAAAACGCCCAGCGCCGCCACGACGAGCCCCAGGGCGGCCCGCCTGCGGGCCTGCACCCAATCGTGCACGCGCGACATCACCGCGCCGGTCCGCTCCGGCGCCGCCAGGTGGCAGACCAGGGGGATTTCGGCGAACGCCAGCCCGACCAGCGTGTATGCCGCGGCCGCGGTGACCTGGGTGCCGAGGGCGGCGCCCGACGCCAGGATCACGGTGAGCGCCGCCAGGTACCGGAAATCGGTCGTGATGCCGACCCCGACCAGGAAGGTGATCCAGGGCGGCCCGGCGCGCAGCGCCTCCAGGGCGCGCGTCGACAACCGCGCGAGCGCCGTCGAGCCGGCCGGTTGCGACGGGCCGCCGGCGGGCGCCGCCGGTTGACGCACCGAAAAGCCGATCGCTATCAGCGCGGCCAGCACCAGCGCGAACACGCCCATCGCGATCTGGATGCGGCCGGCCGTGGAGTTCGACGTGGCGAGCTCCACCCTGTCCATGACCCCGAGCACGACGTCGTGCAACCCGAACAGCGCGCCCAGGGCAAGGGCGACGCCGACCGCCAGCCCGCCCAGCCACAATGCGACCAGATGGAGCACCGGCCGTCGCCGCGAGAACAGCAGCAGGGCGATGCCGATGCGTCCCGGGTCCACACCGGCGACCAGCGCCAATGCCAGCACGGTGCCCCACATGGGCGCGACTTTACCGCGACCGGGGTGGGTCGCGGTTCCGGTTCCGGGCGATTGGGCCGGCGTGCGTGGCGAGCAACCGGGTCGTGGTGACGGCGGTGGGCGCCTACATTAAATGTCTTCGAAACGCCCCACGTGGGTTCGTTTGGTCTGCTACCTTTAGCCACCGTTGGATACGTGTCGGCTATGGCTCGCCGACACGGCCGGGGTGGGCCGCGCGCGCGACAGTGACACGGACGTTGGCGTGGAATGCGCTGGGTTGCAACAAGTTCCGACCAGTGGAGGTGGGTGCGCGAATAATCGAATGTCGGCGAGTCTATGAATCCGCTATGCCGAGGCGGTGAAGCGATAGGGAGGGAATGTGTTCATCCCAGGAGAAGAGGCTTTCGGGGCCCTCGACGAATGGGCGCCGGAGCCGGGTTCGGTTGTCTGTTGGCATCCCTCACCCGCCTCGCTTGCCAAGATCCGGCGAGCTCCGGTAAGCGCCGTGCCGGCCAGCCATCAGCAAGCCCGGCACCTGCATAACTTCGTCGACCACGCCAGCCGCGGGGTGGATATGTCGCGGCTGTGCATCGGCAGCTGGGACATGCCCGGCAAGTGCGACATTCGAGTCCTCACCTACGTCATCAACACGCACCTTCGGCGGCATGACACCTATCACAGCTGGTTCGAGTTTGCCGATGGCGACCGCATCGTTCGGCACACGCTTCCCAATCCCGGCGACATTCAATGCGTTCCGATCAGGCACGGCGAGATGACGCCGGAGGATTTCCGGGAGCACATCGTTGCCACGCCGACGCCCCTGGACTGGGATTGCTTCAGGTTTGCGATCATTCAGCGCGCCGACCACTTCACCTTCTGCTTTGCGATCGACCACATCTACATCGACGCGCAGTTCCTCGGCGCGATCCGCCTCGAGCTCTATCTGATGTACACGTCCCTGCTCGCCGGCGGGGCGCCGCCGGCGCTGCCCACCCCGGGTAGCTACACGGATTACTGTGTGCGGCAACACGAGTACACGTCCGCCCTCACCCTGGACTCCCCGCAAGTGCGTGGCTGGGTCGACTTCTTCGAAAGCAATGACGGAACCCTTCCGGAGTGTCCGGTATCGCTCGGCGACGGTTCGGGGTCCTGCGACCTGATGTTCGTGCCGGTGATGGACGAACGGCAGACGGCCAACTTCGAATCCGCCTGTATCGCCGCGGGCGCGCGTTTCAGCGGCGGCGTGTTCGCGTGCGCTGCGCTCGCCCAATACGAATTGACCGGTGCCGAAACGTATTACGGCCTTGTCGCGTGCGACACCCGCAGCAGCCGGGCGGAGTTCCTGACGATCGGGTGGTTCACCGGCTTTGTCCCGATCACCATCCCGGTCAACGCATCATCGTTCGGCGACACCGCCCGCGCCGCGCAGAAGTCGTTTGATTCGGGCAAAGCCCTGGCGAATGTCCCGTTCAGTCGTGTGCTGGAACTGGCGCCGTGGCTGCGGATGCCCGACAGGCGCGTCCCGCTGCTCTTCCACCTCGACGCCAGCAGCCCTCCGCTGTCCACCATCGTCAAGTCCGAGTGGGGCGGGTCGAACATCAAGATCCACCACGACGGCGGGGTGCCGGCTCGATTCGACCTGCGGGTCAACCGCTACGAAAACGAGACGCACGCCATGGTGTTCTTCCCCAACAACCCGGTCGCGCGCGAGTCGGTCACCCGTTACCTCGAGACGCTGAAATCCCTCTACGTCCGCGTTGCCGAGGGCCGCACCGCGCTGGCGCCGCTGTGCAGCGGCGCCGCGCTGTAGCCGGACCGGTCAGGCCTGCTCGGCCTCGGCGGCATCGACGTCGAAGGCCTTGATCTGCTGTACCAGGTCTTCCAGGGCCGCCGGCGGCAGCGCTCCGGCCTGGTTGAACAGCAGCTTGCCCTTCTTGAAGGCCATCAGCGTCGGAATGGACCTGATCTGGGCGGCCGCCGCGAGCTGTTGCTCGGCCTCGGTGTCGACCTTGGCGTAGACGATGTCGGGGTGCTGCTCCGATGACGCCTGGAAGGTCGGCGCGAACTGGCGACACGGACCGCACCAAGACGCCCAAAAGTCGACGAGGACGATGTCGTTGCCCTCGATGGTTTCGTTGAACTTCTCAGCAGTGAGATCGCGTGTTGTCACAAGTCCCCTAACGTCGCTCGTGGGCACGATGTTCCCATATCGGCAGGGGCCGGTCGGCCAGCGTGCCCCGACCGGGTGGCACAGCGACGAGAACGATCGCTACATCGGTCGAACCACCCGATTTACGGCGGTCCTCGGCTCCCCTCGATTGCAATTCGACACTGTGTGAAATGTATACGTGTGCAATCGAATTCACCAGTTAAACAGATGACAAATAAAGACCGCCCACAGCTGCAAAATCGCGTTAGGCTTTTGCCGTCGTCGCCGCTTCAGCAGGAGGTGCGGGATGTCATTTTTGGTCGCGGACACGGAATTGTTGTCGGGGGCCGCCGGGAATCTGGCGCGCATCGGTTCGACAATCAATGAGGTTAATTCGGCCGTGGCGGCCCGGACGACCACCGTGGCCGCCGCGGGGGCCGACGAGGTGTCGGCCGCAATCGCCGCCGTATTCGGCGCGCACGCCCAGACCTATCAGGCGCTGAGCGCCCAGGCCGCGGCGTTTCACGACCAATTCGTGCAGAACCTGCTTGGCGGCGCGGCAGCGTATGGCGCCACAGAAGCGGCCGGCACCAACCCCTTGAAGCCGCTGTTCAACCTGATCAACGAGCCCACCCGACTGCTGATCGGCCGCCCCCTGATCGGAAACGGAAACAACGGCACCGCGATCGGCCAGGCCGGCGAGGGTGGCGGAATCTTGTTCGGAAACGGAGGTAATGGCGGGCCGGGCGGCAGGGGCGGCGACGCCGGCCTGCTCGGCAGTGGCGGCATCGGCGGCGCCGGCGTGCCCGGCGGGACCGGCGGGGCCGGCGGGAACGGCGGGCTGCTGTGGGGCAATGGCGGTGCGGGCGGCGCCGGAGCCGCCGGGGGCGGCGCAGGCGGCAGGGCGCTCCTGTTCGGCTTCGGGGGCACCGGCGGTGACTCGCTGTCCTTCGGCGGCGGTGGCGCCGGCGGCAACGCCGGGTTCTTCTATGGCAACGGCGGCGCCGGTGGCGGCGGCGGAAGCACGAGCAACGGGGGGACGGGCGGCCAGGCCGGGTTGTTCGGCAACGGCGGCAACGGCGGCCCCGGCGGAGCGGTGACTGGCGATGGCGGCAACGGGGGCAACGCGATACTTGTCGGCAACGGCGGCAACGGCGGCAACGCCCCCGGCGCCGTGCCTCCCCACAACCCCGGTGTCGGCGGCACGGGCGGGCTCCTGTTCGGCGCGCACGGCGCGCCCGGGTAGCGGCCCTCCTACTTACGGTTGCGTACGTTTTCCCGCGTCCTACAGACTTGGCGCTGACCAATCGGGCGGGAGGGAATCGCGTTGGGCCACTACATCGCTAACGTCCGCGATCTCGAGTTCAACCTGTTCGACGTTCTCGAAATCGGCGCCGTCCTTGGCACCGAACGCTACGGCGACCTCGACGAGGACACCGTCCGCACGATTTTGGCCGAAGCCGCTCGCCTGGCGGAGGGCCCGGTCGCGGAATCGTTCGCCGCGGCCGACCGCAATCCGCCGGTCTTCGACCCCGCTGAGCACACGATCAGCGTGCCCGACGAGCTGGCCAAGACGGTGCACGCGATCAAGGAGGCCGGGTGGTGGCGGCTGGGGCTGGCCGAGGAGATCGGCGGCATGCCGGCGCCGCCCCCGCTGGCCTGGGCGGTCAACGAGATGATCCTGTGCGCCAACCCGTCGGCGAACTTCTTCAACTTCGGCCCGTTCATGGCCCAGGCGCTCTACGAAGAGGGCAACGAGCAGCAACGGCGGTGGGCGGCCGCGGGCGTGGAGCGCGGCTGGCAGGCCACCATGGTGCTCACCGAGCCCGACGCCGGGTCCGACGTCGGGGCGGGCCGCGCCAAGGCCATCCAGCAACCCGATGGCACATGGCACATCGAGGGCGTCAAGCGGTTCATCTCCGGCGGTGACGTCGGCGAGACCGCCGAGAACATCTTCCACCTCGTGCTGGCCCGGCCGGAGGGCGCCGGCCCGGGCACCAAAGGGTTGAGCCTGTTCTATGTGCCCAAGTACCTGTTCGACCCCGAGACGTTCGAACTCGGTTCCCGCAACGGCGTTTTCGCGACCGGGCTGGAACACAAGATGGGCATCAAGTCCTCGCCGACGTGTGAATTGACCTTCGGCGACGGCGATGTGCCCGCCGTCGGCTACCTGGTGGGCGACGTGCACAACGGGATCGCGCAGATGTTCACGGTGATCGAGCAGGCCCGCATGACGATCGGCGTGAAGGCCGCCGGCACCCTGTCCACCGGATACCTGAACGCCCTGGCGTTCGCCAAGGAGCGGGTACAAGGCGCCGACATCACCCAGATGGCGGACAAGACCGCCCCGCGGGTCACGATCATCCATCACCCCGACGTGCGTCGCAGCCTGATGACCCAGAAGGCGTACGCCGAGGGCCTGCGGGCGCTCTACATGTATGCCGCCGCCCATCAGGATCCCGATGTGGCGCAACGGGTTTCGGGTGCCGATCCGGACATGGCGCATCGCATCGACGACCTGCTGCTGCCGATCGTCAAGGGCGTGAGCTCCGAGCGGGCCTACGAGGTGCTGACCGAATCGCTGCAGACGCTGGGGGGTTCGGGCTTCCTGGTCGACTATCCGATCGAGCAGTACATCCGCGACTCGAAGATCGATTCGCTCTACGAGGGCACGACCGCCATCCAGGCGCTGGATTTCTTCTTCCGCAAGATCGTGCGCGACCGCGGCCATGCGCTGCAATTCCTGACGGCTCAGATCAGCCGCACCATCGACACCTGTGACGAGGAGCTGAAGCCGCAGGCCGAGTTGGTGCAAGCCGCACTCGACGAAGTTACCGCGATGACGGGCGCGCTGACCGGATACCTGATGTCGGCCTCCCAGCACCCCACCGAGATCTACAAGGTCGGGCTGGGATCGGTGCGCTACCTGCTCGCGGTCGGTGACCTGCTCATCGGCTGGCGGTTGCTGGTCCAGGCCGGCATCGCGCGCCGCGCGCTGGCCGACACGACGTCGAGCAGCGACAAGCACTTCTACCAGGGCAAGGTCGCGACCGCCACGTTCTTCGCCAAGAACGTGCTGCCCAGGTTGGCCGCGCAGCGCAGGGTCATCGAGTCCATCGACAACGACATCATGCGCGTCCCCGAAGACGCGTTCTGACCGCGCGTTACACAGCTCGGCCACAGCTCCATCGGGTACATCTTTTCGTGGTCCGACTCACGAATGGGGGAAACGTTGATCTCAGCAAGCTGTCCCGCGCCCCGGCTCACCCGGCTGGCCATCCTCGCGGTCACGGGCGTCACCGCCTTGTCCGTCGCGGCGTGCGGCTCGTCGAACAAATCGGCTCCGACGTCGACGTCGACATCCACGTCCACAGTGACCTCCACCACCACCTCGCCGGCGCAGGCCCAGAACGAGGCCAAGGTGAGCGGCCTGATCGCGTCCGTCGCGGGGAACTCGATCCAGGTCACGAAGGAAGACAAGAGCAACGCCGCCGTCAACTTCACCTCGACGACCAAGATCACCGAGGTCTCGCCGGCCACGCTGGGCGACGTCACCTCGGGCAGCTGCGTCACCGTGCAGCCCACCCGGGAAGCCCAAAACGGGCAGCCGGTGACCGCGGCATCGGTGAGGGTCAGCCCGTCCGTCAACGGCACCTGCCCGAAGCCCAAGCAACCCGGACCGGCGTCCGGCCCCGGTTCCAGCGAGCCCGCACCCTCGGGCTCGCCGACGCCGGCGCCCCCGAAGCCGCAGCCCGTGCGCGGCTCAGTCGCGTCCGTGACGGGGAACACCATCAGCGTCGCGGGCAGCGACGCCAGCGGTAACACCACCCAGACGGCCGTGACGGTCGACGATAAGACCAAGTACTCGAAGATGACCACCGCCACCCCCGACGCGGTCACCCAGGGCAAGTGCCTCAACGCCCGCGGGACGATGGACAACGCCGGAGCGCTGCAGGCGACCAGCATCACGGTGCGCGCGGCCAACGACGGCAAGTGCGGGGGCAAGCCGCACGGGTGACCGCGGTGGTGGGCGCCGCGACGGGAGTCGTGGTTAGGCCGGTTGGCTGGCTGCATCCAGCTTCAGGCGGCGACCCGTGCGCCGCCGGTAGCCATACTCGACGACGAAACTGGTCGCCAGGACGGCTATCAGCGTGATCCAGGTGCTCGGCGGGCCGGTGTGGATGCTGTAGCCCAGCAGCAGGAGGAAAAGGCCCAGGTTGAGCACCACGGCGGTGACGAGCAGCCACCTCTTGGCGCCGGTGTCGCGCCACACCCGCAGGTGTCCTGCGCTGACGGTGCCGTAGACGATCAAGAACGCCAGGCTGGCCATCTGGCCCACCGCGGCGAGCGGAAAGAACAGCACGAACGCCGCGGTCAGCGCGGCGGCGATGAACAGTCCACCGGTGCCGCCGTGCCACACGCCGCGGGCAAAGCCGCGCGGCAGCTCGCCGGTCCGGGCCACGACGAATGCCAGGTTGGTGTCGCCGAACATGGTGGCGTTGACGCCGGAAGCGGTCGCAAGCAGCGCGGCGAGCCCGATGACGATGAATCCGGCCCGGCCGAAAACCTCGCGGCCGGCCTCGGACAACACATGTCCGGAATTGGCCTCTATGGCCGGCAGCGTCATCGTCATCACCACCACCGCGCTGACCAGTAGGTAGACCGTGATCACGATGCCCAGCGCCGAGAACATCGCCCGGGGCAGCTCCCAGGCGGGGTCGCGCATATCGCCGGCCGAATTCGTCACGACGCCGAAGCCCTCATAGGTGACATAGAGCAGGCCGGCCGCGAAGAGCACGCCGATGAACCTGTGATCATCGTTGTGGCCGAAGCGCCCCGGATCGCTCTTGGCCAGTCCGAAGCCGACGAAGGCAACCAGGATCGCCAGCTCGATGCTGACAACGAACAGCTCCGAGCGGCCCACGAACTTACTGCCCACGAGGTTGACGAGCACCACGACGACGATCAGCCCGATGCCGATGGCCTTCTCCGACCAGCCCGGGATGTCCCACGGCAGCAGGGCCCGGACGTAGCCGGCGAACCCCGCGGCGTACAGCGCCATCGCAATGATCCAGCCGAGGAACTGAAAGATATTGAGGCCGCCCGCGATCACGCCGTCGCCGAAGCAGCGGACCAGGAATTGCGCCGCGCCTCCGCGGCTGGGGTATCGCGCCCCGAGCTTGGCGTAGGAGTACACGCTGAACATCGACACGACGCCGCCGATCAGGAAGGCGACCGGCAGCCATACCCCTGCGGTCGTCGACGCCAGCCCGAGCAGCGTGTAGAGCCCGGCGCCCATCATCCCGCCGACGCCGATGGCTGTCGCGCCGGCGACAGTGATCGCCCCTTTGCGCGTGGGTGCCGGGCCGGGCGTCGCGGCGTTCATGCGCGGCACGCGTTCTTTCGGCTGTGCGCCGGGAGACCCGGTTGCGAAGACGGCCACGGGGTCACGATCGGCATTGAGCGGCTTCTCCTAGCGTCGGCGCCGCTATGACGGTAAGTGCGTGCCCCTCACATTCCTTAGGGGCCAAAGCCCTTTCTTGCCCTTTGCCCGGCGGCCCGAGATTCACACCACAAATCTCGGATGAACTCATGGAAACGAGTTTCCCGTGGGTATCCAATAAGGCCTACAACTCACGATCGGAGCCACGTCGATGTCTGCCAGCACGGTCAAGCCTCGCCTGGCGCAGGTCGCGATCGTCGGCGTCATCGCGGTTATCGCGTTGAGCGTCGCCATGTGCCACTCCGATAACACCGCGAGCAACAGCAACAAGCCGACTGTGACGGCGTTGCCGCCCGGCCCCGCGCCGGGCACGCCCTCGCCGCCGGCTCCCCCGCCGCCCCCCGCCCCGAAGGACTACGTCGAGGGCCTGGTCGAGTCGGTGTCGGGCGGCACCATCCAGCTCAGGACGCGGACGGGGTCCGCCACGGTGGACTTCTCCCCCTCGACGAGGGTGGTCGAGGTCACCCCGGCTCAGCTGACCGACGTCACGCCCGGCAGTTGCGTCAACGTGCGCGCCACCCCGCAGAGCGCGCCCACGGGGGGCTCGATCACCGCGCAGGCCGTGACCGTCACCTCAGCCGTCGACGGCAAGTGCCCGCCACCGGCCGGGTTCTACGGCACGGTCAGCTCGGTGTCGGGTAACACCATCGCGGTCAACGGCATCGGTCCCCAACCGACACCCACGACCGTGACGGTCGCGAACTCGACGTCCTACCAGAAGCAGACGCAGTCGGACTCCCAGGCGATCACGAACGGCAAGTGCATGGGCGCCCAGGGCACCCAGGACGCCGGCGTGCTGCACGCGATGACGATCAGCCTCGAGGCCTGCCCGCCGATGGGGCACCCGCATCACCACCTGCCGCACCTACCGCACCTGCCCTTCCACCTCTAGACGGGCGCGGCGCAGCCAGGCGAAGCCGTCCGGCGCCATCGGCTCAGCGGCGGCCGGATCAGACGGTGAAGCCGAGGGCGCGCAGCTGCTCGCGGCCGTCCTCGGTGATCTTGTCCGGGCCCCACGGCGGGTTCCACACCCAGTTGATCCGCAGGTCGTCGACCAGGCCGCTGCCGACGAGCGCGCTGCGCGACTGGTCTTCGATCACGTCGGTCAGCGGACAGGCCGCCGACGTCAGCGTCATGTCGATCAGGGCGACGGTTCCCTCGTCGCCCTCTTCCACGTTCAGGCCGTAGACCAGCCCCAGATCGACGACGTTGATGCCCAGTTCGGGGTCGACGACGTCGCGCATCGCCTCCTCGACATCGGCGAGGAATTCGTCGCCCGGTGCGGTGGTTTCGCTCATTTCTGGTCCTCCTCGAAGCTTGCGCTGGCCTGGGCCAGCGCGTCTTTGAACGCCATCCACCCGAGCAGCGCGCACTTCACCCGCGCCGGGTACTTGGCGACCCCGACGAACGCGACGCCGTCGCCCAAGACGTCCTCGTCGCCCTCGACGGTGCCGCGGGAGGACACCATCTCGGTGAATGCGGTGGTGGTCTTGAGCGCCTCTCCGACGCTGTGACCGATCACCTGCTGGGTCAGCACCGAGGTCGATGCCTGGCTGATCGAACAGCCCTGCCCGTCATACGAGACGTCGGCGACGGTTTCGCCGTCGTCGGACAACGTCACCCGGAGCGTGACCTCGTCACCGCAGACCGGGTTGACGTGGTGCACCTGGGCATCGAACGGCTCCCGCAGCCCGCGGTGCTGCGGATGCTTGTAGTGATCGAGGATCACGTCCTGATAGATCTGCTCGAGGCGCAACGTCAGTCTCTCCCAAAGAAATCCAGGGCCCGTCGCACGCCGGTCACGAGGCGCTCGACCTCGTCGGCGGTGTTGTACACGGCGAAGGACGCCCGCGCGGTGGCCGCCAGCCCGAACCTGCGGTGCAGCGGCAACGCGCAGTGGTGCCCGACGCGCACGGCGACGCCGTCGTCGTCGAGCACCTGCCCGATGTCATGCGCGTGCACGCCGTCGACCACGAACGACACCGGCGAGCCGCGGTTCTCCAGCGAGGTGGGGCCGATGATGCGCACGGCGTCGATGCCGGACAGACCCTCGATGGTCGCGGCGACAAGTTCGCGTTCGTGGGCTTCGGCGGCGTCCATGCCGATCGCCGCGAGATATCTTGCGGCGGCCGCCAATCCGACCACCTGCGAGGTCATCGGAGTGCCTGCCTCGAAGCGCTGGGGCGTCGGGGCGTAGGTAGAGGCGGCCATGGTCACCGTCTCGATCATCGACCCGCCGGTGAGGAACGGGGGCATCGTCGACAGCAGCTCGCCGCGGCCGTACAGCACCCCGATCCCGTTGGGGCCCAACATCTTGTGTCCGGAGAACGCCGCGAAGTCGACGTCGAGCGCGTGGAAGTCGACCGGCCGGTGCGGCACCGACTGGCACGCGTCCAGCACGGTCAACGCGCCCACCGCCCGGGCGCGGGCAACCAGCTGGTCGACCGGCGCGAGGGCGCCGGTCACGTTGGAATGATGGCTGAAGGCAACGACTTTGACACGCTCGTCGAGTTGCAGCGAGTCGAGGTCGATGCGGCCGTCGTCCGTGACGCCGTACCAGCGCAATGCGGCGCCGGTGCGCCGGGCGAGCTCCTGCCACGGAACCAGGTTGGCGTGGTGCTCGAGCTCGGTGGTGACGATCACGTCGCCGGGCCCGACGGCTTGCTCGAAACGGTTGTCGCCCAGCACATATGACACCAAGTTGAGCGCCTCGGTGGCGTTTTTGGTGAACACCAGCTCTTCAGCGTCGGCGCCGACGAAGGCCGCGATGTCGGCGCGGCCCTGCTCGTAGGCGTCGGTGGCCTCCTCCATCAGCTGGTGGGCGCCGCGATGCACCCCGCCGTTGGAGGTGAGCAGGAATTCCCGTTCGGCGTCGAGCACCTGCACGGGGCGCTGCGACGTCGCACCGGAATCCAGGTACGCCAACTGGTTTCCGCCGCGCATCACCCGCTTCAGGATCGGGAAGTCGGCGCGAATCGCCGCAACATCCAGCATGGCTACGCCCCTGTTGCCGCCGCTTGCTGGGGGTCCCTCCCGCTTGCGGGGGAGAAGCGAACGTAGCCGTTCTGCTCGAGTTCGTCGGCCAGCTCCGGTCCGCCGGATTCGGCGATGCGGCCGCCGACGAACACGTGCACGTACTCGGGGTGGATGTAGCGCAGGATGCGGGTGTAGTGCGTGATCAACAGGACGCCGCCGTGCTCGGACTCGGCATAGCGGTTCACGCCCTCGCTGACCACCCGCAGCGCGTCGACGTCCAGACCGGAGTCGGTCTCGTCGAGGATCGCGATCTTGGGCTTGAGCAGCTCCAGCTGCAGGATCTCGTGGCGCTTCTTCTCGCCGCCCGAGAAGCCCTCGTTGACGCTGCGCTCGGCGAACGCCGGGTCGATCTCCAGGGACGTCATCGCCCCCTTGACCTCTTTGACCCAGTGCCGCAGCTTCGGCGCCTCGCCGCGCACGGCGGTGGCCGCCGAGCGCAGGAAGTTCGACACCGATACACCGGGCACTTCTACGGGATACTGCATGGCCAGGAAGATGCCGGCCCGGGCGCGCTCGTCGACGCTCATCGCCAGCACGTCCTCGCCGTCCAGCGTGATCGAGCCCGACGTCACGCGGTACTTGGGGTGCCCGGCGATGGCGTACGACAGCGTCGACTTGCCGGAACCGTTGGGTCCCATCAACGCATGCGTCTCACCGGATTTCACGGTCAGGTCCACGCCCTTCAGGATGGGGATCTCCCGTTCCCCCTCCGGCGCGTTGGGGTCGTCGACGCTGACGTGCAGGTCCTTGATTTCCAGGGTCGTCATAGGGGTGATTTCTCCGTAAGGGCCAGTTCGTGTTCGATGGCTGCGGTCAGGCGTTCGCGCACCTCGGGCACCGCGATCTTCGAGATGATCTCCCCGAAGAACCCGCGGATCACCAGGCGGCGCGCCTGGTCCTCCGGGATGCCGCGCGAACGCAGGTAAAACAGTTGTTCGTCGTCGAAACGCCCGGTGGCGCTGGCGTGCCCGGCGCCGGCGATCTCCCCCGTCTCGATCTCGAGGTTGGGCACCGAGTCGGCGCGCGCGCCGTCGGTCAGCACCAGGTTGCGGTTCACCTCGAAGGTGTCGGTGCCGGTGGCCTCGGCGCGGATCAGCACGTCACCCACCCACACGGTGTGCGCGTCGGGCAGCGCGGAGTCCGGATCCCCCTGCAGCGCACCCTTGTACAGCACGTTCGAGCGGCAGTCGGGCTGCGCGTGGTCCACCAGCAGCCGCGACTCGAGGTGCTGCCCGTCGTCGGCGAAGTACAGCCCCAGCAGTTCGGCGTCCCCGCCGGGGCCGGAGAACCGCACATTGGCCGACATCCGCACGATCTCACCGCCCAGCGTCACCGCGACGTGCCGTAGCACCGCGTCCTTGCCGAGCCTCGCGTGGTGGGCGGACAGGTGCACCATGTCGTCGGCCCAGTCGGCGATCCATACGACCGTGAGCCGGGCGGCGTCGTCGACCACGAATTCGACGTTGTCGGCGTAGGTTCCGCTGCCCCGCTGGTCGATGATCACCACCGCCTCGGCGAGCTCCTCGACGCGGATCTGCAGATGCCCGTAGGCTACGGCGCCCTCGCCGGGTCCGGTGACGGTGACGTTGATCGGATCGGCGATCCGCTTGTCGCGGCCGACGGTGACCAGTGTCGCCGAGTTGAACGACGAAAACGCCTGGGCCGCAACCCGATCGGCGGGAGCACCGCCCAGCCCAAGCCGCTCGTCACCGCGGCGGACGGTCTCGATGTGGACACCGGGCTGTTCGCTGACATCGATGCGCGCCTTGCCGGTGGCGTTGGCCGAGCCGTCGTGCAGCCCGCGCAGCCGGCGCAGCGGGGTGAACCGCCAGAGCTCGTCGCGTCCGTGCGGAACCTCGAATGCGTCGACGTCGAACGAGGAGAACAGCTCTCCCTTGTTGATCGCAGCGGTCATCCGACCGCGCCCTCCATCTGCAACTCGATCAGCCGGTTGAGCTCCAACGCGTACTCCATCGGCAGCTCTTTCGCGATCGGCTCGACGAAGCCGCGCACCACCATGGCCATCGCCTCGTCCTCGGTCAGGCCGCGACTCATCAGGTAGAAGAGCTGATTCTCGCTGACCTTCGAGACGGTGGCCTCGTGGCCCATGGTGACGTCGTCCTCGCGGATGTCGACGTAGGGGTAGGTGTCGCTGCGGCTGATCGTATCGACCAGCAGCGCATCGCATTTCACGCTCGAGCGCGACCCGTGCGCGCCCTTGTTCACCTGCACCAGGCCGCGGTAGGAGGTGCGCCCGCCGCCGCGCGCCACCGACTTGGACACGATGTTGCTCGACGTGTTGGGCGCCAGGTGCAGCATCTTGGCGCCGGTGTCCTGGTGCTGGTCCACGCCGGCGAACGCCACCGAGAGCACCTCGCCCTTGGCGTGCTCGCCGGTCATCCAGACCGCCGGGTACTTCATGGTCACCTTCGAGCCGATGTTGCCGTCGACCCACTCCATGGTGGCGCCGGCCTCGGCCCGCGCCCGCTTGGTGACCAGGTTGTAGACGTTGCCCGACCAGTTCTGGATGGTCGTGTAGCGAACGCGCGCATTGGGTTTCACGATGATCTCGACCACCGCCGAGTGCAGCGAGTCCGACTTGTAGATCGGGGCCGTGCAGCCCTCGACGTAGTGCACGTAGGAGCCCTCGTCGGCGATGATCAGGGTCCGCTCGAACTGGCCCATGTTCTCGGTGTTGATCCGGAAGTAGGCCTGCAGCGGGATGTCGACGTGCACGCCCGGCGGCACGTAGATGAACGACCCGCCGCTCCACACCGCGGTGTTCAGCGCGGAGAACTTGTTGTCCCCCGCCGGGATCACGGTGCCGAAGTACTCCTTGAAGATCTCCGGGTGCTTGCGCAGGCCCGTGTCGGTGTCGAGGAAGATAACCCCTTGCGCCTCAAGGTCTTCGCGGATCTGGTGGTAGACGACCTCGGACTCGTACTGGGCCGCCACGCCGGCCACCAGGCGCTGCTTCTCGGCCTCCGGAATGCCCAGCCGGTCGTAGGTGTTGCGGATGTCCTCCGGGAGGTCGTCCCACGTCGCGGCCTGCTTCTCCGTGGAGCGCACGAAGTACTTGATGTTGTCGAAGTCGATGCCCTCGAGGTTGGAGCCCCACGTCGGCATCGGCTTGCGGTCGAAGATCCGCAACGCCTTGAGCCGGGTCTGCAGCATCCACTCGGGCTCGTTCTTCTTCGCCGAGATGTCGCGCACCACCGCCTCGGACAGCCCGCGCTGCGCGCTGGCGCCGGCGACGTCGGAGTCCGCCCAGCCGTAGCCGTACCGGCCCAGGGAGGCGATGGCCTCCTCCTGGGTCAGCGGCGCGGCTGCAGTCTTGCTGGCCTCGGGCGTGAGGGTCATAACGACGCTCCTTCGATGCTGGTGGTTTCGCGACGCGGGCTGGGCGCCTTGGAAACCGGAACAGTAAGTGGTACGTGGGTGGTGCAGGCGCAGTTTCCGTTGACGATGGTCGCCAACCGCTGCACGTGGGTTCCGAGCACCTCGGCCATGGCCTGCTGCTCGGCCTCACACAATTCGGGGAATTCCTCGGCGACGTGCGACACGGGGCAGTGGTGCTGGCAGATCTGCACCCCATGGATCGGCCCGCCGACCCGGGCCGTGGTGGCCACGTAGCCCGCCTTGCTCAGCGCGCCGGCGACCCGCTCGGCGGCGGCCTCGACCGCCGCGTCGTCGGGACTGTCCGCCGCTTGGACGTCGCCCAGGATCGCGTCGATGCGGCGCCGGGCGAACGTGCGGACGGCGTCCTCCCCGCCGATTTCCCGCAGTTGGCGCATCGCCGCGGCCGCCAGGTCGTCGTAGGCGTGGTCGAGCTTGGCCCGGCCCGCCGCCGTCAGCCGGAAGCGCTTGGCGGGGCGCCCGCGGCCCGCCTGTTGCCACGCGGCGGGGGCCACCGACTCGGCGTCCCCCGCGTCGATCAGCGCGTCGAGGTGGCGGCGCACGCCGGCGGGCGTCAGGCCCAGCCGGTCGCCGATCTCAACGGCGGTGATGGATCCGGATTCCAGCAGCAGGCGCACGATGGCGCGCCGGGTGTGACCATCCGGAACCGCGGCGCCGGCCGCGGTTGCCTCGTCGAGGCTGGTTCGGATTTTCACAACACCAGTGTGACGCAATTCCGGGGATCGGTCTACCAAGGCTCCCCTGTCCGCACGTTGCGCTGGTCACACTCGTGCAACGCTCGGCGACCCGCGGCGCCCGGCTACGCCGCGCTTGCAATCGCCGCAGGGCCGGACGGCTACGCTGCTCTGATGGCAGCGCGCCACCACACGCTGAGCTCGTCGATCGCCAGCCTGCACGGCGACGAGCAAGCGGTGGGTTCGCCGCTGAACGATACCGAGCTCACCACGCTGCGCCGCACCCGGCTGTTCGGCGCCACCGGCACCGTCCTGATGGCGATCGGCGCGCTGGGCGCCGGGGCCCGGCCCGTCGTGCAGGACCCCACCTTCGGGGTCCGGCTGCTCAACCTGCCGTCGCGCATCCAGACCGTGTCGCTGACGATGACGACGACCGGGGCGGTCATGATGGCCCTCGCCTGGCTGATGCTCGGCCGGTTCGCGCTCGGCAAACGGCGGATGTCGCGCGGCGACCTGGACCGCACCCTGCTGCTGTGGGTGCTGCCCTTGTTGCCCGCGCCGCCGATGTACAGCAAGGACGTCTACTCCTACCTGGCCCAGAGCCAGATCTCGCTGGAGGGGCTCGACCCGTACAAGGTGGGTCCGGCCTCGGGGCTCGGCTTGGGGCACGTGTTCACGCTGTCGGTCCCCACCCTGTGGCGCGAGACGCCGGCGCCCTACGGTCCCTTGTTCCTGTGGATCGGACGCGGGATCTCGTCGATCACCGGGGAAAACATCGTCGCCGCGGTGCTCTGCCACCGCATCGTCGTGCTGGCCGGCGTGGGCCTGATCGTCTGGGCCACCCCCCGGCTGGCCCGGCGGTGCGGCGTCGCCGAGGTCAGCGCCCTGTGGCTGGGCGCGGCCAATCCGCTGCTGATCATGCACCTGGTCGCCGGCGTGCACAACGAGGCGCTGATGCTCGGACTGATGCTGGCCGGCGCCGAGTTCGCGCTGCGCGGCATTGACTCTCCGCGGCTGTTTCCCGCGTCGTGGCGGCCGGGCTCGGGCTGGGAACCGCTGGCGATGCTCCTCTTCGGAGCGATCCTGATCACGCTGTCGTCGCAGGTGAAGCTGCCGTCGCTGCTGGCGCTCGGCTTCGTCACGATGGCGTTGGCCTACCGCTGTGGCGGCAGCGTGCGGGCCCTGCTGCTGTCCGGCGGCGCCATGGCGGGGCTGTCGCTGGCCGTGACGGCCCTCGTCGGCTGGGCCAGCGGGCTCGGGTTCGGCTGGATCTACACCCTGGGCACCGCCAACGTCGTGCGCAGCTGGATGTCGCCGCCGACGCTGCTGGCGCTCGGGACCGGGCAGGTGGGGATTCTCCTGGGCCTGGGCGACCACACCACCGCGGTGCTGGGGCTCACCCGTGCCATCGGTGTGCTGATCATCACCGTGATGGTGGCTTGGCTGCTGGTGGCGGTCTTCCGCGGCCGGTTGCACCCGATCGGCGGCCTGGGCGTCGCACTGGGCATCACCGTGCTGCTGTTTCCCGTTGTGCAGCCGTGGTATCTGCTGTGGGCGATCATCCCGCTGGCCGCGTGGGCCACCCGCACCGGCTTCCGCGTGGCGGTCATCGTGATCACCCTGATCGTGGGAATCTTCGGCCCCACCGCCAACGGCGACCGGTTCGCGCTGTTTCAGATCGTGGACGCCACCCTGGCGAGCAGCGTCATCGTGCTCGGGCTGATCGCACTGACCTACACCCGCCTGCCGTGGCGCCAGCTCCCGCCGATGAGCCCAGACAGCAACGGGGAGGCGGTCATTGCGCCACCCGCCCCGGTGGCCGCCGAGACCCCCAGTTCCGAAGCGGCACCCGACGCCTACGCTGATTCCACGTGAGCACGCTCCCCGGAACGCCCGACACGGTGGTGCGGCTGCGCGGGGTCACCAAGCGCTACGGGTCCGGCGCGGCCGCCATCGAGGCCGTCGCCAACCTCGATCTGGAGGTGCGCGCGGCCGAGGTGCTCGCGCTGCTCGGCCCCAACGGCGCCGGCAAGACCACGACGGTCGAGATGTGCGAGGGCTTCGTGCGCCCCGACGCGGGCACCATCGAGGTGCTCGGCCTGGACCCGATCGCCGACAACGCCCGCCTTCGCGCACGCATCGGGGTGATGTTGCAGGGCGGCGGCGGCTATCCCGCGGCGCGCGCCGACGAAATGCTCAACCTGGTGGCCTCCTACGCCGCCGACCCCCTGGATCCGGCGTGGCTGCTCGACACGCTGGGCCTCACCGACGCGGCCCGCACCACCTATCGGCGGCTCTCCGGCGGCCAGCAGCAACGGCTCGCGCTGGCCTGTGCGCTCGTCGGCCGCCCCGAACTGGTGTTTCTCGACGAGCCCACCGCGGGCATGGACGCCCACGCGCGGCTGCTGGTCTGGGAGCTGATCGACGCACTGCGCCGCGACGGCGTGACGGTGGTGCTGACCACACACCAGCTCAGAGAGGCCGAGGAGCTCGCCGACCGCCTGGTCATCATCGACCACGGCGTGACGGTCGCCTCGGGCACACCGACGGAGCTCATGCGCGCCGGCGCCAAAGACCAGCTGCGGTTCAGCGCGCCCCCGCGCCTCGAGCTGACCCTGCTGGCCTCCGCCCTCCCCGAGGACTACAAGGTCACCGAGGTGACCCCGGGCGAGTACCTGGTCGAGGGCCCGGTCGACCCGCAGGTGCTGGCGACGGTGACGGCGTGGTGCGCACAGATCGACGTGCTGGCCACCGACATGCGCGTCGAGCAACGCAGCCTCGAGGACGTCTTCCTCGACCTCACCGGCAGGAAGTTGCGGCCTTGACAGACAACAAGACCGAAACCGGCGTCTTTCCCGCGGGGACCTTCACCCCCGACCCGCGGCCCAACGCGGTGCCCCGGATGCTCGCCGCGCAGTACGGCCTCGAGCTCAAGCTGCTGCTGCGCAACGGCGAGCAACTGCTGCTCACCATGTTCATCCCGATCACGCTGCTGATCGGGCTGACGCTGCTGCCCTTCGGCTCGTTCGGGCACAACCGCGCCGCCACCTTCGTTCCGCCGATCATGGCCCTGGCCGTCATCTCGACCGCGTTCACCGGGCAGGCCATCGCGGTCGCGTTCGATCGCCGCTACGGGGCGCTCAAACGGCTCGGCGCCACCCCGCTGCCGGTCTGGGGCATCATCGCGGGCAAGTCACTGGCGGTGGTGACCGTCGTGTTCTTGCAGGCAATCCTGTTGGGCGCCATCGGGTTTGCGCTAGGCTGGCGGCCGGCCCCGGCGGCGTTGCTGTTGGGCGCGGCGGTCATCGCGCTGGGCACCGCGGGCTTCGCGGCCCTCGGGCTGTTGCTCGGCGGGACGCTGCGGGCCGAGATCGTGCTCGCGGTCGCCAACCTGATGTGGTTCGTGTTCGCGGGGCTGGGCGCGCTGACCCTGGAAACCGGGATGATCCCGGTCGGGGTCAAGTGGGCGGCCCGGCTCACCCCGTCGGGCGCGCTGACCGAGGCGCTGTCGCAGGCGATGGCCTTGTCGGTGGACTGGTTCGGCGTCGTCGTCCTGGCGGTGTGGGGCGCGACGGCGGCGCTGGCCGCGCGGCGCTGGTTCCGCTTCACCTGACGCGGGGGCGGCTCGCGTGGCCGCGACACGTAAACGTTTGCGACGACACGCCGGCGCGCGTGTGCGAGGTTTATATCTGGGCGCCGGCGGACCGTACTACAGCCCGTAGTTTTCGTTGGCTTACCATCGGGCGGTGCCCGGACGAACGCTGCGGCGGTTGGTCGACCTGCTCCCCGACCCGAGCCTGCGCGTCCAGCGGGCCGTCGCCGCGCTCGTCATCCTGACCCAGGGCGGCATCGCCGTCACCGGCGCGATCGTGCGCGTCACCGCGTCGGGCCTGGGTTGCCCCACCTGGCCGCAGTGCTTCCCGGGCAGCTTCACCCCGGTGGCCCACGCGGAGGTGCCGCGGATTCATCAGGCCGTCGAGTTCGGCAACCGGATGATCACCTTCGCGGTGGTGATCGCCGCCGTGCTGGCCGTGCTGGCCGTGACCCGGGCTCGCCGTCGCACCGAGGTCCTGGTCTACGCGTGGCTGATGCCGGTGTCGACGGTGGTGCAGGCGGTGATCGGCGGCATCACCGTCCGCACCGGGCTGTTGTGGTGGACGGTGGCCATCCACCTGCTGACGTCGATGACGATGGTGTGGCTGTCGGTGCTGCTCTACGTCAAGATCGGCGAACCCGACGCTGGGGTGGCCCGCGACCGGGTGGCGCGGCCGCTGCGCGCGCTGACCGCGCTGAGCGCGCTGAACCTGGCGGCCGTGCTGGTCACCGGCACGCTCGTCACCGCCGCCGGCCCGCACGCCGGCGACCGCAGCCCCAGCCGGACGGTGCCGCGGCTCGAGGTCGAGATCACCACGCTGGTGCACGCGCACTCGTCGCTGCTGGTCTCCTACCTGGCGCTGCTGGTCGGGTTGGGCTTCGGGCTGCTGGCGGTGCGCGCCGCCCGGCCCATCCTGCTGCGGCTCGGCGTGCTGCTCGCGCTGGTGTGCGCGCAGGCCGCGGTCGGCACCGCGCAGTACTTCACCGGCGTGCCCGCCGCGCTCGTCGCGGTGCACGTCGCCGGTGCGGCGGCCTGCACCGCCGCGACGGCGGCGCTATGGGCCTCGATGCGAGAGCGGGCCCAGCCCCAGGCGCTCGCAGGCTGACTCCACGCCCAGCGCGAACTCGCGCTGGGCGTGCTCACGCGTGTCGATGTCAAGGTGCGACCAACCCAGCGACGGCGCCACGAGGTCGAGGCGCACCAGCCGATCGCCCGCCAGGTCGGCGCGCGCATACAGCAGCTCGCGCGTTCGCATTCCGCAGCGTCGCGCGGCCGAGGCGATCGCGGCGTAACCGAGGTCCCACGACTCGAACTCCGGCTCGACCGGCCAGGCGTGCGACCGCTCCCCGCTCAGAAAGATCAACGCCGAGTCCGCCGTCCCGCCCGGGGCCGTCGGCACGCCGTCGTCCTGCAGGTCGCGCAGGTAGCGCACGCCGAGGTTCCACGCGACGGCGTCGGGCGGGTTGAGCAGGTGGCGCACGCGGCGGATCCAGCCGAGGAATTCGTCGCGCCGATCGCCGGCGGTGGCGCGCAGTATCACCAGGTCGGCGCCGAGTGTGTCGGGATCGTCCCAGGGCAGCCAGCGGGCGTGCAGCCCGCGCTTTCGCAGCGCGGCCGGCAGCCCGGCGTCGTCGCGGTATCGCGGACCGGCCGCCAGCACGATCCGCGGATGGAAGACGTCCGGTCGGGCCAGCTTCATGCCCGGGCATGATATCCCCATGTACGCAATCGAAATCAGCGAAACCGGCGGCCCCGAAGTCCTGCGCTACGTCGACGTCCCCGAACCCACGCCCGGTCCCGGCGAGGTCTTGATCAAGGCCGAGGCGATCGGCGTCAACTACATCGACACCTATTTCCGCTCCGGTCAGTACCCGCGGGAGTTGCCGTTCATCCTCGGCCAGGAGACCTCCGGCACCGTCGTCGCCACCGGCGACGGGGTCGACGGGTTCAGCGCGGGCGACCGGGTGGGCACCGCCGCCGCAATGTCCGGTGGATACGCCGAATTCGCCACCGCCCCGGCGTCTTTGACCGCGAAGGTGCCCGACGGCGTGACGTCCGACGTGGCGGCCTCGGTGATGCTGAAGGGCCTGACGGCGCACTATTTGCTGAAGTCGGTGTATCCGGTGCAAAGCGGGGACACGGTGCTGGTGCACGCCGGCGCCGGGGGCGTCGGGCTGATCCTGACGCAGTGGGCCCGGCTGCTCGGCGCGCGGGTCATCACCACGGTCTCCACGCCTGAGAAGGCGCGGATGTCGAAGGAGGCCGGCGCCGACGAGGTGCTCTCCTACCCCGACGACGCGGAACAGTTCGGCAAGCGGATCCGCGAGTTGACGGGCGGCGCGGGGGTGGCGGCGGTGTACGACGGTGTGGGCAAGACCACGTTCGACGCCAGCCTGGCCAGCCTGGCCGTCCGCGGCACCCTGGCGCTGTTCGGTGCGGCCAGCGGGCCCGTCCCGCCTTTCGACCCGCAGCGCCTCAACGCCGCCGGGTCGGTGTTCTTGACCCGGCCGTCGCTGGCGCACTTCATCCGGACCGGCGACGAGTTTCATTGGCGCGCAGGCGAACTCTTCGACGCGATCGCCGCCGGCGGCCTCACGATCGAAGTGGGTGGCCGGTACCCGCTGGCCGAAGCGGCCCGGGCGCATCAGGACCTGCAGGGCCGCAAGACGACGGGCTCGATCGTGCTGTTGCCCTAGCTTTCAGAGCGCGAGCAGACGCAAAAGCCCTCTTTTCGGGGCGGAATGAGGGGCTTTTGCGACTGCTCGGCGATCGACTAGAGCAGCGTCGGCAGCGCGACGACGGAGTCGACCGCCAGCGCGCAGAAGACCACCGCCAGGTAGTTGTTCGACTGCAGGAACAGCCGCAACGGCTTGACCGGCTCGCCCCCGCGCACGCTCGCGTAGAGCTGGTGGGCCATCGCCAGGAACCACGCCCCGGCCACGAAGGCGACCGCCGCGTACAGCCAGCCGGTCGCCAGCGCGAGCGCCAGCGTCGCGAGCACCGTCAGCCAGGTGTAGATCAGGATCTGCTTGGTGACCTGACGCTCGGTCGCCACCGCGGGCAGCATCGGGACCCCGGCCGCCTTGTAGTCGTCCTTGTAGCGCATCGCCAGCGCCCAGGTGTGCGGCGGCGTCCAGAAGAAGATGACCGCGAACATCACCAGCGCCGGCCAGCCGATGGTGCCGGTGACGGCCGACCAGCCGATCATCACCGGCATGCAACCGGCCGCCCCGCCCCACACGACGTTTTGCGACGTGCGGCGCTTGAGCAACAGCGTGTAGACGAACACGTAGAACGCGATGGTGGCGACGGCGAGCAGCCCGGACAGCAGGTTCGTCGTCCACCAGAGCCAGAAGAACGAACCAACGCTGAGCACCAGCCCCAGCACCAGGGCGTTGCGCGTCGGCACCGCGGCCCGCGCCAGCGGCCGGCGCGCGGTGCGCTTCATCACCTTGTCGATGTCGGCGTCGGCCACGCAGTTGAGCGTGTTGGCGCCGCCGGCGGCCAGCATTCCGCCGATCAGGGTGTCGAGGATCAGCAGCGGGTTCACGGTCCCGCGGTGGGCGAGCAGCATGGCGGGTATCGCGGTGACGAGCAGCAGTTCGATGACGCGCGGCTTGGTCAGCGCCAGGTACGCCAGCACTGTGCCGATGGCCCCGCCCCGCACCGGGCCGCTCTCGGGCCCGGCTTGTCGCCGGGCGGCGCCATGGCCTCGGCTCGGTGCTTCTCGACTCGGCGCGACGCGCCCGCGAACGCTCACGCATTAACTCCTCGGGGTCGCAGCAGCGCGCAGCATCTACTACGCACGATGGTAGACCGCGGGCCACCGGCAGCCGACCCGCAGGGTCCATTCAGGCAGATTCTTCCGAGAATTCCGAACGAATTGCAAAGCGCAGGCAACGGGCGCGTATTTTCGCACCGCCCGGCCGCGGGTACCCGGATCCTGCACTGCATTAGCCGGCGCTCCCGCACTAGGGTGGGATTGATCAGCTCGATGACCCCAAGGACAGAGTCTTGACCACACTCGAAGAGATCTCCACGCTGACCCAACCGCACCTGCCCGACGACTGGACCGAGATCGATTCGGCTGCGGTTGACACGATCCGGGTGCTCGCCGCCGACGCGGTGCAAAAAGTCGGCAACGGTCATCCGGGGACGGCGATGAGCCTGGCCCCGCTGGCCTACACCCTGTTTCAGCGCACGATGCGCCACGACCCCAGCGACACCTACTGGCTGGGCCGCGACCGGTTCGTGCTGTCGGCCGGGCACAGCAGCCTGACGCTGTACATCCAGCTGTACCTCGGCGGGTTCGGTCTGGAGCTCTCGGACATCGAATCGCTGCGCACCTGGGGGTCCAAGACGCCCGGGCACCCGGAGTTCCGGCACACCAAGGGCGTTGAGATCACCACCGGCCCGCTGGGCCAGGGCCTGGCGTCGTCGGTCGGGATGGCGATGGCGTCGCGCTACGAGCGCGGCCTGTTCGATCCGGACGCCGAGCCGGGCACCAGCCCGTTCGATCACTTCATCTTCGTGATCGCCTCCGACGGGGACATCGAGGAGGGGGTGACGTCCGAGGCGTCGTCGCTGGCGGCCGTGCAGCAGCTGGGCAACCTCATCGTGTTCTACGACCACAACCAGATCTCGATCGAGGACGACACCAACATCGCGCTGTGCGAGGACACCGCGGCGCGCTACGAGGCCTACGGCTGGCACGTGCAGCGGGTCGAGGGCGGCGAGAACGTCGTCGGCATCGAGGAGGCCATCGCCAACGCCAAGGCCGTCACCGACCGGCCGTCGTTCATCGAGCTGCGCACCATCATCGGCTACCCGGCGCCCAAGCTGATGAACACCGGGAAGGCCCACGGCGCGGCCCTCGGCGACGAGGAGGTCGCGGCCGTCAAGAAGATCCTCGGCTTCGACCCCGACAAGAACTTCGAGGTGCGCGACGACGTCATCGCCCACACCCGCAAGCTGGTGGACCGGGGCAAGGAAGCTCACGAGAAGTGGCAAACCGAGTTCGACGCGTGGGCGCAGCGCGAACCCGACCGCAAGGCGCTGCTGGACCGGTTGACGGCCGAGCAGCTGCCCGACGGCTGGGACGCGGACGTCCCGGCCTGGACGCCGGAAGACAAGCCCCTGGCCACCCGCGCGGCGTCCGGCAAGGTGCTGAACGCGGTGGGCCCGAAGCTGCCCGAGTTGTGGGGCGGCTCGGCCGACCTGGCGGGCAGCAACAACACCACCATGGACAACGTCAAATCGTTTGGGCCGCCGTCGATTTCGACGAAGGATTACACCGCCGACTGGTACGGCCGCACCCTGCACTTCGGCGTTCGTGAGCACGCGATGGGCGCCATCCTGTCCGGCATCGTGCTGCACGGCCCGACCCGCGCCTACGGCGGCACGTTCCTGCAGTTCTCCGACTACATGCGCCCGGCGGTGCGGCTGGCCTCGCTGATGGACATCGACACCATCTACGTCTGGACCCACGATTCGATCGGCCTGGGCGAGGACGGCCCGACGCATCAGCCCATCGAACACCTGGCGGCGCTGCGCGCCATCCCGAACCTGTCGGTGGTGCGCCCGGCCGACGCCAACGAGACGGCCTACGCCTGGCGCACGATCCTGGCCCGCGGCAACGGCAGCGGACCGGTCGGCCTGATCCTGACCCGCCAGGGCGTCCCGGTGCTGGAGGGCACCAGCTTCGAGGGCGTCGGGCGGGGCGGTTACATCCTCGGCGACGACGGCGGCGACGAGCCCGACGTCGTGCTGATCGGCACCGGCTCCGAGGTTCAGCTCGCGGTCGAGGCGCGAAACCTGTTGGCCGACAGGGACATCGTCGCCCGCGTGGTGTCGATGCCGTGCGTGGAGTGGTTCGAGTCGCAGCCCGAGGAGTACCGGGACAGCGTGCTGCCACCGTCGGTGTCGGCGCGGGTGGCCGTCGAGGCCGGGGTCGCGCAGTCCTGGCACAAGCTGGTCGGCGACACCGGCAGGATCGTGTCGATCGAGCACTACGGCGAATCGGCCGACTACAAGACGTTGTTCCGTGAATTCGGCTTTACCGCCGAAGCCGTCGCTGCCGCCGCGGAACAGGTAGTGGACAACTGAGAAAGGGTGATTCACATGGCCGGTCAGAACCCTAACCTCGCGGCGCTGAGCGCGGCGGGAGTATCGGTGTGGCTGGATGACTTGTCGCGCGAGCGGCTGCAGTCGGGCAACCTGCAGGAGCTGATCGACACCAAGAGCGTTGTCGGCGTGACCACCAACCCGTCGATCTTCCAGAAGGCGTTCGCCGAGGGCGATTCCTACAACGGTCAGATCGCCGAGCTCGCCGAGCGCGGCGCCGACGTCGACGCCACCGTGCGCACGGTGACCACCGACGACGTGCGCAGCGCGTGCGATGTGCTGCGTCCCCAGTGGGAGGGCTCCGACGGGGTCGACGGCCGGGTGTCCATCGAGGTCGACCCGCGGCTGGCCGCCGACACCGACAAGACCGTTGCGCAGGCCGTCGAGCTGTGGAAGATCGTCGATCGGCCCAACCTGTTCATCAAGATCCCGGCGACCGAAGCCGGCATCCCGGCCATCACTTCCGTTCTGGCGGAAGGGATTTCGGTCAACGTCACGCTGATCTTCTCCGTCGAGCGGCACCGCGCGGTGATGGACGCCTACCTGGCCGGGCTGGAGAAGGCCCGCGAAGCCGGCCACGACCTGTCCAAGATCCATTCGGTGGCGTCGTTCTTCGTGTCGCGGGTGGACACCGAGGTCGACAAGCGGCTGGAGAAGATCGGATCGGAGGAGGCGCTCGGGCTGCGCGGCAAGGCCGGGGTGGCCAATGCCCGGTTGGCGTATGCCGCCTACGAGGAGGTCTTCAAGGGCGGTGATCGCTACGCGGCGCTCAAGTCCGACGGCGCGCGGGTGCAGCGCCCGCTGTGGGCCTCCACGGGCGTCAAGAACCCCGACTACTCCGACACGCTCTACGTCACCGAGCTGGTAGCGCCGAACACGGTCAACACCATGCCGGAGAAGACGATTGACGCCGTCGCCGATCACGGCGACATCAAGGGCGACACCGTCACCGGCACCGCTTCGGCCGCCCAGGAGGTGTTCGACAAGCTGGCCGGCGTCGGCGTCGACCTGACCGATGTCTTCATCGTCCTGGAGAAAGAGGGCGTGGACAAGTTCGTGGAGTCCTGGTCGGAGCTGCTGGAAGAGACACAGAAGCAACTGGACTCCAACGGCAAATGACGCCTGCGAACTCGAAAGCGGACCCTCGGGGGGGCGCCACGCCGTGGCGGAACCCGTTGCGGGACAAGCAGGACAAGCGTCTGCCCAGGATCGCCGGCCCGTGCGGCATGGTGATCTTCGGCGTCACCGGCGACCTGGCCCGTAAGAAGGTGATGCCGGCGATCTACGACCTCGCCAATCGCGGGCTGCTGCCGCCGACCTTCTCGCTGGTGGGCTTCGCCCGCCGGGACTGGCAGACCCAGGACTTCCGCAAGGTGGTCTACCAGGCCGTCAAGGAGCACTGCCGCACGCCGTTCCGGGAGGAGAACTGGGAGCGGCTGGCCGAGGGATTCCGTTTCGTGCCGGGCGCTTTCGACGACGACGAGGCGTTCGCCCGGCTCGCCGAGACGCTGGAGAAGCTCGACGCCGAGCGCGGCACCGGCGGCAACCACGCCTTCTACCTGGCGATCCCACCGAACGCCTTCCCGGTGGTGTGCGAGCAGCTGCACAAGTCCGGTCTGGCCCGGCCGCAGGGCGACCGGTGGAGCCGGGTGGTCATCGAAAAGCCGTTCGGCCACGACCTGGATAGCGCCCGCGAGCTGAACAAAACCGTCAACGCCGTCTTCCCGGAGGAGGCGGTGTTCCGCATCGACCACTACCTGGGCAAGGAGACGGTCCGCAACATCCTGGCGCTGCGATTCGCCAACCAGTTGTTCGACCCGATCTGGAACGCCCACTACGTCGACCACGTGCAGATCACCATGGCCGAGGACATCGGGCTGGGCGGCCGGGCCGGCTACTACGACGGCATCGGCGCCGCCCGCGACGTCATCCAGAACCACCTGATGCAGCTGCTGGCGCTGACCGCGATGGAGGAGCCGGTGAGCTTCAATCCGGCTGCGCTGCAGACCGAGAAGATCAAGGTGCTCTCGGCGACGCAGCTCGCCGAACCGCTCGACGAGACCACCAGCCGCGGCCAGTACACCGGCGGCTGGCAGGGCGGCGAGAAGGTCGTCGGGCTGCTGGACGAGGAGGGGTTTTCCAAAGACTCCACCACCGAGACGTTCGCCGCGATCACGCTCGAGGTCGACACCCGCCGCTGGGCGGGCGTGCCGTTCTACTTGCGCACCGGAAAACGCCTGGGCCGCAGGGTGACCGAGATCGCCCTGATCTTCAAGCGCGCGCCGCACCTGCCGTTCGACGCCACAATGACCGACGAGCTGGGCGCCAACGCCATGGTCATCCGCGTGCAGCCCGACGAGGGCACAACGCTGCGGTTCGGCTCCAAGGTGCCGGGCACCGCGATGGAGGTCCGCGACGTCAACATGGACTTCTCTTACGGCTCGGCATTCGCCGAGGAATCACCGGAGGCCTATGAGCAGCTGATCCTCGACGTGCTGCTGGGCGAGCCGTCGCTGTTCCCGGTGAACGAAGAGGTCGAATTGGCCTGGGAGATACTGGATCCCGTGCTGGAGAACTGGGCGTCGCACGGCAAGCCCGACCCGTACGAGGCCGGCACCTGGGGTCCGGAGTCGGCGTTCGAGATGCTGCGCCGCACGGGCCGGGAATGGCGGCGGCCATGATCCGCGCCGGCGACGATGCAGAACGCAGTGATGCTGAGGAGCGGCGCCAATGATTGTCGATCTGCCCGACACCACCACCAACGCGGTCAACAAGAAACTTGACGAGCTTCGCCAGAAGGTGGGCGCCGTCACCATGGGGCGGGTGCTGACGCTGATCATCGTGCCCGACAGCGAAGACATGCTTGAGGAATCGCTCGCCGCGGCCAACGCCGCCAGCCACGAACACCCCAGCCGGATCATCGTCACGATGCGGGGCGATCCGTACGCCGACGAAGCCCGGCTGGACGCGCAGCTGCGCGCCGGTGGCGACACCGGCGCCGGCGAGGTGGTGATCCTGACGCTGTCCGGTCCGCTGGCCGGCCACGCGTCCAGCGTGGTCATTCCCTTCCTGCTCCCCGACATCCCGGTGGTGGCGTGGTGGCCCGACATCGCCCCGGAGGTGCCCGCCCGAGACCCGCTGGGCAAGTTGGCGATCCGCCGCATCACCGACGCCACCAACGGCGTCGACCCGTTGTCGGCGATCAAGAGCCGGCTGCCCGGATACACCGCCGGCGACACCGACCTGTGCTGGGCGCGTGTCACCTATTGGCGGGCGCTGCTGACCTCCACCGTCGACCAGCCGCCCCACGAACCGATCGAGTCGGCCCTGGTGTCGGGTTTGAAGTCCGAGCCCGCCCTGGACATCATGGCGGGCTGGCTCGCCAGCCGGATCGACGGCCCGGTGCGCCGCGCGGTGGGCGACCTCAAGGTCGAGCTGACACGCAAGAGCGAGACCGTCGTCTTGAGCAGGCCGCAGGACGGCAGGACGGCCACGCTCAGCCGGACCGCCAAGCCGGACGCACTGGTTCCGTTGGCGCGCAGGGAAACCGGTGAATGCCTGGCCGAGGACCTGCGGCGGCTGGACGCCGACGAAATCTATTTTGCCGCGCTCGAAGGGATCGAGAAGGTGCAGTACGTATGAGTCCCGAAGTCGAGGTTTTTCCGGACGGCGACGCCCTGGTCGAAGCCGCGGGCGGACGCCTGGTGGATACCATTCACTCCGCCGTGACGGCCCGGGGACGGGCGCTGATCGTGCTGACCGGCGGCGGCAACGGCATCGGGCTGCTGAGACACCTCAGAGATCAGCCGATCGACTGGTCCACCGTCCATCTGTTCTGGGGCGACGAGCGCTACGTGCCCGAGGACGACGACGAGCGCAACGACAAGCAGGCGCGGGAAGCCCTGCTCGATCACATCGACATCCCGTCGAGCCAAGTGCACGCGATGCCCGCCAGCGATGGCGAGTTCGGCGCCGATCTCGCCGCCGCGGCGCTGGCCTACGAGCAGTTGCTGGCCGCCAACGCCGAAACCGGCGAGCCGGTGCCCAACTTCGACGTCCACCTGCTGGGGATGGGGCCCGAGGGCCACATCAACTCGCTGTTCCCCGACACGCCCGCAGTGCGGGAGACGACGCGCATGGTGCTTCCCGTCGAGGACTCCCCCAAGCCGCCGCCGCAGCGAATCACGTTGACGCTGCCCGCGATCCAGCGCTCGCGCGAGGTGTGGCTGATGGTGTCCGGGGCGGGCAAGGCCGAGGCGGCGGCGGCCGCCATCGGCGGCGCCGCGCCGGCGTCGGTGCCCGCGGCCGGAGCCATCGGGCGCGAGACCACGCTCTGGCTGCTCGACCGAGAGGCCGCGTCCAAGCTTCCCGGCTGAGGCGTCGGAGTCATAATTCAGTCATGGCAGACAGAACCGTGCGCGGTGGGTCCGAGCGAAGCCGGATCAAGACCCTCACCCAGGCCGCCCTGAACGCCGACAAGACCGTCGAACAGGTCGAGGACGTCCTCGACGGCCTGAGCAGGACGATGACGGAGCTCAACAGCTCGCTGTCGAACCTGAACGCCACCGTGGAGCGCATGGAGGCTGGGCTGGATCACCTGGACGGGACCCTGGCCAGCCTCGACGATCTGGCCAAGCGGCTGATCGTGTTGGTCGAGCCGGTGGAGGCCATCGTGCAGCGGATCGACGACATGGTGAAGGTGGGCGAGACGATGATGTCGCCGCTGTCGATGACCGAGCACGCCGTGCGCGGCATGCTGGACCGGTTGCGCAACCGCTAGCCCTACATCTTGGTGGATCGGGCCATGACGAAGCTGTACAGGCCGTACGTGATGATTCCCGCGCCGGCCGCGATCAACAACGCCGCCCCGTAGGGCTGCGCGCCGAGGGTTTTCAGCGCCCCGTCGAGCCCGGTGGCCCTCTTCGGTTCCGAGCGGCAGGCGGCGACGACGATCAGCGCCCCGGTGACGGCGATCACCGTGCCCTTTGCGACATAGCCGGCCGCGCCGAGCCGTCGCACCAGGCCACCCGACTTGCCCTTGAGGTCTCCGACGAAGTTGCGGCTCGCGCCCTTGTAGACGTGATAGGCGCCGATGCCGACGATGATCACGCCGCACGCGATCAGCGCAAGGGTGCCGGCGGTGGTCTGCATCAGGCGGGCGCTGATGCTCGAATTCTGTTGATCGGCCGGCCTTCCCGCACCCCGCGCGAACCCGAAAGCCGAATAGGCGAACGCGAGATAGACCGCGGCCAGTCCGAAGGCCTTCGCCCGGTCCCACACGCTTGACGACGCGTCCTCGGATTTGCGGTCGTAGGACCGGCCGAGGGCCGTCTCGACGAGCCGCCAGAGGCCCATCGTCAGCAGGGCGGCCGCGGCGACCCAGAGCGCGACCGGACCGCCCGGTTTGGCCGCGAGCGTCGCCAGCGCACCGGTCTGATCGGCCGTGCCGCCGTCGCCGAAGGCCATCCGGAAGGCGAGGTAGCCGACGATCAGGTGCAGCAGCCCGTTGACGACATACCCGGCCCGGGCGAGTCGTTCGAAGACGGTGTTCTGCGCCACCTGTGCCGGTTCCATTCCACGTGGATGCCCGTCATCCGCTGTTGCGTAACGCGCTCGCCAAGCCGTTCATCGTCAGCAGGATGCCGCGCTGCACCAATTCGTCGTCGTCGCCGGATCGATAGCGGCGCAGCAACTCGACCTGGAGGTGGTTCAGCGGCTCCAGGTATGGGAAGCGGTTGAACACCGACCGGGCCAGCGCCGGGTTGTCGGCGAGCAGGTCGTCGTGGCCGGTGACGAGCTTGTGCATGGCGATGGTGCGCCGGTGCTCGTCGACGATCTTGTCGAACACCCGGCGCCGCAACGATTCGTCGGCCACCAGTTCGGAGTAGCGGGCCGCCAGGCCCAGGTCGCTCTTGGCGAGCACCTGCGCCATGTTCGACAGCACGCTGCGGAAGAACGGCCACCGCTCGTACAGCTCGTGCAGGACCTTCACCCGCTCGCCTTCGCTTTCCGGGCCGGCCGCGATCCACTCCTCGAACGCCGATCCGGTGCCGTACCAGCCCGGCAGCATCACCCGCGACTGCGTCCAGGCCAGCACCCACGGGATGGCGCGCAGGTCGGAGATGGATTCGGTGGGCTTACGCGAGGTCGGCCTGCTGCCGATGTTCAGCGACCCGATCTCGCTGACCGGGGTGGATGCCTTGAAGTAGTCGACGAAACCCGGTGTGTCGTGGACCAATTCGGCGTAAGCCCGGTGCGCCAGGGCCGCCACCTCGTCGAGCACCGCGTAGGCCGGCTCCGCGGCCTCGCCCAGGCCCTCGACGTCCAGCAGCGTCGATTCCAGCGTGGCCGCCACCAGGCTCTCCAGGTTGCGCCGCGCCAGTTGCGGTTCGGCGTACTTGGCGGCGATCACCTCGCCCTGCTCGGTGAGCCGCAGCGACCCGTTCACCGCCCCCGGCGGCTGCGCCAGGATCGCCTGGTAGCTGGGGCCGCCGCCGCGGCCGACGGTGCCGCCGCGACCGTGGAAGAGCCGCAACCGGATACCGGTCTTGCGGGCCACCTCGACGAGGGTCAACTCGGCCCGGTAGACGGCCCAGTTGGCGGCCAGGTAGCCGCCGTCCTTATTGGAGTCGGAGTAGCCGAGCATGACCTCCTGGCATCCGCCGCGGGCGTCGACCAGCGACCGGTACAGCGGAAGGTCGAGCATCGCCTGCAAGATCGACGCCCCGTTGTGCAGGTCGTCGATCGTCTCGAACAGCGGTGAAATGCCCACGGGGCAATAGGTTTCCGGACCCGAGGCGTCCAGCAGGCCGGCCTCCTTGAGCAGGATCGCGGCCTCCAGCACGTCCGACACCGACTGGCACATCGAGATGACGTAGTTGGGCACCGCCGCCGGGCCGTAACGCTCGACCGCGCGGGCCGCCGCCGCGACGACGCCCAGCTCGCCGCGGGCCAGCTCGGACAATTGGGCGGTGCGGTCGCCGACCAGCGGGCGCCGGATGGCGAGCTCCCCGGCCAGCAGCCCGACGCGTTCGTCCTCGGCCAACGAGCCGTAGTCCCGGTGCACCCCGGCCCAGGCCAGCAGCTCTCCGACCACCTGCTCGTGCACGTCGGAGTTCTGCCGCATGTCCAGACCCGACAGGTGAAACCCGAAGACGTGCACGCTTTCTCGCAGCCGGGCCAGCCGATCGTCGGCCAGCAGACCGGCGCCGTGCGTGCGCAGCGAGGCGTCGACCACGTCCAGGTCGGCCCGCAGTTCGCCCGGCGCGCAGTACGCCTGCAGGCCCAGGTCGAGTTCGTGCTGCGGTCGGCGGTCCAGGATCTCGGCGGCCGTCGCGGTGAGCCGGCCCCGGATCACCCGCAGCGCCCGCCGGTAGGGTTCGTCGGCACGAGCCTTGTCGTCACAGCCCTCGGCGAGCGCGGTCAACTCGGCGGTGACCGTGATCAGTCGCGCCGACATGGACAGCTCCTGTTCCAGCTCGGTGAGCTCGGCCAGGTAATGCGCCAGCGCGGTGAACGCGGCGCTGCCGGTCGCGCGCCGCACGACGTCGGGGGTCACGTTCGGGTTCCCGTCGCGGTCACCGCCGATCCACGAGCCGGGTTGCAGGATGGGCGCCGCGAGCAGGTCGGCGTCAGGCCAGCGGGTGCGCAGCGCGCCGCGCACCTCGGCGTTGACCTGCGGGATCACCTTGAACAGCGCGGCCGGGTAATAGCGCAGGCCGACCTCGATCTCGTCGGTGATCTGCAGCCGCGACAGGCGGATCAGCGCGGTCTGCCACAGCGTGAGCACCTGGCGGCGCAACTCGAGCTCGACGTTGCGGCCGTGATCGGTCTCGGTGTGCCCGGCGGCGTGCAGCCGCATCAACTCGGTGATCCGGTGCTGGGTGACGAACACGGTGCGCCGGCGGGTCTCGGTGGGATGGGCGGTGATCACCGGCGACACCAGGGCGCCGCTCAGGGCGGCGGCCACCGTGCCCGAATCCAGCTCGGCCAGATCCAGTTTCGCGTAGGTCGCGGCCAGGGTGCTGTCCTGCGGGGGCTCGCCGGCGGCCACGTGAATCTTCCGCCGGCGCTCGCGGTGGATGTCCTCGGCGACGTTGGCCAGCAGCGCAAAGTGGCTGAACGCCCGGATGATCGGGATCGCCAGGTGGATGTCGATGCCGTCGAACATCCGCGTCATCTCCGCCCGGTCGATCTCGGAGCGCCGCACCCGGAAGGACGCCACCCGCGCGCGTTCGACCAAATCGAACACCTCGTCACCGTTCTGCTCTCGCACGGTGTCGCCGAGGATCGTGCCCAGCAGCCGGATGTCGGCGCGCATCGGCTCCGTCGCCTCCCTGCCCACCCGGGTGCGCTGGACGGCGCCGATCGGTTCCAGCGCGGTGTCGGGACCCTCAGCCATGCGTCCAGTATCGGTGCGAAACACGTCGTGCGCCCGCCGAGGCGGCGCATGTTACGACGGCGGCCCGGCCGCGGAGGCGGCGCTTGCGAAAGCTAGACGGTCCCGGGCCGAACTTTTACGGAATCTCTACGGCTCTCGGCGGTCGCGTGCGCGGATTCGCCACTACGCTCCTACCGTGTCGTCACCGACTTCGCTGGTCAAGCGCCTGATCGTGGGTCGGCCTTTTCGCAGCGACCGACTGCACCACACGCTGTTGCCCAAGCGAATCGCCTTGGCGATCTTCGCGAGCGACCCGTTGTCCTCCGTGGCCTACGCCACACAAGAGATCCTGTTGATCCTGACCCTCGGCGGCCTCAGCTACCTGTACCTGACGCCGTGGATCGCCGCCGCGGTGGTGCTGCTGCTCGCCGTCGTGGTGTTGTCCTACCGGCAGGTGGTGCAGGCCTATCCCAGCGGTGGCGGGTCGTACGAGGTCGCCTCCCGGAACCTGGGGCCGCGCGCGGGGCTGGTGGTGGCGGCTGCGCTGCTGGTGGACTACGTCATGACGGTGGCGGTGTCCGTCGCGGCGGGGGTGGACAACATCATTTCCGCTGTGCCCGAACTGAATCCGTACCGGGTAGCGGTCAATTTGGGGTTCATCCTGGTGTTGACCGCGATGAACCTCCGTGGCGTCCGCGAGTCCGGCCGGGCCTTCGCCGTGCCGACCTACGCCTTCGTCGCCGGCGTGCTGCTGATGATCGTCATCGGCGTGGTTCGCACTCTTCTCGGCGACGCGCCGCAGGCCGAGAGCGCACACTACGGCATCCACGCCGAGCAGTCGGGCCTCACCCTGCTCGCGATCGCCCTGCTGGCGCTGCGCGCGTTTTCGTCCGGGTGCACCGCGCTCACTGGCGTGGAGGCGATCTCCAACGGGGTGCCGGCGTTCCGGAAACCCAAGGCGCTCAACGCCGCACGGACGATGTCCGCGATGGGAGCGCTGGCGATCACGATGTTTGTCGGCGTGACCGCGCTGGCGTTGATCGCGCACACGCGTGTCGTGGAAAACACCTGCGATCTCATCGGGTTTCACGGCGATTGCAACCGGGACCCGCAGCGCACGGTGATCGCGCAGATCTCCGCCGCGGTGTTCGGCAACAACAGCGTGATGTTCTACTACCTGCAGGCCGCGACGGCGCTGATCCTGATCCTGGCCGCCAACACCGCTTACAACGGATTTCCGCTCCTGGGCTCGATCCTCGCGCAGGATCGTTACCTGCCGCGGCAACTGCACACCCGCGGTGACCGGCTCGCGTTTTCCAATGGCATCCTTCTGCTCGCCGCGATCGCCGGCGGGCTGATCTACGCGTTCGATGGTTCGACGACCCGGCTGATCCAGCTCTACATCCTGGGCGTGTTCACCTCTTTCACGTTGTGCCAGACGGGCATGGTGTGGCATTGGAACCGCGCACTGCGCGACGCCGACACCCGAGCGCAACGGCTCAAGGTCAACCGCGCGCGGGCCATCAACGCGTTCGGCGCCTGCCTCACCGGTGTCGTCCTGGTCGTGGTGATGGTGACCAAATTCACCCATGGCGCCTATCTTGTGGTGATCGCGATCCCGGTGCTGTGCCTGCTGATGACGGGCATCCGACGGCATTACGCCGCCGTGGGCTCGGAGCTGCGCATCGAGGACGAAGACGAGCAGGTCCGGCCGAGCCGGGTGCATGCGATCGTGCTGGTCTCGAGTTGGCACAAGCCGACCCTGCGCGCGGTCATGTTCGCCCGGGCGACCAATCCCGACACGCTCACCGCGTTGACGGTGAAGGTCGACGAACCCGATACCACGGCGTTGGTCGAGGATTGGGAGAACCTGAGCGTCGACGTACCGCTGAAGGTCATCGAATCGCCCTATCGCGAGATCACCCGACCCGTCGTCGACTACATCAAGCGGCTGCGCAACGGCGCGCCCCGGGACGTCATCAACGTGTACATCCCCGAATACGTCGTCGGCCGTTGGTGGGAGAACCTGTTGCACAACCAGAGCTCGTGGCGGCTCAAGGGGCGCCTGCTCTTCGAGCCGGGCGTCATGGTCACCAGCGTGCCGTGGCAACTGCGTTCGTCCGAGCGCCGGGATCTGTCCCGCATCGAATATCGAGCCGGCGACGTCCGCAGCGGGATCGACCGCGCCGCGTCGAGCGAAGCGCGCGCGGCCAGCGGGGTCAGCGGTACTTGATCAGCAGGGCCATGCCGATGATGCACACCAGCCAGATGCCCACGATGAACACCGTCAGCCGGTCGAGGTTCTTCTCCACCACCGTCGACCCGGACAGGCTCGACTGCACGCCGCCGCCGAACAGCGTCGACAGGCCGCCACCCTTGGCGCGGTGCAGCAACACCAGCAACACCACCAGGATGCTGGTGACCACCAGGGTGATCTGCAGAGCCAATTGCATGGGGGCAAGCCTACCGGGGCCGCCGCGCCGTCACGGGAGCGGCCCGCCGGCGGCGATGGCGGCCAGCGTCGCGAACTGCTCGCCGTCCAGCGACGCGCCGCCGACCAGGGCGCCGTCGATGTCGGCCTGCGCGACGATGTCGCCGATGTTCTTGGCGTTCACCGAGCCGCCGTAGAGCACCCGCACGGCGTCGGCGACCTCCGGCGGCGCCAGCGAGGCCAACTCCTTCCGGACCGCCGCGCACACCTCTTGAGCATCGGACGCGCTGGCCACCCGGCCGGTTCCGATCGCCCAGACCGGCTCGTAGGCGACGACGACCTTGCCGAGCTGCTCGGCCGACAGGCCCGCCAGCGAGCCGCGTAGCTGCTCCTCGCAGTGCGGCACGTGATTGCCGGCTTCCCGGACGTCGAGGTGTTCGCCGATGCACACGATCGGGGTGAGCTCGTGCTTGAGCGCGGCGGCCGCCTTGGCGGCCACCAGCGCGTCGTCCTCGTGGTGGTACGTGCGCCGCTCGGAGTGCCCGACCACGACGAAGCTGCAGCCGAGCTTGGCGAGGAAGGCGCCGCTGATGTCACCGGTGTAGGCGCCCGAGTCGTGCGGCGACAGGTCCTGGGCGCCGTAGGTCAGCCGCAGCTTGTCGCCGTCCACCAGGGTCTGCACGCTGCGCAGGTCGGTGAACGGCGGGAGCACCGTGACGTCGACCTTGTCGTAGTACTTGTCCGGCAGCGCGAACGCGACCTTTTGCACCAGCGCGATGGCCTCGAAGTGATTGAGGTTCATCTTCCAGTTGCCGGCGATCAGTGGCTTGCGGCTCACGAGTCTCCTTCGCTTGGCTCAACTTGGCTTCAAGAAGGCTGCGGCCGGCCCAGCACCTCGATGCCCGGCAGCGTCTTGCCCTCCAGGTACTCCAGCGACGCGCCGCCGCCGGTGGAGATGTGCGAAAAGTCACCCTCGGGGATGCCGAGCGCGCGCACCGCGGCCGCGGAGTCCCCGCCGCCCACCACGCTGAACGCGCCCTTGCGCGTCGCCTCGGCGATCGCCTGGGCGATGCCCCTGGTCCCCGCGGCGAAGGCCGGGAACTCGAACACGCCCATCGGGCCGTTCCAGAAGATGGTTTGCGCGTTGGACAGCAGGGCCGCGAACCGCCGGACCGATTCGGGGCCGATGTCGAGGCCCATCCTGTCTTGCGGAATCCGGTCAGCCGCCACGGTTTTGGGTGGCGAGTCGGCGTCGAACTTCTCCGCCACGACGATGTCCACCGGTACGTGCAGCACGTCGGCGTGCGTCTCGCACAACCTGTGACAGGTGTCGACCATCTCGTTCTCGAGCAGCGAGGTGCCCACCGAAAGACCCTGTGCGGCAAGGAAAGTGAAGCACATGCCGCCGCCGATCACGATGCTGTCGGCCTTCGTCGCCAGCGACTCGATCACGCCGAGCTTGTCGGACACCTTCGACCCGCCGAGCACCACCGCGTAGGGGCGCTTGGTCGAGCTGGTCAGCTGCTCCAGCACCCGGATCTCCTCGGCCACCAGCGTGCCGGCGTAGTGCGGCAGCAGGGTGGCCACGTCGTACACCGAGGCCTGCTTGCGGTGCACCACCCCGAAGCCGTCGGAGACGAAAGCGCCGTCGGGCGAGACCAATTCGGCCAGTTGCCGGGCCAGCGCCAACCGCTCGCCGTCGTCCTTGCTGGTTTCTCGCGGATCGAAGCGGATGTTCTCCAGCAGCAGGATGTCGCCGTCGGTCAGCCCCTCGGCACGGGCCAGCGCGTCACCTCCGACGACATCGCCGGCCAGCTGGACGTGCCGGCCGAGCTGGTCGCCGAGCGCCGCGGCGACCGGCGCCAGCGAGAACTTCGGGTCGGGCCCGTTCTTGGGACGGCCGAGGTGCGCGGTGACCACGACCTTGGCGCCGGCCTCGAGAAGCGCCCGCAACGTCGGCACGGACGCGCTGATGCGGCCGGCGTCGGTGATGGCGCCGTCCTCGTCGAGGGGGACGTTCAGGTCGGAGCGCACCAGCACGCCGCGGCCCGAAACCCCTTCGGCCAGAAGGTCTTCCAGGCTTGGTACAGACACGATTACAGCGACTTGCCGACCAGCGCGACCAGGTCGATGAGGCGGTTGGAGTAGCCCCATTCGTTGTCGTACCAGGACACCACCTTGGCCTGGTTGTCGATCACCTTGGTCAGCCCGGAGTCAAAGATCGAGCTGTGCGGGTCGGTGACGATGTCACTGGACACGATCGGTGCGTCGTAGTACTTCAGGATGCCCTTGAGCCGTCCCTCGGCGGCGGCCTTGAACGCGGCGTTGATGTCCTCGGCGCCGGCGGCCTTGGACAGCTCGACGGTGAGGTCGGTCACCGAACCGGTGGGGATCGGCACCCGCAGCGCATACCCGTCCAGCTTGCCCTTGAGCTCGGGCATCACCAGCCCGATCGCCTTGGCCGCCCCCGTGGAGGTCGGCACGATGTTCAGCGCCGCCGCCCGCGCCCTGCGCAGGTCCTTGTGCGGGCCGTCCTGCAGGTTCTGGTCCTGGGTATAGGCGTGAACGGTGGTCATCAGGCCCTTGACGATGCCGAACTCGTCCTGCAACACCTTGGTCACCGGCGCCAGGCAGTTGGTGGTGCAGGAGGCGTTGGAGATGATGTTCTGGCTGCCGTCGTACTTGTCGTCGTTGACGCCCAGCACGATGGTGATGTCGGGATCGGTGGCCGGCGCGGAGATGATCACCTTCTTGGCGCCGGCGTCCAGGTGCCCCTTGGCCTTGGCCGCGTTGGTGAACAACCCCGTGGACTCCACGACGACGTCGACGCCGAGGTCGCTCCACGGCATGGCCGCCGGACCCTCGCGCACCTCGAGCGCCTTGATCCTGGTGGCGCCGACCACGATGGTGTCCTCGCCCTCCAGCGTGACGTCGTAGGGCAGGCGGCCCAATATCGAGTCGAACTTCAGCAAATGCGCCAGCGTGGCGTTGTCGGTGATGTCATTGACCGCCACCACCTCGATATCGGCCCCCGGACTGCCCAAGCCCTGCTCCTGCTGAGCCAGAAGGGCCCGGTAAAAGTTGCGTCCGATTCGACCGAAGCCGTTGATCCCTACTCGGACAGTCACTGGTCTCTCCCTGTCGTCTGATGTCTTCGTGAGTCCGCTGATTACGCGCTCGTCGTCAGCCTAGATCAGCAGGAAGCGCCGCCGCGCGCCGGTAACAGCGCGGGCTCCTGCACCGCCCCTGGCCAGGTTCACTCGGCTGCGGTCACCGGAGCGTGTCTCCTTTGTATCGGTTCGATAAGCCCCCGAATCGTCGCGTGTCCAATAGCGACGGCAAGCCATACATTCGACACGGCCGCGGTGTGGCTGTGCGGTCACGCTGCCGGATTTGATTGCGAATGCTTAAGGAGTCGAGGTTGATGACGGGCTTTGATCGGTTCAACATCACGGTTGGCGCCATCGCCGGGCTGTGCGGGGCCGCTATAGCGTTGAGCCCGGATGTGGCGGCCGCCCCGCTCAAAACCGGTGGCTACGCGTGCATCCAGGGACAGTCGGGCGAGGCGGGCGCGCCCGCAGCGGGCGGACCGGCGGCCGCCGGTGGACCGCTGGTCGCGGGCGCGCCGGGAGCGGTCGGACCCGCGGCGGGCGGAACGGCGGCCGGCGCACCCGCGGCCGGCGGACCGGCACCGGCCGCCACGGTCTGCACGAGTAGCGCCCCGCTCACTGACATGTCCGGTGTTCCGGTGGTCGCGCCCGGGCCGGTTCCGGTGGTGCCGGCCGGTGCTCCGCTGATCGCGCTCGGGCCGCCGGTGCCTGCCGCCGCGCCCGTGCCCGTCGGCGCGCCGGTGCCCGTGGGTGCGCCGGTGCCCGTGGGTGCCCCGGTTCCGGTGGGTGCGCCGGTTCCGGTCGGCGCCCCCATCCCCGTGGGTGCGCCCGTTCCGATAGGTGCGCCGATTCCCGTGGGTGCGCCGATCCCCGTGGGTGCGCCGGTGCCGGTCGTCCCGGTCGGCGCTCCGCTGATCGCGCTGGCCGGTGGTCCCGTCGAGGGCGCGGCGCCGGCCGCTGCTCCCATCATCGACATGGCCGGGACCGGTAAGGGCGACCCGGTCGCCGCGCCGCCGGCCGGGGGTCCCGCGCCCGGCCAGCCGATCGCACCCGGCCCCGCGCACTGAGGTCGGTTCCGCGCCTGACGGACCCGCTGGTTAGCTACAGCGGGTCCGTTTCGTATGCGGGGGTCCGGCAACGCGCGCATTCGCACGTCAGCTGGGCGGAGCCTCCCAGAGCAGCGGCGGCTTCTGCCGTTGCGGGTCCGGTTGTGGGGCCGGCTGTTGGCGGTCCTCGACGATCACCGGATCCCCGACGTGGACGGTGTTGAAGTACCACTCCGCGTCCTCGGGGCTCAGGCTGATGCAGCCGTGGCTGACATTCTCCAGTCCCATCGCGTTGACGGCCCACGGGGCCGAATGGACGAAGAGGCCGCGGCCGGTGATGCGGACGGCGTAGTCCACCGGAATCCGGTAACCGTCGGGATCGTCGACGGGGATACCGACGCTGCTCGAGTCCATGATCACCGTGCGTTCCTTGGACAGGACGGTGTAGGAGCCGACCGGCGTCGGGTACTCCGGCCTGCCCATCGAGGCAGGCAGCACGCCCGCTTCACCCCAGTGGGGCCGGTGGTGCGGCGCCGGCAGCGACGGCGGCGGTCCCGAGT
Organism: Mycobacterium sp. E787; assembly: GCF_001668725.1. Taxonomy (GTDB): domain Bacteria; phylum Actinomycetota; class Actinomycetes; order Mycobacteriales; family Mycobacteriaceae; genus Mycobacterium. The sequence goes on along the minus strand of NZ_LZKL01000025.1, from coordinate 80,572 downwards.
CGACCCCGTCGATGCTCACCCTGAACGTGTGATCGGCGATGTTGGCGACGCCGAGGACGGTGGGCCCCGTCTGAAATTGCGTGGCCACGCCGCCCACCGAGAGCGCCACCGTGCTGTGCGCCGGCCAGTACCGGTCGGGAACCCACCGCACCACGTCGTCGTCGAGCCATTCGTACCTGCCGGTCATCGGGGGCGCCGATGCGACGTGGACGGCGCGCTCGGCGGCATGCCGGTCGGCGACCGGCGCGCTGAAGGTCACGACCACGGGGTGCGCCACCCCCACCACGGAGCCCCGCGCGGGCAATATCGACGCGATGGCCGAGCCGTACGGCCGGCTCGCCGCGGTGAAGCGGATGTCGGCGGGCCCCGCAGCCACGCTGGCAGCGATCCCGACGACGGCAAGCGCACACCGAACAACCGCCCGCATGGCTCACATTCCCTTTCAACTGACACAGTTGTAATAGGGATGCTAAACGTGCCGTGACCAGCGGAAGGGCAAGGGCGCGTACGTAATTGGTCAAATCTCTGTCACGGTTTGGCCACGGCGAGCCGCCACAGCCGATCGACCGTCAACGGGCGGCGCGCTGCGTGGCGGTGTGGACGGGGAACTCGTCACCGGGCTCGGGCCACGGCTGGCGGGTCAGCATGTCCGCGACCTCGACGTAGCCCGCCTCGATCAGCCCGGCCTTGGCGTCCAGGATGCGGTACCACTGCCGTTGGATGTGGATCGGTTGGCCCTCGAGCACGATGACGCGGACGTCCCCGTCGGCGAATCCGCAGCGCCGCTGCACCGCCTCGAGCAGCTGCTCGTTGTGCAGGTGGCCTTCGCCGAAGTTCCATCCGACCAGGGGCCCGGCGACGATCTCCCCCTCGCGGATGCTGTAGTCGGCCTCGTTGTCGATCGCGCGCGGCAGCAATCCGTTGAGCGCGCGGCCGTGAGTGTGCATCGCGCGAAAGGCGGCCGTCTTGTCGCTCATGATCTCGGCGGTGTTCGCGTCGTAGAGCTTGGCCAGCTGATTCACCACCAGCGCAGAGCTCTTCACGACACTTGCCTCGATCCTGTCCTCGGCGCCCGCGCGGAAGCACCACACACTCGTGGCCCAGTTCCCCGCGTAGTAGCGCATCGCCGGGAGGAACGAAATCTTCTGCGGGAACAGGTTTCCCGCGATAGGCACCACGGCGAGCGCGACGATCAGAATGGCGAGCAGCAGCGGCGAGGAAAGGTCGACGGCGTGGATCCCGCCGTAGTGACCGAACAGGTAGAACAGCGAGAAGATGAAGAACACGTTCCACTCCAACGGCACGCCCATCGGGAGGTTGGACAGGATGTTGAGGTGGAAGATCACCATGAACGCGATCAGGAACCACCGCCACGGGTGCCCGTCGGCGATGAACACCAGGATCCCGGGGACCAGGAATTCGGCCGTGGTGCCGCCGACGTGCGCCATCACCTTGGGCAACCACGACGGCCGCAGGTCGTGGACCGGGTCGAGGTACAGGGCGTGCTTGAGCGGGTTGAACAGCCTGCTCCGCAGCAGCGCGTTGTTGCTCGTCATCACCGACACGACGTAGGGGAAATGGTGGTTGAGCTTGGAAGTCGCCGCGCCCCACCACAACCCGAGCATGATGATCTTGAATGCCGCGATCTGGTCGGCGAACGGGAAGAAGAACACGATCAGCTTCAGCCAGTAGTGCTCGCCGCGGGCGGCGAGGAAGATGGTCTTGTCGCGCAGACCCAACACCGCCAGCGCGACGATCGTCGGCGCGACCCGGACGGGGTCGATCAGGGGGCCGGGCGACAGCAGCGCCCACACGCCGCCGCCCAGCACAACGGCATAGAGGACGACGTCGACGACCGTGCGGGTGTCGCCGCCGGTGAACGGCACCTTGCCCGGCCAGGGCGGCAGCCGAATCGTGTTGGGCCGCAACCAGTACAGGAATCCGCCGACCGGCGGCATGAACCGCCCGGTCAGCGGGCCCGACCCGCACCCGAAGCCGAGAACCTCGAACAGCAGCGTGAAGACGACGAACTTCTGATACACGATCGGCTGCGCCCACCAGTCGCCGATGCGGCCCAGCCCACCCAGCCCCGGGGTGAGCGAGATGATCGCGGCGGGCACCGCGACGTACAGGGCGATCTTGAGCAGGTACAGCAGGTACACCGCGGACGGGGTGCCGAAGCCGTGTTCCGCCCAATGCCGGGTCACCACCTGCAGTCGCGTTGCCCGTGGCAACGCCCGCCAGGTGTCGGGGTCGACGTCCGGGAGCTCCGGTGACATGAATCCCATGGGCGGCCTCATTCCCGTCGGAGGTGAAACCAGCTGGCGGATACAATCTATCGGCAGCGCTGCACCCGACGGTATGGGTCAATGAGAATCGCTGCCGCGCAACCTGATCGGGGCGCCGACGGCCCCGGCGTTACCGGGATGCGGGCCGCGCCCGATGCGGGAATCGCCGCTGCAGGTTTTCCAGCAGGTCGTCCAGGGTTCGGCGATCCTGCTCTTCGGCCCGCGCCATGCGCCGAAGGCTGCCGGCGCCCTCCGCGTCCCCGGCGGCTTCGGCGGTCACGATCGCCTTCTGGTACTCACCGAGCCGGTGGTCGATGTGGCGGCGGCTCTGGGCGAGCAACCGGCGGAAGTAGTCGGCCTGGCGGTGGTCCGCCGTCTCGACCGCCGCAGCCGACATGACATCGCGGGCGGGTCGGTTGATGGTCACCGAAGGCATGGCCCCTCCTTGACGGACATTGACGGGGCCTGGGCGGACCGCGCTGCTGCGGGGCCTGCCCCCGCGTCGGTCCCGAACACCGCTCGAACCGTGCCCAGCAGCCAAGCGGGTGCCGCGCTCGTCGGACAAACCGGCGACGTCCATTTCGGCCCTTTCAGCTGGCAGTTGGGTGTTTGGCGAGAGGTAACAATAACCCCCCGATCGCACCGGCGCCATAGGCCCGGGACGCAATACAGGCCAGAAAACGAACGTTTCCCCAACACCGCATCGTGAATTGGCCTCCCCCGTTCCGACCGGCACCATCTGCCCGGGCAGTGGATACCTCCGCGGTAGGTTGGCCCAAACCCGCCTTGGGTACTAAATCGGGCAAAACATCACGCCGGCGGCCCCCGCCTCGGTCGTTACCATCGAGGGACTCGACGGGGCGATGCTGCCCCGCCGGAGCCACAAGGAGACATGTGAGCGACAGCGACAGCCCAGACATCGAGGACATCGACAAGTTCGACCCCGGTCTGACCCGGCGCCTGATGGGCGTGATGCGCCCGTTTTTGAAGACGTACTTCCGGTCCGAGGTGCACGGCCTGAATTCATTCCCGCCGGGCGGCGCGCTGGTGGTCGGCAACCACTCCGGCGGCATGTTCCCCATGGACGTCCCGATCTTCAGCGTTCACTTCTACGAGAAATTCGGCTACGACAGGCCGGTCTACACGCTCAGCCACGACATCCTCATGACCGGCCCCACGGCCTCGCTCTTTCGGCGCACCGGTTACATCCGGGCGAACCGGGAGAACGCCGCCAAGGCCCTGCGGTCCGGCGGCGTGGTGGTCGTGTTTCCCGGCGGCGATTACGACGCCTACCGTCCGACGCTCTCGGAGAACGTCATCGACTTCAACGGCCGCAAGGGATACGTCAGCACGGCCATCGAGGCCGGGGTGCCCATCGTCCCCGCGGTGTCCATCGGCGGTCAGGAGACCCAGCTCTACTTGACCCGCGGCACCTGGCTGGCCGAACGGCTGGGCGTCAAGCGCTTGCTGCGCAGCGCAATTCTGCCGGTGTCGTTCGGCTTCCCGTTCGGGCTGAGCGCCGTCGTCCCGCCCAACGTGCCGCTGCCCACCAAGATCGTCACGCGGGTGCTGGAACCCATCGACATCGCCGCGCGGTTCGGTGACGACCCCGACGTCGACGAGGTCGACGAGCACGTGCGGTCGGTGATGCAGCAGGCCCTCACCGAGCTCGCCGCCAAGCGACGCTTCCCGATCCTGGGCTGAGCCGTGGCATCCCCCATCAATCAGGCGCTCGGGGTACTGGGCACCCTGTGGCGCGCAGGGATGATCGCGCCGATGCGCCCCGACCGCTACCTGAAAATGGCCGCCGCCATGCGCCGCGAGGGCCTGGGCATGACCGTGGGCTTCGCCAGCGCGGCGGCGCGCTGCCCGGACCGTCCCGGCTTCATCGACGAACTCGGCACGCTGACCTGGCGGCAGCTCGACGAGCGGATCAACGCCTTCGGCGCGGCGCTGCAGGGCCTGCCCTCGGGCCAACCGAAGGTCGTCGGGGTCATGTGCCGCAACCACCGCGGCTTCGTCGAGGCCGTGGTGGCCGCCGCGCGGATCGGCTCCGATGTGGTGCTGCTCAACACGTCGTTCGCCGGGCCGGCGCTGGCCGACGTGGTCAATCGCGAAGGCGTCGACGCCGTGGTCTACGACGAGGAGTTCACCGAGACGGTGGACCGCGCGCTGGCCGACAAGCCGGACGCGACCCGCATCTTGGCGTGGACCGACGGCGGGGCGCGCGAGCCGACGGTCGAGCGGCTCATCGCCGATCACGCCGGCCAACGGCCGCACCGCACCGCACGCAAGGGCAGGATGATCCTGCTGACCTCCGGCACCACCGGAACGCCCAAGGGCGCCAACCAAACTGGCGGCAACGCCGGGGTCGGCACCCTCAAGGCGATCCTGGACCGCACGCCGTGGCGGGCGGAAGAGACCGTCGTGATCGTGGCGCCGATGTTCCACGCGTGGGGCTTTTCCCAGTTGATCTTCGCCGCGTCGATGGCGTGCACCGTGGTGACCCGGCGCAAATTCGACCCCGAGGCCACCCTGGACCTCATCGACCGCCACCGGGCGGCGGGCCTGGCCGTGGTGCCGGTGATGTTCGACCGCATCATGGAGCTGCCCGCCGAGGTGCGAAACCGGTACGACTGCAAGTCATTGCGGTTCGCCGCGGCGTCCGGCTCGCGGATGCGCCCCGACGTCGTCATCGCGTTCATGGACCAGTACGGCGACGTGATCTACAACAACTACAACGCCACCGAGGCCGGCATGATCGCCACCGCCACCCCGGCGGACCTGCGGGCGGCGCCCGACACCGCGGGCCGGCCCGCCGAGGGAACCGAAATCCGCATCCTGGACCCCGAATTCAACGAGCTGCCCACCGGCGAGGTCGGCACCATCTACGTGCGCAACGACACCCAGTTCGAGGGCTACACGTCCGGCACCACCAAAGACTTCCACGACGGCTTCATGTCGTCGGGTGACGTCGGGTACCTCGACGACGCCGGGCGGCTGTTCGTGGTCGGCCGCGACGACGAGATGATCGTGTCCGGCGGCGAGAACGTCTACCCGATCGAGGTGGAGAAGACGCTGGCGGCGCATCCTGACGTGGCGGAGGCCGCGGTGATCGGCGTGGACGACGAGCATTACGGCCAGCGGCTGGCGGCCTTCGTGGTGCTGGCCCCGGGCGCGGACGCCACCACCGACACGCTCAAGCAGCACGTCCGGGACAACCTCGCCAACTACAAGGTCCCCCGCGAGATCGCCGTCCTCGACGAGCTGCCCCGCGGCAGCACCGGCAAGATCCTCCGCAACGAGTTGCAGGCCCGGGTCGGCGGCTGATGCGATTCAGCTTCAGGCAGCCGAGGCCGCTGGCGCGCGCCGCACTGGAATTGGCCAACGCCGCCAACGGATTACGCCCGCTGGCCCGCAAGGGGTACAGCACCGTGCTGGTGTTCTGGTTCGGCTGGCCGACGTCGGAGGTGCCGGGGGTCTACTTTTCCGCCTCGCTGGTGGACGCGCTGCGACGGGGGCGTCGTGGCGACTTCGCCGGGCGACGCGGCAAGGCGGCGCTGGCGATGACGGCCGCGTCCTGGGCCATGCTGGGGGTGATCCGCTATCGCGGCGTCACCACGCCGGGCCCGGTGCTGGAGGCCGGCCTGCGCGAGCAGTTGGGGCACGACTACACCGAGGCGCTGGAGGCGCTGCCGCAGACGAAGCCCACCCGCAGCGGTCGGCGCAGCCTGCCGCTGGGCAACACCGTGGCGCGCCGGCGCTATGTCGAGAAGACGAACGTGGTGTCCTACGGCCCACACGGGCGCGCCAACCTGGCCGACATCTGGCGGCGCCGCGACCTGCCGCGCGACGGTAAGGCGCCGGTGCTGCTGCAGGTCCCCGGCGGCGCCTGGGTGATCGGGATGCGCCGTCCCCAGGCCTACCCGCTGATGAGCCACCTGGCCGCCCGCGGCTGGGTGTGCGTGTCGATCGGCTACCGGGTGTCCCCCGTGCACACCTGGCCCGACCACATCGTCGACGTCAAGCGGGCGCTGGCCTGGGTCAAGGAGAACATCGCCCGCTTCGGCGGCGACCCGAACTTCGTCGCGATCACGGGCGGCTCGGCCGGCGGCCACCTGTCCGCGCTGGCGGCGCTGACCCCCAACGACCCCAAATTCCAGCCGGGCTTCGAGGAGGCCGACACCTCGGTGACCGCCGCGGTTCCGGTGTACGGGCGCTACGACTGGTTCTCCACCCAGGGCGAGGGTCGTCCCGAGTTCGTCGGGCTGCTCGAAAAGTTCGTCGTCAAGCGGAAATTCGCCACGCACCGGCACATCTACCACGACGCGTCGCCGATCCGCGAGCTCAGGGCCGACGCCCCGCCGTTTTTCGTGCTGCACGGCCGCGACGACTCGCTGATCCCCGTCGGGGAGGCGCAGGAGTTCGTCGAGGAATTGCGCGCGGTGTCGAAGTCCCCGGTCGCGTACGCCGAATTGCCGCACGCCCAACACGCTTTCGACATCTTCAGTTCCCCGCGGGCGCACCGCTCCGCCGAGGCCGTCGGGCGCTTCCTGTCGTGGGTGTACGCGACGAACCCGCCCGAACGCGACTAGGACTTCATCCGCCGAGCGTGGGTGATATGGACGAAAATTTCGGGAAAGCCGTGCATAACCCCCACGCTCGGCGCGGTGGGAGGCCGAGTCCCACGCGGTGATCACCTAGGGCCATAAGTCACATCTTTAGGGGCTTTCGCCTGCATCGATGTTCGCATCGCAGAGGCGAAACTATAACGTGTTCTAGTCGCTGAGCACGTGGAGGCGCGAAGTGAGTATCGATACCGCCGGGGTCGGCGTCCGGGAAATCGACGTCGGCACGCTGCCGACCCGGTTCGCCCGCGGGTGGCATTGCCTGGGCGTGGCCAAGGACTTCCTCGACGGCAAGCCCCACGCGGTCAACATCTTCGGCACCAAGCTGGTCGTCTTCGCCGACACCGAACGCAACCTGCGGGTCCTCGACGCGTACTGCCGTCACATGGGCGGTGACCTGTCGCAGGGCGTCGTCAAGGGCGACACCGTCGCGTGCCCGTTTCACGACTGGCGGTGGGGCGGCGACGGCAGGTGCAAGGAGGTGCCCTACGCCAAGCGCACCCCGCGAATGGCGCGCACCCGCACCTGGCCCACCGAGGTGCATAACGGTCTGTTGTTCGTCTGGCATGACCACGAGGGCAACCCACCGTCACCGGAACTACAGATCCCCGACATCCCCGAGGCCGCCAGTGACGCATGGACCGACTGGCGATGGCGCAGTGAGCTCATCGAAGGCTCGAACTGCCGCGAGATCGTCGACAACATCGTCGACATGGCGCACTTCTTCTACGTGCACTACGGCTTCCCGACGTACTTCAAGAACGTCTTCGAGGGCCACATCGCGTCGCAATACCTGCGCACCGTCGGCCGGCCCGACGTCCACCTCGGCGGGTCGCACTACACCGGTGAGCAGTTGCTCGATTCCGAGGCTTCCTACTTCGGCCCGTCGTTCATGATCAACTGGCTGCACAACAGTTACGGCGGCTACAAAGTCGAGTCGATCCTGGTCAACTGCCACTACCCCGTCACGCAGAACTCCTTCATGCTGCACTGGGGCATCATCGTGAAAAAGCCCGCGGGCATGGACGAGGCCGACACCGAGAAGCTGTCCAAGGCGTTCACCGAGGGCGTCAGCATGGGCTTCCTGCAGGACGTCGAGATCTGGAAGCACAAGACCCGCATCGAAAACCCGTTGCTGGTCGAAGAGGACGGCCCGGTCTATCAGCTGCGCCGCTGGTATCAGCAGTTCTATGTGGATGCGGCCGACGTGACGCCGGAGATGACCGACCGCTTCGAGTACGAGGTCGACACCACGGCCGCCAACAAGCACTGGCACACCGAGGTGGACGAGAACCTGCGGACGAAGGTCGAGCAGCCCCGGTAGCCGAACCGATCAGTGCGCGACGGGGCACCCACCGGTGTAGTCGACGTGCCAGTGCTTGATGCCGTTGAGCCATCCCGACCGAATCCGCTCCGGTTTCGAGACGGGCGTGAGGTCGGGCATGTGGTCGGCGATGGCGTTGAACATCAGGTTGATCGTCAACTTCGCCAGGTTCGCGCCGATGCAGTAGTGCTCGCCGGTGCCGCCAAATCCGACGTGCGGGTTGGGGTTACGTAAGACGTCGAACTCGAACGGATCGGTGAACACGTCCTCGTCGAAGTTGGCCGAGCGGTAGAACATCAACACCCGCTGCCCCTTCTTGATCGTCACCCCCGACAGTTCGGTGTCCTCCTTGGCGGTGCGCTGGAACGCCGTCACCGGGGTGGCCCACCGTACGATCTCGTCCGCCGCGGTCTCCGGGCGCTCCTTCTTGTACAGCTCCCACTGGGCCGGGAAGTCGGCGAACGCCATCATGCCCTGGGTGATCGAATTGCGGGTGGTCTCGTTGCCGGCGACCGCCAGCATCATCACGAAGAACCCGAATTCGTCGTCGGAAAGCTTCTCGCCGTCGATGTCCGCCTGCAGCAGCGTGGAAACGATGTCGTCGCAAGGGTTCTCGGCCCTGACCTCCGCCATCTTCATCGCGTAGGCCAGCACCTCCGCCGACGACACCTTGGGATCGATGTGCGCGTACTCCGGATCCTGGGCGCCGGTCATCTCGTTGGACCACCGGAACAGCTTGCCGCGGTCCTCCTGCGGCACCCCCAGCAACCCGGCGATGGCCTGCAGCGGCAGCTCGCACGCGACCTGCTCCACGAAATCGCCGGTGCCCTCCGCCGCGGCGGTCTTGGCGATGACCTGCGCCCGCTCGTTGAGCTCGTCGCGCAGCCGGCCGATCGCGCGCGGCGTGAACCCGCGGGAGATGATCCTGCGCAGCCGGGTGTGGTGCGGCGGGTCCATGTTGAGCAGAACGAACCGCTGCAAGTCGATGTCCTCGCGGCTCATGTCGTCGGCGAAACGCGGGATGGCGCCGTTGAGCCAGCTGGAGAAGACGTCGTTGCGCAGCGACACCTCCTTGACGTCCTTGTGCTTCGTCACCACCCAGAAGCCGCCGTCGTTGAAACCGCCCTTGCCGATGGGCTGGTCACACCACCAGATCGGCGCGCTGCGGCGCAACTCGGCGAGCTCCTCGACGGGCAGGCGCTCGGCGTAGATGTCCGGGTCGGTCGGGTCGAAACCGGGGGGAAGGTGCGGGCAGGTCATCGCTGTCTCCTGTGGGTGTCAGACCATCGTGTCGCCGGGCGGCAGCCCGAATTCGTGATTGCCGAAGATCAGGTAGGCCCGCTCGGGATCGTTGGCGGCGTGCACCCGGCCGGCGTGCGCGTCGCGCCAAAACCGTTGAATGGGGCTGCTGTTGGCCAACGCGGTGGCGCCCGAGGCGTCGAACAAGCGGTCGATCGCGGCGATCGCGCGGGCGGTGGCACGCACCTGGTCGCGACGGGCCCGGGCCCGCAGCTCGAACGGGACTTCCCGACCCGCCAGCAGGCACGCGTACTCGTCGCCGACGTTGCCCATCAGCTGCCGCCACGCGGCGTCGATGTCGCTGGCCGCCTCGGCGATGCGCACCTTGGCAAAGGGGTCCTCTTTGGACTTCTCGCCCGCGAACGCCGCGCGCACCCGCTTGCCTTGATGTTCGACGTGGGAATCGTAGGCGCCGTAGGCCATCCCGACGATGGGGGCGGTGATCGTGGTGGGATGCATGGTGCCCCATGGCATTCGGTAGACCGGATCGGTGTTCACCACCAGCCCGCCGGCGGTGTGGTCATTCATCGACCTGTAGGACAGGAACCGGTGCCGGGGCACGAACACGTCCTTGACCACCAGGGTGTTGCTGCCGGTGCCCTTCAGGCCGACGACGTGCCAGACGTCGTCGATGCGGTAGTCGCCGATGGGGATCAAGAAGCTGCCGAAGTCGACCGGCTGGCCGTCCTTGATCACCGGGCCGCCGACGAAGGTCCACGTGGCGTGGTCGCAACCCGACGACCAGTGCCACGAGCCATTGAGCAGATAACCGCCGTCGACCACCTGACCGGCGCCCATCGGGGCGTACGACGAGGAGATCCGCACGTTCGGGTCCTCGCCCCACACGTCCTGCTGGGCCTGCTGGTCGAATTGCGCCGCGTGCCAGTTGTGCACGCCGAGGATCGATGCCACCCACCCGGTAGACCCGCACGCACTGGCCAGCCGCCGGACGGCCTCGAAGAACACCGTCGGATCGCACTGCATGCCACCCCACTGCGCCGGCTGCAGCAGCCGGAAGAAGCCGATCTCCTGCAGCTCGCTGACCGTCGCGTCCGGCAGCCGCCGCAGCTCCTCCGTCTCCGGCGCGCGCTGCCTCAGCTTGGGCAGCAGGTCGTCGACGGCGGCCAAGACGGATTGAGCATCGAGTACTTGAATGGACGTCACTGCTTACCTCCGGGGCGAGCTGGTCACAAGGCTAGAGAACGTTGCAATCTCGGCCAATATGTCATTGTTCCTGCTGTACAGCGGCATAAAATGCGAACTGTAACTTGTTCTAGTTACGGCCTCGGGGCGGGCAGGCACTAGGGCAGAAAGTCCCGACATGTCGTCGGTGATCGCGAAAAGCCCGCTCGGCTACCGGACGTTGCCGGCGATCACTCCCGCGCGGCGGCCTTCTCCAGCTCGGTCAGCGCCGGCTCGACGGCGCGGGCCATCTCGTGGATGTCATTGGCGACTTCGGGGGTGGTGACAAATCCGAAGTCCAGGTATTTCTCGTACGAGAAGCAGGTGATGTTCAAAGCGATGTCCATGACGGGCGGGCCGAGCGGCACCAGCGACTCCAGTTTGGCGCCGGCCATGTAAAGAGGCATGGGCGGGCCGGGGACATTGGACACCACCAGATTGATCGGGGCCAGGTTGCGCGACAGCCCGGTGGCGGTATAGGCCCGGGCGGCCAGCTGCAGCAATCCCGGCGGCGTGGTCTCGGTAAGGCCCATGATCTGGTGCGCCGAAAGCGCTTTGGCCATACCTTTGGCGCTTTGGGTGCTTTCATGGATGGCCCTCAGCCGATCGGCGGGGTCTTCGATGTCAGTGGCCAGCGATGCGGTCATCGAGCTGATCTTGTTGCCGACGTCGCTCTTGCTTTCGTCGGTGCGCGTCGAGACCGGGATCTGCGCGATGAGCGGTTTGGCCGGCAACTCGTCATGTTTCAGGAGGTACTCTCGGGCGGCCCCGGCCACGAGGGCCAGCACCACGTCGTTGAGCTTGACACCAAAGGCGTCCTTGACAGCCTTGGCCCGGTCCAGCTCGACGCGGCAGCCGGTGATCCGCCGGTGAGGTGACACCGGCGCGTTGAATCGGGTCTTGGGCGCCTCGAAGTAGCCCGGCGGCCTGCTGGTGACGCCCAGAGCGGCGATCTGCTGGCGCACCGTCTGCTCCAGCAGCCTGGTGATCCGAAACGGCGTTTTCACCGCCAGATTGACCAGAGCACCCACCGCGCGCCGCTCGATGCCGGGGAGCTGGAATCCCACCAGCGATCCCACCGTCTCCTCTTTCGGCGGCCGCGGCTCGGGGGTGACGTCCAGCAGGATTTCGCCCAGCCCGGCGCCAGAGACGCCGTCGACGATGGCGTGGTGCATCTTGGTCAGCGTCGCGACCCGGTTGCCCTTTACATTCTCGATGACCCAGAGCTCCCACAGCGGTCGCGAGCGGTCGAGCTTGTAAGACATCAGCCGACCCACCAGCTCGTCGACCTCGCGCCGGCCGCCCGGCGCGGGCACCGCGATGCGCCGGATGTGGAAGTCGACGTCGAGTTCCTCGTCCTCGACGAACCACGGCCGGTCGAGCCCCAGCGGTGCGCCGGTGACGCGCCAGCGCAACTGCGGCAGCTCGGGCAGGCGCTCGATGATCAGCTGGCGAACGCGTTGAAAGCTGAAGTCGGGTGCATCAGTGAGATCGCAGATCGCGAGCGCGCCCACATGCATGTGCCAGCCCGCGGTTTCCGCGGACCAGAACGCCGCGTCGACACTCGAAAGCCGCTTCATGGGAGAACCGTAGCCCCCCGATCAGGCGTCCTCCAAGAGGTCGGGCGTCACCGCCGACTCGGTGTCCGGGATGCCCTCGACTTTCGCCTTGCGGTCGGCCATCGACAGCAGCCGCCGAATGCGGCCGGCCACAGCGTCTTTCGTCATCGGCGGGTCGGCCAGCCGGCCCAGCTCCTCCAGCGACGCCTGCCGGTGCTCGACGCGCAGCCTGCCCGCCGAGGCCAGATGGTCCGGGACGGTGTCGCCGAGGATCTCGAGCGCGCGCTCCACCCGGGCGGCCGCCGCGACCGCCGCGCGCGCCGAGCGGCGCAGGTTGGCGTCGTCGAAATTGGCCAGCCGGTTGGCCGTCGCGCGGACCTCGCGACGCATCCGGCGCTCCTCCCAGACCAGCCGGGTGTCCTGGGCCCCCATCCGGGTCAGCAGGGCGCCGATCGCCTCGCCGTCGCGCACCACCACCCGGTCGGCACCGCGCACCTCGCGCGCCTTAGCGCTGACCCCCAGCCGGCGCGCCGCACCGACCAGCGCCAGCGCGGCCTCCGGGCCGGGGCAGCTGACCTCCAGCGCCGACGAACGTCCCGGCTCGGTGAGCGAGCCGTGCGCCAAAAAGGCGCCCCGCCAGGCCGCCTCGGCGTCGGCGATGCTGCCGCCGACGACCTGGGCGGGCAGCCCGCGCACCGGACGGCCCCGCATGTCGAGCAGGCCGGTCTGCCGGGCGAGCGCCTCGCCGTCGTTGGCCACCCGCAGCACGTAGCGCGTGCTCTTGCGAATTCCACTGGCCGACAACACATGCACGACGGCGTTGTACCCGTAGAGCTCGAAGATGTCCTTGCGCAGCCGGCGCGCGACGTTGCCCAGATCCACCTCGGCCTCGACGACGACCCGGCCGCCGACGATGTGCAACCCGCCGGCGAACCTCAGCAGCGACGTGACCTCGGCGCGCCGCGCGCTGACCGACTTCACCACCAGGCGGCTCAGCTCGTCCTTGACTTCGGTCGTCATCGCCACGCGTCGTCACCTCTCTCGCCGTCGACGCGGATCTCGTTCGTGGTGGTCGCCGAAGGGGCTCCCGGGCCTTTCGGGCCACCTTGTAAACCAGATGTGTGGCCCGCTCGGACCCCGTCGAGCGCCGCCGCGAGCTTGCCCGGGTCATGTAAAGGTGTACCAGGTCGGGACACGTCGGCGAAGTGGACCTCGGCTTCCAGCAGCGTCGCGGTCCGGCGCAGTTGCTCGCGTTCGCGCTCACCGGTCACCCGTTCGGCGTCAATGATGATGTCGTGCACGGTGAATCCGGGCGCGTGCTGCGCCAGCACATGCAGGTGGCGTTCCACCGAGAAGCCGGCCGTCTCTCCGGGCTCGGCGACCAGGTTGAGCACCAGGGCCCGCCGCGCGGTGGTCGCCCGCAACGCCGAGGCCAGCCCGGGGACCAGCACGTGCGGGATCACGCTGGTGAACCAGGATCCGGGCCCCAGCACCACCAGGTCGGCGGCCATGATGGCGTCGACGGCCTGCCGGGTCGCCGGCGGGTTGGGCGGCAACAGCCGCACCCGCCGCACCTTGCCCGGCGTGGTGGCGATCGCCACCTGGCCGCGGATCAGGCGGAACATCCGCGGGTCGGTCTCCAGGCCGGACACGTCCGCCTCGATCTGCAGCGCGATCGGGCACATCGGCAACACCCTGCCCTTCACGCCGAGGATGCGGCCGAGCTCGTCGAGGGCCGCGACCGGATCGGCGAGCACCTCGTTGAGGCCGGCCAGCAGCAGGTTGCCGATCGGGTGCCCGGCCAGCGCGCCGGTGCCGCCGAATCGGTGCTGCAGGATGGTCGCCCACAGCCGCCCGTGCGGGCTGTCGGATGCCAACGCCGCCAAGGCCATTCGCAGATCGCCGGGCGGGATCACGTCCAGTTCGCTGCGCAGCCGGCCCGACGAGCCACCGTCGTCGGCGACGGTGACCACCGCGGTGACGTGGGGCGTCAGCCGGCGCGCCGCCGACAGCGTCGCATACAGGCCGTGCCCACCCCCCAGCGCGACGATGCCCTTGTTTGTCGCCGAGCTCATTCGCGACCCAGATCCCGGTGCAGCACCCGCACGGCCAGCTGCGGGTTGCCCCGCAGCAGCTGCATCAACGCCTCGGCGATCGCGACGCTGCGATGCTTGCCGCCGGTGCAGCCGATGGCGACCGTCATGTAACGCTTGCCCTCCCGGCGATAGCCGTCGACAACCAGGTTCAGCAAACGATGGTAAGCGTCGAGGAACTCCTCCGCGCCGGGCTGGCCCAACACGTAGTCGCGCACCGCGGGATGCTCGCCGGTGAGCGGGCGCAGGTCGTCGACCCAGTGCGGGTTGGGCAGGAACCGGACGTCCATCACCATGTCGGCGTCCATCGGCAGGCCGTACTTGAAGCCGAAGGACTCGACGGTGACGCTGGTGGACGCGCCGGTCTCGCCGCCGAACGCCCGCTCGATGCTCTCCCGCAGGCCCCGCACCGACAGCGTCGAGGTGTCGATGATCAGGTCGGCGGTGGCGCGGACCGGCGCCAGCATCCGGCGTTCGGCGGCGATGCCCTCGGCCAGCGTCTGCTCGCCCTGCAGCGGATGGCTGCGGCGGTTCTGTTCGTAGCGGCGCACCAGCATGTCGTCGGAGGCCTCCATGAACACCACGCGCGGGGTGATGTTGCGGGTGGCCAGTTCGGTGCGCACCTCGTCGAGATCGCCGGTGAATCCCCGCGACCGCACGTCCATCACCACCGCCAGCTGGGTGATCCGCGAACCCGCGGCCAGCCCGAAATCGACCATCCGGGTGATCAGCTGGGGCGGCAGGTTGTCGGCCACGTACCAGCCGAGGTCCTCGAGCACCTTGGCCGCCGTGCCCCGCCCGGCGCCCGACAACCCCGTCACCAGCACGACGTCGATGCCGGCCCCGTCTTCGGGGTAGGCGTCGCCCGGGCGGTTGTTGGTGAACTCGTCCTGGCTTGTCATTCGGCGACTTCCGGTGGCGCGGGTCGCAGCGCCTCGAGGACGGCCGTGGCGGTGGCCACGCCGATGCCCGGAACGGCGGTGATCTGGTCGACGGTGGCCTCCTTGAGGCGGGCTATCGATCCGAAATGGGTTACCAGCGCCTTGCGGCGATGCTCCCCCAATCCTGGCACCGAATCCAGCGCCGAGGCGGTCATTCGCTTGGATCGCTTGCTGCGATGGTAGGCGATGGCGAACCGGTGCGCCTCGTCACGCACGCGCTGCAGCAGGTAGAGGCCCTCGCTGTTGCGGGGCATGATGATCGGGTCGGGCTCCGACGGCACCCAGATCTCCTCCAGCCGCTTGGCCAGGCCGATGACGGCGACGTCGGTGATGCCGAGTTCGTCGAGCACGGCCGATGCCGCGTTGACTTGCGGCGCACCGCCGTCGACGACGAACAGATTCGGCGGGTAGGCGAAGCGGCGCGATTTCCCTTCCGGGGAAAGCATATTGGGGTCTTTTTGCTCGTTGAGGTGCCGCGCGAACCGGCGGCGGGTGACCTCGGCGATGGAGGCCACGTCGTCGGAGCGTCCCTGCCCGGCGGCCTCCCGGATGCCGAAGTGGCGGTAGTCCGACTTGCGCGGCAGGCCGTCCTCGAACACCACCAGCGAGCCCACCACGTCGGTGCCCTGCACGTGGCTGATGTCGACGCATTCGATGCGCAGCGGCGCATCCGCGAGCCCCAGCGCCTCTTGAATATTCTGCAGCGCAGCCGATCTGGCGTTGAAGTCGCCGGCCCGCTTCAGCTTGTGTTGCTGCAGCGCCTCTTTCGCGTTGCGCTGCACGGTTTCGGCCAGCGCGCGCTTGTCGCCGCGCCGCGGGACCCGCAGCGCGACCCGCGACCCGCGCAGCCCGGACAGCCAGGCGGTCAGCTCGTCGGCGTTGGACGGCAGGCACGGCACCAGCACCTCCCGGGGCACGGGATTGGTGGATTCGTCGGCGGCCCCGTCCAGTTCGGCCTGCTCACCGTAGAACTGCGTCAGGAATTGCTCGACCAACCGCTCCTCGCCGGATTCGCCCGGATCCCCGGACTTTTCGACGATCCAGCCGCGCTGGCCGCGCACCCGGCCGCCGCGGACATGAAATACCTGCACCGCGGCCTCCAGGTCGTCGTCGGCGAAGGCGACCACGTCGGCGTCGGTGCCGTCGCCGAGCACCACCGCCTGCTTTTCCATGGCCCGCTTCAACGCGCCGAGGTCGTCGCGGAGCCGCGCGGCCCGCTCGAAGTCGAGTTCCTCGGCAGCGGCGTTCATCTGCTGCTCCAGGTCGCGCGCGAACCGGTCGGTCTTGCCGGACAGGAAGTCGCAGAAGTCCTCGACGATCTGGCGATGCTGCTCGGCGCTGACCCGGCCGACGCAGGGGGCCGAGCATTTGTCGATGTAGCCGAGCAGGCACGGGCGGTCGATCTGCTTGTGCCGCTTGAAGACTCCGGCCGAGCAGGTACGCGCCGGGAAGACGCGGGTGAGCAGATCCAGCGTCTCGCGGATCGCCCAGGCATGGGAGTACGGGCCGAAATAGCGAACACCCTTGCGGCGCGGGCCGCGATAGACCATCAGCCGGGGAAACTCCTCGTTCAGCGTGACGGCCAGCACCGGGTAGGACTTGTCGTCGCGGTAGCGGACGTTGAAGCGCGGATCGAACTCCTTGATCCAGTTGTATTCCAGCTGCAGCGCCTCGACTTCGGTGTTGACCACCGTCCACTCGACCTTGGCCGCGGTGGTCACCATCTGCCGGGTTCGCGGATGTAGGCCGGCGACGTCGGCGAAGTAGGACGTCAGCCTGCTGCGCAGGCTCTTGGCCTTGCCGACGTAGATGACCCGCCCGTGCGCGTCCCGGAACCGGTAGACGCCGGGCTCGACCGGGATGGACCCGGGCGCGGGGCGATACGTTGCGGGATCTGGCACGTTCCCAGGCTAGTAGCCGTCGCACGGGCACCGGGAAAGCCCGGCGGCAGGCCGTGAAAACTGCGAAATTCGTCGCTGCGGCGGATTACCATCCGCGTATCGCTGGGCGGCCGGTAGCGCTGGGGGTCGAAGAATGTCGTTGCTGATCGAGCCGGCACTCGTCGCGGATGCGGCCGGCGACCTGGCGGGCATCGGATCGTCGGTGGCGGCGGCCCACCGGGCGGCGGCGGCCTCGACCACCGCCGTGGTGGCGGCCGCCGGCGACGAGGTGTCGGCCGCCCTCGCGTCGCTGTTTTCCGGCCACGCCCTGGACTATCAGGCGCTCGGCGCGCAGGCGGAGGCGTTTCACGCCCAGTTCGTCCGGGCGCTGAGCACGGGCGCGGGCGCGTATGCGGCGACCGAGGCCGCCGGCACCAACCCGCTGCAGCTCCTCGGGCAGGACGTTCTGGGGGCGATCAACCTGCCCACCGAGCTGCTGGTGGGGCGCCCGCTGATCGGCAACGGCCTCAACGGGGCGCCGGGGACGGGGCAGGCCGGCGGGCCGGGCGGTATCTTGCTGGGCAGCGGCGGCAGCGGCGGGTCGGGAACGACCGGGCAAGCCGGCGGCCCGGGCGGTCCGGCCGGGCTGATCGGCTTCGGTGGCACCGGCGGCATGGGCGGCTGGGACGCGCCCGGCGGGCCCGGCGGCACCGGCGGCTTGCTTTGGGGCAACGGCGGCGCGGGCGGGATCGGCGGCCCCTTCGGCACAGGGGGCGCCGGGGGCAGCGCGGTGTGGTTCGGCAACGGCGGCCCCGGCGGATTGGGCGGGGAGCTCGGCGGCCTCGGCGGTATCGGCGGCCGCGGCGGCTCGCTCGTCGGCAACGGCGGCGCGGGCGGGACCGGCGGGGTTTCCGGCGGCCCAGGCGGGGTCGCGGGCGGTCCCGGCGGCACCGGCGGCGCCGCCGGGATGTTGGGCCTGCCCGGAGCCGCCGGCGGCACCGGCGGTGCGCCCACCATCCCGGTGCAGGTGGACCAGCAAATCAACCGACCCTACGTCGACGTCTCCATCGCCGGCGGGCCGAACTCGCAGGTGATCTTCGACACCGGATCTCGAGGTCTGGTCGTTCCGCCGCAAGACGTCAATTTCGCGACCCTGGGCACGCCCACCGGGACCGGCACCGTCACCTACGGCGACGGCGGAAACACCCTGACCGAGAAGTACACAACGTATTCGGCATCCGTCAATTTCGGGAACGGCATCGTCAGCCAGCCGACCCAGGTTGCCGTCGTCACCTCCGTGACACAGACGCAGAACGGCATGTCAACGAATTTGCCGGTCACCGACGGGCTTCCCGTTCTGGGCATCGGCGGGAGCAATCTGGTCGGGCCGTTGTCCACCAGCCCCGTGCAAGCCCTGCCGGACACCCTCGGCCAGGGTGTGCTCCTCAACGAGCCCGCGGGTAGCGCGCAGTTCGGCGCCAACCCGCTGACCGCCCTCACCTCGTCGTCGGGCGCGCCCGTGACCACGCTGAAGGTGTCGGTCAACGGCGGCACCGCGGTCACCGTCAACGACGCGTTCGTGGATTCCGGTGGCCTGTGGGGAGACATCCCCGCGTCGCTGGGCACCGGCTCGGTGGGCGGCTACGTTCCGCAGGGAACGACGCTGACCGTCTACACCGCCAACAACGTCGCCATCTACCACGAAACGGTCGGCGCCGCCCCCACGGCCCCGGTTGTGGTCAGCGGGGCGAACGGCCTATTCAATACCGGCAATTCGCCATTCGAGACCATCCCGATCTACCTCTCGTACAGCCCGCTCAATACCGGGACGCTGTTCTACGACGCCTGAGGTCTTCGAAGGCCGCGAACGAGAATCACTCGAAGCATGCTGCTGTGCAGCATATTTCGGGATAGGCTTCGGCCTCGTGGCCATCTCCTGGTTTTCAGAGGAAACCGGAATTCCCTTCCAAGCTTCTGCGTAGTCACGTTCGTTCACGCCGACATGGCCCGCCGGCCGCACCGAGTTTGGTCGGCCACGAACTTCTATGAGTGTCATATGAGATCGCAGACTCCGCCCCACCGACAATCAAACCCCTTCCTAAGCTCCTCATCGATCATTAACGGAAGAGAGCATGGAGCCCAATGACATTTCGCCAGCTCATGGCCAGTATGGGTGCGGTAGCCGCAATCGTGGGCATCGGCGTATCCGTCGCACCTACAGCCCCCGCCGAGCCGCCTTACAAGAGTTGCACCGAGGCCCACAAGGATGGCCGGTACAACATTCCGAGGGGCGACCCCGCTTACCAGCAGAAGCTAGACCGGGACAACGACGGCATCGCCTGCGAAGGCTGAGTCCGGCTTCTACAACCACTCGAAGCAAAACATTCACGCCGCACTGTGTTGCGACACCAACCAATACCCAACACGAAAGTATTGGACACCCACACGGCCGCCACCCCCGCCGACGCCTGAAACGCTAGGCCCGCAGGTCCGGCCGGTAGCGCGCCAGCAGCGACCGCACGGTGTCCATGGCGTCGACGGCGAGTTCCCGGTCGGCGGCCTGGATCGCCATCAGGGGAACGTACTCGTCGTCGGGCAGGTCGACGCGCGCCCACCGCCTCCCCGCGGGAAACGACACGCCCACCACGTCGGCCCAGGGAATCACCCTGTAGCCGAACAGGTTTCGCACCGCCAGGCCGGCCGGACCCACCCGCAGCCGCGGCCGCGCGAACAGCAGCACACCTCCGGCGATCACCAGGCCGAGCACGGCGATGGCCACCTGGTCGGAGGTGTGGAAGATGACGCCGCTGGACTTGATCTTGAGCAGCAGGCCCACCACGATGTGCGCCGCCGCGATCAGAAACGCCGCGGCATAGACGAACACCGGAGTCCGGTGTGGGCGCAGCTCCACATCCCAGCCGTCCGGCGCGCTCACGACCGGGCGCGCAGGTCACGCAGGGTCAGCGCGGCGGTCAGCGCGGCACCGGCGGCCTGGGCCCCCTTGTCCTCGGCCGACGCGGGAAGCCCGGCGCGGGCCAGCGCCTGCTCCTCGGTGTTGGTGGTCAGCACCCCGTTGGCGACGGGCGTCGACGCGTCCAGTGCGACCCTGGTCAGCCCCTGCGTCACCGCATCGCAGACGTACTCGAAATGCGGTGTCTCACCGCGGATTACGACGCCCAGGGCGATGACGGCGTCGTGATTGGTGGCCAGCTGCTGCGCCACCACCGGGATCTCGATCGCACCGAGCACGCGGACCACCGTCGGGTCCTCGACGCCCGACTCGGCGGTCACCTTGCGCGCGCCGGCCAGCAGCGCATCGCAGATCTGGGCGTGCCAGGTACTGGCCACGATGGCGACCCGCAGGCCGGACGCGTTGAGCGCGGGTAGCTCGGGCTCCCCGCCACCGCTCACAGAGCACCGCCGAATTCGCCCGGCAGATGCACCGATTCGTGAAAGTCGTCCAATCCCACCAGGTCGTGCCCCATCCTGTCGCGCTTGGTCATCAGGTAGCGGATGTTCTCCGCGTTGGCGCGCACCGGAAGCGGCACCCGCTCGATGATGTGCAGCCCGTATCCGTCCAGCCCGACCCGCTTGGCCGGGTTGTTGGTCAGCAGCCGCATCGAGCGCACCCCGAGGTCGACGAGTATCTGCGCGCCGATACCGTAATCCCTTGCGTCGGCCGGTAATCCGAGCTTCAGGTTGGCGTCGACGGTGTCGTCGCCGGCGTCCTGCAGCTGGTAGGCCTGCAGTTTGTGCATCAGGCCGATGCCGCGGCCCTCGTGGCCGCGCATATACAGCACCACGCCGCGCCCCTCGCGGGCGACCATGGCCATCGCGGCGTCGAGTTGCGGCCCGCAGTCGCAGCGACGGGAGCCGAACACGTCCCCGGTCAGGCACTCGGAGTGCACGCGGACCAGCACGTCGTCGCCGTCGGCGTTCGGCCCGGCGATCTCGCCGCGCACCAGCGCGACGTGCTCGACGTCCTCGTAGATGCTGGCGTAGCCGATCGCGCGGAACTCGCCGTGCCGGGTCGGGATCCGCGCCTCGGCGATCCGCTCGATGTGCTTCTCGTGTTTGCGCCGCCACTCGATCAGGTCGGCGATGGTGATCAGCGCGAGGTCGTGCTCGTCGGCGAAGACCCGCAACTCGTCGGTCTGGGCCATCGAGCCCTCGTCCTTCTGGCTGACGATCTCGCAGATCGCGCCCGCGGGTTGCAGCCCCGCCATCCGGGCGAGGTCCACGGCGGCCTCGGTGTGGCCCGGCCGGCGCAGCACCCCACCGTCCTTGGCGCGCAACGGAACCACGTGACCGGGCCGGGTGAAATCCTCGGCGATGCTGGCCGGATCGGCGAGCAGGCGCATCGTCGTGGCCCGGTCGGAGGCCGAAATCCCCGTTCCCACACCGTTTTTCGCATCGACCGTGACAGTGTAGGCGGTTCCGTGCTTGTCCTGGTTCACCGCGTACATCGGCAGCAGCCCCAGCCGGTCGCAGATCGCGCCGTCCAGGGGCACGCACAGGTACCCCGAGGTGTAGCGGACCATGAACGCCACCAGCTCCGGCGTCGCCTTCTCGGCGGCGAAGATCAGGTCGCCCTCGTTCTCGCGGTCCTCGTCGTCGATGACGATGACGGCCTTGCCGGCCGCGATGTCGGCAACCGCCCTCTCGACGGAGTCCAACCTCGTCACGTTGCTGCCTGCTCTCGTAGGGGCCCACCGGGAAGCCCAAGTGTTGCATTCAGTATGAACCACCGCGGCGGCGCGGTTATTGCCACGGTTTTCCCTGGCGAAGGGTGGTCGCGATCGGTGGGTGAGCGGCGCGCGACGTAAGCCGCACGTGTGCCGCGGCTGGGTAGAACGTGTGAGATGCGGGGCTCGGCGGTGCGAGGCGTTTTCGGCTTCTTCTATAGGGAAGTCTGAGAGGCATGAATACCGAAACGCAGACACCACTGTGGCGTCGCCTGTGCGTGGGCACGGCGGCCGCCGGTGCAATATCCGCATCCATGCTGGGGCTGGCCTCGGGCGTCGCCCAGGCGGCTCCTCCCCCGGCACCGATGTATCACCACCACTGGTGCCCGGGCGACCAGTGGGACCCCGGGTGGGGCCCCTACCAGAACTGGAACAACTGCCGTGACTGGGACGACAACTACGGCGGTCCGGCCGGTTACGGTGCGCCCCCGCCGTGGGCGCGGCCGATGCCGCCGCCTCCGCCGTGGGCACCCTGGGCCCAGGTCGTGTGGAACCCCGGTGCGAACGACTGGGGTTACTGGGACGGCCCCGTCTGGCGCTCGTTGTAAACCACTGAGTTGGAAGCAGGCCGCTGCCAAGGCGAAACCCGCCGCTGTCAGCGGCCTCCTTCAACTTCGCGCAGCGCCGCCCAACAAGTGCATTCGCCTAGCTGAGCTGGGAATTGGAACATGCATTCCAAAGGTGTGGCATCGGCTCAAGCAAAGCGGGGGAACCCGCGGAAGGGTTGGGCGAAGGTGCTGAAATCAGCGCCGGCCGCCGCATAAAAGCTGCGGAAGTACGGCCCAACTGCCCGTTAGGGTCGCTGAGAAGAGATTGCTGCTCAGCTGCCGGTGTAGGAAAAACCTGCCGAGAACTTTGCGATTTCGCCGTGCCGCCACGGGCCATATGGCCCTAGGCGCGTAAGCCGTAAGCCCCTAGGCGCTCATCGGCGCTGAGCGAACGCTTGAGCGTTATGCGTGAATGGGGCTTCGGCCGCAGCTTGAGCCTGGCGCTGCCCGGCGACGCCCATGCATGCGATGTCGCGCAGGCTGTGGAGCTGGTCCGCGCGTTGCGCGAGCAATTGCACGCGATGAGCCACCGGCTGGCGTGGCTTGAAGATCAAGAAGTCGGCACGGACGGACGGGCGTCCGCCATCCGGAGCGAAGCTGGCGCGCTGCGGCAAGACATTTCCGAAGCACAGATTCTTATCGCACGGCTGCAGCGCCGTTACCTGAACGGTCACGGAAATGGCCACCGAGCCCGGTGACGTATGGCCTGGCCACAGACCCGGATTGCCGAGGCCGTCAACTGCAGCGCAGGGCCAGCTCAGGGCCAATAGCGTGACGTCCAACGAGCAGCAGCGTGTCCTTGAGCCGACGGTCGTCGAGTGGGACAGGCTTACCGCCTCGCTGCACGACACCTTGGCGGTTTATGCTCGTGACCAGCGTTTATCTGCCATCAACCGCTCGACGTACTTGGCGATGACGTCGACCTCGAGGTTCACCTGCGTGCCGACCGGGGCCCGGCCGAGGGTGGTCAGTTCCCTCGTCGTCGGGATCAGCGACACCTCGAACCACTCCTGCGGCTCGGATCCCAGGGCGGACACCGTCAGGGAGATCCCGTCCACCGTGATCGACCCCTTTTCGACGACGTAGCGGGCCACCGACGCGGGAACCTCGATCCGCACCACCTCCCAGTGCTCGGACGGTGTGCGGTCCACCACCCGGCCGGTGCCGTCGACGTGGCCTTGCACGATGTGCCCGCCCAGCCGGCTGTTGATGGCCGCGGCGCGCTCCAGGTTCACCCGGCTGCCGACCTCCAGCTGGCCGAGGTTGGACCGGTTGAGGGTCTCGCCCATCACGTCGGCGGTGAACTGGCCGTCCGGCTTCAGCTCGGCGACCGTCAGGCACACGCCGTTGACGGCGATCGAATCGCCGTGGCCGGCGTCGGCGGTCACCACGGGCCCGCGAATGGTCAGCCGCGCGGCGTCCGCCAGGACGTCCCGGCCGGTGATCTCCCCGAGCTCCTCGACAATTCCGGTGAACATTGCACCAGGTTAACGGGCCGATGCGCGCCGAAGCGGGCCCCGCGTTCCGAAAGCCGGTCACCAGCACCCTCTACGATGCAGGGTATGCAAACCCCCCACCGTCTGTCGGCCGTCCTTGCCTTCTTAGGCCTCGCCGCCGCCCTGGTTGCGGGCTGCTCCTTCAGCTCGTCGAAAAGCGGCGGCCCGTTGCCCGACGGTGCCACGCTGGTCAAGCAGTCCACCGACGCCACCAAGAACCTGAAGAGCGCGCACCTGGTGCTGACGGTGAACGGGAAGATCCCGGGGTTGGCCGTGCGGAGTCTGTCCGGTGACCTCACCACGTCGCCGAGCACCGCGGCGCAGGGCAACGCCCAGATCACTCTCGGCGGCCAGGACATCAGTGCGGACTTCGTCGTCGTGGGCGGTGACCTGTACACCAACGCCCTCAACCCGGGCGACAAGACGATGACCGACGTGGGTCCGGCCTCCCAGGTCTACGATCCCTCGGCGATCCTCAGCCCGGACACCGGCCTGCCCAACGTGCTCGCGAACTTCACCGACGCCAAGGCCGAGGGGCGCGACCAGATCAGCGGCCAGACCACCGTCCGCATCAGCGGAAACGTCTCGGCGGACGCCGTGAACAAGATCGCGTCCCCCTTCAAGGCGACCAAACCGGTGCCGGCCACGGTGTGGATCGTGGAAAACGGTGATCACCAGCTGGCCCAGGTGCAGCTCCAACAAAGCCCGGGCAACAGTGTCCAGATGGCGTTGTCGAACTGGAACCAGCCGGTGCAGATCAACAAGCCCGCGGCCTCATGAGCAGGCTGGCGGGACGTCGGGTCGCGATCGGAGCCGGCAGCCTGGCGGTGCTGCTGGGTGCCCTCGACGCCTACGTCGTGGTCACGATCATGCGCGACATCATGCACGACGTCGGCATTCCGATTAACCAGCTGCAGCGGATCACCCCGATCGTCACGATGTACCTGCTGGGCTACATCGCGGCCATGCCGCTGCTGGGCAAGGCGTCCGACCGGTTCGGCCGCAAGCGGCTGCTTCAGGTCAGCCTGGCGACGTTCATGGTCGGCTCGGTGGTCACCGCGCTGTCGGTGGCGATCGGCAATTTCGACGTGGCCGGCATGAATGTGGAGATCTTCGGCCACCCGCTCCGGGACCTGGTGATTCTCGGCTACCCGATACAGAACTTCCACGTGCAGACGCTGCACGTGCTGGTCGCCGGCCGCACCATCCAGGGCATCGCCAGCGGCGCGCTGCTGCCGGTGACCCTGGCCCTGGGCGCCGATCTGTGGGCGCAGCGCAACCGCGCCGCCGTGCTCGGCGGCATCGGCGCCGCGCAGGAACTCGGCAGCGTGCTGGGCCCGCTGTACGGCATCTTCATCGTCTGGCTGTTCCGCGACTGGCGCGACGTGTTCTGGATCAACGTCCCGCTGACCCTGGTCGCGATGGCGCTGATCCAGATCAGCCTGCCGCCGCACGACCGCAGCGAGGCGCCGGAGAAGATCGACGTGGTCGGCGGCCTGCTGCTGGCCATCACCCTCGGTCTCGCGGTGATCGGCCTGTACAACCCGAACCCGAACGGTCAGGAGGCGCTGCCCAGTTACGGGTTGCCCCTGGTGATCGCCGCGGCCGTCTTCGCGGTCATCTTCCTGCTCTGGGAACGCTTCGCCCGGACCCGGCTGATCAACCCGGCGGGAGTGCAGTTCCGGCCGTTTTTGGCCGCGATGGGCGCGTCGTTCGCCGCCGGCGCCGCGCTGATGGTGACGCTGGTCGACGTCGAACTGTTCGGTCAGGGCGTGCTGGGCCTGGACCAGACCAAGGCGGCCGCGATGCTGACGTCGTTCCTGATCGCGCTGCCGGTGGGCGCGCTGCTCGGGGGCTTCATCGCCACCCGGGTCGGCGACCGCGCTGTTGCCCTGGTCGGGCTGCTGATCGCCGCCGGCGGCTACCTGCTGATCGCGCACTGGCCGGTGGACCTGATGCACTACCAGCACAGTTTCTTCGGCTTGTTCTCGGTGCCCGCTGTGGACAACGGCCTGAAGCTCGGCGGCGTCGCGGTCAACAATGATCTGTTGATCGCCGGTTTGGGGCTCGGGTTGGTGATCGGGCCGCTGACGTCGGCCGCGCTGCGCGTCGTGCCCGCGGCCGAGCATGGCATCGCCTCGGCGGCGGTGGTGGTGTCCCGGATGACCGGCATGCTGATCGGTGTGGCCGCGCTCAGCGCCTGGGGGCTCTACCGCTTCTACCAGATCCTCAACGAGAAGAACACAGCCCTGCCCAGCGGCATGAGCAAGCCGGACCGGGCCATCGCCCAGGCGCAGAACGTCCTCCCCTCGTTCGCGGCCATGTACGGCGAGATCTTCACCATCACCGCGGGGGTCTGCGTGGTGGGAGCGCTGCTGGGCCTGCTCATCAGCGGCCGGACCGAGCACGCCGAGGAACCGGAAGTGCCCGAGCAAGAACCCGCGGTCGTCCCCGCGCCCTGAGCTTCGCGGCGATCGCGAGTCGCCGGCGCTAACCGCCGTGCGGAACCAGGCTGAGCACCACGTCCGGGCCGGCCCGGTCGATCCCGTCGAACTGCCAGCGCAGGGCGCGCGTCATGGTGGGCACCCCGACGTCGCCGACGGCCGTGATGGGGCCGCCCAGCAGTATCGGCGCGACGTAGGCCAGGATGCGGTTGACCGCACCGGCCCGCAGGAAGGCGCCGGCCAGGGTGGGGCCGCCCTCCAGCAGCACGTCGGTGCGGTCCGACAGCGCCCGGATCACCTCCATCGGATCGTGGGTGCGGATCACCATGGTGCGTGAGTCGTCGTTGAGAACCTTTGCCTCCGAAGGTATTTCGCGCATCCCCACCACCACCCGCAGCGGCTGGCGGTCCGCCAGCGAGCCGTCGGCGCGCCGGGCGGTCAACGCCGGATCGTCGGCCAGCACGGTGCCGGTGCCGACCACGATCGCGTCGGCGAGGGCGCGGCGGCGATGCAGGTCCAACCGGGAGGCCTCGCTGGAGATCCACTGGCTGCTGCCGTCGGCGGCGGCGCTGCGGCCGTCGATGCTGCTGGCGTACTTCCACGTCACATGCGGCAGGCCCGTCCGCACCTTGTGCAGCCACTCCCGCAGCGGCCCGGCGGCCACCTGGTCGGCCAGCACCCCGGACCGCACCTGGATGCCGGCCGCCTGCAGCCGGCCCGCGCCCCCGCCCGCGATCGCGTTCGGGTCGGGGACCGCGTAGATGACCGTGCCCACCCTGGCTTCGATCAGGGCGTTGACGCACGGCGGCGTCTTGCCGAAGTGATTGCACGGCTCGAGGGTGACGAACGCGATGCCGCCGGCCGCGAGGCCGCCGGCCCGCCGCAGGGCCAACACCTCGGCGTGATCGCCCCCGGCCGGCTCGGTGGCACCGACGCCGACGACGCGACCCTGCGGGTCCACGATGACGGCCCCGACCGGGGGGTTCGGGTACGTGGTGCCCTTGACCTGGTAGGAGTGTTCGATCGCCAGGCGCATCGCCGCCTCGAGGCTGTCGACCGACTGGGGCTGGTTCGTGGGCTGGTTCATGCGCGCAGGTGCGCGGACGCGGCGGCGGCCTGCCGCCGCAACGCCTCGACCGCGGCCTCCGGGTTCTCCGCCCCGTACACCGCCGACCCGGCGACGAAGCAGTCGACGCCGGCTTCGGCGGACTGCTCGATGGTGTCCGCGTTGATGCCGCCGTCGATTTCCACCAGGATCGTCAGCTCCCCGGCGTCGATCATCTTGCGGGCGGTGCGGACCTTCCCGAGCACGTCGGGGATGAAGCTCTGGCCGCCGAAGCCGGGCTCGACCGACATGATGAGCAGGGTGTCGAAGTGCGGGAGGATTTCCAGGTAGGGCTCCAGCGGGGTCCCCGGTTTCACGCTGATCCCGGCCTTGGCGCCGGCGGCGCGGATGTCGCGGGCCACCCCGACGGGATTGCCGGTCGCCTCGGCGTGGAAGGTGACGTTGTAGGCGCCCGCTTCGGCGTACGGCGGCGCCCACCGATCCGGATCCTCGATCATCAGATGGCAGTCCATCGGGATGGCGGTGCTGGCCAGCAGCGCCTCCACCACCGGCAACCCGATGGTCAGGTTCGGGACGAAGTGGTTGTCCATCACATCGACGTGCAACCAGTCGGCGCCGTTCACGGCGGCCGCTTCGTCGGCGAGTCGGGCGAAATCGGCGGAGAGGATCGACGGCGCGATCAGCGGTCTACCGGTGTGGCCGGGCATGTGCGCCACACTACTGAGCCCGGCGGCCGGACTCACCTCAGGCGCGGCGCAGCGCGGCCGCGGCCGGGTCGTCTGAGTCGCGGTCGCGCTACGCCGTCACGCGGCGCAGCGCGGCCGCGAACATCGCATCGGTGCCGTGCCGGTGCGGCCACAGCTGCGAGTAGGGCCCCGGCCCCAATCCCTCGGTGACGGGCTCGAAAAGCGGCCGGGTGTCCAGCGCCTCCACCGGCTGCCGGCGCAGCGCGTCGCCCACCACCCCGACGGTTTCCGCAAGGTGGGGCGAACAGGTCGCATAGAGCACCACGCCGCCGGGACGGGTCAGCGCGATCGCGGCCGCCAGCAGCTCGCGTTGCAACTTGGCCAGCGGCGGCACGTCGGCCGGCTGGCGCCGCCAGCGGGCCTCCGGCCGGCGCCGTAATGCCCCCAGCCCGGTGCAGGGCGCGTCGACGAGCACCCGGTCGAAGCCGGGCTCCAGGCCGGTCTCCCGACCGTCGACGCGCAGCACCTCGACGGGCAGGCCGCGGGTGTTCTCCGCGACCAGGTCGGCGCGGCGCGGGGCGGGCTCCACCGCCGTGACGCGGGCCCCGGAGTCCAGACCCAGCGCCGCCAGCAACGCGGTCTTGCCGCCGGGGCCGGCGCACAGGTCCAACCACCGGCCGGTGTCGCCGTCGACCGGGGCCAGCGTCAGCGCCCGGGCCACCAGCTGGCTGCCCTCGTCCTGGACCAGCGCCGAGCCGTCGCGCACGGGCGCCAGCCGCCCGGGATCCCCGCCCGGCAGGTACACCGCGTACGGCGAATAACGGCCGACGGTGCCACCGACCGCGTCGGCCAGTTCGGCGGCGGTCAGCACACCTGGGCGCGCCGCCAGGTGCACCTGGGGCCGTTCGTCGTCGCCGGCCAGAACCGCATCGAGTTCCCCCGCGGCCGCGCCGAGCGCGTCGGCGAAGGCCTGAGCGATCCAGCGCGGGTGCGCGTGCACGAACGCGGCGTGCCCGATGGGATCCCGCGCGGCGTCGGGCGCCAGCTCGTCGACCCAGGACTTCTCGTCTCGGCCCGCGATCGTCCGCAGCACACCGTTGACGAAACCGGCTCGGGCCGAGTCGAATTCGATTCCGGCCTGTTCCACCGTGGTGGACACCGCGGCGTGGGTGCCCACCCGGGTGCGCAGCAACTGGTAGGCACCGAGGCGGAGCAGGTCGAGCAGCACCGAGTCGATGGCCGCCGGCGGGCGCCCGGCGGCCGCGCCGATGATCGCGTCGAGCAGCCCGCGGGTGCGGCAGGTGCCGTAGGTCAGCTCGGTGGCGAAAGCGGCGTCGCGGCCGCCGATTCCGCGCTGACGCAGCAGCGCGGGCAGGGCCAGGTTCGCGTACGCGTCGCGCTCGCTGACGGCGCGCAACACCTCGAACGCGGCCGCGCGCGCCGGGTCCAGCGGCTTGCGCCGCCGCTGAGGTTTGCCGCTCATGAGGCCCGCGCGGCGGCGTCGAGCCGCGCGCCGCGGGCCCAGTCGGCGGCGTTCATGAGCTTCTTGCCGGGCGGCTGGATCTGACCCAGCCGCACCGGTTCCGAGCCGGTGCCGACCCACACGCCGTTGCGGTCGACGTGAATCACGCCGGGCCCCAGAGGTTCTGGCGACCCTGGCTCGATCCGCACGGGCCCGAGCTTGACGCGCAGGTCACCGATCAGCGTCCAGGCGCCCGGGTTGGGGGTGACGGCCCGGATGCGGCGCTCCACCACGGGCGCCGGCAGGTCCCAGCGCACTCTGGCCTCCTCCACGGAGATCTTGGGCGCGATGCTGATCCCGTCGGCCGGCTGCGGCCGTGGCGTCAGGGTGCCGTCGGCGATGCCGTCCAGCGTGGCGGACAGCAGCTCGCCCCCCGAAATCGCCAGCCGCTCAAGCAGATCCCCCGCGGTATCGGTGGGCCGGATCGCCTCGGTGACCACCCCGTACACCGGTCCGGAGTCCAGGCTCGGCTCGATCCGGAAGGTGGTCGCGCCGGTGATCGCGTCGCCCGCGGCGATCGCGGCCTGCACCGGCGCGGCGCCGCGCCAGGCCGGCAGCAGCGAGAAGTGCAGGTTTATCCAGCCGTGCGGGGGGACGGCGAGCAGCTCGTCGCGCAGCAGCGCGCCATAGGCCACCACCGGGCAGCAGTCCGGCGCGAAGTCCGCCAGCTCGGCCACGAATTCCGGCGAGTTGGGCCGCGCCGGCCGCAGCACCGGGATGCCGCGATCGAGCGCCTCACGCGCCACCGGGGACGGCTCCGGCCTGCCGCGCCGGCCCGAGGCGGCGTCGGGCCTGGTGAGCACCGCGACCACATCGTGCCGCGGCGAATCGATGAGGCGACGCAGCGCGGGCAACGCGGGTTCGGGAGTGCCGGCGAAGACGAGACGCACCGGCACAGTCTAGGGAGCGGGC
Source organism: Mycobacterium sp. E787 (assembly GCF_001668725.1). GTDB lineage: Bacteria > Actinomycetota > Actinomycetes > Mycobacteriales > Mycobacteriaceae > Mycobacterium. The sequence goes on along the minus strand of NZ_LZKL01000025.1, from coordinate 49,959 downwards.
CGCTCGTGATCGGGCCGACGCACGGACCTGGGCGAGCAAGCACCGGATCTCCGCAGGACACGCCCAGCTTTCATACAGTTGCGCCAGCTTACTATTGCCAATAGCTATTGTTTCTGACGGAAATGGTCGCGGGTCCCTCAACCCGTGACGCCCACGACGACGAGGTCGGGCAGCCAGTCCGTTCCTATCGCAGGAGGTCTCATGACTCTCGACGCCCTCGACAGCACCGTTCCCGACGACGTCGCGGCGACGCATCGCGCGATGTGGGCGCTGGGCGACTACGCCCTGATGGCCGAGGAGGTGATGGCCCCGCTGGGGCCGGTACTGGTGGCCGCAACCGGCATCGGCCCTGGCGTGCGGGTGCTCGATGTCGCCGCAGGGTCCGGCAACATCTCACTGCCCGCGGCCAGGACCGGCGCCGACGTCGTCTCCACCGACCTCACCCCCGAGTTGCTGCAGCGGTCGCAGGCGCGGGCCGCGGCGCAGGGGTTGGTGCTGGACTATCGGGAAGCCAACGCGCACGCGCTGCCGTTCGGCGACGGTGAGTTCGACGCCGTCGTCTCGGCGATCGGCGTGCAGTTCGCGCCCGACCACCGGCGTGCGGCCGACGAGCTGATCCGGGTTTGCCGGCCGGGCGGAACGATCGGCGTGATCAGTTGGACCCCGGAGGGATTCTTCGGCCGGATGCTGGCCACCCTGCGGCCGTACCGCCCGAGCCTGTCACCGGCGGTGGCCCCGGCGGCGATGTGGGGGCGCGAGGGTTACGTCGCCGGGCTGCTGGGCGACCGGGTCGGCCGCGTCACGACGGTGCGGGGCAACCTGCCGGTGAACCGGTTCGACAGCGCCGAGGCCGTGCACCGGTACTTCAAGGATCACTACGGCCCGACCATCGAGGCGTACGCGAACATCGGCCACAACCGCATCCTGTCCACCGAGCTCGACGCGCAACTCGTCGAGCTGGCACACCAGTACCTGGCCGACGGCGCCATGCAGTGGGAGTACCTGCTGGTCACCGCTGAAAAGGGGTGAGTCGGGCGGCTACACGTCGAGGTCCGCGTCCACGTGGACGTCGGGCTCGCCGCCGGCGGCGGTGAACGCGGTCAGGGCCCGCACCAGCCCATGACGTTCCGGCGCCGGCATCTTCTCCACGATCGCGGCGATCTCGGCGCGCCGGTACGCCGTGACCCGCCGGACGATCTCGCGTCCGCGCTTGGTCGGCGCGGCCAGCAGTTCGCGGCGGGAGGTCGGGTGCGGGAGGCGGTCGATCAGTCCGGCGGCGACTAGCCGGTCGACCATCCGGCCGGTGGCCGAGGGTTGCACGCCGAGCAGGCCGGCCAGCGTGGCCAGGTTGACGGGGCCGCGGTTGGACAGGATCACCAGGGTCCGGAACTGCGGAATGGTGATGGATTCGTCGACCTGCCCGATCGAGCGGGCCGAGATCGCCACCAGCAAACGCGAGGCCGTCAGCAACGCATCGGTGATCACGTCCAGTGACTCGTCAGCCGTGGTCGCGTTGTCCGCCGCCATCGCGCCTTCCCTTCGGGCCATCAGAGCTGGAGAGTAGAAAGTGTAACAGCCTTCTAGTATCGAGATCCGGGATAGTTTCCTAGACATACTATCGCCGCAGGGAACGGTTTGCCCGGCCGGCCGCTAACCGATGTGCAGCGGGTCGATCTGCACCCGCACCGGCTCGTGGTTCTGCCGGGCGCTGAGCACCCCGACGCCGCGGCGCAGCGACGCGGCCAGCGCCAGGCCGTGCTCGCGGGGCACGCGCACCAGCATCCTGATCGCCGGCACGTCCGCGGGCGTCCCCGGGGGCCGGCGCACGCCCGGCGGCAGGTCGACGGGACCCAGCACATCGGCCCCGTCGGGCAACCGCGCCTCCTCCAGGAGCGCCGCCACCGCTTCGGCCCCGCCGTCGATGGCCGCCATGTGCACGCTGGGTGGCAGGCCGACCTCGGCGCGCGCCGTCAGATCGGCATCCGCATGCCCCACCGGGTCCCAACGGATCAGCGATTGCACTGTGGGAATTGTTGATTCGGCGACCACCAGCACGACGCCGCCGTCGCCGCGCGCACGCACCAGCGCCGCGGCGCTCATCCAGCGCCAGAGCGCGTCCTCGGCGGCGCGCAGGTCTTGGCGGCCCAGCAGCGCCCAGGTGTCCAGCAGCAGCGCCGCGCCGTACCCGGCCTCCGCGCGGGGTTCGGCGCCCGGCGTCGCGACCACCAGCGCCGGGCGGGCGGCCACCTCCGAGACGACGGCGTCGCCCGCCGAGGTGACGACCGGCGTCCCGGCGAAGGCGCGGCCGAGCTCCTCGGCGGTGCGCCTGGCCCCCACAACGACCGCGCGCACCGCTTCGGATCCGCAACGCGCGCAACGTAACTGGGGTTCGGCTCGTCCGCACCAGCGGCACACCGCACCCGGTCCACGCTCCTGCAGCGCCAGCGGGCCCGTGCAGTACCGGCACCGCGCGATGGTGCGGCAGCGCCCGCACGCCAGCGACGGGACGTACCCGCGCCGGGGCACCTGCACCAGCACCGGCGCACCCGCCTCCAGCGACGAGCGGGCGGCGCGCAGCGCGATGGACGGAATCCGCGCGGTGCGCGCGGCCGGGTCGCGCTCCTCGGCGTAGCCGCTGTCGTCGAGGGCGACGACCCGCGGGGTGCGGGCGCGCACCACCGGCCGCACCGCGACGATGTCATGCGCCCATCCGCTGCGCACCAGCGCCTGGGCCTCGGCCGTCCGAGCGAACCCGCCGATCAGCGCCGCGCAACGCGCCTGGTGCGCGCGCAGCATCCCGACCTCGCGGGCGTGCGGGTACGGCGCCCTCGGTTCGGCGAGGCTGTCATCGGCGTCGGCCCACACCATGACGAGGCCCAGGTCGGACAGCGGCGCGAAAACCGCGCTGCGGGTGCCGATCACCAGCCGCGCGGTGCCGCGCAGCGCCACGAGCCAACGCCGATAGCGCGCGGCCGGGCCCAGTCCCGCCGACAGCGCCACCACGCACTCCGGGTCGATGTGGGCGGTCGCGGCGCACCACAGCGTGTCCAGGTCCCGTTGGTCGGGCACGATCGCCAGCGCCGCCCGCCCCGCCCGGACGGTTTGCGCGGCCGCCTCGGCGAAGCGGTCCGCCCACGGCTCGCCCGGCAGCGCCTGCCAGACGGCCCGGGCGGCGCGCGACTCGGCCAGCGCGGCAAGGAACTGCCCGCCGCGGCCGTAGGCCTCCCAGCGCGACGGGTCGACGGGCGCGACCACCGGCAGCGCGAGGACGCCCGCCGGTTCCCGCTCCACCCTGGCGTGCCGGGGCGGCACCGCCAGCCGCAACACGTCGGGCCTGGTCCCGGCGTAGCGCGCCGCCACCGCGTCGACCAGTCGGCGAATCTCCGGCGTGAGGACCGGTTCGGCCGACACGACGCGGTCCAGCCAGCCCAGCTTGCCGCTGTGATCGGTGTCGTTGCGGCGTTCCAGCACGAACGCGTCGACCAGCCGGCCGTGGAACCGCACCCGCACCCGCACCCCGGGCTGCGCGTCGTCGGACTGCTCGGCGGGCACCAGGTAGTCGAACTCGCGGTCCAGGTGCGGCACCGAGAGCATGGGCAGCACCCGCGCGATCGGTTCGACCTCGGGAGTTACCTTGCTGGCCAAGGGAACCGACAACTAGCCTTCGTCAGGCCCGGGCTCGTAATCGTCGTAGTCGCCCTCGTACTCGTAGTCGGGCTCCTCGCGGCCGAAGAAGAATCCCGCCGTGATCAGGACCTGGGCGGCGGCGTAGAGCCACCAGATCGGCACCGCAAGCGCGTCGTTGTACAGGACGAACCGGCCGATCGCGATCATGGCGTCCGACGCCGCGAAACACACCGCACCCACCGCGGTCCAGATCGTCGGCAAATCGGCCAGCAGGGCCGCGCACACCATCGCGGTCAGCACGATCATGTAGAGCGCCACCGGAACGGTCAGCTTGTCGCGGATCAGGTGGGGCCACAACCACAGCAACAACGACACCGAGACGAGGCACATCAGGACGACCGCGGCCAGGCGCGGCCGCGACGCGCGGGCCAGGGGAATCAGTGCGCCCAGGAAACACAAGTGCGCCAACAGGAATGCCGCCAGCCCCAAGCCGAATGACATCGTCCACCACGGGATGGCCAACAGCCAGTCGCCGACGGCCGACAACAGCAGCGCCGGCATCAGCCAGCGCCGCTCGCGGACGATGGGGTGCGCCACCGCGGCGACGGTCAGCAGCACCGCCATCGACGCCTTGAACGCCGGCTGCAGGACCCAGTGCCCCGTCAAACTCGTTCCCGGCGGCGAGCGCAACGCGAGCACGGTCAGGTAGACGCCGTACGCGAGGCCCGCCCACCCGGCCACCACCCAGCCGCCGGACACCAGGCGAGGTGCGTACGGTACTTCCATGCCCAGCTTGGACACGGCGGAGGAAAACCCTGGTATCGACCCCATCTTGCAGAAGGTACTGGATGCGGTTCCCTTCCGGCTATCAACGGACGATGGTGTCGACGCGGCGCGGCAACGGTTCCGGAACCTGCCCCGCCGCCCACTGCACCCCGAGCTGCGGGTCGAGGACCGGACCATCCCGGGGCCGGGCGGCCCCCTCGGCACCCGGATCTATTGGCCCTCAGCCGATCCGGGGCCGGCCGCGCCCGTGGTGCTGTTCTTCCACGGCGGCGGCTTCGTCGTGGGCGACCTCGACACCCACGACGGCACGGCCCGCCAGCACGCGGTCGCCGCAGAGGCGATCGTGGTGTCCGTCGACTACCGGCTGGCACCCGAGCACCCCTACCCCGCCGCCGTCGAAGACGCTTGGGCCGCAACGCTGTGGGTCACCGAGCACGGATCCGAGCTCGGTGCCGACACCACGCGGATCGCGGTCGCCGGCGATTCGGCCGGCGGGACGATCGCCGCGTCGACCGCCCAGCGGGCCCGCGATGGCGGCGGGCCGCCGATCGCGTTCCAGCTGTTGTGGTATCCCTCCACGCTCTGGGACCCGTCGCTGCCGTCGTTCACCGAGAACGCGACCGCGCCGATCCTGGACACCAGGGCCGTCGCCGCGTTCTCGCGTTGGTACGCAGGCGAAGTCGACCCGTCGGATCCGCCGCCGGGCATGGCGCCGGGGCGGGCGAAGGACCTGACCGGCCTGCCGTCGGCCTACATCGGCGTCGCCGGTCATGACCCGCTGCGCGACGACGGCATCCGGTACGGCGAGTTGCTGGCCGACGCGGGCGTCCCGGTCGAGGTGCACAACGCCGAGACCATGGTGCACGGCTACCTCGGCTACGCCGGCGTCGTGCCGGCGGCCACATCCGCCATGGAGCGCGGGCTCGCGGCGTTGCGGAATGCGCTGCACAGATGAACGCCAGGCGTATTTTGTACTAATGATTGAGCCGACCCTCGCTCGACCGACCATCGATCCGACGCTGAAGACGCTGCTCGACGCCTTCACGGTCACCTTCAACGCCGCCGACGGTGTCGAGGTCGCGCGCTCGAGGCTGCGCCAGCTCAAGGTGCCCCCCGAACTGCTTCCGGATATGCGCACCGAAGAGCGGACGATCGGTTACGGCGAGTTGACCGACATTCCCGTGCGGATCTACCGGCCCGCCAGCGATCGCGAGGCGCTGCCCATCGTCGTCTTCTACCACGGCGGCGGATTCTGCCTCGGCGACCTGGAGACCCACGACCCCGTCGCCCGCGCGCACGCCGTCGGCGCCGAGGCCATCGTCGTGTCCGTCGACTACCGGCTGGCCCCCGAACACCCATTCCCCGCGGGGGTGAACGACTGCTGGGCCGCGCTGCAGTGGGTCGCCGAGAACGCCGCCGAGCTGGGCGGCGACCCGGACCGCATCGCGGTGGCGGGTGACTCGGCCGGCGGCAACCTCGCCGCCGTCATGGCGCACCTGGCCCGCGATAACTGCGGACCGACGCTGAAGTTCCAGTTGCTGTGGTACCCAACGGTCACCGCCGATCTGTCGCTGCCGTCGCACACCGAGAACGCGTATGCGCCCATCCTGGATCGCGACGTGATCGACGCCTTCCTGTCCTGGTACCTGCCGAACCTGGACATCACCGACCCGAAGGCCCTGCCGACCACGCTGGCCCCGGCCAACGCCGACGACCTGTCCGGCTTGCCGCCCGCCTTCATCGGGATCGCCGAACACGACCCGCTGCGCGACGACGGGTCCGTCTACGCCGAGCTGCTCAACGCCGCGGGCGTGCCCGCCGAACTGAGTAACGAGCCGAACATGGTGCACGGCTACGCCAGCTTCGCCCTGGTGATTCCGGCCGCCGCCGAGGCCACCAACCGCGGGCTGGCCGCGTTGCGGAAGGCGCTGCACGGCTGAAGATTCAGCGTCGCGAATATGCGCTGGGCGCAACGCCGTACCAGCGCCTGAACGCGTGCGAGAACGTCGAGACCTCCGTGTAGCCCAGGCGGGTGGACACCTCCTCCACCGTCAGGCCGACGTTGCGGAGCAGGTCGACGGCCACCGTCGAACGCGCCTCGTTCAACAGCGCACGGAACGACGTGTCCTCCTCGGCGAGCCGGCGGCGCAGCGTCCGCGGGTGGATGTCGAGCTCCGCCGCGACGTCGGACAGCGTGGGGAACACGCCCGAATCCCGAAACAGCTTGCTGCGCACCAGCGCGGTGATGCCCTGGCGGCGCTCGCTGTTCTGCATCAGCACGTCACACTGCGCCATGCACAGCTCCATCGTGTGGCGGTCGGCCTGCGGCAGGGGCTCGTCGAACATGGCCCGCGGGAAGTGCAACCGGTTGTGCGCCCGCCCGAACGCGACATCGTGCACGGGTACCAGCGCCAGCACCGGCCGCAGCAGCGCCTCGTTGACCGCCAGCTCGGCCGACACCTCCTGCGCGTACTTCTCGGCCACGGGCAGCGTGAATGTCACCGTGGTGGAGATGATTCCGGCGATGTCGCGTTCGATGAAGAAGCCCCGCACATCCTCCGGCAGGTGCGCCGCGCCGATCTCGATCACGCAGTCGTCGGCGGTTTCGAACAGCTTGAGGTCGATGTGCAGCATGGTCAGGGCGAAGTAGCGCATCGCCATGGAGAACAGCTCGCGCAGTGTGCCGCATGACATCACGGCGAACCCGAACAGCCCCATGTGGGTCAGCGTGAACCGGCTGCCGACGTCGACGCCGAGGCCGGCCTCGTCGGGGAGCCGGGCCAGCAACCGGCGCACGGCCCGGATTTCGTCGAGCGCGCTCACCACAGCGTCGGGATCGGTGAGCTGGGCCGGGTCGATCGCGGTGCCCGCGAGAACGTCGCGGGTCGGAACCCCCCGATCGTTGGCGACCTCGCACAGCACCCGCGTCGCGTAGACCGGGTGGCTCACCTCGATCGGGAGCCGCTGCCGCATGGCCTGTCCTAAAGTCCCAACTCGCTGTCCGATTCTCTCATTATGGACCGGGCGCCTCGCCCCTACAGTTGACGCATGGCGACCCTCACCGTGGAGCGGCTACCCGGAACACCCGCCAAGCGCCTCAGCGCGTGGACCATGACGCGCGAGGCCCTCACCGTCGGCTTCGACGTCGGCGACGGGTTCCTGGGCCGGGCCCGGGGCAGCGACATTGTCCGGTTCCGCTGCGGTGGAAGACGTTTCGTGTCGATCAGCCATCCCGATTACGTGGACCACGTGCTGCACTCGGCGCGGCTGCGCTACGTCAAGTCCGATGAGTACGAGCCGATCCGGGCCACCGCGGGGGTCAATCTCCTCACCGACGAGGGCGACTCCTGGGCCACCCACCGCGGTCTGCTGAACCCCACGTTCGCGCGGCGGCACCTCAACGAGATCGTCGGCCTGATGATCGATCCGATCACCGACATCGCCGACGGCCTGGCCGCGGGACGACGATTCGACATGCACGAGACGATGGTCGAGGCGACCCTGCGCGTGGTCGCCAATTCCCTGTTCAGCCAGGACTTCGGGCCGCTGGTGCACAGCATGAACGACCTGGCGACGCGCGGGATGCGGCACGCGGAGAAGCTGGAGCGGCTCGCGCTCTGGGGCCTGATGCCGCGCCCGGTCTACGACGCCCTGAACCGGTGCGTGTTCTCGGGAGTCCGCATGCCGCCGCCGCTGCGCGACATGCAGGAAATCGTGCTGACGCTCGACGCGGCGGTCAACGCCATCATCGACCACCGCCTGGCGCACCCCACCGAATCCGCCGACTTCCTCAACGTGTTGCTGCGCGCGGACGGCGGCCGGTGGCCACGCCGCCGGGTCCGCGACGAAGCCCTCACCTTCATGCTCGCGGGCCACGAGACCACCGCCAACGCCATGTCGTGGTTCTGGTACCTGATGGCCGGCAACGCCGCGGCCCGCGAGCGGATGCTCGCCGAGGTCGACGACGTGCTGGGCGGCCGCCGGCCCACCGCCGACGACCTGGGCCGGCTGCCGTGGACGTCGGCGTGCCTGCAGGAGTCGCAGCGCTACTTCTCCGCGGTGTGGGTGATCGCGCGCAGGGCGGTGGCCGACGACGTCATCGGCAACCACCACATCCGACCCGGCACCACCGTCGTGATCCCGATCCACCACATCCACCATGACGCGCGCTGGTGGCGCGACCCGGAAGCCTTCGACCCCAATCGGTTTCTCGTCCCCGACCGGGCGCGGCCGCGGTCGGCGTACCTGCCGTTCGGCGGCGGCCGGCGGATCTGCATCGGGCAGAGCTTCGCGTTGATGGAGATGGTGCTGATCACGGCGATCATGAGCCAACGGCACGTCTTCGACCTCGCCCCAGGCCACCCGGTCGAACCGGAGGCAACGTTGACGTTGCGGCCCAGGCACGGGCTGCACATGATCGGAACGAGCCGCCCATGAGACCCGACTACCACACCCTCATCGTCGGCGCGGGATTCTCCGGCATCGGCGCCGCGATCAAGCTCGACCAGGCCGGGCTGTCCAACTACCTGGTGCTCGAGGCCGGCGACGGCGTCGGCGGGACGTGGCACTGGAACACGTATCCCGGTATCGCCGTGGACATTCCGTCGTTCTCCTACCAGTACTCCTTCGAACAGAGCCCGCGCTGGTCGCGAACCTACGCGCCCGGCCGCGAGCTCAAGGCCTACGCCGAGCATTGCGTCGACAAATACGGCATCCGGTCGCGGATCCGCTTCAACACCAAGGTGCTGTCCGCCGAGTTCGACGACGAGCACGCGTTGTGGCGCGTGCAGACCGACCCCGGCGGGGTGATGACCGCCCGGTTCCTGGTCAGCGCGTGCGGCGTGCTGACCGTGCCGAACCTGCCCGACATCGACGGCGTGGACTCCTTCGCCGGCATCACCATGCACACCGCGCGGTGGGACCACGGCCAGGACCTGACCGGCAAGCGCGTCGCGATCATCGGCACCGGCGCCTCGGCCGTGCAGGTGATCCCCGAGATCGCGCCGATCGTCTCCCAGCTCACGGTGTTTCAGCGCACCCCGATCTGGTGCTTCCCCAAGTTCGACGTGCCACTGCCGGCGCCGATCCGCTGGGCGATGCGGATACCCGGCGGCAAGGTCGTGCAGCGGCTGCTCAGCCAGGCCTTCGTCGAGCTGAGCTTCACCATCGCTGCCCAGTACTTCACGGTCTTCCCGCTGGCCGAGCGGATGAGGTCGGCCGGGCTCGCCTATTTGCGAAAGCAGGTCACCGACCCGACGGTGCGTGAGCAACTCACCCCCCGCTACGCCGTGGGCTGCAAGCGGCCCGGCTTCCACAACGACTACCTGGCCACCTTCAACCGCGACAACGTCCGGCTGGTCACCGAGCCGATCGACAAGGTCACGCCCGACGCGGTCGCCACCACCGACGGCGAGGCGCACGAGGTCGACGTGTTGATCCTGGCCACCGGCTTCAAGGTGATGGACACCGACAACGTCCCCACGTTCGCGGTCACCGGCGCCGGCGGGGTGTCCCTGAGCCGGTTTTGGGACGAGCACCGGCTGCAGGCCTACGAGGGGGTTTCAGTTCCCGGCTTTCCCAACATGTTCACCGTCTTCGGGCCGTACGGGTACGTCGGCTCTTCGTATTTCGCGTTGATCGAGACCCAGACGCACCACATCGTGCGGTGCCTCAAACGGGCCCGGCGCGTCGCCGCGACGCGCGTCGAGGTGACCAAGGAGGCCAACGAGCGGTACTTCGCCGAGATGATGCGCAAGCGGCACCGGCAGATCTTCTGGCAGGACAGCTGCAAGCTGGCCAACAGCTACTACTTCGACAAGAACGGCGACGTGCCGCTACGCCCGGCGACCACGCTGGAGACCTACTGGCGCAGCCGGCGGTTCGACCTCGACGACTACCGGTTCACCGCCTAGCCACCTGCGCCCTCAGACGGCGCGCTTGAGCTCGTCGACCATGTTGAGCTGCTCCCAGGGCAGCTCGATGTCGGTGCGGCCGAAGTGCCCGTACGCGGCGGTCTGGGCGTAGATCGGGCGCAGCAGGTCCAGGTCGCGGATGATCGCGCCGGGGCGCAGGTCGAACACCTCGGGCACGATCTTCTCGATCTTGACCGGGTCGACCGTCGCGGTGCCGAACGTCTCGACGAACAGGCCGACCGGTGCGGCCTTGCCGATGGCGTAGGCCACCTGCACCTCCACCCGTTCGGCCAGCCCCGCCGCGACGATGTTCTTGGCCACCCAGCGCATCGCGTAGGCGGCCGAGCGGTCCACCTTGGACGGATCCTTGCCGGAGAACGCGCCGCCGCCGTGGCGGGCCCAGCCGCCGTAGGTGTCGACGATGATCTTGCGGCCGGTCAGCCCCGCGTCGCCCATCGGGCCGCCCAGGACGAACTTGCCGGTCGGGTTGAAAAGCAGCCGCGTCGAGGAGGTGTCCAGCGTGTCGTGCGCCAGGTCGTCGAGGACGGTGTTGACCACCTTTTCCCGAAGGTCGGGGGTCAGGGTGTGCTCCAGGTCGATGTCGGCCGCGTGCTGGGTGGAGATCACCACGGTGTCCAGCCGGACCGGGACGTTGTCCTCGTATTCGATGGTGACCTGCGTCTTGCCGTCCGGGCGCAGGTAGGGCAGCACGCCGTTCTTGCGCACCTCGGTCAGCCGCCGGGACAGGCGGTGGGCCAGCGCGATAGGCAGCGGCATCAGTTCGGGCGTGTCGGCGATCGCGTAGCCGAACATCAGCCCCTGGTCGCCGGCGCCCTGCGCGTCCAGCGGGTCCCGCTCGCCCTCGACCCGGGCCTCGTAGGCGGTGTCCACACCCTGGGCGATGTCGGGCGACTGCGCGCCGATGCCGATGTTCACCCCGCACGACGCCCCGTCGAAGCCCTTGTCCGAGGAGTCGTAACCGATCTCGAGGATGCGCTCGCGAACCGTGTTGGTGATGTCGGCGAACGCCTCCTTGGCCGTCGTCGTCACCTCGCCCACCACGTGCACCTGGCCGGTGGTCACCAGCGTCTCGACCGCCACCCGTGAGCGCGGGTCCTCCGCCAGCAGCGCGTCGAGGACCGAGTCGCTGATCGCGTCACAGATCTTGTCGGGATGCCCCTCGGTCACCGACTCACTGGTAAACAGCCGACCCTTTTCGCTCACAGCCTCAATCCTTCCAATAGTTAGTCAGCCGAATCATATCGGCTGGCATCGCGGCGCAAACCGGGACCGCTACCCGCCGCCCTCGCCGTGCAAAAACGCGACGATCGCGTCCACGATACGACTGGCCATCACCGTCTTCGAGCCGTGCGGCAGCGCCGACTCGGTGCCGTCGGAAGCCAGCAGCCACCCGTCGTTGCTGTCCACCTCGAACGCCTTGTTGTCGCCGACGGCATTGACGACCAGCAGGTCACATCCCTTGCGCCGCAACTTGTCCCGGGCGTGGAACAGCACGTCGCCGTTGGCGTCGCCGGTCTCGGCGGCAAATCCCACGATTGCGCGCATGTTGGGCAGCTGCCCGTGGGCCCGCGCCCGCACCGTGCCGGCCAGCACGTCGTCGTTGCGGAGCAATTGGATCGTCGGCGCTTCGTCCCGTTCGTCCGGGCCCTTCTTGATCTTCGCGGCGGCGACCTGTGCCGGCCGGAAGTCGGCGACGGCCGCCGCCATCACCAGCACGTCGGCCTCGGGCGCGTGCTTGGACACCGCCTCTGCGAGTTGCGTCGCCGAGCTGACCTGCACCACGTTGACGCCCGCGGGGTCGATCAGGCCGGCGGTGTGCCCGGCGATCAGCGTGACGTCGGCGCCGCGCTGCGCGGCGACCCGCGCCACCGCATAGCCCTGCTTGCCGGAGCTGCGGTTGCCGATGAAGCGCACCGGGTCGATCGGTTCGCGGGTGCCGCCGGCGGTCACCAGCAGCCTCCAGCCGGCGAGGTCATAGGGCAGCGCGTCAGGGCGGTCCAGCAGCAGGTGGGCCAGCGTGGTGATCTCCTCGGCCTCCGGCAGCCGCCCCGCACCGCTGTCGGTGCCGGTGAGCCGCCCGGATGCGGGCTCCAGCACCACGGCCCCGCGGCGCCGCAGCGTGGCCACGTTGTCGACGGTGGCCGGGTGTAACCACATCTCGGTGTGCATCGCCGGCGCGAACAGCACGGGGCACCGGGCGGTCAGCAGGGTCGCGGTCAGCAGGTCGTCGGCGCGGCCGTGCACCGCCCGGGCCAGCAGGTCGGCGGTGGCCGGCGCCACCACGACCAGGTCGGCCCGCTTGCCGATCTGGACGTGGGGAACCTCCGGGACGTCGTCGAAGACACCGGTGCGCACCGGGTGACCCGACAGCGCCTCGAAGGTGGCCGCCCCGACGAATCGCAGCGCGGATTCGGTGGGAATGACACGGACCTCGTGGCCGGCCTCGGCGAGCTGGCGAACCACCGTGCACGCCTTGTAGGCGGCGATGCCGCCGGAGACGCCGACTACGACCTGTTTGGCGACCTGGTTGGGGGTCCGCTTGCCGTCCACAGCGCGCCCGGCTGCTATTCGCCCTCGGTGTGTTCGAGCAGGTCGGCGTGGATCTCACGCAGCGCGATGGACAGTGGCTTTTCCTGCAGCCCGGGCTCGACGAGCGGGCCGACGTATTCGAGGATGCCCTCGCCGAGCTGGTTGTAGTAGTCGTTGATCTGGCGGGCCCGCTTGGCGGCGTAGATCACCAGGGCGTACTTGCTGGACACGCGGTCCAGCAGATCGTCGATGGGCGGGTTGGTGATGCCCAGCGGGGTGTCGTAGGCGGCCTGTCCGCCTGCCGACGGATCGAACTGGTCCACGGCGGTCAGCGACGCGTCGGACTGGGGAATGCTCACGTAGGTCTATCTCCTGGCGGATTGGAGTCGATGGAATCTGGTCTGGCTGCTGGTCCGGCCAGGCAGTTCATGCCGGGCCCGGCGCAGTTCCCACCAGCAAGGATACCAATTCGGCGCACGCAGACTCCAATCGACTGTTGACCACCACCTCGTCGAAGTCGTCCTGGGCCGCCATTTCGACGCGGGCGGTGTCGAGGCGACGGCGGATGGCCTCCGGTGTCTCGGTGCCGCGGCCGACCAGCCTGGCCTTTAGGTCCTCCCAGCTGGGCGGGGCCAGGAACACCGTGACGGCCTCGGGCATCGCCTTCTTCACCGCCCTGGCGCCGGCGAGGTCCACCTCGATGAGCACCGGGAGCCCCGACTCGGTGGCGGACCGCACAGGCGCGGCCAGGGTGCCCGACCGGTGCAGCCCGCCATGGATCTCGGCCCATTCCAGCAGGGCGCCGTCGTCGATCAGCTGCTGGAAGCGGGCGGGGGTGACGAAGTGGTAGTCGACCCCGTCGACCTCGCCGGGCCGCGGGGCCCGGGTCGTGGCCGAGACACTGAAGTGCAGGTTCGGGATCCGCTCGCGCAGACATCGGACCACGGTTGACTTGCCGACCGCCGAGGGACCGGACAGCACGACCACACGCCCCTTGCCGGTTGGCTCGGGGCATGCCCGTGCGACGTCCGGCCCCTCTCCGGCGCTCACCGGCGGCTGTGCCGGTGTGCCTGCCTCTTCAGGCCTTTCGGCCTGCATCGTCGGCAGGCTAGGCGGAGCCGAACTTTTCCAGCAGGGCCTTGCGCTGCCGGTCGCCGAGGCCGCGCAGGCGGCGGGTGGGGGCGATCTCGAGCTCGGTCATGATTTCCTGCGCCTTGACCTTGCCCACCTTCGGCAACGCCTCGAGAAGCGCAGACACCTTCATCTTGCCCAGGACTTCGTCGCTCTCGGCGTCCTTGAGCACCTGGGAAAGATTGGTGCCGCCCCGCTTGAGGCGGTCTTTGAGCTCTGCTCGCGCGCGACGAGCGGCAGCCGCCTTCTCCAAAGCGGCCGCGCGCTGCTCGTCGGTCAACTGGGGAAGGGCCACGATTCCTCCGTATCTGATCAATCGTCAATCGATCTCGTTTTGTCTCTGCCGGGTACTTCAGCCAGCGGAGATGACCGTACTCAGCCTTCCTGACGAAATCTAACCCGCCCCCCTGGTTAATTGTGCAAATGTGCAGCGTGCGCCGCGCGGCCGAGGCGGTTGCGCGGTCCGCGGGGCGTCGCGGAGACCGGCCGGACGAGCTGCCCATTCCGGCGCGAAATCGGCGCCGCAAGCCCGGCGATATGCCTTTTGAACTGCGGTTTTACGTCTGAGGGCGGATGCCGCCCGGCGCCGCCGCGAGCGCCACGGATGCCCGCGGTGCGCGGCCCGCGGTCGAGGTGCGGGGGATCACGCATTTTTCCGTGGCGTGTCGCGCGTGTCGCGCCCGGCGCCCGCCGCCAGGTCGGCGGGTTACCATCGAGCCGTGCCGAACCTGCGCATCCGTCAGGCGGCTGAGCTGCTCGGAGTCAGCGACGACACCGTCCGGCGGTGGATCAACCAGGGCACCCTGTCGGTCAGCCACGACGCGGCCGGCCGCAAAGTCATCGCCAGCAAGGATCTGGCCGAGTTCTCGCGTTCCAACGCACCCAATCCGCCGCCCGAACCGCTCAGCATCGGCAGCTCGGCCCGCAACCGGTTCGTCGGCCTGGTCACCAGGGTGATCAGCGACAAGGTGATGACCCAGGTCGAGATGCAGTGCGGTCCCCACACCGTCGTCTCGCTGATGAGCACCGAGGCCGCCGAGGAGCTGCACCTGCAGCCCGGCAGCGTGGCCGTGGCCGTCGTCAAGGCCACCACCGTGATCGTCGAGACGGCGCGGCCGGGAGAGCCGGTAGCCGCGGACTGAGCGGCTTAAAGCGCTCCCAGGTACGCGACGGCGTCCCGCATCCGCTCGCCGGCCGCGCGCAGGTCCGCCACGCCGGGGCCGGCCTTGAGCACCTCGCGCGCCACGGCCGGCAGCAGCTGCCCCGGCTTCGCGCCGCCCAGGCCGCCAAGCGCCTCGGGGCGCCCGCCCTGCGCCCCCACGCCGGGCACCAGCACCGGTCCGCCCAGCTCGCTCACGTCCGGCGCCCCGAACACCGTCGCGCCGAGGACCACGCCGACGTAACCCGGCCCGGACCCCGTGGCGGATCGGTTGACCACCGCCGCCTGGTCGACGATCAGCTGGGACACCATCCGGCCGTCGAACGTCGCGCGCTGCACCGTGCCGCCCTCCGGGTTGGAGGTCGCGGCCAGCACGAACACACCACGGTCGGTGGCGGCGGCGGCCTCCAGCAGCGGCCGCAGGGAGCCGAACCCCAGATACGGCGAGGCGGTCACCGCGTCGGCGGCCAGCGGCGAATCACCGGCCCACGCGGCGGCGTAGGCCGCCATGGTCGTCCCGATGTCGCCCCGCTTGGCGTCGGCGAGCACCAGCACCCCGGCCGAACGCAGCGCGGCGATGGTGCGTTCCAGCACCGCGTACCCGGCGGCCCCGTACGCCTCGAAGAACGCGACCTGGGGCTTGACGACGGCGAATCCGGCGAACGCCTCGACGCAGACGTCGCAGAACGCGGCCAGCCCGTCGGCGGTGACCGGCAGGTCCCAGGCCCGCAGCAACTCGGGGTGCGGGTCGATGCCCAGGCACAGCGGCCCGCGACTGTCCTTGGCCGCGGCCAGCCGCGCGCCGAAGCCGGTCATCGGGGGTTGCCCGGGGGCTGAATCGCCCCGGCGCTGTGCGCACCGATTGCGCTGTGCAGCTCCTGCAGGGACCGCACGCCGATGTCGCCGCGGATCCCCGCCTCGATGCCCTGCACGGCCGCCGACGCGCCCTGCACCGTCGTGACGCACGGAATGTTGACCGACACCGCGGCCGAACGGATTTCGTAGCCGTCGATGCGCGGGCCGGAGTTGCCGAACGGCGTGTTGATCACGATGTCGACCTCGCCGGCCTTGATCGCGTCGACCGCGGACATCGCGGGGCGTCCGGGCTGCGGCGGCTCGAAGTGCTTGCGCACCTCGTCGCAGGGAATCCCGTTGCGGCGCAACATCTCCGCGGTGCCCTCGGTGGCCAGCACGCGAAAGCCCAGGTCGGCCAGCCGCTTGACCGGGAACACCAGTGATCGCTTGTCCCGGTTGGCCACCGACACGAATATCGTTCCCTCGGCCGGCAGTGACCCGTAGGCGGCGGTCTGGCTCTTGGCGAAGGCGGTGCCGAAGTCGCGGTCGATGCCCATCACCTCGCCCGTCGATTTCATCTCCGGACCGAGCAGCGAGTCGATGGCGGCCCCGTCGAGGCCGCGGAAGCGGTGAAACGGCAGCACGGCCTCCTTGACGGCGATCGGAGCCTGCGGCGGCGCGTGGGCACCGTCACCCTCGCGCGCCAGCATTCCCTCGTCGCGCAGCTGGGAGATACTGGTGCCCAACATGATTCGCGCGCACGCCTTGGCGAGCGGGACGGCGGTGGCCTTGGAGACGAACGGGACGGTGCGGCTGGCCCGCGGGTTGGCCTCCAGCACGTAGAGCACGTCGTCCTTGAGCGCGTACTGCACGTTGAGCAGCCCCACGACGCCGATGCCGTGCGCGATGGCCTCCGTGGCGCGGCGCACCTTCTCGATGTCACTGCGGCCCAACGTGACGGGCGGCAGCGCGCACGCGGAGTCCCCGGAGTGGATGCCGGCCTCCTCGATGTGCTCCATGATGCCGCCGATGTACACCTCGGCGCCGTCGCACAGCGCGTCGACGTCGATCTCCACCGCGTCCTCGAGGAAGCGGTCGACCAGCACCGGGTGTTCGGGCGACAGTGCCGTGGCGCGGGTGATGTAGCCCTGCAGCGTCTCCTCGTCGTAGACGATCTCCATGCCCCGCCCGCCCAGCACGTACGACGGGCGCACCAGCACCGGATAGCCGATCTCGTCGGCGATGCGGCGGGCCTGCGCGAAAGTGGTTGCGGTGCCGTACTTCGGCGCGGGGAGTCCGGCCGTGGCCAGCACGTCGCCGAAGGCGCCGCGATCCTCGGCCAGGTCGATGGCCTCCGGCGGGGTGCCCACGATCGGAACCCCGGCGTCGAACAGCCGCTGCGCCAGCCCGAGCGGGGTTTGGCCGCCGAGTTGCACGATCACTCCCGCGACCCCCGGGCCGCCCGCGCCCGACAGCGTCTCCGCGCGGAACACCTCGAGGACGTCCTCGAAGGTCAGCGGCTCGAAATAGAGCCGGTCGGCGGTGTCGTAGTCGGTGGACACCGTCTCGGGGTTGCAGTTGACCATGACGGTCTCGAAACCGGCTTCGCTCAACGTCGTTGCAGCGTGCACGCAGCTGTAGTCGAATTCGATGCCCTGGCCGATCCGGTTGGGCCCGGATCCCAGGATCAGCACCTTGGGCTTCTCGCCCTGCGGGGCCACCTCCGTCTCGGCGGCCGGGTCCAGCTCGTAGCTGCTGTAGTGATACGGCGTCTTGGCCTCGAACTCCGCCGCGCAGGTGTCGACGGTCTTGTACACCGGGTGGATGCCAAGCCGCTCGCGCAGCGAGCGCACCCCGTCCTCCCCCGCCAATTCCGGACGCAGGGCGGCGATCTGGCGGTCCGACAGGCCGTGGTGCTTGGCCTGGCGCAGCAGGTCGGCCTCGAGGACGGGTGCACCGCACACCTCGGCGCGCAGCTCGACCAGCTCGCCGATCTGCGCGACGAACCACGGGTCGACTCCGCTGGCCGCCGCGACCCGCTCGACCGACGCGCCCAGCCGCAGCGCCAGCTCGATGTCGTAGAGCCGGCCCTCGGTCGGGGTCCGCAGCCGGGTCAGGACCTCGTCGACGTCCCCGTCGTCGTCCGGCTTGGTCCAGAAGCCGGCGCGCCCGGTCTCCAGCGACCGCATCACCTTGCCGAGCGCCTCGACGAAGTTGCGGCCCAACGACATCGCCTCACCGACGGATTTCATGGTGGTGGTCAGCGTCGGGTCGGCGCCGGGGAATTTCTCGAACGCGAACCGCGGCGCCTTGACGACGACGTAGTCCAGCGTCGGTTCGAAGCAGGCCGGGGTCTCCTTGGTGATGTCGTTGACGATCTCGTCCAGGGTGTAGCCGATGGCCAGCTTGGCGGCGATCTTGGCGATCGGGAAGCCGGTGGCCTTGGACGCCAGCGCGCTGGACCGCGACACCCGCGGGTTCATCTCGACGACGATCAGCCGCCCGTCGCTCGGGTTGACGGCGAACTGGATGTTGCAGCCCCCGGTGTCCACCCCGACCTCGCGCAGGATCGCGATGCCCAGATCGCGCATCCGCTGGTACTCCCGGTCGGTGAGCGTCATGGCCGGCGCGACGGTGACCGAGTCGCCGGTGTGCACGCCCATCGGGTCGACGTTCTCGATCGAGCACACCACGACCACGTTGTCGTTGCCGTCGCGCATCAGCTCGAGCTCGAATTCCTTCCAGCCGTAGATCGACTCCTCGATGAGGACGTTGGCGCTGGGCGAGGCGGCCAGCCCGGCGCCGGCCATCCGCTCGACGGCCTCGGCGGAGTCGGCCATCCCCGAACCCAGCCCGCCCATCGTGAAGCTCGGCCGCACCACGACCGGCAGGCCGAGTTCGGCGACCGTCTCGCGGACCTCTTCCATGGTGAAACATACTCGGCTGCGGGCGGATTCGCCGCCGACCTTGGCGACGATGTCCTTGAACCGCTGCCGGTCCTCGCCGCGCTGGATGGCGTCGAAGTCGGCGCCGATCAGTTCGACGTCGTAGCGCTCCAGCGCCCCGTTCTCGTACAGCGCGACCGCGGTGTTCAGCGCCGTCTGCCCGCCCAGCGTGGCCAGCAGGGCGTCGATCTTGTTGCCGCGCTCGGCCTGCTGGGCGATCACCCGCTCGACGAACGCCGGGGTGATGGGCTCGACGTAGGTGTGGTCGGCGTACTCCGGGTCGGTCATGATGGTGGCCGGGTTGGAGTTGATCAGGCTGACCTGCAGCCCCTCGGCGCGCAGCACCCGGCACGCCTGGGTGCCGGAGTAGTCGAACTCGGCGGCCTGCCCGATGACGATCGGCCCGGAGCCGATCACCAGCACGTGGTTGAGATCGGTGCGACGCGGCACTAGCGCCCCCTCCCTGTCTGGGCGCGAAGGTGCGCAGATGTACCCCGATTACCGCGTGTCGCCGTACCGACACGCACGCTCGCGAGAAGTAGTGGAGTCACTGGTGGCCCGCCATCAGGTCGATGAATTGGTCGAACAGGTATTCCGCGTCGTGCGGGCCGGCGGCGGCCTCCGGGTGATATTGCACCGAAAACGCCCGGCCGTCAGCCAGTTTGACGCCCTCGACGACCCCGTCGTTGGCGCAGGTGTGGCTGACGATCGCCGGGCCGAACGGCGTATCGAAGGACTGCCCGGCCTCCCCCTCCAACGCGAAGCCATGGTTCTGCGCGGTCACCGCCACCCGCCCGGTGGCGTGGTCGATGACGGGGATGTTGATGCCGCGGTGGCCGAACACCATCTTGTAGGTGGACAGGCCGAGCGCCCGGCCGAGGATCTGGTTGCCGAAACAGATTCCGAACAACGGGATCCCGGCCGCCAAGACTTGCCGCGTGACGGCGACGACATGGTCGGCGGTGGCGGGGTCGCCGGGACCGTTGGACAGGAACACGCCGTCGGGCTCGAGGTCGGCAATCTGGTCGAACGTCGCCGACGACGGCAGCACGTGGCTGCGGACGCCGCGCCTGGCGAAATTGCGCGGGGTGTTGGTCTTGATCCCCAGGTCTAGCGCGGCGACGGTAAACCTTTGCGGCCCTTCGGGTTCCACAACATAGACCTGACCTGTGCTGACCTCACCGGCCAGGTCGGCGCCCAGCATCGACTGCTGGCCTCGTACCCGGTCCACCAGCTCGGCCGGCTCGGCCAACGAGTCGCCGGAGAAGACGCCGGCCTTCATCGAACCTCGGCTGCGCAGGTGCCGCACCACCGCCCGGGTGTCGATGCCGGCGATCCCCACGATGTTCTGGCGGACCAGCTCGTCCTCCAGCGTGCCGGTGGCCCGCCAGTTCGAGGCGCGCGGCGACGGGTCGCGCACCGCATAACCGGCGACCCAGATCTTGTCGCCGCGGCTCTCGGCATCCTCGCCGTTCCAGCCGGTGTTACCGATCTGCGGCGCGGTGGCGACCACGATCTGACGGTGGTAGCTGGGGTCGGTGAGCGTCTCTTGATAGCCGGACATGCCGGTGGAAAAGACGGCCTCGCCGAGGGTTTGGCCGATCTTGCCGAACGGCGTCCCGGTGAAGACCCGGCCGTCTTCCAGTACCAGTACGGCCTTACTACTCACGCGGACTCCTTCACCCAGGCGTCGTATTCTTCGCGGTGGTTCGCCCGAAACCCGATGTCGATCTCGGGGCCCGACGGCAGCCGCCACCGGATCGCCAGGATCCCGATGCGGGCGACCACCTTGCCGGCCATGCCGCGCTCCACGCGGATGGCCGTGATCGACTCCCGCGGGATCCAAATAGGTTTGGCGCGAACGCGTTCCAGCAGGATGCCCTCGGGGTAGCGGGTGAGCACCGCCTTGCTGCGGTACCCCAGGTCACCGGCCGTGATGCGCTCGTTCCAGGAGGGCGCCATCGTGCAGCCGCAATAGAGCCCGCGGGTGGTGACGCTCGCGGTGCCCACCTTGTCGGGCACGTCGGGCAGGTCGCCGATCAGCTCGGTCTGCCGCTGCGAGCGGCGCTGCCAGCCCCGCATCATCAGCTGGATGAGCACCGCGATCACCACCACCAGCACGGCCGCGAAGATCAGCGACCCCACCAGCGTGCCGGAGTTCATGCCGGGCTCTTCTGATCCCGGGCGGTGACCCTCCCGCGCAGCAGGGTGGCGGTCACGGTGGCGGGCAGCGTCATCGACTCATACGGCGTGTTGGCCGACCGGCTGGCCAGGTCCGACCCGGTGACCGTCCAGGTGGCGTCCGGGTCCACCACGGTCAGGTTGGCCGGCTCCCCCACCTCCAGCGGCCGCCCGTGGTCGGGCAGGCCGACGATGCGGGCGGGATTCTCGCTCATCACCCGCGCCACGTCGCGCCACGTCAACAGCCCGGGCGCCACCATCGTGTGCACCACCACCGACAGCGCGGTCTGCAGCCCCAGCATGCCGGGGCGCGCCGCGGAGAACTCGACGCACTTCTCGTGCTCGGCGTGCGGGGCGTGGTCGGTGGCCACACAGTCGATCACCCCGTCTACCAGCGCCTGACGCAGCGCGAGCGCGTCGGCGGCCTCGCGCAGCGGCGGGTTGACCCGGTTGACGCCCGCGTAGCCGGCCAGCCGGCTGTCGTCGAGCAGCAGGTGGTGCGGCGTCACCTCGGCGGTGATCGAAATACCTTGCTCCCTGGCCCATTTCAGGATCTCGACCGTGCCGGCCGTGGAGGCGTGGCAGATGTGCACCCGGGCGCCGGCGTCGCGGGCCAGCAGCGCGTCGCGGGCCACGATCGACTCCTCGGCGGCTCGCGGCCACCCCGCCAGCCCCAACCGGGCGGCCGTCGGTCCCTCGTGGGCGACGGCGCCGACGGTCAGCCGCGGCTCCTCGGCGTGCTGGGCGATCAGCACCCCCAGGCCGGTGGCGTACTCCAGGGCGCGGCGCATGATCAGCGGGTCGTGCACGCACACCCCGTCGTCGGAGAACATCCGCACCTGCGCGGCGCCGTCGGCCATCATGCCCATCTCGGTCAGCTCGGCCCCGGCCAGCCCGACGGTGACGGCGCCGACGGGATGCACATCGACGAGGCCGACCTGCTGACCGCGGTGCCAGACGTGGTCGGTGACCACCGGGCTGTCGGCGACCGGGTTGGTGTTGGCCATCGCGAACACCGCCGTGTAGCCGCCCAAAGCTGCTGCAGCCGAACCGGTTTCGATGTCCTCGGCGTACTCGCGGCCGGGCTCGCGCAGGTGGGTGTGCAGGTCGACGAACCCGGGCAGCAGGATCTGGTCCGTCGCGTCGATGACGTCGGCCGTGTCCGGGATCGCCAGGTCCGGCCCCATGTCGGCGATCTGCCCGTCATCGACCAGGACGTCGACCCGGTCGCCTTCGCCGTAGGGGCGCACACCGCGGATCAGCACGCTCATGCCGCGATTTCCTCCGTCCCCACGAGCACATGGAACAGCACCGCCATCCGCACATGCACCCCGTTCGAAACCTGTTGCAGCACAGCCGATTGTGACGAGTCGGCGACCGTGGATGAGATCTCCATGCCGCGCACCATCGGCCCCGGGTGCAGCACCACGGCGTGGCCCGGCAGCATCGCCTGGCGCCGCTCGGACAGCCCGTAGCGCACCGAGTACTCGCGCACCGACGGGAAGAAGCCGCCGTTCATCCGCTCGGCCTGCACCCGCAACATCAGCACCGCGTCGGCGGCCGGCAGCTCGGCGTCGAAGTCATACGACACGGTCGCAGGCCAGCCGTCGACCCCCACCGGCAACAGGGTCGGCGGCGCCACCAGCACCACCTCGGCGCCCAGAGTGGCCAGCAGCATGACGTTGGACCGGGCGACCCGGCTGTGCAGGATGTCGCCGACGATCACGACGCGCCTGCCCTCGATGTCTCCGAGGCGCTGGCGGATGGTCAGCGCGTCGAGCAGCGCCTGCGTCGGGTGCTCGTGGGTGCCGTCGCCGGCGTTGATCACCGACGGCGCTGGGCCAGTGGCTGCCGTCGCAGCCGAAGTCCATTCGGCGAGCAGGTGCGCGGCCCCGGACGCCGGGTGCCGGATGATCAGCGCGTCGGCGCCGGCGGCCCGCAGCGTCAGCGCGGTGTCGCGCAGCGACTCGCCCTTGCCCACCGACGATCCGGCCGCGCTGACGTTGATCACGTCGGCGCTCATCCACTTGCCGGCCACCTCGAAGGACACCCGGGTGCGGGTCGAGTTCTCGTAGAACATCGTGACGACGGTGCGGCCACGCAGCGTCGGCAGTTTCTTGATGTCGCGGCCCACCAGGGCCTGCGCGAACCGGTCGGCGTCGTCGAGGATGGCGACGGCCTCGTCGCGGCTCAGGTCGCCGGCGGCCAGCAGGTGGCGCGCGCTCATTTGGCGATCACCACCCCGTCGCGGCCGTCGTGTTCGCCCAGCAGCACGTGCACGCTCTCGCTGCGCGACGTCGGCACGTTCTTGCCCACGTAGTCGGCGCGCAGCGGCAGCTCGCGGTGACCGCGGTCGACCAGGACCGCCAGCTGCACCGCCCGCGGCCGCCCGACGTCGCGCAGCGCATCCAGCGCCGAGCGCACCGAGCGCCCGGAGTAGAGCACGTCGTCCACGAGGATCACCAGCGCGTCGTCGACGCCGCCGGCCGGGATGGAGGTGGCCTCCAGCGGGCGGGGCGGCTTTTGCATCAGGTCGTCCCGGTAGAGGGTGATGTCGAGCGCGCCGTGGGGGATGTCCACGCCGCTGTATTCGCCGATGTTGGCGGCCAGGCGCTTGGCGAGGGTGACGCCGCGCGTCGGGATGCCCAGCAGCACCACCCGTGGCGCGTCGGGGCCGTCCAGCGCGGTCTTTTCGATGATCTGGTGCGCGATCCGGGAAATGGTGCGGCCCACGTCGGCCGCCGACATCAATTCGCGGCCCGCGTCGTTCGCGGCGCACATACGAGACTTGACCTCCTTCTCCGCCTCTCTGGACGGATCGTTAAAGGATGTCGACTGCCCGGCAGCGTAGCACTTCCGCCGCAGTGGCCGGCAGGAAGGTGGACGTGTCGGCGGCCCCGGCTAGTATCGAAAGCATGTTCGAATCCGAGGCCGCGCTGATCGCGCGGATCGCCGAGCTGGAGACGCTCAAGTCGGCCGCCGCCGCGGAGCAGGCGCGCGTGTCGGTGCAGCTGGAGGCGCTGCGCCGCGCCAACGAGGCCGCGGCCGGGGTGCCGGCCGCGCAGCGCGGCCGCGGCCTGGCCAGCGAAATCGCCCTGGCACGGCGCGACGCGCCGGCCCGGGGCGGACGGCATCTCGGCTTCGCCAAAGCGGTGGTACACGAGATGCCGCACACGCTGGCCGCGCTGGAATCCGGGCGGCTGTCCGAGTGGCGGGCCACCCTGATCGTGCGCGAAAGCGCCTGCCTGGACGTCGAGGACCGGCGCGCGCTGGATGCCGAGCTGTGCGCCGACGGGTCCAAGCTGGACGGCATGGGCGACGCGCGGATCGTGGCGGCGGCGCGGGCGATCGCCTACCGGCTCGACCCTCAGGCGGTGGTCGAGCGCGCGGCCAGGGCCGAATCCGAGCGCACGGTGACGATTCGGCCGGCGCCCGACACCATGAGCTATGTGACGGCGCTCCTGCCGGTGGCCAAGGGCGTCTCGGTGTACGCGGCGCTCAAGCGCGCCGCGGACACCACGTTCGACGGCCGCACCCGCGGACAGGTGATGGCCGACGCGCTGGTCGAGCGCGTCACGGGCCGGCCCGCCGACGTCGCGCAGCCGATAGCGGTGAACCTGGTGATGTCCGACGGGACGCTGCTGGGTCACGACGACGAGGCGGCCGCGGTCGACGGGTACGGCCCGATACCGGCCGCCGTGGCCCGCCACCTGGTGGGCGACGCGGTCGGCGACGAGCGGTCGAGGGCGACGCTGCGGCGGCTCTATCGGCATCCCCGCTCGGGGTCGCTGGTCGCCATGGAGTCGCGGTCGCGTTGCTTCCCGAAGGGGCTGGCCGCCTTCATCGGCCTGCGCGATCAGCGTTGTCGCACCCCCTACTGCGACGCCCCGATCCGCCACCACGACCACGCCCGTCCGCACCACCGCGGCGGTGCGACCAGCGGGGCGAACGGGCTCGGATCGTGTGAGCGCTGTAACTACGTCAAGGAAGCGCCCGGCTGGCGAGTCACGGCCGCGGTCGATGAAACCGGCACTCACACGGCCGAATTCACCACACCCACCGGCGCGCGCTACCGCTCGGGCGCACCGCCGCCGCCGGGAACGATCGAGGTATTCGACAGCGAGATGGAAGCCAGGATCATCGTCGCGCTCGTCGAGTACCACGCGGCTTGAGCCGGCGGAGGCACACCGCCGCTAGCCGCAACGGTATTGCCCGTTGAGCACGCAGTTCACGGGCGGCGAGTAGGTACCGCTCAGCGCGCCCCGGAAACCGCCCGTGGCCGAACCACCGGGTGCAATCACGCGATTCCAGTTTGCGGGGGTGAGAACAACGTGCGTGCCGTATTGCGTGAAGCTGCTGTTCCACGTGTGCAGGACGGATTCTCCCGCCGGCAAGTCGAATTCAAGCTTCCAATCGCTGAGCGGCGCCATGCTCGCGTTGGTGACGGTGAAGTTGGCGATGAAGCCCGTCTGCCACGTATGTTCGACCGACAACGTCGCCGCGGCCGCGGCCGCGTGAGCCACCGGCGTCATCACGAGTCCGAGGCTGGCGACCATCAACGCCGACACGGTGGCGTAGAGCGCTGTGCGCCAGCGCTTCACGCGATTGCTCAGTGCGGCCATGGCAGCCAACACTAAAGCCAAACGAACGATATCGGCCCGCGCAGCGCGGGTACGCTGCAGTACCTTTGCTCAACCGAAACCGTCATGAAATTTTGGCTCGCCGGAGGCGGAAGTCGGCCCGAACACGACGAGGGGATGCCAAGCGTTCGCGATAGTGCTCTTTCCCCGCCCTGCTCGACGTACGCCCGGTGCGGGCCGGGCACAACGTGCCCCAGGAAGCCCCGGATGCTTTCACCGGCGCAGTGCTGCACGCCCGCCGCAACAGCTGACGCGTGCGCGGCCTTGCCGGCCCGCCCACTACCCTGAACCCGATGAATCTGGACGTTAATCAGGCCTCCATCCGCGAGGTGTGCGACGCCGGCCTCCTCGCCGGCGCGGTGACTATGGTCTGGCAGCGCGGAGAACTCCTGCAGGTCAACGAGATCGGTTACCGCGACATCGACGCGGGCCTGCCGATGCAGCGGGACACGCTGTTCCGCATCGCGTCGATGACCAAGCCCGTCACGGTCGCGGCGGTGATGAGCCTGGTCGACGAGGGCAAGCTGGCGCTCAAGGACCCGGTCGTGCGCTGGGCGCCCGAATTGGCAGGCGTGCGGGTGCTCGACGACCCGCACGGTCCGCTGGACCGGACGCACCCGCTGGGCCGCGCCATCCTGATCGAGGACCTGCTCACCCACACCAGCGGCCTGGCCTACGCGTTCTCGGTGTCCGGGCCGATCGCCAAGGCATACATGCGGCTGCCGTTCCACCAGGGCCCCGACGCCTGGCTGGCCGAGCTCGCCAAGCTGCCGCTGGTGCATCAACCCGGCGAGAAGGTCACCTACAGCCACGCGATAGACCTGTTGGGCGTCATCGCTGCTCGCATCGACGGCAAGCCGTTCCACCAGGTTCTCGACGAACGGGTGCTGGGGCCGGCCGGCATGCCCGACACCGGCTTTTTCGTCTCCCCCGAAACCCGCCGGCGCGCCGCCACCATGTACCGGCTCACCGACGACCACGAATTGCAGCACGGCGTCATGGGCCCACCGCACATCAAGCCGCCCTCGTTCTGCAACGCCGGCGGCGGGTTGTGGTCGACCGCCGACGACTACCTGCGGTTCGTGCGGATGCTGCTCGGCGACGGGGAGGTCGACGGCGTGCGAGTGCTCTCCCCCGAGTCCGCCCGGCTGATGCGGACCGACCGGCTCACCGACGAGCAGAAGCGGCACAACTTCCTCGGGGCGCCGTACTGGGTGGGCCGCGGCTTCGGACTGAACCTGTCGGTGGTGACCGACCCGGCGAAGTCGGCCCCGCTGTTCGGGCCGGGCGGGCCCGGGACGTTCAGCTGGCCCGGCGCCTACGGGACGTGGTGGCAGGCCGACCCGTCGGACGACCTGATCCTGCTGTATCTGATCCAGAACCTGCCCGATCTGACCGTGGACGCCGCCACCGCCGTCGCGGGCAACACGTCGCTTGCGAAACTCCGCACGGCGCAACCGAAGTTTGTCCGCCGCACCTATCAGGCGCTCGGCCTGTAGCGCGATGGTGGACTACCCGCCCGACCGCATGACCGGCCCGCGGCTGGTGCTGCGCCCGCCGACGCTGGACGACGCGGGCGCGCTCTTCCAACGGGTCGCCCGCGACGCCGAGGTCACCAAGTACCTGCTGTGGGCGCCGCATCCCGACGTGGCGGCGACGCGGCGGGTGATCACCGAGAAGCTCAACGTCGGCGGCGACGAGCGGACCTGGGCCATCACGCTCAAGCACAGCGGCGACGTCATCGGGCTGACCAGCTGCCGGCGCCCGGTGCCGCACTCGGTCGAGATCGGTTACTGCCTCGGCCGCAAGTGGTGGGGCAAGGGCTACATGTCCGAGGTGCTCGATCTTTTGCTCGCCGCGCTGGATGCCGACCGCAGGGTCTATCGCGTCTGGGCGACGTGCAGCCCGGACAACGAGCGGTCGGCGCGGTCGCTGGAGCGCGCCGGTTTCGAGTTGGAGGGGCGGCTGGCCCGCCACGCCGTCTATCCCACCATCGGGCCCGAGCCCCGGGACGCCCTGCTGTACGCGAAGATCCTGCGCTGACCGGCCCTACTCCAGCGCCCGCCGCGCGTAGGCCCGCACGTCGGCGTCGCCGTCCTTGAGCGCGATGCCCAGCGCATCGCGGGCGACCGGCTCGCCGGCGAACCGGGTCAGGCTCAGCACGGCCGCCTTGCGCACGTCGAGATGGGCATCGCCCAGCGCCTCGGCCAGCAGCGGCACGGCGACGCCGGCCGCCGCACCCGACAGCGCCCTCGCCGCGCCCTCCCGCACCTGCCAGGCCGGCGCCCGCAGCGCCGCCTCGACGGCCGCGATATCGCCGGGCCCCCAACCCAATTCGCCCAGCGCGGCCAGCGCGGCCGCGCGCACCAGCGGGTCGGGGTCGGCGAGCAGAGCGCTCACCGTCCCCGCGCCGTCACCCAGCGTCGCCAGGCCGGCGACCGCCGCGATGCGGACCTCCCGGCTCTCGTCGCCCGTGGCCTTGACGACCCCGGCCACGTCGTCGACCGACACCAGCGCCCGCACCGCCTCGATCCGCACCCGGTGCTCCGGATCGGCCAGCGCGCGGCGGTATTCGGCCGCATCGCCGGCCCGGCGCGCGGCCAGCACGTGAACCGCGGCGGCGCGCACCACCGCGTCGCGGGAGCCCAGGCGGGCGCGGGCGCCGGCGGGGTCCGGCAGCACCTCCACCAGTTCGCGGATGCCTTCGGCGCCGGTGCGTCGCACCGCGGCGTCGGCGTCGTCCAGCGCCGCGAACAGGGCCGGGGCGTAGCCGTCGGGAATGTGCTCGGTCAGCGTGGCCACCGCGGTGCGCCGCACGCCGGGATCGGGGTCGGCCAGATACGGCTCCAGGTCGGCGATCGTAGGCTCCTCCAGGGCCAGCACCTCGGCGATGCGCGGCGACGGCGGCTCGAAAGCCGGTGCGGCCGAGGGAATCCGGGAGCCGGCGGTGGCCGGGGCCTGGCCGCCGACGAGCGGCGGCTGCTCCACCTCCTGCACGGTCTGGTCGACGGGGGGCAGACCGTCCAGCTCCGGGACGGGCACGAAATAGGGTGCGACGGGCCGCTTGAGGAACGCCATCTCGCCGTTGGGCCCCTTGCGCAGGTTGAGGTGATAACCCCACCGGTGGTCGTCGCGCACGGGTAGGTCGGCGCGATCGTGGTAGAGGCCCCAACGCGATTCGGTGCGGGTGAGCGAGGATCGGGCGGCCATCTCGGCGCAGTCGCGGATGAACGACACCTCGACGGCGCGCATCAGCTCGTGCGGGTTCCGGGCGCCCATCGCGGCGATCTCGTCGCGCATCCGGTCGAAGGTACGCACCGCGATCGACAGCTTGGCCGCCGTCTTCGGCGGCGCCACATAGTCGTTGACGAAGCGCCGCAGCTTGTATTCGACCTGCGGTTGCGGGGGCCCGTCCGGGTGCTGCAGCGGGCGGTAGATCAGCTCGTGCGAGGCGCACAACTGGTCTTCCGGGAGTGCTTGCGGGGCAACGACATCGGGCAGCGACGCGGCGGCGTGGGTGCCGGCGAGGTCGCCGAACACGAACGCCCCGATCATGTAGTTGTGCGGCACGCAGGCCAGGTCCCCCGCGGCGTACAGGCCCGGCACCGTGGTGCGGGCGTGCTCGTCGACCCACACCCCGGACGCGGAATGGCCGCTGCACAGGCCGATCTCGGAGATGTGCATCTCCACGTCGTGGGTGCGGTAGTCGTGGCCCCGGTTGGCATGGAAGGTGCCGCGGGTCGGGCGTTCGGTGGTGTGCAGGATGTTCTCCAGCGCGGTCAGCGTTTCGTCGGGCAGGTGCGACACCTTGAGGTAGATCGGCCCGCGGGCGGAGTCGATCTCGCTTTTCACCTCGGCCATCATCTGCCCCGACCAGTAGTCGGAGTCGACGAACCGCTCGCCGTGCGCGTTGACCTGGTAGCCGCCGAACGGGTTGGCCACATAGGCGCAGGCCGGCCCGTTGTAATCCTTGATCAGCGGATTGACCTGGAAGCACTCGATTCCCGACAGCTCCGCGCCGGCGTGGTAGGCCATCGCGTACCCGTCGCCGGCGTTGGTCGGGTTCTCGTAGGTGCCGTACAGGTAGCCCGACGCCGGCAGGCCGAGTCGCCCGCACGCGCCGGTCGCCAGGATCACCGCCTTGGCTCCGACCGCGACGAATTCACCGGTGCGGGTGTGCAGGGCCGCGGCGCCCACCGCGCGACCGTCATCGGTCAGGACCCGCACCGGCATCAGCCGGTTCTCGATGCGGATCTTCTCCCGCATCGATCGTTGCCGCAACACGCGGTACAGCGCCTTCTTGACGTCCTTGCCCTCGGGCATGGGCAGGACGTAGGAGCCCGAGCGGTGCACCCGGCGCACCGCGTATTCGCCGTGCTCGTCCTTCTCGAACTTCACCCCGTAGCGCTCGAGGCGCTGCACCATCGCAAAGCCGCGGCTGGCGGTCTGATACACGGTGCGCTGGTTGACGATTCCGTCGTTGGCGCGGGTGATCTCGGCGACGTAGTCCTCAGGCTCGGCCTTGCCGGGGATGACGGCGTTGTTGACGCCGTCCATGCCCATCGCCAGCGCACCGGAGTGCCGGACGTGGGCCTTCTCCAGCAGCAGCACCTGTGCCCCGCGCTCGGCGGCCGACAGCGCCGCCATGGTGCCTGCGGTGCCGCCCCCGATGACCAGCACGTCGCAGTCCAGGCGAAGCGGAACGGCCGGATCCGGGATGTCCATCATGCGGCCACCGAATCAGTCAGTGCGGCAATGATTTCCGCGCGCAATTCCGCACGCGGTCCTTCGCCGCGGGGATCGGGCACGTCCAGCGACGCGCGCGCCGGTTCGCCCGCCCGGCCCAGCACGACGACCCGGTCCCCCAGCACCAGCGCCTCGTCGACGTCGTGGGTGACGAACACGATCGTGGTGGGATGGGTGCGCCAGGTGTCGATCAGCAGCCGCTGCATGGCGGCGCGGGTCCGGCTGTCCAGCGCCCCGAACGGCTCGTCCATCAGCACCGCGCGCGGCGCCCCGGCCAGGCCGCGCGCCAGCTGGACGCGCTGGCGCATCCCGCCGGACAGACTCTTGGGCAGGTAGTGCCCGAAGCCGGCGAGTCCGAGCTCGTCGATCCAGCGTTCGGCCGCGGCGCGCCGGGTGGCGCGCGGCTCGCCGCGCAGCCGCAGCGCCAGTTCGATGTTGGACCGCACCGTGCGCCACGGCAGCAGCGCGTTGTCCTGGAACACCATGCCGCGGTCGCCGGAGGTGGTGGTCACCGGCAGGCCGTCGGCCAGCACCCGGCCGTCGTCGGGCGACAGCAGGCCTGCCAGGGCCCGCAGCACCGTGGACTTGCCGCAGCCCGACGGCCCGGTGAGCACCAGGATCTCTCCCGGCCGCACGGCCAGGCTCAGCCCGTCGATCACGGGTTTTCCGGTGTAGGACAGGCGAACCCGGTCCAGTTCGAGGCTCATTCCGACGGTCATCGCTGGTTCTCCTCCGCGCGCGGCAGCCACCGGGTCACGCGGCGGCCCACCAGCTCGACGGCCGCCGACGTCACGAGCCCCAGCACGCCGATGGTGATGATGCCGACGAATACCTTGGGGTACGCCAGCACGGTGTAGTCCTGCCAGGTGCGGTAGCCGACGCCGAGACGGCCCGAGATCATCTCGGCGGAGATCACGCAGATCCACGCCACCCCCATGCCGACCGACAGCCCGCCGAACACCCCGGGCAGGATGCCGGGCAGCACCACCTGGCTCAGCACTGCCCACCGGCCGCCGCCCAGGGTGCGCACCGAGTCCTCCCACAGCGTGGGCAGCGCGCGCACCGCGTGCCGGGTGCTGACCATGATCGGGAAGTAGGCCGCCAGGAAGGTGATGAACACGATGCCGGCCTCGTCGGTGGGGAACAACAGGATCGCCACCGGCACCAGCGCGATCGCGGGGACGGGTCTGGCCAGCTCGGTCAGCGGGCCGAGCACGTCGGCGAACACCCGCGAGCGGCCCAGCAGCACACCGGTCGCCACGCCGACCACCGCGGCCAGCCCGAAGCCGGTGAGGATGCGCAGCAATGACTGAGCCAGGTCGAGCCAGTAGTCGTAGGCGCCCAGCCGCCGCTGCAGCGCGTGCACGATCTGCGTGACGGTGGGCAGCGTGTCGAATCGCAGCAGCAGCCGCACCTTGCCGGCGGTGAGTAGCTGCCACAGTCCGACGGCGGCGGCCACCGACACCAGCCGCACGACCCGCGATCGCCACGGCGACACCGGTCGTCGCGGGGCGGCCCCCGGCACCGTGGCGGGCGCGGGCAGGCCGGGCCCGGCAACCAGTTCGCTCAACTCGGCGGTCATACCGAACCTCCCAGTGCTTGTTGGTAATCCACGGCGACGCTGCCTTGATGTGCGGCGACGTAACGACGAGCGCCCGCCACCGTGGCGAACGGGTGATACGCCTGCCCGTCGCGCACCCAGACGGCCTTGTCGGCGAACCACCGGGTGCCCAGCTCGGCGTCCGGGACGTAGGCCGCCCGGACCCTGGCGCCGCGGGCGGTCGCGTCCCGGATCGCCTGCAGCAGGCCGGTGGGATCCGCGATCGTCTGCGTCGCGTCCGAGCCGTCCAGCCACAGCTCGCTCGCCAGAGCCGGGTCACCGCGCAGGGTCGACGGGTTGGCGGCGCGCGCCCGCACCGCGTCGTAGTCCAGCCCGCGGGCGGCGAACACGGCGCGCAGCGGCTCGTCGACGGCGAACTTTGCGACGTCGAGGTCGGCGAAGTCGCCGATCGATTTCAGGTAGGGCACATCGCTTTTCAGCGCATCGATCAGCGACGGCTTCAGCGTGGCGTCGAACGACGTGCCGCCGGGTCCGTTGTAGAGGTACACCACCTCCTGCGGCAGCCCGCTCGCCTGGGCGACGATGCGGGCGGCCTCCAGCGGCCGTTCGTTGAGGAAATCGGTGGCGTCCAGCTGCGCCTGCAGGAAGGCGCCGAGCACCTCCGGGTGCGCCGCCGCATAGTTGCGCCGCACCACCACGCCGTGCAGGGTGGGCAGGTTCAGCTCGGCGCCGTCGTAGAGCAACTTGGCCTTGCCCTGGTAGACCAGCAGCCCGGGCCAGGCGACGAATTGCGAAAGGCCCTGCACCTGACCGGATTCCAGCGCGGAGGCGCCGACCTGCGGCTGCTGGTTCAGCACCTCCACGCCGGCGACACCGCCCTTGCTCAGGGCGCGCACCAGCGTGCCGTGGCCGGCCGAGCCGACGCTGGCCGACACCCTCGCACCGGCCAGGTCGGCCAACGTGGTCGCCGGCGAATCCGGCGCCACGACAACCATGTTCAGCGCACCTTTGGGGTTGTAGCCGGTGATCGACACCATCTCGGTGCGCGCCAGCGGGTTCGCCTGCGTCTTGGATCCGTTGATCAGCATCGGGTAGTCGCCCATCGAGCCGATGTCGATCTTCTCGGCGAGCATCTGCGCGGTGATCGGGGCGCCGGTGTCGTAGTCCTGCCAGCGCACCGCGTACCTGGTCCCCGTGCGGGTGGTGATGTCGGCCAGCCGGCGCTCCAGGTAGCCCTGCGCGCGCAGCAGCGTGCCGGCCGTGACGGTGTTGATGGTCTTGGACTGGTAGCCGACCACGACGTTGACCACGCCGGAGGACTGGGACAGGGACTCGAGCGAGCAGCCGGACACCGTCGCGACGACGAGGACGAGGACCGAAAGCAGCCGGGGGACGTGCTTTTTCATTGTGGGCCTTTGTGTTTCAGCGCAAGAGATACGGCATGTTGACGGTGACGGCGCCGGTGGGACAGCGGGCCGCGCACGGCCCGCAGTACCAGCACTCGTCGACATGCATGAAGGCCTTGCCGGTGTCCGGGTTGATGGCCAGCGCATCCAGCGGGCAGACCTCGACACAGAGCGTGCAACCGTCGATGCACAGCGACTCGTCGATGGTGACCGGCACATCGGCGCGGTTGTTGACGAGCGTCATGGCTTGCTCCTTATCAGGCTCCCGCGCATGGTGATTCGATCGCCGCGCATCCGGATGTATTCCAGGTCGACGGGCCTGCCGTCGTCGAGGCTGGTGAGCCGCTCCAGCATGAGCAGCGCCGCCCCGTCGGGCACCTGCAAAGTGGCCGCGGAGTGCGCGTCGGCGGGGATGGCCTCCAGCGCCAGCGCCGCCGAGCCCAGCGGCCGCCCGCTCACCTGTTCGATGAGCGCGAAGATGTCTTCCTTTTCCAGGGAGTTCTCCAACGCTTGGTCCAGGATCTGGCTGCCGATATCCGGGACCAGATAGGTGAGGTCGAGGCTGAGCGGCAGGTCGCCCAGGTAGCGCAGGCGCTCCACGAACACCGCCGGCTCCCCCGGTTGCAGCCGCAGTCGGCGGGCGACCGAGGGCGGGGCGGTCACCGACATGGCGGCGCGCACCTCGTTGCGCACTTCGCCGAGGTCCTTGAAGGTTTCCTTCAGCCCCAGCAGCGCGTCGAGTCCGTGCGGGTACTTGCGCTGGGCGACGTGGGTGCCCACCTTGGGCCCGCGGTCGATCAACCCCTCGTGTTTCAGGACGCCGAGGGCCTCGCGAACGGTGTTGCGCGACACCGAGAATTCGGTGGCCAACTCGCGTTCGTCCGGCAGCCCGTCGGGGTAGGCGCCGGCGTGGATCTGGTGGCGTAGCACGTCGGCGACACGGCGGGCCCGGTCGGCCCGCGGCCCGTGAATCGGTATCGGGTGCGCCACGCCGTCACGCTAACGCGGCTCACCGGCCCCCTCCGGGCGGCCGAGCCGGGGCCGTCGGGGCAGGTCAGGGTATTGCGCCGGGCACCCTTGCGGGCCGACCAGCAAAAACCCGCGCCCCTAGCGCTATTGCGCCACCCCGACGAGAGATTCGTCTTTGCGATCCGGCTGAGCCGAATGCTCGGGGTCGGCCGGCACCAGCGGCACCGCCGCCAACGGGAACAGCGCGCACAGCGCCCAGGCCGCCGGGTAGTGGGCCGCCATGATCAGCGCGCCGAACAGCGGCGGCCCGGCGGCGGCCGTCAGCCGCTGGGTGGTGTTCTGCAGCCCCAGCGCGCGCCCGCTCCAGTAGGGCCCGGCGACCTCGGTGATCGCGGTGGCCTCCAGCCCGTTGTCGAGCACCGCGAGCACCGACACGGCGATCATGAGCAACACGTCGTAGCCCGAACCGGTGCCGTCGGTGACGGCGAGCAGGAACAGGGCCAGCGCGGCGGCGATCGCGATGGTGCGCACCGGACGCATCCGCAAGCCCACGCGGTCGGACCAGCGGCCCACCGCGATTCGCCCCACCGCGCCAAGCAGTTGGGTGAGCGTGACCACGGCGCCCGCGGCCGCCACCGACCAGCCGTGCCGGTTGATCAGCCACACCAGCATGAAGGTGACGGTCACGGTCTGGGGCATCATCAGCAGGCCGGCCACCGCGTGGATCCGCCACAGCACCAACGAACCGCGATACGGGCTGGCGAGTTCCGCGCGGGCGGCCGCCGCGCGGGGTTTGCGGGGCGGATCGACGATCCCGATCGCGCTGGCCACCGCCGCCAGGGTGCACATCGCCGCGAGGAACATCAGCGCGCGGTGCGGGCCGCGTTCGGAGAGTTCGGGAATGATCAACGCGCCCAAAGCGATTCCCAGCGGCTGCGCGGTCTGGCGGATTCCCATCGCCAGCCCGCGTTGCCGCGCGGGGAACCAGGCGGACACCAGCCGCCCGCCGGCCGTGTTGCAACTCGCCGCGGACATCCCGCCTATGAAGAGAAAGACACCGGTCATCGGCAGCGAATGGGCCGACGCCGCAGCGTAAGCCGCGGCCGCGGTGAGTGCCGAGCCTGCGGTGAGCACGATCCGCTCGCCGACGTGGTCCAGCACATAACCCCACAGCACCAGCGTGACCACCATGCCCCAACTGGGCATGGACGCCAGCAGCGCGGCCTCGGCCAGCGGGATGCCACGACCCTGCAGCGAAGGGATAAGGAAGGCAACGCCATTGATGAACAGGAACGAGCTTGCCGTCACCCCCAACGAGATGGCCATGATCGCCCACCGCGCCCCCGCGCCGAGTTCGAACCTGGTGCCCACCCCCGTCAGCATGCACCCATAGTGGCACAGCATTTGCAGCCACCGGGCGCAGCGGCGACCGTAGCGGCGGTGAAACTTATTGAACGCTAAGGCAATTCTTAACCAGCGGCTAACAGCAGTGTCACGACCGGATTCCGCGTTCACCGTGAAAACTATTGCACGCCTTTTGTTTTGGTGGTGTAATGGAGTTCGACGTCATGGCCTGCCCGCAACCGTCGCCGGGGGCGAAAATTCAAAGGTGATGCACAGGCAATTCGTGGCCGATCCGTTACCGGACACCTCATTGATCGGTCTCAGCGTTTTCTCAGCGCGGCTCCCGTAGACATGCACGACAACGACACTGGAAGATCACTGTGTGATGACTGAGGCTGCAAACCAAGCTCTGACCAAGGTGCCCGCGGTCACGCTGGGCTTTTGGGTGATCAAAATCTTGGCGACGACTCTGGGCGAGACGGGTGGCGACGCCCTCACGATGAGCGTCTTCCACGCTGATACGCACAAGAATTGGGGGTATCTGGTTGGCGTCGCGCTTTTCGGTGTCACGCTGGTGGCGCTGGTTGCCGCGCAGATCCTCGCCAAGCGTTTCCACGCGGCCCTGTACTGGGCGACGATCGTGGCCTCGACGACGTTCGGCACAGCTTTGGCCGATTTCGCCGACCGATCGCTGGGGATCGGCTACACCGGCGGATCGCTGCTGCTATTGGCTTGCCTCCTGACCACCTTGGGGGTCTGGCGCTGGTCGGAGGGAACGGTATCGGTCAGCACCGTCTCGACGCCGAAGGTGGAGGCGTTCTACTGGACGACCATCACGTTTTCGCAGACGCTGGGTACCGCGCTCGGCGATTGGCTCGCCGATACCCGCGGATTCGGTTATGAACGCGGTGCGCTGGTATTCACCGCGGCTCTGGCCGTGGTCGCGGCCCTGTATTTCTGGACCTCGGTCTCGCGGGTGACATTGTTCTGGGTCGCGTTCATCCTGACGAGGCCACTGGGCGCGACCGTGGGGGACTTCCTCGACAAGCCCGTCGCCGACGGCGGGCTGGCGCTGAGCCGCCCCCTGGCCTCGGCGGTCATCGCGGCGATCATCGTGGCGCTGGTGATCGTCCTGCCGCAGCGCCCCGGACGTCACCCGGGCCAGGCGGAGGCCGCGCACGACGTAGCGTGACGATATGCGAGTCCTGATCGTCGAGGACGAGCCGCGACTGTCCGCGACGCTGGCCATGGGGCTGAAGGCCGAGGGCTTCGCCGTGGTGACCGCCGGCACCGGCATCGAGGGCCTGCAGCGGGCGACGGAGAACGGCTTCGACGTCGTGGTCCTCGACATCATGTTGCCCGGCCACAACGGATACGAGGTGCTGCGCCGGATGCGGGCGCGGGAAGTGTGGACGCCGGTGCTGATGCTGACCGCCAAAGACGGCGAGTTCGACGAGACCGATGCGTTCGACCTCGGGGCGGATGACTATCTGACCAAACCGTTTTCGTTCCGCGTGCTGGTGGCGCGCCTGCGGGCGCTGGTGCGGCGCGGCGCCCCCGAGCGGCCGGCGGTGCTGACGGCCGGATCGCTGCTGCTCGATCCCGCCCGGCACACCGTCCAGCGCGGCTCGACCCCGATCGCGCTGACCCCCCGCGAGTACGGGGTGCTGGAGTTCCTCATGCGGAACAAGGACGTGGTGGTGACGAAGGCCGAGATCCTGCGCAACGTGTGGGACGAGCACCATCAGGGCCCGGACAACGTCGTCGAGGTGTATGTGGGATACGTGCGCCGCAAGATCGACGTCCCGTTCGGCACCAACACCATCGAGACGGTCCGGGGCGTCGGCTACCGGCTGTTGTGCTGAGGGAGCTGCACGATCATCCTGGTTCCGCCGCCGGGCCGGTCGTCGATGGTGATGGTGCCGCCGTGCGCGGCTACGATCTCCGCGACGATCGCCAGGCCCAGGCCGGCCCCGCCGCCGCCGCTGCGCGAGCGGTCGGCGTCCAGGCGCACGAAGCGCTCGAACACGCGGGTCCGTTCGGCCGGGGCGATGCCGGGGCCGTCGTCGCTGACGGTGAGCGTGGCGGTTCCGTTTCTGCTGCCGACCTCGATCGCGACGCTCGAGTTGGCGTGGCGGACGGCGTTGTCCACCAGGTTGCGGATCATCCGGGACACGGCGGCCGGGTCGCCGGTCAGCCGCGCCGGGCGGATGTCGGTGTGGACCGCGCACCCCGTCGCCCGCCGCGCGCGGGCGGCCTCGACCTCGGCAAGGTCATCGAGGGCCATCTCCTCCTTGTGCCGCACCAGGTTTCGT
This sequence comes from Mycobacterium sp. E787, assembly GCF_001668725.1. GTDB lineage: Bacteria > Actinomycetota > Actinomycetes > Mycobacteriales > Mycobacteriaceae > Mycobacterium. The sequence goes on along the minus strand of NZ_LZKL01000025.1, from coordinate 11,892 downwards.
TCGTCCGCCCGGGCCAGCAGGAACAGATCCTCGATGAGCGTGCGCATGCGGTGCGCCTCGGGCAGCAGGGTGTCGACGGTCAGCTCCGCGTTGAGCAGTTCGGGGTGCGCCTCACCGACCTCGAGCCCGGAGATGATGGTGGCCAGCGGGCTGCGCAGTTCGTGGGAGGCGTCGCCGAGGAACCGTTGTTGCGCGCGGTGGCCGGCTTCCAGGCGGGACAGCATCTCGTTCATGGTGACCGCCAGGGCCGCGATTTCGTCGCGGCTGTTGGGCACCGGAACCCTTTCGGCCAGGTCGGAGGTGGAGATTTCGGCCACCCGGCTGCGGATCGCGTCCACCGAGTTCAGCGAGCGGCGGACGAGCCAGTAGCTCGCGCCCGCCGCCACCCCGACGACGATCGGCGCGCCGCACGCCAGCAGCAGCGCGACGGCCCACGCGGTCGCCTCGACCGCCTCGCTGCCCCCTCCGACGATCACCGTGTAGTCACCGGACGGGGTCGCGACCCGTTGACCGCTGACCCGCATGTCGTCGCCCGCCACCGCGTCGTCGGGCAGGGCGCTGCGCAACCGAAAGTCGAACTGGCCCGGGGGCACCAGCGGTGTTTTCGGCGCGGAGCCGGACCGCACCAGCACCCTGCCGTCGGGGCCGATCACCTGGATCGCGACGATGCGCTGGCCGGTGGTCAGCAACGCGCTGTCGATGTCGTCGACGGTGCCCGACCGCAGGGCCGCCGCGAGGCTGCGGACCCGGCCCGCGGCGGCGTCGTCGACGCCGCCCAGCAACGTCCGGTACAGCAGCGCGTCCAGCCCCGCGCCGGCGAGCGTCAGCGCCAGCAGGACGACGACCGCGGACACCGCGGCCGAGCGAGCGGAGATGCCCAAGCTTCGCCGAACCGGCCACACGGCAGACCACCGCACGTCCCCGATTCTTCCAAGCCGCGGGCGGGCCGGGAAACCGCGCAGGTCAGCGGGTTTCTCAGCGGCTTCTCAGCGACCCGCTCCTAGCCTTGGGGCGCCATGAACGTCGAGGAATTGCGCCGCGTACTCGCCGATCTTCCGGGCGAACTGCCCATCGCCGTCGAGGATTCCACGATGGGCTGGATGGACAACGCCGCGCTGTACCTGGCGCCCGCGCACATCGACCGGCGGGTCTCCGGCAGCTACCTCTACGCCTGTCATCGCGACGGCGCCGACAACTGCCAGGCGCTGCTGATCAGCAGCCTTCATCAATCCGACGACTGCGTCGTCGGCATCAGTCCCGAGCCGGCGTGGCCGACGGTGATCGACGCCGAAGATGCGCCGAGCCGCGCCGAGGAGACGCCGTGATACCCAGCTTGCCGAATTTGACCACCAAAATCCTGATCGCACTGGCCGCCGCCGTCGGCGCCGGCGTCGTCGCATCGGCGTCGGCGGCCGCGGACCCCAGCGTGTTCAGCACGCTGAGCTGCAGCTGCCAGCAGGCGGCGCCGACCGCAAGCCCCGTCAAGAAGGACGCGATCGCCCGCGGAATCCGGCAGGGCCTGTCGGACTTCCCCGCCGTCACCGGATAGCGCCGTCAGGCGCGTTCGGCGGCCGGCTGCGCGGCGTCGCCGTTGAGCGCCGAAGCGTCGGCCGGCAGCTCGAAGGCCGGGAACGCCGAGCCGACCGCGGCCGTAGCCGCGTTGCGCTGGGCCTCCATCCGCGCCAGCGCGGCATCGGTGAAGACCGACAGCCCGAGGTCGGGGTTGTACCCGTGGATCTCCTTGACGTCCAGCTGGGCCAGGAAGTAGACGATCTCCTTGCTCACCACCTGGCCCGGGACCAGCACCGGGAAACCGGGCGGGTAGGGCACCACGAACGTGGTGGACACCAGCGTCCTGCCCTCGGCCAGCCGCCGCCCGGCCATGCCGATCAGGACGTGCTCGCGGTCGGACTCCTCGTATCCGGCGTAGAAGGCCGACCGCATGTCGCCGAACTTGCACGCGTCGACCGTGCGGAAGGCGACGTCGAATTCGCTGAAGTCGGGCAGGTGCGGCAGGTCCTCGGTGATCTCCTCGACCCGGCGCCGTTGCAGGGCGCGATCCTCCTTGCCGCTGATGCTTTCGGTGCGCTCGAAGTCGGTGGCGATGCGGCGCAGCACGTCGAGCAGGTAGTGCACGCTCGACCAGGTGACCCCGATGGTGAAGATCAGCAACACGCTGTTGATGGAGGTCTTGTTGATCTGAATACCGAAGCGGTCCATCAGGATCTTCTCGCGGAAGTCGTAGCCGTTCATTCCGGTCTTACCGATGAACAGGGTGACCCGCGTGGCGTCGAGCACGAACTGGTCGGAGCGCCACGCCTCGTTCCACTCGGCCAGCGCGCCCTGGCGGACCTGGCGGTAGGAGCTGACCGACGAGGCGCGGAATTCGTCGGGCACCAGGTCGGACTCGTCGAGGATGCGGAACCACTTGCCGATCAGCCGGTCCTTGCGGACCCGGTGCCGGAACACCAGCGCCATGTTGTACGTGTTGCGGACCAGCTCGAAGCCCTCGATGTCGACCTGGCGGCGCGCCAGGTCCAGCGACGCCAGCAGCTGCTGGTTGGGTGAGGTCGAGGTGTGGGTCAGAAATGCTTCGGCGAACGCGTCGCGGGTCAGAGCCCGGAAATCCTGGTCGCGGACGTGGACCATCGACGCCTGCCGGAACGCCGAGAGCGACTTGTGCGTGGAGTGCGTCGCATACACCCGCACCCGCGCCCGGGCGGGGTCGGGAAGCAGCCGCCGCTCGACCCACTCGGACCGGTCCACCCCTTCCATGGATGCCGCCCAATCGCGGTATTCCGCGGCGTATTCCGGTGACGCCAGCATCTGCTCGAGGCGATCGGCGGACACCATCGCGGTGCGCTGCCGCGCCCACGGCACCGCGGTGGCGAACGCGTACCACGCCTCGTCCCACAGGAAACAGATGTCGGGCTTGATCGCCAGCACCTCCTCCATCACCTGCCGGGGGTTGTAGACGACGCCGTCGAAGGTGCAGTTGGTCAGCAGCAGCATGCGCACCCGGTCCAGCTGGCCGGCGGCCTCGAGGTCCAGCAGCGCCTGCTTGATCGTGCGCAGCGGCACGGCCCCGTAGATCGCATACTCGGGCAGCGGGTAGGCGTCCAGGTACAGCGGGTAGGCCCCGGCGAGCACCAGGCCGTAGTGGTGTGACTTGTGGCAGTTGCGGTCGATGAGGACGATGTCGCCCGGGCGGGTCAGGGCCTGCACGACGATCTTGTTGGCCGTCGACGTGCCGTTGGTGACGAAATACGTGCGCCTGGCGTTCCAGGTCACGGCCGCCTTGTCCATCGCCTTCTTGATGTTGCCGTGCGGGTCCAGCAGCGAGTCCAGCCCGCCGGAGGTGGTCGACGTCTCGGCCATGAAGATGTTGCGGCCGTAGAACTCGCCCATGTCCTGCAGGGACTTGGAGTTGAAGATGCTGGCGCCGCGCGCGACGGGCAGCGCGTGGAACTGGCCGACCGGGGCCGCCGCGTAGGCGCACAGGGCGTCGAAAAACGGTGTGCCGAAACGGTTTCGCAGGCCCGCCAGGACGGTGCTGTTCAGGTCGGTGACGTCGTTGAGCCGGTAGAACGTGCGGTCGTAGACGTCGGGTTCGTCCTCGGTCTCCGCCGCGATCGACTCGTCGGTGAGCAGGTAGAGGTCGATGTGTGGCCGCAGCTCCCGCATCCATTCGGCGCATTCCACCCAGTCCTGGTGGTCCGTCGCCAGCACGTCGTCGTGTTCGGCGGCACCGAGCAGCGTGTTCATCAGCGGCACCCGGTCGCGCGACCGCAGCGGCAGGTCGTGGCGGATGATCGCCGCCTGAATCTCTCCGTTCAGCGCGACCGCGGTGATGGCGTCCTCGATGCTGGGAACCACCAGCAGCTCGTATTGCACGCCGTCGGACGGGTCGCGCAGGGCGCGCAGGCACTCGGCCAGGCTGTCGGGCGCGTTCTCCGGGGCGTCGTCGGCGAGCAGCACCGTGTAGAACTGCTGCCGCTTGGCCTGCGCCACCAGCTCCTGCTCGGCCAGCGGCGCCGAGGTGTCGAAAAGCCCTGCGCGGTCGCCATACTCACTAAGCAGCCGCACGGCCAGCGACACCTCCTCTGCCAGCCGCAACGGCAAGAGCTTGTCGAGGAGACCGCGGAACTTCGCCAGATTCGCTGCGCCCGGGTATAGCCAGTACCGCTCGTAAGCGCGGAGCCGATCCATCAGCCGCCGCACCCGACACACATCGTGTTCGATGTCCAGCCCGGCGCGACTGACCTCGCCGAGGTGACGGCAGGCGTCGTCGAGCAGGTTCCACGTGTCCAGGCGCGTGTAGGACGGGTTGGCCACTGCCGCCAGCGCCGACACACGAAGCCGGCGCGGACGGGCGCTGTCTCGATCCATCTGGACTATTGTGCCCGCTCGTCCCCTCCGTCGTCGCCGTTCAGAGTTCGCCGATTCGGCCGCGTCGCGTCCATCCAGCGCAGCACCGGCAGCTCCCGGCTGCGGGCCGGCAGCTCGGTGACGTCGGTCAGTGACCGCACCACCGCCTGCGTCAGGCCCATGATGGCGGCCATCACCGGCAGCAGCGGCTGCAGCGGCCTGGCCGCCGAGCGGACGGTGCTGATGCGGCGGGCCACGATCAGCCGTTCGATCGAGTGGTACAGCCAGGCGCCCACGCCCAGCGCGTAGATCGCCAGCGCCGACGCGGCGATGGTCCACCCGTAGGCGGCGCACACCACGGCACCCAGCACCACCGTCGCCGCCAGGAACGCGGCGACGGCGACGCGCAGCTCCAGCCGCGTCATGACTCGTCGCGGACCGCGCGGGCGGCCGCCCGGATCTGCGGCGTCACCAGCATCACCTGGCCCAGCACGCCGTTCACGAAGCCCGGTGACTCGTCGGTGGACAGCTCCTTGGCCAGCTGCACGGCCTCGTCGACGGCGACCGGCTCCGGCACGTCGTCGGCGTAGAGCAGCTCCCACACCGCGACCCGCAGGACGGCCCGGTCCACCGCGGGCAGCCGGTCCAGCGCCCAGCCCTGCAGGTGCGAGCTGATCAGGTCGTCGATGTGGGCGGCGTGCTCGCTGACCCCCCGGGCCGCCGCGGCCGTGTACGGGTGCAGCGGCGCGACGTCCTGGTTCGCGTCGGCCAGGGCGGCGCGCACGTCGACCACCTCCGCGGGGCTCAGGCCGCGGGCCTCCGCCTCGAACAGCAGGTCGACGGCGCGCTTGCGCGCCTGATGTCGTCCCTTGGCGGCCCGGCTCACGCGTTGACGCGGCCCAGGTAGCTGCCGTCCCGGGTGTCCACCTTCAGCTTGTCCCCGGTGTTGATGAACAGCGGCACCTGGATCTCCGCGCCGGTCTCCAGCGTGGCGGGCTTGGTGCCGGCGCTCGACCGGTCGCCCTGCAGGCCCGGCTCGGTGTGGGTGACCTCCAGCTCGACGGACACCGGCAACTCGATGTACAGCGGCGCGCCGTTGTGGAACGCCACCTGCACCGGCAGGCTCTCCAGCAGGAACCGCGAGGCGTCGCCGACCAGGGACTCAGGCAGGTGGTGCTGCTCGTAGTCCTGGCTGTCCATGAAGACGAAGTCCGAGCCGTCGCGGTACAGGTAGGTGGTGTCGCGGCGGTCGACCGTGGCGGTCTCGACCTTGACGCCCGCGTTGTAGGTCTTGTCGACCACCTTGCCCGACACGACGTTCTTGAGCTTGGTGCGCACGAAGGCCGGCCCCTTGCCGGGTTTGACGTGCTGGAATTCGACGATCTGCCACAGCTGGCCGTCGATCACCAGCACCAGTCCGTTCTTGAAGTCGGCAGTACTTGCCACGGTCGGTGTATCTCCTACGGGATGGCCGGTTCCACCGGAACCGGGATTGCCTGCCCAGACCTGGGCACCCCGTAGAGATTACCCGTGCCGCGGCCGCCGACGGCCTCGCGTCCGCCCTCCCTAGAGGGCCACAAGAATGTTGAGCGCGATTTCTATCGTGGGAAGAACGAAGACGAAAAACAACGCGGCCGACAAGGCGATCGCCTCGCGGATCAGCGGAAGCAAGAAGCCCGACAACGAACTGAGCAACTGGGTGAATGAAGCGAGGGCGTTGTCGAGGAAACTCTGAATCTCGCCCCCCACGGTGGCGATGACGTTGGCGATCGGGCCCGCGCTCGCGGCCAGGGGCTGCAGCGCCGCGGCGTTGCCCGCCTCGGCGGAAGCATACGAGCCGGCGCCCGCGCTCAGGTGCTGGACGAACTGTTCCTGAAACGCCGCCGCCTGCCCGGCCCACCCCTGATATTCCTGGGCATGCCGGGAGAAGAGGTGCGCGACGGTGACCGAGACCTCGTCGGCGGCGGCCGGGTTCAACGCAAGGGTCGGGGCGGCCGCCGCCGTGTGCGCCGCGCTGAGGTTCGCGCCGATAGTGCCCAAATCGGTTGCGGCACTTGAGATTAATTCCGGTGTCGCGATCAGGTTCAACATGTCGGCCCGTTCATCCGGTGAGCATAGCGCGCGGCTACGCGGACGCGACTTAACAGGAAGCTAACTTTTGGGCATTCGCAGTGCGCCTCAGCACCGGCGGGGGCCCGGGATCCGCCGTCAAGTCAGAATGGCCAGCTCCTTCGGGTATCGGGTCAGCAGTTCGGGGAGCCGGCCGTCCGCCACGAACAGCGTGTCCTCGATGCGGACACCGCCGCGGCCGGGCAGGTAGACGCCGGGTTCCACGGTCACCACGGAGCCGGCGAGCAGCGTTCCGGCCGACGTGGCCCCTATTCCCGGCGCTTCGTGGATCTGCAGGCCCACCCCGTGTCCCAGACCGTGGCCGAACTGCTCGCCGTAGCCGGCGTCGGCGATCAGCCGGCGGGCGGCGGCGTCCACGTCGCGCAGGTCGGCGCCGGGCTCCAGCGCCTCCCGGCCGGCCCGCTGCGCCTCGGCGACCAGCTGATAGATCTCCAGCTGCCACTCGGCGGCCCTGCCCAGCACGAACGTGCGGGTCATGTCGGAGTGGTAGCCCGCGACCAGGGCGCCGAAGTCGATCTTGACGAAGTCGCCGTCGGCCAGCATCGCGTCGGTCGGGCGGTGGTGCGGGATGGCCGAGTTCGGCCCGGCGGCCACGATGGTGTCGAACGAGATCGCGTCCGCGCCGTGGTCGAGCATCAGCGACTCCAGCTCGCGGCTGACCTCGCGTTCGGTCCGGCCGGGCCGCAGGCCGCCGCGCTCCACCAGGTCGGCCAGCGCGGCGTCGGCCGCCTCGCAGGCCAGCCGCAGCAGCGCCACCTCGCCGGCGTCCTTGACCTCGCGCAGCGCCTCGACCGTCCCCGCGGCCCGCACCAGCTCGGTGTTCGCGCCGCGCTCGGCCAGCTCGCCGGTCAGCGCGTCGAAGCCGTCGACGGTCACCACGTTGCTCTCGAAGCCCAGCTTGCCGACCGCCGCCTCGGCGGCCCGGCCGACCAGGTAGCGCCCGACGGCCCGCTCGATGGCGACCTCCAGATCGGGTGCCTGCTCGGCCGCCTGCGTCCGGTAGCGGCCATCGGTGGCCAGCACGGGGCCGCGCTCGTCGGCAAAAACCAGCAACGCGCCGTTCGACCCGGAGAAACCCGACAGGTAGCGAACGTTGATCAGGTCCGTGATCAGCATCGCGTCCAGGCCGGCGGCCCCGATTTGCGCTCTCAGATTGTCTCGACGCTGGGAATGTGTCACGACCCTTGACGGTACTCGCTACGCTTTTCCTCCATGAGGACGTGGATGCTGCGCGGATTGGTGTTCGCCGCGGCCATGGTGGTACTTCGACTGCTCCAAGGTGCGCTCATCAACGCGTGGCAGACGCAGGCGGGACTGATCAGCGTCGTGCTGCTGATCTTGTACGTGATCGGCGTCGTGATCTGGGGCGTGCTGGACGGCCGGGCCGACGCCAAGGCGCAGCCGGACCCGGACCGCCGCCAGGACCTGGCGATGACCTGGCTGCTGGCCGGCCTGTTCGCGGGCATCGTCAGCGGCGCGGTGTGCTGGCTCATCGCGCTGTTCTACCAGGGCCTGTACACCGGGGGGCTGATCAACGAGGTGACGACGTTCGCGGCGTTCACCGCGCTGCTCGTCTTCGTGCCCGGGATCGTCGGGGTGGCGGTGGGCCGCTGGCGCGTCGACCGCAACCCGCCGCCCCGCCCGCGCGGCGCGGACGACGAGCGCGCCGACACCGACGTCTTCTCCGCCGTCCGCGGCGACGAGACGCCCACCGGCGAGATCCCCGCGCAGACGGCCGCGGGGGCACGGGCCGAGGAGCGCACCGGGTCGGTCGCGACCGCGGAACGCGATGCGCCGACGGAAACCATCCCGACCGCCGGGCGGGAGACGCGTTCCGAAGCCATCCCGACCGCCGGCGACGACGCCAAGACCGAGGTGATCCGCACCGACGACGCCAGGCACGGCAAGCCGGGCGAGGAGCCGGAAAAGGGCTAGCCGGACAGGTAGCGCAGGGCCAGCAGGTAGCCCTGGATCCCCAGCCCGACGATCACGCCGGTCGCGACCGGGCTGATGTAGGAGTGGCGCCGGAACTCCTCGCGCGCATGCACATTGGAGATGTGCACCTCGATCAGGGGCGCGCTCAGCTCGGTGCACGCGTCGCGCAGCGCCACCGAAGTGTGGGTCAGGCCGCCGGCGTTGAGGATCACCGGCTCGCCGGAGTCGGCGGCCGCATGGATCCAGTCCAGCAGCTCCGCCTCGTTATCGCTTTGCCGCACAACCGCTTTGAGCCCGAGCGCGGTGGCCTCGCGTTCGATCAGCGCGGCCAGCTGGTCGTGCGTGGTGTCCCCGTAGACGTCGGGCTCGCGCCTGCCCAGCCGGCCCAGGTTGGGGCCGTTGATGACCTGCACGGTCTTACTCATGGGCCACCGCCGCGTAGGCCGCCGCCAGCAGCGCGGGGTCCGGTCCGGTCAGCCGGCCCGGCTTTGCGAGCCCGTCCAGGACGACGAACCGCAGCACGCCGGCGCGGGTCTTCTTGTCGCCGGCCATGTATTCCAGCAACTGCGGCAGCGCGTCGGCGTCGTAGCTGACCGGCAGGCCGAGCGAGGTGAGGATGGCGCGGTGGCGCGCCGCGGTAGCGTCGTCTAGCCGGCCGGCGAGCCGGGCCAGCTCGGCGGCGAACACCAGGCCCACCGACACCGCGGCGCCGTGCCGCCAGCGGTAGCGCTCCCGGCGCTCGATGGCGTGCCCCAACGTGTGGCCGTAGTTCAGGATTTCGCGCAGCTCCGACTCCCTCTCGTCGGCGGCCACGACCTCGGCCTTGACCGCGATCGCGCGCCGGATCAGCTCCGGCAGCACCTTCCCCTGCGGGTCCAGCGCGGCCTGCGGGTCGGCCTCGATGAGGTCCAGGATCACCGGGTCGGCGATGAACCCCGCCTTGACCACCTCGGCCATGCCGGCGACGAGTTCGTTGCGCGGCAGGGTTTTCAGCGTCGCCAGGTCGATTAGGACCGCCAGTGGCTGGTGAAACGCCCCGACCAGGTTCTTGCCCGCCTCGGTGTTGATGCCGGTCTTGCCGCCGACGGCCGCGTCGACCATGCCGAGCAGGGTGGTGGGCACGTGGACGATGTCGACGCCGCGCAGCCAGGTGGCCGCCGCGAAGCCGGCGACGTCGGTGGCCGCGCCGCCGCCGAGGCTGACCAGGGCGTCCTTGCGGCCGATTCCGATGCGGCCCAGCACTTCCCAGATGAACCCCACCACGGGCAGGTCCTTGCCGGCCTCGGCGTCCGGGATCTCGATGCGGTGCGCGTCAATCCCCTTGTCGGCCAACCCGTTTCGGATGGCCTCGGCGGTGTCGGCCAGCACCGGTTGATGCAGGATCGCGACCCGGTGCCGGCCGGCCAGCACGCGTTCCAGCTCGCCGGTCAGCCCGGTGCCGATGATCACCGGGTACGGCTCGTCGACGGCCACGTGCACGGTGACGGGTCCGCTGTCGTCGGTCACCGGGCGGCCTCGCTGGGCGCCTGCAGACGCGACACGATCTGGCGGACCACCGCCCCGGGGTTGCGGCGGTTGGTGTCGACCCGGATGGTCGCGACACGCCGGTACAGTGGGGCCCGCTCGGTCAGCAGGGCGCGGTACTTCTCGGCGCGGTCGGGCCCGGCCAGCTGGGGCCGCACGGCGCCGCCGCCGGTGCGCCGCACCCCCTCGCGGGCGCCGATCTCCAGGTAGACGACGGTGTGGCCGGCCAGCGCGTCGCGCACGCCGGCGGTGGTGACGGCGCCGCCGCCGAGCGAGACGACGCCGTCGTGCTCCACCAGGGCCGCGCGCACCACCTCCTCCTCGATGCGGCGGAACTCCGGCTCCCCGTCGGCGGCGAAGATGTCGGCGATGGTGCGGCCGGTGCGCTGCTCGATGGCGGCGTCGGTGTCGAGCAGGCCGACGCCGAGGGCCTTGGCCAGCCGCCGCCCGATGGTGGACTTGCCCGAGCCGGGCAGCCCGACGAGCACCGCCTTGGGCGCCATCACGCGGTACCGCGCGCGGCCGGCGCTTCCCGGTCGGCGACCGCGCGCCGGTAGGACTCGATGTTGCGGCGGGTTTCGGCCAGCGAGTCGCCGCCGAACTTCTCCAGCGCCGCGCGGGCCAACACCAGCGCCACCATCGTCTCGACGACGACCCCGGCGGCCGGCACCGCGCACACGTCCGAGCGCTGGTGGATCGCGACGGCCTCGTCGCCGGTCGCCATGTCGACGGTGGCCAGCGCCCGGGGCACGGTGGAGATGGGCTTCATCGCGGCCCGCACCCGCAGCGGCTGCCCGTTGGTCATGCCACCTTCCAGCCCGCCGGCCCGGTTGGTCGAGCGGACGACGCCGTCGGGCCCCGGGTACATCTCGTCGTGCGCCCGGCTGCCGCGGCGGCGCGCGGTCTCGAAGCCGTCGCCGATCTCGACGCCCTTGATCGCCTGGATGCCCATGACGGCGGCGGCCAGCTGGCTGTCCAGCCGGTTGTCGCCGCTGGTGAACGACCCCAGCCCCACCGGCACGCCCAGCGCGACGACCTCGACCACGCCGCCGAGGGTGTCGCCGTCCTTCTTGGCCGCCTCGATCTCGGCGATCATTGCCGCCTCGGCTGCCTTGTCGAACGCCCGCACGGGGCTGTCGTCGATGGCGGGCAGGTCCTCGACGCGCGGCGGCGGGCCGTCGTACGGCGCCGACGGGCCGATCGCGACGACGTGCGAGAGCACCTCGACGCCCAGCGCCTGGCGCAGGAACGACCGGGCGACGGTCCCGGCCGCGACGCGCGCGGCCGTCTCCCGCGCGCTGGCCCGCTCCAGGACCGGCCGGGCGTCGTCGAAGCCGTACTTGAGCATGCCGGCGTAGTCGGCGTGGCCGGGCCGCGGCCGGGTGAGCGGTTCGTTGCGCGCGCTGTGTTCCAGTTGCGCCGGGTCGACCGGGTCGGTGGCCATCACGGTTTCCCACTTCGGCCACTCGGTGTTGCCGATCTCGACGGCGATGGGCCCGCCGAGCGTGACGCCGTGGCGTATGCCGGACAGGATGGTCACCGCGTCGCGCTCGAACTTCATCCGCGCGCCGCGGCCGTAGCCGAGGCGGCGCCGGGCCAGCTGGTCGGCGATGTCGGTGGAGGTGACCCCCACGCCGGCGACCATGCCTTCCACCACGGCCACCAGCGCGCGGCCATGGGATTCTCCGGCGGTGATCCAGCGCAACACCCGGTCATTCTCCCACGGGCTCAAGTGGGGACTTAAATCCGAGAGGTCGCATTGAGATCGACGTGAGCGTGCGACCTACTCGCGCGGATTCATACGGTCAACGCAACATCCACTGATTTTGGAGGTTGCTATGCCGCGTGGTCATCCGACTGCGAGGTCGGTCAAACGTCAGCTTTTCGATCTGGTCTGTCAGGGCGCGGCCGTAACGCGGGCGTCGTCGGAGTTGG
>NZ_LZKL01000024.1 GCF_001668725.1 Mycobacterium sp. E787 | reverse complement strand
GGACGAGGCGGACGGTACCGGCGCCGCCGAGGTGGCGGTGCTGTCGCTGGACCCGTTCGGCCGGCCGGCGCCGGACCTGCCGTTCGGCGTCACCGACTACGCCACCGCCGTGCGGGTCCACGGCGACCAGATCGTCGGCGAACGTCACCCGGGTCCGGCGCTGGCCGGGCGCTCGGTGGACGAGGTGCTGGCCGATTGCGAAAGATCAGCGGCCGCAAGGGGATTGACGGGCGCGGACCGGGTGCTGTCCAGCGCTTCCTGGACGCGACCCGACGATCTGGTGGACGGCCTGCTGGCCATCCTGGCCGCCGGGGCATCGCTGGTGCAGGTGGCCAATCCCGACCCGGCGGCGCGGCCGCGCAGGATCGAGACGGAAAAGGTCACCCGGGTGGATTCGTGACGGTGCGGCCCCCGTCGACAAGTTAGCTAAGCCGATGCTAACTTTGCGGGGTTAACCCAGCTCCTGGTGGGGGCGGAAGCTTGAGCAACGACGACGCCGGCCCGGTGCGGTCGCGGGCCTATCCCGGTGGCCGCCCCTCATGACGGCGCCCATCTGGATGTCGGCGCCCCCGGAGGTGCATTCCGCATTGCTCAGCAGCGGCCCGGGGCCGGCGCCGTTGCTGGCGGCGGCGGAGGCGTGGAACACGTTGAGCGCCGAATACGCGTCGGTGGCCGGGGAACTCACCGCGGTGTCGGCCGGCGTGCTGGCCGGGCCGTGGCAGGGACCGAGCGCGGAGTCGTATGTGGCCGCACATGTTCCGTATCTGGCGTGGTTGACGCAGGCCAGCGCCAACGGCATCGCGACCGCGGCCCAGCTCGAGACCGCGGCCGCGGCCTACACCGCCGCGCTGGCGGCCATGCCCACGCTGGCCGAGCTGGCCACCAACCACATCGTCCACGGCGTGTTGGTGGCGACCAATTTCTTCGGGCTCAACACCATCCCGATCGCGCTCAACGAGGCCGACTACGTGCGGATGTGGATCCAGGCCGCCACCACCATGAGCGTCTACCAGGCGATCTCCGGCACGGCCGTTGCGGCGGCGCCACAAACCACCCCGGCGCCGGCGATCGTCAATCCGCTGTCGACATGGGTCAACTCCGTGGGCAGCGCGATCGACACCGTCGAGCAGCTCGGCCACGACGCGTCCACGCTGAACCTCGTCGACCTGCAGTCGGCGTTGGTGAACTCGATTCAAAACTTCAGCGTCGCGGCCTTCATGGAGGATCCGGTCGGGTACTCGCAGCAGGTCGTCGAATCGTTCGTGGGGCAGTTTCCGCTGCTGTCGGACCTCTATTTCGGGTTCGGCGGCGACCACGTCTTCGAATTCCTGGCGAACCCGGTGGGGTACGTGGAGAACATCGTCAACAAGTTCCTGGCGGATCCGCTGCTGTATCTGAGTAATCCGTTCTTACTGGTCCTGAGCCCCGACGATTTCGCCTCCATCGGCTACAGCGTGATTTCCCCCTTCATCGCGCCCGCCGCGCTGGCGGTTGCCCCGGTCGGCGCGAGCGGGCTCGCGGGGCTGGCTCAGGCGATCGTGCCGGCCGGCCTGCCGGAACCCGCCGTTGCCCCGGCGCCGGCACCGGTGGCGGCAGCGCCCGCCGCGTTGCCCCTCGCCGCGATGGCGCCGATTTCGGTCGCGCCGGCCACGGCCCCGGCACCGCCCCCGGCGCCGACGGTGAGCACCGTCGCCGGCTCCGCGCCGCCGGCGCCGCCCGCGGCGGGGGCTTCTCCGGTGCTCCCGTACGCCGTGGGGCCGCCCGGCGTCGACGCCGGTTCGGGACACAGCGGCAGCGCCGGCTCCGGTGTGACCGTCAAAAGAGAGGCGCCGCAGCCGGATACGGCCGCCGCGCCGGCGGCCGCCCGGGATCAGGCGCGGTCACGGCGGCGACGGCGCGCGCAGCGGCGCGGGTATGGCGACGAGTTCGCAACGATGAATGTCGAGCTCGATCCGGAGTGGGCCGCGCCGCCGGACGACGGCCCGGTTGCCGACACGCTGGCCTCCGCCCGCGGCGCGGGGACCATGGGGTTCGCCGGGACGGCGGCGGACGGCATCGCCGAGGCGGCGGGCTTGACCACCATTTCCGGGGACGAGTTCGGCGGCGGACCGAGGATGCCGATGCTGCCGGCCACCTGGGATCCCGACGCGCCCGGGCCGGGCCGGGCAGACGGCTGAGCGCGGCGCTACACCGGGCGCCGTCGCGGGCCGCGGCGCCCACCGGGTCGCGCGCGCCGGATCCGGTGGAAGGCGTCGAGCAGATCCAGTTCGCGGCCCAGCGCGTCGGCGAGCGCGTCGATGCGGGGAACGGCACGGCGGCAACCCGTCAATCCGAACGAGACCTGGTGATTGATGCTCGTGCAGGTGATGTTGAGCGCCTGGCCGTCGGCCACCACCGACAGCGGGTACAGCGCATCGAAGCGGGCGCCGTTCCAGTACAGCGGGTCCTCGGGCCCGCGAACGTTGGAGATCATCACGTTCGGCGGGCGCAGCGGACCGGCCGCGCGGCCCAGCGCGACGGCGAGGGCGAGCGGGGCGGCGCCGAGCGCGCTCATCGCCAGCACCTGCACCCGGTTGCGGCCGGTTAACGCCGCCTTTCCCTCGCGCATGCTGGCCTGCACGGCCGCCAGGCGCTCGGCGGGGTCGGCCAGGTGCGTGCCCAGGCAGCAGGCCAGCGTGCCGATCTTGTTGCCCGGCACCGGGTCTGGCGGGCCGACGGGCTCGTCGCCGCGCAGCGACACGGGCACGGTCGCCATCAGCGAGGTGCCGGGCAGCGCGTGGCGGGCGAGAAGGTAGCGGCGCAGCGCCCCTCCGCACATGGCGAGCACGACGTCGTTGAGGGTCGCGTCGGTGTGCTTGGCCACCAGCCGCAGCCGATCGATCGGGAAGCTGCGTCCGGCGAAGCATCGCGCGCCCTCGATCGCCACGGTGAACGGGGTGCGCGGTGCGGCCACGGTCAGCGGACCGCCGCGCCGCCGCACCGCCCGCCACGCCGTGTCGGCGAGCGCCGGCGGGACGCTCGCGAGGTCACGAGCCGCGCCCAGTGCCCGCCGGGCGGCGGCCAGGGGCCCGATGCCGGCGCCCGGCGCGCCTCCGGTCACCTCCCACAGGGCGGGCATGCCGCGCCGATCCGGGTCGGGGCCCACGGTCTGCCGCAGCAGCCGCATCGTCGAGACGCCGTCGGCCAGCGCATGGTGGATCTTCAGATACAGCGCGTACTGCCCCTCGCCGAGGCCCTCGATCACGTGCATCTGCCACAGCGGGCGGGACCGGTCCAGCGGTTCGGCGTGCAACTCGGAAACCCTGTCCCACAGAAGGTTTCGGGCAGGGCTTCGGGCGCCCGGCCGCCGCAGCGCACCGACCTGCACGTGGTAATCCAGGTCGACCGCGGCATCGGTGTGCCAATACCACCGGCCGAGAGAGCCCGCCGAGCGGCGCGGCCTGCGCCGCCACAGCGGCGCCACCCGATCACGATCCAGCGCGGCGGCGAACTCGTCGCGCACAAAGCCGGGGCGGGCGCCGTCCGGCGGGCTCAGCAGCGCGAGCGCGCCCACGTGCATCGGCCGGTTGGGCGTCTCGGCGACCAGGAACACCGCGTCTGCGGGCGAGACGAGAACAGCCATGAGCGGCAACACCTTTCGGTAAACCGAAATGTCCCGCCGCGCAGTTGTTCCCTCCCACGGAACATGGGATATCGATTGCCGCCACCTGCTGGACAGCCCGACCCGCCGAGAACCGGCGAGCGCTCGTCAACCATATGCTCAATGGCCGGGGCGGGCAATGGTCGGCGAAGACGCATGTTGATATCGCAATATTTCGATGTTAGCGTCGTGCGAGCATGGGGTGACGCGGCGGCGACAGGAGGGTCGAGGCGATGGCGGTGTACGGGCTCTTGGCGAAGGCGGCGGGGACCGTGGTCACCGGCCTGGTCGGCGTGACGGCCTACGAGGTGGTGCGCAAGGCCCTGGCCAAGGCGCCGCTGCACGAGACCGCGGTGTCGGCGGCCGAGCTGGGGCTGCGCGGGACCCGCAAGGCGGAGGAGGCCGCGGAGTCGGCGCGCCTCAAGCTCGCCGACGTCATGGCCGAGGCCCGCGAACGCATCGGCGAGGAGGCGCCCACGCCTTCGGTCGCCGAGGCCCACGATCACGACCACTGACCCGAAGGCTCTGCCTTGCACGTGATTTCGGACGCGGCCGGGCGCATGCGGGTGTCCGTCGACTGGGTGCGCGGGGACGCCCGGCGCGCCGTGGCGGTCGAGGAGGCGGTCGCCAAACAGGCCGGGGTGCGCGTCGTGCACGCCTACCCGCGCACCGGCTCGGTGGTCGTCTGGTACTCGCCGCGGCGCTGCGACCGCCCCGCCGTGCTGGACGCGATCGGCGGCGCCGCGCGGGTCGCCGCCGAGCTGATCCCGGCGCGCGCGCCGCATTCGTCGGAGATCCGCAACGCCGATGTCCTGCGCATGGTGATCGGCGGCGCGGCGCTGGCCCTGCTCGGCGTGCGCCGCTACGTGTTCGCCCGGCCGCCGCTGCTTTCCCCGAGCGGCCGGGTGTTCGCCACCGGCGTCACCGTCTTCACCGGCTATCCCTTCCTGCGCGGCGCGCTGCGCTCGCTGCGCTCGGGCCGGGCCGGCACCGACGCGCTGGTGTCGGCGGCCACCGTGGCGAGCCTGGTGTTGCGGGAGAACGTCGTCGCCCTGACGGTGCTGTGGCTGCTCAACATCGGCGAGTACCTGCAGGACCTGACCCTGCGCCGGACCCGGCGGGCCATCTCCGAGCTGCTGCGCGGCAGCCAGGACACGGCGTGGGTCCGCCTGCCCGACGGCCAAGAGATCCAGGTGCCCATCGACAGCGTGCAGGTCGGCGACGAGGTGGTGGTCCACGACCACGTCGCGATACCGGTGGACGGCGAGGTCGTCGACGGCGAGGCGATCGTCGACCAGTCCGCGATCACCGGCGAGAACCTGCCGGTCAGCGTCGCGGTCGACTCGCGGGTGCACGCCGGCTCGGTCGTGGTGCGCGGGCGCCTCGTGGTGCGCGCCCGCGCCGTCGGCAACCAGACCACCATCGGCCGCATCATCGCCCGCGTCGAGGAGGCCCAGCACGACCGGGCGCCGATCCAGACGGTCGGCGAAAATTTCTCGCGCCGTTTCGTTCCCACCTCGTTCGTCGTGTCCGCCCTCACCCTGGCCGTCACCGGCGACGTCCGCCGGGCGATGACCATGCTGCTGATCGCGTGCCCGTGCGCGGTGGGCCTGGCCACCCCGACCGCGATCAGCGCCGCGATCGGCAACGGCGCGCGCCGCGGCATCCTGATCAAGGGCGGCTCACACCTCGAACAGGCCGGCCAGGTGAACGCGATCGTGTTCGACAAGACCGGCACCCTGACCGTTGGGCGCCCGGTGGTCACCAACATCATTGCGCTGCATAAGGATTGGCAGCCGGAGCAGGTGCTGGCCTACGCGGCCAGCTCGGAGATCCACTCGCGACACCCGCTGGCCGAGGCGGTGATCCGCTCCACCGAGGAACGCCACATCAGCATCCCGCCGCACGAGGAGTGCGAGGTGCTGGTGGGGCTGGGCATGCGGACCTGGGCCGACGGCCGGACCCTGCTGCTGGGCAGCCCGTCGCTGTTGCGCGCCGAGAAGGTGCGGGTGTCCAAGAAGGCCTCGCAGTGGGTGGACAGGCTGCGCCGCCAGGCCGAGACGCCGCTGCTGCTGGCCGTGGACGGCACGCTGGTGGGGCTGATCAGCCTGCGCGACGAGGTGCGCCCGGAGGCGGCCGACGTGCTAGGGCAGTTGCGGGCCAACGGGATTCGCCGGATCGTCATGCTGACCGGCGACCACCCCGACATCGCCGAGGTGGTCGCCGCCGAGCTCGGCATCGACGAGTGGCGCGCCGAGGTGATGCCGGAGGACAAGCTCGCCACGGTGCGCGAGCTGCAGGACGCGGGCTTCGTCGTCGGCATGGTCGGCGACGGCATCAACGACGCCCCGGCGCTGGCCGCCGCCGACATCGGGATCGCGATGGGCCTGGCCGGCACCGACGTGGCCGTCGAGACCGCCGACGTGGCGCTGGCCAACGACGACCTGCACCGCCTGCTCGACGTGCGCGACCTGGGCGCGCGGGCGGTGGACGTCATCCGCGAGAACTACGGCATGTCCATCGCGGTCAACGCGGCCGGTCTGATCATCGGCGCGGGCGGCGCCCTGTCCCCCGTGCTCGCCGCGGTCCTGCACAACGCGTCGTCGGTGGCGGTGGTGGCCAACAGCTCCCGGCTGATCCGGTATCGCCTGGACCGATCGGCCGTCACACACCCAGCAGGCGTTTGAGCACCTTCCCGCCGGCGTTGCGCGGCAGCGCGTCGACGAACTCCACATCGCGGGGAATCTTGAAGCGCGCCAACCGGTTCCGCACGTATTCCTTGACATCGTGCTCGGTCAGTGACGCGCCCGGTCGCGGCACGATGTAGGCGCGCAGCCGCTGCCCGAACTCCTCGTCGTCGACGCCGACGACCGCCGCGTCGAGGATGTCGGGATGGTGCGCGAGGGCCTCCTCGACCTCGCCAGGGTAGACGTTCTCGCCGCCGGAGACGATCATCTCGTCGTCGCGGCCGTCGATGAACAGCCTGCCCGCCGCGTCGAAATGGCCGACGTCGCCGGTGGACATCAGGCCCTGGATCGATTCCTTGGTGCCGCCGCCCGTGTAGCCCTCGAAGGCGAGCACGTTGCCGACGAAGATCCGCCCCGGCGTCCCGGGCGCAGCCTCCCGCCCCTCGCCGGTGAAGACCTTGACGACCGACCCGGGCACCACCGCGCCGACGCAGCCCGGCGCGACGGCCAGGTCGGCGGGCGTGGCGATGGTGGCGTAGGCGACCTCGGTCGAGCCGTACATGTTGTAGACCACGGGGCCGAGCGCTTCGAGCGCCCGGGTGGCGAGAGCGGCACCGAGCTGGGACCCGCCGACGAACACGATGCGCAGCGACGACAGGTCGTGCTCGGCGAGGGTCGACCAACCCAGGTCGAGGATGCGCCGCAGCATGACCGGCACGACGATCATCGCGGTGGCCCGGTGCGCGGCCACGCTCGCCACGGCCCGCTCGGCGTCGAAGTGGCGGCGCAGCACCAGCGTCGAGCCCAGCACCATCGCGTACATCGCGTGGCTGAAACCCATCGAATGAAACAGCGGCACACAGCATTCGGTGACCTCGCGCCCGCGGAACGGCACCTTGCCGAGCAGGCCGCCGACCGGGATCAGCGAGTAGGGTTCGGAGCGCTTGGCGCCCTTGGGGACCCCGGTCGTTCCGCTGGTCGAGATGACGATCTTGGGCCGGCCACCCGAGCGGGGCGGCGGGCCGGGATCGCCGCGCTCGATCAGCGCGTCCAACGTGTCGGCACCCGGCGTGTCCGCCCAGGCCCGGATCCGGCCGAGCCGCGGATGGGCATCCGCGACGGTGGCGGCGTAGTCGTCGTCGTACACCAGCAGGTCGGCGCCCTCGCGGGCCACCACCTCGGCGAGCTGCGTGGGGCCGAAGCCGGTGTTGAGCAGGAGTACACCGGCGCCGCACTTGGCGGCCGCGTAGACCGCCTCCAAGAAGCCCCGGTGGTTACCCGTCAGGATGGCCACGCTCGCGCCGGGGCCCAGCCCGCCCGCGCGCCACTCGTTGGCCAGCGCGTTGGTCCGCTCGTCCAGCTCGCCGAAGGTCAGCGGGCCGCGCTCGTCGATCAGCGCCAACCCGTCGCGGTCCCGGGCGGCAGCGATCACCGTCGCCGCGCCCAGCAGGCCGTAGGCCCCGAGCGCCCGCAGCACCGCCGCGAGCCGGTGGGGCGGGATCAGGCGCAGCCCCCCGGCCCGGGCGTACATCAGCAAGGACGAGGCTTCCAATCCGAGACGCCTGAGCATGTTCGCGGCCATTGCCCTGACCCTGCCGACCGATCGCGGCGTCGATAAGGGCGCAACGCCACCAACGGCGGGGTCTTTGGTCACCGTTATTGTGGCTAACGAGTGGACGGGAGAAGGGAAGACATGACACGCACCGACAACGACACCTGGGACCTCGCGACCAGCGTGGGGGCCACCGCGACGATGGTGGCCGCGGGCCGGGCCCGGGCGACCCGGGACGCGCTGATCGACGACCCGTTCGCGGAGCCGCTGGTGCGCGCCGTCGGCGTCGACTTCTTCACCCGCTGGGCCGCCGGCGAACTCGACTCCGCCGATGTCGATGTGCCCGGCGCCCCGTGGGGCATGCAGCGCATGACCGACATCCAGGCGGCGCGCACGCGCTACATCGACGCGTTCTTCGCCGCGGCTCAGCAAGACGGGGGCATCCGCCAGGTGGTCATCCTGGCCGCGGGGCTGGACGCGCGTGCCTACCGGCTGCCGTGGGCGTCGGGCACCACGGTGTTCGAGATCGACCAGCCGCAGGTCATCGAGTTCAAGGCCGCGACGATCGCCGACCTCGGCGCCACGCCCACGGCCGACGTGCGTGCCGTGCCGATCGACCTGCGCCAGGACTGGCCCGCCGCGTTGCGGCGGGCCGGGTTCGACACGCACCGCCCCGCCGCATGGGCCGCCGAGGGCCTGCTCGGTTTCCTGCCGGCCGACGCCCAGGATCGGCTGCTGGACAACGTCACCGAGCTCAGCGCCGACGGCAGCCGGCTGGTGGCCGAGGTGTTCCTCAACTCCGGGGCCAACCTGGAGGCGCTGAACGCCGCCACCCGGAAATGGCAGGAGAACGGCCTCGACGTCGAGTTGCAGAACCTGGGCTTCCCGGGCGACCGCAACGACGTCGCCGCCTACCTGGAGGGCCGCGGCTGGCGACCGGTTCGCACCTCGTTGAACCAGCTGTTGGGCGACAACGGGTTTCCGCTGCAATCCGCCGACGAGAACGACCCGTTCAACCGGAACTACTACTGCACCGCGGTGCTGCACAAGGCAGGCTGAAGGAAGGCCCCACGATGACCGACAGGCCGAACGCCAAGCCCGCCAAGCCACTTGACGGCTACCGCGTGCTCGACTTCACCCAGAACATCGCCGGCCCGCTGGCCGGGCAGGTGCTGGCCGACCTGGGCGCCGAGGTCATCAAGATCGAGGCGCCGGGCGGCGAGGCGGCCCGGCAGATCACCGTGGTGCTGCCCGGCCGCCCGCCGCTGCCCACGCTGTTCTGGCCCCACAACCGGGGCAAGAAGTCGGTGGCGGTCGATCTGACGTCCGAGGACAACAAGCAGCGGATACTGCGGCTGGCCGACACCGCCGACGTTGTCCTGGAAGGGTTTCGGCCCGGGGTCATGGAACGGATGGGCCTGGGCCCCGACGACCTGCGGGCGCGCAATCCGAGGCTGATCTACGCGCGCCTGTCGGCATACGGCGGCAACGGGCCGCACGGCAGCAGGCCGGGCGTCGACCTCATGGTGGCCGCCGAGTCGGGCATGACCACCGGGATGCCGACTCCCACCGGCAAACCGCAGATCATCCCGTTCCAGCTGGTCGACGCCGCCAGCGGTCACGTGCTGGCCCAGGCGGTGCTGGCCGCGCTGCTCAACCGCGAGCGCCACGGGGTGGCCGACGTCGTCCGCGTCGCGATGTACGACGTCGCCGTCGGGCTGCAGGCCAGCCAGCTCACCATCCACCTGAACAAGCCCGAGCCGAAACCGGAAGCCGAACCAAGACCCAAGAAGCGCAAGGGGGTTGGCTTCGCCACCCAGCCGTCGGACGCCTTCAGGGCCGCCGACGGCTACCTGGTGATCAGCGCGTACGTGCCCAAGCACTGGGCGAAGCTGTGCCGGATCATCGGCCGGCCGGACCTGCTGGAGGACGAGCGGTTCATCGACCAGCGTTCGCGCGCAATGAATTACCCCGAATTGACCGAGGAACTCGAGGCGGCGCTGGCCGCCAGGACCGCGGCCGAATGGGTGGAGCTGCTGCAGGAGGGCGGCCTGATGGCGTGCCTGGCCCACACCTGGAAGCAGGTGGTCGACACCCCGCTGTTCGCCGAGAACGAGCTGGCGCTGCGGGTCGGCGGCGACTCCGACCCCATCACGGTGGTGCGCATGCCGGCGCGCTACTCGAGCTTCGACGCCGCGGCGACCGATCCCCCGCCCGCCCCGGGGCAGCACAACGCGGAATTCCTCACCGCGCCGGAGCCCGCGTCCTAGGACCAGGCTCCGTCACGACACGTAAACCTCTGCGACGACACGCCGAAAAGGCTTGCAATGGTTTATATCTCGCGGGTCCGAGCCGCCGTGCCGCGGGCTACAGGCCCGGAAGCCGCACCACCTGGATGAAGAACTCGTCGATCTGCCGAACCGCGTTGATGAACTGGTCGAGGTCGACCGGCTTGGTGACGTAGGCGTTGGCATGCAGCTCGTAGCTGCGCAGGATGTCCTCCTCCGCCGACGAGGTGGTGAGCACGACGACCGGGACGCGGGACAGGTCGGGGTCCGACTTGACCTTCTCCAGCAGCTGGCGGCCGTCGTATTTCGGCAGGTTCAGGTCGAGCAGGATGAGGTCGGGCCGCGGCGCGCCCTCGTACGGGCCCCGCTGGTACAGGAAGTCCAGGCCCTCCTCGCCGTCGTGCGCGACGTGCAGGTTGTTCTTGAGTTTGTTGTGCTCGAACGCTTCCCGGGTGATGAGCTCGTCGCCCGGGTCATCCTCGACGAGCAGGATCTCGATTGCTCTGCCGGCGGAGGTCGCTGATGTCATTCGTGTGCTCCTTGTGACGTGGCCGGACTTGTCGGGCCCGCACCCACCTGCGCGGGAACGGGCAGGGTGAACCGTAAGCGGGTCCCGTCGGTGTAGGACGTGTCGACCCAGATGGTGCCGCCGTGGTGCTCGACGATCTTCTTGCACAGCGCGAGGCCGACGCCGGTTCCCGAGTACACCTCGCGGCCGTGCAGGCGCTGGAAGATGACGAACACCTTCTCGGTGAACTCTTCGGCGATGCCAATGCCGTTGTCCGACACGGACAACAGCCATTCATCGCCGTGCTCGCCGGTGCGCCGTTCGCAGTCGACGACCACTCGCGGCCGGCGATCCTGGTGCCGGAACTTGATCGCGTTCCCGATCAGGTTCTGCCACAACATCGTGAGCAGCGTCGGATCCCCGATGATCTGCGGGAGGGGCCCGGGCGGCCGCACGATCTCCGCGTCGGCCTCCTCGACGGCGGCGGCGAGGTTGGCCAGGCCGGCCTCCAGCGCCACATCGAGCTCGACCTCGGTCTGCATGGTGCCCAGCCGGCCGACGCGGGAGAAGGTGAGCAGGTCGTTGATCAGCACCTGCATGCGCTTGGCCCCGTCGACGGCGAATCCGATGTATTCGATTCCGCGGCCGTCGAGCTGGTCGCCGTATCGCTTTTCCAGCAACTGGCAGAACGAGGCGACCTTGCGCAGCGGTTCCTGCAGGTCGTGCGACGCGACGTAGGCGAACTGCTCGAGTTCGGCGTTCGAGCGCCGCAACTCCGCCGCCTGCTCGTCCAGCAGCGCTCGGGCCGAGCGTGACACCTCGAGTTCCTCGACGAGCCGTTCCCGCATGTTCTCCACATCGACGGCCATGTTGCGGATGTCTCGGGGCCGCCTCGGCCGGGAAATGGTCTCGCCGAAGTTGCCCTCGGTGATCCGCCGGCACGCGGCGGTCAGCGCCGCGATCGGGCGGGTGACGGCGTTACGCATCAAGATGCCGAGCGCCGCGGCCGTGCCGAAGAACAGCAATACCATCGCGCCCAGCACCCGGTCCCGCCAGACTTCGGTGTACTGGAAGTCGTCGATTGCGCTGGTGCGCGCGGCCGCGAGGTTCGCGTTCTGCGTGTCGAAAAGGGTTCGCAGATGGTCGAATTCGGCCTTGCCGCGCTCAGCCGCCGGCCGGTTCGTGACGTTCCGGCCGTTCGGGGCCACGCTCTCGATCGACGGCTCGGCATAGGTCGCCCGCCACTTGGCGGCCGCCTTCTCGATCGCGTCGAGATCGGCCGTCAGGTCGGGGCGCCGGTCCAGCCGGTGCCGCATCTCCGCGGCGGCCGCCTGTTCCTCGTGTTGCCCGTCGTAATACGGGGTGAGGAACTGGCGATCGTCGGTGATCACATAACCGCGAATTCCCGTTTCCTGGTCCCGCAGCGCCGCCTGCAGCTGGCCGGCGGCCACCCGCGCCGGCCCGATGCCGTCGATCACCGCGCGGGACATCTGGTCGGTGCGGTGCAGCAACGCCCACCCGACGAGCGCGCCGGCGAGCACCATCACGCCCATCGTGAACAGCACCAGGAACTGCCAGCCGCGCACGGTGAGCCGCTCCAGGCGCAGCGGGTGCACGACGGGGCTCACGCCGTCATCCGCCCGACGCGCAGCACGGCGATGTCGTCGGTGAGCCCGCCGCGCGGCTCGGCGAGTTGCTGGGCGCCGTCGATGAGCGCGTCGACGAACGCCGGGCCGGGCAGGTGCGCGTGCCTGCGCGCCAGCGCGAGCAGGCCGTCCTCCCCCAGACGTTGGTTGCCCTGCCCCGAATATCCCTCGAAGAGCCCGTCGGTCAGCAGCAGCAGCCCCTGGCCCGCCGGCAGTGCCAGCTCGTGCCGCGGCCAGTCGCCGGCGCGCAGGCCCAGCGCGGGCCCGGCCGGCGGCTCGATCCATTCGACCCCGGCGCCGTTCTGCAGCAACATCCCGGGATGACCGGCGCGCACCGCGGTGACGCGCGGGCTGTCGGGCTGGATCTCGAGGCTGAGCACCGTCGCGAAGATGCCCGTCCCGGTCCGTTCGGAGTGCAGCACCCGTTCGAGTTGGCGCATCAGTTCGACTCCGCGCACACCCGCGAAGGTGAGCGCGCGAAACGCGATGCGCAACGCCGCGCCCAGCGCCGCCTCGTGCGGTCCGTGGCCGGCGACGTCGCCGATCAGGACGTGCACCACCCGGTCGGGCGTCTGCACGACGTCGTAGAAGTCCCCGCACAACAACGCGTCCTCGCGGCTCGGCCGGTACCGGGCCACGATGTCGACGCCGGGCTCGTCGAGCAGCAGCGGCGAGGGCAGCAGGCCTCGTTCCAGCAGCGCGTTCTCGCGGGCCCGGAGCTGGCTGGCCCGCAGGTCGGCGGAGATGAGCTCGGCGCGTTTGCGCTCGATCGCGTAAAGCAGCGCCCGCCGCAGCATTTCGGGCTCGACGCGCCCCTTGACCAGGTAGTCCTGCGCCCCGGCCGCGACCGCGGAGGCGCCGAAGTATTCGTCGTTCAGCCCGGTGAGCACCACGATGGGAACGGTCGCGTCGCGCTTGGCGATGCGGTCCAGCGCGTCCATCCCGCTGGCGTCGGGCAGGTGCAGGTCCAGCAGCACGCAATCGGGGCGGGCCGATGCGAGCTCGCGTTCCGCGTGCGCCATCGACTGCGCCCAGATCACCCGGATGTCGGCGACCGCGTCCGCGATCAAATCTTCCACGAGCACCGCGTCGGCGCGGTCGTCCTCGACCAGCAACAACGACAGTGACTGCCAATGCGTCGCCGGGATGACCGGAGCTCCTACCGGCATCAATTCCCGATCATCCGCGAATGCACCGGGGAAGCCACGTTTCTCAATACACCTCCAGGCGGCAAGACCCTTTGCTCTTTGTCGACCTTCCGGCTCGCCGGCCGGCGCACCGACATCGACTTTACGTAGCGGCCTTACCACCCCGAATGGTTTGCCGCGGCGAATCCTATTCGGTGTAGCTGTGAGCGCCCAACCGGGTGTCCCTTCCGACCGCTTCGACCTGCGGGGACGTCGGCGCGCACGGTAAGGGCCGCCGCGCCGGCGACCTCGCGAGGACTTAGGACCCTACGCCGGCGCGCCGTCCGGCGCGACGATTACATGCGGACAAACCCTCCTGAGCACCAAGGAGCTTCTCATGGCCGACAACGGACTGAGCGAACAATTCCGGAAGATCTCCGCCGCCGCCCACGAGGCCGACGACAAGATCCGCGCCGCGGGCCAGCAGGCTCGCGATCAGGTCGAGGCGGACGCTTCCCGAGCGCAAGACCGGGCGAAGCAGGCCGCCGACCATCTCAAGGACCGCGCCGAGGCCGCCCACGACAAGGCCTCCGAGCACTGGCAGGACCTGGCGGACAAGTGGAACGACCACATCGCCAAGATCCGCAAGGACCTCAGGAAGAAGAAAGAGGAACACGACGCCAAAGAGATGCGGGCCTATGCCGAGATGGCGGAAGGCTACGCCTACGACGCGATCGACTTCGCGCAGGCCGCGATCTACGAGGCCGAATACGCCGTGCTCGACGCCATTTCGGCGCGCGCTGCCGCGACCGCGATGGCCAACTGACGGACGGCCCGGTCAGCCCGGCCTCAGCACTCGGCGCCCTCGAGGAGCGTGAGCTCCCAGTCCAGCCATGCCGTCGCATAACGGATTCGCTTTTTCACGTCGTCGACGTGCGGCTTGACGGCCAGCCCCTCGACGATCTCCTCGGCCACGTGGCGGGAATGGTCCGACACGCCTTCGGCGCCGCAGCTACACGGCGACGTTCCATCGGGGCCCGGATTGCCGGCACGGTGATCATCGATGATATGGCGGACCCGTTCCACCAGTCGTCGCTCGAAATGCTCCAACGGATCTGCCATGTGCCCTCCCGCCTGGTAGGTAGCCTCCATGCTGGCCCGCACCCGCACGCGGGTGATAGGGGCAAAAGCCATTTGAAGGGCCATTCGAAGACCCGTGCCGGATCACCCGCCCGAGCGGGCCTCCGTGCGCGCGTGCCCGGCCGCGGCCTGCGCGAGCCCCACCGAGACGGTCAGGATGCCGTCGCGGTAAGCGACCTTGATGTCGTCTTGGTTCGCGCCCGGCGGCAGGGTGACGGAACGAACGAACGAACCGTAGGAGAATTCCGATCGGCCGTTGGACTCGGCTCGTTGGCCACGCTGCGCCCTGATCGTCAGCACCCCGTCGCGCGTGGTGACATCGACGTCCTTGGCGGGATCGAGCCCGGGCAGTTCGGCCCTCACCTCGTAGCGGCCGTCGGCCATCCCGTCCTCGAGGCGGATCGGCTGCCCGCCGAACAGCGGCGGCAGCGTGGACCACGACGGGAATCCGCCCAGCCACTGCGATACGTCGGGCCAGTGCGGGCCCGATTGCGACGCAAGGTGATTCGGCGGGGCCTTCGCCTCCTTCGCGGCGCGTGCCGCCGGGCTCTCCCAGGTGGCGACCGCCCAGATGACGAAGATGTCCAGCGCGATCACCACGATCGCCCAGACCGGGTAGTGCGGAAGCCACAGGAACTGCGTCACGATCGACAACGAGGCGATGATGATGGCGGCCACGCGCGCCCACGTCGTGCTCCAGAACAGTCCGACGGCGACCACCCCGACGAGCACCCCCACGATGATGTGGATCCAGCCCCAGGTGTTGGCGCTCAACTCGTAGACGTATCCCGGTCTCACGACGATCACCCCGTCGGGGCCCAACGCGGAAATCCCCTCGAAAATCGTCACCACCGCGGCGACCACCAGCACGGCGGCCGCCCCATAGGTTCCGATGCCGGCCACCACTTCTCGCGCCGAATAGTCCTTGTTTCTCGACTGCTGTGCCACGACTGCCTCCTAAGCCTGCCGTGCTGTGATGGTCGCGCAGATCGCCCCGCGGTATTAGGGCAGAAAGTCATTGATTCAGGGGGTTGGCACTGACTTCAGATCCGTGCGCCACCAGGCCTCGGCTATGCCCGATGGCCGGCGCGACCTTGCGCGGCAAGCGATTTCGAACGCTGACGACTGGAGTCGCCGGGGGATTCCCGTGCCGCGGCCGGCCGGTGCCGTCGGGCCCACAGTTGTTCGGGACCTTCGGCCCTTGGTGCGATCGTCGGCCGTCTCGCAGTCTGGAGGGGTGACGGCGATGACCGTGCGTGCCAGACGCTCGGTGCGCGACCTGTGGAAGCTCATGCTCGGGTGGGGCGTGTTGATACTCGTTTTGGGCATCCTGATGCTGGTCCGGCCGCACGCGTCCATCGTTTTCGCGGCGACGCTCCTGGCGTCCTTCCTGGTGCTGTCGGGCATCGCCGAGATGGTGCTGGCGGCCGTCGTCGATGCCTCGGCGGCCGGCCGCGCCCCGTTGTTCTTCACCGGAGCGCTGTCAATGGCCTTGGGTGTGCTGGCATTTCGGCATTTCGGTTATGCCTCCGCGGTGCTGTTGCTGGCCCTTGCGATCGGGGCGGTCTTCGTCTTCGAGGGCATTTCCGACATCGCGTTGGCCCTCGAGGACCCGTCGCTCCCCGACCGGGGGTGGTACATCGTCCTGGGCATCATCGAGGTGACTGCGGGCATCGTGATGCTCGCCTGGCCGTTCAGGTCCCTGGCCGCGGCGACGGTCGTCGCCGGGGTCTGCCTGGTGGCCATCGGGCTGGACAGGATCTGCTGGGCCCTGCTGGCCCGTCGAGCGCTGAGCCGCGTGCAGACCCACGCCGGACGGCTGGCCGCCAGCTCAGCCCCGAGCGCTCAGCGCAGCAGCGCCCGCGACATCACCACGCGCTGAATCTGATTGGTGCCCTCGTAGATCTGGGTGATCTTCGCGTCGCGCATCATCCGCTCGACCGGGAAATCGGTCGTGTAGCCCGCGCCACCGAACAGCTGCACCGCGTCCGTGGTCACCTCCATCGCCACGTCGGAGGCGAAGCACTTCGAGGCCGCGGAGATGAAGCCGAGATTGGATTCGCCGCGCTCGGCGCGCGCGGCCGCCTGGTACACCATCATCCGCGCGGCCTCGACCTTCATCGCCATGTCGGCCAGCATGAACTGCACGGCCTGGAAGCTGCTGATCGACTCCCCGAACTGCTTGCGGTCCTTGGTGTAGGCGACCGCGGCGTCGACCGCGCCCTGGGCGATGCCGACGGCCTGGGCGCCGATGGTGGGACGGGTGTGGTCCAGCGTCGCCAGCGCGGTCTTGAAGCCGGTGCCCGGCTCGCCGATGATCCGGTCGCCGGGGATGCGGCAGTTCTCGAAATACAGCTCGGTGGTCGGCGAGCCCTTGATGCCGAGCTTCTTTTCCTTCGGGCCGACGGTGAACCCCTCGTCGTCGATGTGCACCATGAACGACGAGATGCCGTTGGCGCCCTTGTCCGGGTCGGTCACCGCCATCACGGTGTACCAGCTCGACTTGCCGCCGTTGGTGATCCAGGCCTTGGCGCCGTTGAGGATCCAGTCATCCCCGTCGGCCTTGGCCCGGGTCCGCATCGACGCCGCGTCGCTGCCGGCCTCGCGCTCGGACAGCGCGTAGGACGCCAGCGCGCTGCCGTCGGCGATCGAGGGCAGCACCTGCTTCTTGAGCTCCTCGGAGCCCCGCAGGATCAGGCCCATCGTGCCGAGCTTGTTCACCGCCGGGATCAACGACGCCGAGGCGTCCACGCGCGCGACCTCCTCGATCACGATGCAGGCCGCCACCGAATCCGCGCCCTGCCCGCCGTACTCCTCCGGCACGTGCACGGCGTTGAACCCCGAGGCGTTCAGCGCGTCGAGCGCCTCCTGCGGGAACCGGGAGTTCTCGTCGACGTCCGCGGCGTGCGGGGCGATCTCCTTCTCCGCCAGCGCCCGGATCGCCGCCCGCAGCTCCCGGTGCTCCTCGGGCAGTTGGAACAAATCGAACGACGGGTTTCCGGCCCATCCAGCCATCTCGGCCTCCTCGTACTCTTCCCGGTTACTGGCCGGTAACTTTACCCTGACGCTCTTGCAGCGCCGCATCCTTGGCGCGCACCGTCTCGGCCAGCCGCTCCTGGAACGCCACGATCCGCGCCCGCAGCGCCGCGTCCGACGCCGCCAGGATGCGGACGGCCAGCAGCCCCGCGTTGCGGGCGCCGCCGATGGAGACCGTGGCCACCGGAACGCCGGCCGGCATCTGCACGATCGACAGCAGCGAGTCCAGGCCGTCGAGGCGGGCCAGCGGTACCGGCACCCCGATCACCGGCAGCGGCGTCGCGGAAGCGACCATTCCGGGCAGGTGGGCGGCTCCGCCGGCGCCCGCGATGATCACCTGAAGTCCCCGTTCGGCCGCGCCGCGGGCGTAGTCGAACATCGCCTGGGGCGTGCGATGCGCCGAGACCACCCGGACCTCGGCCGGGATGTCGAACTCGGCGAGCGCCTCGGCCGCGTCGGACATCACCGACCAGTCGCTGTCGCTGCCCATGATCACCCCGACGCGAGGCGGCTCGGTCATATTGCGACGCTCCTCTCCCCCGCAAGCGGGTGGGGTCCCCGCAGGGCTGGGGAGTGCCCCCACATCGCTTCGTCCCCCTCGGCGCTCCGCGCCTGGGGGTGCCCCCACTGCATCGCGCCGGCGCTAGTCATGCGGATCCCATCCGTCCGTCCACTGCCCGTGTGACAACCAGTGTGCCGCCCGCGCGGCGCGTTCGCGCAGCTCGGCCACCTGGGTACCGGACCCGACGAAGTTGATGTGCCCCACCTTGCGCCCCGGCCTTTCGGCCTTGCCGTAGAGGTGCACCCTGGCGTCGGGCATCCGGGCGAACAGGTGGTGCAGCCGCTCGTCGATCGCCATCGCGGGCCGCTGCGGGGCGCCGAGCACGTTGGCCATCACCGTCAGCGGCGCGATGGCGTCGGTGTCGCCGAGCGGGTAGTCCAGCACCGCGCGCAGGTGCTGTTCGAACTGGCTGGTGCGCGCCCCGTCCATGGTCCAGTGGCCGGAGTTGTGCGGACGCATTGCCAGCTCGTTGACCAGCAGGGCGCCGTCGGTCGTCTCGAACAGCTCGACCGCCAGCACACCGACGACGCCGAGCTCGGCGGCCAGCCGCAACGCCAGCCGCTGGGCCGCCGCGGCCGTGTCGTCGCTCAGCTCGGGCGCCGGCGCGATCACCTGCACGCAGATCCCGTCCCGCTGCACGGTCTCCACCACCGGCCAGGCGGCGCCCTGCCCGAACGGCGAGCGGGCCACCAGCGCCGACAGTTCGCGCCGCAGGTCCACCTGCTCCTCGGCCATCACCGGCACGCGCGAGGCCAGGAAGTCGGTCGCGATCTCGCGGGCGTGCGAAGGGTCGCGGGCCATCCGCACGCCGCGCCCGTCGTAGCCCCCGCGGACCGCCTTCACGACCACGGGGCCGGCGATGCGCCGGGTGAAGTCGTCGAGTTCGTCGAGGCTGCGAATCTCCGCATAACGGGGCACCGCCGCACCGAGGGCCTCCAGCCGCCGGCGCATCACGAGCTTGTCCTGGGCGTGCACCAGGGCGTGCGGCGGCGGTGCGACGTTGATGCCCTCGGCGACCAGCTTCTCCAGCAGCTCGGTGGGGACGTGCTCGTGGTCGAACGTCAGCACCTCGGCCCCGGCCGCGACCCTGCGCAGGTCTTCCAGGTCGGTGTGCGAACCGATCACCACGTCGGGCGTGACCTGCGCGGCCGATTCGTCGGGCGCGGTGGCCAGCACCCGCAGCGTCTGCCCCAGCGCGATCGCGGCCTGGTGGGTCATGCGGGCGAGTTGTCCGCCGCCGACCATCGCGACTGTGGGGGTTCCTCGGGCCGTGCGTCTATTCGGCACGGCCATCATGGTGTCACGGCGCCCGGCCGCGTGGTGACCGGCCGAGACGCCCGATCGTTATGTAGCATTTTGCGTCGTTTTCGCGTCGATCCGTACACTGACGTGTTGTGTCCTTCGCCGATGCCGCAATCTCGCGCCTGCCCGAGGCGATTCAGCCGTATTTGCTGCGCCATCACGAGCTGATCAAATTCGCCATCGTCGGCGGCACCACGTTCATCATCGACTCGGCGATTTTCTACACCCTGAAGCTGACGATCCTCGAACCGAAGCCGGTCACCGCCAAGGTTATCTCGGGCATCGTCGCGGTGATCGCGTCCTACGTCTTGAACCGGGAGTGGAGCTTCCGCCATCGCGGCGGCCGCGAGCGCCACCACGAGGCGCTGCTGTTCTTCGCCTTCAGCGGCGTGGGGGTGCTGCTGTCCATGGCGCCGCTGTGGTTCTCCCACTACGTGCTGCAGCTGCGCGTGCCCATGGTCTCGCTGACCGTGGAGAACATCACCGACTTCATCTCGGCCTACATCATCGGCAACCTGCTGCAGATGGCGTTCCGCTTCTGGGCGTTCCGGCGCTGGGTGTTTCCCGACGAGTTCGCCCGCACCCCCGACAAGGCGCTCGAATCCGCGCTCACCGCAGGCGGTTTCGCCGAAGTGCTGGAGGACGCCATCGAGGGCGGCCTGGACGACGGCTCGCCGACCGGGAACGTCACCCTGCTGCGGTCCTGGCGCAGGAGGGCGAGCCGGTCCGGTCAGCTCGGCGACGCGTCGGGCCCGGCGGAACCCAGGGTGTCGAAAACCTCGTGATATAGCAGCGAGTGCACCTCGCGCAGGCGCGGGATGTCGTAGAACTCCAACGGATCCTGTGACGCCGATTCGATGATCAGCGTCCCGGTGCGAAACATTCGCTCGAAAAGCTTGTCGCGGAACTCCACGCTGTTGATCCGCGCCAGCGGGATGTCGATACCGCTGCGGGTCAGCACCCCGTGCCGGAACATCACCCGCCGGCTGGTGACGACGAAATGCGTTGTCAGCCAATCCAAGAACGGCCACAGCGTCAGCCAGCCGACGACCAACAGCCAGATCCCCCAGATCACCCCGTAGATGATGTTCTTGGCGAGCTGCTCCCAGTGCGTCGAGTTGAGGTAGCCGGAGCCGAACGCGGCCAGCGCGGTCGCGAGCAAGAGCGCGAGCACGGGCCCGATCAGGCGCTTCCAGTGCGGGTGACGGTGCAGCACCACCTGTTCGCCGGCGGCCAGCGCGTTGTCCGGGTAGCCCACGTGCCCGAAGCTACCGCTACTGGCGCAGATGCACCACGTCACCGGCCGAAACCACGACGGTCCGGCCCCCCGCCGCCCCTTCCGTTTCCAGGCACAGCCGGCCCTGGTCGTCGACGGCGGTCGCGGTGCCGACCACCTCCTTGCCGCCGGGCAGCTGCGCCCGCACGGCGCGGCCGATGGTCAGGCTGCGCGACCGGTAGTCGGCCGCGAGCGCCCAGTCGGCGCCGCGCGCCGCCCGCCAGCCCACGATCCGCCTGCCGAGCTCGGCCAGCACCGCGCAG
The DNA here is from genome assembly GCF_001668725.1 of Mycobacterium sp. E787. Lineage (GTDB taxonomy): Bacteria > Actinomycetota > Actinomycetes > Mycobacteriales > Mycobacteriaceae > Mycobacterium. The sequence goes on along the minus strand of NZ_LZKL01000024.1, from coordinate 26,549 downwards.
ACCAGCCGGTGGCGGTCCGGCGCCGCCACGCCGAGGTCGAACAGCGAGGTGGCGCCGGGGCCGTCGGTCTCCTCGGGGGCCTGAGTCACGTTGAGCCCCAGGCCGATCACCACGACCGGCCGCGACACCTCGGCGAGGATGCCGGCCAGTTTGCCCGGGGACTCCGGCGGGCCGGCCAGCACGTCGTTGGGCCACTTGAGGCCCGCCCGCACCCCGGTCTCCGCCCGGACGGCGTCGACCACCGCCACACCCGTGGCCAGCGGCAGCCAGCCCCACCCCTCGGTCGGCACGTCGACGACGCTGACGCCCACCGACATCGTGACCTGGGCTCGCGGCGCCGCCGACCACCCGCGGCCGTGCCGGCCCCGGCCGGCCGTCTGGTGCTCGGCGATCAGCACCGCCCCGGCGACGTCGGCCCCGGATGCCGCGCGGGCCAGCAGGTCGGCGTTGGTGGACCCGGTCCGCTCCACGACGTCGAGTTGGCGCCAGCCCAGTCCCGTCCCGATCAGCTCGGCGCGCAGCGCGGCCTGATCCAACGGTTGCCGAAGCGAATCGCGATCCGTCACTGGACCCAGCCTAAAACTCCGGCCCGCCGGCGGCCGATACCATCGGGTCCCATGACAAGCGTTACCGACCACTCTGCTCATACCGCAGAGCCCGCCGCCGAGCACACCATCGACATCCACACCACCGCGGGCAAGCTGGCCGAGCTGCACAAGCGGCGGGAAGAGTCGCTGCACCCGGTGGGCGAAGAGGCCGTCGAAAAGGTGCACGCCAAGGGCAAGCTGACCGCCCGCGAGCGCATCTACGCCCTGCTGGACGAGGACTCCTTCGTCGAGCTCGACGCGCTGGCCCGGCACCGCAGCAAGAACTTCGGCCTGGAGAACAACCGCCCGCTCGGTGACGGCGTGGTGACCGGCTACGGCACCATCGACGGCCGGGACGTGTGCATCTTCAGCCAGGACGCCACGGTGTTCGGGGGCAGCCTCGGCGAGGTGTACGGCGAGAAGATCGTCAAGGTCCAGGAGCTGGCCATCAAGACCGGCCGGCCGCTCATCGGCATCAACGACGGCGCCGGCGCGCGGATCCAGGAGGGCGTCGTCTCGCTGGGCCTGTACAGCAAGATCTTCCGCAACAACATCCTGGCCTCCGGCGTCATCCCGCAGATCTCGCTGATCATGGGCGCCGCCGCCGGCGGGCACGTCTACTCCCCCGCCCTGACCGACTTCGTCGTTATGGTCGACCAGACCAGCCAGATGTTCATCACCGGTCCCGACGTCATCAAGACCGTCACCGGCGAGGACGTCACCATGGAGGAGCTGGGCGGCGCCCACACCCACATGGCCAAGTCGGGCACCCTGCACTACGTCGCCTCCGGCGAGCAGGACGCCTTCGACTGGGTCCGCGACCTGCTCAGCTACCTGCCCCCGAACAACGCCACCGACGCGCCGCGCTACGCCGAGGCCGTCCCCGAGGGCGCGATCGAGGAGAACCTCACCGCCGAGGACCTCGAGCTGGACACGCTGATCCCCGACTCGCCCAACCAGCCCTACGACATGCACGAGGTGATCACCCGCATCCTCGACGACGACGAGTTCCTGGAGATCCAGGCCGGCTACGCGCAGAACATCGTCGTCGGGTTCGGCCGCATCGAGGGCAGGCCGGTCGGGATCGTGGCGAACCAGCCCACCCAGTTCGCCGGCTGCCTGGACATCAACGCCTCGGAGAAGGCGGCCCGGTTCGTGCGAACCTGCGACTGCTTCAACATCCCGATCATCATGCTGGTCGACGTCCCCGGGTTCCTGCCGGGCACCGGCCAGGAATACAACGGCATCATCCGGCGCGGCGCCAAGCTGCTGTACGCCTACGGCGAGGCCACCGTCCCCAAGATCACCGTGATCACCCGCAAGGCCTACGGCGGCGCGTACTGCGTCATGGGCTCCAAGGACATGGGCTGCGACGTCAACCTGGCCTGGCCGACCGCCCAGATCGCGGTGATGGGCGCGTCCGGCGCGGTGGGCTTCGTCTACCGCAAGCAGCTGAGCGAGGCGGCCAAGGCGGGCGAGGACGTCGACGCGCTGCGCCTGCAACTGCAGCAGGAGTACGAGGACACGCTGGTCAACCCCTACGTCGCGGCCGAGCGGGGATACGTCGACGCGGTGATCCCGCCGTCGTACACCCGCGGCTACATCGGCACGGCGCTGCGCCTGCTGGAACGCAAGATCTCCCACCTGCCGCCCAAGAAGCACGGGAACATTCCGCTGTGAGTCGAGCGAGCGGAGCGAACGCAGTGAGCGACGGGAGAGACGAACAATTGAACGCTGTGACAGACGAAACGCCCCACGCGCACGAGCCGCACATTCACGTGCTCAAAGGCAAACCGAGCGACGAGGAGCTGGCCGCGCTGATCGCCGTGCTGGGCGGCGTCGGCGGCGGCGCCCCCGAGCCCACCGAGCCCGAGCGCACCCGCTGGGGCCTCCCGGTCGACCGCCTGCGCTACTCGATGTCCAACTACCAGCGGCTCACCCTGCAGCAGATGACGCACATGAAGCAGTGACCCGGCTGGTGCTGGGGTCGGCCTCTTCGGGTCGCCTGAAGGTGCTGCGCCAGGCCGGCGTCGATCCGCTGGTCGTGGTGTCCGGGGTCGACGAGGATGCGATCACCGCGAGTCTGGGATCGGGCGCTTCGCCCGCCGAGGTGGTGTGCGCGCTGGCGGCCGCCAAGGGCGACCGGGTGGCCGGTGACCTCGATTCCGCCGTCGCGGCGGATTGCGTTGTGCTGGGCTGCGATTCGATGCTCTGCATCGACGGCACGCTGTGCGGCAAGCCCGGCTCGGCCGAAGCCGCCGCGAGCCAGTGGCGGCTGATGGGCGGCCGGTCCGGCCTGCTGCACACCGGGCACTGCCTGCTGCGGCTGAGCGGCGGGGCGATCACCCACCGCGAGGTCGAATCCGCTTGCACCACAGTGCGTTTCGCGCGACCGGCGGAAGCCGATCTGCGAGCGTACGTCGCGGCCGGCGAGCCGCTGGGCGTGGCCGGCGGATTCACGCTCGACGGCCTGGGCGGCTGGTTCGTCGACGGAGTCGACGGCGACCCGTCGAACGTGATCGGCGTGAGCCTGCCGCTGCTGCGGTCGCTGCTCGGGCGGGTGGGGCTGTCGGTGGCCACGCTGTGGGCCGGCAATTTCCCCGAAACATAATTTGTTGCGACCCGCCTCGGCGTGTCGTCGCAAACGTTTACGTGTCGCGGATGGGCTACGGCGGCCGCGGCGCTTTCGGTCCCGGCGGTAGGCTCGACTTCGTGTCATTACCCCCCGATCCAGACCCCTCCCTGACGGAATACGCCCACCCCGAACGACTGGTCACCGCCGACTGGCTGTCCGCCAACATGGGCGCCCCCGGACTGGTGATCGTCGAATCCGACGAGGACGTGTTGCTCTACGACGTCGGCCACATCCCCGGCGCGGTCAAGATCGATTGGCACACCGACCTCAACGACCCGAGGGTCCGCGACTACATCAACGGTCAGCAGTTCGCCGAGTTGATGGACCGCAAGGGCATCGCCCGCGACGACACCGTGGTGATCTACGGCGACAAGAGCAACTGGTGGGCGGCGTACGCGCTGTGGGTCTTCACGCTGTTCGGCCACCCCGACGTCCGCCTGCTCAACGGGGGGCGCGACCTCTGGCTGGCCGAGCGCCGCGAGACCACCCTGGACGTCCCGACCAGGACGACGACGGGATACCCCGTCGTGCAGCGCAACGACGAGCCCATCCGCGCGTACAAGGACGACGTGCTGGGCATCCTCGGCAGCCAGCCGCTGATCGACGTGCGTTCGCCCGACGAATACACCGGCAAGCGCACCCACATGCCCGAGTACCCCGAGGAGGGCGTGCTGCGCGGCGGGCACATCCCCACCGCCCGGTCGATCCCCTGGGCCAGGGCCGTCGACGAGAGCGGCCGCTTCCGCAGCCGCGCCGAGCTCGAAGAGATCTACGGCTTCCTGCGGCCGGACGACAAGACCGTCGTCTACTGCCGCATCGGCGAGCGTTCCAGCCACACCTGGTTCGTGCTCACCTATCTGCTGGGCAAGCCCGGGGTGCGCAACTACGACGGATCCTGGACCGAGTGGGGCAACACCGTGCGCGTGCCCATCGTCGGGGGCCCCGAACCGGGAGCCGTGCCGGTCCCATGAGCCTGCCCGCGCCGCTGGCCGAGGTGGTGTCCGACTTCGCCGAGGTCGAGGGCCAGGACAAGCTGGCGTTGCTGCTGGAGTTCGCCAACGACCTTCCGGCGCTGCCGCCCGAGCTGGAAGAGGCGGCGATGGAGCCGGTGCCCGAATGCCAGTCGCCGCTTTTCCTGCACGTCGACGCCAGCGACCCGGACCGGGTGCGGCTGCACTTCAGCGCGCCCGCCGAGGCGCCCACCACGCGGGGCTTCGCGTCGATCCTGGCCGCCGGGCTCGACGAACAACCCGCCGCCGACATCCTGGCGGTGCCGGAGGATTTCTACACCGATCTCGGGCTGGCCGCTCTGATCAGCCCACTGCGGCTGCGCGGCATGTCGGCGATGCTGGCCCGGATCAAGCGGCGGCTGCGCGAGACGGCCTGATCAGAAACGGATTTGGAGACCGGGTATCAGCGCGTTCGGCGCGGCGCATAAACTTCCCCGGACAAGACTTGTAAGAAATTCTCTTAGAGACGAATAGACGTCCAGCCGACAGGAGGCGCAGTGGCTAGTCACGCCAGCTCGAGGATCTCCAAGGTGCTCGTCGCCAACCGCGGTGAGATCGCTGTCCGGGTGATCCGCGCGGCCCGCGACGCGGGCCTGCCCAGCGTGGCGGTGTATGCCGAACCCGATGCCGACGCGCCGCACGTGCGGCTGGCCGACGAGGCGTTCGCCCTGGGCGGCCAAACCTCCGCGGAGTCCTACCTGGACTTCGGCAAGCTGCTGGACGCGGCGGAGAAATCCGGCGCCAACGCGGTCCACCCCGGCTACGGCTTCCTGTCGGAGAACGCCGACTTCGCCCAGGCGGTGATCGACGCCGGCCTGATCTGGATCGGCCCCAGCCCGCAGTCGATCCGCGACCTGGGTGACAAGGTCACCGCCCGGCACATCGCGGCCCGCGCGCAGGCCCCCCTGGTGCCCGGCACCCCGGACCCGGTGAAGGACGCCGCCGAGGTGGTGGCGTTCGCCGAGGAGTATGGCGTGCCGGTCGCGATCAAGGCCGCCTTCGGCGGCGGCGGCAAGGGCATGAAGGTGGCCCGCACCATCGAGGAGATCCCCGAGCTGTACGAGTCGGCCGTCCGCGAGGCGACGGCCGCGTTCGGCCGCGGCGAATGCTTCGTCGAGCGCTACCTCGACAAGCCGCGCCACGTCGAGGCGCAGGTGATCGCCGACCAGCACGGCAACGTCGTCGTCGCCGGCACCCGCGACTGCTCGCTGCAGCGCCGCTTCCAGAAGCTGGTGGAGGAGGCGCCCGCGCCGTTCCTGACGGACGCGCAGCGCAAGGAGATCCACGAGTCGGCCAAGCGGATCTGCAGGGAGGCCCACTACTACGGCGCCGGCACCGTCGAGTACCTGGTCGGGCAGGACGGCCTCATCTCCTTCCTGGAGGTCAACACCCGGCTGCAGGTCGAGCACCCGGTCACCGAGGAGACCGCGGGCATCGACCTGGTGCTGCAGCAGTTCAAGATCGCCAACGGCGAGAAGCTCGACATCACCGAGGACCCGACCCCGCGCGGGCACGCGATCGAGTTCCGGATCAACGGCGAGGACGCCGGCCGCGGCTTCCTGCCGGCGCCCGGCCCGGTCAGCAAGTTCCACCCGCCCGCCGGGCCCGGCGTGCGGCTGGACTCCGGCGTGGAGACCGGCTCGGTGATCGGCGGCCAGTTCGACTCGATGCTGGCCAAGCTGATCGTGTACGGCGCCAACCGGCAGGAGGCGCTGGCGCGCGCCCGGCGGGCCCTGGACGAGTTCGAGGTCGAGGGCCTGGCGACGGTGATCCCCTTCCACCGCGCCGTGGTGAGTGACCCGGCGTTCATCGGCGACGACAACGGCTTCTCGGTGCACACCCGCTGGATCGAGACCGAGTGGAACAACACCGTCGAACCGTTCACCGGCGGCGAACCGCTCGACGAAGAGGACACCCGGCCCCGCCAGAAGGTGGTCGTCGAGGTCGGCGGCCGCCGGCTCGAGGTGTCGCTGCCGGGCGACCTGGCGCTGGCCAACGGTTCGGCCGACCCGGCCGGCGTCATCCGGAAGAAGCCCAAGCCGCGCAAGCGCGGGTCGCACGCCGGCGCCGCGGCCTCGGGCGACGCCGTCACCGCGCCCATGCAGGGCACCGTGGTCAAGGTCGCCGTCGAGGAGGGACAGGAGGTCGCCGCCGGCGACCTGGTCGTGGTCCTCGAGGCGATGAAGATGGAAAACCCCGTCACGGCCCACAAGGACGGCACCATCACCGGGCTTGCGGTCGAGGCGGGCGCGGCCATCACCCAGGGCACGGTGCTCGCCGAGATCAAATGACTGCGGTCGCCTGACCTGGGTTCCTGGGAACCAGTTAGGTAAACGTTGTCGCCCCCCTGAACCGGGGGTAGGGTTCAGGTCAGGTTGAGTTCACAGCCGCCCGGATAACGTCGAGGGCACGGGGAATTGCGAACTCCCGGGTTTCGAACCATCACGCACCGCCTGACGTCATCCACAGCAGATCCTCCCGATGATGGAGACAAGCATGTCTGTGGCCCAATCTTGGCAACAGAGCCGCACGGCTCAATTCACCGCCCGCTCGAGCGCGCTGGGCACCCTGATCACCGTCGACGGTGAGCTCGATGCGGCCAACGCCGATCAGCTCGCGGCCTACGCGCAACGCAGCATCAGGCGATCCCGGCGAGTGATCCTCGACCTGCGCGGCCTGGAATTCATCGGCACAGCCGGCTTTTCGGCGCTGCACCGGATCAACGTCGCGTGCTCGGCCGCCCAGGTCCGCTGGGCCATGGTGCCCAGCGCGGTGGTGGAGCGCCTGTTGCGCATCTGCGACCCCGACGGCACGCTCCCGGTGACGACGCCGGGCGCGGAGCAGCTGCTGAGGCCTGCCGGGGCCGACCGCGGGCCGGCGCGGCCGCTACTGCAACTGGTCCCGCAGCCGCGCTAGCGACTTGGCCAACAGCCGGGACACGTGCATCTGCGAGATGCCGACCCGCTCGGCGATCTGTGTCTGCGTCATCGACTCGAAGAACCTGAGCACCAACACCATTCGTTCCCGCTCGGGTAGCGCCTCGAGCAGGGGCCGCAACGCCTCCCGATCCTCGATGCGGTCGAGGCCGACATCGACGTCACCCAGGGTGTCCGCGATGGCACGGGCGTCGTCGTCGTCGCTGCCACCACCGGTGTCGATGGACAGCGTGTTGTAGGAGCTGCCCGCCACCAGGCCCTCGACCACCTCGTCGCGCTCCATCCCCAATTCGGAGGCGAGTTCGGTCGCTGTCGGCGCCCGGCCGAGCCGTTGCGACAGGTCGGCGGTGGCGGTGCCCAGTCGCAGGTGCAGTTCCTTCAGCCGCCGCGGAACCTTGACCGACCAGCTGTTGTCGCGGAAGTGCCGACGGACCTCCCCCATGATCGTGGGCACCGCGAAGGAGACGAAGTCCGAGCCGGTTTCGACGTCGAAGCGGACGACCGCGTTGACCAGCCCCACCCGCGCCACCTGAACCAGGTCGTCGCGGGGTTCGCCCCGGCCCTCGAAGCGCCGGGCGATGTGATCGGCCAGCGGCAGGCACCGCTCCACGATCTTGTCGCGCTGGCGCTGGAATTCCATCGAGTCGGGGGCTACGCCGGCCAGTTCGCGGAACATGTCCGGAACGTCGGCATACTCGTTCGGCCGCGAGACCGAACCGCCTGCAGCTCGCGCTGTCACCTGCTAGAGGCCGCCCTTCGCGCGGTCAGCGTGATACCGAAGACACTGCCGGCTTCAGCGGGTTCCCGACCGTCGTGGAAGGTCTGCACCTCGTCGGCCAGCGACGTCAGGACATGCCAGCTGAAGCTGCCCGGCGCCACCACGTCGTGGGTGTCGCAGGCCGCGGACGCCTCCACCACCAGTTCGTCGTCGTGCGGGTCGACCACGACCACCAGCGTCGCGTCCGGCGTGGCCGAGCGGATCAGGCGGGTGCACACCTCGTCCACCGCGAGCCGCAGGTCGGCGACCGCATCGAAATCCAGGTCCTCGAAGGTGCCGATGGCACCCACGAGCGTGCGCAGCATCGCCAGGTTCTCCAGGCGTGCCGCCACGTGCAATTCGACGGCGCGATGGCCGCGCTGCCGCTTGTTCGCGCGCGATCCCGCATCGGTCATATGGTCTCCCGGCAATGTCGGCTCGACATTACTACTGCCGCGCAGCCCGCCGTCGACCGTAGGTTCCAACCGGTTGGTCATGCGGCACGACCGGGAACGCGCTGATCATGGCGATCGTCGGGGCAGTGAACGACGTTGGGGCAATAAACGAAGTTGTCGGTGTCTTCGCGATTCCGCCCCCGGCGGGGCGAGCACGCTGACGCAACGCTTCCGGCACTCATCATGGTGTAGAGCTGATACCCATTTACGGCTGCGAATAACCTGGCAGGCCGAGTCGGCTCCTTAACACCGGCAACCTGTCGACCTACACTTATCGCATGAAGCAGGCTCTGCTTCGCGCGGTTGTTCTTCTGGCATCGTGGTCGATCGGACTGCTGGTGGCGGCCCGGGTCGTGCCCGATGTCTCGGTGTCGGTGTCCGGGTTCGTCGTCGCCGTGCTGTTGTTCACCGTCGCGCAGGCGGCGCTGTCTTTGCCGATCGTGCGATTGCCCCGCGCGTATGCGTCGCTGCTGCTGGGGGGCACCGGCCTGGTACTGACCCTGGTCGCGCTGGCGCTGGCTTCGGCGTTGACGCACGGGCTGACCATTCGCGGCGTCGCCTCCTGGGCCGCCACCACCGTCGTCGTATGGCTGATCACGACGGTCGGGGCGATATCGCTGCCCGAGGTGCTCGCGCGCGATCGGGCCGTCCCGACCTGAGGCGAAAATCCGACAACGGAAGGGGAAGCGATGGGCGACAGGCATCGCGATCCGACGGATCATTTCCGGACCACTCAGCCGCATGCCGGTTTCACGATGAAGAACAACCTCTACTGGCCCGGCTTCATCCTGCTGGCCGTCGCGGTGGGCGGGATGATCAGCACCACGGCCGCCGCAGCCTACGGCCACTACGAGTGGCTGGCCACGACGAGCCTGGTCGCGGTGCTCGGAACGATCGCGGGGGCGTTGTGGTTCGTCGTGGAGCATCGGCGGGTGGCCCACATCGACGAGCAGTGGCAGCTGACCGCGGAGGCCGCGCCGCAGCGGCGCGCCGTCACCCAGGGACCCCCCGGGTCCTGAGCTACAGGGCCAGCACCGGGCCTGCGATGGGCGACACGGCCAGGCCGAGCGTCGCCACCATCAACGTCCACAAGAACCAGCCGGCGCCGTGCCAACCCCACCACGTGCCGTGCGCCCGCCAGACCCGATAGGTGCGCAGGAACGCCCAGAGCCCACCGGCCATCAGGATCAGCGGACCGCCGAACGCGAGCATCGTCCGCTGCGGCGCGCCACAGGCCACCGTGTCCACCCCGGTTCCCGGGCAGGTGCTGACCCACAGCGCCGCGAGCACGACGAAGCCGACGCCGGCGGTCGCGGCGAGCGCGGCAAAGCGGATGGCGGCGTGCACCTCGCCGTCCTCCTGCCCCAAGCGGTCGCCGGGTGACCGCTCCCCCGCTCGCTGCATCAATGCCCCTCACGCTCGCTGCACTTGAGTTCCATCGCTGGTGGTTCCATCGCTCGCCGCGTCGCATTTATTACCGCGCCACGAATGCTTTTTTGTGTTTTGCGCTTCGTGCGCGGAGTGTGCGATCCGCGCGGGCCGGTGCCCCTCGCGAGATGCCGCATGGGGACATATACCCGGCGGCGTCCCCGGGCAAACTCCGCCGGCCCGTCCGCGCGTTACCGCTGGCCAGCATCATCGCTGCGCGGGAGGCGTCTCATTTCATATGAGTACTATCTGACACATGGTGACAGCCAGGAGGAGGCTATCCCCTGAGGACCGGCGGGCTGAGCTGCTCGCTTTGGGGGCAGAAGTCTTTGGGAAGCGACCCTACGACGAGGTCCGCATCGACGAGATAGCCGAGCGCGCGGGGGTGTCGCGCGCGCTGATGTATCACTACTTCCCCGACAAGCGGGCGTTCTTCGCCGCGGTCGTCAAGGACGAGGCCGACCGGCTGTACGAGGCCACCAACAACCCGCCGCCCGCGGGCCTGACGATGTTCGAGGAGATCCGGACCGGCGTGCTGGCCTACATGGCCTACCACCAGCAGCATCCGGAAGCCGCGTGGGCCGCCTACGTGGGTCTCGGCCGGTCCGACCCGGTCCTGCTCGGCATCGACGACGAAGCCAAGAACCGCCAGATGGAACACATCATGTCCCGCATCGGTGAGGTCGTCAGCGGGATGCCGGACACCAGCGCGCTGCGACCGGAGGTCGAGCGCGACCTGCGGGTGATCATCCAGGGCTGGCTGGCGTTCACCTTCGAGATCTGTCGTCAGCGCATCATGGACCCCACCACCGACGCCGAGCGGCTGGCCGACGCCTGCGCGCACGCGCTGCTCGACGCCATCGCCCGGGTCCCGGAGATTCCGAAGGAACTGTCCGAGGCGATGGCGACCGCGCGGCTGTAGAAACCCGCCGGTCCGGTGTCGGTGGGTGTTGGCACCATGGTGAGGTGAGCACTCGCGCCGATTCCCCGCCGGGGCCCCCACTGGAGCCGCTGCGCCGGTTCAGCGCGACCACGCGCGAGTGGTTTGCCAGCACCTTCGCGGCGCCGACCACCGCGCAGGCGCAGGCCTGGGACGCCATCGCCGAGGGCGCCAACACCCTGGTGATCGCGCCGACCGGATCCGGCAAGACGCTCGCGGCGTTCCTGTGGGCGCTGGACAGTCTTGCCGGTGCCGCCGAACGCCCGCGCGGCACGCGCGTGCTGTACGTGTCCCCGCTCAAGGCGCTGGCGGTCGACGTCGAGCGCAACCTGCGCACCCCGCTGGCGGGGCTCACCCGGATCGCCGAGCGCCATGGGCGGCCCGCCCCCGACATCAGCGTCGGCGTCCGCTCCGGCGACACCCCGCCCGCCGCGCGCCGTCAACTCATCGCGCACCCCCCCGACGTGCTGATCACCACCCCGGAGTCGCTGTTCTTGATGCTGACCTCCGCGGCCCGCGAGACCCTGGCGGGGGTGGACACGGTGATCGTGGACGAGATCCACGCCATCGCGGGCGGCAAGCGCGGCGCGCACCTCGCGCTGTCGCTGGAGCGGCTGGACGACCTGCGGGCGGGGCGTCCGGCGCAGCGCATCGGGTTGTCGGCCACCGTGCGCCCGCCCGAGGAGCTGGCGCGGTTCCTGTCCGGCGGGGCCCCCACCACGATCGTGGCCCCGCCGTCGGCCAAGACGATCGAGCTCACCGTGCAGGTGCCGGTGCCCGACATGGCCAACCTGGCGAACAACACCATCTGGCCCGACGTCGAGGCGCGCCTGGTCGACCTGATCGAATCGCACGGCTCGACGATCGTGTTCGCCAACTCGCGGCGGCTGGCCGAGCGACTCACCGCCCGGCTCAACGAGATCCACGCCGAGCGCGCCGGCCTGAACGTCGGCGCGGCGCCGTCCGGGTCGAACCCCGGCGTGCCCGGCGGGGCGCCGGCCCACATCATGGGCAGCGGCCAGACCCTGGGCGCCGACGCGGTGCTCGCGCGCGCCCACCACGGCTCGGTCAGCAAGGAGCAGCGCGCCCTGGTCGAAGAGGACCTCAAGCGCGGGCTGCTCAAGGCGGTGGTGGCGACGTCGAGCCTGGAACTGGGCATCGACATGGGCGCCGTCGACCTGGTGATCCAGGTGGAGGCGCCGCCGTCGGTGGCCAGCGGCCTGCAGCGCATCGGGCGGGCCGGCCACCAGGTCGGCGAGGTGTCCCGGGGGGTCGTCTTCCCCAAGCACCGCACCGACCTGATCGGGTGCGCGGTGACCGTGCAGCGCATGCTCGCCGGCCAGATCGAGACGATGCGGGTCCCCGCCAACCCGCTGGACATCCTGGCGCAACAGACCGTGGCGGCCGCCGCGCTGGAGCCACTCGACGCCGACCGGTGGTTCGACACCGTGCGGCGGGCTGCCCCGTTCGCGACGCTGCCGCGCAGCGTTTACGAGGCCACCCTGGACCTGCTGAGCGGCAAGTACCCCTCCACCGAGTTCGCCGAGCTGCGGCCGCGCCTGGTCTACGACCGCGATGCGGGCACGCTGACCGCGCGGCCCGGCGCGCAGCGGCTCGCGGTGACGTCCGGCGGCGCCATCCCCGACCGGGGGCTGTTCACGGTCTATCTCGCCACCGACTCGGAAAAGCCGTCGCGGGTGGGCGAACTCGACGAGGAGATGGTCTACGAGTCGCGCCCCGGCGACGTCATCTCGCTGGGCGCCACCAGCTGGCGGATCACCGAGATCACCCATGACCGGGTGCTGGTGATTCCCGCGCCGGGACAGCCCGCCCGGTTGCCGTTCTGGCGCGGCGACGACGCCGGCCGCCCGGCCGAGCTCGGCGCCGCGCTCGGCGCGTTCACCGGGGAGCTGGCGGCACTGAAGCGGGCCGACTTCGACAAGCGTTGCGGCGCTTTGGGTTTCGACGCCTACGCGACCGACAACCTGTGGGGTCTGCTGAACGAGCAGCGCACCGCGGCCGGGGTGGTGCCCACCGACACCACCCTGCTGGTCGAGCGGTTCCGCGACGAGCTGGGCGACTGGCGGGTGATCCTGCACTCGCCGTACGGGCTGCGGGTGCACGGGCCGCTCGCCCTGGCGGTGGGCCGGCGGCTGCGCGAACGCTACGGCATCGACGAGAAGCCGACCGCCTCCGACGACGGCATCGTGGTGCGGCTGCCCGACACGGAGTTGTCCGGCGACGACGGTGCGCCGCCCGGCGCCGAACTGTTCGTCTTCGACCCCGACGAGATCGACCCGGTCGTCACCGCCGAGGTGGGCGGCTCGGCGCTGTTCGCGTCGCGGTTCCGGGAGTGCGCGGCCCGCGCGCTGCTGCTGCCCCGCCGGCACCCGGGCCGCCGCTCGCCGCTGTGGCACCAGCGCCAGCGCGCGGCCCAGCTGCTGGACGTGGCGCGCAAGTACCCCGACTTCCCGGTGGTGCTGGAGACCGTCCGCGAATGCCTGCAGGACGTCTACGACGTGCCCGCGCTGACCGGGCTGATGACCCGCATCGCCCAGCGCCGGGTGCGGGTGCTGGAAGCCGAGACGGCGCGGCCGTCCCCGTTCGCGGCGTCCCTGTTGTTCGGCTACGTGGGCGCGTTCATGTACGAGGGCGACACCCCGCTCGCCGAGCGCCGGGCCGCGGCGCTGTCGCTGGACAGCACGCTGCTGGCCGAGCTGCTCGGCCGGGTGGAGCTGCGCGAACTGCTCGATCCCGACGTCATCGCCGCGACCGGCCGGCAGCTGCAGCACCTGTCGGCCGACCGGGCCGCGCGCGACGCCGAAGGCGCCGCCGACCTGCTGCGGCTGCTGGGCCCGCTGACCGAGGAGGAGCTGTCCGCGCGGGCCGGCGGCGCCGACGTCGGCGGCTGGCTGGAGGGGTTGCGGGCCGCCAGGCGGGCGCTGACGGTGTCGTTCGCCGGCCGCAGCTGGTGGGTCGCCGTCGAGGACATCGGCCGGTTGCGCGACGGCGTCGGCGCCGCCGTTCCGCTGGGCGTGCCGACGGCCTTCACCGAGGCGGTGGCCGACCCGCTGGGCGAGCTGCTGGGCCGCTATGCGCGCACCCACACCCCGTTCACCACGGCCGAGGCCGCCGCCCGGTTCGGCCTGGGACTGCGGGTCACCGCCGACGTGCTGGGCCGGCTCGCCGACCCCTCCAGTTCCAAAGGCAAGCTGGTGCGCGGCGACTTCGTCGTCGCGCCCGACATCCCCGGGGTGCCCGGCGGCGGCGAGCAGTGGTGCGACGCCGACGTGCTGCGCATCCTGCGACGGCGCTCGCTGGCGGCGATGCACGCGCAGGTCGAGCCCGTGAGCACCGCCGCCTACGGGCGGTTCCTGCCGGCCTGGCACCACGTGTCGGCACCCCAGGCGGGCCTCGACGGGCTGGTCTCGGTGATCGACCAGCTGGCCGGGGTCCGGGTGCCGGCCTCGGCGCTCGAGCCGCTGATCCTGGCGCCGCGTGTCCGCGACTACTCCCCCGCGCTGCTCGACGAGCTGCTGGCCGGCGGCGAGGTCACCTGGTCGGGCGCCGGGTCGATCTCGGGCAGCGACGGCTGGGTCGCGCTGCACGCCGGCGAGTCCGCCCCGTTCACACTGGCCGGCCCCGCCCCGCTCGAGCTGACCGACGTCCATCGCGCGATCCTGGACACGCTGGCCGGGGGCGGCGCGTACTTCTTCCGCCAGCTCGCCGGCGGCGGGCCGCCCGGCGAGGGATCGGCGGCGCTCAAAGACGCGCTGTGGGAGCTCATCTGGGCCGGCTGGGTCACCGGCGACACGTTCGCGCCGGTCCGCGCCGTGCTGGGTGGCGCGGGGGCCCGGAAGCGCTCGCGACCGTCCCAGCCGGCGCACCGGGTGCAGCGGCCGCCGCGGCTGAGCCGCTACAGCGTCGCGCATGCCCAGCACCGCAGCACCGACCCGACCGTGGCCGGGCGGTGGTCGGTGCTGCCGGCCCCCGAGCCGGATTCCACGGTGCGGGCCCACTATCAGGCCGAGCTGCTGCTGAACCGGCACGGCGTGCTGACCCGGGGCGCGGTGGCCGCCGAGGGGGTGCCCGGCGGTTTCGCCACGGTCTACAAGGTGCTGAGCACGTTCGAGGAGGCCGGCAGGTGCCAGCGCGGTTACTTCGTCGAGTCGCTGGGCGGCGCCCAGTTCGCCGTCGCCTCCACCGTCGACCGGCTGCGCAGCTACACCGACGGGATCGACCCCGAGCGCCCGGAGTACCGGGCGGTCGCGCTGGCCGCCGCCGACCCGGCCAACCCGTACGGCGCCGCGCTGCCCTGGCCGGCCTCGGGCGCCGACGCTGCCGGCGGCCAGGGCACAGCGGCGCGGCCGGGCCGCAAGGCGGGGGCGCTGGTCGTGCTCGTCGACGGCGAGCTGGCCTGGTTCCTCGAGCGCGGCGGGCGGTCACTGCTGACGTTCACCGAGGATCCCGCGGCCGCCCATGCCGCGGCCGCGGCGCTGGCCGACCTGGTCGCGGCCCGGCGCGTCGCGTCGATCCTGGTCGAACGCATCGACGGGGCGCCGGCGTTGCAGGGCGGCCGGGTCGGCGAGGCGCTCTCGGACGCCGGATTCGCCCGGACCCCGCGCGGAATGCGGTTGCGATGACCCCCGGGAAATAATGCCCGAGGGCGACACCGTCTGGCACACCGCGGCCGCGCTGCGCGAGCACTTGGCCGGGCGCACCCTGACCCGTTGCGACGTCCGGGTTCCGCGGTTCGCCACCGTCGACCTGACCGGGCAGGTCGTCGACGAGGTGCTCAGCCGCGGCAAGCACCTGTTCATCCGCGTCGGACGGGCCAGCATCCACTCGCATCTGAAGATGGACGGCAGCTGGCGCGTCGGCACCCGGCCGGGCCGGATCGACCATCGGGCGCGAATCATCTTGGAAGCCAACGATGTTCGCGCCGTGGGCGTCGACCTTGGCGTGCTGGAGATCCTGGAGCGTGACCGCGACACCGACGCGGTCGCGCACCTGGGGCCCGACCTGTTGGGCCCGGACTGGGATCCGGAGCGCGCCGCCGCCAACCTGGCGGCGCGCCCGGACCGGCCGCTGGCCGAGGCGCTGCTGGACCAGCGGGTGCTGGCCGGGATCGGCAACGTCTATTGCAACGAACTGTGTTTCGTCAGCGGGCACCTGCCCACCGCGCGGGTGGGCGCGGTCGCCGACCCGCACCGGTTGGTGTCGCGGGCCCGGGACATGCTGTGGATCAACCGCTTCCGATGGAACCGCTGCACCACGGGCGACACCCGGGCCGGCCGGCAGCTGTGGGTGTACGGGCGGGCGGCACAACCCTGCCGCCGCTGCCGCACCCCCATCAGCTACGACGACGGCGGTGAGCGGGTGACGTACTGGTGCCCGTCCTGCCAGCGCTGAACTTCCGGTCGCGGCGTGCAATGATCTTGGGTGTCAGCGGCCCGGAGTGCCGGCAGCGATGGTCCACGGGGAGGTCTCAGCGGTGCCGACCAGCCGGATGTTGCGCGGCCTCGGCGCGCTGGTCACGCTGCTCGGCCTTGCGGCGCCGGCCGCCCCGGCCGCCCGCGCGGACGCGGTCGACAACGCGTTCGTGGCGGCGGTGAAGCTCAAGGGCATCCAGTTCGCGTCGCCGCAAGCCGCCATCGTCGCCGGCCACGAGGTCTGCGACGAACTGGATCTCGGTAAGCAGAAGTCCGACATCGCCTCCGAGGTGATGTCCAACAGCAACCTGGACGGCTACCGCGCCGGGTACTTCATCGGCGCCAGCGTGGCTGCGTACTGCCCGAGGTATCGCGGGTCATGAGATGGCGTCGATCGCGGTCGACAGCCGGGACTTGAACTCCTGCGGAATCGGGATGTACCCGTTGTCCGCCAGCCCGTCCTGCCCGGCGCCGATCGTGCTGCGCAGGAACGCCTTCACGGCGGTGCCGACCTGGGAGTCGGGATACTTCGAGCAGACGATCTCGTAGGTCGCCAGCACGATCGGGTAGGAGTCGGGCTGGTTGGGCCGGTAGAACGAGATCGTGTCGAGGGCCAGGTCGTTGCCCTGCTTGATGAACCAGGCGGCCGAGATCGTCTTGCCCACCGAGTCCGCGCCGATCGCCACCGGGTCCGGGCCGGCCGACGTGATGACCTTGGCCATGCCCAGGTGTTGCGCCTGGGCGAACGACCATTCGTTGTAGGTGATCGACCCCTCGGTGCCCTTGACGGCCGCGGCGGCGCCGTCGTTGCCCTTGGCGCCCTCGCCGACACCGCCGTTGAATGTCTTGCCGGCGCCCTTGCCCCACGCGCCGTTGGACGCGCTGTCGAGGTAGCGCTGGAAGTTGTCCGTGGTGCCGGACTGGTCGCTGCGGAACACCACATGGATCGGCTCGGCCGGCAGGGCGGCACCGGGGTTCAGCGCCTGGATCGCCGGATCGCTCCAGGTGGTGATGCCGCCGTTGAAGATTCGGGCCAGGGTGGGGCCGTCGAGGCTCAGCGCCGTCACGCCGTTGACGTTGAAGGCGATCGCGATGGGGCCGAACACCACGGGCAGGTTCCACGCGGGCGAGCCGCACCGCTGTTGCGCGCGGGTGTACTCGTCGGCGCTCAGCGGCGAGTCCGAGCCGGCGAAATCGGTCTGGTTGCCCAGGAATTCGCCGATCCCCGCGCCCGAACCGTTGGGTGTGTAGTTCAGCGACTGCCCGGGGCAGGCCTGCTCGAAGGCCTTGACGAAACGGGTCATCGCGTTCTGCTGGGCGGTCGAGCCGCTCGCCCGCAGCGTCGGCTTCCCGCCGCAGGACACCTTGGCCGGCGGCGCGCTCGTCGTCGCGGTGCCCCCGGCGGTGTGGTGTTCGCCGCCGCACGCCGACAACACCGTCGCGCCCGCGGCCAGGATGCTCAGGGCGGCGCCAAATCGTTTGAGCTTCAAGTGAATTCCTGCGGAGTGCCTAGAGGGGACGATCGCCGCCATGAGGCATAGTAACAGGGCTAATCGCGGGCGTGCGCGACGAAAAACCGGGCGATGACCTCCGACGCGTCCAGCGCCCGCGAGGTGCGCCCGATGACCGCCTGGGGCAGATATTGTTTGCCGCCCGGCCAGGTGTGCCCGCCGTTGTCGATCTGGTAGAAGACCACCTCGGTCGACGCCGCGCACGCCGTCGAGTCGAAGCGGTGCACGACGGTGCCGTCGCCGACGTTGGGCAGCACCTGCGTCGCCGGGTCGCCCCGGCAGCCGTCGACCGACCGCCACATGCCCACCATGGCGGTCGCGGCGACGGAGTGGCTGACCCCGCCGCGTCCCCGCACGTCCCCGCCGTTGAACGGCACCAGCGGGTCGGCGGTGCCGTGCGCCGCCAGGACGGCCACCGGCCGCGACGGATGGCAGGCCACGCCCGCGCCCAGCGTCCCCGCGACCGGCGCGATGGCGGCGAAGACGTCGGCGCGCTCGCAGGCCAGCTTGTTGGTCATGAAGCCCCCGTTGGACATGCCGGTGGCGAACACATGCCCGGGCGGGATGTGGTAATCGCTTTGCAGCTTGCCGGCCAGCGCGACCAGGAACCCGACGTCGTCGACGTGGTGGCGATCCGCCGGTGACGCCCCCCGCCCGTCGGCCCAGCTCTTGTCGAAGCCGTCGGGATAGGCCACCAGCAGGTCGGTGGCGTCGGCGACGGCGTCGAAGTCGGTCAGGCCCTGCTGCCCGGTTCCGCGGCCGCCGCCGCCGTGCAGGCTGAGCACCAGGCCGACCGGTTCGCGGGGCGGCACGTGCAGCGTGTACGTGCGGTCCATGCCGCCGGACCGCAGCGTGCCGGACACCTCCCTGGCGCTGGCCGTCGAGACCAGCCGCACGCCGCAGCCCGCCGCGCTCACCGCGCATGCCGCCACGACGGCGAGCGTCAGCCAGCGCGCGTACGGCATGCCGTCAAGCTACCGATCGCGCTCGGACGACATAACCAATGTTGCGATGTTCGCAATATCCACGATGATTGAACGATGCCAAGCTGTAACCTGCCTGCAACGTTCTAGGTCGAACCTTCAGTCGTCGAACTCGGATCTTTTTGGAAGACCCTTGGGGGTATTAGAAATGACGAGCACCCGCAGCCGCAAGCCCCGCCTGCTGCTCCCGCTGTTGGCGGCCGGGTTCATCCCGGCCGTCGCGCTGCTGGGCCCGCTGTTGCCCGCGCCGAATGCCCAGGCCGACGGCAACGACGACGCGTTCATCGCGGCCCTGCACGCCCACGGCATCGAGCACGACAACGCCAAATCGGCGATCGCGGCCGGTCACCTGGTCTGCCACCAGCTCGACATGGGCAAGACGCAGGAGCAGATCGCGACCGACGTGATGAACAGCAGCAAGCTCGACGGCGACAACGCCGGCTACTTCGTCGCGATCGCCGAGCGCGCGTACTGCCCGCAGTACGCCGACATCCCGTCGTAGCGGCAACACGACGGCACCTCGCGCAACGCCGTTACTTTCCCTCGCCGTGATCGCAAATTTGCGGTCGGTACCGTGTGCGAAGCTGTAACGTCCAGCATTCGCGGCTGAGGAAGGATGGGTGATGTCACGGGTCTGGGCCCCCGTCCTGGCCGTGCTGGCCGCGCTCGGACCCCTCGCGGCCGCCCCGATCGCCCGCGGCGACGCGAACGACGACGCCTTCCTGGCGGCGCTGACCGCCAAGGGCATCCGCTTCGGATCACCCGACAAAGCCATCATCGCCGGTCACGAGGTCTGCGACGAGCTCGACAACGGCAAGACGCCCGCCCAGGTCGCGTCCACGGTGCAGGCCAACAGCGGCCTGGACGGCTACCACGCCGGTTTCTTCGTCGGCGCGAGCATCCGCGCTTACTGCCCGACGCATTCGTCTTAACGCAATCGAAACGCCGCGCTAGCAGATCAGCGATTTTCGGCGCCTACCATTTCGCATACCAACTAGTGCGGAGAACAACGAGTGGTATCGAAAATCCTTGCCGGCGCTGCCCTTGCCGTCGGTGCAGCGGTGGCGATGGCGGTGCCCGCCGGCGCCGACCCCAGCGTATTCAGCGAACTCAGCTGCAGCTGCCCGGAGACCGTCTCCAACGGCGGGTCGCCCGTCGCCGACCAGATCGACCGCGGCATCCAGTCCGGCCTCGCCGGGGCGAACGTCGTCCTGGCCCAGCAGTAGTCAGCGCCTCAGCCCGCGGCGCCCCGGCCGACGGCCTGCACCGCCGCGTGCTCGTGCAGCGCCTTCTCCGCTTCGGGCGCAACGGGTTTGAGGTCGAAGACGACCTCCTTGACGGTGCCGGTGAACGCGTAGGGCGCCTTGTCCTCGTAGTCGCGGTCCACCACCAGGCCGTTGTCGCGGCCGATGTCCATCCCGGCGTACGAGGTGAACGCCAGCGGCACCGTCTTGGCCATCTCGCCCGCGCCGATCTGCCGATCGCCCGCCCACAGCGTCACCCGGCCGCCCGAGCCGGGGACCGGCTGCTCGGACTCGAACAGCATCCGGACCGTGACGTCGCCGGGGGGAATCGGCTCGTCCGAGACCTGCTTGTAGGTATCGACACCCAGATACGAGTACGTGTGGCGCAGGCGCCGCCCCTCGTCGACCCATAACGCGAACCCGCCGATGAAGTCGGCGTCGGCGACGATCACGCCCTGCGCGCCGTCCTCGGGGACCGTCAGGCGGGCCTCGATCGCATAGGAGCGGCCGAAGATGCGGGGCACCATGCCGCGCTGGATGTTCTGCACGCCGCCCTTGAAGGTGAACCGCGTGGTGGTGGGCAGCGGCGGCAGGCTGCCGAACATCACCGCGAGCCCGCCCAGCAACGGCAGCACCCGGTTGCGTTCGGCCTCGGCCCACCACAGCTGTGTGAGTTCGGCGAGCTTGTCGGGATGTTCGGCCGCCAGGTTGCGCGCCTGGGAGAAGTCGTCGGGCAGGTGATACAGCTCCCAGACGTCCTCGTCGGGATCGTAGCTTCCGGGCGCGAACCGTTGCAGCGTCTCCGGCGAGAAGTCCCACGGCGCCTTGTCCAGCCGGGCGCACGCCCACCACCCGTCTTTGTAGATAGCGCGGCTGGCGAACATCTCGAAGTACTGGACGGTGTGGCGTTCCTCGGCCGCCGCGTCGTCGAAGGTGTGCACGAAACTGGTGCCGTCCAAGGGCTCCTGATCGATGCCGTCGACGCTGACCGGCTGCGGTAAACCGATGGCCTCCAATACCGTTGGGGCGATGTCGATGCAGTGGGTGAACTGGTCACGAACCACCGCGTCGGGCCGGATCCGGGCCGGCCAGGCGACCGCCATCGGGTCGCGCGCCCCGCCCAGGTGGCTGGCCATCTGCTTGCCCCACTGGAACGGGGTGTTGTTGGCGTGGGCCCACGCGCTGGCGAAATGCGGTGCGGTGAACTCGTTGCCGAGCGCCTCGATCCCGCCGTACTGCTCGATGAGCTCCAGCTGATGGTCGGCGTCGAGCAGTACCCCGTTCAGAAACGTCATCTCGTTGAACGAGCCGGTGACCGTGCCCTCCATGCTGGCGCCGTTGTCGCCCCAGATGTAGAAGACCAGCGTGTTGTCCGACTCGCCGAGATCATCGATCGCGTCCAGGAGCCGGCCGACGTTCCAGTCGGCGTTTTCCGAGAAGCCGGCGAACACCTCCATCTGGCGGGCGAACAGCTTCTTCTGGTTGTCCGACAGGCCGTCCCACGCCGGGAACAGGTCGGGCCGCTCGGTGAGCTCGGCGTCCGGCGGAATGACGCCGAGCTGCTTTTGCCGTTCGAATGTCTTGCGCCGGTAGACGTCCCAGCCCTCGTCGAACTGGCCGCGGTACCTGTCGGCCCACTCTTTGAACACGTGGTGCGGCGCGTGGGTGGCGCCGGTCGAGTAGTACATCATCCACGGCTTCTCGGCGTCCTGGGCCCGCACGGCGTGCAGCCATTCGACGGCCTTGTCGGTGAGGTCGTCGGGGAAGTAATAGGGCTTGCCGTCCTTGCCCTGCGGCACGCCGATCACGGCGTTGTCCTGGGTGATGATCGGGTCGTACTGGCCGGCGGCGCCGGACAGGAATCCCCAGAAGTGGTCGAATCCCCAACCCAGCGGCCAGTTGTCAAACGGCCCCGCCGCCCCCTGGACGTTGTCCGGGGTCAGATGCCACTTGCCGAAACCGCCTGTCACATAGCCGTTGTCGCGCAGGATGCGGGGCAGCGCGGCGCAGCTTTGCGGCTTCACCGACGAATAGCCCGGGAAGGGGCCGGGAAACTCGGTGACCGATCCGAAGCCCACCCGGTGGTGGTTGCGCCCGGTCAGCAGCGCCGCGCGGGTGGGTGAGCAGACCGCGGTGACGTGAAAGCGGTTGTAGGTCAACCCGTTTTGCGCCACCCGGGTCAGCGTGGGCGTCCGGATGCCGCCGCCGAAGGTGTCCGGACCGCCGAACCCGGCGTCGTCGATGAGCACGATCAACACGTTGGGCGCGCCGTCGGGCGCCTTCGGCCCGGGCACGATGGTCCAGTCACCGACCGAGTCCGCCATGGTGCGGCCGATGGTGCCGCCGAACGCGCGTTGCGGCAACGGCAGCCGGGTGCGGTCCGGATTGAACTTGCCCATCGCCTCTTCCAGCGCCGCGCTAAGGCTCCTCAGCGTCGAATGGCTGAGCTCCGCAACCGATTTCATCGGCGAGCCGCCCAGCGCCTGCTCGACGGCGAGCCGGCCGCCCGCCGGCGTCACCGCGATGACCAGGCCGCTGCCCGCGGCCAGCGCCTGCCCGATCTTGTCGGCCAGTCCGCTTTTGATCCGGTGGTCGGCGAAGGTGCCCGCCAACGCGCCCGCGGCCGCGCCGACCACCGCGGTGGCCAGCAGCGCCGGCGAGAACAGGCCGACGGCCAGGCCCGCCCCGGCGCCCCACGCGGCGCCGCGGCGGCCGAGCCGGTTGCCCGTGTCCACCAGCACGGGGGTGCCGTCGGCGTCCTTGCCGACCAGCACCGCGCCCCGCAGCGGCACGTCCTTGGCCTTCGTCCGCTCGGCCAGGGATTCGAAGTCGCGGCGGGCCGACTCGAGGTCCTGGTACCCGGCGACGATGACCAACGCGTGCTCTTCGCTCATGACGCGGAAATATAGCCCGCAATGGGCTTGGCGGGCGGCTGTTTACCACCGATTCACTCAGCGGACGGCCGGATCGGCTCACGGGTGGTGCAATGGTGTCGCTTGCGACACCATTGGCGAAATGACCGTGCTGCGCCCATTTCCCGGCCGTGGTGCCGCAGTCGTGGCCCGGCCGGCGCGCAGCTGGGCAGCCGATGTCGCCGTGTTCGTCGGGGCTGCGGTGCTGCTCTGGTTGGTCGTCCGCGTCGGCCGCGGGGCGACAGTGCCGTGGACGGTGCCCAACGCGCCGTCGTCGGTGTCCACCGACCCCGCCAACCTGCCCTATTACGCCGCACGCTCATTGTTGCGAATGTTCGCCGCACTGGGCCTATCCCTGGTGTTCACGTTCTCCTACGCCACCGCGGCGGCGCGTTCCCGCCGTGCCGAAAAAGTGCTCATCCCGCTGTTGGACTTCCTGCAATCCGTGCCGGTTCTGGGATTCCTCGCGATCACGATCACCGGTTTCATCGCGCTGTTTCCGGGCTCGCTGTTAGGTCTGGAATGCGCTTCCATCTTCGCGATCTTCACCTCACAGGCGTGGAACATGACCTTCGCGTTCTACCAGTCGTTGATCACTCAGCCCCACGATCTGGACGAGGCGTCCCGGTTGTTGCGGCTGTCGCGCTGGCAGCGGTTCTGGCGGGTCGATCTGCCCAGCGGTGTCATCCCATTGGTCTGGAACGGCATGATGAGTTTCGGCGGGGGCTGGTTCTTCCTCACCGCGTCGGAAGCCCTCAGCGTCAACAACCACAGGTTCGCCCTGCCCGGGATCGGCGCCTATGTCGCATCGGCCAGCGACCAGGGAAGCCTCACCAGGGTCCTGCTGGCCGTCGCGACCATGGTCGTGGTGATCATCGGGGTGAACGCGCTGTTCTGGCGCCCGCTGACGGCGTGGGCCGAACGATTTCGCATCGAGGAATCCGAGTCGCTGGAAGCGCCGCGCAGCGTGACACTGGACGTCCTGCGGCGCTCACGCGTACCCGGCATCGTCGCCCGTCCCCTCGGGCGGCTGGTGTACCCGGTCGACCGGGTGATGGCGGTGTTCGGCACAACCGGACGTCCGCTCAAGACGTCAGCCGCGCGACGCAGTTTTGGCGACGCAGTATTCATTCTCGCGTTGTGTGGTGCGCTCGGCTACGGCGCGTTCCGAATGATCGAGTACATCGCCCACAGCGTGGGCTTCGCGGAGGTCGGCCACGCGGCGCTGCTCGGCTTGGCCACTTTCGCCCGCGTTGTGGTGGTGGTCGTGGTCTCGACGTTGATCTGGGTACCCATTGGGGTGTGGATTGGCTTGAATCCCAAGGTAACTCGCTTTGCCCAGCCGGTGGTCCAGGTGCTGGCGTCCTTCCCGGCGAACTTTTTGTTTCCGTTGTTCACCGCCCTGCTGCTGATGACCGGAATCAGCATCAACTGGGGCGGCATCCTGCTGATGGCGCTCGGCACGCAGTGGTACATCCTGTTCAACGTCATCGCCGGCGCGAGTGCGATCCCCAATGACCTTCGCGACGCCGCTGCCAACCTTCGACTGCCGACGGTACTGAGGTGGCGCAACCTGATACTGCCCGGGATCTTCGGGAGCTACGTCACCGGCGGCATCACCGCGGCCGGCGGCGCGTGGAACGCCTCGATCGTCGCCGAGGTGGTCCAGTACCACGGCACCACGTTGTCCGCCGTCGGGCTCGGTTCCTACATCACGCACGCCACCGCGGTGGGCGATGCCCCGCGCCTGCTGATCGGCGTGATCGCGATGAGCATGTACGTCGTGACCATGAACATCGTGCTGTGGCAGCCGCTCTACCGCCTGTCCGAGCGTCGCTTCTCCCTATCCTGATCCCGGAAGGCTTGACGGAGGTTCCCATGACCGGAAATGACGTGATCATTCACTTGGAACACGTCAGCAAGAGCTTCCCCAAGCCCGACGGTGGCACGTTGCCGGTCCTCGATGACATCAATCTCGACATCCGGGCGGGCGAGGTGGTCGCGCTGCTCGGGCGTTCCGGATGCGGCAAGTCGACGCTGCTGCGCGTGATCGCCGGATTGATCCCTGCCACCAGCGGGGTGGCGAGCTACGACGGTGCCGAACTGACCGGCGCCAACCCCGGTACTGCGATGGTCTTCCAGAACTTTGCTCTGATGCCCTGGCTGACCGTGCAGAAGAACGTCGAACTCGGTTTGGCGGCACGCAAGATCGCGCCCGCCGAACGGAGCAGGCGCGCGGTGGAGGCCATCGACCTGATCGGCCTCGACGGTTTCGAATCCGCTTACCCCAAAGAACTGTCCGGCGGCATGCGCCAACGCGTCGGGTTCGCCCGGGCGCTGGTGCTGCAACCCGATCTGCTGCTGATGGACGAACCCTTTTCCGCGCTCGATGTCCTCACCGCCGAGAATCTGCGCAACGAGTTGATGACACTGTGGACCGGCCAAGAGTTCCCGACAAAAGCGATCTGCCTGGTCACCCACAACATCGAAGAAGCGATCATCTTGGCCGACCGTGTCATCGTGCTCAGCAGCAACCCCGGCCACATCCTGGCCGAGCTCCCCATCGAGCTCGAGCGTCCCCGCGACCGCCGATCCCCCTCGTTCGAAGCGCTCGTCGACAAGCTCTACGGACTGCTGACCGGCACCGGAGCGGGCACATCGCCCGTCGAGCCCACCACGGCCACCCCCACCAGCCTTCCGCTACCGAGAGCAACCGTTGGCGGGCTGGCGGGGCTGGTCGAAATCGTCTACGGGAAGGGCGGGCGAGTCAACATCCCGGACATCGCCGCCGACCTCACCATCGTCCCGCAAGACCTGCTGCCACTGGTGGATGCCGCAGTGCTGCTCGATTTCTTGCGCGTCAACGGCGCAGACCTCGAACTCACCTCCGTTGGAAAGGATTTCACCATCGCCGACATCCAAGCCAGCAAACGGATCTTCGCTCGGCAAGTACGGACCCGGGCACCCTTGGTGCGCACCATTTGTCATGCCCTGCATGACTGTCCCGACGGCAACCTGCGCGCCGGATTCTTCCTCGACATCCTGCAACGAGAATTCGCCCCGCAGGACGCCCAACAACAACTGGATATCGCCATCGGCTGGGGGCGCTACGCCGAACTCTTCGACTACAACGCCGACACCGACGAGATCACAGCCGATCCCGACCTCTGATACCTAAACATGCGTGAGACGACACGCCATCACGGTGCGCCCGTCGATCATCCGCGAGCGGCGGTCGAAACGCCGTTGATGTAGTGGAAACGTGCCGCGCGCCGCCGGATGCGATGGGCGTCCCCGCGGGTGCGATGCGGTAGGTGGTTTGTCGGCTCGGCGTAGAACATCAGCTTGGCCAGCTCCACCAGAACGAGATAGATGGCGACGAACCCGGCCAGCGCCGCAAAGAACTGCCAGGGCAGCGGCGTGAATCCGAGGGTGGCGGCGAGCGGCGAGATGGTGAGCGCGACGCCGACCGCGACCACGGTGAGGCTGGTGATGGTCAGCGGAACGCTGGCGCGGCTGCGGAAGAACGGCACCTTGCGCGTGCGGATGGCGAAGATGATGAGCGTCTGCGTCGCAAGCGATTCGACGAACCAGCCGGTCCGGAACTCGATCGCGCCGGCGTGCAGCACGCCCAGCATCAGGCCGAAGGTCAAGAAGTCGAACAGCGAGCTGATCGGGCCGAAGATCAGCATGAACCGGCGAATGAAGGCGACGTTCCA
>NZ_LZKL01000023.1 GCF_001668725.1 Mycobacterium sp. E787 | reverse complement strand
TGTGATGTCGCGAGACATCGAGGACAGATGTCTCGCGACATAGTGAACACCCTCAGTTGTTGGCTGGGGGTGTTTTGGGTTTTTGGGGTTGGTAGTCGCGGGTGGTGTCGAGGGTGAGTTCGCGGATGAGTTGGCCGTGGGCGGTGGCGATGATGCGGATGTTGAGGTCGGCGATGAGCATGTGGACTGCGGTGTTGGCCCAGCGGTGTCCGATGCCGATGTGGTGGAGTCGTCCGGCGTGGCGCAGGGTGAGCTTGCCGTAGCTGTCGACGCGGTCGGTGCGTACTCGCCAGTGGATGCCGGGGGGCGTGTTGGCGGGTCCGGCGAGGGGTCGGGCGCGGTAGGTGTCTTGGGGGGTGCGGCGCTGGCAGGAGCGGTGTGGGCGCACGGTGTTGTAGTACTCGGTGAAGGTGTCTAGCTGGGCTTGGAGGTCAGCCAGGGTGGCTGCTGGGGGTTGGCGGGTCAGCCATTTTTTGAGGGTTTGGTGGAAGCGTTCGACCTTGCCGCAGGTCTGGGGGTGATAGGGGCGGGAGTTTTTGAAGACGACGCCCAGGGTGGCCAGCTCGGTTTGCAGGGCGGTGCGTCCGCCGGGGCCGGTGGCGTGGCGGGCGGTGAAAACCATGCCGTTGTCGGTGAGCACGCTGGCGGGCAGGCCGTGGGCGGCGTAGGCGTCGCGGAAGCAGTCGCGCACGGCCAGCGCGGTGAACACGGGTCGGGCGGTGCAGGTCAGGGCTTTACGGGAGTGGTCGTCGAGGATGTTGAGGATTTCGATCGGCGCGCCAGTGGCGGCGGTCATGTCGGGGCCGGCCAGCTGCCAGTGGGTGATGTCAGCCTGCCAGCATTCGTTGGGTTGGTCGGCCTGGAAGCGCAGGTAGCTGCTGCGGGGCCGTTTGTGGGGTTGGGCGGTGATGAAGCCGCGGCGGCGCAAGACTTTGTGGATGGTGGACACCGCGGGGGTGTTGCCGGTCTGGCGGCGCAGGTGGACGGCGATCGTGTGGGGTCCGGCGTCGTAGCCCTGTTCGCCAAGTTGCTTGCGCAGCTTGATGATTAATTCTTCGACGGTGGTGGGAAGCTGCCGGGGATTAGAGGACGGGCGCCGCGAGCGTGGCTCGAGTCCAGGCTCGCCCTCGGCGCGGTAGCGGGCCAGCAAGGTGTAGATCCACGAGCGCGCGACCCGGTAGTCCCGAGCGACCTCACTGATCGGGCGGTGCTCAACCTGGACAGCGGCGACGACCAAACGGGCCTTGGACATGAGGACACCTCGCGATAACTGGGCTGTCCTCTATGTCGGGAGACATCTGTCCTCTATGTCAATGAACCACAGACC
>NZ_LZKL01000022.1 GCF_001668725.1 Mycobacterium sp. E787 | reverse complement strand
GATCGCCGCCGACGGCGGACTGCTGCTGGGTCTCCTCAAGCCGCATGTCAAAGCGAGCGTTTTCATCAGCGCGATCAGCTTCGCGATTTATGCCGTGGTCCGGCTGGCCGGTCCGGGCTTCCGCCAGGCCGTCGCCGGTCGCCGCGCGGCCAAGTGGATGGCTTCCAGCCGTGGCGAGCTCGCGAGCAAGTAACGCTTGCCAGCGAGCCGGCTGGCACCGCGCCGCGCGCGTGGCCGGGCGATCACCGCGTCGGTTCGGTGATCAGCTCCATCGTTAGTTCGCCGGGCAGGCTCATGCCTTGATCGCGCTGACCAGAGTGTTGCGGGCAATCATCGGCCCGGCTTCGGTATCCGGGCCGGGAACCGGCCGACGGTTGTCGCGGAGATAATCGGCCAGTGGAGTGCCGACCGCGGTCCAGCCTCGCCGGCCGAACCACTCGGTGGCCGGCGCGCACCGCTCGTTGTAGACCAATTGAAAGAACAGGCGCTGGTTGCCCTCAGCGGCGGCCGCGCGTTCCTCCTCGACGGCAGCCTCGAACTCGTCCGGCTCGAGCGGGGCTCCGTCTTCGATCGCGACGTGGCTGCCGTGGCCGGCGAGGCCGTCGATGCCGGTGAACAGCTGCTCTTGGGCGGCGGCCGGCAGATAGATCAGCAGCCCCTCGGCGATCCACGCGGACGGCTTGGCAGCATCAAAGCCGCTGTCCCGCAATGCTTGTGGCCAGTCGTCCCGGAGATCGATAGCGATCTCGCGGCGCTCGGCGCGCGGTCGGGCGCCATGGCTGGTGAGCACCTCCCGCTTGAAGTCGAGCACCTGCGGGCGGTCCAGCTCGAAGATCGTGGTCGCCGCGGGCCAGTCCAGCCGGTAGGCGCGAGAGTCGAGTCCCGCCGCCAGGATGACCACCTGCCGCACCCCCGCGTCGGCGGCGCGACCGAAATATTCGTCGAAGTACTTGGTCCGCGCGGCCTGAAAGTTGACGAAATGCGCACCGAAGTCGGCGCTCTTCAGCGGGTGGTCGGGCTCTTTGCCGTCGAGGACGTCGGCCGCGGGACCGCCGACGGCGCGGCAGAACAGCTCCGCGTACGGGTCGACGGCCAGCGGGTCCGGCTTTTGCGCCTCGAGCGCTCGCGCCGTCGCTACGAACAGCGCGGTCGAGCCGACACTCGTTGTGATGTCCCAGGTATCCCCTTCGCTACGCACTCAACCGAGGCTAGCCGAATCGGCGGGGGGCCATCGCCCGGCTCGGGTCGGTGGCTCGGGCGCGACGGCGACGAGGAGGTTCACCGACCGGCGTCGGCACCGCCCTCGGGTCGGGGCTTTTGCCGGCTACCGTAGCGGCGGCGGAATTTCTCCACTTGTCCGGCGGTGTCCACGATCCGGCGCCCGCCGGTCCAAAACGGGTGCGAAGCGGAGCTGACTTCCACGACGACGAGCGGATAGGTCTCGACCCCGTGCGGCGTCTCCCACTCGACGGTGCGCGAACTTGTCATGGTCGATCGCGTCAGGAACATCGAGCCGGTGTTGGCGTCCTGGAAGACGACGGGGTGGTAATCGGGGTGGATGCCCGGTTTCATGCGCGGTCTCCGTCCTGGGTGTCGTGGGCAACTGCGTCTTGGGCGTTTTCGGCCGGCGCTTGGCAAGGGTCTTCGTGCCAGTCGCCGAACGGATCGTCGTAGTGCAGCCAGTCCTGCGGGGATCGGAACTCGTCGTCGGTGAGCAGCGCGTCGCCGAGGGCGTCGACGACCTGCGCAGGTTGCGCACCGCACACCAGCACCGTCATCGCCGTGTGGCGATCGCCGTGCCGGTCGTCCCACCTCAGCTCGGCGAAGGCGCGTCGTTCCGCATCGATATCGGCTAGCTCGGGGCCAGTCAGGGCGGCCAGCCATTTGCCGGCCGAGCTCACCCGCAACCCGCCGCCGGCCGATTCCAACCACATCGCGTGGTCGGGCCGGCTCGCCAGCCACAGCCGTCCCCGGGTTCGGATGACTCCGTCCAGTAGCACGTCCAGAGAGGCGTGCAGGCGCTGCGGGTGGAACGGACGCCGGGCATTGAACTCGACGAGGTTGATCGGGCCCCGGGAATCCAGGGGCGGCTCACCGGCCAGCAACGGAGCGTGCGGGTCGTCGCTTCGGCCTCGCCGCGCGTCGCGGTCCAGATTGCGCAGATCGTGCTCGATGCCGTCGGCGCCCACCCTGATGCGGGCACGCGGTGACAGCCGGCGCAGCGCGGCAGCCACGAAGGGATCGGGGCGGTTCAGCACGACGACGTCGGCGAATTCGGCCTGTGCGACAACCACCTGGGCCCACGTACGTCCGTCGTCGAGTTCCGCCTCACCGAGGGCCTGGGTCAGCCACACCGACGAATCGACGCAGGTCACCACCGCGGCGATCGACACATCGAGGGCCGCAGGTCCGTCGACGTAGCCCGGCGCCGCGCGCACCCGGACATGGTCGATCGCCAC
This sequence comes from Mycobacterium sp. E787, assembly GCF_001668725.1. Classification (GTDB taxonomy): domain Bacteria; phylum Actinomycetota; class Actinomycetes; order Mycobacteriales; family Mycobacteriaceae; genus Mycobacterium. The sequence goes on along the minus strand of NZ_LZKL01000022.1, from coordinate 29,255 downwards.
GCAGATCGGTTCGGGTTCCAGCCACGGCGAAAGGCGCACCACGATTCGGTCGACGTCGTCGCGGCGGTGCAGCTGACGCAGCAACACCATCAGGTCGTTGCGGATGGTGCACGACGCACACCCGTGTGAGAGTGCCAGCGGACTGTCCGCCGTTGTCAATTCCCCGTGGTGCAGGATCGCGGTCGTCCGGCGCACCACCTGACCGTCGAAACGGTGCATGACGACCAGCGTCCCGGGGGTGCGCAGCAGTGCGCCCACGACGGGGTCGGTGTCCGTCTGGCCCGCGACCAGGATGACGGGCGTCCGCATCGGCGTCCTTATCGGTAATGATTTTCAATAGGCCTATCGGTACGGTACCGTGTCCGACAGTGATTGTCGAAAATCATTTTCAATAAGAGTTTGCGTCGAGGAGGAGCCGAGTGTCCGCTCATTGCCAAGTGACCGGCCGGGTACCAAGTTTCGGCAACGCGGTCTCGCACTCCCATCGCCGGACCCGCCGGCGCTGGTCACCCAACGTCCAGCTCAAGACGTACTACCTTCCGTCGGAGGGCCGCCGCATTCGGCTGCGGGTCAGCGCCAAGGGCATCAAGGTCATCGACCGCGACGGCATCGAGGCAGTCGTGGCGCGGCTGCGCCGGGAAGGGCAGCGGATCTAAATGGCGCGCAACGAGATTCGACCGATCGTCAAGCTGCGCTCCACGGCGGGCACCGGCTACACCTACATCACCCGCAAGAACCGCCGCAACGACCCGGACCGGCTGGTGCTGCGGAAATACGACCCGGTGATTCGCCGCCACGTCGACTTCCGAGAGGAGCGCTGAGCGTGGCCAGGAAAGCTCAGCGGCCGCGCCGTACCCCTCACCCGGCAGGAAGGTCACCCAAAAAGAACCTGCTCGCCAGCCTCGGGCTCAGCGTCGTCGACTACAAGGACACCGCCGCGCTGCGGGTGTTCATCTCGGAGCGCGGGAAAATTCGCTCCCGGCAGGTCACCGGCCTGACCGTCCAGCAACAACGGCAGGTCGCCACCGCGATCAAGAACGCGCGCGAAATGGCGCTACTGCCCTACCCGGGACCGGCGGCACGTTGACGTCCGAGCGCCGCGGTACCGACCGCCCTTTCACCGTCGTCGTCTGTGCCGCCTGCCCGGCCGACCACGAATTGTCGGTCATCGAGGAACTGCGTCCGGCCATCCGGCGCTGTCCGCGCGCCATGCTGGTCGCCGCCCAGTGCGTGCTCGGTCCAGTCACATGTGCGTCTCGCCCGACCGGATGCGGGGTGATGGCCCTTGTCCAGCCTTGCACCAAGGATCGGGAAGCCTGCGGACCACCGCATTGGGTCGGCCCCATCACCGACAGCGGCGAGGCAGCGGCCCTGCGCGATTGGCTAGAGCGCGGGCAGTGGGAAAACACGCCGGTGCCAAGAGCACTCGGTCGACATCAGTTTTGGACCCGCAACGCCGGTCGAACCAATTGAGGTGACGACGACTGATCAATGGGGATAGTCGTAGGGGTTGGCCGGGGCATTGATGCGAGTGACCGCAGTGGCCTGCAAGGTCGGGATTGGGGCTGAGGAAGTCGATTGCCGCGGCGTGACTTCGCCCTCAACCCGAAGCCAGGTGTTGTCCGGCAGTCCCGCGGCTTGCGAGGCGGCCGGACCCCTCAGATGGATCCGCGCCAGTTGGGCGTCGGCCGCGCAGCAGATGATGACGACGCGGCCAAGGTCAACGCCCTGCGCCTCGTTCAACACAAAGCCGGTCACGGTGATCGGCCGATTGTTCAGCGAGCCGGTGGTGTCCTGAGCTTCGCGCATGAGCACCTCCGGCAGCGACAGTTCGGGAGCCCTGCCAGGGGGCAACGGCGGAAACGCCCGATTCAGAACGTCATTGGACACCGCTGTCACGGACGGCGCGGCGGCCGACGGCCGCAGCGCCGGTGGCGTGACGAAACACAGCGCCATGATCGGAACTACCAGCAGCCACACGATGCCGCGCCTATGGCTGTGGCCGTGATCCTCGCCGTGATCGCCAGGCCCGCTAGTCCGTGGACCGCCGCGGCGGATATCGCCGAGCATCGCGACGAGCGCCAACCCGATGAGCAGCACCGCCGAGGCGACCAGCCACGGCAGCAGCCCCGGCTTGACGTAGCGGGTGAACTCACCCGTGATCGTGACCATGACGATGCTGATGCCCACCACGAGCAGCACGGTGTTCTCGGTTTCGCGGCTCATCACCTGCCACCCAAAACGAACAGCCCGACACCACAGGCGCATGCGATCGCGACCAGGAACGTGCAGGGGGCGAAGCGGGCGGCAAAAGCCCGGCCGAACATCCCCGCCTGCATCGCGAACAGCTTGACGTCGACCGCCGGGCCCACAACCAGAAACACCAGCCGGGGCAGCAGCGGCACCATGATCATGCTGGCGGCCACGAACGCGTCGGCCTCCGAACACAGGGCCAGCACCACCGCCAGGGTCGCCATCACCACAACACCCAGGACCAGGTTCGACGCCAGATGCGCCAGCACCCAACGCGGCACCAACACATGAAGCGCCGCCGCCGCGGCGGCGCCCACCACCAAATACGAGGCGGCCTGCAGGAAGTCGTGCCTTGCCGCCTCGGTGAACACCGTCCACCGCGAATCGGTCCGGCATCCGGAAGCGGGCAACCGGCGGGTGATCCATTCCGCGCGACCCCAGCGTGACCATGCCCAGCCCATGATCACCGCGGTCAGCAGCGACGCCCCCATGCGCGCTACGACCATCTTGGGCGCACCGGGAAACGCGACCGCGGTGGCCACGAGTACCACCGGGTTGATCGCCGGCGCGGCCAGCATGAACGTCAACGCAGCCGCCCCTGTGGCCCCGCCCTCACCGAACAGTCGCCGCGCCACCGGAACCGAACCGCATTCACAGCCCGGCAACGCCGCCCCGCCGACGCCGGCTGCCAACACCGCAATGGCCGGACGGCGCGGGAGCCAGCGCGCCAATCGTTCCGGCGACACGAACACCGCGATCAACCCGCTGACCACCACGCCGAGCGCCAGGAATGGAACCGCCTGCACGAACACCCCACAGAAGACGGTGCCCGCCGTCGATGACGTCGGATTGAGCGCGACCGCGTTCCGCAGCTTGGTCGCCGCGAAGGCGCCGACGAGCAGGATGCCCACCAGCACTTCCATCGACCCGACGCGCAATCCGCGCCGTGACTTCAGCGTCGTCACCGTCTCAGTATGTCAGCGCCCGGACGCCCGCACCGGAACCTGCGGGTGGCGCGGCGACGGATCGCGATCGCTTTCGTTGTTTGAGGTCATTCGGTGTCACGCGCCCCGTTACCGCCCTCGGGGGCGTCGCCCGGGTTCCACGTGCCGGGCATCATCGGCATCTTCGGGCCGCCGCCGAACTCGTCACCGGCCAGCGTGGTCAGCCCCGCCGCCCCGGCGGCCGACTCCTTGACCGCCGTGCCGGCGAACCCCAGGCTTCCCGCGCCCCGGTCAGACGCCGAAGTCGGCCCGCCCGCCGGTGCGCCCCAGTCGGGGTCGACGTCGATGTTCATGTCCATGAACTCGTCGCCGTAGCCGCGCTGCCGCGCCCTTTGCCGACGGCGCGCCCGCGCCGCCTCCCGCGCGCTGGCCGCGGCCGCCGCAGCGACGCTGCCGGCTGCTGCCGGCGCCTTCCTTTTGGCGCTCGATGCGGCGCTGGAGCGCGCGCTCGAGCTCAGCCCCATGCCGGACACCACGTAGGGAGGGGCAAACCCCGCGGGACCCGCGGCTGCAGGTGGCGGCGGTGGCGGCGCCAGGCCTGCGGGAGGGGCGGGGCCGGCGGGCGTGGCCGTGGGCATGGGCGCGGGCGCCGGTGCCGACGCAACGGTCGTCGCGGGCGCCGCCAAAGCCGGGGCCATCGCAACGGCCGGCAGGGGCGCGGCGATGGGCACCACCGCCGGCGCCGCGGCTTGAGGGACGGCGGCCAGCGCGCCCAGCGCCCCAAGGCCGCCCGCTGCCGCGAGCGGGGTAGCCGCCACCGCGGGGATGGCGGCGTACACCGCCTGGAAGGGCACACCGAGCGTGAAAGCGAATTCCTCTATGTGAAGCGGAAAATCGAACAGTTGCCAGCTGATCAGGTACTGAAATGCCTCTACCGGATTTTGCACCAGGTAGGTGCCGAACTGTTGAAGATCCTCAAAGACTTCGAGGGATCGAGCGATCCACCATCCCACTGTGGTCGGATCCGTATAGGCGTCGTAGGTCATTCCATTGACCATGCCCATGCTGGGATCCCAATTGATCCCGAAGTTCTGCAGGATATTCGAAACCCATTCATCCACCGGGTAGTCGAGAAGGGGCGCGTGTACGACCGGGCCATTCCCGATGCCGAATTGCTGCAGACCCTGCACGAACCAGGGCGGGAAATTCGCCGGGTTGGCCGGATCGGTATTCAACGGGTTGGTGAGCAGGCTCTGGTACAACGCCTGGATCTGCTGCAGGAAGCCTTCCAGCTGCTGCACGACGCCCTGGGCGGGGTTGGCGCTAGCCGCCGGGTTGGCCTGCGCCGCCTCGGACTTCACGATCTGCGGCGCCGGCGCGGTTTGCGGCGTCGCGGCCACCGCGGCGCCGGAGACCGCCTGGTAGCCCGCCATCGTGAGGGCCGCCTGAATCCACATCCGCACGTAATCCGCCTCGTTGACGGCGATCGGAATGGTGTTGATCCCAAAGAAATTCGTGGCCAACAGCACCCCGTGAATCGCGTGGTTGGCGGCCAGTTCGGGCAGCGTGGGCATGGCCGCCAATGCGGCGGTATAGCCGGCGGCCACCGTCTCGAGCTGGGCGGCCGCGGCCGCGCTGTCGGCGCTGGCCTGCGTCAACCACGCCAGGTAGGGCACATATGCGGCCGCAAACGATTCCGCGCTTGGCCCCTCCCACGCGCCGGCCTGCACCGACGCCACCAAGGCGCTGAGCTCCTGCGCGACCGACGCGTACTCGGCGCTGAGCGAGTTGTACGCCGACGCCGCCTCCAAAATGGGGCCGGGCCCGGGGCCGGCGCTCAGCAACGCCGAGTGCACCTCCGGCGGCGAGGCCATCCAGACCGGTGCCGTCATTGGTCAGCCCCCTGAGACGAGGTACGACGTTGCCGCGGCAGCATCACCGGCGGCATAACCGGCGCCCGCCTGGGTCAGGCCTAGACCGGAGCGGCCCAGATCTCCGACGGCCTCGGCGCCAACAACGACATGCTCCTGGCCCTGGGCGCTGAAACCGCAAGCCGTTTGCAGCGACACCGGATCGGCCGCCGGGGGAACGACCGCGGTGATCAACGGGGTGGCGCTCGCGTGGGCGGCCGCCAGCCGGGCGGTCAACGCTGCGACCGTCGCACTTGCGCCGGCCAAGCCTTCGGGAACGACCCGCAACGTCATGACAGACACTCCTGGGCTGGGATCTGGGCTGATTCCCCAAGCAGACTACTGAAAATGATTGTCGTTAACAACTGGCCGGTGCGCGCGGCTGCGGCTACGCGCGGCGAGCAGGGCGACCGGTCGTGTCGCGAAGCCCAGGCTTGCGGACGCGTGGGCTACCGGCGCGCGGCTACACCAACGGACGGCCCGTTCTGATGCGGCGGTCGACGTCGGCCAACAGGACGTTGAACGGGAATTGCCGGACGAACCGCGGCAGCGTGCGGTTGACCGCGCGCAGCACGGCGATCAACCGGTCGAAGCGCCGCTGCTTCGCGGCATCCCAGGGCAACCGCATCTCATCCCGAAATCGTTGCGGCAGAAAGCCGGTGGTGATCAGCAACGGGAATGAGTCCAGCCGGCGCTGCAGCCCGCCCGGCAGCGCCACGCCCGGAATGCGGCCCGCGGCAATCGGATACAGATAGTCGCGCACGGCATCGTCGATGTGCACCCTGGCCAGCGACTCCTGCCAGTAGCGGTCGAAGGCCGCCCGATCCGCCGGCCACATCTCCGGTGGCACCTGCAGCGTGGTGGCCAGCGCCATGCCCTCGCGGTAATGGCGGTCGGCGTCCTCGCCGTCCAGTTCACCGATGAAGGTGCGGTAGATGTCGACCGCGCCCTTGTACAGGCAGGCCCCGACCCAGAGCTGCAGGTCGACGTCGAAGGCGTTGTAGGGCACCGGGCTGTCGGGGGTGGAGTACACCTGCGCATGGGCCCGGTTCACCGCCCGGCGGAAGGCCTCCTTCTGGGCGTCGCTGCCGGCGGTGGCCACCGCGAGATAGGTGAAGGTGGTCCGCGCGCGCTTGATCGGATGCAGGTCCACCCGGCCGCTTTCGACGCGGCTCTCCATCACGCCGTAGCCCACGCCGGGCCGCGCCAGCTGCATGATCACGTTCGCGGGGCCCGCCAGCAGCGCGACGCCCACCAAACCCTCCTCGATGCCGGAGCCGCGCCGCGGCGGCACTGGCCGGGCAGCACGGGGCGGGTCGGCGACCGGGCGCTCCACATGTGGAATCGGCGGGTGAATGGCCATGATGATCCTCCCCGGCGCAAGCACGCTAAATGTGCGAACGCCTGTTTCCCGATGTTGTCCCGTCGGCGACGCCGGTGTCAAGATGGTGGACATGGTTGAGGGTTCCAGCGCGCGGCCCTACCGCGGCGTCGACGCCGCCGCGCGGCTCGCCGACCGCCGGCGCCGGCTGCTGACCGCGGGCCTGGAACTACTGGGCGCCGAACAGCGGGACGTCTCCGAGCTGACCGTCCGCGGCATCTGCGGGCAGGCCGGCCTGGCGGCCCGCTACTTCTACGAAAGCTTCACCGACAAGGACCAGTTCGTCGGGCGGGTGTTCGACTGGGTGGTCGGCGAGCTGGCCGCGACCACCCAGGCCGCGGTGGCGGCGGTGCCGGCAGAGGAGAAGACCCGGGCCGGGATGACCAACATCGTGCGGACCATCGCCGGTGACCCGCGCCTCGGGCGACTGCTGTTCAGCACCCAACTGGCCAACCCGGTCGTCGTGCGCAAGCGCGCCGAATCGAGCGCGCTGTTCGCCCTGCTGTCCGGCGAGCACGCCGTAGAGGCGCTGCGCGCACCCGCGAACGAACACGTCAAGGCGGCGGCGCACTTCGCCGTCGGCGGCGTCGGACAGACCATCAGCGCCTGGCTGGCCGGCGACGTCCGACTCGGGCCCGACCAGCTCGTCGATCACCTGGCGGCGCTGCTCGAGGAACTCACCAACCCGGACCTCTACCGCGTCACGGCAACAGCGGCAGATGCCACAGCCGCATCCCCGGATCCAACAGCCAAAAACGCCTCATGGTGAGGCGCATGAGCCGCAGCGCGCTGAAGATCATGAAGGCCGCCAGCGGCAGCTCGATCAGCAGCGCCGTGGCCACCGACAGCCGGACGTCCCTGGGGCCGGCGGTCATGAGGTCGAACCACGCGTCGCAGGCCAAGAGCACCCCGGTGGTGAACGCGGCCGGAATCAGCAACTGACGGCGCAGGTAACCGAGAGCGGCCGTGGCGACCATGAACGCCATCAACAGCACGTCGAAGCCCACCCACGTGAGGGTCCAGTTGTGGGCGACGTAGTTCTGCGGCAGCGTCATCGACAGATACCCGAGCCAGGGAATCATCGCGATCGAGCCGCCGGTCAGCAGGCTCAGCCGGATGCGCCGTATCCGCATGAGGAAAGCGGGGTCGATCACATCGCTCAGCGGTTGCTCCAGCCGGCGGATCAGGTCGCGCCGCTGCTCGGGCGTCAGCGCCGCGATCTGGGCGTCGGACAGAATGCCGTCGGTCATCTCCGTTTCAGCGTACGGCCTCCACGGAAGGCCTGCGGTCGGCCGCGGTCTTGGGAACGGTCTTGTTGTCGCTCGCCCCGAATTCCCTGACCCAGCAGGCGAATTCGAGCGTGATGCCGTCGGGATCCTGGAAGTAGAACGAGCGCACGTAGACGCCGGGATGCACGGTCGCCGACACCTGGCGCTCGCTCTCGTCGTGGTTGAGCACCGGGCCCACCCGCACGCCTTTGCCCTTGAGCCGCTGCCGGTAGTCGTCGAACTTGTCCGCCGGCACGTGAAACGCCAGGTGGTTCATGGTGCTCACCGCGCTGGTGATGTCCCCGATGCCGGGGATGGCGCCCGGCGACGAGAGGCCCGGTACGCGGTCGGGGGCATCGGCGAACCAAAAGAACGCGACGCAGTCGCCGTTGCCGGCGTCGAAGAAGAAGTGCTGCCCCGCACCGTCGGGCAGGTCGAGCGATTTGATCAACGGCATGCCGAGGATGTTGGAGTAGAAGTCCACCGTCCGCGCCATGTCCGAACACACCAGCGCGACGTGATTGATCCCGCCGAGCTCGAATTCCGTGTTGGTGTTGTGCGGCTTGATCATCGTGCGGCTCCCATCGATCCGCGGGGGTCATGGCCAAGATGCGAATCTGAATCTAACATCAGGTTCAGTTTTGCTCTAGGGAGGTGCGCCCGGGTGTCGACCGCGGCAGAGCCTGATCGGTGGCGCAGCCAGACCGCCGATTTTCCGACCCACCGAGGCAGGCGCACGCAGGCGGCGATCGACGTGGCCGCCCGAACGGTCATCGCGCGCAAGGGCATTCTGGCGACGACCATCGCCGACATCGCCGCCGAAGCGGGCCGCTCGGCGGCGTCGTTCTACAACTACTACGACTCCAAAGAGGCCATGGTCCGCCAGTGGGCGCTGCGGTTCCGCGACGAGATCACCGAGCGCGCACGCGCGGTGACAGCGCATGGCCTGTCCAATCGCGAGCGCGCGTATGCGGCGGCCGCCGCGCAGTGGCAGACCTACCGCAACCGGCTCGCCGAGATCATCAGCGTCTACCAATTGGCGATGGTCAACGACGACTTCGCGCGGTACTGGGCTGAAATTGGTGCGTTGCCAACAGCTTTCATCAGCGAATCGGTCCGGCGCGCTCAGGCCGAAGGATACTGTCCCGACGACGACCCACAGCTGATCGCCGAAGCGATTCTGGCCATGTTCAACCAGTTCTGCTACGTCCAGCTCACCCGGCCGGACGAACCGGACGACGCCGCCTGCATCCGGACGCTGGCCAACATCTACTACCGCGCCATCTAGGCCGACGGAGGTGAGCCGAATTGACCCGTCGCAACGTCGCCGCCGGGGTGCTCCGCGAGTTCGTCGGGCTGCCGTCGCCCACCGCCGGGCGGGCCGGCGCCGGTGGGCATCCCTGCCAGGGGCTCTATCACCGTGCGGTGGGACGCAAGCCGAAGGTGGCGATGATCGCCGCGCACTACCAGATCGACTTCTCCGAGCACTACCTCGCGGACTACATGGCCACCCGCGGCGTCGGTTTCCTGGGCTGGAACACCAGATTCCGCGGCTTCGAGAGCAGCTTCCTGCTCGACCACGCGCTGGTCGACATCGGCGTCGGGGTGCGCTGGCTGCGTGAGGTGCAGGGCATCGATACCGTTGTGTTGCTGGGTAATTCGGGCGGAGGATCGTTGATGGCCGCCTATCAGTCGCAGGCCGTCGAACCCAACGTGACCCCGCTGGAGGGCATGCGTCCCGCGGCCGGGCTGACCGAGCTGATCCCGGCCGACGGCTACGTCGCCACCGCCGCCCACCCCGGGCGCCCCGACGTGCTGACGGCCTGGATGGACGCCGCCGTCGTCGACGAGAACGACCCGGTCGCCACCGATGCGAACCTCGACCTGTTCAACAAAGACAACGGGCCTCCGTACTCGGCGGAGTTCGTCGCCCGCTACCGGGAGGCGCAGACGGCGCGCAACCACGCCATCACCGACTGGGCCGAGACCGAGCTCAAACGGGTTCGCGCCGCCGGTTTTTCGGATCGGCCGTTCACCGTGATGCGCACCTGGGCCGACCCACGCATGGTCGATCCCAGCATCGAGCCCACCAAGCGACAGCCCAACCTGTGCTACGCGGGCCTCCCCGTCAAGGCGAACCGTTCCGCGCACGGCATCGCGGCGGCCTGCACCCTGCGCAACTGGCTGGGCATGTGGAGCCTGCGGACGGCGCAGACCCGGGCCGAGCCGCACCTGGCCCGCATCACCTGCCCGGCGCTGGTGATCAACGCCGAGGCCGACACGGGTGTGTACCCGTCCGACGCCCAGCGCATCTACGACGCGCTCGGCGGCACCGACAAGTCACGGGGCTCGATCGACACCGACCACTACTTCACCACGCCGGGCGCGCGCAGCGAGCAAGCCGATACCATCGCCAGGTGGATCACCAAGCGGTGGCGCTGAGAGTTCTCGCCCATTTCGTCCCCGGCCAGAAAGTTCTCGACTTCGTTGCGCCAGAATCGGATTGGCTCGATATCCGATGGTGCGCCGAAGACGACGACGCCGGGTTCTACCGGGAGCTGCCGCAGGCGGACGCGATCTGGCATGTGCTTCGGCCCTTGTCGGGCGCCGATCTCGAGCTCGGAGCGCGGCTGCGGCTGGTGCACAAACTCGGGGCCGGGGTGAACACGATCGACGTGGCGACCGCCACCGAACGCGGCATCGCCGTCGCCAACATGCCCGGCGCCAACGCGCCGTCGGTGGCCGAGGGCGCCGTGCTGCTGATGCTGGCCGCGCTGCGCCGGCTGCCGGAGCTGGACCGCGCGATCCGCCAAGGGCGGGGCTGGCCGTCGGACCCGGCGCTGGGCGAGACGGTGCGCGACATCGGCGGCTGCACCGTCGGGCTGGTGGGCTACGGCAGCATCGCCAAGCGGGTGGGCGACATCGTCGCGGTGATGGGGGCGACCGTGCTGCACACCAGCACCCGCGACGACGGGCGGCCCGGGTGGCGGCCCCTGCCCGAATTGCTGGCCGCCAGCGACATCGTCTCGCTGCACCTGCCCCTGACCGCGCAGACCCATCATCTGCTCGGCCGCGACGCGCTGGGCCGGATGAAGCCGAATGCGGTGCTGGTCAACACCTCCCGCGGCGCCGTCGTCGACGAAGCCGCGCTCGTCGACGCGCTGCGCGCCGGGCGGCTCGCCGCGGCCGGGCTGGACGTGTTCGAGGTCGAGCCGGTGGCGCCCGACAACGCGCTGCTCGGCCTGGACAACGTGGTGCTGACGCCGCACGTCACCTGGTACACCGTCGACACCATGCGGCGGTACCTGACCGAGGCGGTGGCCAACTGCCGCCGGCTGCGCGACGGCGAGCCGCTGGCCCATGTAGTCAACCAACCGACTGGTTGTTAGCTTGGAAGATGCTGGGCCGAAACAAGAGCCATGGGAAGGCGACCAATGCCGATCGCAATCACTCCTGAGCACCAAGACCTGGCCGACTCGGTGCGGTCCCTGGTGGCGCGGGTGGCGCCGTCCGAGGTGCTGCACGCGGCCTTAGAAACGGGGCCAGAGAGTCCGATCGAGAATCCCCCGCCGTACTGGCGGGCCGCGGCCGAACAGGGCCTGCAGGGCGTGCACTTGGCGGAATCGGTCGGCGGACAGGGTTTCGGCATCCTCGAGTTGGCCATCGTGCTGGCCGAGTTCGGGTACGGGGCGGTGCCCGGCCCGTTCGTGCCGTCGGCCATCGCCGGCGCGCTGATCTCGGCGCACGACCCGGACGCGAAGGTGCTCTCCGAGCTGGCCTCCGGCGCGGCCATCGGCGCCTACGCGCTGGACTGCTGCGGCCTGACCGCCACCCGGCAGGGTGACGCGCTGGTGATCCGCGGCGAGGTCCGCGCGGTCCCGGCCGCGGCGCAGGCGTCGGTGCTGGTGCTTCCGGTCGCGATCGACAGTGGCGAGGAATGGGTGGTGCTGCGCGCCGAACAGCTCGAGATCGTGCCGGTGAAAAGCCTTGACCCGCTGCGCCCGATCGCGCATGTGCGGGCCAACGCCGTCGAGGTCGGCGACGATGTCGTGTTGCGCAACCTGAGCATGGCGACCGCGCACGCGCTGATGACCACGCTGCTGTCGGCCGAGGCCGTCGGCGTGGCCCGCTGGGCGACCGACACGGCGTCGCAATACGCCAAGATCCGAGAACAGTTCGGCCGGCCGATCGGGCAGTTCCAAGCCATCAAGCACAAGTGCGCGGAGATGATCGCCGACACCGAGCGGGCCACCGCGGCGGTGTGGGACGCGGCCCGCGCGATCGACGAGGCGGCCGAGAACGGTTGGGACATCGTCGCTTCCGGTGTCGAGTTCGCCGCCGCCGTCGCGGCGACGCTGGCGCCGGCGGCCGCCCAGCGGTGCGCGCAGGATTGCATTCAGGTGCATGGCGGCATCGGGTTCACCTGGGAACACGACACGAACGTCTACTACCGCAGGGCGTTGATGCTGGCCGCGTCCTTCGGCCGCGGTTCGCAGTACCCGCAGAAGGTGGTGGACACCGCGACCACGACGGGGATGCGGGCGGTGAACATCGACCTGGATCCCGACACCGAGAAGCTCAGGGGCGAGATCCGGGCCGAGGTCGCGGCGCTGAAGGCCATGGAGCGCGATGCCCGGACGGTCGCGATCGCGGAGGCCGGCTGGGTGCTGCCCTACCTGCCGAAGCCGTGGGGCCGGGCCGCCAGCCCGGTGGAGCAGGTCATCATCGCCCAGGAGTTCAGCTCCGGGCGGGTCAAGCGCCCGCAGGTCGGCATCGCGGCATGGATCATCCCGTCGATCGTCGCGTTCGGGACCGAGGAGCAAAAGCAGCGGTTCCTGCCGCCGACCTTCCGCGGTCAGATGGTCTGGTGCCAGCTGTTCTCCGAGCCGGGCGCCGGATCGGACCTGGCCGGTCTCACCACGAAGGCGACCAGGACCGACGGCGGCTGGCGCATCACCGGTCAGAAGATCTGGACCACCGCCGCGCAGTTCTCGCAGTGGGGTGCGCTGCTGGCGAGAACCGACGCCTCCGCACCCAAACACAATGGCATCACCTATTTCCTGCTGGACATGAAGAGCGAGGGCGTCACGGTCAAGCCGCTACGGGAGCTGACCGGCCAGGAGTTTTTCAACACCGTCTACATCGACGACGTGTTCGTGCCCGACGAGTGCGTGCTCGGCGAGGTCAACCGCGGGTGGGAGGTCAGCCGCAACACGCTGACGGCGGAGCGGGTGTCGATCGGCGGCAGCGACGCGAATTTCCTTGCGACGCTTCCCGAGTTCGTCGAGTTCGTCCGCGACGGCCAGTTCGACCAGGTCGCGCAGCACCGCGCCGGGCAGCTGATCGCCGAGGGCCACGCCGCCAAGGTGCTGAACCTGCGCTCGACGCTGTTGACGCTGGCCGGCGGGGACGCCATGCCGTCGGCGGCGATCTCCAAGCTGCTGTCGATGCGCACCGGCCAGGGTTACGCCGAATTCGCCGTGTCGTCCTTCGGCACCGACGCCGCGATCGGCGACACGGGCGAGCTGCCCGGCAAGTGGGGCGAGTATCTGCTGGCCAGCCGGGCCACCACCATCTACGGGGGCACCTCGGAGGTGCAGCTCAACATCATCGCCGAGCGGTTGCTGGGCCTCCCCCGCGACCCGTAACGCGCCAAAAAAAGGGACATGCCGACCTGTCGCACGTCTGTCAGGTCGGCATGGCCCGGTCTTTGGCCGCTACGCGGGCGGCGCTAGGTCACCACCACCAGTCCCACCAGGGGCGGTAGCCCAGCCCGGGCGGACCCCAGCCGCCGTTGCCCCAGCCGGGATGGCCCCAACCGGGATGCCCGCCCCAGCCGCCGTGGCCGCCCCAGCCAGCGCCCCAGCCGCCCCAGTGACCACCGGGTCCGCCCCAGTGACCACCGGGTCCGCCCCAGTGACCACCGGGTCCGCCCCAGTGACCACCGGGTCCGCCCCAGCCGCCGCCGCCATGGCCCCCGCCGCCGCCACCTGGGCGCAGCGGCGGAGCGCCATGGGGACCGCCCATGTCAAAGCTGTTGCCGGGAGCGGGCGGCGGAGCGGCGTGCGCCGCGGGGCTGCCCCCGAACAGGAGCGCCCCCAGCAGCAAGCCGGCCGCCGCCGCGCCGACCGCGGCCCTACGTAGCGAAAGCAATGAGATCGACATTCTGCGACTCCTTCGACGTGGTGAGGGGATCGAAAGGTTCAGCGCCAACGATCGTTAATGCGTCACCGGGACAATACCCACTTTTCTGACGCCTACACAAATTCAGCAACCTTCGAGAAAAGAGTTCCCAGGAGCCGAAGCGCGTTGCAATGCCTTGAATTCGGGTACGCACAATAAATTGCGCACCTCCTGACTTCAGTACCGTATGATCAGCTGTCATGCCAGTTCAAGCGCAGATTACTGAAGTGCGTACACGCGTATTTGCGCGAATTAGCCCTTCAGCAAATCAGCGGCTTGTGACGATTAGGGCTATTCCGAGCGGGTCCATCTTGGCAAACCGCGACGACGCGTTTTATGCGGTCGTAGCCTCTCATCGCGCGGCGCCGGCCGCGGGGACGTCAGCGCGCCGCCGGCAGCCGGGGCGCGCATACTGATGAACGGATCCACTGATGTCCGCCCCAGAGAAAGCCGCGCGATGACGATCAACTCCGGCCCCAACCGGTTCTCTCGGTACACCGCCAAGCCGCCGCTCCCCGGGCAGACCGGACCGACGCAGCGCCTCAGCGCGCTTGGCGAGTCACCCGCCCGGCCGTCGCGCGATCGACGAACGCGCCGGACCGTCGACCTGCCGCTGGCCACGCACCGCGCGCTCGACGTCTGGCAGCGCGAGGCCGCCGACCGCATCGGGGTCGCCCGCGTGACCGGGCAAGAGGTCCTCAGCGCGCTCATCGACCAGCTGCTGGTCGACCCCAAGCTCTCGGCGCAGGTCACCCGCGCCATCCAGGCGCGCAGGTGAGCCGACGACTCAGTCGATCTCCATCTCGCGCAGCTCCCGCTTGAGGACCTTGCCGGTGGGATTGCGCGGCAACTCTTCGAGGAACACCACTTCCCGAGGCACCTTGTAGCGCGCCAGGTGGTCACGCACGTAGTGCTTGACGGTCTCCTCGTCGAGGTCGGCGTCCTCCTTCTTGACCACGAACGCGCGCAGCCGGTGGCCCCACTCCTTGTCCTCGACGCCGATGGCGGTGGCCTCCACCACGTCGGGATGCCCGCTGATCAGGTCCTCCACCTCGGCGGGGAAGACGTTCTCGCCGCCGGAGACGATCATCTCGTCGTCGCGGCCGCTGACGTACAGCAGGCCGTGCTCGTCGAAGTAGCCGACGTCGCCCGACGACATCAGGCCGTCGATGATCTGCTTGTGGCCGCCGCCGGTGTAGCCCTCGAACGGGAACGCGTTGCCCACGAAGATCCGCCCGACCTCGCCCTGCGGCTTCTCCTTGCCGTTGTCGTCGAGGATCTTCACCTTGACGCCCTTGACGACGGGGCCGACCGTCGCGGCGTTGCGCTCCAGATCCTTGGGCCCGGCGATGGTGGCAAACGCGATCTCGGTCGAGCCGTACATGTTGTAGATCACCGGGCCCAGGTCCTTGAGCGCGCGGCTGGCCAGCTCGGCGCCCAGCTGCGACCCGGAAATGAACACGATCTTCAGGCTGGACAGGTCGGGCTTGGAGTCCATCTTCTCGACGGCGTCGAGGATGCGCGACAGCATCACCGGGACGACGACCATCGCGGTCACCTTGTACTTCTCGATGTCCTCCAGCACCAGCGGCGGCTTGAACTTGCGGCGCAGCACCAGCGTCGAGCCCAGGAACATCGCGATGGTGCCGTGCAGAAAACCCAGCGCGTGGAACATCGGGGCCGGCAGCGAGGTCACCTCGTTGGCCTTGAACGGCACGTGGGACAGGATGCCCCCGATGGGCGCCAGCGTCGGCGGGGTGCTGCGGTTCGCCCCTTTCGGCGTGCCGGTGGTGCCGCTGGTCAGGATGATGATCGAGGAGTGCTTGCTCGCCTTGGGTGCGGGTTCCTTACTGCTGCGCTCGATCAGGTCGGCCAGCGTCTCGTCCTTGCTGCCCGACGGCTCGTCGGCGTCCGGGTTGGTGCCGAGCGCGCGCAGCTTGCCCAACTCGGGCTCGGCCTTGCTGACGGCCTTGGTGTACTCGTCGTCGTAAATGATGAGCTTGGCGCCCTCGCGCTCCGACACCTCACAGATCTGCGGGGCGGAGAACTCGCTGTTGAGCAGGATGACGCGGGCGCCGACCCGGGCGGCGCCGAAGTAGGCGATCAGGAACCAGCGCGTGTTGCGCGCCAGGATCGCCACCCCGTCACCGCCCTTGACGCCCTTCTCGAGCAAACCGTTCGCCACGGCGTGGGCGGCCTCGTCGAGCTCACCGAACGTGAATTCGCCTTCCTCGTCGATGCACGCCGCGCGGTCGGGATGGCGCCTGGCGTTGAGCGACGGCAGCATCCCGAACTCGCCCCACTTGTAGATGTCGGCGGCCATCGCGGCGACGTTCTGCGGCGGCTCGATCCGGAAGGCACCCGATTCGAAGATCTTGCGCACGTAGTGCAGTTCGGCCGAGCCGCGCTCCAGGTACTGCTGAACTTTGGCGACAGCTTGGCCCGGCAGGCCGATGAGGTTAGGCATGGATCCACCCTATGTGACGTAGGTCGCAGTGCCACTAGTTAATACCCCCCGACCTACCATGATGAACATGGCCGGTCCGGTGTCACTGGAAGTGTCCGGCAGGCAGGTCAGCATCACCCATCCGGACAAGGTGGTCTTCGAACGCCGCGATGGCGGCGGCCCGTACACCAAGCTCGACCTGGTCCGCTACTACCTGTCCGTCGCCGACGGGGCGCTGCGGGGTGTGGCCGGCCGGCCGATGATCCTCAAGCGCTTCGTCAAGGGCATCGCGCAGGAGGCCGTGTTCCAGAAGCGGGCGCCCGCCAAGCGACCCGACTACGTCGACGTCGCCGAATTGCACTACGCGCGCGGCACTTCCGCGGCGGAGGCCGTCATCCACGACGCCGCCGGGCTGGCCTGGGCGATCAACCTGGGCTGCGTCGACCTCAATCCGCACCCGGTCCTCGCCGGCGACCTCGACCACCCCGACGAGCTGCGCGTCGACCTCGACCCGATGCCGGGGGTCGCCTGGTCGCGCATCGTCGAGGTCGCGTTGGTCGCCCGCGAGGTGTTGGAGGACTACGGGCTGGTCGCGTGGCCCAAGACGTCCGGGTCCCGCGGCTTTCACATCTACTCGCGGATCGCGCCGCGCTGGGGATTCCGCCAGGTGCGACTGGCCGCCCAGACCGTCGCCCGCGAGGTCGAGCGGCGGGCGCCGGAGGCCGCCACCAGCCGCTGGTGGAAGGAGGAACGCGAGGGCGTCTTCGTCGACTTCAACCAGAACGCGAAGGACCGCACCGTCGCGTCGGCGTACTCGGTGCGGGCGACCCCGGACGCCCGGGTCTCGACGCCGCTGCGCTGGGACGAGGTCGCCGGGTGCAGGCCCGAGGCGTTCACCATCGAGACCGTGCCCGCCCGATTCGCCGAACTGGGCGACCCGTGGGAGGGGATGGACGACGCGGTCGGAGAACTCGACCGGCTGCTGGTGCTGGCCGAGGAGATGGGTCCGCCGGAGCGCGCGCCCAAAGGATCGGGCACCCGCACCGAGGGTGGGCGGGTCTCGTCGAAGCCGCTGATCGAGATCGCCCGCACCAAGACCAAAGACGAGGCGATGGCCGCGCTGGACACCTGGCGGGACCGCCATCCCGCCGCGGCCGCCCTGCTGCAGCCGGCCGACGTGCTGGTCGACGGGATGCGCGGGCCGAGTTCGATCTGGTACCGGATCCGGATCAACCTGCAGCACGTGCCGGAGGCCCAGCGCCCGCCGCAGGAGGAGCTGATCGCCGACTACAGCCCCTGGGCCCGCTACCAGCAGAGCCGCTAGACGCCCAGCCGGCCCATCCGGGTCTTCCTGCGGAGGTAGGCGTACCACGTGACGCCCAGCAGCGCGACGAAGAACGCGATGTAGAAGCGCAGCGCGGGCTCGATGCTGCCGAAGTGCGACTTCGACCAGGCGTAGGCCAGCGGCACCACGAACCCGCCGAAGGCGCCGACGGACGAGATGACGCCCAGCGCCCCCGCAGCCTGGCGGCGCATGTGCACCATGGTGTCCGCGTCGCCGCCCGCGAGCTCGCCCTTGAGCATGAAGATCCGCGAGATCATCCGGTACGTCGAGCCGTTGCCGACGCCGGTGGCCACGAACAAGAACATGAAGCTGGCGAAGAACACCGGCAGGTTCTTGGCGTTGACCGACCACAGCGCCGCCGCCGCACCCGCGGCGAGCATCACGAAGCTCATCGCGGTGATCCGGGCCCCGCCGATCCGGTCGGCCAGCCTGCCACCCAGGGGACGAATGACGGATCCGATGCCGGCACCCAGGAACGCCCAGGTCAGGGCGATGTCGCCGCGCCCGAAGACGGTCTTGAGCAGCGTCGGGAAGGCCGCCGAGTAGCCGATGAACGACCCGAACGTGCCGATGTAGAGCAGCGACATGATCCAGGTGTCGGCGTGGCGCAGCGACTGCAGGACCGGCTTCACATCAGCCTTCGCCTCGGACAGGTTGTTCATGAATGCAAACGCGCACACCGCCGCCGCCACGGCCAGCGGCACATAGAACAGCCCGGCACGCGCCAGCGCCACACCGCCGCCCGCGATCACGATCGGCGGGATGATCTTCTGCACGACCGCCACGCCGAGGTTGCCGCCGGCCGCGTTGAGGCCCAGAGCCCAACCCTTGTCCTTCTCCGGGTAGAAGAACGAGATGTTGGCCATCGACGAGGCGAAGTTGCCGCCGCCGAAGCCGGCGGTCGCGGCGATGGCGACCAGCACCGCGAACGGCGTATGGGGATGGCTCACCACCCACGCCAGCAGCAGGCACGGGATCAGCAAGAGGGACGCCGACACGATCGTCCAGTTGCGGCCGCCGAAGATCGGCACCGCGAAGGTGTACGGCAGCCTCAGGAACGCGCCGACACCGCTGGGCACGGCGACCAGACACAACGCCTGGCTGGCGGTCAGCGCCCAGCCCGACGCGGCGGGGTGGCCGGGATGTCCAAGCGGGCCGCCCGGTGTCATCTGGACGACCACGATGCTCCACAGCATCCACACGCTGAACCCGATGTGCTCGGCGAAGATGGAGAAGACGAGGTTGCGGCGGGCGATCGCCTTGCCGGTCGCCTGCCAGAACGCGGGGTCCTCGGGCCGCCAGTCGTCGATCCAGCGCCGTCCGTGGTGCTGCCCGCGCGGCGGCGCGGCCTGGAGGAGCCCGGTGCCGGTCTCCGGAGTCGTCATGGTCACGGCCCCGACGCTAGGGACGGACTGTTACCGGTCGAGGCGTGCGCAGTTACGTCGGGGATACGTGGATCTCGCAGCGACCAAGGGTCGGTTGTCAGATCTTTTCGCCGCCCCCGGGCTGCGCGGCCAAACCGCGCGGCGCGGCGGACCCGGGCCGGGAAACGCGATAATCTCACGCGATGAGCGGTTGGAATCGACGGGGATTCTTGCAGCTCGGGGGGGCGACGGGGATCGCCGCGATCGCCGGAGCGACCGGCTTCTCGGCGGCGTGCTCGCCCCGCAAGCCGGCCCCGGGCGCCGCCCCCGGCGGGTCGGTGACGATCACCCACCTGTTCGGCCAGACCGTCGTCAAGGAGCCGCCCAAGCGCGTCGTATCCGCCGGCTACACCGAGCAGGACGACCTCCTGGCGGTGGGCGTGGTCCCCATCGCCGTGACCAATTGGTTCGGGGACCAGCCGTTCGCGGTGTGGCCGTGGGCGCAGCCGAAACTCGGCGCGGCGCAGCCGGTGGTGCTCAACCTGGACAACGGGATCCCGATCGACCAGATCGCAGGGCTCAAACCCGACCTGATCGTGGCCGTCAACGCGGGCGTGGACGCCGACACCTACCAGAAGCTGTCGGCGATCGCCCCGACGGTCGCGCAGTCCGACGGCGACGCGTTCTTCGAGCCGTGGAAGGAGCAGGCCACTGCCGTCGGTCAGGCGGTTTTTCAGGCCGACCAGATGAAGTCGCTGATCGACGCGGTCGACAAGCAGTTCACCGACGTCGCCCAGAAGAATCCGCAGTGGAAGGGCAAGCGGGCGTTGCTGATGCAGGGCACGTTCTTTCAGGGAACCGTGGTCGCGACCCTGGCCGGCTGGCGCACCGACTTCCTGAACCAGATGGGCCTGGTCATCTCCGACAGCATCAAACCCTTCGGCACCGATCACCGCGCCGTCATCCCGCGCGATCAGATCAAGGCTGTGCTCGATTCGGCCGACGTGGTGATCTGGACGACCGAGGGTCCCGACGACCAGAAGGCGCTCCTGGCCGACCCCGACGTCGCCGGAGCGGGCGCCACCGCCCAGAACCGCCACGTCTTCACCACCAAGGAACAGGCCGGCGCGATCGCGTTCGCGTCACCGCTGAGCTACCCCGTGGTCGCCGATCAACTGCCCCCTCTGATCGGCAAGATACTGGGCTAGGCGCGGCGCTCGCGGCGGCCTGTTTGAGCGTTCGGTAAGGCGCCTCTGGCAGTGCTCGAAAATCCTCGCGCATTCCCTCCCGCCTGCCCCGATCCCGGAGTTACCGTCGAGTAATGAGCGTGACGGACATAAGCGGGGGCGTCCCCACGGAGGTGTCGACCGAGCTGGTGGGCAACACCGTTCTCGACTACGGCGACCAGGCACTGATGGTCCAATGTGGTAGCACCGCCGAGGTATTGGCGTGGTTGGACGCCTTGCGGGCGGCGGCGTTGCCGGGCGTGCTCGACATCGTCCCCGCCGCCCGCACCGTGCTGGTCAAGCTCGACGACCCCCGCCTGCAGGGGATCGCCCGGCGCAGGCTGCGCAGGATGCGGGTCGCCGCCCGGGCGGATGCCGCGCCGGTCCGCGGTGCCGACGTGGTGATCGACGTCGTCTACGACGGCCCGGACCTCGGCGAGGTCGCCGAGGCAACCGGGCTGACCGTGGCGCAGGTGATCGACGCCCACACGTCCACCCCCTGGCGGGTCGGATTCAGCGGATTCGCACCGGGTTTCGCATACCTGGTGGACGGCGACGCCCGGCTGCGGGTGCCGCGTCGCGCCGAGCCCCGCACCGCGGTGCCGGCCGGTTCCGTCGGCCTCGCCGGCGAATTCAGCGCCGTATATCCGCGGCAATCGCCCGGCGGCTGGCAGCTCATCGGCCGCACCGGCGCCGTCCTGTGGGACCTCGAGCGGCCGATCCCGGCGTTACTGACGCAGGGCATGTGGGTTCAGTTCCGCGCGGTTTGAGGAGGTAGCCATGCCGACCCTGGAAATTCTTCGCACCGGCCCGTTCGCCGTCGTGGAGGACCTCGGCCGGCCGGGGCTGGCGCACCTCGGCGTCAGCCGGTCCGGCGCCGCCGACCGCCGCGCCCACAAGCTGGCCAACCGGCTGGTCGCCAACCCCGACGACCGCGCCACGGTCGAGGTGACGTTCGGCGGCTTGTGCGCCCGGGTCCGCGACGGCGACGTCGACATCGCGGTAACGGGCGCCGACACCGACCCCACCGTGGACGGAATCGAGTTCGGCACCAACAGCATTCACCACGTCCGCGACGGCCAGGTGATCTCGCTGGGCACTCCGCGCGCCGGCCTGCGGACGTATCTGGCGGTGCGCGGCGGCATCTGCGTGGAGCCGGTGCTGGGATCGCGCAGCTACGACGTGATGTCGGCGATCGGCCCGCGGCCGTTACGGGCCGGCGACCGGCTGGCGGTCGGCGAGCACACGGACTCCTATCCCGAACTCGACCAGGCCCCGGTGGCCGGCATCGCCGGGCATCTGGTGGAACTGCAGGTGGTGCCGGGTCCCCGCGACGACTGGCTGACGGATCCCGACGCCCTGGTGCACACGATCTGGATGGCCTCCGACCGCAGCGACCGGGTCGGCATGCGCCTGGAGGGCCGCCCGCTGCAACACCGCTACCCGGACCGGCAGCTGCCCAGTGAGGGAACCACCCGAGGCGCAATCCAGGTGCCGCCCAACGGTTTACCGGTGATCCTCGGACCCGATCACCCGGTCACCGGCGGCTACCCGGTGGTGGGCGTGATCACCGACGAGGACATCGACAAGGTCGCCCAGGTGCGACCCGGCCAGTACGTGCGGCTGCACTGGGCGCGCCCCCGGAGCGCCCTGGCCGACCGGCCGGTTGCGACCGGGGCGGGCTGGCCGTTCTCCTGAACGATGCCGGCGCCGCCGCTGGACAGGGCTGGTAGACAAAGAGGGTGCAACCCCAGGTCCACACCGCCCGCCTGGTCCACACCGCCGATCTCGACGGCGAAACCCGGCAGCGCGTCTGTGACATGGTCACCGCCGCGTTCGCGGGAGATTTCACCGACGACGACTGGGAGCACACGCTGGGCGGCATGCACGCCCTGATCTGGCAGCACGGCGCGATCATCGCGCACGCCGCGGTGATCCAGCGCCGACTGATGTACCGCGACGACGCGCTGCGGTGCGGTTACGTCGAAGGGGTCGCGGTGCGGGAGGACTTCCGGGGGCAGGGCCTGGCGCACGCCCTGCTCGACGGCGTCGAGCAGGTGATCCGCGGCGCCTACGAACTGGGAGCGGCCAGTTCGTCGGACCCGGCCCGCGGGGTGTACACGGCGCGCGGCTGGTCGCCGTGGCGCGGGCCGACATCGGTGCTGGCTCCCACGGGACCGATCCGCACACCCGACGACGATGGCTCCGTATTCGTCCTGCCCGTCGGTCGCAGCCTGGACACGTCCGCGGAGCTGACGTGCGACTGGCGCGGCGGCGACGTCTGGTAGGCCGCGGCCGGGAGTCGGGTAACGAGACATTGGGCGAATTCCGGTTCAAACAAAATGTATTCCAACTCACACCGAATCCGGCGGCCGCGCGAAATCACTTGATTCGGGCCGTAATTACGCGAGGAATTGTCGCTCAGCCATTTACCAGATAACTGGGATTCAACTTACAGCCGATATCGGGCGAATTGAGTTGACGGACTTCGGCCCCGGATGTGAACATCGAAATACGCGGCGGGGCAAGCGCCTTCGTTCCGGGCGCCCGTCGGCGACCAGTCCGTCACCCCAAGGCGCCCAGGCGATTTCGCCGGTGTGAGCGTTCGCGGTATCCCGGCGACACAGGCGTCGCCACCCCGAGGCGCCACGCGCGTCGCCGGGACGACCCTCAAGGAAGGTGCACACGGATGGCTCGCAGCCACCGCATCACGGACTGGAATCCGGAAGACACGGCGGCCTGGGAAGCCGGCAACAAGAAGATCGCCCGCCGCAATCTGCTCTGCACGGTGGCCGGCGACCACGTCGCCTTCTCGATCTGGACCCTGTGGCCCGTGATGGCACTGTTCATGCCCGCGTCGGTCTACGGCTTCTCGGCCGGTGACAAGCTGCTGCTGGGCGCGGTCGCCACCCTGGCCGGTGGCTGCGCACGCATCCCGTACACCCTGGGCATCGCGACCTTCGGTGGCCGCAACTGGACGGCGTTCTCGGCGTTCGTGCTGTTGCTCCCGACCGTCGGCACCATCTGGTTGCTGGCCAACCCCGGACTCCCGCTGTGGCCCTACGTCATTTGCGCGGCGCTGACCGGGCTGGGCGGCGGCAACTACGCGGCGTCGCTGGCCAACGTCAACGCCTTTTACCCGCAGCGCCTCAAGGGCGCGGCACTGGCGATCAACGCCGGCGTCGGCAACCTCGGGGTTGCGGTCATCCAGCTGGTGGGGCTGCTGGTACTCGCGACGGCCGGCCACGAGGCGCCGTACTGGGTGTGCGCGATCTACCTCGTGCTGTTGGCTGTCGTCGGCATCGCGGCGGCGCTCCTCATGGACAACGTGCACCACGGCACACAGCTGAAAACCATGCGCTCGATCCTCTTCGAGCGCGACACCCACGTCATCTCGCTGCTGTACATCTGCACCTTCGGCTCGTGGATCGGGTTTTCCTTCGCCTTCGGCCAGGTGATGCAGGTCAACTTCCTGGCCAACGGCGAAACCGCCAAGCACGCTGCGCTGCACGCCGCCCAAATCGCCTTCCTGGGGCCGCTATTGGGATCGCTGGCCCGGATCTATGGCGGCAGGCTGGCCGACCGGCATGGCGGCAGCCGCGTCACCCTGGGCGTCCTCGGCGGCATGATCCTGGGCGCGGCGCTGCTGGTCGCCGTCAGCACCCTCGACGACCACCAAACCGCCTCACGTTCGGTCAGCATGACCGGCTACGTCATCGGCTTCATGCTGCTGTTCGCCCTGTCCGGGATGGGCAACGGGTCGGTGTTCAAGATGATCCCGTCGATCTATGAGGCGCGCGGTCGCGGGCTGGACCTCAGCGAGGCCGAACGCCGCCATTGGGCACGCGCCAAATCGGGGGCGCTGATCGGCATCTGCTCCGCGGTCGGCGCGCTGGGCGGCGTCGGGATCAACATGGCGTTGCGCCAGTCTTACCTCAGCAGCGGGACCGAGACGTCGGCGTACTGGATCTTTTTGGGGTCGTATGTCGTCGCCGCGGCCATCACCTGGACGCTCTATGTGCGTCGGCCGGCGCCGGCGCCGAGCGCCCCGGGATCGGTCTTGGAGGCCGAGGCCGCGCGGGTGTGATGGTGGTCGCAACAGGGGCAATCCGCCAGCAATTGCGCGGTAACGCGTCGGAAACGTCACAGGCCTACACAGGTCATATGGCCCAACCAAAATCCGCGCCGCTCACCGGCTACCGGGTTGCGGTCACGTCCTCCCGGCGCGCCGAGGAACTGTGCGCGCTCTTGAGCCGGCAGGGCGCGGAGGTCTGCAGCGCGCCGGCGATCAACATGATCGCGTTGCCCGACGATGACGAATTGCACAGTCACACACAGGCATTGATCGCGGAACCGCCCGACATCCTGGTCGTGCACACCGGCATCGGCTTTCGCGGGTGGCTCGCCGCGGCCGAGGGGTGGGGCCTGGCCAACCAGCTCGTCGCGTCGCTGTCGTCGGCGCGGATCGTGTCGCGCGGGCCGAAAGGGACCGGGGCGGTGCGCGCCGCCGGCCTGCACGAGGAGTGGTCTCCTGAGTCCGAATCCTCACAGGAGGTACTCGAGTACCTGCTCGACTCGGGAGTGTCCGGACTGCGCGTCGCCATCCAGCTGCACGGCGCCGCCGACGCGTGGGACCCGTTCCCGGAATTCCTCGGCGGGCTGCGCTTCGGGGGCGCCGAGGTGATCCCCATCCGGGTGTACCGCTGGAAGCCAACGCCATTGGGCGGTGATTTCGACCAGCTGGTCACCGGGATCGCGCGCCGGCAGTTCGACGCGGTCACCTTCACGTCGGCGCCCGCCGCGGCGGCGGTGCTGGAACGCAGCCGCGAGCTCAGCATCGAGGACCAGGTGCTCGGGGCGCTCCGCAGCGACGTGCACGCGATGTGTGTCGGCCCGGTGACGTCCAAACCGCTGATCCGCAAGGGCGTCCCGACGTCCGCACCGGAACGAATGCGGTTGGGCGCCTTGGCCCGTCACATCGCCGAGGAGTTGCCGCTGCTGGGATCGTGCACCGTCAAGGTGGCCGGCCACACGGTCGACATCCGCGGAACCTGCGTGCTGGTGGACGGTTCGATCAAGCTGCTGTCCCCGTCGGGGATGTCGGTGCTGCGCGCCCTGGCGCAACGGCCGGGCGACGTCGTCGCGCGCAACGACCTGCTGCGGGTGCTGCCCGGCAACAGCAACGACCCACACGCCGTCGACACCGCCGTGCTTCGGCTGCGAACGGCGTTGGGCGACAAGAACATGGTCGCAACGGTGGTCAAGCGCGGCTACCGGCTCGCGGTCGACGACCCGCAGGCCGACCCGTGGACCTGATCCTGGCCGCGCACGGCACCCGCCGGCCGGGCGGTGTCGCGATGATCGGAGACCTCGCGGCACGGGTGAGCGCGCTGCTCGACCGCCGGGTGCAGGTCGCGTTCGTCGACGTGTTGGGTCCGACCCCGCAAGAGGTGCTGGCGCGGGCGGCGGCCGGCGGCCGGCCCGCCGTCGTGGTGCCCGCGTTCCTGTCCCGGGGATACCACGTGCGCACCGATCTGCCCGCGCACGTCGCGGCAAGCGGTCATCGGCACGTCACCGTCGCCCCCGCCCTGGGCCCGAGCGGTCAGGTCGCGCGGATAGTCGCCGACCAGTTGGCGAAATGCGGCTGGCGCCTGGGTGATTCGGTGATCCTCGCGGCGGCGGGCACCACGGACCCCAGGGCGCGCGCCGATTTGCACGTCACCGCGACGACGTTGTCGGCGATCGTCGGGTCACGGGTGCGGCTGGGCTTCGCGGCGACCGGCGACCCGTCGGTGGCCGCCGCGGTGGCCGCGGTCCGCCGCGACGGCGCGCGGCGCGTGGTGGTCGCCTCCTATCTCCTGGCCGACGGCCTGTTCCAGCAACGCCTGCTGGCCAGCGGCGCCGACTTGGTGAGCCGGCCGCTGGGCACCCATCCCGGGCTGGCCCGGCTGGTCGCCAACCGTTTTCGCCGCGCCGCGCCCGGGCTCGCGCCCGTCGCGGTCCGGCACGCGTCCCGCCGCCCCAGCCTTTTGCTGGCTCAAGGACCCCACCCCAAAAGGCACGCCGACGCCCGCGACGCTTGATCTTTGACCGCATAGCGGCGATCCTGGCTGCATGCCGCGCCGCGAAGAGCCCTCGCGGGGGCTCCTGGACCCGGTGGCGAAGATGTTGCGGTTGCCCTTCGGCACACCGGAGTTCATCGATCGCATCGTCACCGGCGGGGTCAACCAGGTGGGCCGCCGCACTTTGCACATGCTGATCACCACCTGGGACGCGGCCGGCGGTGGTCCGTTCGCGGCGAGCGCGGTCGCGTCCACCGGGATGGCCAAGACCGCCGAAATCGTCGAGTCGATGTTCATCGGCCCGGTTTTCGGTCCGATCCTGAGGATGCTGGGCGCCGACAAGGTCGCGGTGCGGGCGTCGCTGTGCGCCTCCCAGCTCGTCGGCCTCGGCATCATGCGCTACGGGATACGCTCAGAGCCGCTGCACTCGATGTCGGTCGACGCGCTCGTCGACGCGATCGGCCCGACGATGCAGCGCTACCTGGTCGGCGACATCACCGGCTGACCGCTCAGGCGGCGATCTGGACGTCGCCCTCGGGGGTCACCCGCACTCGATACACCGGCACCGAGACCCGCGGGTCGTCCAGGCAGGAGCCGTCCTCGAGCGCGAAAGCCTGCTTCAGCAGCGGGGATTGGACGGTGACGCGGCCACCGCGGTCACCGACGATCCCGCGCGAGAGCACCGCGGCCCCGGAAAATGGATCGATGTTGCCGACCGCGTGCACCGACCCGTCGTCGAGCCGGAACAGCGCCGCCTGCGCGCCGTCCTCGAGCAGCACACCGACGCCGCGACCCGGAATGAGTCGGTCGTAGGGGCAGGCGGTCGTCCACACCTGAATGTCGTTGAGAACTGTCATGATTCCTCCCACTCTGATCCCACACGGATTCGCGGCATGCCGATGGGCACGGGTACTTTTCGCCCGGCACGCTCGGTGAACGTCACCGTCTCATCGACGGCGTCGGGGGCGTTGACGAAGGAGACGAACCGCGACATCTTGTCCGGGTCCTCCAGCACGCCCTTCCATTCGCACTTGTAGTTCTGCACATGCCGCTCCATTGCGGCCTCGAATTCGGCGGCCAGGCCCAGGGAGTCGTCGCACACCACCTCGCGCACGTGCTCCAGGCCGCCGTCCAGCGACTCGACCCAGGGCGCGGTGCGCTGCAGCCGATCGGCGGTCCGGATGTAGTACATCAGGAACCGGTCGATGTAGCGGACGAGCGTCTCGGTGTCCAGGTCGCCGGCCAGCAGCTGAGCGTGCCTGGGCGTCATGCCGCCGTTGCCGCCGACGTAGAGGTTCCAACCCTTTTCGGTGGCGATCACGCCGACGTCCTTGCTGCGCGCCTCGGCGCACTCCCGCGCACAGCCCGAGACGCCGAGCTTGATCTTGTGCGGGGCGCGCAGGCCGCGGTAGCGCAGCTCCAGGTCGATGGCCAGCTGCACCGAATCCTGTTGGCCATAGCGGCACCAGTCGCTGCCCACGCAGCTCTTCACCGTGCGCAGCGCCTTGCCGTAGGCGTGCCCGGACTCCATGCCACCGTCGACCAGCCGCTGCCAGATCTGGGGCAACTGGTCCACGCGGGCGCCGAACATGTCGATCCGCTGACCGCCGGTGATCTTGGTGTAGAGCCCGAAGTCCTGCGCGATCTGGCCGATCAGGATGAGATGCTCCGGCTTGATGTCGCCGCCCGGGACCCGCGGGACCACCGAGTAGCTGCCGTTGCGCTGGATGTTGGCCAGGAAGTGGTCGTTGGAATCCTGCAGCGAGGCCTGCTCCCCGTCGAGGATGTGGTCGGAGCCGGTGGACGCCAGGATGGAGGCGACCACGGGTTTGCAGATGTCGCAACCCTTTCCGCTGCCGAAGCGCTCCAGCAGACCCGAGAACGTCCTGATCTCGGTGGCCGAGATGATCTCGAAGAGCTCGGCCCGCGACTGGCCGAAGTGCTCGCACAGCGCCTTGGACTGTTCGACGCCCTCGGCTTCCAGCAGCTGCTTGAGCAACGGCACGCACGATCCGCACGAGGTGCCCGCGGCCGTGCACGACTTGAGCGCCGGCACGTCGGCGCAGCCGCCGGCGATCGCGCCCTTCAGGTCGCCCTTGGTGACATTGTTGCAGGAGCAGATCTGCGCCGAATCCGGCAGCGCCCCAACGCCCAGAGCCGCCCCGCCGTCGGAGGAGACCGGCGCGATCAGCGCGAGCGGATCCCCCGGCAGCTCGCTGCCGACCATGGGCCGCAACACCCCGTACGCCGAGGCGTCGCCCACCAGCACCCCGCCGAGCAGGGTCTTGGCGTCGTCGGACAGCACCAGTTTCGCGTAGGTCCGGTTCACCGCGTCGTTGACGGCGACCTCGAGGCAGTTCTCGGTGGCGCCCATGGCGTCGCCGAAGCTGGCGACGTCGACACCGAGCAGTTTGAGCTTCGTGGACAGGTCCGCTTCCGGGAATTCCGCGGCGCCGTCCAGCAGCCGGTCCGCCACCACTTCGGCGGACGTGTAGCCCGGGCCGACCAGACCGTAGCAGCGCCCCTCGATCGCGGCGACCTCCCCGATCGCGTAGATGTCGGGATCGCTGGTCTGGCAGGACAAGTCGGTGAGCACGCCGCCCCGCTCGGCGCGCTGCAGCCCCGCGGCCACCGCCAGCTCGTCGCGCGGCCGGACGCCGGCGGCGAAGATCACCACTCCGGCGTCGATGACCTCGCCGTCGGTCAGGCGCACGCGCACCGAGGCCGAGCCGTCGGAGTGCTCGACGGCTTCGATCGACTCGGTGCCCGTCCCGACGTGCACCGCGATCCCCAGCTCGGTGACCATCCGGGCCAGCAGCGCGCCGCCGGCCTCGTCGATCTGCTGGGCCATCAGCCGTGGCATCATCTCGACG
>NZ_LZKL01000021.1 GCF_001668725.1 Mycobacterium sp. E787 | reverse complement strand
CTCGGTTCTGGCCGCGACGGCCGCCTTGATCAGCTCCGATTTGTTGGGGAAGTAGTTGTACAGGCTGGCGCTGGTCACCTCCGCGGTCCGGGCGATCTCGCGGATGGTGGCCTTGGAGTAGCCGCGCTGGGCGACACAGCGCATGGTGGCGACGAGGAGCCGGCGGCGGGTCTCCTCGCCGCTGGCGCCGACGGGGCGACCCAGCTGCGCCCGCGTCATGCTGATGTCCTCACTCCTGCGTCCTTTTGACCGGCTCCCTCGAATATAATCGGGCGATCAATTATCCTCCGGCTTCGCCATCCCAGCTCGGCCGCCCAGTCGGCGCCAGCGGCGAGCAGACCCGTGCCCGAATCATCGCCTCGGCGATGCGCTGCGTGGCCGAAGTGGGCCACTCGAAGGCGACGATTCGCGAGATCGCCCGGGCCGCCGACATGACCAGCGGCAGCCTCTATCACTATTTTCCGAACAAGTCGGAGCTGATCAAGGCGGCCGTCGCGGCCAGAACCGAGGTCGCGCTGCCACGGCTGCGCCGGGCCGCCGCCCGTCCCGGCGGCGTCGTCGACCGAATCGAAGCGGTGCTCGACGAATCGGGAAAGTTGATGCGCGAGTTCCCGGACCTCGCGGCTTTCGAGTGGGCGATCCGGGCCGAAAGCCTGCTCGAATCCCAAATCGACGGCGGCCGGACACGGAATCCGGGGTCAAAAGCGTTGCGCGACATCATAAATGACATCGTCGAGGACGCCCGGGAGCGC
>NZ_LZKL01000020.1 GCF_001668725.1 Mycobacterium sp. E787 | reverse complement strand
CGGCTATCGCGATACCCGCCCGACCGGGCGCCGGGGGGGCGGCGGTGCCGGGGTCGGCGCCGGTGGAGACGTCGCGGGGCTCGTGCCCGGGCTCGCGGGCGCCGGGCCCGCGGCGGGTGTGGTGGTCGGCGTGCTGGACGGTGACACCGTCGTCGTCTGCAGCGCGGGGCAACCGTAGCGCGAGGCCAGCAGGGTCGCCAGGTTCCCCCCGGCCCGGTGCCAGCCCACGATCGCGTCCACCTGGTTGTTGGTCAGCGCGTCGCGATACAGCGTCACCGGGTCGAGCGCCAGCACGGTCGCGTCGATGCCGACGTTGCGCAACCGGTCGGCGGCGGTGTTGGCCACCGCGACCGACGTCGGGTCGTTCGACGCCACCCCGATGGCCAGCGACAGCGGTTGGCCGTTCTTACTGATCCGGCCGCGGATGACCTCGGGCGGGCCGGTGCTCGCCGGGGTGGGGGTCGGCGACGTCGACGAGTTGCTGTCGATCTGATAACCCGACGCCGACAGCAAAGCCAGCGCCGCCGGCGTGGTCATCGCCGGCGGAGCCGTCGGCTCGTAGCCGGGGTCGCTCGGCGAGCGGATCAGGGCCTGGTCCAGCGTGACGGTGTTGTCGCTGCCCGCGCCCACGGCCGCCAGCAGGTCAACGTCGAGCAACCCCAGGATCGCCTTGCGGACCTGGGCATCGGACAGCTTCGGCTCGCTGGCCCGCAGCGTGAGCTGCATGACCCGGGGCGTCACGATCCGGGCGGTGCGCACGTCGGGGATGGCCGAGAGCTGCGCGAACGCCGCGGACCCGCCGTGCACCTGGGCCACCTGGGTGTCGCCGTTGCGCACGGAATCGGCCAGCGCGGCGGGCGCGCCGGCGCGGCGGAAGAGGATCAGCGCGGGTTTGGCGGGCGGGCCCCAGTAGCGGTCGTTGCGGGCGAGCAGGATCTCGTCGCGCTGCGGGTCGATGGTCTCGACGCGGAACTGGCCGCCGGTGACCGGCAGGGCGCGCGCCAGCCCGGCCAGGAAACCGCCCGGCGCGTCCTTGATGATGTGTGCCGGCAGGATGTTGCTGAACAGCTCCTTCCAGGCCGGATACGGTTGCGCGAAGGTGACCACGGCCTGCTTGCCGCCCTCGAGCGATTGCACGCCGGTGATGAGGTCGTAGCCGGCCGGGTCGACCACGCCGGGCTGGCTGACCATCTGGCGCCACAGGTACCAGAAGTCGTCGGCGGCGATCGGGGCGTTGTCGGTCCACTGCGCCTCGGGCCTGATCTTGTAGGCCACCGTGAACGGGTTCTGGTTGGTCACCTCCGCGGACACCAACAGGGTCGGGTCCATCTCCCAGCGCGAGCCCGTCGGCGTGGTGGGATCCGGCACCGGCCGGAACGCGCTGGGCAACACCAGCGCGCTGATCGCCGCGTTCACCGGCGACAGGTCGGACAGCAGATGGGGGTTGAAACCGGCGCCGATCGAGTCGATGCCCATGATGATCTGAGTCGGCCGCTGCGGTGGCGGCGCCGAGTTGTGTGGCGTGTCGGTGCTCTGCGGGGCGGGCGGGGGGTTGACCGTGCACGCCGCCAGCACCACCCCGAACAGCGAGACCACCGCGGCCACCGTGAGGAAGAGGCGGCGGGCTCGTCTCGGCACGCCCATCAGGGTATCCAGCAGGCGCCCCGCAGCCCGTCGGGCCACGCGCGGCTAGCCCCGGGCC
This sequence comes from Mycobacterium sp. E787, assembly GCF_001668725.1. GTDB lineage: Bacteria > Actinomycetota > Actinomycetes > Mycobacteriales > Mycobacteriaceae > Mycobacterium. The sequence goes on along the minus strand of NZ_LZKL01000020.1, from coordinate 12,425 downwards.
TTGGCCCGCGCCCGGCTGCGGGCCCGGGTGGTGGCGTCCAGCTCGACCTTGCGGACCCGCACGATCTCGGGGGTCACCTCGACGCATTCGTCGGGGGCGCAGAACTCCATCGCCTGTTCCAGGTCCAGCTCCAGCGGCTTGGCCAGGGTTTCCATCACGTCCGCGGTCGACGACCGCATGTTGGTCAGCTTCTTCTCCCGCGTGACGTTGATGTCGAGATCCTCGGGACGGGGGTTGATCCCCACCACCATGCCCTCGTAGGTGTCCTGGCCCGGCTCGACGAAGAACTGCCCGCGGTCGGCCAGCTGCAGCAAGGCGAACGGCGTGATGGTGCCGGACCGGTCCGACACCAGGGAGCCGGTGTGCCGGGCCCGGATCTCCCCCGCCCAGGGCCGGTACCCGTCGAACACGGCGTTGGCGATGCCCGTCCCGCGGGTGAGGGTGAGAAAGTCGGTGCGGAAGCCGATCAACCCGCGGCTGGGCACGATGAAATCCATCCGCACCCAGCCGGCCGCGTGATTGGTCATCTCCTCCATGCGGCCCTTGCGGCCGGCCATCAATTGCGTTATCGCGCCGACGAATTCGTCGGGGCAGTCGATCGTCATCGCCTCGAACGGCTCGTGCAGCCGACCGTCGATGGTCTTGGTGACCACCTGCGGCTTGCCGACCGTGAGCTCGAAGCCCTCGCGGCGCATCTGCTCGACCAGCACGGCCAGGGCGAGCTCGCCGCGGCCCTGCACCTCCCAGGCGTCGGGCGCTCCGATGTCGACGACCCGGATCGACACGTTGCCGACCAACTCGGTGTCCAGCCGGTTGCGGACCATCCGCGCGGTGAGCTTGTGCCCGCTCACCTTGCCAGCCAGCGGCGAGGTGTTGGTGCCGATCGTCACCGAGATCGCCGGTTCGTCGACGGTGATGCGCGGCAGCGCGTGGGCATGGTCGGGATCGGCCAGCGTGTCGCCGATCATGATCTCGGGGATGCCCGCCACCGCCACGATATCTCCGGCCGCCGCGACCTCCGTGGGGTTCCGCTCGACGCCCTCGGTCGCGAGCAACTCGGTGATCTTGGCGCTGGTGATTACCGGCAACCCGTCGACCTCGCGCATCCAGGCGACCTGCTGGCCCTTGCGCAGCTTGCCGTTGTAGACGCGGATCAGCGCGAGCCGCCCGAGGAAGGCCGAGGCGTCGAGGTTGGTCACCAACGCCTGCAGCGGCGCCTCCGCGTCGCCGGAGGGCGGCGGGATGTGCTCCATCAACACGTCGAACAGCGGGTCCAGGTTTTCTCCCGCGGGCACCTCGCCGTTGGCGGGCTGCTCGGTGCTGGCCACGCCCGCCCGCCCGGACGCGTACAGCGTCGGCAGACCCAGGGCGTGCTCGGCCGCGGCGGCCGCCTCGTCGTCGAGATCCGATGCCACGTCCAGCAATAGGTCGTGGCTGGCCTCCACGACCTCGGCGATGCGCGCGTCCGGCCGGTCGGTCTTGTTGACCACCAGGATGACCGGCAGGTGGGCCGTGAGCGCCTTGCGGAGCACGAACCGCGTCTGCGGCAAGGGGCCCTCGGACGCGTCGACCAGCAGCAGGACCCCGTCCACCATGGACAGCCCGCGCTCCACCTCGCCGCCGAAGTCCGCGTGCCCCGGAGTGTCGATCACGTTGATGACCGTGACCGTCCCGTCGCTGTTGTGGCGGTGCACGGCGGTGTTCTTGGCCAGGATGGTGATCCCTTTTTCTTTCTCGAGGTCACCGCTGTCCATGATGCGTTCCTGGGTGTCGTCGCCGCGGTGGTGCAGCGCGCCGGACTGCCGCAGCATCGCGTCGACCAGGGTGGTTTTCCCGTGGTCGACGTGGGCGACTATGGCGACATTGCGGAATGGCACGTCGGTGATTCTGGCAGCGAGGGCCTCAGATAGCGAACTGGCCGATACGCGCCAGCTCCGCGGCGTTGAGTGTGCGGTGGCGGCGCACTGTGTGCAGTGGCGGTGCGCCGGGACGGCGTGTCGTCGCCCTGGGCGCACACCCGAAGCCCAGGATGCACACTGAATCGCCGGCCGGTCGTCACCAGCCGCGGCGTCGCGGCGCCGACCCGATCAATTCGTGCGTCTCGGCCACGTCGCGGCTGCGGTAGACGATGTAGGGCCGGAAGAGATAACCGATCGGCGCGCTGAAGGCATGCACAAGCCGGGTGAACGGCCACAAGGCGAACAACGCCAGGGCGATGGCCACGTGGATCTGGTAGTAGAACGCCGCGTGCGCCATCAGGTCACCGCGCGGATCGAGCAGCCAGATCGACCGGAACCAGACGGAAACGTTCTGCCGGTAGTCATGCGCCTCACCATGGGGCGTGGCACCCATCAGGGTGCAACTCAAACCGGCCACGATGGCGCACACCAACACCAGGTACATCAGCTTGTCGTTGCGGGTGGTGGCCCGGAATACCGGCCCGTGGGTGCGGCGACGATAGATCAGCAATCCGATGCCGATCAGGGTGGCGAAACCGGCGGGCACGCCGAGCAGCAGCGCCTGCAGGTGATAGATGTGATCGCTCATCCCGACGGCCCGCGTCCAGGATTCCGGGACGACCAGGCCCATGACGTGGCCCATGATCACCGCGAGGCTGCCGAAGTGGAAGAGCGGGCTGCCGATCGACAACAACTTCGATTCGTAGATCTGCGACGAACGGGTGGTCCAGCCGAACTTGTCGTAGCGGTAGCGCCACCAGGTGCCGACGGCCGCGGCCGCCAAGACGACGTAAGGCACGTCGTCCCAGAAGATTTCGATCAATTTCAGGTGGACCAAGTCAGGCTCCCTTGGTGCGCTTCGGCGGGATGGTCAGGGTAAACGGTTGCAGCCCAACCGCTTCCGCGGGTGGGCCGCTCTGAGCCAGTCGTTGCGCCCGGCGCGCCTCCTCGTCGGTGGCGGGCGGCAGCGTCTGGCAGACCGCGGTGATCGCGTGCTGGTAGGGCGACCCGGCGTCGGCGAGGGCGTCCCGCAGCACCTCGATGGGAACCCGGTGCTCGACCAGCAGGCGGCGCCCGGCGCCGGGGTCGACGGTGGCGGCGAACTCGAGGACGACGGGTAGGTGGTCCGGCGCCTCGGCGCGGGGCGGTTCGACGCCCGCGTCGCGGTAGGCCGTGGCGAACGCCAGCATCTCCCGGCCGCGGTTGCGGGTGTCCCCGGCGGTCCAGTACGTCAGGTACATGGTGGTGCGCCGGCGCATGTCGAAGGTCTCGACGTAGCCCGTCTCGGCGGCCATCGGCGTCAGCGCCCGCAGGGCCGCGGCCGTGCGGCGCAGCAGCGCCGCCGCGGGCGTGTCGACGGGGCCCAGCAGCTGCTCGACGGTGCCGAGCCGATCGGCCAGCCCGTCATCGGGATAGGCGAGCAGCAGCGACGCCGCCTGCCATATCAGCCGGTCCTGCAGCGTCCGGTTGGCCGAACGGTCCCGGAGCGGGGCGAGCAGCCTCATCGCCCGCCCTCCGGGAACAGCCCGTCGGGCACCCCGTCGCCGTCCCACGTGAGCAGATTCACCCGCGTGCGACCGCCCCCGCCCAGCTGGCGCTGTTTGAGGGCGTGGAAGGTTTCCACCGCCACCGGCACCGGGGCGCCGCTGCCCTCGCCGAACGGGCCGGATTCGTACATCCCCGGACCGCCGTCGCCCGACAGCGAGCAGCCCATCTCCTCGAGATCGCGGGCCTGCGGGGTGAAGGCCGTTGGAATGACGTAGCGCTCTTCGTATTTCGCGATCGCCAGCAACCGGTACATGTCGTAGATCTCTTCTTCGGTCATGCCGACGGCGTGCGCGATGTGGGGCTGAGTCTCGCGCCCGAGGTTGATGTCGCGCATGTAGGAGCGCATCGCGGCCAGCCGGCGCAGCACGCCCTCGACCACGTGGGTGTCGCCGGCGGTGAACAGTTCGGCGAGGTATCGCATCGGGATGCGCAGCGCGTCCAGCGCGCCGAAAAGGTTGCCCAGGTCCTCGCCGTCGTGCCCGTCGCGGCTGACGGCGTCGACGACCGGCGACAGCGGCGGGATGTACCAGACCATCGGCATGGTCCGGTACTCCGGGTGCAGCGGCAGCGCCACCTTGAACTTGTTGATCAGCGCGTACACCGGGGACCGCTGCGCGGCCTCGATCCACTCGTCGGCGATGCCCTCGGCGCGGGCGGCGGCGATGACCTCGGGATCGCTGGGGTCCAACAGGATCCGGCGCTGCGCGTCGTAGAGGTCCTTGTCGTCTTGCACCGCCGCGGCCTCGAGCACCCGGTCGGCGTCGTAGAGCACGAGGCCGAGATAACGCAGCCGGCCCACGCACGTCTCCGAGCAGATCGTCGGCAGGCCGACCTCGATCCGCGGGTAACACAGCGTGCACTTCTCGGCCTTGCCGGTCTTGTGGTTGAAATACACCTTCTTGTAAGGGCATCCGGACACGCACATCCGCCAGCCGCGGCAGCGGTCCTGATCGACGAGCACGATGCCGTCCTCGCTGCGCTTGTACATCGCGCCCGACGGGCACGACGCGACGCAGGACGGGTTGAGGCAGTGCTCGCAGATCCGCGGCAGGTAGAACATGAAGGTCTCTTCGAGCTTGAGGGTGATCTCGTCGCTGACCTTCTGCAAAATCGGGTCACCGGACAGGATTTCGGGCGACCCGGCCAGGTTGTCGTCCCAGTTGGGTCCCCACGACACCTTCATCGGCTCACCGCTGATCAGGCTCCTGGGCGCGGCCGTGGGGAAGGTGTCACCCGCCGGCGCCGTCGTCAGGTTCTCGTAGTCGTAGGTCCACGGCTCGTAGTACTCGTCGATGGTGGGCAGCTTGGGGTTGGCGAAGATCCGCAACAGCTTGTGGATGCGGCCGCCGTCGCGCAACCGCAGCCGGCCCTTCTTGTCGCGGATCCAGCCGCCGCGCCAGCGCTCCTGGTCCTCGTAGGTGCGCGGATAGCCTTGCCCCGGGCGCGTTTCCACGTTGTTGAACCAGACGTACTCGGTGCCGCCGCGGTTGGTCCAGGCCTGCTTGCAGGTGACCGAGCAGGTGTGGCAGCCGATGCACTTGTCCAGGTTCATCACCATCGCGAGCTGTGCCATGACCTTCATGTCAGTACCGCACTTCCTGGCTGCGACGCCGCACCACGGTCACCTCGTCGCGCTGGTTGCCGGTGGGGCCCAGGTAGTTGAACGCGAACGAATGCTGGGCGTAGCCCCCGGCGAGGTGGCTGGGCTTGATGCGCACCCGGGTCAGCGCGTTGTGGTTGCCGCCACGCTTGTTGTTGGTCTCGGTGCGCGGGGTGTCGACGGTGCGCTCCTGGACGTGGTAGACGTAGACCACGCCGTCGGGCATCCGGTGGCTGACGATCGCCCGGCACACGTAGACGCCGTTGACGTTCACCGCCTCCACCCAATCGTTGTCCCGCACACCGATTTTCGCCGCGTCGCCCGGGCTCATCCACATCGTCGGTCCGCCGCGCGACAACGACAGCATGTACAAATTGTCCTGGTAGGTGGAGTGGAACGACCACTTCGAGTGCGGGGTCAGATACCGCACGGTGAGGCCGATCCCGTCGTCGGTCGGGCCCAGCTCCGGTTGGCCGAACAGCCGCGCCATGTCCAGCGGCGGCCGATAGACGGGCAGATGCTCGCCGAGTTCCTCGACCCAGTCGTGCGCCAGATAGAAGTGCATCCGCCCGGTCAGCGTGTGAAACGGCTTGAGGTTCTCGATGTTGATGGTGAACGGGGCGTAGCGGCGGCCGCCGGTCTCACTGCCCGACCACTCCGGGCTGGTGATCACCGGGACGGGGCGGGCCTGGGTGTCGGCGTAGGTGATGCGGCGCTCCTCGCTACCTTCGGCCAGGTGTGCCAGCCGCTGGCCCGTGCGCTTCTCCAGCTCGCGGAAACCCTCGACGGCCAGCCGGCCGTTGGTCGTCCCCGACAACAGCAGCAGCACGTCGGCCATCCGGGTGGCGGTCGTCACGGCCGGACGACCCGCCGCGACGCCGGAATTCATCACGCCGAACCGGGCGGCCAATTCCTCGACCTCCCGGAACGGGTGCACGGTGACGCCCTTGGTGGTCACCCCGAACTGATCGACGAGCGGGCCCAACGTGAGCCACTTGTCGTAGATGGCGGTGTAATCGCGTTCCACCACCGTGACTTTGGCCATCGTGCGTCCGGGCACCGGGGTGGCGCCGGTGTGCAGCCAGTCCCGCTCGGTGCCGTCGGGATAGGCCATCGCGTCCGGGGTGTCGTGCTGCAGCGCGGTGAGCACCACGTCGCGTCGGGTGCCGAGGTGGCGCTTGGCCATCGCGCTGAACGCCCGGGCGATGGCGCCGAAAGCGTCGAAGTCCGAACGGGTTTCCCACGGCGGGTCGGTGGCGGCGCTGAACGCGTGCACGTAGGGGTGCATGTCGGTGCTGGACAGGTCGGCCTTCTCGTACCAGGTCGCCGCCGGCAGCACCACGTCGGACACCAGCGTCGTCGAGGTCATCCGGAAGTCGATCGACATCATCAGATCGAGCTTGCCCTCGGGGATCTCGCCGCCGCACGCCACGTCGACGGGCCGCACCCCGTCCTCCGGGGGCCGCGCCTGCGCGTTGGAATCGGTGCCCAAGAGGTGGCGCAGGAAGTACTCCCCGCCCTTGCCCGACGAGCCGATCAGGTTGGCCCGCCACACGGTGAGCACCCGCGGCCAGTTGGCCGGATTGTCGGGATCGGTCACGGCGAGCTTGAGTTCGCGCCGCCCGAGCTGCTCGGCGACGTACTCGGCCGCGTCGAGGTCGGCGGCGCGGGCCTCGTCGGCGACCTGCAGGCTGGACCGGTCGAACTGCGGGTAGAACGGGCTCCAGCCCATCGCCACCGAGGAGGCCAGCAGGTCGATCGTGTGCTTGCCCGCGAACCGGCCGCGGCCCACCGGGCTGGCGAGTTTGTCCGCCCCGTACCCGTCGTAGCGCCATTGGTCGGTGTGCGCGTACCAGTACGAGGCGCCGGGCACCTGCCGCGGCGGGCGCGACCAGTCGGTGGCCATCGCCATGGTCTGAAAGCCGGTGAGCGGACGCACCTTCTCCTGACCGACGTAATGCGCCCAGCCGCCGCCGTTGCGGCCCATCGACCCGGTCAACATCAGCAGCGCCAGCACCGCGCGGTAGATGGCGTCGCTGTGGAACCAGTGGCAGATGCCGCCGCCCATGATGATCATCGAGCGGCCGCCGGATTCCTCGGCGCTGCGGGCGAATTCCCTGGCGACGCGGATGGCCTGCGCGGCCGAGACGCCGGTGATCGGCTCCTGCCAGGCCGGGGTGTTCTGGTGCGTCGGGTCGTCGTAGCCGGTGGGCCAGTCGCCGGGCAGCCCGGGGCGTGCCACCCCGTACTGGGCGAGCATCAGGTCGAAGACGGTGCACACCAGGTGGTTACCGACGCGGCGCACCGGCACCCCCTGCGCCAGCGTGCCGCCCTCGCCGTTCACCGTGTCGAAGCTGGGCAGGTGGACGAGCGCGGTGTCGTGGGCCCCGATGACGCTGAGCGCCGGCGTCAGCTCCCCGAGGTCGAGGTTCCACTTGCCGACGCCGTCCTCGCCGTAGCGGAAGCCCAGCGAGCCTTGGGGAATGGCAACGGAATTCGTCGCCTCATCGAAAACCGCGGGCTTGAGCGCGGCATTCTCGGAGTTTTCAGTGGTCTCGCCGATGTCCGCTGCCGTCAGGTTCTTGCCGGGCACCAACATGTCGCCGCGCTGCTCGAGCTTGATCAGGAACGGTAGGTCGGTGTAGCGGCGCGCGAAGTCGGCGAAGAACGGAACCTGGTTGCGCACATAGCATTCCGACAGCATCACGTGGCCCATCGCCATGGCCAGCGCCCCGTCGGTGCCGGCGGCGCACGGCATCCACTCGTCGGCGAACTTGGTGTTGTCGGCGTAGTCGGGGCTGACCGTCACCACCTTGGTGCCGCGGTAGCGGGCCTCGGCCATCCAGTGCGCGTCGGGGGTCCGGGTGATCGGGACGTTGGAGCCCCACATCATCAGATACGCCGCGTCCCACCAGTCCCCTGACTCCGGCACGTCGGTCTGGTCGCCGAACACCTGCGGCGCGGCCACCGGCAGGTCGGCATACCAGTCGTAGAACGACGTCATCGCTCCGCCGATCAGCTCGTAGAACCGCGAGCCGGCGGTGTACGACACCATCGACATCGCCGGGATCGGCGAGAAGCCGGCGACCCGGTCGGGGCCGTAGGTCTTGATGGTGTGCACGTGCGCGGCCGCGATCATCTCGGTGGCCTCTGCCCAACTGATCCGCACCAGCCCGCCCTTGCCCCGCGCCCGCTGATAGCGGCGACGGCGCTCCGGGTCGCCCTGGATGTCGGCCCACGCCAGTACGGGGTCACCCAGCCGGGCCTTGGCCTCGCGGAACATCTCGATCAGCACGCCGCGGGCATAGGGATAGCGCACCCGGGTGGGCGAGTAGCTATACCAGGAGAACGACGCCCCGCGCGGGCAACCGCGCGGCTCGTACTCGGGCCGGTCCGGACCCACCGACGGGTAGTCGGTCTGCTGGGTCTCCCAGGTGATGATCCCGTCCTTGACGTAGATCTTCCACGAGCACGATCCGGTGCAGTTCACCCCGTGCGTGGAGCGGACGACCTTGTCGTGGCTCCACCGGTCGCGGTAGAAGACGTCGCCCTCACGGCCGCCCTGCCGGGTGACGGTGCGCAGATCGGCCGAGAACTCGCCGGGGGTGAAGAACCGCCCACTGCGTTCGAGTAGCTCCTCGAGCGGACCGCCGATATGAGGTGTGACAGTCAAGCGCTAAACCCTCCTACTCGGTTGCGTCGCGCCGCGTGCTCGGGCCGTGAGTCGCTCGCCGATCCGCCCGTAGGGCGGCGCCGGCGCACCACCATAGGTCGCGGACGATGAGCCCGCCAGGCACGCCGGGCGCGGGCTGTCAGCGACGGCCCGCGCCGTCAACGTGGGTGTTCTGCATCGACGAATGTTCGGAGTCGTTACCGGCATGCAAATCGAGGTTACGGCGATTTGACGTTATTACCTTCCGATTTCACGCGTGTCAGCTGCGATGGCGCTGTACGTTCGCTGCAGGGAGTCTGTGGGCTGGTTATGAGGCTGCTCACAGCGCTCGGGCCAAGTCGCCGAGCCAGCCGCGATCGGCGGGCACCCAGTCGACGTCGTCCAGTTCCGCCGCCGTCACCCAGCGCAGCGCCTGATGGTCGCGCGGGTGCGGTTCCCCGTCAAGCAGCCGCACCCGATAGGCCCGCAGCGTCGTCGTCGCATTCAGCGCGATGTCGGCGCCGAGGCGTTCACCCACCGCGATGTCGCCGATCTGAAGGCCCAACTCCTCGGCCAGCTCACGGGCCAGCGCGTCGGGCTCGGTTTCGCCGGGCGAGACCTTGCCGCCGGGCAGTTCCCAGCGCCCGGCCAGTTCCGGCGGCCGGACGCGCTGCGCGACCAGGACCGCGGTGCCGCGGATGATCGCCCCGGCGACGACGATCTGGGTCGGCATGGCCAGTGACGGTATACGGTCGGGGTATGGCTGTGTTAACGGATGAGCAAGTGGACGCCGCACTGCCCGAACTCAATGGCTGGGAGCGTTCCGGCGGCGCCCTGCGCCGGTCGATCAAGTTCCCGTCGTTTCTGGACGGCATCGAGGCGGTGCGCCGGGTGGCCGAGCACGCCGAGAGCAAGGACCATCACCCGGATATCGACATCCGTTGGCGGACGGTGACTTTCGCGTTGGTCACGCATTCCGCGGGCGGTATCACGCAGAACGACGTCGACATGGCGCGCGACATCGACGGGATCGTCGGGGACTAATCCTTGGGCGCGCGTCGGCCGGTGGCAGCGATCCAGATCAACGTCGCCACCGCCGCCACGATGTAGGTCAGCCCCGCCCAGGCCAGGTACCACGGCCGGCTGACCTGCCAGATGGTCGGTTGCGCGAAGCTCAGCAGCCAGGGCACGCCGACGATCGTCAGCGCCAGCCACCCCCACCCGACGATGCGGGCGCCCGGCCGCTCCCGCGGTGGCCCGTGAATCGCCCAGATCATCAGGGGCACCAGCCACACCCAGTGGTGCGTCCACGAGATCGGCGAGAGCAGCAGCCCGAACAACTCCACCACCAGCAACTTGCCCAGCCGATCGGAAGGCTCCAGCGCCCGCCACGCCAGCAGCGCCAGCAGGGCGGTGACGGCGATGGCGGCCAACACCACAGGGCCGAAGCCGGCGTCGTGCCCCAGGATCCGCGAGATGCCGCCGCGCCAGGACTGATTGAACGAAGTGGCGATCGGCCCGACCCGATGCGCGTCGCCCAGCAGCTTGGTGAAGTAGTAGCGGGTCTGTTCGCCGACGACGAGAACCGACACGCCGACGGTCGCGAGAAACACGACCGCCGAGAACGCCGCCGCGCCCCAGCGCCGAACGCCGAGGAGGTAGACGCCCGAGATCGCCGGCGTCAGCTTGATCCCGGCCGCCACGCCGACCAGTAGCCCCGACAGCCACCACCGCGACGTGTAGGCCGCCCCCAGGACCGCCAGCATGAGCAGCACGTTGACCTGCCCGTAGTCGAAGGTGCTGCGCAGCGGCTCGATCCAGATCGTGATCGCGGTCCACAGCATCGCCAGACGGTGACCGGCGCGGCCGGGGACGCCCATGAGGCGCTGGCTGATCCGGATGGCGCCGTACAACGCCGCGATGGTGGCGATCTGCCACAGGAACGCGACGAGGCCGAAGGGCAACAGGTGCAGGGGGTAGAAGACGACCGCGGCGAACGGCGGGTAGGTGAACGGTAGCGGGAAGTCGGGCGTCTGGTCGGCGTAGACGTAGCTGTACAGCGTGCCCGGGTGGTCGATCGCCGCGGCGCCGCCGAGGTAGACGTGCAGGTCGACGAAATTCGCGCCGTTGGGCACCAGGTACGTCCACGCGAGTCGCGCCGCCACGCTCACGATCAGCAGCGCCGGCGCGGCCGCCCGAAGCAGGCCGGGCAACCGCCGCGTGAGGGGTGCCGCCGGGGCGGCCGTGCTGGTGTCTACCCGCCCGACTTTAGCGAGCGCCCCGTCGATTGTGGGCCGCCCGGTCACCGCCGTCACTCGTATCGGTAACGATCAAATAAATGCCACACGTGTCACTTGAGTCACACCAGTATCAAAGTAACTTCGGCGCCGGACCCAGTCGTCGAACACCAGGGAGAGTCATGCCAACCATCTGGACCTATTTGCGAGCGACCGCCGTCGTAGTCGGTTCGTCCGCCGCGCTATTGACGGGCGGTATCGCCCACGCCGACCCCGTGCCGGCCCCGCCCGTGCCGAACATTCCGCAGCAGCTGATCAGTTCGGCGGCCAACGCGCCCCAAATCCTGCAGAACCTTGCCACCGCCCTCGGCGCGACCCCGCCGGCGGCGCCCGCCGCCCCCGGCATCACCTTCCCGGGCTTGCCCTCGGCGACCGCACCCGCGCAGTCTCCGGCGGCCATCCCGTCGATCCCGGGGCTCACCCAACCCGCCGCCCCCACCGCGCCGTCGGCGACGTCGGCGATCCCGGGGCTCGGCTCGATCCCGGGCCTGACGCAACAGGCTCCCGCGGCACCCGCCGCCCCGGCCGCACCGTCGATCCCGGGCCTGCCGGCCATCCCGGGGCTGGGGGCACCGGCGGCGCCGGCGACCCCGCCCGCGCCTCAGATCCCCCAGGCGAAGGTCGACATGCCGGCCCTGCCGTCCGGCCTGCCGGTCAACGTGCCCGCGCAGCTGACGCTTCCGCAGGACCTGACGGCGCTGGCCACCGGGCAGGCTCCGGCCGCCCCGGCGGCACCGGCTCCGGCGGCACCGGCCCCGGCCGCATCGGCGCTCAACCCGATGGCTCCGCTGCTTGCGGCCATCCCCTGAGCAGCACCGTAGGCAGCAAATCCACAACCTAGACCGGAGGGCATCGTGGTAAGCACTCGCAATCTGTCCAAAGGTGTGGCCGCTGTCGTCACGGCGTCGGCTGCCGCGTTCGGGTTCTGCCCGAGCGCGGCGGCCGACCCGGCGGCGCCGCAGCCCACACCGCAGGCGAACACCAGCCAACAACTACCGGGCCTGCCGGCGCTCTCGGAGCTGAGCCCGATCATCCAGCAGGCGGCCAGCAATCCCGGGCAGGCGACCCAGCTGCTCATGGCCGCCGCGCAGGCTTTCACCCACAGCCCGACGGCGCCCACGCAGTCCAAAAACGTTGCGGCGTCGGTGAATCAGTTCGTGCAGGAGCCGGGCGCGCCGGTTCCCGGTGCGCCCGCACCCGCGCCGGGCGCCGCCACCCCGCCCGACATCGCGCCGGTGCAGCACGTGCCGCCGGCGGGCATCGAGCCGGGTCTGCAGTCACACCTGCCGCCGGGCATCGATCCGGCCCATGCCGCCGGCCCCGGGCCCGCCGCCGCGCCGGCACCGGCGGCGGACGCCACCGCCGCACCG
>NZ_LZKL01000019.1 GCF_001668725.1 Mycobacterium sp. E787 | reverse complement strand
GCCGAGTGGAAACGCGACCGCGCCAACGGCGACGGCTCCGCACCGAGCGCGCCGCCGATGCCGGGCACCCTGGAGGCGTTTCTGCGGCTGGTCGAGGCCGGCTGGGACGCCGAGGCCACCCGCCGCCCGCACGGCCAGCACACCACCGTGGTGGCCCACTACGACGCGGCCCAGCGCAGCGCCGCGCTGCACCTGGGCCCGCTGCTATCCGACGCCGACCGCCAATACCTGACCTGTGATGCCGGCTGCGAAGTCTGGCTCGAACGCCACGGCCAACCCCTGGGCGCCGGGCGCACCACCCGCACCATCAGCCGGCGACTGCGCCGCGCCCTCGAGCACCGCCACCCCAGCTGCGCGGTACCCGGCTGCGGGGCCACCCGCGGCCTACACGCCCACCACCTCGTGCACTGGGAAAACGGCGGCCCCACCGAGCTGGCCAACCTGGTCCTGATCTGCCCCTACCACCACCGCCAACACCACCAAGGCCACATCACCATCACCGGACCCCCCGACCACCTCTCGGTCACCGACGAGGACGGCCAACCCCTACACCCCGGCTCCCTCGCCCATCCCAAGATCTCGGTCACCCCGTTCAGCACGGCCGACGGCTCGGGCCACGCGCACAGCCCGGCGGGACCCTACGTCAGCGTCGCGGACTGGTCCGCCGTCTCGACGGCGTGGCTGCGCGAACCGCCGAGTTTCGAATTCGCACCGGCGCCGGGTCCGGCTTGACTCCGGGCATCGGCGACTTACGAATTCGATAGCGTATGCGCTACCAACTTTCAAGCAAGCCGCATGGTCTGGGCAGCGGGTAACGCAAACGAAATTCTTTATGCCCCAATCAACCTAGTTGGTCGATGGTGGTGGTTGGGGTTGGAAGGGGTCGTACCACCACCAGTCGGCGCGCTCGCCGAGGGGTCCGG
>NZ_LZKL01000018.1 GCF_001668725.1 Mycobacterium sp. E787 | reverse complement strand
CGCGGGCGTGGCGGCTGCCCTGGCCCGACGGCACGACGGTGTACGAACTCGACCAGCCCCGGGTGCTGGAGTTCAAGTCCTCGACGCTGCGGGAAAACGGCGCGTTGCCGACCTGCAACCTGGTGCCGGTGCCCGTCGACCTGCGCCACGACTGGCCGGCGGCGTTGCGGCAGGCCGGTTTTGACGCCTCGCTGCCGAGCGCCTGGTCGGCCGAGGGGCTGCTGCCGTTCCTGCCGGCGGCGGCCCAGGAGTTGCTGTTCGAGCGCGTCGACGCGCTGGGGGTCGCGGGCAGCCGGATCGCGGTGGAAGCCCCTGGGCCCGACTTCCTCGACGAGGCCGCCATCGAAAAGCGGCGCGCGGACATGCAGCGGGTGCGCGACCTGATCGCCAAGCTCCAGCCCGAACGGGACATCCCCGACGTCCACGACCTGTGGTACTTCGAGGAACGCGAGGACGTCGGCGACTGGTTGCGGCGGCACGGTTGGGACGTCACGGTGACCCCGGCCGAGGAGTTGATGGCGAGCTACGACCGCAGGCCTCCAGCGGGCGTCGAAGACGCCGCGCCCAAGACGCTCTTCGTGGCGGCCGAGAAGGAGTGAGCGTGGCGCGCACCGACAACGACACCTGGGAGATCACCGAAAGCGTGGGGGCGACGGCGCTGGGCGTCGCCTCGGCGCGCGCCGCCGAGACCCGCAGCGAGAACCCGCTGATCTCCGATCCGTTCGCCCAGGTCTTCCTCGACGCGGTCGGCGACGGGGTGTGGAGCTGGCACTCCGTCCCCCAGCTGCCTCCCGAGCTCATCGAGGCCGAGCCCACGGTGCCGCTGCAGATGCAGGCGATGGTCGGCTACATGGCCTCGCGGACGGCGTTTTTCGACCAGTTCTTCCTCGACGCGACCAAGGCGGGCATCCGCCAGTCGGTGATCCTGGCGGCGGGCCTGGACGCGCGGGCGTGGCGGCTGCCCTGGCCCGACGGCACGACGGTGTACGAACTCGACCAGCCCCGGGTGCTGGAGTTCAAG
>NZ_LZKL01000017.1 GCF_001668725.1 Mycobacterium sp. E787 | reverse complement strand
CAACTCCGGCGAGGCGATCGCAGACCTTGTTCCGGCCGGCGGGGCCGGCCCGGTCGGCGGGGACGGCGGCACCGGCGGGCACGGCTCAACCTTCGGCGGGGCGGGCGGAGCCGGCGGCAACGCCGGGATGCTCAGCCTCGGTGCGGGCGGCGCGGGCGGCGCCGGCGGCGAGAGCATCACCCCGGTGGTCGGCATCGGCGGGGCGGGCGGAGCCGGCGGCAACGGCGGGCTGCTCTTCGGCGACGGCGGCGCGGGCGGCAACGGCGGGTTCGGCCCCCAGACCGGCGGGCGCGGCGGGGTGGGCGGCGCCGCAGGCCTGCTCAACGGCTCGGGGGGCGCCGGCGGCGCCGGCGGAGACGGCCTGACGTCTCAGGGCGGCGCCGGGGGCGCCGGGGGCAGGTCGGGCCTCATCGGCGACGGCGGAAACGGCGGCAGCGGCGGCAGCAGCCAGGGCGCCGCCAGCAGCACCGGCGGTGCGGGCGGGGCCGGCGGCAACGCCATGCTGGTCGGCGACGGCGGCAACGCCGGTAACGGCGGCCTCGGCCAGGTGCCGGGCAAGGCGGGCGCCGGCGGCATCGGCGGTCAGCTGCTGGGTTTGGACGGCTTCAACGCCCCCGCCAGCGCCAACCCGCTGCACGCCCTGCAGCAGCAGGCACTCAACGCGATCAACGCGCCGGTCCAGGCGGCCACCGGTCACCCGCTGATCGGCAACGGCGCCAACGGGGCGCCCGGCACGGGGGCCGCGGGCGGGCCCGGCGGGCTGCTGTTCGGCAACGGCGGGACCGGCGGCTCCGGGGCGCCCGGCGCCGCCGGCGGCCACGGCGGGGCCGGCGGTGGGCTGTTCGGCTCCGGCGGCGCAGGCGGCACCGGCGGGGCGTCGGCCACCGGAAACGGCGGGACGGGCGGGGCCGGCGGCAACGGCGCGCTGTTCGGCTCCGGCGGAGCCGGAGGAGCCGGCGGAAGGGCACCGTCCGGCGCCAACGGCGGCGCGGGCGGCGCCGGCGGCAACGCCGGCTTGTTCGCAGGCGCGGCCGGGGACGGCGGCGCCGGCGGCGTGGCCTTCACACCCGGCACGGCCGGCGCAGGTAACGGCGGGGCCGGCGGTGCCGGCGGCACCGGTGGGCTGTTCGCCCGCGGCGGGGTCGGCGGCGACGGCGGGTTCGGCCTGCACAGCGGGGCCGGCGGCGACGGCGGCGCCGGCGGCACGTTGTCCGGCGACGGCGGGGCCGGCGGCGCCGGGGGGTTCAGCAGCCTCAACGGCAGTAGCGGCGCCGGAGGCACCGGCGGCAACGGCGGCCTGTTCGGCGGCGGCGGGGCGGGCGGATCAGGCGGGGCCAGCCAGACCGCGGCGGGCGCCGGCGGGCGCGGCGGCAATGCCGGCATCCTGAGCATGGGCGCCGGCGGCGGGGCCGGCGGCGCGGGCGGGACCAGCGACGGCATCGCCGGTGCCGGCGGCGCCGGCGGCAACGGCGGCCTGTTCTTCGGCGACGGCGGGGCCGGCGGCATGGGCGGCGCCGGCGATTCCAGGGGCGGGGCCGGCGGCGCCGGCGGCAACGCCGGCATGCTCACCGGCTCCGGCGGCTCCGGCGGCGGCGGCGGACTTGCGGGCGCCAGCCCGCTGACTCCCGGCGGCGCAGGCGGGGCCGGCGGCAGGGGCGGGCTGATCGGCAACGGCGGTGACGGCGGTGCCGGCGGGTCCGGTTTCGGCGGCACCGGCGGCGCGGGTGGGAACGGCGGCGACGCCGTGGCGGTCGGCGATGGCGGCAACGGCGGCAACGGCGGAGACCCGGGCAACCCGCCCGGCACGCCGGGCACCGGCGGCACCGGCGGGGTGCTGCTCGGCCAGAACGGGAACACCGGGAAGCCGTAGCCGGGCGGCGTGCCGCCGGTGCCACGCGACTGTAACGGCACTGCGAAGAATCGGGCCGAGTTTCGCGGTGCCGTTACGCTCGCGGCCGCAGGACGGCTATCCCGCCTGCTTGACCGGCGGCCGGTAGAAGATCAGCAATTGCCCGACCGCGCCGGCGAGACCGAGCCCCGCCGAGATCGCCAGGCCGGCCCAGCCGTCACACCAGTTGTGGCCGAAGATCAGCCAGTCCAGGCTGAGCCGCCCGGCGCCCAGCGTGGCCACCGCGACGGCACTGACCGCCAGCACCAGGTTGTACTCCCAACCCTCCTTGACGATGAAGAAGCCGTTGGCGCGGTGCACGGTCCAGGCCGCGACCAGCATCAGCGAGACGAAGCCCGCCGCCGGGATCGGCGTGAGCAGCCCCGCCGCCAGGCCCAGCCCGGCGGCCATCTCGGTGGTGGCGGCCACGGTGGCGTGGAATTTTCCGGGTTTCATGCCGATGCTCTCGAACCACCGCGCGGTCCCCGGTATCCGGCCGCCGCCGAAGAACTTGTTGAAGCCGTGCGCGGCGAGTGTCAGTCCCAGCACCAGCCGCAGGATCAGTAACCCGACGTCATACACATTCATGGGTGCAAACCTAGCGGGTGGCGATTGAGACCCGGAAAGGAGCGCGACATCAAGATCGCGATCATCGGGGCCGGCAACGTCGGCAACGCCCTGGGCACCGCGTGGGCCGACCGGGGCCACCGGATCATGTTCGGTGTCCGCAATCCTGACGACCCGAAGTATTCGTCGCTCGGCTCCGTCGAGACCAACGAATTCGCTTCGGCCGCAGCCGATGTCGTGGTGCTGTGCACGCCGTGGCAGGCCACGCGGGCGGCGGTGCGGGGCTGCGGCGATCTCTCGGGCAAAGTGCTCATCGATTGCACCAATCCGCTGACACCCGACATCTCCGGGCTCGAGGTCGGGCATGTCACGTCGGGGGCGGAGGAGGTCGCGAAGTGGGCCCGCGGCGCCCGGGTGTGCAAGGCGATGAACCAGATCGGCTCCGCCATGATGGACGGGCCGCAATTGCCGGCCCGGCCGGTCATGTTCGTCTGCGGCGACGACGACGAGGCCAAGTGGGTGACCGCCGGCCTGGTCGCCGAGCTCGGTTTCGAGACGGTCGACGTCGGCGACCTGACGCTGGCGCGGCTGCTCGAGCCCTACGGGCTGCTGTGGATTCACCTTGCGCTGCGCCGCGGCCTCGGCACGAACTTCGGCTTCGGGCTGCTGCGCGGACGCTCCTGACATACTCGTCGAGGCCTGCCGGGAAGGTCCCGGCGGGACGGGCCGCTCGACGAGGGGGTGCACCACGACCCGCATCAACGCCGTGGTCTCGCTCGACGGCGGCGCGCGTCACCCGCGCGAGCTGTTGGGTAACAAGGGCCACGGCATCGACGCGATGCGCCGGCAGCGCCTGCCCGTGCCGCCGGCGTTCTGCATCACCACCGAGGTCGGCCTGGCCTATCTCGCCGAGCCGGGCGCAACGCTCGACGCCGTCTGGGGCGACGTGCTGGACCGGATGCGTTGGCTGGAAGCCGAAACCTCGCGGACGTTCGGGCGGGGCCCGCGCCCGCTGTTGGTCAGCGTGCGCTCGGGAGCCACGCACTCCATGCCCGGCATGATGGACACCCTGCTGGACGTCGGGATGAACGACGCCGTCGAACGGGCGCTCACGGCTGAAGGCGGATCACGGTTCGCCCGCGACACCCGGCAGCGATTCACCCGCATGTATCAGCGCGTCGTGGGTAAGCCGGAATCCGTGCCCGACGATCCCTACGCGCAGCTGCGCGCCGGCATCGAGGCCGTGTTCGCCTCGTGGAACTCGCCCCGCGCGGCCGCCTACCGCGCGCACTACGGCATCGACGACCTTGGCGGCACCGCGGTCGTCGTGCAGGCGATGGCATTCGGCAACCGTGGCCCCAATTCCGGTGCGGGCGTGATCTTTTCCCGCAACCCCATCACCGGCGCCGACGAACCCTTCGGCGAATGGCTGCCGGGCGGTCAGGGCGACGACGTGGTCTCGGGGCTGGTCGACGTCGCACCGATCGCGGCCTTGCGGGACGCGCAACCGGCCGTCTACGCCCAGTTGACGGACGCCGCCCGCGGCATGGAGCGGCTCGCGTCGGACATCCAGGAGATCGAGTTCACCGTCGACGACGGCGCGTTGTGGCTGCTGCAGACGCGGGCGGCCGAGTTGTCGGCGCAGGCCGCGGTGCGGCTGGCGCTGCAACTGCGCCGAGAGGGCCTCATCGACGACGCCGAGGCGCTGCGCCGCGTGACGCCGGCGCACGTGTCGGCTTTGCTGCTGCCCGCGCTGCAGCCCGAAACGCGCTTGGCTGCAAACCTTTTGGCCAAGGGCCTGCCCGCCTGCCCGGGCGTGGTGTCGGGCAAGGCGTACATCGACGTCGACGCGGCGCTGGAGGCCGCCGACCGCGGTGAGCGCGTCATCCTGGTGCGCGACCACACCAGACCCGAAGACGTCCTGGGCATGCTGGCCGCCCAGGCCATCGTCACCGAGGTCGGCGGCGCAGCCAGCCACGCGGCGGTGGTCAGCCGCGAGCTTGGGCGGGTGGCGGTGGTGGGCTGCGGTCACGGCGCCGCGGCGAGGCTGGCGGGCCGGCAGATCACCGTCGACGGCTACGAAGGCGAGGTGCGCGAGGGCGACCTGAGCCCGTCGGCGTGGTCGGAAAACGACACGCCGGAACTGCGCGAGCTGGCCGATGTCGCGCGGCGGATCAGCCCGTTGCGCGCGCACGCCGCCGGCGATCACCCCAGGCTGGACGACGCCTCCGATGCCGCGGTGCGCGCGGCCCTCGACACCGGGGCCACCGACGTCGTTTCCGTCACCCCGCTGACCGTCATGCTGACGGCCCTGCGCCTCACCACCGGGGCGTCCCGATGACGGAATTGGCTGTGCTGCAGGCGGTCCGGCTGAAGGGCCGGGTGCGTCCCGCCGAGCTTGCCGCGACCCTGGGCCGGGACCTTGGCGACGTCTCCGGCGCCGTCGAGCGGTTGACCGCGGCGGGCCTGCTGCTCGACGGCGCGGCGCTGCGGATCAGTCCGGGCGGCCGCGCCCGGCTCGAGGAGTTGCTCGCCGAGGAGCGCGCGGGTGTCGATCCGGGCGCGATGGGGGCCGCCTACAACGACTTTCGCGCGGTCAACACCGCCCTCAAGGCGCTGGTCACCGATTGGCAAGTCAAGGGGGGCGCGCCCAATGCGCACGACGACGCCGAATACGACGCCGCTGTGCTGGCTCGCCTCGACGACGTGCACGCCCGGGTGCTGCCGATAATCGAGGCGGCCGCCGCCCAGTTGCCGCGGCTGGGCGCCTACGCGGCGAAATTGTGTGCGGCGCTGGACAAGATCAAGACGGGCGACACCGCCTGGCTGTCCAGGCCGCTCATCGACTCGTACCACACCGTGTGGTTCGAGCTGCACGAGGAGCTGATCGGCGCCGTCGGCCTGACCCGCGAGGAGGCGGCCAGATCGGGTGACGCCCAATAGCTTTCACAGCGCCGCGTCGAGCAGCTCGAGGTACTCGTCGATGTCGGGGATGGCCGATTCGGCGGCGTGAACGCTGATAGCGACGGTGTCGCCGATGCCGTGCACCCCATGGGTCAGCCCCATCGCCGGTGAAAGGGCCGGGTATCCCGCCGTCAGCACCACCCTGGCGCCGCCGAAGCCCAGATCGGCGGCCCCGCGGTTGACGCTGGACACCACGGTGTTGCCGGCCACCTGCGTGGGGCGGACGAAAGGGTCGAACTGCGCGACGCCCCAACGCAGTAGCGCCGCGGGCACCGCGGCGAAGGCGCGGTCGGCGGCCCGGGCCGCCGGGTGTTCGAAGCGGCGCCGGCCGTTGGCCAGATCGGCGGCGATCCGCGCGATCCGGGCCTCCAACGCCAGCTCGGGGTACAGCCCGACAACGACGTTCCCGAAATGATTATTGGCATGCGGCACACCGGGTTTGGCCATCGGTACTTCGGCGCCCAGCGTGTCGGACCCCTCTTCGAGCAGAGTGGACAGCGCCGTGGAGACCGCGGCCAGCACCGCGAGGGTGACCGTGGGCCCGCCCAGTTGCGAACGGCGCCGCACCAGCGTGCGCGCCGACCGGATGCGCCCGGGACGGGCGTTGGTGGGTTGCAGCGGCCGCGACCCGGCCCGCGGCGCCAGCAGCCCGGCGCGGGTGTCGCGGACCAGCCGGCGATGAGCGCGCGCCGCCTCGACGGCCCGCAAGGGCAAGAATCCCGCCGACGGCGCCGCCACCCCCGGCACCGGGGCCGCCCGGCCGAACAACCACGCCGCCATCGCCGCTGCGCGGGCGCCGTCGGCCAGCGCGTGCGGGACCTGCATGACGACGACGCTGCCCGGCCCGGCAACGCCGGGAATGCCGAAGACCGGGGTGAACACATGCAGCCGCCACGGCATCGCCCGAACGTCCAACTGGTCGTCGGCGAGGGCGGCGACGGCCACCAGGCAGTCGCCCCACCCGGGGTCGGCCAGGTCGTGGCGGACCACCCAGTCGGGCCCGAGAGCGGCCGGCACCCACTGCGGATAGGCCAACCGGCCACGGTCGGCGACCCGCATCGTCAGGCCGGGGCAGGCACGCGCCCGCGCGCACACCCGCTCGACGGCGGCGGAGTAATCCGCGGGTTCGCCGTCGAACGCGTAGAGCAGGAACTCATCGCTGGGCAGTTTGGCCGACATCCAGTAGAACTGCGCGTCGACGGCGGCCATCCGCTGCCCCGGCATGGCTTCAGCCGGGTGAGCCGATGAACGTCAGCACCAGGCTGGCGACCTTGTCCGGCTGTTCGAGCTGCAGGAAGTGCCCGGCGTGCTCCACGATGGCGACCTCGCTGCCCGCGGGCAGCGCCTTCTCCGTCCAGCGGGTGAAAGCCGATGTCATGCAACCGTCGTCGCGCCCGTGCAGGTACAGGCACGGCAGCAGGGGCTCCTCGGTCCACAGCCGGTTCAGTTCGGCATACTCCGCCGGCGGCCGCGGGTGGCGGATGGTGGCCCGGTAAGTTCCCAGCGCCGCCCGCCAGCTCTCCGGCGTGCCGATCGCCGCGTCGACGTGGCGCAGATCCTCGTCGGCGCGGTAACCGGGCGACCACCTCCGCCACAGCAGCGGCAGCACCCAGGACGCGGAACGTTCGGGCAGCCAAGGCAATTGGAAGTAGAAGATGTACCAGCTGCGCAGCAGCTGCGGCGGCAGGTGGCCGAGCAGCCGCAGCCGGTCGGCCGCGCTACCGCGCCGACGAAACCCCGCGGACACCGGCACCGACATGATCACGGCCTTGGTGAACGGGCTGTCGGGCAGTGCGGCCAGGCCGGTCGCGGCGATCGCGCCCCAGTCGTGACCGATCACGACGTCGTGCTCGGTGCCGCCCGCGGCCGCGCGCACCCGCAGGGCGTCGTCCATCAGCGCGCCCACATGGAAGTCGCCGTCGGCCGGGATCGACGACGGCGCGTACCCGCGCATGAACGGCGCGACGACGCGCCACCCCGATTCGGCGAGCCGCGGTGCGAGCTTGCGCCATCCGTAGGCGGTGTCGGGGAAGCCGTGCAGGCACAGCGCGATCGGGCCGTCCGGCGGCCCCCAGGTCAGGGCCTTCAGGTCCCCCGCCGGGCCGGGCACGTCGACCCAGCCCGGTTCACCCACCGCGGGCTCGCTCGGTGTCGTCAGCCATGTCCACTCCCTCGTCGGCGCCCGTCCGCACCGACCAACCTAACGCCTGGTCGATTCGCACGCACCGGCCCCGGTACCGAATTCGCCAGATGCCCACGGCGACATGGCATTCCGAGCTAGGGCGGGCTACCGACGGCATCGGGAGACAGCTGGCTTCCCCGGCATCCTCGCCGCGGCCACCGAGGCCCTCGCGACCAGGGGATTCACCGTGCCTACGCGGTGGCCGGGATCGGCCGGCTCACCGGGTGAACGCGCCCGCCGCGGCCCGCTCCAAGTCGGCGATGACGATCTTGCGCATGCCGAGCATCGCTTCGGTGGCCGCCGCGGCGCGCGCCCGGTCCGGGTCGCCGATCAATTCGAAGAGCCGGTCGGGGACGATCTGCCAGCTCAGCCCGAAGCGGTCCTTGCACCATCCGCACTGCGATTCCTCGCCGCCGTCGGTCAACCGCTCCCAGTAGTAGTCGACCTCGTCCTGGTCCTTGCAGTGCACCGTGAACGACACCGCCTCGCTGAACGGAAACTGCGGCCCGCCGTTGATGCCGATGAACCGGGTGCCGTCCAGCACGAAACTGCCCGACAGGACCGTTCCCGGCTCCCCCGGGCCCGCCTCGGTGGTCCGGTTGAAGCCCTCGATCCGGGAGTTGGGGAACACCGACGTGTAAAACTCCGCGGCCTCCTCCAGGTCGTGGTCGAACCACAGCGAGGGCGTGATCGATGGCATGCGCGTCTCCTTTAGGTCTGGTGCGGTGGTTGTCAGCGGTCTCAGTGATAGACCGCGGCGGCGCCGAGAACTCATCGGCGCCCGCGACGGCCTCGCGGACCGTGGCCAGACCCCCAGGTCGAGGGTGAATAGGTTGCCTAGGTAACGTCGAAGGGCGATCTACGAAAGAGGACGCCCTTGAGCGCCGTAACCAGCAAACCCGAGACGGTCGAGTTTTCCGGCCACAACGGGATCACCCTCGTCGCCGACGAGTGGAACCGCGGCTCGGCCCCTCTGGCCAATAAGGCGGTCGATCGGCCCACCATCCTCATGTTGCACGGCGGCGGCCAGAACAGGTTTTCCTGGAAGAACACCGGCCAGATCCTCGCCGATGATGGGTTTCACGTCGTCGCGCTGGACTCGCGGGGCCACGGTGACAGCGCTCGCGCGCCCGACGCCGACTACGACGTGGAGACGCTGACGGCGGACGTGCTGCGGGTCCTGGACGCGATCGGCCGGCCGGTGGTCATCATCGGCGCGAGCATGGGCGGGCTGACCGGCATCCTCGCCGCCGACCGGGCCGGCCCCGACCGCGTGACGCAACTGGTGCTCGTCGACGTGGTGCCCCGGTTCGAGAAGGGCGGCAGCGCGCGCATCCGCGAGTTCATGTTCAGCGGGCTCGACGGGTTCGAAACGCTCGAGCAGGCGGCCGACGCCGTTGCCGCCTACCTCCCGTACCGGAAAAAGCCGCGCAGCCCCGAGGGGCTGAAGAAGAACCTGCGCCTGCGCGACGGGCGGTGGTACTGGCACTGGGACCCGGCCTTCATGACCAAGCCCGGCGACGACCCGGAGTTGCGCACCGAGAAATTCGAGCAGGCCGCGGCCGGCCTGACGATCCCGGTTCTGTTGATCCGCGGGAAGCTGTCCGACGTCGTCAGTCCCGAAGGCGTCGAGCATTTCCTGACCCAGGTGCCCCGCGCGGAGTTCGTCGAACTGTCCAACGCCGGGCATACCGCGGCCGGCGATGACAACGACGCGTTCAGCGAAGCCGTGGTCGCGTTCGTCGAGCGCCGCTGATTCCCAAGCGCCGACTGTGCAATTTGCGACGCGACACACGCCGGTGATTGGTCGCGAAACGCACGCTCGGCGCGGCTGATTCAGTTCGCCGGCTTCTCCGCGTGCCCGCCGAACTGCTTGCGCATCGCCGAGAGTGCCTTGTTGGCAAAGTCGTCGAGCTGACGCGAGGCGAAGCGGGACTGCAGGGCGGTCGTCAGCACCGGCGAAGGCACCCCCTCGTCGATCGCCGCGATGGCGGTCCACCGGCCCTCCCCGGAGTCGGACACCCGACCGGAGAACTCCTTGAGCTCCGGCGATTCGTGCAGCGCGCTGGCGGTCAGGTCCAGCAGCCAGGAGCCGATGACGCTGCCGCGGCGCCACACCTCGGCGACCTCGGGAATGTCGAAGGTGTACTGGTAGAACTCCGGATTCGACAGCGGCGCCGTCTCGGCGTCACCCGCCTGCACTTGCTTGCCGATGTCGGCGTTGCGCAAGATGTTCAGGCCCTCGGCGAGCGACGCCATCATCCCGTACTCGATGCCGTTGTGGACCATCTTGACGAAATGCCCGGCCCCGGAAGGGCCGCAGTGCAGGTAGCCCTTTTCCGACTGCGCGACCTCGCCGTCGCGGCCCGGGGTGCGCGGCGCCGCGTCCACGCCGGGCGCCACGGTCGCGAAGATCGGCTCCGCGTGCTCGAACGCGTCCGTGTCCCCGCCGATCATCAGGCAATAACCGCGTTCGCGGCCCCACACACCGCCGCTGGTGCCACAGTCCAGTAAGTGAATGCCGTTGTCGCCCAAGGTCTTCGCATGGCGGATGTCGTCGCGGTAATAGGAGTTGCCGCCGTCGATGACGATGTCCCCGGGCTCCAGCGTCTTGGCCAAGTCCTCGATCACGCCCGTGGTGATGGTCCCGGCCGGCACCATCACCCAGACCACTCGCGGGGCTTCGAGCTTCTCGGCCAGCTCTTGCAGCGAGGACACCCCGGTTGTGTTGTCCTCGCCGGCCATCGCCTTGACCGCGTCGGGGCTGTGGTCGTAGACCACGCACTCGTGGCCGCCCGTGGCCACCCGCCGAACGATATTGGCGCCCATGCGGCCCAGGCCGATCATCCCTAGCTGCATCGTGTCCCGTCTCCTTAGTTGCTCGCCTGCTTGGTGTGGGGTAGCCACGGTTCCTGCCAACTGTGGTGTCCGTGCAGCAGCGACTGCGCAGCCTCGGGACCCCAGGAGCCGGGGTCGTAGTGGTGGATGCGGCCCGGCTTGTCCAGCACCGGCTGCACGATCCGCCACGTCTCCTCGATGGCGTCCTCCCGGGCGAAGAGCTGACGATCGCCGTTGAACGCGGCGTACAGCAGCCGTTCGTAGGGCCGCACGGCCTCACCGAGATCCTCGGCGAACGACGAATCGAGGTGGACGTCGTGCCACGAGTTACCCGCCTGGGCCGAGAGCTGTAGGCGCATGCCCGGGTCGGGGTCGATGCGCAGCACGATCTGGTTGGGCTCGGGCGGCCGGCGGTTGGGCAGGAACGAAAACCCGGGAACATGGTGCAGGAACATCCGGACCTCGGTGACCTTTTCCGGCAGCGCCTTGCCGGCGCGCAGGAAGATCGGCACCCCGGCCCAGCGCCAGTTGTCGATCTCCGTCCGCAGCGCGATATAGGTCTCGGTTTGCGAGTCCTTCGCCACCCCGGCGACGTCGGTGTAGCCGCGGTACTGGCCGCGCACGCAGCGCTCGGGATCCAGCGCCGGCATCGCCCGGAACACCTCGGCCTTCTTGTCGTTGAGGTCATCGTCGCTCGGGCCGACGGGGGGCTCCATCGCCACCAGCGCGAGCACCTGCAGCAGGTGATTCTGCACGACGTCGCGCAACGCGCCTACCGCGTCGTAGAACTTTCCGCGGTCCTCGATTCCGAAGTCCTCGGCCATGGTGATGTGGATCTCGGAGATGCTGTCGCGGTCCCACAGCTTGGCCAGGCCGTTGTTGGCGAACCGCAGATACTGCAACTCCTCGACGGGTTGCTTGCCCAAAAAGTGGTCCACCCGCAGGATCTGGTCCTCGTCGAGAACCGCACGCAGCCGGGCGTTCAGGTCGCGGGCGGAGGCAAGGTCGTGGCCGAACGGCTTTTCCACCGCGACGCGCGCATGGTCCAAGAGGTCGGCCTTCGCGAGGTTTTCGACGATCGGCGCGAACAGGGACGGCGGCATTTCGAGGTAGTACAGGGGACGGCAGTCCTTGCCGACCCGCTTGGCCAGCTGCTGATAGAGCCCGGGATCCGTGACGTCGCCGTGCAGGTAGGAGAACCGGTCCGCCAGCCTCTCGAACACCGCGTCGTCGAGGTTCTCGCCGGACGCCTTGATGGCATCCCGCGCCCGCTCGACCAACTGCTCGACCGACATGTCGTCACTGGCCACGCCCACGATCGGGCACTTGAGCAGATTGCGCGACTCGAGCCGGTACAAGGCTCGGTACGTCATCTTGCGTGCGAGATCACCGGTAATGCCGAAGATCACCAAAAGATTTGACGAGCTACTGTCACCGTCGGCCAAGACGCGCACCTCCCTTGAGATTCGCTACCCGCGGCGGACCGTGCTCAACCCTAAACATTGCGGTTGGGCCCGACAACCCGAAACGAACACGGGCTTTGGCAGGATGACCAGCGTGGGTGACATGCTGCGCATCGCGGTCTATGTCCTGGCGGGGGTCGCCACGATCGAAGCGGGCGCGATCGCGGTTCTCTCGGTCCTGCTGGTGCGCGCCCGCCGCGAGATCGAGGAGCTGCAGCACCGGACGGACGCGCGCACCCAGCTGCTGTCGGGCGGCCGCGAGGCCGTCAAGAGGGTGTGGAACGCGGCCAACGTGATGCGCAAGGAGGGCTTCGGCGCCGCGGTGCGCAGCTCCATCGAGGACCTCGCCGACTGGGCCGAGGTGGAGCGGCCCGACCTGGCCCGCGTCACCCCGGACGGCCGGGTGGTGATCCTGTTCTCCGACATCGAGGAGTCCACGGCGCTGAACGAGCGGATCGGCGACCGCGCCTGGGTCAAGCTGATCGGCTCGCACGACAAGTTGGTTTCGGGACTCGTGCGGCGACATTCCGGGCATGTCGTCAAAAGCCAGGGGGACGGCTACATGATCGCCTTCTCGCGCGCCGAGGACGCGGTGCGGTGCGGCCTCGACATCCAGCAGGCGCTGAACAAGGACGGAAAACGTAAGCGGCACAACGGCATTCGTGTTCGGATCGGCATCCACATGGGCCGCTCGGTGCGGCGCGGCGACGACCTGTTCGGGCGCAACGTCGCGATGGCAGCGCGGGTGGCCGCGGAGGCCGTCGGGGGCCAGATCTTGGTCAGCGAACCGGTGCGGGACGCCATTGACAATGGGGCCGACTGCGACGGCATTCGATTCGACGACGGCCGCGAGGTCGAGCTGAAAGGCTTTTCGGGCAGCTACCGCTTGTTCGCCGTCGAACCCGAGGCCGACCCCGACTTGGACTGAAACGTCTCCCCGTCGGATTCGGCCAGCCGCTGATGCAGCCGCGCGCGGATCTCGTCGGCGGTGTAGGCGCGTCGCTTGCGTTGGTCGCGCGCCACCAGCACGCCCCCGGCGACCACGCCGGCGACACCGGCCAGTCCGATCCACTTCCAAACGCTGCGCATGGTTGACAGGCTATTACCACTATGAACACCCTTCGCGACAAGGTCGCCGTCGTCACCGGGGCGGGCAGTGGCATCGGCCGCGCCATCGCCGGCGCGCTCACCGGGCGAGGCGCACACATCGTGGCCGTCGACATCGACAGCGCCCGCTTGGCGGACGTCGCCGGCGATCTGACCGACGCCGACATCCTCGTTTCGCCCGCCGACGTCTCGGATCCGCTCGCCTTCGACGGGGTTCGGGACGCGGCGCTGCGGCGGTTCGGCCGGGTCGACATCGTGGTGAACAACGTCGGCGTGCTGACGAACGGCCTGCCCGAAGACATTCCGGTGACCGAGTGGCAACGCATTCTCGACGTCAACCTGATGTCGCTGGTGCGCAGCAACGCCGCCTTCCTGCCGCTGCTGCTCGATCAGGGCAGCGGGCATCTGGTCAACACCGCCTCCTTCGCCGGGCTTTTCACCTATTCCTACGACCGGCTGCCGTACGCGGCCACCAAGGCCGCGATCGTGCAGATCAGCGAGGGCCTGGCAATTTATCTGCGGCCCAAGAACATCGGCGTCACCCTGCTGTGCCCGGGGCCGGTGCTGACCAACATCGCCACCGCCGTGCCGACGTTCGGCGCCGGTGCGCCGCTGCGGGTTCCCGGCGAGCAGTTCGCGTTGCTCGACCCCGCGCCCGTCGGCGAGCTGGTCGCCGACGCGATCCTGCGCAACCGATTCTTCGTACCCACCCACGCGGGTGTCGTCGATGAGTTGCGCCGCCGCGTCGACGACTGGGACGCATACATCGACTACCAGATATCCCGCGAACCACGAAAACGAAAGGCAGACAACGATGGCTGACGCCCGAACCGAGGGCATGGACGCGCTCCAGGAGATGTTGCCCGGCGTCATCCCGGAGGGCGCCACCGGCCTGAGCGATGGCGGCTTCGCCGACGAACTCGGTGACATGAGCCTCGATCACGTTTTCGGCGCCCTGTGGACGCGGCCGGGCCTCGATCGGCGCTCCCGCAGCCTGGTGACCCTGGGCGCCCTCATCGCCCTGCGGGCCAGCGACGAACTGAAGCTCCATTTTCAGATCGCGCTGCACAACGGGTTGAGCCTCGAGGAGATCGAAGAGGTGATCTACCACATGACGGGCTATGCGGGTTACCCGGCGGCCGTCAACGCGCGCAGGGTCGCACGCGAAGTTCTTCGACGCCCATAGGCTGGCTTGCATGCTGACACTGGACCAGGCGTTGGAAGAGACCCGGACCGGCGACCTGTGGCTGTTCCGCGGCCGCTCGCGACCCGACCGCGCGATTCAGACCTTGACGAACAGTCCGGTGAACCACGTCGGCATGACCGTGGCCATCGACGACCTGCCCCCGTTGATCTGGCACGCCGAACTGGGCGACAAACTCATCGACGTGTGGACCGGCACCAACCACCGCGGCGTGCAGCTCAACGATCTCCGCGACGCGGTGCGGCAATGGACGGACCGCTACCAGCAGCGGTGCTGGCTGCGCCAGCTGACGCCATACGCCACCCGCGAACAGGAGAACAAGCTGCTGCGGGTCATCGCGCGGATGGACGGAACCGCGTTTCCGACCACCGCCCGGCTGACCGGCCGGTGGTTCCGCGGGCGACTACCGACCATCTACGACTGGGTGCGCGGAATCCCGTTGGTGGACAGCAAGGTTCGCGAGCAAACGCAGCGACGCAGGCAGGCGCGGAAGATGAGCCTGGAGACGGCGTACTGCGCGGAGACGGTGGCGATCACCTACGAGGACATGGGCTTGCTCGTCACGGACAAGGACGCCAACTGGTTTGACCCCGGCAAGTTCTGGAGCGGTGACGCACTCCCGCTGGCCCCGGGGTACCGGCTGGGCGACGAAATAGCGGTTGTTGTCGGTTAATCGACGGACATCTCGCCCATTTCGGACCAGCCCGCGGCGTCGATGGTCTGGTTGATGATCTTGGGCGTGGACTTCAGCGCCTGCGGGAGCTCGCGCATCGCGCGCTTGAAGTGATCGCTGTTGACGTGGACGCCTCCCGCGTCACCGTCCCGGAAGGCCTCCACGAGGACGTACTCCGCCGGGTTGTCCAGGCTGCGCGACCACTCGAACCACAGGTTGCCCTCCTCGGCGCGAGTGGCGGCCGTGAACGCGGAGACCAGTTCCGGCCAGCGATCGGTCCACTCCGGTTTGGTCTCGAACTTGACGACGATGAAGATCATGGCCGCAGGATACGTGCCACGAGCGCACCCGGGCGCCAGCCGTTCACCAGCAAACTTTGCCTAGGCGTCCTCATTGACGGCTAGGCAAATGCTTGCCAACAGACGTTCGCGATTAGCCAGTGACGCATACCACAAATTCGGCGCGTGGCGGATCAGTTCACAATCGCGTGAATTGCTAATAATGCCGAGAACCCCGAATCAAATGCGAATTTGTTACGTATTCGCAATTCCCGGGTCGCCGGGGGGCGGCAGGTCCGGAGCCGGGGGCGCGGGAGCCGGCGCGTCGACCAGAACCGGCGCGGGCGGTGCGTCCGGCGGTGGCGGGGCGGCGTCCGGCGGCGGAGGCGGTGCGAAGTCGCCATCCGGCACAGGCAGGAACATGTGGTGGGTGAATCCGGCCTGGTAGGCGCCCGCACCACCGATGTGCACGCCGCCGCGCTCACCGCTGGACACCGGCGTGCCGTCCGGCAGGGTCACGGCCGTGTGGCCGCCGTTCCAACCGATCACCAAGGCGTTGGGGGCTGTTCCGTACTGGAAGCCCCGGGCCAGCAGCGCGGCCTCCTCGTTGCCGGTGTTGAACCTGCTGCCGTAGACCGGCCGGTCCGTCGCCGCGTTGGCGACCCATGAGGCGAGCCCAGAGCAATCGGTCCCGGCGGGAGAATCTCCACCCGGGATATAGGGCGTCCCGGAGACCTGATTGATGAGCGTCATCAACGTTGCCAATACAACCATGGGCAGGCACGCTAGCAATGGAATTCACCGCGAGCCAAAATTTGTGGCGCAGATCATTCACGCTCAGCATAATGGCTTTCGCCGCATCGGTAGCAAATCGATTACAAAGCCGCAAATATCCGAGCAGGAATTGGGCGTTACCTACGGACGCGGTTGCAAGACCACGACGGGGATCTCGCGCTCGGTCCGACTCTGGTAGGTGTCGAAGTCTGCGTAGAGCTCGACCAGGCGCGGCCACAGGCGGCTGCGCTGCTGCGCGTCGGCGGTCACCGCGCGCACCGGTCGTCCGCCCGTACGGGCGTCACGCTGCGGAGCTTCCTCGGGGACTGGATCGCACCGTCAGTGAGCGTGGACGCCGTCGTGCGGCGCTGAGTCGTCGAGTCTTATTGCGCGACAATCACACCGAATTTGGCGCGGGCCTCGTTGGTGACCGGAGTGAACAGGTTGACGAGGTTGCCGTCCGGATCGCGGAACAGCAGCGCGCGGTTTCCCCACGGCATGGTGGTCGGCTCCGTCACGACCTCGCCGACGCGGTCGCGGAGCCGCTCGTATTCCGCGTCGACGTCCTCGACGAGGAATTCCACGATCGCGCTCCGGTTGGCCGCCGGCTCGGCGGATCCGTCCCCGAACAGCGGCACCGTCTTGTCGCTGCCGATGGCCAGCGTTCCAACCGGCGTCGGGATCTCGGCGAACAGCTCGTTGCCCCAGACCGCGGAACCGTCGGTGACCGCCTCGTAGAAATCGACGAGCCGCTTGACGTCGGCCGTGATGATGCGGGTCGAAACGAACTTCATGCAGCCTCCCCTGTGTGCGATCGGTGCGCGGTGTCCCGCGTCGACCCAAGGCTAGGCGGCCCCTCCGACAAGCTACGAGATTCGTTCAGCGGAGCACCGTTCCGCCATCGATGTTGACGACCTGACCGTTGATCCAGGCGCCTTCGTCGGACAGCAGGAAGGCGACCAACGATGCGACGTCGTCGGGGAGACCCACCCGCGTGCTGCGGATCCGCCGCAGCGCGGAGGCTTCCAACTCCGGCCACCGCGGAGCCGAGCGGATGGCGTCGGTGGCCGTGAAGCCCGGCGCGACCGCGTTGCACCGAATGCCCTCCTTGCCCCAACGCGACGCGACGTGTCGCGTCAGTGCGCCGATGCCGTGTCGCCGTACCCCCGCCCGGGCGATGCGTTCCGCGGTCTGTTGCGCGGCTTCTTCGGCGATATCGCCGATGACCACCTGGCTGCCCTCGGCCCCAAGGCGAACGGCAGTGGCCGCTCCCAGCCCGGTGGCTCCACCAACGACGATGCCGACTTTGCCGGCCAATCCGCGCAGTGACATACCCGCCCTCTCCAGCACCCAAGTGTCCTGGCGGCCAGCCTTCAGGGCCGTCCGTCACTCCGCAGGTTCGGTCTCAGCGGCATCTCGCCGGGAAGCCTCGATCTCGCGCCTGATCTCCGCCTCTTCCCGTTCGGCCGAGGCGCGCTGGCGATCCTGACGATCTTCGGCACGCTGCAGACGCTCGCGTTCGCGCTCGCCGGCGGTGCCCTCTCGTTCGTCGGCGCTTGTTTCTCGTTCGTCGGCCAGCTGCTCGCGGTGGTTGGCGACTCGGTCTCGCTCCGCCGCGATTCGATCCCGCTCCGCCGCGAGCCACTCGCGCTTTACCAGCTGCGCCTCGCGGTGCTCGAGGGCTTTCTCCCGTTCGTCAAGCTCGGCGGCTCGGCGGTCGAGTTCGTTGAGCGCATCGGCGTGGTGATCAGTGGGCACCGCTCTTCCCTTCGCCGATGGCTTGGCGCATGCCGGCCTCTCCCTCCTGCCGGGCCTCTTCACGCTCGCTGGTGGCCCGCTCGCGCTCGACCTCCGCCTGCTCGCGCAGCGCGGCCGCCTCCTGGCGCTGGACCCGTTGCGCCGCGCGCAGCCCGTGGTTTGCCGGACGGCTTCCGCCCGATTCCGACTCACGCCGATCCGCGGCCCGCTCGCGCTCGTCGGCTACGCGCTCCCGCTCGTCGGCGAGCGCCTCCCGTTCATCCGCGATCGCTTCCCGTTGGTCCGCGACGGCTTCGCGACGTTCGGCAAGTCTGCTCCGCAGTTCCAGGTTCTGCGCCCAGCGCTCCACGCCCTCGGTCAGCCGCTCTCTCCGTAGCGCCAACCGTTCTCGAGCGTGCGATTGCTGTTCGCGCTCGTGCGCGAGGTGTTCGCGCTCGGCGGCGATGGCCTCGCGCTCTTCGGCGATCCGTTCGCGCTCCAGCGCGACGCTTTCGCGTTCGTGCGCCGTTCGTCCGACTTGTTCAGCCATCTGATGCTCGTTCTGGCCGCATCGGACCTCCAGTCGGCGTGGTGGAAAGGTTCCACCTCCACACATAGCCCAGCGCGGCTTGCCGGTCTAGGGCCGACAGACCCCAACGTCGAAGCGGCAAGGCCACCGCGATTCGTGCTCGACCCGCTAGGCCGGAGTCCATATACCGTTGTTCCAGAATCCCCAGACGTTGCGGGTCGGGTTCCACATCAGCTGCGCCCCGGGCGCCCACGGCGGTGGCGGCGGCTGCGGCGGCGCCCACCCCGGCGGAGGCCCCCAAGGACCCCAACCCGCCGGACCACCTGGGTTCGCCGCCCCTTGCCAGTCGTGGCAGTGATTCCAGTCCCAGTTGTAGGCGTTGCCCCAGCCCGGATCCCACGGATCACCCGGGCACCAATGATTGGCGGGTGCGGGGGCCGGGGCAGCCCGGGCCAAGGCGGCGGGGCCGGCGGCCAGTCCGAGCGCCGACAAGGCCAACCCGCCACCCAGCAGCGCGCTCGTCGACCGCTGAATCCAGCGGCGCTTCGCAGTCACCATCTCTCAAGGATTTCCCCAGACCCGAACCGGGGCAAGTACCTGTTTCGGAGGCTCACGCCCTCAACGGAGCCCGAGCGCGTCGCGGTCCCTCAGTCCGCCGAAGACGGCCGTCCTTGGAGACGTCGTCGGGTTTCGGCCACCGCACGCCTGATTTCGGCCGATTCCCGTTTGGCGGCGGCTTGCCCGCGCGCCTCCCGCTCCTCGGCGCGGTGCAGTCGCTCGCGCTCACGCTGCTCGGTCGCACCCTCGCGGATGTCCGCATCCAGCTCCCGGTCGTCCGCCGACTGCTCGCGAACATCCGCGATCCGGTCCCGCTCATCGGCGATGCGATCCCGTTCGTCGGCCACCCGCTCGCGCCTCGCGAGCTCACGTTCGCGCAGCGCAAGCGACTCCTCATGCTGATCGGAGTCAGCGGCGCCGCCCTCGGGTTCACCTGAGGTGTGGGCACGGTCCTCGGTGGTGACCATGCCACACCTTAACGCCGCCAGCGGCCGTCCGCGGCGTCGAGCCGGGGCCCGACCACGCCAAAGAAGGGAAACCCCGACCCACCCGAACGCTGACGCGGCAAACCGGCCCTATGGCCTGTATTTTCCGGTGAGATGATCGTATGGTGCTGCCGGAGGGGGCTACCCGGTTAGGAACGCGGATGAGGAAGATACCCGTAACGGGCGCCGCACTGGCCGGCGTGACTATCGCGCTGGCCGCACCGGCGTCGGCCGAGCCGGTGATGGCCGCAGACCAAGTGGTGAGTGGGATGTACAACGTCCACTTCAACGACGGAAGCCTCGACGATGTGACGTTCAAGGCCGCGTCGTGCGGTATTGGTTGCGTCCAAGTCATCTTTTCCAACACGTCGGGCCAGGCGCAGTTCTATGCCGACCGGTGGCACGCGAGCTTCCCCCCGAACCCCGCGGCGTGGCGCTGTAATGACGGGACGGTGCACAGGGGCTTCGACGAATGGACCTGGGACCCGAGCACAGGGATCGGCACCAGGGTCGTCGTCCGCACCGAGGCCGCCTGCGGATATACGGATCACAGCAGCCAACCCAGCGCGCACCGCTTCACCATGACCAGGCTGAGTGGCCAGTCGGGACAGCCGGGCGCTCTCGCGCCCGCGGTTGCGTAGCGGCCTTACCGCGTGACCGGCTTGGACATATGAAGCAGCGGGTACGGCCCACCCGCATCATCGAGTTCGCTCCTGCCGACCACGACGAAACCACGCCGGGAGTAGAAATCGACCACCTGACAATTCTGTTCGTTGACGTCCACGGACTTCACGCCATGCCCGTCGACGACGTGGACCCTCGGAGGCCAGCGCCAACCGTGCCGAGCGCCGACTTCTCGAAAAAGTCCGCCCCGCAATGAGCCGGCGCCCGATGGACTTGCCGGCCTGATGCTCACACGTTGAACCGGAACTCCACCACGTCCCCGTCGGCCATGACGTAATCCTTGCCCTCCATCCGAACCTTGCCGGCGGCCTTGGCCGCCGCCATGGACCCGGCGGCGATGAGGTCGTCGTAGGACACGATCTCGGCCTTGATGAAGCCCTTCTCGAAGTCGCTGTGGATGACCCCGGCGGCCCTGGGCGCGGTGTCGCCCTGATGAATTACCCAGGCCCGCGCCTCTTTTGGGCCCGCCGTCAGGAAGGTCTGCAGCTTGAGTGTGTGGAACCCGGCGCGCGCCAGCGCGTCGAGCCCGCGCTCGGTCTGGCCGATCGACTCCAGCAGCTCGGCCGCGGACTCGTCGTCGAGCTCGACCAGCTCGGCTTCGATTGCGGCGTCGAGAAATACGGCGTCGGCGGGAGCAACGAGCCGGCGCAGCTCGGCGACCCGCGCGGCGTCGGTGAGCACCGCCTCGTCGGCGTTGAAGACATACAGAAACGGCTTGGTGGTCAACAGGTTCAGCTCGCGCAGCAGGGAGACGTCGGCGCCCGCGGCGAACAGTGTCGTGCCGCCGTCCAGCACCGCCTGAGCGGCCACCGCGGCGTCATGGACCGGTTTGCGTTCCTTGCTGGTGCGCGCCTCTTTCTCCAGCCTCGGCAACGCGCGCTCGAGCGTTTGCAGGTCGGCCAGGATCAACTCGGTTTCGACGACCTCGATGTCGGATTCGGGATCCACCTCGCCGGCGACGTGCGTCACGTCGTCGTCGGAGAACACCCGGACCACCTGGCAGATCGCGTCGCATTCGCGGATGTGCGCCAGGAACTTGTTGCCCAGCCCGGCCCCCTCCGACGCGCCCTTGACCAGCCCGGCGATGTCGACGAACGTGACCGGCGCCGGGACGATGCGCTCGGAACCGAACAGCTCCGCGAGCTTGGCCAGCCGCGGGTCCGGCAGCGAAACCACACCCTCGTTGGGCTCGATCGTCGCGAAGGGGTAGTTCGCCGCCACCACGTTGTTCCTGGTCAGGGCGTTGAACAGCGTCGACTTGCCGACGTTCGGCAGGCCCACGATTCCCAGGCTCAGGCTCACGGGGATCCAAGTGTAGGGCGCAGCGGGACGGGCCGTTCAGCCGTGTGCGCGGCGATGGCACGCCAACGGCCCCTAACAAGGTCTTTACCGGCGTTTCGGCTCATTCCCGGTACGGTCTACATGTGTCAGCACAGCGGGCAAGATCGGCGGTCGAGGCTAGCCACCGCTCGATCCACCCCAACATCCCCGGCGTGCCGTGGTGGGCGGCCCTGGTCATCGCCATCACCGCGACGGCCGCCGGTTACGCGATCGACGCCGGTCACAAGGACCTGACCCACGTCTTCGCCGCCTGCTATATCGCCGGCTGCGTGGCCGCGGTGCTCGCCGTGCGCCAAGACGGCGTCTTCACCGCGATCATTCAGCCACCGCTGATTCTTTTCTGCGCGGTGCCGGGCGCCTATTGGATGTTCCACGGACACAAGATCGGCAGCCTCAAAGACCTCCTGATCAACTGCGGCTACCCGCTCATCGAGCGGTTTCCGTTGATGCTCGGGACCGCCGGGGTCGTGCTGCTGATCGGCCTGGCGCGATGGTATTTCGGCAAGTCGCAGGCTACCGCGGCCGCCCCGGAAGACGACGCCGCGACGGCGGGGCCGGCGGGGAATTCCTTCCTCGGGGCCATTGGCGAGAAACTGAATTCGCTTCTCGGCCTGGGTGCCCACGACGGGGATGCGGATGAAGCGCCGCCCACCGGCTCCAAGCGAACCCGCGAGGCGGGCCGTCCGGCGAAAGCCGCGTCGCGGACCGGCCGAACGCCCCGCGGTGGTCGGTCCGCGCGTCCCGGCCGAGCCCACTCCCGGCATGCCCGCCCGCCGCTCGAAGACGAACGCGATCCCAGAGACGCCCGCGCCGAGCGCCCGCGGCGCCGGCGCCAGGCACCGCCCCACGACTTCGATCCCGCCGATCCGCCGCGGCCGCGCCGGCGCCCCCGGCCGGATACCGATCACGACGGTCGCCAGCCGCCGCGCGAGACCCGCCGCGAGCCGCGCACCCGCCGCAATCCCTACGACCGGCCCGGCGAACGCCAGGCTCCTCGCGGCAGCCGCTTCGACGGCTATGACCCGTACGAGCCCTACGAGCCCCGGCGGCGGCGCGCCACCCCACCCGGGAACGGCTCCGACACCACGCACCACCCGATCTCACAAGTGCGCTACCGCGGTTCGGGCCCGGCCGAAGATGCCGGACCCGAGCGACGCCGCCGCGCGCCGCGCAGCTTCCCGGCGGAGTCCTGGGAATACGAAGGCTAGCGCGCCGACCGGATCTCGCGGGGCAGCGCAAACACCAGGGTTTCCTGGGCCGTCGTCACCGGTTGCACCACGTCGAACCCGTAATCGGCGAGCCGCTCCAGCACACCCCGCACCAGCACCTCGGGGACCGACGCGCCGGAGGTGACACCCACCGTCGTGACGCCCTCCAACCACGCTGGGTCGATGTCGTCGGCCCAGTCGACCAGGTAGGCGGCATCGGCACCACCGCCCAGGGCCACCTCGACCAGCCGCACCGAATTCGACGAGTTGCGGGAACCCACGACGATGACGAGCTGGCATTCCGGCGCCATCGCCTTGACGGCGACCTGCCGGTTCTGCGTCGCATAGCAGATGTCGTCGCTGGGCGGATCCTGCAGGCTGGGGAAACGCTGCCGCAGCCGCTCGACGATCTCCATCGTCTCGTCCACCGAGAGCGTGGTCTGCGACAGCCAGACCACCCTGCTCTCGTCGCGGACCGTCACGTTCTCCACCCCGCCGACACCGTCGACAAGCTGCACGTGCTCGGGCGCCTCCCCCGCGGTCCCGATGACCTCCTCGTGGCCCTCATGGCCGATCAGCAGGATGTCGTAGTCGTCCCGGGCGAACCGCCTGGCTTCGTTGTGCACCTTCGTCACCAGGGGGCAGGTGGCGTCGATCGTTTGCAGGTTGCGTTCGGCGGCGGCGGCGTAGACGGTCGGGGCGACGCCGTGGGCGGAGAACACCACGATGGCCCCCTCGGGGACCTCGTCGGTCTCCTGTACGAACACCGCCCCGGCCTTTTCCAGGGTGTCGACCACGTGCCGGTTGTGCACGATCTCGTGGCGCACGTAGACGGGGGCGCCGTGCTTTTCCAAGGCACGCTCCACCGTCTCGACGGCCCGGTCGACACCCGCGCAGTAGCCACGCGGCTCCGCCAGGAGCACCCTCTTGCCGATGGGGTCGTTGGCTACGGAGCTGGCCGCACCGGGAATTCCCATGTCAACAGTCGGCGGCATGGCATTCAGGGTACCGGCCCGCGGCGGGCTTGGAGTTGGCCGCCGGTTGAGGCAGTCTTGGACTTATGGCTACTGCACCGTACGGAGTTCGGCTGATAGTCGGCGCGGCGACAGTCGCCGTCGAGGAGACAATGAAGCTGCCCAAGACGATCCTGATGTACCCGATGACGTTGGCCAGCACCGCGGCGCACATCGTGATGCGCTTTCAGCAGAACTTGGCCGAGCTCGTCATCAAGGGTGACAGCACCCTGGAGTCGATCTTTCCGCCCAAGGACGAGAAGCCGGAGTGGGCGACCTTCGACGAGGACCTGCCCGAGGACGCGGTCGAGGGGGCAACCGCCGCGCCGCCGGAAGTCGGCGAGGGCGAGCGCAGGGCCGAGGGACGATTCGCGCTGTACTCGGTGGCCGACGCGCACGAGGACGCCAGCGCGCTGGTCAAGCCCGCCAAGAAGGCGAAGGCTCCCGCGGCCAAAGCGTCGGTGGAAGAACCGGAGGTGGCCATCGAGCTCGACTATTCGACGCTGACGCTGGCCCAGCTGCGGGCCCGACTGCAGTCGCTGAACGTCGACGAACTCGAGGCCCTGCTGGCCTACGAGCAGGCCACGAAGGCCCGCGCTCCGTTCCAGACGCTGCTCGCCAACAGGATCACCCGCGCGAACGCGAAGTGACCCGCGCGGCTGATCCCGAACCCAACTCCGCGGAGAACCCCTTTCCGGTGCGCGCGGTGGCGGTGCGCGTCGCGGGCTGGATCGACCGGCTCGGCACCGTCTGGGTCGAGGGCCAGCTGGCCCAGATCACGATGCGGCCCGACGCCAAGACCGTCTTTATGGTGCTGCGGGACCCGGCCGCCGACATGTCGCTGACCGTGACGTGTTCGCGCGACCTGGTGGCCAACGCGCCGGTGAAACTCGCCGAAGGCACCCAGGTGGTGGTCTGCGGCAAGCCCTCGTTCTACACCGGGCGCGGCACCTTTTCGTTGCGGCTCAGCGAGATTCGCGCGGTCGGCGTCGGCGAGCTGCTGGCGCGCATCGACCGGCTGCGCCGCCTGCTCGACGCCGAGGGCCTGTTCGACCCTCGGCTCAAGCGGCCAATCCCGTTCCTGCCCAACATGATCGGGTTGATCACCGGGCGGGCGAGCGCCGCCGAGCGCGACGTGACGACGGTGGCCGGCGCGCGCTGGCCGGCGGTGCGTTTCGCGGTGCGCAACACCGCGGTCCAGGGGCCGAATGCGGTGGCGCAGATCGTCGAGGCGCTGTACGAACTCGACCGCCACCACGAGGTCGATGTGATCGTGGTGGCCCGCGGCGGCGGCAGCGTCGAGGACCTGCTGCCGTTCTCCGACGAGACCCTGTGCCGCGCGATCGCCGCGTGCCGCACGCCCGTCATCAGCGCGGTGGGGCACGAGCCCGACAACCCGCTGTGCGACCTGGTCGCCGACCTGCGCGCCGCCACGCCCACCGACGCCGCCAAGAAGGTGGTGCCCGATACCGCCGCCGAGCAGCGGCTGCTCGATGACCTGCGCCGGCGCAGCGCGCAGGCGCTGCGCAGCTGGGTGTCACGCGAGCAACGCGCGCTGACCCAGCTGCGCAGCCGGCCGGTGCTCGCCGAGCCGCTGACGGCCGTGACGGCGCGCGCCGAGGAGGTCCACCGCGCGCGTTCGGCTGTGCGCCGCGACATCAGGCGGCAGGTGGCCGCGGAGACCGAGCGCGTCGGCCACCTGAGCGCGCGGCTGGCCACGCTGGGCCCGGCCGCCACCCTGGCCCGCGGCTACGCCGTCGTGCAGACGGTGCCCGCCGCCGGACCTCCCGCGGTGCTGCGCTCGGTCGCCGACGCGCCCCCGGGCACCCGGCTGCGGGTGCGGGTGGCCGACGGCGCCGTTGCGGCGGTGAGCGAGGGACCGACCGATGGCCGCTGACGAGGAGCAGTCGATGCAGTCGATTACGCCCATTAGTCACCTCGGCTATGAAGCCTGCCGGGACGAGCTGATCGAGGTCGTGCGGGTCCTGGAGCAGGGCGGGCTGGACCTGGATGCGTCGCTGCAGCTGTGGGAAAGAGGCGAGCAACTCGCCAAACGGTGCGAGGAGCACTTAGCTGGCGCCCGCAAGCGGATCGAGGACGCGCTCGCGGCGGGCCAGCCCGAAGACGGCTGACGGCGGACCGGATCGCGCCACCGGCCGCCGGGCCTTTGGAACACGTTCCAGTTTTTCTCGGCTATGCTTCGCGAACTATGGGTGATCCATCACTGACCACCGAGTTGGGCCGCGTCCTGGTCACCGGCGGCTCCGGATTTGTCGGCGCCAACCTGGTGACCACCTTGCTCGACCGCGGGTACCGGGTGCGTTCGTTCGACCGGGCCCCGTCGCCGCTGCCCGAACACCCCCACCTGGAGGTGCTGCAGGGCGATATCACCGACGCCGGCGTGTGCGCCGCGGCGGTGGACGGCATCGACACGGTGTTTCACACCGCCGCGATCATCGAGCTGATGGGCGGCGCGTCGGTGACCGACGAATACCGTCAGCGCAGCTTCGCCGTCAACGTCGGCGGCACCGAGAACCTGGTGCACGCCGGGCAGGCGGCCGGGGTCAAGCGCTTCGTCTACACGTCGTCCAACAGCGTGGTGATGGGCGGCCAGAACATCGCCGGCGGCGACGAGACGCTGCCCTACACCAACAGGTTCAACGACCTGTACACCGAAACGAAAGTGGTCGCCGAGCGATTCGTGCTGTCCCAGAACGGTGTTGGCGACATGCTGACGTGCGCGATCCGGCCCAGCGGCATCTGGGGCCGCGGTGATCAGACGATGTTTCGCAGGCTGTTCGAAAGCGTGGTCGCCGGCCACGTCAAGGTGCTGATCGGCCGCAAGTCGGCCCGGCTCGACAACTCCTACGTGCACAACCTGATTCACGGTTTCATCCTGGCCGCCCAGCATCTGGTGCCCGGCGGCACGGCGCCCGGCCAGGCGTACTTCATCAACGACGCCGACCCCATCAACATGTTCGAGTTCGCCCGACCGGTGATCGAGGCCTGCGGCGAAAACTGGCCGCGGGTGCGGGTCAACGGGCCGCTGGTCCGCGCGGCCATGACCGGTTGGCAGCGCATGCATTTCCGGTTCGGCATACCGGCCCCGCTGCTCGAGCCGCTGGCCGTGGAGCGTCTGTACCTGGACAACTACTTCTCCATCGACAAGGCGCGGCGCGACCTCGGCTACGAGCCGCTGTTCACCACCGACAAGGCGATGTCGGAATGCCTGCCCTACTACGTGGACATGTTCCGGCAGATGAAAAGCCAAGCGCGCCAGGCCAAGCCGGCGGGGTAGCGCCGCGGCCTCGGCGGTCACATCAGCCACGCCGGTACCGCGAGCCACACCATCAGGCGGTTCCCGTTTGCGGTATCACCGGCGATACCGCGATGGAAACTTGCCTATTGGTCGGTTGCGCAGGATCGCTTTCATTCGGTGCGCCACACTGGACACATGACGCTCCTCGGCGCCGACCCCGTCCTCGCGGTGCATGACCTCGACCGTGCGTCGGAGTGGTTCACCCGCATATTGAATTGCACGGTAACGCAACCCGACCCGGGCAATTGGGCTTTCTGCTCGGCCGGGTCGGTGATGTTCCGGCTCGGCCGCTGTCCGGAGGCGTTGCCGGCAGCCGACCTCGGTGACCACAGCTACATCGCGTATTTGACCGTCGCCGGCATCGACGAGTACCACCGGCGCGCCGTCGCTGCGGGAGCCGACATCCTGAAGCCCCCCACGACCGAACCCTGGGGTCGGCGCGAGATGGGTCTGCGATCGCCCGAAGGGCACCGGTTCATGCTCTCCGAGCCGCTGTAGCCGCGTCCCGCGGCACCGACCCTAGCGGAAGCTGACCATCTCGCTGCCCCACGCGGCGCGGATCTGCGCGTCGACATCGCCGGCTACGGTGTCGCTCTTGTCGATGAGCAGGCAGGCGCGGTCGGGTTCCCGGTAGGGCGTCCAATCCGGTTCGCCGGCCGGTCCCGCGGGTTTTCCGTGGGCGGCGAAGTTGATCCACCTGGTGCGCACCCGCTTCGAGATCGCCTTGGCGGTCCGGGCGCCGCCGAGCTTCAGCGTCGGGTCCTTCGGCGCCCCGAGATTGCCCCAGACGTAAGGCAATTCGGTGGCGTGGGCCGCGTTGACCAGCAGTAGCTTGAGCAACGGGGTCGCGTAGTCGAACCGGTACAGATACACCGGTGCGACCCTGCTGTGCCCCTCGGCGAGCCACACCGTCGGCATCCGGAAACCGACGTCGGTCGCGATGCTCAAAGACCTTGCCCTGCGCCGTAACCGCGAATACGCCGACACGATCTCCTGTTCGGTGGGCAATTGCAGGTCGGGCTGTTCGGCGGCGATCTGGGTGAACATCGAGGTGATCGCGCGCGGGGTGATCGGCATCAACGGCGAGCGCATCAGCCGGAACAGCGCGGCCTCGTGCCTGTTGGTGCCGATGATCAACGGCACCCGGTGCGTGCTGCCCCGCTGCGCCGACTTGACCGGGTAGTCGTGCAGCAGCTCGCCGTCGACGATCGGGACGAACGCGAGGGTGCCCGGGTTGCGGACGGGCACTTCGTCGAACACCTCCTGCGACGCGGCGAGGATCGCCGCGGTCGGGGCGTCGGGCAACCGGCCCACGTCGCCCGGGGCGATCCCCAGCTTGTCGAGGAAGGTCACGGCGACGCGCCGAGCCCTCTCGCGGTCGTATACCGATGTGGCGGGCGAGCTTTGGGCGATCGCGCCGGCGAACAGGCCCTCGGCCGCAGGGGCGGCCAGCAGCGTCGTGACGATGCCCGCGCCGGCGGATTCGCCGAACAGCGTGACCCTGTCGGGATCGCCCCCGAACGCCGCGATGTTCTCGCGCACCCAGCGCAGGGCCGCCAGCACGTCGTGCAGCCCGATGTTGGCGTCGAAGCGGCGCCGCGCGGTGCTGAAGGACGACAGGTCCAGAAATCCCAGCGCCCCCAGGCGATAGTTCACGGTCACCACGACGACCCCTGCGCCGGCCAAGCGGCGGCCGTCGTAGAGCGGCTGACTGGCCGATCCCAGGACGTAGGCGCCGCCGTGCAGCCAGACCAGCACCGGTTGTGCGGCACCCGGGCCGGCGCCGGACGGGGCCCAGATGTTCAGGCTCAAGCAGTCTTCGCCCTGCGGCGCGCCGAGATCCAGCGGCATGTTGGGAAATTCGGGTTGCGGGCAGGCGGCCCCGAAGGCGGTGGCGTCGGCGATCTCGCCCCACGGCTCGGGCGGCTGCGGCAGCCGGAAACGAAGGTCGCCGACCGGCGTTGCGGCGTACCGGATTCCCTTCCAGGTCCGCACGTCCCCCTCATCAGCGCCGCGGACCGGGCCGTGGGTGGTTTCGACCACGCGCTCGTCGATCGCCATACGGTTGGACTTTCCTAACTGAGCCGCTCGGTGAGGAATTGGACTACCCGTTTGCGGGCTTCATAAGCGGGTTGGCCGTCGACTTCGCGGACCTCGTCGGTGAGCACCGAGTGCGCGCCCTTGGCAAAGCCCCCGGAATTGCCGGGGCTCGAGTCGATCTCGATGACCTCGAACGCGTCGCCCAGCCGCTCCTTGAGCGCCGCGAACCGTTCTCGCGGCACGACGTTGTCCTCGCTGAACCGCAGGGCCAGAGCGCACAGGCCGTCGTTGGCGCAGCGATCGGCGACGGTGGCCAGCTCGGGCTCGCTCAGCCCCGGATCCGCCCGTCGGGCACGGCCCAGCGGCAGCGGCACCGACGGCTGGGACAGCACCGGGGCCAGCACGCTGTCGTCGACGGCGGCGGCCAGCGCGAAACCGCCGGTGAAGCACTGCCCGATGACGCCGACGCCCTTGCCCGGCGTCGACGCGTTGAGGTCACGGGCCAGCGCGCGCAGGAACAGCGACACCGGTCGCTGCTTGTCGGTGGCGAACGCCGCGAATTCCCTTGCGACGCAGGCCCGCGCGATCGAGCTGAGGATGTAGCCGCCCGTCTTCGGCTTACCCGGCTCACCGAACAGGGAGGGAATGGCGACGGTGAACCCGTTGTCCACCAAGTGATTCCCCAAGCCCAGCACGCCGGGATGGATGCCGGGGATCTCGGGAATCAGCACCACCCCGGGGCCGGAACCCTTGCGGTAGACGTCGTGGCTGTAGCCACCACCGGTGAACGGCGCCACCGACCATCCGGACAGGTCTGCCTCGGGTGCGGTCACATGCCTTCCCTTCAGTGCGCGGGTAGGGGCGGCTCCGATTGCGTCGCCGCCGCCAGGGTACGGAATTGATCGGCGCCACCGGCGCCGGTGATCGCGATCTGGGTGGCGCCGGCCGGGCCGGTCAGCCTGGTGGTCCATACCGGCTCGGCGTCGGTGTCGCTCTGGCCGGCGCCGCGGTAGACGACCCAGGTGGTGCCGTCGACGTCGACCGTTCCGGTCGGATACGCCGACGCGTGGATCGAGCCGACGAGCCTGTCCTCGTCGGCGTCGCTCTGGGTGAGGCTCAGATACAGCCCGGTCGGGCTGATGTAGCCGACGGTCGAGGTGGCCGCGTGCAGCCGCTGCCCCGTCTGGGGGTCTTTGCGCCCGCCCTCGATGCCGCCGCGACCGCCGGAGTTGGCGTGCCAGCCCGCGGGCAATCGCGGCAGCCG
Organism: Mycobacterium sp. E787; assembly: GCF_001668725.1. Taxonomy (GTDB): domain Bacteria; phylum Actinomycetota; class Actinomycetes; order Mycobacteriales; family Mycobacteriaceae; genus Mycobacterium. The sequence continues at coordinate 23,220 of NZ_LZKL01000017.1, read as the reverse complement.
GATGGGGAACCCCAGCGTCTGCGCATCGGCCCGCAGGGCGGCCGCCGCGTCGTAGGCCGGGATCACCCCCTTGTTCGTCCCGACCGGCTGGAACGAACACATTCCGACCAGCCCGGCCAGCAGGATGCACCCGATCACCAGCGGTATGAGGGACCACGCCATGTCGCGGCCGTCCTGCAACAGCCGGGGCTTGGCCGGTCTCGAGACCGGGCCGAGTTCAGGCGCCGGCGCCGGCTCGCCTACCTCGGCGTTCGGCTGCGGCTGCTCGGTCATCCCCCGAGTATCCCAGTTCCCGCAGACCGATCCGCTTCTGGGACAATCGGCAACCATGACAGCTGAGGGCAACCGCTCGGCCGCCGAGAGCGGCCGAGGCCCGTCGCGGCCGCGTGGCGAAGCACCAGACCGCAACCTGGCCCTGGAACTGGTGCGCGTCACCGAGGCCGGGGCGATGGCCGCCGGCCGCTGGGTCGGCCGCGGCGACAAGGAGGGCGGGGACGGCGCGGCCGTCGACGCCATGCGTGAGCTGGTCAACTCCGTGTCGATGCGCGGCGTGGTGGTGATCGGCGAGGGCGAGAAGGACAACGCGCCGATGCTCTACAACGGCGAGGAGGTCGGCAACGGCGACGGCCCGGAGTGCGACTTCGCCGTCGACCCGATCGACGGCACCACGCTGATGAGCAAGGGCATGCCCAACGCCATCTCGGTGCTGGCGGTGGCCGAGCGCGGCGCGATGTTCGACCCGTCGGCGGTGTACTACATGAACAAGATCGCCGTCGGGCCCGAGGCCGCGCATGTGCTGGACATCACCGCGCCGATCGCGGAGAACATCAAGGCCGTCGCCAAGGTGAAGAACCTGTCGGTGCGCGACATGACCGTGTGCATCCTGGATCGGCCGCGGCACGCGCAGCTGATCGAGGACGTGCGGGCGACGGGGGCCCGGATCCGGCTGATCACCGACGGCGACGTCGCCGGCGCGATCTCGGCGTGCCGCTACCTGTCGGGCACCGACATGCTGGCCGGGATCGGCGGCACCCCGGAGGGCATCATCGCCGCCGCCGCGATCCGCTGCATGGGCGGCGCCATCCAGGCGCAGCTGGCCCCGAAGGACGACGAGGAACGCCAGAAGGCCATCGACGCCGGCTACGACCTGGACCAGGTGCTGACCACCGAGGACCTGGTGTCCGGCGAGAACGTGTTCTTCTGCGCCACCGGGGTCACCAACGGCGACCTGCTCAAGGGTGTCCAGTACTACCCCGGCGGGTGCACCACCCAGTCGATCGTGATGCGCTCGAAGTCGGGCACCGTGCGGATGATCGAGGCCTACCATCGGCTGTCCAAGCTCAACGAATACTCCGCGATCGACTTCACCGGCGACAGCTCTGCCGCTTATCCCCTGCCCTAGACCCGGAACCACGCCTTCAAGACAAGGACTGCTACCTATGGCCGACAGCGCCACCGACACCGAGTACCGCATCGAGCACGACACCATGGGCGAGGTCCGGGTGCCCGCGAAAGCGTTGTGGCGCGCCCAAACCCAGCGCGCGGTCGAGAACTTCCCGATCTCGGGACGGGGCCTGGAGCGCACCCAGATCCGTGCGCTGGGCCTGCTCAAGGGCGCCTGCGCCCAGGTGAACAAGGATCTCGGGCTGCTGGCGCCGGAGAAGGCGGACGCGATCATCGCCGCGGCGGCCGAGATCGCCGACGGCCGGCACGACGACCAGTTCCCCATCGACGTGTTCCAAACCGGTTCCGGGACAAGCTCGAACATGAACACCAACGAGGTGATCGCGTCGATCGCCGCCGCCAACGGCGTCACGGTGCACCCGAACGACGACGTCAACATGTCCCAGTCGTCCAACGACACCTTCCCGACGGCCACCCACATCGCGGCCACCGAGGCCGCGGTGCGCCATCTCATCCCGGCGCTCGAGGTGCTGCACGAAGCCCTGGCGGGCAAGGCCCGCGAGTGGCGCACGGTCGTCAAATCCGGACGCACCCACCTGATGGACGCCGTCCCAGTGACGCTCGGCCAGGAGTTCAGCGGATACGCCCGCCAGATCGAGGCCGGGATCGAGCGGGTCCGCGCGACGCTGCCGCGGCTGGGTGAGCTGGCCATCGGCGGCACCGCGGTAGGCACCGGGCTCAACGCGCCCGACGGGTTCGGCGCCAAGGTGGTCGAAACGCTGGTCGCCTCGACCGGTCTGGGCGAATTGCGGCCGGCGGCAAACTCTTTCGAGGCCCAGGCGGCCCGTGACGGGTTGGTCGAGGCGTCGGGCGCGTTGCGCACCGTCGCGGTGTCGCTGACCAAGATCGCCAACGACATCCGCTGGATGGGGTCGGGCCCGCTGACCGGCCTGGCCGAGATCCGGCTGCCCGACCTGCAACCGGGCAGCTCGATCATGCCCGGCAAGGTGAATCCCGTACTGCCGGAGGCGGTTACGCAGGTCGCGGCGCAGGTGATCGGCAACGACGCGGCCGTGGCCTGGGGCGGCGCGAACGGCGCGTTCGAGCTCAACGTCTACATCCCGATGATGGCCCGCAACATCCTCGAGTCCTTCAAGCTGCTGACCAACGTCTCGCGGCTGTTCGCCGAGCGCTGCATCGTCGGGCTGGCCGCCAACGTCGATCATCTGCGCGAGCTGGCCGAGTCTTCGCCGTCCATCGTGACGCCGTTGAACTCGGCGATCGGCTACGAGGAGGCCGCCGCGGTGGCCAAGCAGGCGCTCAAGGAACGCAAGACGATTCGCCAGACCGTCATCGACCGCGGCCTGATCGGAGACAAGCTGTCGATCGAGGAGTTGGACCGCCGCCTGGACGTGCTGGCGATGGCCCACGTACAGGACCAGTGAAGCCGGAGGACTAGATGATGGTGGTTCAGCGATGACGGCTCCCCCCGGCGGGCCCTACGGTCAGGATCCCTACGGGGCCAATCCCTATGGGCAGGGCCCCTATTGGGGCGGCCCGCCGCAGGGCGGCGGCCACCCACAGGGCGGCCCGCCACCGGGCGGTCCGCCGCAGGGCGGCTACCCCCAGGGCGGCCCGCCACCGGCCGGCTACCCATACCCGCCGCCCGGCGGTCCCGCGGGACCGTATGCGCCCCAGCAGTTCCCGCCACCAGGTCAGCAGCCGCCGCCCGGCTGGCCGGGCGGCCCGTACCCGCCCGGGCCGCCGCCCACCGGGAAGCGCTCCAGGGCGCCGTGGCTGATCGTCGGCGGCCTGGCGGTGCTGGCCATCATCGTGGTGGTGGTGCTCGTGGTGGTGGGGCTCAACAGCGTCAACAAGCCGAACAATGCGGCGCCCTCGACCGCCCCGTCGTCGACCGGCGCCCCGACGTCGCAACCGGGCAATTCCCAGCAGACGGCGACGGGCTGCACGCCCAACGTGTCCGGCGGTGACAAGCCCGCCGGCGACACGGTCAGCGCGGGCAAGCTGTCGTTCCCGATCAGCGCGACGCCGGGCTGGCAAGGCTTTTCCGACGACCAGACCCCCAACCTCATCGGCGCCGTGGGCGTCGGGGCCGAGGTGCCCAACGCCAGCCAGTGGATGATGCAGGCGGAGGTCGGCATCACCAACTTCGTGCCCAGCATGGACGTCGCCGCGCAGGCGTCGAAGCTGATGAACTGCGTGGCCAACGGGCCCGGCTACGCCAACGCGACACCCACGCTGGGGCCGATGAAGACGTCGTCGGCCACCGTTGACGGGGTCAAGGCCGCCCGGGTGGACGCCGACGTCACGATCGCCGACCCGGCGCGCAACGTGAAGGGCGACTCGCTGGTCATCATCGCGGTCGACACCAAGCCGGTCACCATCTTTTTGGGCGCCACGCCCATCGGCGACGCAGGTTCGGCGGGGATCATCAACGGCGTCATCGCGGCTCTGAAGGTAAGGAAGTAGCCGGCGCCGAAACGTGGGTGGCTTCGGAACGCCCGCGCAGCACGGTGGAATAGCATTCCGCCCAGTGCGCCCGCTCGGCGTCGTTGGCGCGGTCGACGGCCGCCGCCGAACACAGGATCCGCCGGTCTGAGGTCTTGGCGAGGTCGGCCAGCCGCGCGGCCTCGTTGACCGCGTCACCGATTACCGTGTATTCATACCGGTTTTCGGCTCCGATGTTGCCGGCGAAGACGCGCCCCGCCGAGACGCCGATGCCGAAATCGACCACCGGTAGCCGGCGCAGCTGGGTGCCCAGCGCGCGTGCGGTCGCCAGCGCCGCCGACGCGGGTTCGGTCGTCCGCAACGGAGCGCCGAAGACCGCCAGCGCGGCGTCACCGGCGAATTTGTTGATCAGCCCGTGCTGTTCGTCGACGGCATCGACGACGATCCGGAAGAAGTCGTTGAGCACCTCGGCAACCTCTTGCGGCGGACGGCTTTCCGCGAGTTGCGTCGAGCCGACCAGGTCGATGAACAGCACTGCGGCGTCGACCACGTCGCCGGACAGCGAGGCGCCCTCCTGGAGGGCGCGGTGCGCGACGTCGGTTCCGACGTGGCGCCCGAACAGATCCCGCAACCGGTCCCGCTCGGCGAGCCCGGTGATCATCCGGTTGAAGCCCGTTTGCAGGCGCCCGATTTGGGAGCGCTCGTAGGCGCCCACGTGAGTGCCGATGCGGCCGTGTTCGACCTCCGCCATCGCGTCGACGACCTCGTCGAGGGGGTCCGCGATGGAGCGCGACGTCAGGATCATCGTCGGCAGGCCGAGGAGCAGCGCCGCCAGCGACACCACCAGGATCGGCACGTCCAACGATGCGGACTTCTCGACCAGCCACCCGTACGACCGCAGCACGACCAGGATCGCGATCACCCCGATCGGAAGCGCGCTGCACAGAAACCACAGCAGCACCAGTCGCGCGAACACACCGGGCACCGCCAGCCGGGGCTCGGCCCCCAGCGTGGCGGCGCCCAGGATGGGCCGCAGGGTGCGTTGCGAGAGCAGCATCCCCGTCCCGGCCGCGGCCGGTCCACCCAGCAGCACGCCCAGACCGATCGGCAGCAGGACCTGCGCCCCGCCGGACAGGTTCAGCAGCGCGAAGATCACCCCGGATGCCGCCCAGGCCAGCAACAGGATCACCGACTGGCGCCCGGGCATCCGCATCGCGGCTTCCCGCTGCTCGGGGGTCGGCTCGTCGCCGGCGACGTACCAGCACAACGTCGGTGCCAGGTTCCGCGCCCCGGCCAGCGCGACGCCCGCGACGCCGAACGCCACGAGGACAACCATCACCGTGGTGTTCTTCTGAGCGAAGCTGGCGTTGGCCGCGACCGACGTGTGCCCCCGCAGGGGGATCAAGATCGCGGCCGCGTCGAAGATGCCCAGCAGGTACGCAAGGGCCAGCGCGATCGCGTATTCAATCGTCAACCTGCGCGCGGACTTTCGTTGTCCCGCCGCTGGGGCCCGCAACCAGCCCGGCTTGATCACGCTATAAAGGTAGCCGGGGGGTGCACCCGAATTTTCTAGGCGCCGTTATTCGGGCCGCCCGAGTTCTGGCCGGGGATGTCGGTGATCGGGAAGTTGGGCATCGGCCTGGGCGACGACGTGTTCGGCAAGGCGGGGATCTCGCCGGCCGGAATGTCGTGCAGCTGGTTGGCGGGCGGTCCGTTTTCGCGGCCGCCGTAGGTGCTGCCGGGCGCCCGCGGCCCCAACAGCTCGCTGACGGTCACCAGGCGGTAGCCGTTGGCCTTGAGCACCGGGATGAACTGGTACACCAGGTCGACGGTGCTCGAGTAGGTGTCATGGAACAAGACCACCGACCCCGGCTTGATGTACGTCATCAGCATGTAGCGCGTGGCGGCCGTGTTGGAGTCGTTGATCCAGTCGAAAGGGATGACGTCCCAGAGTATTTCGGCCAGCCCGAACTTGCCCGCGGTCTGGCGCACGAGGTCGTCGGACAGCCCGCCGGCGGGACGCCACAGCGACGGGGCCCGCCCGGTGGCGGCGGTGATCGCGTCGTTGGCCCTGGAGAACTGGCCGGCGATGTCCTCGGGCGGAATCGTGGTCATGTTGGGGTGTTCCCAGGTGTGATTGCCGAATTCCATGCCGGCGTCGGCGACGCGCTTGGCGCCCGCCGGGTTGGCGGCGACCTTGTTGCCGATCAGAAAGAACGTGGCCTTGGCGTCGGCGTCCTTCAGGACTTGCAGGAGCCGGTCGGTGTACGGGCCCGGTCCGTCGTCGAACGTGAACGCGACGCACTTGACCACCGAGCAGCTGAGGTTGTCGGCGCGGGTCACGTGGCCGGTCAGGCCGCCGATCACCAGCACCGCGGCGGCCGCGACGACGCCCAAAACGGTCCGCCAGTACCGCCAGGCCTGGCTGTCGGGTCGTTTCGGCACCCAAGAAGCCTACCCGGCCATGGGTGCGCGGCCGGGGGGTTGACCGTGTAACCAGGGCTTTCAGTGTGTATACAAGGCGCGATTTGCGCGATTTTCCCGCCCTGGCCGCACACCCAAAGCCCTGGACTCACACTCAGTGCGGCCCGGCGATCTCCTCGAGCATCTCGGTGACCAGCGCGGCGATCGGCGACCGCTCGCTGCGCAGCAGGGTGATGTGGGCGAACAGCGGATGGCCCTTCAGCTTCTCGATCACCGCCGCGACCCCGTCGTGGCGCCCGACGCGCAGGTTGTCGCGCTGGGCGATGTCGTGGGTCAGCACCACCCGCGACCCGGTGCCCAACCTGGACAGCACGGTCAGCAGCACATTGCGCTCCAGCGACTGCGCCTCGTCGACGATCACGAACGAGTCGTGCAGCGACCGGCCCCGGATGTGGGTCAGCGGCAGCACCTCGAGCATCCCCCGCGACAGGACCTCCTCGAGCACCGCCGGGCTGGCCAGCCCCTCGAGGGTGTCGAAGACCGCCTGCGCCCACGGGCCCATCTTTTCGCTCTCGCTGCCGGGCAGGTACCCCAGCTCCTGGCCGCCGACGGCATACAGCGGGCGGAACACCACCACCTTGCGCTGGGTGCGCCGTTCGAGCACCGCCTCGAGACCCGCGCACAGCGCCAGCGCCGACTTGCCGGTGCCGGCCTTGCCGCCCAGCGACACGATGCCCACCGACTCGTCCAGCAGCAGGTCGAGCGCCACGCGCTGTTCGGCGGAACGGCCCCGCAACCCGAACACCTCGCGGTCGCCGCGGACCAGCTGCACGCGCTTGGCGGCGGTAACCCGGCCCAGCGCGTGCGAACTGCCCCCCAGCAACCGAATTCCCGTGTGGCAGGGCAGGTCCCGCGCCTCGGCGAGATCGATCTCGCCGTCGGCGAACAGCGCGTCGATGTCCTCGGCGGCCGTCTCGACCTCGTGCATCCCCGACCAGCCGGACACCACCACATCCTGCGCGTGGTATTCGTCGGCGGACAGGCCCACCGCGGCGGCCTTGACGCGCAGCGGAATGTCCTTGCTGACCAACGTGACTCGCTTGCCCTCGGCGGCGAGGTTGGCGGCGCAGCTCAGGATCCGGGAGTCGTTGCTGTCGGTGCGAAAGCCCGCGGGCAGCACCGACGGGTCGGTGTGGTTCAGCTCGACGTGCAGCGAACCACCTTGTGCGCCAACGGGAATCGGCTGATCCAGCCGTCCGTGCTCGAGTCGCAGATCATCGAACAGGCGCAAGGCCTGACGGGCGAACCAGCCCAGTTCGTGGTGGTGGCGTTTGGCCTCCAGTTCGCTGATCACCACGAGCGGCACCACCACCTCGTGTTCGGCGAACCGGCTGCACGCCCACGGATCGGACAGCAGCACGGAGGTGTCGAGCACATAGGTCCGGATTTCGGTCACGAAGCGCTCCTCGAGCGGGTAAGCCCGCGCGGACCCGCACAGGCATGTCGGCGGGAGCCGCAGCACCAGGACCGGGGCCGGTCCTGCCACTAGTGTCACCGTGGTGACGGGAGGTGCCGCCCTGGCAGCAGAGCATGTCGCTGGCCATCGGAAACGACGCTACTCTCGTGGCCGCTCGGCCGCCGGGCAGGCGCGCCGAGACCGACACGGCGACACCAAAAACCGGCCGCGGGCGGCGGCCGGTTTGGGTGACGTTCGGATTAACCGATGACGAATTGCTTGAGCGCGGGCTCGCCGGCCACACCCCATGCGGTGATGCGGTCGGAGATCGCCTGCTTCAGGTCCTCGGGCGTGAAGGTGCCCGCGTCGGCGACGGCGCGCACCTTGTCCCGGTAGTCATCGATGTCGGCGCCGGGGACCTGAAGATCCGCCGCCCGCGCGGCGATCGCCGCGATCGTCTCGTCCCGGGTGTAGGTGAGGCAGTGTGCGACGAGGCTGGCGAACATGTGCTCGTGGCGCTCCTCGTCCCTGCGGATCCGGTCGACGAGCCCGGCCAGCACCGGCTCTTCGATCTGGGCGGCCAGGTTGCGGCAGAACACCGCGTGGGTGCGCTCGGTGAAGGCCATGTAGACGAGGGTCTCCACCTGGCTGTAGGTGTCGGCGCGATAGCCCTTCATCACGTACCGGACGCGGGCCTCTTCGTTGGCCGTGGGGTCCACCTCGCGGGTCACCACCAGATATTCGCGCAACGCGATGGCGTGCAGGTGCTCCTCGGCGGTCCACCGGCCGAGCCAGCGGCCCCACCACTCCTCGAGGATGAAGTGCTCGACGAGCTCGCGGTGATGGCCGGCGAGGTTGTCCTTGAGCAGCAGCAGGATCTCGCACGCGTCCGTGATGGTCCGCGGCAGCGTCGCCTGGGACGGGTCCCAGTCGCGTCCGCCCAGGAAGGCGAAGTTCTCGCCCTGGTCGAACGGGACGTAATCGTGGGCGAACCAGAGTTCCTCGGTGTTGAGGTGGTTGTCCATGAGCCGCTCGACAACCGGCTCCAGTTCGAGGGTCAGCGCGTTAGGAACAGGTTTCTGTGCCATGCGGTTACTGTAACTCGGAGGTACAGGTTCTGTGAAATGGTTGGCGCGTGTCGACGCCGATTGGTGACTTTGGTCCCTAATCGGCCGAACGGTCGACCAGCGTCCAGGTCTCCAGCCCCTCGTAGAGCGGGAAGTCCCTGGCCAGCCGCGTCACCCGCTGCCGCAGCGCCGGCACGTCCGCGGACGTGCCGGCCGCCAGCGCGGTGGCGATGATGTCGGCCACCTCGGTGAACTCGGCGTCCCCGAAACCGCGGGTGGCCAGCGCGGGCGTGCCCACCCGCAGGCCGGACGTCACCATCGGCGGCCGCGGGTCGTTCGGGACGGCGTTGCGGTTGACGGTGATGCCGACCTCGTGCAGCAGGTCCTCGGCCGCCTTGCCGTTCAGCGGCGAGTCGCGCAGGTCCACCAGCACCAGGTGCACGTCGGTGCCGCCGCTGACCACGGACACGCCGGCCTTGGCCACGTCGGCGGCCAGCAGCCGGTCCGCCACGATGCGCGCCCCGGACAGCGTGCGCTGCTGGCGGTCGGCGAACTCGGGGGTGGTGGCGATCTTGAGCGCGACGGCCTTGCCCGCGATGACGTGCATCAGCGGACCGCCCTGCTGGCCCGGGAACACCGCCGAATTGATGGCCTTCGCGTACTCCTGCTTGCCCAGGATCATGCCGGATCGGGCGCCGCCGAGCGTCTTGTGCACGGTCGTGGACACGACGTCGGCGTGCGGCACCGGCGACGGGTGCAGGCCCACGGCGACCAGCCCGGCGAAGTGCGCCATGTCCACCCACAACTTGGCGTCGACCTCGTCGGCGATCGAGGCGAACGCGGCGAAGTCGAGGATCCGCGGGTAGGCCGACCAGCCGGCGATGATCACCTTGGGGCGGAACTCGAGCGCCCTGGCCCGCACCGCGTCCATGTCGACCAGGTGGGTCGTCGGGTCGACGCCGTAAAACCCGGCGTTGTACAGCTTTCCGGAGAAGTTCAGCTTCATGCCGTGGGTGAGGTGGCCGCCGTTGGCCAGGTCCAGGCCGAGCAGGTGCTCCCCGGGAGACATCAGCGCGTGCAGCACCGCGGCGTTGGCCTGGGCGCCCGAATGTGGCTGGACGTTGGCGAACTCGGCGCCGAACAGGGCCTTGGCCCGGTCGCGGGCGATGTTCTCCACGACGTCGACGTGCTCGCAGCCGCCGTAGTAGCGCCGGCCCGGCAGGCCCTCGGCGTACTTGTTGGTCAGCACGCTGCCCTGGGCCTGCAGCACCGAGCGCGGCACGAAGTTCTCCGACGCGATCATCTCCAGGGTGTCCCGTTGCCGGCTCAGCTCCTTGTCGAGCAGCTCGGCGATGTCGGGGTCGACCTCGGCGAGCGGGGCCGACATCACGGACGCGGTGGGTCGGGCATCAGGTGCGGCAGTCACGGGCGCCAGTCTATCCAGCACGGTTTTGGCCAGCCCAGCCGTCGGGCGCGCGTCCGCCCCTGCAACACTTGGCACCATGCCGCGGCTTAGCGAGCCGAGCCCGTATGTGGAGTTCGACCGGAAGCAATGGCGTGCGCTTCGTATGTCGACGCCGCTGGCCCTCACCGAAGAGGAACTGGTCGGGCTGCGCGGTCTCGGTGAGCAGATCGACCTGCTGGAGGTCGAAGAGGTGTACCTGCCGCTGGCCCGGCTCATCCACCTTCAGGTCGCCGCGCGCCAGCGGCTGTTCGCCGCCACCGCAGAATTCCTCGGCGAGCCGCAGCAAAACCCGGACCGGCCGGTGCCGTTCATCATCGGCGTCGCCGGCAGCGTGGCGGTCGGCAAGTCGACGACGGCCCGCGTGCTGCAGGCGCTGTTGGCCCGCTGGGACCACCACCCCCGGGTGGACCTGGTCACCACCGACGGCTTCCTGTACCCCAACGCCGAGTTGGACCGGCGAAACCTGATGCACCGCAAGGGTTTTCCGGAGAGCTACAACCGCCGGGCGTTGATGCGGTTCGTGACGTCGGTCAAATCGGGTTCCGACTACGCGTGCGCGCCGGTGTACTCGCATTTGAAGTACGACATCATCCCGGGGGCCAAGCATGTCGTGCGCCATCCCGACATCCTGATCCTCGAGGGCCTCAACGTCCTGCAGACCGGTCCGACCCTGATGGTGTCCGACCTGTTCGACTTCTCGCTGTACGTGGACGCCCGGATCGAGGACATCGAGCAGTGGTACGTCTCGCGGTTCTTGTCGTTGCGCGGCACCGCCTTCGCCGATCCGGAATCGCACTTCCACCACTACTCGGCCCTCAACGACACCAAGGCCGTCGCCGCCGCCCGCGAGATCTGGCGGTCTATCAACCGGCCGAACCTGGTCGAGAACATCCTGCCCACCCGCCCCCGCGCCACGCTGGTCCTGCGCAAGGACGCCGATCACTCCATCAACCGGCTCCGGTTGCGCAAGCTGTAGCGCGGGGGCGGGCAAGGAGCTACGCCGCGAGGCGACGCACTCCCAGGTACTGCAGCCACGCGAACGCGGCGGTCAGCACGCCGGTGGCCAGCGTCGCCGCGACACCCGTCGCGGTCATCGGCAGGCCCTCGGCCGCCGCGATCGCGGCGAGGGTGAAGACGACGTTGGCCGCGACGACCCCGATTCCGACACCGCGCAGGTTCGGCGCCGCCGCGAGGCTGAACACCGCGACGCCGTAGAGGACGAACAAGGCGCCCAGGGCGAACTCCTGGCCCGAGGTCAGGCCGGTCAGCGACGAGATCGGGTCCGCGAAGAAGGCGACGGCCAGGCCGCACAAGCCCGTGAGGGTCGCGTCGGCGCGCATGACGAAACGCAGCAGCGAGTCGGTCGAGTCATACAGGGGTCGGGTGGGGAGACCAGAAACTGCGGTCATGGAATTACTCCTAGCGATGGCGGAAGGGTCGAACAGGTTTGAGCGTGCCGCCAGAGCACTGCCAGATCGACTCGTGGCGCTGCCAACTGCTGCCACGGGTACAACGACCAGGGAGTTCGTCGCGCTATTCCCGTCTGCGCCGAATCAAAACCAAATGTGTCCCGAAACGTGGGGTCGGTGGCGCGATCGGTCGCCGCGGCATCAGACCGCGACGGCCTCCACGACGCTGAACGGAGACACCGTCTCCACCACCCGATTCAGGTGAAACCCGGCGCTGTCGAGCAGCCGACCGTATTCGTCCGCGGTGCGCTCACGCGACGTGGCGCTGACGAACATTTCCAGGTCCAGCCACTTGCCCGCGAACTCGCGGTTGTGTTCGGGGATCACGAGTTCGACCAGCAGCAGGTGCTTGCCGGCGTCCGCCGACGCCCGCACGTTGGACAGGATGCGCACCGCCTGCTCGTCGGGCCAGTCGTGTATCACGTTCTTCAGCACGTACGCGTCGCCGCCGGCCGGTATGTCGTCGTCGAAGAAGGATCCTTCGGCGATCCGCACCCGGTCCAACACCCGGTGTTTGCGAAGTTCGGCCGGCGCCTCGGCGACGACGTGGGGCTGGTCGAAGAGCACTCCGCGCGCGTGCGGTGCGGCGGTCAGCATCGCCGCCAGCAGTCGGCCGCGGCCGCCCCCGACGTCGACGATGGTGCCATAGGGGGTGAAGTCGTAGGCGGCGACGAGCGGTGCGATCGAGATTTCGGACACTCCGGTCATGGCCTGGTTGAAGATGTCCTGTAGTTCCGGCTGGCCGGCCAGGAACTCGAAGAGGGATTGGCCCCGCGCCTCGCAGGCGACGCACTCGCCGTGTCGGAGGCTTTCGCTGAGGTGACTCCAATGCTCACGATTCTCGGCCGAACCGAGCCACCTGGCCCACGCCGCGAGGGACACCTCGGCGTCACTGCGCAGCGGTTGCGCCAGCCGGGTGAGGTCGTAGCGGCCGTCGCGACGCTGGCGGAAGATCCCGCGCGAGATGAGGGCCCGCATCAGCCGGGCCAACGCGTCGCGGTCCGCGCCCACCGCCGCCGCGAGGTCCTCCGCCGACAGCGGCCCGCTCGCCAGCGCATCGGCGATCCCGAGGTCGGCAGCGGCCGTAATCGCCTGGGAGACCCAGGCGTTCATGACCATTTCCATCAGCGCGGCGGGCGCGGGGAAGGTCCGGGCGTGCAGCCGGCCGAGGTGATGCCGGACCACCTCGATCGCCCGGACGACCTTTGCCGGCGGAATCTTCGATGCAGCCATTGATGCCCCTTGCGTCGGATCTTCGTCCGCGAGCGTAACCCGCCGCGGCGTTACGCCGGTCGCGTCAGGCTGACCCCGCGCAGATCGGCGGCGATCAGGCGCGCCGCGGCGTTTTGCCAGTTGTGCAACGAACGCTGCGGGACCTCGGTGACCAGCCACTGCCAGGCCTGCCGGGCGGTCGGATCCAGCCCGGCGGCGGTGGCGTTCTGCGCGTACGCGCGGACGCCGACGACGTAGGGGAAGTACAGGGAGTTGTAGTAGCGCCACTCCTCGGTGGTGCCGAAATCGCCGGCGTTGCGGGGTTTCAGCCGCGCGATACCGTCGGCGAGGACAGCCTTGAGCTCGTTGGCCCGCTCCAGCGGGTGATCGGGCGCGCCCCGCGCGGCCAGCCGGTCGTCGATCACCGGCAGCGCGGTCAGCGGGCTGGCGACCAGCTTGGTCAGGTCGGCGTAGTGGCCCAGCGCGCGGCGGGTGAGCCTGGCGAAGGTGTCGTCGTCGACGTCCCGAAGGTCGCCGAGCGGATCGGGCGAGCGCAGCGGCAACGCCGCCCCCGTGTGCCGCAGGGCGGCCCGGTCGGCCCGCAGGGCGGGCGACTTCGAGAACGCCAGCCGGTCCAGCAACCCGGCCAGCGGATCGGCCAGCACCTGCACGGTGATCGCGATCGTCAGCGTGGTGAACAGCAAGGCCGTCAGCACGAGCTGCGTCGCGGGCTGGTGCCGGGTCAGCGCCAACCCGATCAGCGCCTGCCCGCCGAACAGCGTGGCCACGGCCGAACAGCCGGCGAACGAGCGCAGCATGTCGGCGCGCAGTGCCTGGCCCTCGTCGAAGGCGTCCCACAGGGCCACCGCCACGCCGAGCGCCAGGACGTCGAACCCCGTCGACGCCAGGGCCAGCCAGCTGGGCACCAGACCGAGCGGGATGATCAGGATGGCGTTGGCCAGGGCGAAGAACAGGGTCGCCATCACGACCACACCGGCGACCGGTGTCGGCTGGGCATGCCGGCGCACCGCTACGACCATCGCCCCAAGCGTCGACATCGAGATCACCGCCATCATCAGCAGGTGGCCCGGCCGCAGCGGACCCTCGACGCTGCCGGCCATCGCCGCCCCGACCAGCGTGAGCGCACCGACACCGCCGACGAGCAACAACTCCCCCGTGCGTGCCCGCCAGTGGTCGCCCGGCCGGGACAGCTCGACCAACACCGCGAACCACGCCACGCTGGGCACGGCGGCCAGGTAGATCTCCAGGCCGCCGAGCGCCGCGAGGCGCGGGGCGTCGACCGAGCGCACCGCGTCCAGCGCCACCACCACCGCGAAGCCACACAACCCCGCCGCCGCCAGCGCCAGCACCGGCTTACGCGGGTCGCGGGCCAGCAGGTACAACCCCAGCCATCCGCTCAGCGTGAACACCACAGCCGACAGCGCAGCCATGAATCCAGTGTGGCATGTGGCCGGATTCGTGCCGACCCGCTGCTACCGGCTACGCCGGCTTAGGTTCGCCGAGCGTGATCTGACGGCGCGAGAATCGAGAAAATCGCGCCATCAGAGCACGTTCGGCGCAGATAGGAAAGGGCTTGCGATCGGCACCGGCTACTTGCCGTACCTACGGTGTCGCTGGCTGTAGTCGCGCAGCGCCCGCAGGAAATCGACGCGCCGGAAGGCGGGCCAGTGCGCCTCCGTGAACCACATCTCCGAGTAGGCGCTCTGCCACAGCAGAAATCCCGACAACCGCTGCTCCCCCGAGGTCCGGATGACCAGGTCGGGGTCGGGTTGCCCTGAGGTGTACAGGTTTTCGGAGATGCCGTCGACGGTCACCGCCTCGATGAGTTCCTCGGCGGTGGCGCCGTTGGCGAGTTCCTTGCTCAGCAGCGCCCGTACCGCGTCGACGATCTCGCGACGGCCGCCGTAGCCGACCGCGACGTTGACGTGGAACTGGGCCACGGCCGGTGTGGACTCGACCGCATCGCGCACCCGGCGGGCCTGCTCCTCGCCGATCAGCCCGAGGTCACCGACGGTCCGCACGCTCCAGCGGTTGGCCGGTGCGCAGATCTCCTCCACCACGTCGGTGATGATCTCGATCAGCCCGGCCAGCTCGTCGGGATCGCGCTGCAGGTTTTCGGTGGACAGCAGGTACACGGTCGTCATCTCGATGCCGGCCTCCTGGCACCACCGCAGCATTTCGGCGATCTTGACGGCGCCCATCCGGTAGCCATAGCTGACGTCGTCGTAGCCCGCATTGCGCGCCCAGCGCCGATTCCCGTCGCACAGCACCGCGATGTGGCGCGGAAGTTCGGACTTGGAGGCCGCCAGACCCTGCCGCAGCCGCAGCTCGTAGACGCGGTACAACGGCTCCTTGAGCCGCGGCGGGATGATCTCCACGAAGCTCCACACTACTGTGAGCGGCGTCAAATTCCGGGGTGGATTCGCGGCGAACCACCGCACGTCCGACAGCGTGTCACGGTCGTTCGCGGCTACTGTTGATTGTTAACGGCCAAGGCGAGGCAACAGGAGACATGAGCAGCAGAACCAGCACGTCCCCCAACGCGGAGCCAGAGGCGCTCGCACCCGGCAATCCCGTCGAACAACTCGTCGAGGGTGCCGCGCAGACCGTGTCGAAGCCGCGCATGCGCGGTTGGATCCACTTCTACTCGGCGTGGCTGGCGGTCGTCTGCGGCGCGAGCCTGGTGTCGGTGTCGTGGGCGGTGGCGTCCACCCGTGCGGGGCTGACGACGTTCGCCTACGCCCTGGCCACGGTGGCGATGTTCGGCGTCAGCGCCACCTACCACCGGGTCACCTGGAAATCCGCGAAGAGCCGGAACCTGATGAAGCGGCTCGACCATTCGATGATCTTCCTGTTCATCGCCGGCAGCTACACGCCGTTCGCGATGCTGGCCATGCCGCCCGCGGACGGGCGCCTGGTGATGTGGATCGTGTGGGGCGGCGCGCTGGCCGGCATCGCGTTGAAGGTGTGCTGGCCGTCGGCGCCGCGCTGGGTGGGCGTGCCGCTCTACCTGCTATTGGGCTGGGTGGCGGTCTGGTACGCGCCGACGATCATCCACGTCGCCGGGGTGGCGGCGATGGTGCTGCTCGCCGTCGGCGGCGCGTTCTACAGCATCGGCGGCCTGCTCTACGGGCTGCGCTGGCCGGACCCGTGGCCGAAGACGTTCGGCTATCACGAGTTCTTCCACGCCTTCACCGTGGTCGCGGCGATCCTGCACTACATCGCCATGTGGCTCGCGGTCTTCTACGTCGGCCACCCGGCCTGACGGGCTACAGCTGCGTCACGTCGGCCGACGACCAGTAGGCCTTCATGGCGGTGACCTTGCCGCGGTCGTCGAAGACCATCACGTCGATCGGCTCGATCACCATCCGGTGCTCGCCCGCGGTCACCGTCAGGCGGAACTGGAAGGCCGCCTCGTTGCCGGCCACCCGCAGGGTCACCAGCTCGCATTCGCGCTGCACGTCGCTGACTGCGGCGTAGAAACCGCGGATCGCCCGGCGCCCGATGTGCACCTCGCCCCCGACCGGGTCCTCGACGGTCGCGTCGTCGGCGTACAGCTCGACGATGTCGTCGGCGCTGCCCTTGGCGACCAGCTCGATGTAACGGTTGACGGTCTCGGTGATCGCTTGGACCCTGTCCGTGGGATTCGGCATGGGACGCAGGGTAACCGCCGGGCTACGGTCGCGAAACCCCCAGGGCGGCCGCCAGTTCGGCCGTCCCGGTGACCGGCAGATCGCACACCCGGCCGCGGCAGACATAGGCGGCGTCGGCGCCACCCACCCGGTCCCGGCCGGCCAGCAGCACCGACGAGCCCACCGCGCCGCCGACCACGATCGCCCCGCCGGGGGCCAGCCGGCGCGCGTCGGCCAGCAGCTCCGACCGCTCGCCTGTTGAAGGGTCGCAGGCGACGGCGATCTGCAGCGGTCCCCGCACCGCGGCTTCCGCGACGGCCAGCCAGTGCCCGGCCGAACGCGGCGCGCGCTCCAGCAGCACGGAGTGCGCGGCCAGCGAGTCGGACGCCGCCCGCAGGTAGCGCTCGGCGGGTTCGCCGTCGACCAGGTGCGCCGCCGTCAGCAGCGCCTCGGTCACCGACGACGCGCCCGACGGCGTCGCACCGTCGAGGGGGTCCGCGGGCCGCAACATCAACCGCTCGGCATCGTCGGCGGTGTCGAACCACCGACCGGGTCGCTGCGGGTCGGCGAAGTGCCGCAGCGCGGTGTCCAGCAGGCCGGTCGCCGCGGTCAGCCAGACCTCTTCAGCCGTCAGCTGGTGCAGCGCGAGCAGCCCCGTGGCGAGCATCGCGTAATCCTCGAGGATGCCTGGGCTGTCGCCGACTACCCCGCCCAGGCTGGCGCGCCGCAGCCGGCCCTCGACGAGGTGGGTGTCCAGCAGCGCCGACGCGCACCGCCTTGCGGCCGTGGTTAGTTCAGAGGCCAGCTCGGGATCCTCCAGCGCCACACTCGCCTCGGCCAGCGCGGTGATCGCCAGCCCGTTCCACGACGTGACGACCTTGTCGTCGCGTCCCGGCTGGGCCCGGTTCAGGCGAGCGGCCAGCAGCGCGGCCCGGACGCGTTCGGCCCGTTGCAGATCGTCGGGGTCGGCGGGCAACTGCAGCACCGAGCTGCCGTGTTCGAACGTGCCGGACGGGGTGACCGCGAAAACCTTTGCGGCCCAACGACCGTCGTCGACCCCGAGCACCTCGGTCAGCTGTGCCGGCGTCCACACGTAGGTCGCGCCCTCGCGGCCCTCGGTGTCCGCGTCCAGCGACGAGACGAACATGTCACCGTCGGTGAGCTCGTCGAGCAGGAACCGCGCGGTCTGGGCGGCGACGCGGCGAGACAGCGGCTCTGAAGTGCGCCGGGCCCAGTGCGCGTAAACCCGCAGCAGCAGCGCGTTGTCGTACAGCATCTTCTCGAAATGCGGTACCACCCAAGCGTTGTCGACGCTGTACCGGGCGAAGCCGCCCGCAAGCTGGTCGTAGATGCCGCCGCGGGCCATCGCGGTGCCGGTGCGCGCGACCGCCTCCAGCGCCGCCGCCGATCCGGTGCGCTCGTGGTTGCGCAGCAACGCCTCCAGGAGCGCCGACGGCGGGAACTTGGGGGCGCCGCCGAACCCGCCGCGGACCGTGTCCTGGTCGCGCAGCACCGACGCGACGGCGTGGTCACACAGCCCCGGCGCCACGTCCGGGCCGCCGGGCAGCCCGGCAACCATGTTGCGCAGCTCACCTGCGATGCGGTCCGACGCCTCCTCGACCTCCGCGCGGCGGTCCCGCCAGGTGGCGGATACCGCCGAAAGAAGCTGCAGAAGGCCATCTTTCGGGTAGTAAGTGCCACAGAAGAACGGGCGGCCGTCGGGCGTCAGGAAACAGGTCATCGGCCAGCCGCCCTGCCCGGTGAGCGCGACGGTGGCGTTCATGTAGACCGCGTCGAGGTCGGGCCGCTCCTCGCGGTCGACCTTGATGCAGACGAATCCCGCGTTCATCACCGCGGCCACCTCGTCGTCCTCGAACGATTCGTGGGCCATGACGTGGCACCAGTGGCAGGCGGCGTAGCCGATGGAGAGCAGGATCGGCACGTCGCGCGCGGCCGCGTCGGCCAGCGCTTGCGGCGTCCACTGCCGCCAGTGCACCGGGTTGTCGGCGTGCTGGCGCAAATAGGGGCTGGTGGCCAGCCCGAGGGTGTTCGTTCCGGCGGAGTCAGCCGGGCTCATCGCCGGAACCTGGTCCCCCCGCGGGATGGTCGGGCCGCCCGGGCTCCTTACCGACCGTGTCGGTGCCCTCGTCGGCCGCCTGATCGGGTTCGGGATGTTCGGGGTCGAACGTTTTCGGCACCTTCTTCAGCTGCCGATTCATCGAGCGCAGCAGGAACAGGGTGGCGATCAGCAGCAGCACCACGACCAGCAGGCCCACCGGGCTGGCCTTGCCGAAGTCGGGCCCGTGATTGTGCGGTCCGTCCGCGATCAACCCGACCAGGTAGTGATTCACCCGTCGTCCTCGATTCCGGCGAACAGGTCGTCCTCGGGCAGTCTGACCGGCACGCGGGAGCGCGCCAGCTCGAATTCCTCTGTGGGCCAAAGCCTTTGCTGCCATTCGATGGGTGCCGCGAAGAACTCGGCGTTGGGGTCGATCTGGGTGGCGTGCGCGCGCAGGGCGTCGTCGCGCTGGCTGAAGTACGCCGAGCACTCGACCCGCGTCGTCACCCGGGACTCGAACGGGTCGTGCTCGGGATCCCAGTGCTTGAGCCACTTCTGGAACGGGCCGTCTTGGCCGCGCTTGACGAACTCGTCGTGCAGCAGCTGCATCCGCGCCCGCAGGAAGCCGTGGTTGTAATACAGCTTGGACACCGTCCACGGCTCGCCGGCGTCCGGGAAGCGGGCGTAGTCGCCGGCCGCCTCGAAGGCGCCGACCGAAACCTGATGGCAGCGAATGTGGTCGGGGTGCGGATAGCCGCCGTTCTCGTCGTAGGTGGTGATCACGTGCGGCCGGAACTCGCGGACCACGCGCACCAGCGCCTCGACCGATTCCTCCAGCGGCACCAGCGCGAAGCAGCCGTCGGGCAGCGGGGGCGGCGGGTCGCCGGTGGGCAACCCGGAGTCGATGAAACCCAGCCAGGTGTGCTCCACGCCGAGGATCTCGGCGGCCTTCGCCATCTCGTCCCGGCGGATTTCGGCCATGTGTTCCACCACGTCGGGCAGGTCCATCGCGGGGTTGAGAATGTCGCCGCGCTCGCCGCCGGTCAGCGTCACCACCAACACGCGGTGACCCTCGTCGGCGTAGCGGGCGAGGGTGGCCGCACCCTTGCTGGACTCGTCGTCAGGGTGTGCGTGGACCGCCATCAACCGCAGTTCGCTCACGTGCCCCCTTACAAGTTGTCCGAGTCGGTTCGCTGGTCGCCCCTGCAGGGCTACAAGAGCTAGAAGCGACCTTATAATTCCAGTTTCGATCGTTGCATCCTGTCGGCCGGCGTCCGACAGCCCACAGTGCAGGCATACCCAGGCATGACCGAAACTCCCCCGTCGCGCCCCGAGGCCCGCTACGGCCGGTCGCGGCTGTCGCGCGTCCCGCGCCGTCGCGTGGTCATCGGGCTGGCCGTGCTGGCGGTCGCGGCGGGCCTCGTCGTCGCGTTCGTCGGCTACCGGCGGCTGGGCACCAGCGACGTCGCGGGCACGCTGGCCGGTTACCAGGTGATCGACGACGAGACGGCGTCGGTAACGATCAGCGTGACGCGATCCGACCCGTCCCGGCCGGTGGACTGCATCGTGCGGGTGAGGGCCAAGGACGGCAGCGAGACCGGCCGACGGGAAGTGCTGGTATCCCCCTCCGATGCGGCCACGGTGCAGGTGACGACGACGGTGAAATCGTTCCGGCCGCCGGTGATGGCCGACATCTACGGCTGCGGCGCCGACGTGCCGGCCTACCTGCGGCCGTCCTGACCGCCGCCGACCGCACAGTGAAGGTTGAACAGTGAATATCGGGTCATCAATTGTTTGCGCGGTGGTAACATGGGTGAATGCACGGTTCCTGCTGGGACCGTGTATTGCTGCATTAATGGCCGTGAGGACGGGAAGCGGCGGTAGCCCCAAGCAGCGGGGTTCACAGGCTTACGCGACTACGCGGAACGACAATACGAGGAGCACGACAAGATGACGGATACTCAGGTGACCTGGCTGACTCAGGAGTCACATGACCGACTGAAGGCCGAGCTCGACCAGTTGATCGCGAACCGCCCGATCATCGCCGCGGAAATCAACGACCGCCGCGAGGAGGGCGACCTGCGCGAGAACGGCGGCTACCACGCCGCCCGCGAAGAGCAGGGCCAGCAGGAGGCCCGCATCCGGCAACTGCAGGACCTGCTCAACAACGCCAAGGTCGGCGAAGCGCCCAAGCAGTCCGGCGTCGCACTGCCCGGTTCGGTGGTCAAGGTCTACTACAACGGCGACAAGTCCGACAGCGAGACCTTCCTGATCGCCACCCGGCAGGAGGGCGTCAACGACGGCAAGCTCGAGGTGTACTCGCCCAATTCACCGCTTGGCGGCGCCCTGATCGACGCCAAGGTGGGCGAGACCCGCAGCTACACCGTGCCCAACGGCAACACCGTCGAGGTCACGCTTGTCAGCGCGGAGCCCTACCACTCCTGATCTACTGCGAGCAGACGCAAAAGCCCCCTGGCGCCTGGCGTGTCGGGAGCTTTTGCGTCTGGTGGGCCTACTAGCTCAGCGCCTGTTCCAGGTCGGCCAGCAGATCGGCGGCGTCCTCGATGCCCACGGAGAGCCGCACCAGGTCGCCGGGCACTTCCAGCTGTGAGCCGGCCGTCGAGGCGTGGGTCATGGCGCTGGGCTGCTCGATCAGCGACTCGACCCCGCCCAGCGATTCGGCCAGGATGAACAACTCGGTGCGGGCGCACAGCTCCTCGGCGGCGGGCCGGCCGCCCCGCATGCGCACCGAGACCATCCCGCCGAAGTCGCGCATCTGCCTTGCGGCGACCCGGTGCCCGGGGTGGTCGGGCAGGCCCGGGTACAGCACCGCGCCCACCGCGGGGTGCCCGGCGAGGAATTCGGCTACGGCCGAGGCGTTTTCGCTGTGCCGCTGCATCCGCAGCACCAGCGTCTTCAGGCCGCGCATCGTCAGGTAGGCGTCGAACGGGCCCGGCACCGCGCCGGCGCTGTTCTGCAGGAAGGCGAAGGCGTCGTCCAGCTCCTGGTCGTTGGTGATCAGCGCGCCGCCCACCACGTCGGAGTGGCCGCCGATGTATTTGGTGGTCGAGTGCAGCACGACGTCGGCGCCCAGCGTCAACGGCTGCTGCAACGCCGGGGAGGCGAAGGTGTTGTCCACCAGCACCTTCGCAGAGCTCCCGCGGCCGATTTCCGAGATGGCCGCGATGTCGACGATGGTCAGTAACGGATTGGTCGGCGTTTCCACCCACACCAGTCGGGTCTGCGGGGTGATCGCGGCGCGCACGGCCGCCAGATCGGACAGCGCCACCGGCGTGTAGGTGACGTTCCACCTGGTGAACACCTTGTCGATCAGCCGGAACGTGCCGCCGTAGGCGTCATTGGGGATGACGACGTGGTCGCCGGGCCGCAGCATCGCCCGCAGCGCGCAGTCGGTGGCGGCCATCCCGGAACCGAACGCGCGCCCGAAGGCGCCCTGTTCGACGGCCGCCAGCGAGGCCTCGAGCGCGTCCCGGGTCGGGTTGCCGGTGCGGGCGTATTCGAACCCGCCGCGCAGACCGCCGACGCCGTCTTGGGCGAACGTGCTGCTTGCGTAGATCGGGGTGTTCACCGCTCCCGTCGCCGGATCGGGCCGATACCCGGCGTGAATGGCTGTGGTGGCCAGCCCCCGGAACCGGTGCTGCCCGCTGCCGTCCTCGCTCATCGACGAATAGCCTAGTGACAGCCCCCGCCCGGGATGAAAATCGGTGGCCGGGTAGTCCGAGGTGTCCGCGCGCACGACCCCGCTTGGAAAAACCCGAGGAGACCACCATGCCCGCCGACAGCGCCACCGCGACGGAACTGTCCCTTTCCGACCGCTGCGCGACCTACACCGCCGAATAGGCCAGCGCCGCGGCGCACCGACCGATGCGCTCGGTTCCGAACGGCGGATGGGCTCCGCGTGATGCCCGGCCGTTCGGCGCCGTTCAGGCCTGTTCGATCGGCAGGCACACCGTCGTCATGATCTTGTCCGCCAACGTTTGCCGTTTGGCGTCCCAGAGCGGAAACAGGTAACCGATGTAGCAGATGACCTGGTCGACGAAGTGCGCGAGCTGGCGCACGACCGACATCCCGAAACCGATCGGCTGGCCGGTGACCTCGCTGACCACCTTGAACTTCATCACCGACTTGCCGATGCTCGAGCCGGTGGTGCCCTGGCGGTAGCCGTAGTTCCACACCAGGTAGGCGATCGCCAGCAGGACGGTCAGCCAATACACCAGCATGCCGAGGCCGCTGGGCTGGCTGACGCAGTACTGGTTGACGCTGTACTGGTTGACGTCGCTGACGCACGACTGCTGCGTGGTCAGGCCCTGCACGAGGACGCCGATGCCGACCAGGACCGCGGCCGGGATGTTGTCGATGAGGAAGGCCAGCACCCTGGTGACCCACGGCGTGTAGGACTCCGTCGGCAGGGCGCGGATCGCCGGCCCGGGTGGGGGCGGCGCGTAGCCGCCGGACGACGGGGGCGGCGCGCTGATCACCAACGACCAGGAGCTGGACGACGCCTTCGCCTTCCTGCAGAAC
>NZ_LZKL01000016.1 GCF_001668725.1 Mycobacterium sp. E787 | reverse complement strand
CGTCCAGGCGCCGCTGTCGGTGGCCGCGGCCTCGGCGCCGCCGGGCGGCGTCGCACCCCCGGTGTCCCCGACTCCGCCGACGCCGCCTGTGCCGCCGCCGGCACCGACCAGCCCAGCGAGCAGGCCGCCGGCCCCGCCGGCCCCACCGGGTCCGCCGGTTCCCGATGATGCGAACCCGCCGGCGCCACCGATGCCGCCGGTGCCCAACAGCCATCCGGCGTGCCCGCCCGGACCACCGGCCCCGCCGCCGGTGCCGCCGGCACCGCCGGCCCCACCGGTGCCGATCAGCCCTGCGGGCCCACCCGCGCCGCCGCCGCTACCGGCCGCGCCCGAGGCGCCGGCCCCGCCATCGCCGAGCAACCACCCCCCGGCGCCCCCGTTGGCGCCAGTCCCGGGCGCCCCGTTGACGCCGTTGCCGACGAGTGGGCGTCCGGTCAACGCCAAGCTGTACGTGTTCGCCGCGGCCAGCAGGTTGTGCTCCACCGCCTGTAGCCCCGGCATCTGCAGCCACGATCCGTTCGTCGCCTCGGCGGCGGCGTATGTGCCCGCACCCACGTTCAACGCCCGAACAAACTGCTCCTGGAACGTCGAAGCCTGGGCGCCCATCGCGTGATAAGACTGCGCATAGTTGCCAAACAACCGCGCAATCGCGGCCGACACCTCATCGGCGGCCGCTGGCGCAATCCCCGTGGTCGACGGCGCCGCCGATGCGGCAGCCTCCTTGATCGCCTCGCCGATGGCCGTCAAATCCGCCGACGCCGCGGCCAAGGCTTGGGGTGCTGCGATCAGGAAAGTCGACATCTGCGGCTCCCATCAGCTCAACGGGGCGGCTCGGACCGATAACTTTATTTAAAGAACCGGGGAATGGGAAGCCAACACTTCTTTGTCATCGTCAATGACTGGATTGGATCAGATCTGCTTGGCTGTGGCGCCGCGGCTCAGACATTTAATCCGTTGCGACACAGGACCGTTGCGCATTGTCGGTGACGCGCTGAGCTTGGCCCATCATGGAATCCGACGGGTGCGGGGGAGAGCCGCGGGGCCGGCCGTTTGCTTCTCGTGGTCGACGCGACGGGAAGCCGCCTATCGGGGCAGTACGGCCTCGATGGCGCTGATGACCTCGGGCGCGTCCGGTTCGGTGCGCGGCCGAAATCGATTGGCCACCTCACCGTCGGGCGTGACCACGAATTTCTCGAAGTTCCACTGAATGTCGCCCGCCTTGCCATCGGAATCGACGGCCTTGGTCAGTTCGGCGTAGAGGGGATGGCGGTTGTCGCCGTTGACGTCGGTTTTCTCCAGCAATGGGAACGTGACCCCGTAGGTCGTCGAGCAGAACTGCCGGATCTCATCGGCCGTGCCGGGTTCCTGGCCCATGAACTGATTGCACGGGACGCCGACGACCGTCAGGCCGCGATCGGCGTAGTCGGTGGCCAGCTTCTCCAACGCCGTGTACTGCGGAGTCAGTCCGCACTTGGACGCGACGTTCACGATCAGCGTTGCGCCGTCAGACAATTCGGCCAGAGTGGTCGGCTTGCCATCGAGGGTGGTCAGGGCGATGTCTTTGAGGGTCACGCCGATGACGCTAACACTGCTCGCGTCGGTCGAACGCCTCGCCTTAGTGGCCGGCCGCGTGGGCCAGGTCGATGGCGTACTGACTCACGAAGGTGCCCGCCGGCGGGTCACCTTTGTCGCAGGTCCCGTCGGATTCACCCGGGCGTTTGATCCACAAATAGGCGTCGGCATGCGCGCCCGTGGTGGCGGTGGTGGGCGGGGTGCCCAGTCCGCGGCCGCTGGGGTTGCACCAGTTGAGCCCGGAGTCGGGTGCCGGTCCGGCGCCGTTGCGTGACGTGTCGATCACGTAGTGCGAACCGTTCGTGAGCCCGGAAATCGTCTCCCCGTAACCGATTTCGTCGCCGGTGGTGTAGAAGTTCGCGGTGTTGAGGCTGAAACCCCGCGCGCGGGCGACGTCGACGTTGTTGAGCCGGGCGGCCATGTCCTCGGCGCTGTGCCAGCGCAAGTGACCACCGTCGACGTAGACGGCCGTGCCCGGATTGCGCGTCAGCGTGTCGACCGCGTAGCGAATCAGGTCGTAGCGCTCTTGGCGCTGATCTGCCGACAGGCAGTCGGCCATGGCCAGCGCGTCGGGTTCGAGGACGATCGCCGTGCGCGTCGCGCCGACGCCGGATGCGATGCCGTCGATCCACGCGCGGTAGTCGTCGGCCGTCGCCATGCCACCCGCGGCGAAGCTGCCGCAGTCGCGGTGCGGGATCCCATAGATCGCCAGCACCGGAATGGTCCCCGCGGCCGCCGCATCGGCGGTGTACTTCCCGACCGTCCCGGCGGAAGAGCCCGGGACGATCCAGTAAGCCTGCGGCGTGTTGGCAATGGCGGTCAATTCGGGACTCGGCGGATCGGCATGCTGCGCGGCACGCATAGCCGCCGAATTCGGATTGACGTAGAAGGGCATGCCGGCCAACGGATTGGCGTCGTCGGCCAAGCGCACGGCCGGGTCGACGAGGGAGTTCGTCGCGACAACGGCCGCAACCGTGAGGAGAGGGGCGATCCAACGCGCGACTGCGCCAGCAGCTGAGAACGTCACCCAAGGGAAATTAGTTCATTCATCGCCAGTCGCCGACGGCAGGTGATGGTGCGCTCGGCTCGGCCGAAGGCGGGCTACATTACCCCTATGCGCGTTGTTCGCCGGTTCGGTGCGGTCCTGGCGATTCTCACGGCGGGGTTGCTGCTGGCAACCCCGGCCGGCGCGCAACCGCCGTCCAAAGTCACCGATCACATCACCGACAACACGGGAGCGTTGACGGACTCCGGCCGTGCGGCGGTCAGCTCGGCCATTGACCGGCTGTACCGCGACCGGCACATCCAACTGTGGGTGGTCTACGTCGACAACTTCTCCCGGTTCAAGCCCGAGAACTGGGCGAACCAAACCCGCAGCGCCAGCGGCATGGGCGACCACGACGCGCTGCTGGCCGTAGCCACGAACACCAAGTCGTACGTGTTCGACGTGCCGGGCCTCCCGGCGGCCGAGTTAAACGCCTTGCGCAGCAACCAAATCGAACCGGCGATCAACGCCAAAGAATGGAGCATCGCTGCGGTCGCCGCGGCCGACGGACTGGACAAATCGGCCCCCCCGGCAACCTCGTCGAAGCGCAACTGGGCGCCGATCGCGATCGCCGCCATCGTCGCGGTGGCCGTCATCGTTGTGCTGGTGGTGGTTCTCGTGCTCTATCGCGCGCGCCGCCGCCGGCGCGCCGCGCATCGCGATGGACCGGTGAGCATCGAGGGGAGCGATCGGTCGCTGGGGCAGGCATTGTCCACCGCGGAGGCCAGAGTGCGCCAGATCTCCGACTACGCCGCCAGGCATGGCGACAGCATCGGCGCGCAGGCCCAAGCCCGGCTCGAGGACGCCAAGCGGTATTTGGCGGCGGCGCACGGCACCCAAGCAACGAACGAGGCCGATGCAATCGCCTATGCCAACAGGGCATCGACTCTGGCCGCTCAGGCCCAAACGCAAGCTAACGCCGACGTGCTGGCGGCGCACCGCACCCCACGACGCCGAGGCACCGCATCCAAGCGATGATCGGTGGACGGCGTCATGTGCAAAGGATGGGGGCGTCGCACACGTTGCCGGGGCAGTAGGTGTTGTGTGCGGCGTTGACCAATGTTCCGACGTCGAGCAACGTCACGCCCCTGGCGTCCAAGTGGGCGTGAATGTCGTCCGCGATCTGTTGTGGCGTCCAGCCCCACGTGAGGTCGTAGCAGACGAGGTGCGCCTCGCCGATGAGGGCCTCTTCCGTCTTGGGCGGCCAACTGAGACCGACGGCACGCAGCTGCGCGAGGTAGGCGTCATCCTGGGGAGTGGTGGCGGTCGCGATCGCGGTGCTACTAACCAAGCCAGCGCCGGCCATGACGGGGATGGCGAGCATTGCCGGCCAGCGGGGTGAGGACATGTGACACGTCTCCTTTGTTCTATGCGTCGACGACGCCGTCAGTGTGCGGGTCCAATGCGGTAGGAATAGGAAGACAGGAACGTGAAGAATGGTAACTGTGTCGACGCAAATTTGAATTTTGCCGTTCGAGGTTGTGATTACAACGGAAGGCGCACGACGCGCTAACCCGTGCTTGGATACAGCACGCGTTCCCAGATCGTCGCCAGTGTCTCCACGAGCACGTGCATCTCCGCATCGGAGGTGCCAGGGGTCAGCGTCAACAGGCGATGGACGTTCATGGTCACCAATGCCGTTGCGGCTCCGTGGGAATCGGCGAGGCCGCTGTTCGAGGCGTCGATGATCGCCTCGGCGACCTCGACAACCGGGTCGATGAGGGCCGAACGGGCCGCGGCTACCTCGGGATCGTCCTCCGACGACCAGAACACCGCGCGCAGAATCGCCCCGTGCCGGCGGTAGGTGTGTGCCGCACTCAGCAGCGCCTCGCGTCCGGCCGCGACCGGATCCTCGGCCTGGCGCCATTGAGCAAGCGAGGCGTCCGTCTCAGCTCGCAGGGGTCGAACCAGCGCGCCGATCAGTTCGGCGCGGTCGCGGAAATATACATAGAAGGATTTGCGCGACAAGGTGGTTCGATCCATGATCGCCGCGACGCTGACCGTGTGAGCAGGCTGTTCGGTCAGTAAGCCGGACGCCGCCTCGAGGATTTCGCGGCGCGCCTCGGCCGGGGCGCGGCGGCGCCGCCGAGGAGGACCGGATCCTCGGTCACGAGCCACTCCCGTTACTGCCATGGTGGCAGTATAGTCGGTTGCGTTACTGCCGCCCCGGCAGAACGGAAATGAAGGAGTGTCCGATGAGATCTGGCTGGACGGGCGCGGCGAGCGCCCCGCGCTGGTATTGCGTGGTCGTTGCGTTGTTTCTCGGCGTGCGCGCGATCTCAACCCTGTTGGCGGGGGCAAGTTTTCGGCTGCCTGGAGATGGCTGGCGGTCGGTCTGGCAGCTGGCGGTGGTGGTTGTGCTCGCCGTCGGGATCGCATACCCCCGCGCCGCCTTCGCCGCGGCGGTGACCGTCGGGCTGATTTATGCATTGGCGACCGGGCTGGAGGCATTCCACGGCACCGACCTGCTGGGCGCGGTCCCCGTCGATACCCGCGACCGCGTCGTCCACCCACTGCTGGCCGGCCTCGCCCTGGTCTGCGTGCTGCTGGGCCGACGACGCGGCGCCTTTCTGCAGCCGTCGGATCGCTAGAACGTGGCCACGTAGGGCTCGGATCGAGTTGGCGCGCAGTGTCATTCGCGCGTGCCCGCGCACCCACTGCTTGCTGCGTCGAGTCAAAACACTTCCGTTTGGCATACAAACAAAATTGGGTTTTCACAGTTTGAACTCAGGGGACGCCTACGCCCGCCTCATCGAACGGGGGTTAAGTCAGACCGTTACTGGTATGCCGACTGAAACTTGGGATCGGTAGGGCGACCAAAACGAGACGATTCTGGTATCGGTGACCGTCGGGCGGTCGCCGCGTCGTTCGGAGGTCGGTATGTCATTTCTCATTGCGGTCCCTGAATACGTGACGGCGGCGGCTTCGGATTTGGCGAATATCGGTTCGAGCGTCACCGCCGCAAACGCCGAGGCGGCGGCCCCGACGTCGACGGTGGTGGCCGCGGCCGGTGACGAGGTGTCAGCCGCCATCGCGGCGATGTTTGGCGAGCATGCCCGCGCCTATCAAGCGCTAAGCGCTGAGGCGGCGGCGTTTCACGAGCAGTTTGTCGAGCTGCTGACCGCCGGCGCCAACTCCTACGCCGGCGCCGAGGCCGCCAATGCGAACCCTCTGCAGGGGCTCCTCAACGACATCAACGCCCCCTTCAGCACATTCCTCGGGAGGCCACTCATCGGAAACGGCGCCGACGGCACCCCCGGAACCGGCGCGAACGGGCAGAACGGAGGGTTGTTGTGGGGTAACGGCGGCGCCGGCGGTTCCGGCGGGCCCGGACAGAACGGCGGGAACGGCGGGAGTGGCGGGTTCTTGTTCGGCAACGGCGGCCGCGGCGGCGACGGCGGGAACGCTATTGGCGCTGGGGTGGCCGGCTTTGGCGGCAACGGCGGCAATGCCGTCGGACTCTTCGGTAACGGCGGCGGCGGCGGGACCGGCGGTGTCAGCGTCAATGGCGTCGGCGGCGACGGCGGCTTCGGCGGCAACGGCGGGTTCCTGCTCGGCAACGGCGGCATCGGCGGGACCGGGGGCAACGGCTTCGTCGCCGGCTGGGGCGCCGCCGGCGGCAACGGCAGCAGCCTGATCTACGGCCTGGGCGGCGCCGGCGGCGCCGGCGGGTCCAGCCTCAACTTCGCCAACGGGCTCGCGGGCGTCGGCGGCGACGGCGGCAGCGGCGGCGCACTCTTCAACCTCATCGGCACCGGGGCCGACGGCGGCACCGGCGGGGCGGCCGTCGGCGCGGGCAACATCGGGGGCCAGGGCGGCCAGGGCGGTGGGGGTGGCGGCATCCTCTTCGGCCTGGGCGGCCACGGCGGGGCCGGCGGAACCGCCCTGACCGCCGGCGGCACCGGCGGGCCCGGCGGATACGGCGGCGACAACGGCTACGTGTTCAGTGATGGTGCCGGCAGCATCTATGCCGGGGGTTCCCTGTTCGGCATCGGCGGAGCCGGTGGCGACGGCGGGGTGGCCCAGGCCGGTGGCCACGGCGGCACCGGCGGGCTCGGCGGTCTCGGCGGCCTGGTGTTCGGCCTCGGCGGCCACGGCGGCAACGGCTTTGGTGCGCCCGGCTTGGCGTTCGGGGGCAACGGCAGCCAGGGCGGCTACGGCGGACTTCTTTTCGGCATCGGCGGCGGCGGCGGCAACGGTGGCACCGGGGCGGTCCCGGGCGTTGG
Organism: Mycobacterium sp. E787; assembly: GCF_001668725.1. Taxonomy (GTDB): domain Bacteria; phylum Actinomycetota; class Actinomycetes; order Mycobacteriales; family Mycobacteriaceae; genus Mycobacterium. The sequence continues at coordinate 246,299 of NZ_LZKL01000016.1, read as the reverse complement.
CGGACCCGGCGGCTTCGGCGCGTACTACTTCTTCGGCCCGAACGGGCCGAACGGGTTGCCGGGCTGACGCTTGTGTGAATTGAGTCTGCCACCCGCGCAGTAGTTGGGATTGAATGCCACTAGGAAACGAAAGCCATTCGAAGACAAGGGGTTCGGTCCTTCATGAGCGAGCGAGCCAAAGCCGCGGCGAGGCCGCCGCATTGGCCGGACAACAGCCGCGGGAGCCCCAAATCGCGATGGGCTACACCTCCACCCGCCCGCTGTCGGGCCATTGGCGTCCCGGTCGGTCTCGTCGAACATTGCACGACGGTTGACCAGGACACCTTCGCTCGTGAAGAGGTCGATCAGGAATACCCGCCGCGCGCTTCACTACCCTGAATGTGTGCTCGGAGAGGCGAACCTCTTCCCGGTCAAACTCGATTGCGCGCCGGTGAAAACCGCTCTAGCTGGACAGGTGGCCCGCCTGCTGACGGCGGCACCAGTTCAGCGGCACCGTCGATCACGCTTACGACTGACCGGCTGGCACGATTAAAGTTCAGGGTGCCGTGTTGGAAATTCTGGACGGCCCACTCGGGCTCGTCGATTTCGGCGCTCGTCGGCAATCCCAGTGCACTGTGTTCGTAGCCCAGGGTGCCCCACGCGGCGTAGATGGCGCCGGTGACGGGCTGGGCCCCGCTGGCCGGTGACCAGTAGATAGCTCCTTTCTCGAAGATGACGTATCGCGTGGCTCCCTCCCCTTGTGATTCCGGCGAGGTCGGTGCGCCGAGTGTGCTGTTCATGCCGCCCATCGCCTGCCACCGGTCATAGATGGCAGTGCCTTGCAGCGACTGCGCCAGATCCTGGGCGCTGGGGTGACTGTTGAACCGCGCGGCAATGTCGCGAATCTGGTTCATCAAGGCATATCCGAGGTGGCCGGGGCAATCGGTGTCACTGACGTCGCGGTGGGCAAAAACGCAGGGCAGGTTCACGGCGGCGCCTTGTGGGAAACGGGTGTAGGGGCCGCCGTCCGACGTCAACGCGACACTGCCGTGCGGGTCGATGCCATCCATGGACAGCCGCCACCCGAGCAGGCGCCCGACGGTGTGCACCTGAGCCGGCGTGGGGCCCACCGCGTCGAACTCGCCGATCATGCACACAGCCCACGTGTTGCGGTTGAACCCGCCAGTGTGGGTGCCCTGAACTGGTCTCGTCATGCCGCCGAATCGGCCTTCGAATACCTGACCGTATTTGTCGACCAGGGCGTTGTAGGCGATGTCCGGCCAACCCAGGGTGCGGGTGTGGTAGCCGTAGATCGACCGGACAATTGCCGCCGAATCCTGCTGCGCGTAATCATTTACGCCGGCGGTGTGGTGCACGACGGCTGCCTTGATTCCGTTGTCGTACACCGGTGCTCGCCTGCGGATTGACTCGTCGGCGCCCCACTGCGCGCGACTGATGATATTGAGCTCTTGCCCAGGTGTTTCGACCGCCGCAACCAAAGCCGGATCCGCCGCCGCGCTCGGGGGTTGGATCAGCCCTGATGCGGCGGTGCCCAAACCCAGCACAAGTGGGGCGGCCGCAACGTATTTGAGAACATGACGGCGTGAAACAGACGGTGGCGCTGAGCACCCGCACCAATTTGGCACGGCACCACGGTATCCCGCGGTAACAGTATTCATAAGGCGACCCGCCGCAGCCGAATACGTTTGAATTCAGCCCGTTCGGAAAGACTGGCGCCGGCATGATCTCGGCTAGTCTTTTGACGGTCACTTCTGCTGAGACTCGACGCTGAGTTCCTCGAACCTGGCCAAGGCCAAGTCGCGCTGGTTTGCGTCGAAGGCCTCCACACGCGTCACGCGACCGTCATCGAGCAGGATGAGCACGACAAGCGGAATCTCGATCGCCACGCCATCTTTCGAGGTGCCCCTCAAGACCTCGTAGTCGACAAGGCCCGTCGCCGACTGCGCAAGAACCTCGGCGAGTTCGATCCAATAGTCGGGCACGAGCGCCGCCAGCATCTCGATCGATGAAATGTGGTCGGCGATCGCCTGGGCTCCTGGACCGGACAGTTGCCGGTGGTTGACGAACGTGGCGCCGGCGATGCTGGTGGCGAACGCATCCCGGTCATGAAGGTTAATGATCTCGTTCAGCCGGCGAATTTCCTCAACGACCAGGGGATGCGTGACCTCTCCGGATGCGATCCAACGAGCCGTGAGTTCAGCGAACGCGTCGTTCATGTCGTCGGGATCGAAGCTCACGCATGCGTGCAGGAGGCCGTCCCGACTGACTTCCGTGACCTGCAACATCTCGACGATCGGTGCACCGGCGTCGTCGGGGTCGCCGTAATGCGCGCGGGTCAGCGAGAAACGCTGGCCCCTGATTGCGATGGTTTCCACCGTCAATCGGGAGCCGCTGGGCGTGGCCTCGAACATCGCCTGCATGTTCTTTCGCCTTGCGGGGCCTTCGAATTCGTCCCGCAGGCCTTTTCGCCGGTCCTCATAGCGCAGGTTAGCAGTCGTGAGGGCGAAGAACCCGTCCAAGTCGCGGCGGTTGAACGCGTCGGCCAGCCGCGACCAGATTCGCGTCGCGGCGTTCTCTTGCATGGGCCGTCGATCGAGCTCGTCGAAACGCGCAAGCGCGGTGTCGAGGTCTGCTTCGTCGAATAACTCGGCGCCACTGATGAGCTCGCCGTCGACAGTGAAGATATCGACTATCCGCCACTCGGCGTCCATCCCGTCTTGCGAGCTCCCATGCGAAACGTGCGTGACGACCGCCCCGAGGTCGCTCAGTCGATGCACAACCTCGATGTAGGTGGTCAGGTTCGGCGTGACGTCCCACGTCGCATGGAGAAATGCGGCCCAATCTCCCGCCTCGAACGGTGCGAGGGACCGATGATCGACCCGGACCCAGTCCGACGTTATTGCGGGGACCTCATGCCGATTGAGCGCAGCGAATGCTCGCATCAGGACGGACCACGTGTGCGCGTGAGCGGCCGCTTCGCCCTCGAGGTACCGGGCATCGAGTTCCGCGAACGCAGCGTCAATGTCGTTGGGATCGAATGTTATTAGCGTCGCGATCCGGTTGTCAGCGTCTGCCTCGACGATACTGAGCAGCTCGACGTCGAACTCGCCGTGCCGAAGATCGCGATTCAAGGAATAGACACGGGTGAGTGCGAGGCGCTCGCCGCGGGTCGCGATGACGGTCAACGTCACGCTCGCCTCAATCTCGTGGAGGACTCGCATGTTTGCGATCGCGAGGTCGCGACCGTGCCATACCCCGAGATTTACCACGTGCCGGCGGTCCGCGAAGAAACTGTTGTCCGCGACGATCTCGGCCATCGCGTCCCACTCGTGAGACTCGACACACGCGAAGAAGATTTCGGCCAGTCGGCTTGCGGAATTGTCCAATCGGCGGTTTGGTGGCTGCAATCCGTCAAAGCGGGTGAGTGCGGCGTCCAGGTCCCGCTCGTCGAAGATCTCGCAGCGGCCGAGGAAGTCGCCCTCGACGGTGAACAGGGCGATCATCCGCAACTCCGCGTCAGAGCCCTCTTGCCAGGTCCCCTTAACCACCTGTGTGACGACGGCTCCGAGTTCGGTCAGCCGGTGCACAGCTTCGATATAGACGCAGACCTCCGAAGTGAGGTCCAACATGGCACGAACAGATGCGGCGAGATCGACCCCCTCGACCGAGACGAGCGGTCGATGATCGATGTAAACCGGAGCCTGGGTCGTCGGCGCGGGAAGTTCGTGCCGATTTACGCTGGGATAGGCCCCTGAAATCACCGACCAGGTATGCGCGTGGGCCGCCGCTTCGCCGGAGCGGTACCGCGCGTCGAGTTCCTCGAAGGCGGCGTCAATGTCGTTGGCGTCGAGGAAGACGCCCGCCGTAATTCGGTGGTCAGCGTCGATCTCGAGGATGTAGAGCAGCTCGCTGAGGAATTCTCCGGCGCCCAGGTCGACGTTCGCCGAACAGATACGAGTTAGGGCTAGGCGCGCCCCGCGCGTTGCGATCACAACAACCGTCATATTCGCTCCGAACTCGGCGACCGCTCGCATGTTCTCGATATGGACACCTCGACCGTGTAGGACCCCGGCGTTTACGACCTCACGGCGATCGTCCGTTGAGATGTCGTCGGCGAGTAACTGGGCCATCGCGGCCCAGTCGCGAGCCGCATAGCAGCTGAAAAAGTGTTCGTTCACTTGGCTTGCCGCGTTCTTGAGCCGCGCCGCCTGCCGGCGCAGTTCCTCAAAACGGGCGAGCGCGGCATCGAGGTCCGTCTCGTCGAAAAGCTCGAATCGGCAGACCAGATCGCCGTCAAATGCGAAAAGGCCGATCTCGCGCCACTCGGCATCGAAGCCCTCCTGTGAGGTGCCAGTCATCACCTCTGTGACGACCGCCCCGGAGTTGCTCAGCCGATGCACAGCTTCGATGTGACCCTTGAGGTTGGGGACGACGTCAAAGCTGGCGCGTAGAAAAGGGATCACGTCGTCGGGCGAGAACGCTCTGCCACGGCGATGATCGATGTTGACGCAGTCCTTCGTCGTCCGAGGGAATTCATGCCGGTTGTACACGGTTTGGACCTGCGTCATGGCCGTCCACGTCTGCGAGTAAGCAGCTGCTTCACCCGCGAGGTACCGGGCGTCGAGTTCTTCGAACGCGGCGTCGATGTCGTCGATATCGAACCCGATCCGCGCCACAATGCGATTGCCAGCTCCAATCTCGACGATGTTGAGCACATCGGCGCTGACCTCTTCCGGCCGCAATCCGTGGGTGATCACGCGAACATGAGTGAGGGCGAGGCGTTCCCCGCGAGTGGCGAGGACGGTTGACCCGATGCCCTGAGTGCTCATTTCGGCGACGGCTCGCATTTCCGCGATGTGGTCGTCCCGACCGTGTCGGAGGCCGGCGTTGACGACTCGACGCCGATCGTCTGTGCAGAGGTCATCGGTGAGGATCTCTGCCATGGCATCCCAGTCGCGGGCCGCGTAGCAATTCCAAAAGCGTTCGTCTACTCGGGTCGCCGCGTTTTCAAGCCGCCGCGACTCTGGTCGCAGCTCCTCAAATCTTGCGAGCGCGGCGTCGAGGTCCTCTTCCTCGTACACCTCCAAGCGCGGCGCTTCGGAGTCGAAGAGAAGGATGCGACGCCATTGCAATTTGTTGCCATGCTTATCGGTGCCTTCGATAACGAACGTGACAACAGTGCCGCGGCTGTCGAGAGCGTGCGCACATGTCACCCGATAGTGAGCGTCAGGCACGAGCTCCCACAGCTCCTCGACCCCTCGGCCGAAGTCCTCGCCCGATGCGAAGGGGACCCGTCGATGATCGACGTACGTGAGTTGCCTCATCCTGGGTCCCGGCTCATGGCGGTTTAGCTCCGCGACCGTGTCCATTCCGGATTTCCACACGCGCGCATACGGGGCCGCTTCGCCGGCGAGGTATCGACGATCGAGTTCCTCGAAGGCTGCATCAAGGCCGTCGACGTCGAAGAAGACCGCTGCGAAGATTCGCTGGTCGGAGTTAATTTCAAGGACGCAGACCGTTTCGAGAACAAATGCATCAGACGCGTGATCGCGCGCGGAGAAGCGGAGATGCATCAGGGCAAGGTTTGCCCCTCGGATCGCGATCGTGGTCGTCGTCACCGTCGTGCTGAAGAGGTCGGCGATCGTCCGCATGTCCGCCATCTGGGCGCCTCGACCATTTCGGACTCCTACGCCTACCACCCGACGCCGATCGTCGTTGGAGAAGTCGTCGGCCAGTAGCTCAGCCATGGCGTCCCAGTCAGCCGCTGCGAAACGCGCCAGAAAGCGCTCGCCGATCTGGCTTGCCGTGTTTTCAAGTAGTGGTTCCTGCCGTTGCGGCTCCTCGAATCGGGCGATGGCGGCGTCGACATCGCTGTCTTCGTAGATCTCCAATCGCGGCTCGTCGGGATCGAGGAAAAAAGCGCGGCCCCATTGCAATTCATTCCCATGCGTGTCGGTGCCTTCGATGACCAGGCTGGCAACGACGCCGCGGGCGTCCAGAGCGTGTACAGCCCGCACCCAGTAGCGCGCATCAGGAACGAGAAGCCACAGCTCCTCGACCGCACGCCCATAGTCCCCGTCTGCGAACGGGACTCGCCGATGATCGGTGTAGGCCAGTCGCTTGATCATCGGACCCGATTCGTGGCGGTTGAGCTCGCGCACGATGTCCAAGGTGCTTTGCCAGACGCGTGTATGCGGTGCCGCTTCGGCGGCGAGGTATCGACGATCAAGCTCCTCGAATGCAGCGTCGTTGTCGTCGATGTCGAACACGACACTCGTCGCGATTCGCCCCTCGTCGTTAACCTCGATGATGACGAGCGCCTCAGCGGAGAAGGCTGCAGGTGGCTGGCCTTTTGCCGTGAAAACCATAGTGAAAAGTGCAAGATAGGTTCCGCGGGTGGCAATTACCGTCGACTTCACCTGTCGGAGCCAGACTTCAGCCGTGGCTCGCCAGTTCACCATCTCGACATCTCGACCGCGTCGGATACCGTCGTTTACGACCCGACGACGATCGTATGTGCACACGTCGGCGGCGAGTAATGACTCCATAGCTTCCCAGTTACGGACCGCGAAGTGCGCCAGAAAGCACTCGCCGACTTGGCTTGCCGTGTTCTCCAAAGGTGGTATTGGTGGGTGCAGCTCCTCGAACCGCGCGATGGCGGTGTCGAGGTCCGCTTCGTCGAAAATCTCACAGCGGTTGATGAGATCGCGTTCGACAGTCATGACTTCGATTCCGTGCCACTCGGCACCGTAGCCGTCTTCCGAGACACCATCCGCCGTGTGGGTGCAGACAGCTCCGAGATCCGTCAATCGATGCACGGCGATGATGCGGAAGGTGATGTCGGGCACCAGCTTCCACAGCGACAGGAGGGATGCATTCAGCCCGCCCTCCTCAATTATCGTGGGCCGTCGGTGATCGACGTTTGCCCAATCCGGCGTCGTTGCAAAAAGCTCGTGCCGGTTCATCGCGGCATAAGCCGCCGAAACAATCGACCATGTATGCGCGTGGGCGGCGGCTTCGCCGGCGAGGTACCGCGCGTCGAGTTCCGCGAAGGCGGCGTCGATGTCGTCTGGGTCGTAAGCCACGCGTGCCAGGATCCGCTTGTCGGCAGAGGTTTCGACGATAACGAGCATTTCGATGCGGAACTCGCCAGCCTGGTTGTCCTCGCCCGAGACACACGTCCGGCACAGGACAAGGCGTTCGCCTCGAGTCGCGAGGACCGTCGCAACACTTCTCCTCGCCCCAATGTCGGCGAAGGCCCGCATGTTCGCTATCTCGACATCCCGACCGCGTCGGATTTCCGCATTGACGACTCGTCGATGGTCGTCGACAGACGTGTCTGAGGTCAGCAGTTCCGACATCGCGACCCAGTCGCGCGCGGCGAAGTACGTCCGGAAGCGCTCGTAGGCCTGGCTCGCCGCGTTTTCTAAGCGCCTTATCTGCGAGCTCAATTCTTCGAAGCGCGCGAGAGCGGCATCTAAGTCTGCCGCGTCGAATATCTCGCAGCGGTTGAGCAATCCACCTTCCACCATCCCGACGGTGATCACCCGCCATTCGGCGTCGAAGCCCTCTTGTGACGTCTCGTGCGACGTGTTGGTAATTACCGCTCCAAGATCATTCAGCCGATGCACAGCTGTGATGGAGTGGCTCAGATCGGTGGTGAAATTCCATGCGGCATCGAGTAACGCGGGCATTTCACCGAAGCCAAACGAGGTGCCTCGGCGGTGGTCGATGTTCACCCAATCTGGCGTCGTAGGAGGCAGTTCGCGCCGATTGAGCGCGGCGTAGGCCCGCGTAATGACGGACCAAACGCGTGCGTGCGGGGCAGCTTCGCCATTGAGGTAGCGCGCGTCGAGTTCGGCGATGGCGGCGTCGAAGTCCTCGAGATCAAAAACGACGACCGCCGCGAACCGCTCGTCGGCGTCGATCTCGACGACGTTGAGCGCCTCGTTTTCGATCGCTCCGGGGCCTTGGCCGGATCCGCGGACGTGCGTAAGGGCGAGGCGCTCGCCGCGGGTCGCCACGACGCCCACCATCGTTAACCTGAAGCCGACGTCCGTGAGCGCACGCAAATCGTCGACTGCATCTGGAGCATGCCGGATTCCGGCGTTCACCACCCGCCGGCGATCGTCGGTGTAGGAGTGGTCGCCCACCGTGGCAGCGATGGCCTCCCAGTCACGGGCTGCGAGATGCGACTGGTAGCGCTCGAATACGCGCGTTGCCGCATTTTCGAGCCGTGGCGCCGGCCGGCTCAATTGATCGAACCTCGCGATCGCGGCGTCGACATCTTCCTCGTCGAACATTTCGCCCCGGTTGATCACTGCGCCGTCGACTGTTACGAGTGTGACCTCGCGCCACTCGGCGTCGAAGCCCTGTGTTGAAGCGCCATGCGATGCGTGGGTGACGACGGCTCCCAGGTTGCTCAGCCGGTGCACGGCCTCGACGTAAATTCTGGCGTTCGGCGTCAAGTCCCACGTCGCGCGGATATACGGGGCTAAATCACCGGGCGCGAATGCTCGCCCTCGCCGGTGGTCGATACTCGCTCCGGTCGCAGCGGTCGGGGGAAGTTCGTGTCGGTTAAGCGCGGCGTAGCCATCCCTGATCACCGACCACGTGCGCGCGTGGGCGGCCGCTTCGCCGGCGAGGTATCGCGCATCGAGTTCCTCGAAGGCGGCGTCAATGTCGTCGAGGTCGAATGATATTGCCGCGACGATCAGCTCGTCGTCGTTGATCTCGCCGACGACCAGCGCATCGGTGTGGAACGCGTCGGACTGTTGATCGTTGTCCGAATGGCGAACACGCATGAGGACAAGGCGCTCCCCACGGATTGCTATGACGGTCGGCGTAACATTCGTGATCCACACTTCGGCGATAGCCCGCAAGTCCACGATCTGGGCTTCTCGACCATGCCGGACTCCCGCTCCCACCACCCGACGGCGATCATCGAGGTTGTAGATGTCGGCCAGTAGCTTGGCCATCGCGTCCCAGTCGCCTGTCGAGAAGTGCGCCAGAAAACACTCTGCCACTTGGCTGGCCGCGTTTTTCAGCCGTGGCGCCGGCCGGCTCAGTTGATCGAACCTCGCGATCGCGGCGTCGAGGTCTGCCTCCTCGAATACCTCGTAGCGGCTGCCCGCGTCACCGCTGGCGGTTAAAAGCGCAACCTCTCGCCACTCGGCATCGAAGCCCTCGCGTGAGGTCCCGCGTCCAGTGTGTGTGACGACTAGTCCGAGATCACTCAGCCGATGCACGGCCTCGATGTAGAAATGCATGCCTTGGTCGAGATCCCAGCCGGCACGGAGATATTCGATTAACTCACCTGGTGCGAAAGCTGTACCTCGCCGATGGTCGATGCTGGCGAAGTTCGGTGTCAGGGCGGGGAGTTCGCGCCGGTTGATTGCGGCGTAGGCCTCGAGCGCGGCGGCCCAGATGTGAGAATGGGCGGCTGCTTCGCCAGCGAGGTATCGGGCATCAAGTTCGGTGATTGCGGCCCCGAAGTCGTCGAGGTCGAATGTGACCCAGGCCGCGATCTTTTTGTCGGCGTCGATCTCGATTAGCCACAACAGGTCGACGTGGAAGCCCTCGTCTTCCCCTTCGCTACGCGATAATCGCAGACTTGTGAGGACAAGTCGCTCCCCACGGGTCGCAATGACATCTGATGTCGCGTTCGCGACCCCTAGGTCCGCGGCCGACCGGAAATCTTTGAGTTCAGCATCGCGGTCCTGCCGGACGCCGGCATTCACGACCCTACGACGATCGTCGGTTGAAATATTGCCGGCCAAAGTTCTGGCGAACAGGTCCCAGTCGCGGGTTGTAAAACACGTCAGCAAGCGTTCAGTGACTTGGCTCGCTGCGTTTTCCAGCCGTCGCGCCGGACGGCTCAGTAGATCGAACCGAGCCATAGCGGCGTCGATGTCGGCCTCATCGAATACCTCGCAGCGGTTGATCAGGTCGCGGTCGACCGTGAACACAGCGATCCCTCGCCACTCCGCGTTGAAGCCACCTTGCGTGGTCTCGCGTGCCGCGTAAGTGATGACTGCTCCGGGGCCGTTCAGCCGGTGCACCTTCTCGACGTAGATTTTGATGTCTGGGTCGAGGTCCAAGCCGGCACGAATGTATGCGTTCAAATCACCCGGCCCGAACCCTGTCTCCTGCCGGTGATCGAGGTTCACACAGTCCGGCGTGGTCAGCGGCGGCTCGCGCCGGTTGAGCGCCGCATAACTACCCGCGATGATTGACCACGTTTGCTCGTCCGCGGCAGCTTCGCCGGCGAGGTAACGCGCGTCGAGTTCGGCAATGGCAGCGTCGAAGTCGTCGATGTCGAACAGGGTTTGTGCGACCATCACCCCGCCGTCGTCGACCTCGGTAATCTGCAGTATGTCGACTTTGAACGCGTCGGGTTGTGGGTCGCGTAGCTCGAATCTCATGTGGCTGAGGCTGAGACGGTCACCCCTCAGGGCAAGAGGCGTCATCGCAATTTTGACGTCCCCTGACGCCGCAATCGCGCGGACGTTGCTCATCTGTGTGGCCCGGCCGGTGCCTAAGCGGCGCAGTCCTTGCCGCCGGTCTTCATGTCGCATGTTGTCGGCATAGAGCGCGGAGAGTTCATCCCAACGGCTCTCGACAAACAGTGCGAACGCTCGGTCATCGGTACGAGTCGCGGCGTTCTCCAGCCGATGCGCGGGTGGGTGCTGTTGCTCGAATCGAGCTTGCTGCGCGTCGAGTTCGGCGAGCGCGGCGTCGATGTCGTCGAGGTCGAACCACACCTGCAGCGCTGCTCGACCTTCCTCGTCGATGCCGTACAGGCTCAGGAATTCGTCATACGGCGCTCCGGGGCTTACATCGGCGCCGCCCACCTTCAGTCGAGAGAGAGCCAGGCGCTCGCCCCGCACCGCGATCACCACTTGGTTCATCCGCATGTCGCCCGCCTCGACAATGGGCCTGTTCGCTCGCACCCAGTCCGATGACAAGTCGGTCTGCGTGAATCCGACTATCTTCCGGCGACTCTCGATAAGTGCGTGGACTGAAAACAGCTGTTCGATTTCGTCCCAATCCTGGCGATTAATCGCAGCGAGAACGCGCTCACCCGTCCGCACGCATGCGTTGTCGAGTTCCACGGCGGGGGCTTCAGGGGCCGTCGCGGCGGAAGGCGCGGCGCGCTTACCGAGATTGCTGCGCGCCCTTTCCGCAAGTGCCGCAGCGCCTTTTCGCTCGTACAAACCGACCGCCCGCTCGGCTGCGGCCCGCGCTCCGGCGACATCACCGGCGGCTCCCAGAACCGTTGCCAGCGTGGCACATGCGTCGCCGTGGTCAACCAAGGCGTCCGTGCGTTCGGCCAGGCTGACGGCGTCCTCGGCGACCCGCCGAGCCGTGCCGTGATCGCCAGCACGCGACAGCAGCTGCGCCCGCAGCGTGCGCCAGGCGATCGACGGCTTGAGCGCGTGTCCGGCGAGACACTCGCTCTCGGCGCACAATTCGTCGGCCTCGGCATTCCGGTCGAGCGCCAGGCACGCACGGCCCAGCAGCGCGGCGGTCTCGGCGGTGTCGGCGTCGAGGCCCATGCGTCGAAATCCGTTGTAAGCCTTGCGCAGATGCGGCTCGGCCGCGGCGGGTTCATCGACGACCAGCTCGACGATGCCGGCGAACTGCTCGACCTCGAGCAGGGCGTGACGCAGGCCGAGCTCGGTGACGGTGCGCCGGGCCGAGTCGATCATCCGCCGGGCGGCCGCGGCGCGGCCGCGGAACGCCTCCAGCACGGCCTGGCATCGTGTCGATGTCGCCTCGACCGCGGGCGAATCGGTGGTGATTCGCAGCAGCCGCACCACGTCAAGGCACCGACCGCCGGCGCGCGGAACCGGATTGGGTCCCCACAGCGCCGCGAGGGGAGCGTTGGCCAGCACGTTGTTCACCCGTCGGTGTTCGCGCGCGCGCCGGGCCGCGGTCAGGGCGTCGTCCAGCGCGACCTCGCAGTCGCCGATCCGTCCGAGTCGGGCGAGGCACCCTGCGCGGACGGTGTGGGCCTTGGCTTCGCCTGCGGCATCGTCCAATTCGGCCAGCTTCGCAGCCGCCGCGCTCAGCGCGGCTTCGGCCTCGTCCAACCGCTCAGGGTGGATCAGCATCGACAGCTGTCCGTCGAAGCACGTGGCCCATGCCGCCAGCCGCGCCGAATCGACTGTGGTTCCTTGCAATTGCGAGACCGCACCGGCGGCCGCGGCCACGTCGCCGGCGGCGAGCAGGGCCTCACACCGTGCGACCAGCAGCTCGGCGGCCTGGTCGTCGCGGTCGGGCAGCTCGTCGTCGATCTCTTCCAGCGCGTGCAGGGCATGGTCGTAGAGGTCGGCGGCACCCTCGTAGGCGAGTCGTGTCATCGCCTGGTCGGCGGCGCGGCGGCAGTACTCGACCGCCTTGGCCGCGTTTCCCGCCCACGCGCATTCGAAGTAATGATGGGCCAACTCGGCCAGCAGCTCGTCATCGGCGCCGGGCTGGCTCTCCAGCGTGGTGGCGATGCGCTGGTGCAGCCGCATGCGCCGCACCGACGGCAGCTCGGCGAGCAGCGACTGCCGGACCAGGGCGTGGTTGAATCGGTAGCGGCCGCCGGGCTCCTCGATGACGATGCCGGCCTTGCACGCCTCGTCGAACGCGTCGACCAGGTCGTCGCCGACCACGCGTTCGACCAGTTCCAGGTCGAACCTGCTGCCGACCACCGCGGCCGCGGCCAGGGCCTTGTTCGTCTCGGGCAAAAGCCTTGTGAGGCGGCGGGTTACGGCCTCGCGCACGCCCTGCGGCAGGGTGCTCTGATCCCAGCGGCCGCCGCTTTCATCGACGTGACGCAAGGCCTCGATGAGGAAGAACGGGTTGCCGCCGGTGACCGACGCCAACGCGCGGGCCAGCTCTTCGTCGTGGTAGCCGGCCTCGGCGACGTAGGCGGTCACGTCGTCCTCGTCTAAACCGCTGAGCTGTATCCGATTGCCGCTGCCGTCGCGGTGCAGGTCGGCGAGCATCGCGGCAAGGGGATGGGAGCGGTCCAGATCGGTGCTGCGGTAGGTGCCGATGATCTGCACGCGCGCCTGCTCGCCGAAGCGCAGCAGGTGCCGGAGCAACAACAGCGTCGGCTTGGCGGCCCAGTGCAGGTCGTCCAGTATCAACACGACGGGCGCGCTCGCCGAGGCGACCACCAGCACGGCAACGACGGCGTCGAACAGCGCGTAGCGTTCGGTGTCCGGGTCGGCGCGGGTCGGCGGGGCAAGATCGGGCAGGAAGTCGATCAGCCCGGGGACCAGGGCGAGCAATGCTTCCACGCCACGCAGCCCGCGCAGCCCCCCGGCGCCGAGGCAGGGCACGAGCGCGCGCAGCGCCTCCGCGAACGGCTGGTACGGCGCGCCGAGGTCCTCGTCGCAGCGGCCGTAAATCACCAGGGCGCCTTGGTCGTACGCCTGCAGGGACCATTCGCCGGCCAGCCGCGTCTTGCCGACACCCGGTTCACCGGCGATCAATATCGCGTTGGTGCCGCCGGCGAGCGCCGTCTGCCACGCGGAAAAGAGCCGCTGCAGTTCGTTCCCGCGTCCGACGAACGGCCCGGGTCCCGAAAGCACGGCGGGCAGGGCCGGGCGTTGCATCGGCGCATCGGGGGAGACCGACTGCGGCTGGTCGTCGGCGGTATCCAGGCGGAGCTCGAAGACGTGCTCCGGGCGAGCGAGGTTGCGCAGCTCGCGCTTTCCCAGGTCGGCAAGCGCAACGTGGTCCGGCAGTGAGTCGATGACGAGTTCGGCGGTCGCGCCCGAGCACAGGATCTGGCCACCCGTGGCCAGCGACCGCAGGCGCGCGGCGCGGTTGACCGCCCGGCCGAAGTAATCGCCGTCGCGGAGCTCGGCCTCCCCGGTGTGCAACGCCACCCGGACGCGCATCGGCTCCGAAAGCGCCCACGGCTCATGGTCAATCGCATCTTGCAGTTCGATCGCCGCGGCGGCCGCCGCCGACGGCCGATCGAACACGGAGAACGTGGCGTCGCCCTCGCCGCGGGTCTTGATCAACCGCCCTCCGCGCGAGGTGACGACCTGTTCGACGAGCTCGTCGTGGCGGGCGAGCGCCGCCGCCATGGCGCCGGCGTCCGCCTCCCACGCGGCCGTCGACCCTTCGATGTCGGTGAGCAGGAAGGTCACGGCGCGGGTCACCGGCGAAACACGTTGTGTAGCAGGGACTTCCAACGCGACATCCTGCGCGACAATCAGAGTCTCGAGCCGGCGAAGGTTCGGCCCGGGGTCGACGCCCAGTTCGTCGGCGAGCAACGCGCGCGCCCGTTGATAGGCGCCTAGGGCCTCGCCCTGCCTGCCGGCCCGGTAGAGCGCGAGCATCAGCTGGCCCCAACGCCTTTCGCGCAGCGGCGCGTCGGCCACTGCGGCCTCGAGCTCGCCGACGATCTCGGCGGCGCGGCCCGTCGCGAGCAGCGCATCGGCCCGGTCCTCCACCAGCGCGGCATGGGCCTCGATCCACCGCGTCTTCTCCGGCGTTCCCCGCCGGCCGCCGGGCAGTTCGGGAATCCCGCGCCACAGCGCAAGCGCCTCGTCGAAGCAGACCACCGCCCGCCTGTCGTCCCCGGCGGCGGCGGCGTCGCGGCCCGACCGCGCGGCCGCTTTGTAGCGCGCGGCGTCAACCTCGGTCTCGGCCAGCGCCCAGCCGGCCCCCTGCGTCAAGACGAAGCCGTCGCCGAGCGTGCGGCGCAGCAACGAGATGTGGGTTTGCAGGGCCTTGGCCGCGGTGCGCGGCGGGTCGTCGCCCCAGAGCAGCTCGACGAGCGAGTCGGCCGACACCACGGAACCGTCGTGCAGCCCGAGCATGATGAGGATCGCGCGGGGCTTGGCGCCCGGAATCGCGACCGGCAGGCCAGCCTGCCGGACTCGCAGAGGCCCCAAAACCTCCAGCTCCACCCGATGAAGCGTAGTCACGTTGGCAATCGTGGGGGAGGGGATTCAACAAGCGGTCAAGGTCGAGTAAAGATGAGTTTTACCTGCAATTCTGCGAGCCGGCGGGTTGAGGGCCCACCGAGATAACCGCCCGGCCAGCAACAACCCCTCTTCACAGCAGCGGGCCCAGCAGGTTCGCCCGGGCCGGCCACAGCAGCACCGGGTCCGTCCAGGCCGGCCACAGCAGGGCCGGGTTTGCCCCCGGCGGCGGCCAGTTGTTGTCGTTGGCGTAGGCCCACACTTCCCACGGGTTGTCGTAATAGGCGGCCGTCTCGACCAGGCTGAACCAATCTTGGCCGGGGTGGAGCAACCAGTAACCAGTCCCCACGACGTAGCCGCCGACCAGCCAGCCGGCGTAGCTGGTGGAGAACAGCGGGCCGAAGAGCCTGTTCTGCCAGACGTGTACCTCTTCGTGATTGACCATCACGTCGGTGGCGCCCGGGCCTGTCCCGAGGTTGGTGGTGACGTTGCCCGTCGTGGTGGTAAAGCCCGGCAACCCGATGCCGCCGCGGTACACGTGGGAACCGACAAGCGCGCTGAGCGCGGGATCGTAGTTGGAGTTGGGATAGAACGCGTTGACGATCTGCACCCCGTAGCCCAGCGCCGTGCCCGGTGAGCCCCAGGTGTAGTCCAGCAGGAAGGCCGCCCAGCCGCGCCAGTCGCGAAAGTTGTAGATGCCCAGTTCGCGCTGGACGAGCAGGTTCGCGTCGCTGGCCGCCGCGTCCAAAACGCCCGTCCCTGTGGCACTTGCGGTGCCGATCAGCGGACGGCCCAACAACGCCTCGGTGGGTGGGTTGACGGCGGCGAGCACATCCTGCTGCACCTGCAGCAGCAACCCGTTCGTCTGCTCGGCCGCCGCATACGAACCCGCCGCCGAGCTCAGGGCCTGCAGAAACTGTTGGCCGAACGCGCTGGCCCGAGTGCTGAGCGCCTGATACTCCCGGCCGTAGGAGGCGAAAAGCGCCGCCACGGCCTGCGACACCTCATCGGCGGCGGCCGCCGCGATCCCGCCGGTCGGAAGGGCGGCCGCCAGATGCGCCGCGGTCAGCGCCGAACCGATGCTCTCCACATCCGCGGCGGCGGCCGCCAATGACTGAGGGGCCGCCACCAGAAGAGACACGCGTGCAGCGTATGCGTGGCTCGTGGCGGCGGGCGCCTTTTCCGGATCGTGTCGGAGGCCCAAACATTGACAGTGTCATCGTGACAGTGTCAGTATCGAAGCGTGAGCGACGGGGCGTCTTGGACGCTGGACGAGCTGGTGCGGCGGGTGGCCGTGGGGCTCGCCGACCCCGCTTATCCGGGGGCGCCCAACGGCCGGGTTCGAGAGCTGCCCGATCGGCGGGTGGTGCGGTGGTACACGACGAGCGGGCTCGTCGACCGGCCTGCCATGCACGGACGTACGGCGCTCTACGGCCCGCGGCAGCTGCTGCAGATCGTGGCCGTCAAACGCCGTCAGGCCGAGGGCCGCTCGCTCGCCGACATCCAGGCCGAGCTTGCCGGGGCCGCCGACGCAACGCTGCGCGAAGTCGCCGCCGTTCCCGACGAACTGCTCGCCGCGGAGCCGCCGCCTGACGGACTGACGCAGCGCCACGATCGCCGACGCCGCTTCTGGGCGGAACCGCCAGCCGCCGCCCAACCCTCGGCGAACGGGGGCGGCGATGACACTGTCACCAAGCTGGCCGCGGTGAGCCTGCCCGGTGGGGCACTGCTGCTCCTGCCTACCCGGTCCGATCGCAGCGGTCGACCCGACGAAGACGACGTCCACGCGATCCATGTGGCGGCGCGGCCGCTGCTCGAACTGCTGGCCGAACGTGGCTTGCTTTCCCTCGATGAACGGAGCCCATCATGACCGTCCCCATCACATCGATGAGCGACGAGGCGGCGGCGGCCCGCGCGGCCGCCGATGACGAGGCGGGGCTGGGCGCTCTGCGCACCGAGCGCGGAAATCTGCCGCTCGCATGCATCGACGTGCGGGCGCAGATCACCGGACTCACCAGCCGCGTGGAGCTGAGTCAGGACTTCGTCAACGCCTACGACGTGCCGCTGGAGGCGACCTACGTTTTTCCACTGCCGGATCGGGGCGCGGTCACACGGATGCAGATGACCGCCGACGGGCGGGTCGTCGAGGCCGAGCTGCGCGAGCGCGAAGCGGCTCGCGAGGCCTACGACGAGGCGATCGCGTCGGGTCGGCGGGCATCCATCGCCGAGGAGGACCGGCCGGACGTTTTCACCATGCGGGTCGGCAACATCCTGCCCGGGGAGCGGGTCAGCATCGCGCTCACGCTGGTGAGCCCCCTGGCCTACGAGGACGGCGAGGCGACGTTCCGCTTCCCGCTTGTGGTTGCGCCGCGCTACATTCCGGGCGACGCCCTCGCGGATGCCGCGGTCGGCGACGGCCACGCCGATGACACCGACGCGGTGCCCGACGCGTCGCGCATCACCCCGCCCGTGCTGCTGCCCGGTTTCCCCCATCCGGTTCCACTGGCCATCGAGGTCGGCATCGACCCCGCGGGTCTCTCGCTGTCGGAGGTTCGGTCAAGCCTGCACACGGTGTCCACCGCCGACGGCCGGATACGGGTGCAGCCCGGCGAGCGGGCCAACCGGGACTTTGTCCTGCGACTGCGCTACGGCGCCGGCGACTTCACCGATTCGCTTGTGCTGGTACCGGATTCGGAAGGTGACGAGGGGACCTATCAGCTCACCGTGCTGCCGCCGGCTTCAAGCGCGCCGCCGTGCCCGCGGGACCTGGTGCTGGTGCTCGACCGCTCCGGCAGCATGGCCGGGTGGAAGATGGTGGCCGCCCGCCGCGCCGCGGCCCGCATCGTCGACACACTGACCGGCGCCGACCGGTTCGCGGTGCTGACGTTCGACGACACGATCGACCGCCCCGCCGGTCTGCCCGACGGGTTGGTCGCCGCGACCGACCGGAACCGGTACCGCGCGATCGAACATCTCGCCCGCGCCGACGCACGCGGCGGCACCGAGATGGCCGCGCCGTTACGGCAGGCGCTCGCCCTGCTGGGCGCCTCGCGCAACGGCGAGGCCCGCGATGCCATCGTTGTCCTCGTCACCGACGGGCAGGTCGGCAACGAGGACCAGCTACTGCGCGAGCTTTCAGACGGCCTGCAGCGGGTGCGGGTGCACACGGTGGGGATTGACCAGGCCGTCAACGCCGGATTCCTGGGACGCCTCGCCACTGCCGGCGGCGGCCGTTGCGAGCTGGTGGAAAGCGAGGACCGCCTCGACGAGGCGATGGAGGCCATCCATCGCCGCATCGGTGCGCCGCTCGCATATTCGCTGCGACTGTGTGCAGAGGGGCTGGAAACCATCGACGACACCGCGAGCCCGGCCCGGATTCCCGACCTGTTCCCGGGGGCGCCGCTGGTGGTGACGGGGCGGTATCGGGGGAGTGCGACCGGGTCGCTCGCCCTGCGCGGCACCTCTCGCGACGGCGGGGACTGGACGCGGACCGTCGCCGGGCAGCGCCGCGACGTGCCCGCGGTGACCGCGCAGTGGGCGAGGGCCCACCTGCGCGACCTCGAAGACCGCTACGCGTCGGCAACCAACTCGGACTTGGCGAGGCGAATCGTCAAGACCTCCTTACGCTTTGGCGTGCTGTGCCGGTTCACGGCCTACGTCGCCGTCGACAGCCGGATAGTTGCCGACGGCCCGGTGCGGCACCGGGTGATGCAACCTGTCGAGGCGCCGGCCGGTTGGGAGCAGGGCCCGACACCGGTCAAGGCCGACATGCTGCTTGTGGGCGCGCCGCCACCCCAAGGTGCCGTGGCCGGGCGAGCCTCCTTCGCCGGGCCGATGCCGTCGGCCCCCGCTTACGCCGCGGGCACCGTGCCGAGCCAACCCCCGCCGCCCGCCCAGGCGTCCTCGGAAGACTCAAAAGCGCGAACGGTCAAGCTGCGCAACGTGATTGCGGTGGCGGTGGTCAGCGCGTTGATCATCGGCGTTGGCTGGGTCGGGTCGCTGAGCCGGGGTGGCTTGTCCAGCCCGACGCACGACGGCGCAGTGAGCGGCAAGACGACCGCGCCAGTCCCCGGGGCGAGGCCCGGCGCTCAGGAGAACACGATCGCGGCACCGGCGGCGCCACCGCCGCCACAGGCCCCGCAGGACAGCACCTTCAAACGCGACATCGTCACCACGGGATCGCTGCAGATGGTCGTCGCCGAGCCCGCCCAGGTGGCCGACCGGCTCGTTTCGGCGGTCACCGCTGCCGGCGGGCGGGTGGACTCGCGGTCGGAGCGATCCGGATCGGCTTCGCCGACGGTGGATCTCGTGTTGCGCATTCCCGCGGACAAACTCGACGGGGTTCTTGCCGACACCAAGAAACTTGGCGCCGTCGACTCCATGTCGATCGGCCATACCGACGTCACTTCGCAGCGCGTCGACCTCGACGCCCGCATCGAGGCTTTACAGACGTCGGTCAATCGGCTGCTGGAGCTGATGGGCCGGGCGGGCAATGTCGCGGACCTGCTGGCCGCGGAATCGTCACTGACCCAGCGACAGGCAGATCTGGACTCGTTGAGGGCACAGCGCGCCGCGCTGGGTGATCAGGTTGCTTACGCGACGATCAACGTCCACATCGCGGCCGAGCCCACGGTGACACGCGGCGGGTTCCTCGGCGCGCTCGAACGCGGGTGGCACTCGTTGCTGTCCGTTGTCCGTGGCGCCGTCGTGGCGGCCGGGTTCCTCATCCCGTGGGCACCGGTGCTGGCCGTGCTGGCGTTGGTCACGGTGTTGGTGTTGCGCCGCAAGCGATTTCGGCTCTGATCAGACTTCGACCGCGGACGCGATCTTGTTGACCACATCGCCCGCCTGGTTGCCGGTGTCGAACCCGCACCACAGCGTGTCGATGACGATGTTGTTCCGCACTCCCACGGCGCGTTGGCAGGCAAAGCCGCGGCCACGGTCGAGGGTCTGGACGAGGCTCAGGGTGGTGTCGGTCGCGACCAGCTGGCCCAAGGTCCACTTGACCGGGTCGTCACCGGGCTGGGTGACGGTCAGCGGCCGGTTGGCGCAGGCGGCCCAGCGGGGCTTGGCCTGGCTGAAGAAGCGCTGCGCCAAGTCGGCGTCACCGAACCTGACGACGGCCTGCAGCAGGGCGTGCTTGCGCTGCGGGTCCCGCGACCGGGCGTTATCGAGGAACTGGCCTTCCAGCGCCACCCAGGTGCCGGCCCCGTAGACGGCGGCCTCGACCGGCGAATAGGCGTCCAGGCAATTGCGGTCCGAAACCTGGTCTTCGCTGTGTGACATCTCCACGATGGGCCTGCGCAACACCATGTTGGTCGTTTGCCCGACGGCGTCGACGTCGCCGGCGCTCAGCAGCAGGTGGTCCAGGCGCGTGTTGAGGATCCGCGGAGGTTGCCAGTGCCCGAGGTTGGCTGCCGCCACCGGGCGGCCGGTGGCGGACACGGTGCAGCCGGTCAGCAGCACGCACAGGGTCGTGGCCGCGAGGATGACGCGGCGCGCGACCGTCAGGGTTCGGCGTGCGTCGACGCCGTTGGCCCGGGCTGGGTTCGCTGACGGTGCGGTCATCTCAATCTCCTGTCCGGGCCATAACCGACACAACACCGCAACCGCGGCTGGTATTCGCCGTATCGCTTACGGGTCCAGCTAATGCCTCGAAGCTAACCCCCGGTGGCGGGTTTGGCTCAAGCACATTGTCGGCATGTCGCGCGGCCAGGGATCGTTGCCCAAACGTCCTCATAGGGCTTTCTAACCCCCGGTTATGACGCTAGGGCGCGCGAAACCGCTTGTGAAATGCCTTTTGCGAAACACCTATGTGTCCACGACATGAATTCTCCGGCCGTTTGATAAGAGGTTGGCCTGTCTACTCGCGGTCCGGGCACACGGTCGCCTCAGTGACGCTGCCATTGACGGCCGGCCCGACCAACGCGGGTAAGTGTGGGCCGGCGGGTGGTAGGCCAGCGGGGCCCGCCAGTCAGGGCGCGGCTGCCCCGCTGCTGATTGACGAGGTCAAGATTTGCCTGGGCGGTAGCATCGGCGCAAGCGGCCGCGGGACAACGAGGAGGGCGCACTGATGACGACGCCCAGCGCCGAACGCTACCTCAGCGCGGCATTACTGAATAAGAGTACGCGCGAACGTCTTTGCGACGTCGACGCGATGGTGGACGCCATTACCGACTACGCGATCATCCAGCTGGATCTCGATGGGAACGTGCTCCGCTGGTGCCCGGGTGCGGAGGCGTTGCTGGGCTACTCCGCGGCCGAGGTCCTCGACCGGCCGGTGTCGCTGTTCCACATCGAGGAGGACCGCGCCGGCGGCCTGGCCGAACGCGAGTTGGCCGCCGCCCGCGAGTCGGGCCGGTACGAGTTCGAGGGCTGGCGGGTGCGCGAGGGCGGCCGGCGATTCTGGGCCGGCGTGGTGTTGACCCCGATTCAGGATGAGACAAGCGCCATCACCGGCTTCACAAAGGTCATTCGGGACGTGACCGCCGAGCATCGGCGAACCGAGAGCATGTTCCACGGCCTGCTGGAGGCGGCGCCCGACGCGGTGGTGATCGTCGGATCGGACGGTCGCATCATGCTCGCGAACGCCCAGACCGACGAGATGTTCGGCTACGAGCGCGAGGACCTGATCGGCATGGAGGTCGAGGCGCTCATCCCGCCCCGGCTTCGGCAAGCCCATGAGCACCACCGCGCAACGTTTTTCGCGAGCCCGAAGGTGCGGCGGATGGGCGTCGGTCTGGAGTTATTCGGGCTGCGTCGCGACGGTACGGAGTTTCCCCTCGAGGTGAGCCTCAGCCCGCTGCGCACCGAACGCGGCGTGCTGGTGTCGGCGGCGATGCGTGATATCACCGAGCAGCTGGCGATTCAGTCCGACTTGGCCGACGCCTATGCCGAGGCCGAGGTGTTCGCGGAACGCGACCGCATCGGAAGCGAGTTGCAAGACCACGCGATCCAGCGCGTCTTCGCCGTCGGACTCGCTCTCCAGGCCACTATCCCGCGGGCCCGATCGGCGGAGGTGCAGCAGCGCCTGATGAGGGCGGTGGACGACCTGCACGGCGTGGTCCAAGACTTTCGCGCCGCGATCTTCGGCCTGCGTACCAGGTCCGCCGACGTGGCCAGGGTGCGGCGGCGCCTCGACGAGATGATCGGCGAACTGTCGGAGGGCATGGCGACCACCGTCCAGTACAAGGGACCGTTGTCGGCGCTGGGGGAGGAGCTGGCCGAGCACGCCGAAGCCGTCGTCAGCGAAGCGATCAGCAATGCGGCGCGGCATGCCGGGGCCACCAAGCTCACCGTCAGTGTCGATGTTGGGGACATGCTGTGCATCGAGGTGGTGGACGACGGAAAAGGCATGCACGGCAACGCAACCGGGGGTGGCCTGGTCGACTTGCGCCAACGCGCCGAAGCGGTTGGGGGCACCCTCACCGTCGGCGACGGCCCCGGCGGCGGCACCCGGGTGCGCTGGGCGGCTCCGTTGCCCTAGACGGCGCCCACCGCACCGCCGGTCAGGCTTGCGACGCCGCCTTCGGCTGGTCGGCGATCCTCAGGTCGCGCCCGGCGCCGGCGGCCATGGTGGCCGCCTCGCCGCGGGCCAGGCCCACCGTCGCGGCGATCACCACCGCGGCGGCCACCGCCAGCACCAACCACTGCGGACCGTCCGCGCGCAGAGTCTCGCCGAGCACCGCAACACCGAGGATTCCGGCCACCACCGGCTTTGCGACGATGATCGTCGGCAGCGAGGCCGTCAGCGCGCCGGCGCGATAGGCCGACTGATGAAAGATCATCCCGGCCACCCCGGTGGCCACCCAGGCATACAGCTCGGGTTTGTGCCATAGCTGGCCGGGGGTGTGTTCGATGACGTCGACCACGCCCTTCATCAGCACCGAGAACACCGCCAACAGCGAGCCCGCCACCGCCGCCAGCAACAGGGCCGCGGCCGGGCGGTCCGCCCAGATCCGCGCGCCGAGCACCCCCAGCAGCAACGGCGGACCCATCACCACGGCCACCACAAGCCAAGCCCGCAGCGAGCCCTGCT
Organism: Mycobacterium sp. E787; assembly: GCF_001668725.1. GTDB lineage: Bacteria > Actinomycetota > Actinomycetes > Mycobacteriales > Mycobacteriaceae > Mycobacterium. Next base: position 223,325 of record NZ_LZKL01000016.1, on the reverse strand, counting down.
CATGACCGCCCACCGGCTGCCCGACGGCGATAACGACCGCCAGTGCAACCGCCAGCAGCAGCGCCCACAGCCACTCGGCGCGGGTCACCTGATGGCGCGTCAACCGTGCATAGATCGGCAAGGCGAACAGCAGCGCGGTCACCTGCAGCGACATGACCAGCAACACCGAACCCTTGTCGAGGGCGGCGGCGAGCAGGCAGTAGCTGGAAATGTCCCCCAAACCACCCAGCCACCAGCGCTTGTCGCGCAGTAACAGACCGAACAGCGTCAGGTGGCCGACCTGTTTGTCGGTGACCTCCTGCGCGGACCGCTGCCGAATGACGTTTCCGATCGCGGATGCCAGCGCGGCCAGCAGGGCGAGAAGCGCCGCCACATCCGTTCCAGACATGGGATGACCTCCTCGCTTACGCGCTTGTTTGCCAAGGTGGCGTCGCGCTGTTAGCTGTCGGCCTCGGCGACCGGCTATCCATCCAATCTAACCGCGACTGGCGAGACGGGCCCGTCGAGCCGACGATGCCGGGGTCACAGCGGAAACTTCGTACCGGTCAGCCGTTCGGACAGATCCCACAGGGCGGCGGCGGTGGTCGCTCGCTTGGCCGGCCAATTACGCCAGGTCGGCTGCGTGCGGCCGTATAGGCCGAACCGGGGACCGATGAACGTGTCGCCCGGCAGGTCGGCCGACACCGCGTACAGCGTCTGCCGGGCGCCGAAGTCCGCGTCGGTGGACACCAGCCTGTCGGCGGCCAGCACCGCCGCGTCGCCCAACTTGCGGCCGGAGTTGCCTTGCAGATTCGTGTGCGACCAGCCGGGATGGGCGGCCAGCGCGCGCAGCGAAGAACCTGCGGCCCGCAGGCGGCGCTGCAGGTCGCTGGTGAACAACAGGTTCGCCAGCTTGGACTGGCCGTACGCCAGCCAGGCCGAATACCGGCGGGACTGCCAGTTCAGGTCCGTGAGGCTGATGAAGCCGATGTGGTGCAGCAGCGACGACACCGTCACTACCCGGTCGGTGAGTTTGGGCAACAACAGGTTGGTCAACGCGAAGTGCCCGAGGTGGTTGGTGCCGATCTGGCCCTCGAACCCGTCGGCGGTGACCGCGTGCTTGGTGGCCATGATGCCGGCGTTGTTGACCAGGACGTCGACCTCCCCGGTGTCGTCGGCGAAGCGGCGCACCGAGGTCAGGTCCTGCAGGTCGAGTCGGCGCACCTCGACGTCGCCGGTCATGCGAGCGGCCGCGGCTCGTCCCTTGTCGGTGTTGCGCACCGCGAGGACGACGTGGGCACCGACGCGGGCCAACTCGCGGGCGGTCACCTCGCCGAGGCCGCCGCTGGCGCCGGTGACGATCGCGGTGCGTCCGGCGAACGAGGGCAGGTCTGCGGCGGTCCAACCAGGCATGACAGCAACCCTATCTGCGTAGCACGGCCGGCTTGCGCAGGGAGCAAACCCGCTGCGTAACAGACCAAAACGAGCGAACGGCCCAGCGGCGCGACCTCGCCCACCCAGGCGCCGCGGGTATCGTTCGGGGAATGTACCTCGGCGTCATCGTCAATCCGCAAGCGCGCAAGAACCGCGCCGCGCCGGATCGCGCCGCCGACTTGCGCCGGCTCATCGGGCCATGGGGTGAGGTACACGAGACGGCCTCGGTCGAGGACCTTCGCAGGACCGTGAAGGAGCTCAATCCGCGGACCACCCACCTCGTCGGCGACGGCGGCGACGGAGCGCTGCACTGGTTGGTCAACGAAATCGAGCAACGCATCGCCGACTCGGACCGCTGGCCGACGTTCGTGCCCAGCAACGGTGGCAGCGTCAACGCCGTCGCCCGGAAGGCGCGTATCCGCGGTCGCGCCGACGGGATCATCGGCGCCCTGGCGGCGGCCGCGGAGGCGGACCGGCCCCCGGCCGAGATGCGCCTGGACACCCTCGAGCTCGACGGTCAGACCGAGGACGGCGCGGCGTTTCATCGCCTCTGCTTCGGTCTGGCCGCCGGCGGTGTCGGAAACCGGTTCTACGAACGGTATTACGACTCGCCGAATCATGACCGCCTGGCCGTCGCCAGGGTGATCGCCCGCTCGTTCGGTGACTACCTGACCTCCAAGGTCGCGCCGAGCCGGGTGAAGACGCCGAACTACGCGTCGGTCCTGTTCACTCCGACGCGCGCCCGCGTCGTGATAGACGGCGAGGAGGTGCCGACGCGGACGCACCGCCTGCTGCACGCCGGCGCCATCGACCTTCGCATCGGCGGCCCGTTCCGGCTCTTCCCGAAGGCCGCCAAGCCCGGTGTGCTGCAGTTTCAAGCCGGCGAGGTGCGGCCCTCGAAGATCGTTGCGCAGCTTCCCGCGGCGCTCACCAACGGAACGATGCGCGGCGAGCGGGTGCGCGACGTCAATGGCCGGGAGATGATCATCGAAGCCGACGGCGAGCCGCTGTCGCCGATCATCGACGGCGAGCGCTTTCCGGGCATCACCCGGCTGGTCGTCCGCGCCGGACCGCGCATTCGCGTCGCCCAGGTCACCGGGCGGTAAGTCGCTTCGATCAGCGTCGCGCCCGAATGGTGCGCGCGATCTGCGCGGACAGCTTCGGGTCGTTCAGCAGTTGGTCGACGAGGGTGGCAAGGACCTCTTGGCCGGTGACACGGGCAACGCCGAGCCGGTCGGCGGCTTCTCGCTGCCAGATATCGAGGGCCCGGTGCTGGGCCGGCGCGAGGTCGACGGTGCGACGGGTTTTCACGTTTCGGGTTCGTCCGACGGCGAAGGGTTCGGTGGGTGCCGCGGCGACCGCGGGGGTCAGCGCGTCGCCGGGGCGGTACGCGGGGTCTGGAGGGCTCATCCTGGACGACCTTCTCGGGGCAACAGTAGGTCCGGTGATCAGTAAGTCATCTCAGTATATGCGTAGACGATGAGTCCCACCCGAGGGCGCGGCCGGTCGCCGGCCCCGCGTCCCAAAGCCTCTTCCGGGCCGACAATTGTTGCCTCAAGCAGGGCCCAGATGCGCAATGGCCGGGGCATCGCCTTAGCGAAGTGTTTACCTGTCGCGCTTTGGCGCCGGAAATCATCCGGGTTCGGCTCGCAGAATTAATTTCGGCCTCGTAACCATTCGTTACGTAGGCCCGCAAATCCGTATCTCAGTATCTCCGTCGAAGCCGTGTGAGCTGGATATTCATCTCGTAAGTGCATGCTGAGGTACTGATACCAGTATTTCCTAAAGCCGTATTCCCGCCTTGGAGAAATGGCGGGCTATGAGCCGCGTCACTTACCCGCCTTCGGCGAGCCTGTGAAATTAATGTGCGGCTCCAAAATATCTTTCCTAGAGTTTGATCGACCTTTACCGTGGAATTACGAATTGCGAAGTAGAACATGTTGTTCCGATTCCGACTCAAGACGGACCACCGACCCCGAAGGGACTCCTCGATGCAGACGCTGATCGACTACTTGCGGATGTGGCAAGCGCGGCGACCCGACCAGACCCTCTTCCGGTTCGTCGACGCCGACGGGCGGGAGCTTGAGCGCTACACCTACGCGAGTTTCGCCGAGCGCACGCGTGAGCTGGCGGCCTACCTGTCCACCGAGGCCGGGCTCAAGCCGGGAGATCGGGCGCTACTGGTCTACCCGCCGGGGCTGGAGATGGCGGCCGCGTTCTACGCGTGCGCACGCCTCGGGGTGATCGCCGTGCCGGTCAGCCCGCCGCTGCCCATGTCGTTCGAGGCCGGGCTGGCCAAGCTGAGCTTCATCGCGCGGGATTCGCAGGCCAAGGCCGTGCTGTCCACCAAGGAGCTCGAGCAGACCTTTCGCCAGCTGCTCGGCCACCGGCAGGGCGGCCTGCCCTGGCCGGACGTCGAGCGGCTCCCCGAGTTGCCCTGGGTGGCGACGGACGCCACGCGGGACTACGGCGGCGCTGCCGTGGCCGACACGCCCGGGCGGGTGCTGTTCCTGCAGTACACGTCCGGTTCCACCAGCGATCCCAAGGGCGTGGTCGTGACCCACGCCAACGTCATCGCCAACGCCTCGGCCTTCACCGACAGCGAGGTGGCGGTCAGCTGGCTGCCGCAGCACCACGACATGGGTTTGATCTCGCCGTACCTGTTCATCGTGGTGCTGGGCGGGACCACCCACGGCATGTCACCGGAGGACTTCCTCAAGCGGCCGTCGGCGTGGCTGCGCCTGATCAGCGATGTGCGCGGCACGCGCACGCCGGCGCCGAACTTCGCGCTCGAGTACTGCCTGCGTGAGGACAAGCTGCCCGCATCGGAGCTCGAGGGCATCGATCTGAGCAGTCTGGAGTCCATGCTCATCGGCGCGGAACCGCTGCGGGCCAAGACCTTCACGCGCTTCCGCGCGCGGTTCGCGTCCTACGGCCTGCGGCCCGACGCGCTCACCGGCGCCTACGGCCTGGCCGAGAACACGCTGATCGTGTCCCTGCAGGGGCGCCAGACCCTGGCCGTGAACAAGCGGGCCCTGCAGCAGAACGTGGTGCGGGTGGAAAAGGCCGTGCCCGAGAACAACAACCAGACCCCGCTGGTGAGCAGCGGCAAGCCCGCCGCCGGGACCGTCGTCCGCATCGTCGATCCCGACGCCCGGCGGGCGCTGGGTGAGGGCCGCGTCGGCGAGATCTGGCTTTCCGGGCCGTCCAAGGGCGGTGGCTATTGGCACCGTCCGGACGTCACCGCCGAGATGTTCGGGGCGCGGATCAAGGGCGACGACGAGCACGCCTACCTGCGGACGGGTGACCTCGGCTTCCTGTACGAGGGCGAACTGTTCGTCTGCGGCAGAAGCAAGGACCTGATCATCGTCCGCGGCGTCAACTGCTACCCGTCGGACATCGAGGCCGTCGTCGAGCGGTCGGCCGCGCAGGTCCGGCACGGCTGCGTCGCGGCCTTCTCCGTCGAGCGCGAGGACGAGGAGGCTTTGGTCGTGGTCGCCGAGGTGCGCGACGGCGGCGACCTCCCGGACGGCAAGGCCCTGGCGCGCGCGATCCGGCGGCACGGACACATCGATCCGCACACCATCGTGTTCGTGCCGCCCCGCAGCATCCCCAAGACCACCTCGGGGAAGATCAGGCGCTCGCAAACCCGCCGGCTGTGGCTGGACGACAAGCTGCCCGTGCTGGCGACCTGGGTCCACAAAACCCACGAAGGGCCGGCCGCCGGCACGGGCCCCCTCGGCCGGTTCCGCCACCTCATCGAGAGCTACGACCTCACCGGCTACGAAGACTGCTCCTTCGCCGATCTGGGCATCGACTCGCTGGCCCTGGCCGAGCTCCGCGCGGACCTGCAGTCCCTGCTGGAAGAGCACGGGGCGGGCGAGTTGGCCGAGGAGGTCAACACGCGCCTCCTGCAGCGCCTCACGGTCGCCGAGTTCTTCCGGCTGATGCGCCAGTTCGGAGATCGGTCCGGGCAGCCGCTGGACGCCCTGCGGCAGGCGCTGGACCAGATCTCCGCCGAGTACGAGGCGCAGGAGGTCGAGCAGATGCGCGCCGACGCGCGGCTCGCGCTGCCGGCCCTGCCGGTGGAGCGGTCGGGTCCGGCGACCGACATCCTGCTGACCGGCGCGACCGGGTTCCTGGGGCCGTTCCTGGTGAACAGCCTGATCGGGCAGACGTCCTACACCATCCACGCGCTGGTCCGCGCCACGGACTCCGCGCACGGGCTGGACCGGATCGTCGCGTCGCTGCGCCGGGCGCAGCTCTGGTCCCCGGCCCTGGAGGACGAGGTCCGCGCGCGGGTGCGCGTGGTCTGCGGCGACCTCGCCGAGCCGCACCTGGGAATCGGTGAGGCGGAGTTCGGGCGACTGGCCGACACCGTCGACGCCGTCGTCCACAACGGTGCATTGGTCAACTACGTCCGGACGTACGACGCGCTGCGGCCCGCCAACGTGGAGGGCACGCGAGAACTGTTGCGCCTGGCCATGACCCACCACCGCAAGACCTTCCACCTGGTCTCCAGCACCTTCATCTACGGGTGGAGCACCGAGCCGGTGGTCGGGGAGTGGGACGCGAACGCCAGGATGAGCGGGCTGGACTTCGGTTACTCGCAGACCAAGTGGGTCGCCGAGCAGCTGGTGCTGGCGGCGCAACGGCAGGGTCTCGATGTGCGCATCTATCGGCCTTCGCTGATCTCGCCCACCAGGGCCGGTTTCGGGAGCCAGGACGACATCCTGGTTCGCCTCACCGCGTTCATGATCGAGCACGGGCTCGCCGTCGACGCGCTCAACCAGATCAGCCTGTTGCCGGCGGACCTGATCGCCGATCACGTCGTGGCGCTGATGGGTCTGCCGAAAGATGACACCGTGTCCGGTGTTTTCAATATGACCGCGGACGACTACTACAACCTGACCGACATCACCCGGGTCTTGTCCGAACGCCACGGCTACCGCTTCGAGTACCACGACATCCCGTCGTTCGTCGAGCAGCTGAACCGCCGGTGCACGCCGCGCGATCAACTCTATCCGCTGGTCGACTTCCTGGTCCGCTCGGCGGACAAGATCGCGGCGATGCGGGACAAGCGGTACGACAACACCCAGTACCGGCACGCCCGCGCGCTGGCCAAGGTCCACCTGCGCGAGCCGGCCCTCACCGACACGGTCGATAATCTGGTCCGGTTCTTGCGGCGCGAGCGGTTGATCACCGAGGCTGAGGAAGAGGCGCAACGCAGTGCCTGACAACGCACACGTCGGGGGATCCACCATGTTCACAGTCGACGACCAGGCGGCGGGTCCGCATGACGCGTCGCTCGACCACGAGCGGATCGTCCTGCAGGCGCGTGACGTCGAATTCGACTGGGCGAAGCTGCCGTTCTACTACGTGCCCAACGAACCCTTCGCCACCCACTTCTGCAACGTCCTGCACCTGCTGCTGCCGGCGGGCGAGGAGTTCATCGTCGACGCGTTCAAAAACACCCTGCCGCTGATCAAGGACGATCAGCTGCGGCTGGACGTGCAGGGCTTCATCAGCCAGGAGGCCATGCACTCCCAGGCGCATTCGGGCGTGCTCGGGCACTTCGCGGCCAACGGCATCGACGTGACGCCGTTCACCGACCAGATGGCGTGGCTGTTCGGCAAGCTGATCGGCGACCGGCCCGGGTGGAGCCGGCGTCGACGGGAGAGCTGGTTGCTGGAGCGGGTGTCGATGGTTGCTGCGCTGGAGCACTACACGGCCATCCTGGGTGAGTGGATCCTCGACACCCCGCAACATGACGCCATGGGCACCGACCCGGTGATGCTGGACCTGCTGCGCTGGCATGGCGCGGAGGAAGTCGAACACAAGGCGGTCGCGTTCGACACCATGAAGCATCTGCGGGCGGGGTACTGGCGGCAGGTGCGCACCCAGCTGCTGGTCACCCCGTCATTGCTGTGGCTGTTCATCCGCGGGGTGCGATTCATGTATTCGGTGGACCCGAACCTGCCGCCGGGAAGCAAACCGCGCTGGCGGGACTACTTCCGTGCGGCGCGCCGGGGCCTGGTGCCCGGGCCCTTCGAGTTCCTGGGTGTCATCGGCGCGTACTACAAGCCGAGTTTCCACCCGTCCAAGCTGGGCGGGGTGGGACGCGCGGTCGATTATCTGGCCCGATCACCCGCGGCGCGGGCGTCTTACTGAGGCCGGTGGATGACTCAGCTCACCACCGTGACCGCGTCGGACGGCGTATCGCTGGCGGTGCACGCCTACACCGATGTCGACCCGCGGCGCCCAACGGTCCTGGCCATCCACGGCTACCCGGACAACCACCACGTGTGGGACGGCGTCGCCGAAAAGCTCGGTGACCGATACAACTTCGTCGCCTACGACGTCCGTGGCATCGGTGAATCGGCCAGGCCCGCAAGCCGATCGGGCTATCGCTTCGCCCAACTGGTCGACGATATCGGCACGGTGATCGACAGCCTGGGGGTGGACGCCGTGCACCTCTTGGCCCATGACTGGGGCTCGATTCAGGCCTGGGCGGCGGTCACCGACGAGTCGGTGATGGGCAGGATCGCCTCGTTCACCTCGATCTCGGGGCCGCACCTGAACTATGCGGGCAGGTTTCTGCGGTCACCGCGCACGCCCCGCGCCGCGGCCGACGTCGTCAAACAGATCTTGGCCTCGGCGTATATCTGGTTCTTTCTGTGCCCGGTCCTGCCGGAGTTGGCGATCCGGTCCCGGGCGACCCTGAAAGTCTTTGGGGCCGTTGAACGCATCGGCCGGCCACGCGGCGCCGGTCCGCTGCGCGCGGCCCCGACCCGGTCGCTCGACGATTACCTCAACGGTCTCAACCTGTACCGCGCCAACATGCCCGGGCCGATCCTGGCGCCGCCGGCGCAGCTGCCCGAGACACGCGTCCCGGTGCAGGTGCTGGTGGCCCGGAGGGACTACTTCGTGTCGCCCGCGCTGCAGCGGTTCACCGGCTCCATACCGCCCGACAACAAGATCGTCCCGATCGAGGGTGGACACTGGGTGGTGGCCTCCCACCCCGACGTCATCGCCCAGCTCACCGCCGACTGGGTCGACTCGATCGTCGCACTCGACAGACCGAGGAATTCTTTGTGACACATGCCATCTGGAGCTCCAGGCCCGCCGACCTCTACGGCCGGCGCAAGCGCGACCGGCTTTACACGGCGTTGTGGGGCGTGGGAACGGTGTTCGGTGCCTTCGCGTCGGCGTCGCGCTGGACGCCCTCGCGGGTGGAGCCGGTGCGGCGGGCCAACACCGCGGTGGTCACCAAACGCGAGCTGCTCACGCCCGACGTGGTGGCCCTGACGCTGTCCGATCCCGACGGCGGATTGCTGCCGTCCTGGACGCCGGGAGCGCACATCGACGTTCGGCTGCCATCGGGTCGCCGGCGGCAGTATTCGCTGTGCGGACCGCCCGGGCGGCGCACCGACTACCGCATCGCCGTGCGCCGGATCGCCGACGGGGGCGGCGGTTCGATCGAGATGCACGACACCTTCGCCGTCGGTGACACGCTCACGTTCGAAGGGCCCCGCAACGCCTTCTATCTGGTGACGGACGAGCAGGAAGTGTTGTTCGTCATCGGCGGCATCGGGGTGACGCCCATCCTGCCGATGATCCGGGTTGCCCAACAGCACGGAATCAATTGGCGCGCAGTCTATGCGGGCCGAAGCCGCGACTACATGCCGCTGCTCGACGAGGTGCTGGCGGTGGACGCCGAGCGCGTCACCGTGTGGGCCGACGACGAGCGCGGCCGATTCCCGACCACCGACGAGCTGCTGGCCGGGGCGGGCCCGAAGACGGCCGTCTACGTATGCGCGCCGACGGCCGTGCTCGAGGCGGTCCGCGGGGCGCGCGACGAACACGTCGACGCGCCACTGCATTACGAGCGGTTCAGCCCGCCGCCGGTGGTCGACGGCATCCCGTTCGAGCTGCAGCTCGCGCGCTCGGAGGCTGTGCTCAGCGTGCCGGCGAATCGGTCGGCGCTGGCCGTCATGCTCGACCGCGACCCCGCGACCGCGTATTCCTGCCAGCAGGGGTTCTGCGGGACATGCAAGGTCAAGGTGCTGGCCGGTGAGGTGGATCGCCGCGGCCGCACGGTCGAGGGCGATGACGAGATGCTCGTCTGCGTCTCGCGGGCGAAAAGCGGTCGCGTGGTGATCGACGCCTGACACCATCGTGTTTCGAACGGGTGTGCGATGGTTATTCCAGTGGCATGGCTGACAACATGCAACAGGCGCCGCGGGAAACCCCCGAGAAGGACCGGTCGGACTGGGTGACCGGTGACGAGCCGATGACCGGGCCGCAGCGCAGCTACCTAAACACACTCGCCCAGGAAGCCGGGCGCGACGTTCCCGACGACCTGACGAAGGCGCAAGCGTCGGAGCTGATCGACGAGTTGCAGCAGCAGACGGGTCGCGGTGCCGATTAACCCGCGGGCCGGCTGTGCGCGGGCGGAGTCTGCGGATCGGCTTCCTTGCGGGTGAGATCGTGGAACCTGACGCTGACTCGTTGAAAGGCCTTGACGCGCTCGGCTTTTGCCTTCTTGGTGTAAGTCTTGCGGTCGGCCTGCGTGAGCTCCGCTTCATCAGTGAACGGGGTGAGCAACGCGCGTGGGTATAGCTGATCGACGAGGACAACGTTGATCTCGGCGCACAGCACCAGCGTGGACGACACCAGGAAGAGGAAGGCCAGCAGCCCCAGCACCAACGCGAAAACGCTGTTCGTCGCGCTGGCCGACTTCACCGTGTGCGCGACGTAACCGGCGCCGAACCGCTGCAGGACCTGCCAGATCAATGCCGCCGCAAGGGCGCCCGGCCACACCTGCCGGTACGTGAGTGGTCGGGCGGTGGTCACGCGAAACGCCACCAGGCAGATGAGCCCGTTGATCGCGACGGCGGCGAGCGTGACGCCGATCTTCCCGACAAAGCCCAGGGCGCCCGTAGCCTGGCCGGCCGCGGACAGGACGGTGGCCGTGACGGCGGCCGACCCGAGGACCAACAGCAGCAGCAAGCTGCGCAGGCGCGATCGGATTGGATTGGGGCGCTTGTTCCTCGGGACGGCCCACACCGAATCCATCGCGTTCTGCACCGCCTGGCCGACACCCAGACCGCCATAGAGTGCCCCCACGATGCCGACGACCACCGCCACCGTGCCGCCGCTGAGCCCCTCGGGCTGGTGCAATTGGCTTCCGATGACGGGGAACTGGCTCAACGTGCTGTGCAGCACCTGGTCTTGCAGGTCGGGGCGCCCGGCGAGGATCACGCCCAGGCCCGTGGTCAGCAGGAGCAGCAGCGGAAACAGCGACACGAAACCGTAGTAGGTGATCAGCGCGGACAGGTAGCCGCCTTGATCGTCGAGGTACTTGTAGAAGACGGCGATCACCACACCGACGGCGCGGTTCCGTCGCTGCAACCTGTCCAGCCAGCCGACCATCGGTGCTCACTTCATATCTCAAAGCCGACACCCAATCGATGGGATGACCAGGCATACCCGGATTCGCGAATCGCCAACCCACCGGCTCGATTCGCTCGTCTAGACCCCTCACCGTGTTGGGCGCGCGTGCAACTGATACCGATGGCCGACGGCCGCTCGGCGGCATAGCCTCGGTCGCGCCGCTTGCTCGCGAGTCGCTCAAGGCGTCGCGGCGCCACCGCAAATTCATAAAAAAGCCGATAGACGAACCCTCGCAGCGATTTAATCAGTACTGAGCGGGCATCGAGGCATACGGCACGAGGAGGATCGACATGACCGACGCCATGGCAACGGGTCCGGACCAGGCGAGGTCGCACGCATCAGGGCGTCTTCGAACACGTTGCGGTCTAACGGTATTCGCGCTCGCACTGGCCGGATTGCCGACGATCGCCATCGCCGCGCCGGCGGTCAGCCGGGCTGACGATCCGCCTCCGTGCGCCCCCGGCTGGGCTTGGAGCGCCGCCTTGAATCAGTGCGTGTTCGTGCTTCCCGCCGCAAATGGACCCGGCGGCCCCGGTGGCCCCGGCGGGCCGGGTGGACCGGGGGGACCCGGCGGGCCGGGCGGCCCTGCGGGGCCCGGTGGTCCCGGCGGACCGGGCGGACCCGGCCGCCACTAGTCGACGGGCGGGTGTGCGCCCCGGGCTTTGCGTGTGAGCACTGGGTGGAAAACCGCGCAAATCCCGCCCTGTCGCACACCCAAAGCCGTCAGCGCACACTGTTGCGCCGGCGGGAAGCCGCGCAACCGCGTCTCCAGCAGTCGTTATACTGGCTAAGTAAAGCTTGGATTCGACACCAGAGAGCAGGCGCATGCCACGCACAGACAACGACACCTGGGACTTGGCCACCAGCGTGGGCGTGACGGCCACGATGGTCGCGGCGGCCCGGGCGATCGCCACCAAGGCCGACAACCCGTTGATCGAGGACCGGTTCGCCGAACCGCTCGTTCGCGCGGTCGGCGTGGACTTCTTCACGCGTTGGGTCAGCGGAGACCTCGACGCCGCCGACGTCGACGACCATGAGTCCGGCTGGAAGCTCGGGCACATGCCCGACGCGATGACCGCGCGCACCCGCTTCTTCGACTCGTTCTTCCAGGGCGCGATCGACGCCGGAATCCGGCAGGCCGTGATCCTGGCGTCGGGCCTCGACGCGCGCGCCTACCGCTTGGCCTGGCCGACCGACCTGACCCTGTTCGAAATCGACCAGCCAGAGGTCGTCGAGTTCAAGGCGGCGACCATGGCCGATCTGGGCGCCGCCCCGCGAGCCGACTTGCGCACCGTTGCAATCGATTTGCGGCAGGACTGGCCGAACGCCCTGTGCGAGGCGGGTTTCGACCCGCAGCGGCGCACCGCCTGGATCGCCGAGGGCCTGTTCGGTTATCTGCCGCCGGAAGCGCAAGACCGCTTGCTGGACAACATCACCGGGCTCAGCGCCGACGGCAGTCGGCTGGCCTGCGAGGCCGTGCCCGACCTGCCGGACCCCGACCGCGGGCGAGCGCAAGAGATGATGCGCAGGGCCGCCGTCAAGTGGCGGGAGCACGGCCTCGATCTCGAGTTCGCCGACCTGGGTTTTGAGGGTGAGCGCAACGATGTGGAGGCCTACCTGCAGGGCCTGGGATGGCGCACGGTCGGCACCCCGATGAGTCAGCTGCTGGCCGAGGGCGGCCTTGCAGCCATCCCCCAGACCAACGACCCGGTGTCGGTGGCCGACGCGATTTACTACACCTCCATACTGGGCGGATGACGGCAGCGCAGCGCCGCGGTCTCAACGACGCGGTCACCCGGATGTGGAGCTTCCTCGCCCCGGCCTACGATCTCCCGTTCTTGCAGCAGTGGGTCTACCGGCCGCCCCACGACGAGGTGATCGCGCAACTGCGCTCCCACAACGCCCGCAAGATCGCTGACATCGCCTGCGGCACCGGTATTCTCAGCGACCGGATCGAGCGCGAACTGCATCCCGACGAGATCTACGGCGTCGACATGTCCGACGGCATGCTCGCCCAGGCCCGCGCCAGGTCCGATCGGGTGCAGTGGATGCGCGGCCCGGCCGAGCAGCTGCCGTTCGACGACGGGGCGCTCGACGCCGTCGTCACGACCTCGGCGTTTCACTTCTTCGACCAGCCGGCGGCCCTGCGGGAATTCCACCGGGTGCTGGCGCCCGGCGGCCTGGTGGCGGTCTCGGCCCTGAGCACCCGGCAACCGCTCCTGCAGGCGCCCGCGACCAATCGGTGGAAACCGCAGCACAACGCGTCGCCGGCCGAGATGCGGAGCTTGTTCGAAGGCGCCGGGTTCGCCGTCACCGATCAGCACCGCATTCCGCGGCCGGTCTGGGCCCGAATCGTGTCCGACCTGATCACCGTCGGCACCAAGAGTTAGCCTCGTCGGGCGAGGATCTCCCGAAGGGTCGGCAACGTTCGCTGGTCCTTTGGTCGGTTGGCTGCCTGCTTCGACCGGATCACGTCGCTGAGTGAGGCGATGCGCACGCTGACTCCATAGAGCTCGACCTGGGCCGCGTCGCGGCGCAGGTCGCGGTATCCGCCTGTGCCAGAAGGCTTGAAGCTTACATCGAGATCACCGGCGTCGGTGGTGAGGTTCCAGGTTTCAGCGGCGGCCAACGTTTCGCCGTCACAGGAGAACGGCAGGCCGCTTGGTTCGGAGTCGGTACGGATCCGTGCGTTGAGCTCACGCAGCGCGGCAGCGAGTCTGTCGAGGTTTCGCCGGCCCAATTCGGGGGTGATGTCGGCATCCTCTGTCGGAAAAGGCGACCCGTGGTAGACCGCGGCGAGGCCGCCGATGAGAACGTAAGCGACCTTGTGCCGGCGCAGAATCTCGAGGATGCGGGGTAGGTCGAGTTCGATGTCAGTCCCCTCCGGCCTGCCGCAGTGCAGCGAGCTGCCGCGCCACCCGGGCATGTCGATCCATGCGCTCCTGGCCGCTCAGGTCCGCAAGCCGAGTCGCCTGCGCCGTATCGCTGTCGTCGCGCGGCACCAGCATCAGCTCTAGGTCGAAGCCGCACAAGCGCACCAATCTACGAACGTCATCGAGACTGATGGCGGTGCGGCCGGACTCCCAGCGGGCGACGGCCGACTGCGTTGTAGCAGCGCGGATCGCCAATTCGGCCTGTGTGAGACCCGCGCGCCGGCGCGCCTCACGGACCAGGTCGCCACCGTAGGACGTCATGTCCAGTAATATAGCAGAAATGCTATACTATTGCCGGTGCCCACTGGGACGGCCAGAATGCGGGAGTGAAATTCGCCTTCCCCCTACCGCACATGCTGCGCCTCAAGGCAATCACCCAGCCGTGGGAAGCCGACGTCACGGGCGCTGACCAAACCCGAATGGTCAAGCGCGCCGAGGCGATGGGCTACGACATGATCGCGATCCCCGAGCATTTCGTCATCCCCACCGACCACGTCGAGCTGTCCGGTCCGCATTACCTCCATTCCACCGTCGCGCAGGCCTACATCGCGGGAGCCACCGAGAAGATCCGGCTGAATTCGTGCGTCACGGTGCTGCCGCTGCAGCATCCGATCGTGGTCGCCAAAGCGCTGGCGACCGCCGACTGGATGAGCAGCGGGCGCATGATGGTCACCTTCGGAATCGGTTGGCTGGAACGCGAATTCGACTTCCTCGGGGTACCGTTCCACGAGCGCGGCCGCATCGCCGACGAATATCTCGCGGCGATCATCGAACTGTGGACCAGCGAATCGCCCCGTTTCGAGGGCAGATACGTCTCCTTCCGCGACATGGCATTCGAACCCAAACCCGTTCAGAAACCCCACCTTCCGGTCTGGGTCGGAGGCGACGCCGATGCCGCCCTCAAGCGCGCGGCGCGATTCGCCTCGGGCTGGTGGCCGTTTTTGACCCCACCGGACAAGATCGCCGAACGTGTCCAATTCCTCAAAAGCCAACCCGGCTACGACGGGCGGCCTTTCGAAATCATGCACGGGCTGGGTACCAACCGCGTCGGTGAGGGCCACCGCGTGGTCAAGGATCCGCACGCACGCCCCGGCAGGAGCGCCCAAGAGCTCATCGACACCCTGAATCAGCTTGCCGAGCAAGGGGTTACCTTCAGCGCGGTGCCCGTCCCCGCCGTGCGCGGGATCGACGAATACCTCGACTACGCCGACTGGGTGATCGAGGAGATCAAGCCCGAAGTGGCTTGACCCTAACGGACCCCGCGGATACCCGCCTCACCGGACGGCAAGGCGGGTACCGCGTGGATTGGCTTGTTACAGCGGGATCCAGACCCCGAAGAACCAGAAGCCCCACTGGTTGAATCCGGGATCCCAAACGGGCGTCTCGTTGTACCCGTAGTAGTTGATCGGGCCGTAACCCCATGGCCCGCCCGGGGGCGGAAGGGGCCTGTCCCAGGCCGGCCGCGGCGGCGGACCGTATCCCCAAGGTCCGGGTCCGTCGCCCCACGGGGCACCGTGGAAGTAGCCGCGCTGCGGATCGCCATGCCACGGTCCGCCGGGCCCACCGGGACCGCCGGGGCCGCCGGGATGGTCGTCGCCCGGACGGTCGGGCGGCGGTCCGCCCGGACCGCCGGGCCCACCGGGGCCGCCGGGATGGTCGGGCGGGGGTCCACCGGGACCGCCGGGGTGACCGGGTCCGCCCGGAGGCCCACCAGGATTGCCGGGCCCGCCCGGGCCGCCCGGAGGCCCACCCGGGCCGCCCGGATCGTTCGGTCCGGCCGGGCGGTGGTCCGCGGGCGCCGGGGCGCCGTGGTTACCCGGGGCCGGCGGCTGCGGACCCGGAGCGGCGAACGCCGAACCGGCACCCATGCCCAACGCGGCGGCACCCAGAGCGCCGGCGATCGTTCCCCCCGCGATGAATTGCTTTAATTTCATAGTCCTTCACCTGTCTAGAAGTGAGTTCCTAGAACCCCCCAACAATCCACACGCTAGATAGCGCGTCTATGGATCCGCTGTGACGACCCCATGTGCAACTTTTGGGGACGCGGCGGCGCCGAAAAACGCCGAATAAGGCAAGCCTGCGCTCGCTTTGGCTAGCCTATATTTGCTGGTAGGAAGCGGTTTTGACGTATATCGTGGCGGTCGTGTCGGCTACCTCCCACCCGGCCGAACCCCACGTGGGATCGGTCTCGTCGAAGCTGAATTGGCTGCGCGCCGGAGTCCTGGGCGCCAACGACGGCATCGTGTCCACCGCGGGCATCGTCGTGGGCGTCGCGGCGGCGACGGTGGACCGCGGCCCCATCCTGACCGCCGGAATCGCCGGGCTGGCCGCCGGGGCCGTGTCGATGGCGCTCGGTGAATACGTCTCCGTCAGCACCCAGCGGGACACCGAGCAGGCGCTGTTGACCAAGGAACTTCAGGAGTTGCGCGACGATCCGGCGGCGGAGTTGGACGAGCTGGCCACGCTGTACGAAGGCAAGGGCCTGTCGGCGGCGACCGCGCGCACCGTGGCCGAGGAGCTCACCGACCACAATCCGTTCCTCGCGCACGCCGAGATCGAGCTCGGTATCGATCCCGAGGACCTGACCAACCCCTGGCAGGCGGCGCTGTCCTCGGCCCTGTCGTTCACGGTGGGCGCCTTGCTGCCGTTGATCGTGATCCTGGCGCCCCCGGCGGCCTGGCGGATCCCGGCCACGGTCGTCGCCGTGCTCCTGGCCCTGGTGCTCACCGGCGCGGTGTCGGCGGGACTGGGCGGTGCGCCGCCGGGCCGGGCCGTGCTCCGCAACGTCATCGGCGGCGGGCTCGCCCTGGCGGTCACGTATGTGATCGGCCACGTGGTGGGGGCCGCGATCGCCTGACCGGCCCGGTCGACGCCGGGCGTCGGGACTGGAACGGGAACTGTAATATTTACCGTTGCCGTTCTGACCCGAAAGAGTCGTGCATTGACCGAAACGAAGACCCTGCCGAACGACGTTGATCCGGCCGCGCCGATGCCATACTTCCTGCGCGACGAAAACCGTTTCGTGCCAACCGAAATCGCGCGCGGCGGCTGGGGTCCGTCACTCAGCGGCCACGTGGTGGGCGGCCTCTTGGGCCGGGCGGCCGAACGCGCCGTCGACGACCCCGCATTCCAGCCCGCGCGCCTGACCGTCGACCTTCCCGCACCGGTCGCCCTCGAACCGATCGAAGTGCACACGCAGGTGCGCCACGATCGCCGGCGATTGCGGCTCGTCGAGGCCGTTCTCACCCAGGGCGGTGTCCCCGTCGCGCGGGGGAGTGCGCTGTTCCTGCGGCGCGGCCCGCAGCCCGAGGGGGACGTGTGGTCCCCGCCGGTCCAGATGCCCCCGCTGCCCATCGACGACGGCGCGCAACCGTCGCTGTTCATGCGGACTTACGGTTGGGGCACCGGAATTCAGAACCCCGACCGCGACTGGGCGGACCGCCGCGGACCCAAATACACCTGGCTGCAGGAGACGCGCCCGCTCATCGACGGCGAACCGCTCGGCGCCTTCACCCGCGCGGCGATGGGCGCCGACATCACGGCGTCGCTCGCCAATTGGGGCACGAACGGTTTGCAGTTCATCAACGTCGACTACACCCTCACGCTGACCCGGCTGCCGGACGGGCCATACATCGGGCTGGCCTCGCTCACCCACCACAGCCACGACGGCGTAGCCAGCGGCGCGGCCGTGCTGGTCGACCGGACGGGCCCGATCGGCAGTGCCGTGTCCGTCGCGATCGCGCACTCCGGGTTCCGTCCGATCGCCGAGCCGCCGGCCGGATGACGGTCGGCAGCGACGCCGGCTACTGGGGTCTGATCGCCGACGCGGCGCGGCGGGGGTCGAACCGGGCGCTGCTCGCCGACGACCATGGACGCAGCTTGACGGCGCGCCAGTTCCACGACGCAGCGTGCGCGACGGCCGCCGCGTTCGCCGGCCGGGGGATCGGCGCGGGAACCGTCGTGTCATGGCAGCTGCCGACCACGCTCGAGGCCACCATCGTGATGGCGGCGCTGGCGCGCCTTGGCGCGGTGCAAAACCCGATCATTCCGATCCTGCGCGAGCACGAGGTCGGCTTCATCACCGCGCAGCTCTCGTCGGAATTCCTTGTGGTGCCGGAGTTTTGGCACGAATTCGATTACGGTGGGCTGGCGCGGTCGCTGTCTGCGGGGCGGAGCTTCGAGGTCATCACCGTCGATCTGGCCACCCCGCCGGCGACCGGTGAGATTCGGCTGCCCCGCGCCGATGCCGATTCCTTGCGGCCGCCGCCGGACCCCACAGGGGACGCTCGATGGATCTACTACTCGTCGGGGACCACCTCGTCGCCCAAAGGGATCCGCCACACCGACGCGTCGGTGATGGCCCCCGCGGTGGGCTTGGTGAACAAGATCGGAATCACGGATAGCGACGTGGATCCCGTCGCCTTTCCCATCGCCCACATCGGTGGCGCCGTGATGCTGGCCGCCGCACTGTTGACGGGCATGCGGTTGGCGCTGTTCGAGGTGTTCGACCCGGCCACCACGCCGCTGGCCATGGCGGCGCACAACCCCACGTTCCTCGGCATGGCGACACCGTTCTTCGTGGCGTTCCTCGAGGCCCAGCAGAACCACGGGGACGAGCCGCTGTTCCCCTACGCGCGCGGCGGCCTGGCCGGCGGCGCGCCCATCACCGCCGAGCTGGGGCGCCAGGTCCGCGAAACCCTCGGCCTGCCCGGCATCGCGAACGCGTGGGGGCTCACCGAATTCCCGGTGGCCACCTCACCTTCGCTGACCGCGGCGCCGGAGGTGCTCGACCACACCGTTGGCTCGCCGGGTCCCGGGGTCAGCGTTCGAGTGGTCGGCGACGGGGAAATCGAGCTGGCCGCGGGGCAGGAGGGCGAGCTCCGGCTCAAGGGACCCCAATGCTTCCTCGGCTACGCCGACGGCGCCCTGGACGCCGACGCGTTCGACGCGGACGGCTGGCTGCGCACCGGTGATCTCGGGATGGTCGACGCGGACGGCAACGTCCGCGTCACGGGCCGGATCAAGGATGCGATCATCCGCAACGCCGAGAACGTCTCGGCCCTCGAGGTGGAGAACGCGCTGGCCACCCACCCCGCGGTCGCCGACGTCGCGGTCATCGGGGTGCCCGACCCGCGCACCGGCGAGCGCGTGTGCGCCGTCGTGGTGCCCGCATCGGGCGATGGCGTCTCGCTGGATTCCCTTGTGCAGCACTGCCGTTCGCAAGGACTGAGCCGCTACAAACACCCCGAGCGACTGGTGATCGTCGACGCGCTGCCGCGCAACCAATTCGGCAAGGTGATCAAGAAAGACCTGCGCGCGGCCTTCGGCTGAACCGCTGACTACAACCCCTTCGGCGCGTCGCGGACCGCCTGCACCGCCGCGGCATCGCCGTCGAACTCCACCCGCGCCTCCCGGCCAACGGAGAACAGCAGCAGCTCCTCGGGTGCACCGGTCACGACCACCGTCGTGCCATCGAATTTGCCGGACCCCGCGGTCAGCACCGTCTTGCCCTCCGGGATGCGCAGGGCGACCCGGCCGGGCACCTTGGCCAGCGTCATGCGTGCCATCAGCGACAGCGTGCGGCGCAGCGCCCTGCACAGCCCCTGTTCGAGCACCCGCGGCTCCCAGTCCGGTTGCGCGCGGCGGACGTCCTCGTGGTGGATGAACATCTCCGCGACGTTGGCCACCGGGTCGAGCAGCTTGAACGGGGAGTAGACCGGAGGGCCGGACGCGACCTTGTCGACCAGCTCATCCCACTCCGTCTGCCCCGCCACCTCGTCCTGCAGCTTGGCGGTGTGGGAAGCGAAAAACGAGATCAGGATGCCCGGAGCGGCGTCGGGCCGGTACTCGCGAATCACCAGGTGAGCGGCCAGGTCTCGGGTCTTCCAACCTTCGCACAGCGTAGGCGCATCCGGCCCGACGGCTCGCAGGGTGTCGACGAGGGCGGCGCGTTCGCGTTGTGCAACGGTCATGCGTTCAGGGTAGGGCCAGCCCCTGCGCGTGGGCGACGCGGATCTCGGTAAATTTGAAACGTCATGTCGGGACGCCGAATGTAGGGAAGGCCATGAACGCACGCGTCGAGCAGTTGGAGTTTCAGGCAGAGGCTCGCCAGCTCCTGGATCTGATGGTTCACTCCGTCTACTCCAACAAGGACTCGTTCCTGCGGGAGTTGATCTCGAACGCCTCCGACGCGCTGGACAAGCTGCGACTGGAAGCTTTCCGCAACAAGGACCTCGATGTCGACACCTCAGATCTGCACATCGAGATCGACGTCGACAAGAACGCGCGCACCCTGACCGTTCGCGACAACGGCATCGGGATGACCCGCGACGAGGTTGTGGACCTGATCGGCACGCTGGCCAAGTCCGGCACCGCCGAGCTGCGCCAGCAGCTCAGGGAGGCCAAGAACGCCAAGGACGCCGGGGCCTCGGAGGAGCTCATCGGCCAGTTCGGCATCGGCTTCTACTCGAGCTTCATGGTCGCCGACAAGGTCGAGCTGCTGACCCGCAAGGCCGGCGAGAGCGAAGCCACCCGGTGGGAGTCCAGCGGCCAGGGCACCTACACCATCGAATCCGTCGAGCACGCCCCCCAGGGAACGTCGGTGACCTTGCACCTCAAGCCCGAGGACGCCGAGGACGAACTGCACGACTACACCGCGGAGTGGAAGATCCGCAATCTGGTCAAGAGGTACTCCGACTTCATCGCCTGGCCCATCCGGATGGAGGTCGAGAAACGCACGCCGGCAACTGAGGAGGGCGGCGAGGAGACCGTCACCGTCGAGACCGAGACGCTCAACTCGATGCAGGCCCTGTGGGCCCGGCCCAAAGACGAGGTCTCCGAGGAGGAGTACAAGGAGTTCTACAAGCACATCGCGCACGCCTGGGACGACCCGCTCGAGGTGATCGCGATGAAGGCCGAGGGCACGTTCGAGTACCAGGCCCTGCTGTTCATCCCCTCCCACGCCCCGTTCGACTTGTTCAACCGCGACGCCAAAACCGGGGTTCAGCTGTACGTCAAGCGGGTGTTCATCATGGGCGACTGCGAAGAATTGATGCCCGAGTACCTGCGCTTCGTCAAGGGCGTCGTCGACGCG
The DNA here is from genome assembly GCF_001668725.1 of Mycobacterium sp. E787. Classification (GTDB taxonomy): domain Bacteria; phylum Actinomycetota; class Actinomycetes; order Mycobacteriales; family Mycobacteriaceae; genus Mycobacterium. Next base: position 202,430 of record NZ_LZKL01000016.1, on the reverse strand, counting down.
CAGGACTTGTCGCTCAACGTGTCTCGCGAAATCCTGCAGCAGGACCGGCAGATCAAGGCGATCCGTCGCCGGCTGACCAAGAAGGTCCTGTCCACCATCAAAGACCTGCAGTCCGAGCGGCCGGACGACTACCGCACCTTCTGGACCCAGTTCGGCAGAGTCCTCAAGGAAGGGCTGCTGTCGGACTTCGACAACCAGGACGCCCTGCTGCGCGTGGCGTCGTTCGCCTCGACGCACAGCGAGGAGGAACCGACCACACTGGCCGAGTACGTCGAGCGGATGAAGGACGGGCAGCAGCAGATCTTTTATGCCACCGGCGAGACCCGGCAGCAGCTGCTCAAGTCGCCGCACCTCGAGGCCTTCAAGGCCAAGGGGTATGAGGTCCTGCTGCTCACCGACCCCGTCGACGAGGTGTGGGTCGGCACCGTGACCGAGTTCGACGGCAAACCGCTGCAGTCGGTGGCCAAGGGCGAGGTCGACCTCGACTCCGAGGAGGAGCAGAGCGGCGCCGAGCGCGAGGAGCAGCAGAAGGAGTTCGCCGACCTGCTGGCCTGGCTGACCGAGACGTTGAGCGACCATGTCAAGGAAGTGCGCCTGTCGACGCGCCTGACCGAGTCGCCGGCCTGCCTGATCACCGACGCTTTCGGGATCACGCCGGCGCTCGCGCGCCTCTACCGGGCGTCCGGGCAGGACGTGCCGATCGGCAAGCGCATCCTCGAACTCAACCCGAATCATCCGCTCGTCACCGGCCTGCGGGACGCCCACAAGAACGCGGACGACGACGCGGCCCGCACCCTGGCCGCGGAGACCGCCGAGCTGCTCTACGGCACGGCGCTTCTCGCGGAAGGCGGCGCGCTCGAGGATCCGGCGCGGTTCGCCGAGCTGCTGGCGGACCGGCTGGCTCGCACCATGTGAGCGGAGCGCGTCCGGTTACTCAATGTTCACCATGGTCACAGCAAACACACACGTGATTGAAAACGCGGTACGCGGGATAATCACATTCCATGGCCACGTTTCGAATTGTCGACCCACATGGCGAGATCGTGGCGACAAGGAACTTTGACAACGCGGAGGACGCGCACGCGTGGTTCAGCGGCTCCATCGCCAGTTCCGAGCTGGGCTGGCGGATGGAGGTCGACGACGACGGGCAGTGGGCGTTCTTCGACGACACCGAGGGGTTCACCGCCGTTCCGAGCCGCCGACCGGCGTCGGTGGCGCGCCCGCGTGATCCGCGCTAGGCGGCCGGCGGGCCCGCATCAAATCGTCTATTTCCCAAACCCGTTCGCGTCCTCGGACAGGACGCGGTAAAGCAGTTCCCCGGTGTCGAGTAGATGCCTGCTCACCAGCGCTTGCGCGTTCGCGACGTCGCGCCGGCGCACCGCGCTGAGCAGCGCCGCGTGTTCCCGGTCGGACTGTCCCTTGTAGGACGGCAGACCGAACTTGAGCCGGAGGTAGCGTTCGCCGCGCTCGTGGAGCAGCGCGATCATCGCGAGAAGTTGCGGTCGGTCGGCGGGTTCGTAGAGGCTCGTGTGAAAGGCCTCGTTGCGCGCGACGTACAGTGACGGCTCGGTTTCGGCGGAGGCCGCCTCGCACAATGTTTCGGCTCGGCGCAGCGAGGCCGGCGTGTGGGCCGGTATCGCCAGTCCGATGGCGAGACTCTCGAGCGCGGCGCGCATCTCATAGACTTCGCGCGCCTCATCGGCCGACAGCGGTGCCACGGTGGCACCCTTGTTCATCTCGACCCTGGCCCAGCCTTCGCTTTCGAGTTGGCGCAGGGCTTCGCGCACCGGGATGGCGCTGACCGAGAAATGCCGGGCGATGGCGTCTTGGCGAAGCGGCGCGCCGGGGGCGAGGGTGCCGTCGACGATCGCGGCGCGCAGCGCGTTGGCGATCAGCCGCGGGGTGCTGCCCCGCTCGGCGATCGAAAGCGCCGCGGGGAGTGCGCCGAGGGCTTTGTCCGGGGCGGACGGACCTGTTACGCTCATCACTATATTATATACAATGTGACGCGCAGCGGCCGCAAAGCCCGCGCGCCTGCTCGAATCCCGGCGGTCGGTTGACCGTACCAACGGAGGCGCCGAATGACTTCGACAACGGAACGGGCCGGTGTCGCCCGACGCCGCACACCGCTCAATCGCTCTCAGATCGCCGGATTCTGGGGCGCGTGGACGGGTTGGACGCTCGACGGGATGGATTCGTTCATCTACGCGCTCGTGCTCGCCCCGGCACTGACCGAACTGCTGCCGCGTTCGGGTTTTGCGGCGACCTCGACGAATGTCGGTCTTGCGGGATCGATCCTGTTCGCGCTGTTCCTGGTCGGCTGGGGCCTGTCGTTCATCTGGGGGCCGATCGCCGACCGCTTCGGCCGGACCAAGGTGCTGGCCGCGACCATCTTCACATTCGCGATCTTCACCGGGCTTTCCGCCGCGGCGCAAAACGTGTGGCAGTTGGCGATCTTCCGCTTCATCGCGGGTGTCGGCATCGGCGGCGAGTGGGCGCTGGCGGGCACCTACGTGGCCGAGGCATGGCCCGAGGACCGGCGCAAGATGGGCGCGGGCTATCTGCAGACCGGTTACTACGCCGGATTCTTTCTGGCGGCGGCCCTGAATTACACCGTCGGCGTGCAATTCGGCTGGCGCGCAATGTTTCTGACGGGTGCGGTGCCGATCGTCGTCGCGATCCTGATCTTGACCCGGGTGCAGGAGACCGAGAAGTGGGAGAAGCTCGAGGCCGATCCCGCGGTCCGGGTGAAGCCGTTGCGCGAGATCCTCGGTCCGCGCTACCGGCGCCGCACCTGGGTGGCCTGCGCGCTGCTGACGATTGCGATCGTGGGCCTGTGGGCGGGCGCGGTCTACGAACCGACGGCCGTGATTCAGTTGGCGCAGCACGCGGGCTTCGGCAAGGGCGACGCAACCAGAACCGCGTCCTGGGCCACGGGCCTGTTGTCCATCGGCACCATCCTGGGGTGTCTTGTCGTGCCGGTGCTGTCCGAGCGCATCGGGCGCCGAAAGACCCTCGCGATTTACTTTGCCGGAATGGCGATTTCGATCGCCGGCAGCTTCGGCTGGGCGTTCTATCTGCCCAACGGTCTGGCGCCGTTCATCGCGTGGCTGTTCGTGCTCGGCTTCTTCGGCGGCAACTTCGCCATCTTCAGCCTGTGGTTACCCGAGCAGTTCGAGACGCGCGTCCGCGCAACGGCGTTCGCGTTCTGCACCTCGTTCGGCCGCTTCGTCGGCGCGGGCGTGAACTTCCTGCTCGGCGCGGCGGTCCTGCGCACCCATACCCTGGGGTTGCCCGTAGCGCTGACGGCCGTGGCCTTCGTCATCGGGCTGTTCGTCATCCCGCTGGCTCCCGAGACCCGGGGTGAGGCGCTGCCCCAATAGGTTTCGCGGCTAGCCTGCGGCAAAGTGCTCGGCGATCAGCCGGCTGGCGTGTGGGTACTCGCGCAGCACGACGCCCAACACGCCGGCCAGTTCGCTGAGCATCATGTCGTCGCCGTTGCGGCTGCGGACGAGGTCGGCGATCCAGGCTGCGGTCTCCGGGATTGGACGGTGATCGCCGGTCAGCAGGGCCGCCGAGACGGCGTGCAGGATCTGGTGCAAGGCGTCGTCGGCGATGTCCATGACGCTGTGCATGACGTCGGCCTCGGGCGTGGTCACCGCGGCGACGAGTGACCATCGCTCGCTCAACAGGGCGACCAGGTGGCGGTGATCCTCCTCGAGTGCGGCTTGTTCGGCGGCCGCGGCGTCGGGCAACGGCGCGGCCGGTTCCACGACGGCCGGCAAGCGCCCTATCGCGGCGATGGCACCCGGCGCGTCCGGCGCCCACGCGGTGGCGCCCAGGGCGCGGGCGCGCACGTCGTCGTCGCCAAAGGCGGGACCGCCCACCAGGATCGGCACGCCGACCGCTGTGCTCGCCTCGATGAACCGGCGGCAGGTTGGCAGCGACCCGAGCACCGAGCAGCTGACCGCGACGGCATCGGGCCCGAAGTCTTGAAGGTGCTGATTGAGCCGAAGCGGGTTTGTCGACGCTCCCAGCAGGGTGGTGTCCCAGCCCGAAGCCCGCAGCGCGCAGTGGATGATCATCGCGGGCAGTGCGTGCCATTCGCGTTCCGCGCAGGCGACGACGACGCTGCCCTTCGTGACGGGAACGCGTTGCACGTGCTCCTCGACGACGGAGGTCGCCGAGACAGCCATCGCGGTCGCGGCGTGCTCTTGTGCCACCGTCCATTCGCCGCGCTGCCAGCGGCTGCCGACCTCGCGCTGGGCGGCGGCGATGACGTCGGTGAGCACCGACACCGGGTCAACCCCGGCGGCCAGCATGTCGTGCACCAGCTCGGTGATGGCGGTGGCATCGCCCCTGCCGAGCGCGCGGTCGTAATCCCGCAGCGGATCGGCCGGGAGGCTCAACTGCCGCATGTCACGGCGAGCAGTGCCATGTCGTCGTGGGCGCGGCCGTCGAGGTGTTCGAGGACCTGCTGCTCGACGACTTCGCACAGCACTTCCGGGCCCGCGCCGGCGTACGGGGGCAGCAGGTCGATCAGCCGATCGACGCCGTACTGCCCGTCGGCGCCGAACGCCTCGTCGATGCCGTCGGTGAACATCAGCATCGTGTCGTCGCGGTCCAACCGGATGGTCACCGGTTCGTACGCGAGCCGCGCCACCATGCCCGCCGCGGTGCCGCCCACGTCGACCTGTTCCACCCGGCCGTCGGCGCGCAGCACGATCGGCTTCGGGTGGCCGGCCGAAGCGAGATCCACCCGCAGGCCACCGTCGGCGGCGCGCCGCATCCGGGCGCACACCACCGTGACGAATTGCGCGGTGGCTTCGTCGCACAACACGGCGTTCAACGCGCCCAGGACCGCCTCGGGACGGCGGTCGAAATGCGCTGCGGTGCGGACGCTTTGGCGGGCCCGTCCGTTCAGGGCCGCCGCCTCGACGCCCTTGCCGCACACGTCACCCAGGCACAGCAGCCAGTCCCCGTCATCGCCGTGCGCGTCGTAGAAGTCGCCGCCGATGTCGAGCTGTTCGGCCGCCGGGCGGTAGCGGGCCGCCAGGCGAACACCATCGATCCGGGGCAGGGCGGGCGGACGCAGGCTGTCCTGCAACACCGCGGCGACCCTGGCGCGTTCCTCGTACAGGCGCGCGGTATCCAACGCCAGCGCGGCCCGTTCCGCGACGCGCCGGATGACGGCGAGCTCGTCCTCGAAGGGGCATCGCCCGCCGCCCCGCACCATGACGAGTGCGCCGAACGTCGTGCCCCGCGCGGTGAGCCCGACACCGAGCACGTCGGCGGGCCGCAACGTCGCGGCCTCTTGCACCAGCCGCGGGTGCGGGATCATGGTCGCCAGGCTGCCCTCGGCGTCGGCGCCGAGGGCGACGTGGACGAGCTCGGCCCGCCCGGTCCGCAAGACGCGGCCCAGCCCTTGTGGGTCGACGGAGCGCTGGGAGACGAGGGCATGGAACCCGGCGTCGTCGCCACCGACGAGCAACAGGCCCCCGGTCTGGGCGTCCGGCAAGATAACCACGGACCAGTCGGCGAGTTGCGGGCGGATCATCGTCAGCAGTCGCAGGGCCGTGCGGCGCAGGTTGAGCGATCCGGCGAGCCCATGGGCAACCTTCTCGACCAGCTGGTCACCGTCGCGAACCGACAGGGCTTGTGACGGGCTGACGTCGGTGATCGCCTTGCCGGCAGGGGCTTGTTGCACGCGCATTGCACCACATTTCCCGCCCTGACGGGCGTCGATCGTTTGCGTCGTTGCGAGGGGGTCGCACGGCGGCGGGGAATGGGAACGATGCCGCGTTCGGGAGGAAACCCGCGGGAACTTCCGGTGGCGCATCTGAGGCTGCGAACTCAACCTGATAGCCAATCTACGCATACCGGCGCCGGTGGCGCCACTCGGCTCGCGTGCTAGTGGCTGAGCTGGACGGCCTTGACCACGAGCAATAGCGCGCCGACGACCAGGTAACTGCGCAGGGCGATCATGCCGAGCCGGGTGCCGGGGGACCAGGTGACCGGCTCGAGCAGGGTCAGTGGTGGCATCCGCCAGGTGTCGCGGTCGACGGGACGCGCCGGCTCTTTCGGTGCCGGCGGCGCGGGCTGCCGGCGGGCCATCCAGCGCAGCGTCGGGACCGCGGCCGCCGCGAGCGCGATCAGCGCCAGCGCCAGGTAGCCGGCGACGGCGACGACGTCGATGTGGGGAAACAGGGTGGTGGCCATCAGGATCCCCGACAGCAGCAGCAGGGTGCCCACGATGAGCCCGGCGACCCAGTTCAGCCAGGGCCGATTCACCCACGGCCCCAACACTTCCCGGTCGTTGCACAACAGCAGCAAGAACACGCTGGCGCTGGGCAACAGCAGCCCGGCGAGGGCCTGCACCGCCGTGGTGATCAACCCGAGTGGGGCGCCGGGGATGAGCACGATGGCCGCGGCCAGCACCACCATCGCGGTGTAGGACAGGTAGAACTGTTTGGCGTCGGCAAACCCGCGGTGCAGCGAGTGCTTGAGGCCGAACACGTCGCCGAAGGCGTAGCTGGTGGCGAGTGTCACCGCGGCCGCGCCGATGATCGACGCGTCCATGAGCACGATGGCGAAGAAGGCCCCCAGGGTCGCGCTGTGCTGGCCGAGCAGGTGGGCGACGGCGCCGGCGTCGGTGAAATTACCCACCGTGTCGGTGGAGCGGGCGGCCCAGTCGCCGGTCATCAGCAGCGCCGCCGCGCCGACGATCACGACGAAGGCCCCGATGACGGTGTCGGCGCGTTCGTAGGCCATGAACCGCGGGGTGATGCGTTTGTCGACGATGTTGGACTGTTGGAAGAACAGCTGCCAGGGCGCCACGGTCGTGCCGACGATGGCGATGATCAACAGCACCGCATCCGAGCTCACGCCACCCGAGATGCTGGGAACCACAAAGGACTTCGCCGCGTGCGCCCACTGCGGGTGCGACATCAGCAGCATCGGGATCTGCAACAGGGTGATGGCGATGAAGACGAACATCGCGCGCTCCCAGCGCCGGAAGCTGCCGCTGGCCATGATCGCGACCAACGCCACCGCCGCGATAGGCACCACGACATATTTGGAGATGCCGATGTAATCGGCGGCCAGGCTGATGCCGATGAACTCGGTGACGATGGTCAGGAAGTTGAGCAGGAACAGGTCGCCGACGGAAAACCAGCCCCAGCCGCGGCCGAAGCGTTCGTTGATCAACCGGGCGTGCCCGACACCGGTGACCGCGCCGAGTCGGACCACCATTTCCTGGTTGACGATGAGCACCGGGATGAGCAGCAGCAGCACCCACAGCAGCGAGTAGCCGTAGTTCTGGCCGGCCTGGGCGTAGGTGGCTATCCCGCCTGCGTCGTTGTCCCCGACCATCACGATAATGCCGGGACCGACGATCGCCAGCAGCGTCAGCAGCCGCGTCTTCCACGTCCGCGGATGGTCGACCTCGCTGAGTTTGATGCGCCCGAACGCGCCCTCGATGTCACCGAGGTGCGCGGAGTCGAGCACCGCGCTGTGCGCGGCCACGGGTTCGGCGGTCTTGTCGGCGCTCGGGGTCACGTTGTCTCACCCCCGGAAACGGGCCCGTGGCCATCGGGTTGGGTGATTTCGCGGAACGGGCGGGGTGCGGGTTCACGCCGGCGCCAGTCCTCGGGAATGGTCTCTTCCAGGACGTCGTCGACGGTGACCACCCCGAGCACGCGGTCCTGCTCGTCGACGACGGGGATGGAGTAGAGGTTGAAGTCTGCCATCAACAGCGCGATGTCGGTAAGGTCCGCGTCGGCGCTGACGCACACCGGATCCGAATCCATCAGCGCCCCAACGCTTTCACTGGGTTCGGCCTGCAGCAGGGTGATCACCGACACCACGCCCTCGAGGCGCTTGGCCGCGTCGAGAATGTGCACCTTGACCAACGCCTCCGGCTGAACCGCGCGGGCGGCCCCGATGAGCGCCAGCGCCGAGCCGGCGGTGGCATTGGCGGCACACGAGACGAAGTCGACGTTCATCAGGCCGCCGGCGCTCTCGGGGTTGAACCCCATCAGCGTGATCACCTTGGTGCGCTGTGGGGCCGGCATCAAGTCGAGCACGCGCCGGCGTCGCGACTGGCGCAGGTCGGCGATCGCGTCGGCGGCGTCGTCGGCGCGCATCCGGCCCAGCAGCGCCGCGACCTCGTCGTCGGGCATGCCGTCAAGGAGGCGGCTGGCCTTTTCGGGGTCCAGCTCCTCGAACACGTCGGCTTCCAACTCCGGGTCGCTGTGCACGCGGTCGAGGATTTCGCCGCCCTCGGCCTTATCGGCTTCCTCGAGGAGGTCGGCGATCTCGGCGGCCTTGAACTCGCCGAACCGGTCCGACAGACGCCGCACGGCATCGGAGCGGGCGTGGCCGATCAGCGGTTCGAACGCCTTCCAGTCCCGGGCGGCATGCCCGCCGGACTGCTTGATCAAGCCGAACAGCCGCGGCGGGCGCCGGGTGTCCAGGCGCGCGAGCACCCACCCGGAGCCGGTGTCTTCCAGCTCGACATCGTAGGCACGCACCAGATCGACGGCGGCCACATCGATCAGCCGGTGGCCCAACACGTCGGCGCGCAACAGCACCTCGCCGTCGCGACGCTCGAAGCCGCGGAGGTCAACCTTGTTCTTTGTCAGCACGATTCGCCCCGGCGCGAACTCGTCGATGGACTTGCTGCCGACGAACACCCGCCGCCCGCCGACCCCGGCGACGATCCCGGTCACGGGCGGATAGTCGTCGGCGTCCCGCAGCCGCACGATCACGTCCTCGACGCGGCCCACGGCCTCACCGGAGCGGGCCAGGACCGGCGCGCGCAGCAGCTCGGAGAGATGGATTACCGGCAGCGCGCCGCGGGGCTCCGCGGTCTGCGATGTGCTCACTTGTCCTCCTCAACGCTGTGCGATAGTCGCCCGCAGAATGCCACGTGCGGGTGCGGCTTACAACCAGGTTCGGTGATGGCGCAAGTATGGTGACATGACCGGCTCGGCCGCCAGAGCATACGCCCCCGTCGCGGCGGATGACCACAGCGAACAGGTAAACGCCGGGTGGCCACGGGGATACGACAGCATCGCGCGGCCCTGCGAATCCGATGTGCGGCAAGACCTGACACACTGTGGTGTGCGCGAAATCGATTTCGACTCGGTGTCGCCGATCGTTCCCGTCCGGGATCTGGATGTCGCACTCGACCGCTACCGCAGACTGGGATTCGAAGCCCGCGCCTACGAGGGCCCGGAGCGCTACGGGTTCGCCGACCGTGGGGCCGTGTCGATTCACCTCACCGAATGGGCCGAGCACGATCCGCTGAGCACGGACGCCATGGTCTACCTCTACGTCCGCGACGCCGACGCGCTCCACGCGGAATGGGCCGCGCTGGAAAACCTCACCGGCCGCCTCACCGACCCGGAAGACACGCCCTATGGCTTAAGGGAATTCGCGTATGTCGACCCGGACGGCACGCTACTCCGCGTCGGTTCGCGGCTGAGCTGACCGCGGCGCCCCGGCGGCCTGGCTGTGCGCCAGCGCGACCGTCGCGGCGGCCATGACGGCCACGGATAACCCGAGTGCGATCAGGCTGCCCGCGTTGGTGTTCAGCGTCTCGCCCAGCACGACCACGCCGAGCACCGATCCCACGACGGGCTCGGCGACGGTCACCGCGGGCAGCGACGCGGTCAGCGGTCCGGCCCGGAACGCCGACTGCTCCCAGGCCGTGGCGGCGATGGCCAGCACCGCCCACACGTACAGCTCGGGCGTGCGCAGCAACGCGGGAATGCCGCGGTCGAGCTGGTCGACGACGCCCTTGGTCAACACCGAGAACACACCCCACAGCGAGCCGGACATCAGCCCCAGCAACAGCGCGCTGACCGAAGGCGAGGACATGCGGGCGCCGATCACACAGAGGATCAGCGCCGGGCCCATGACCAGGCCCACGACGGTCCATGTCTCAGCCGAGCCCCGCGGGTTTCCGGCCTGCGGGTTGCCGACGGTCACCACGACCGCGACGGCGGCGACGAGCAGCGTGGCCCAAATCGCTTGCCAGCGCGTGATTCTGCGGTGGTTGACCCTGGCGCTGATGAGCAAGGCGAACAGCAACGAGGTCACCGACAGTGCTTGCACGAGAACCACGGAACCGAGGCCCAGGGCCGCGGCCTGCAGACCGAATCCCGCGGCGGCCACCAGGCTGCCCGCCCACCATCGCCGATCGCGCAGCAGCCGGCGGAACAGGGCAAAGGTGCCGACCGGCTTGTCGGTGACCTGCTGGGCGGAGCGCTGTTCGAGGACGTCGCCGATGCCGATCATGAACGCCGCCCCGATCGCGAGCAGTGCCGCGACACCCGTCCTGCCCACGAGGACCTCCCGTCTGATCGATCGACCTAGGGACTTGCGACCCTAGACCGTTGGCGGTGTGCCGCGAAAAGTCGGTGTTCGTGGCCCGCCGAAAACTTCCGCAGATGCTGGTGATGGTGCCCGCTGTCGTCGTCGGCGCCGTGGTGGCCGCCTATCTGCTTTTGCTCGGCTGGGGCATGCTGATGCACGTGAGGCGGATCAGCGATCGGACGCGCCGCGCCACCAAGCGGCTGAATCCCTATCTGCGCAAGGTCGCCGGAACCCGGCCGGGAATGCTCTATTTCAACCTCAGCGCATTGCACCACGTCGGTCGGCGCAGTGGCCGAGCCTACGTGACGCCGCTGAGCGCCTATCCGCTCGGTGATGGTTTCGTGCTCGCGGCCGCCTACCCCCGCGTTGACTGGTTGGAGAATGTGCTGGCCGCCGGCCACTGCACACTCACCTGGAACGGTGGCCAGTACGCGCTGGAACGGCCCGAGGTGATTCCGCGCAAGGACGCGATGAAGGCTTATCCGTTGCTGGTCAGGCCTTTCCTGGCGGGCGCCGCGGGACAGAACGACTTCGTGTGGCTGCACCGCGCCGGTACGCCGAAAAGCCAAGCGGCCGCGGGATGATTGCCTGGCACTCATGAACGACACGCCCGCGCGGATCGGCACTTCGGCAGCCGAGGCTATGCACCTGCTCATCGACGCGGTGGAAGAGATTCCGTCGGAGAGCTGGGACAAGCCGTCCAACCTCGAGGGCTGGAGCGTGCGTGACCTGGTCGGCCACGCCACCGGCAGCGCGGCGAAGATCGTGACGCTCGTTGAGGACGGCGAGGTCTGGGACCGTCCCTCCCAGCCCGCCGACTGGGCGTCCGACGACCCGGCGGCACGGCTGCGCGAGCTGGCTGCCCGGCTGCGAGAGGCGCTGCCCGGCACCGATTTTGACGCGGCGCGAAAGTCGCCGCAGGGTGAGGTTCCGTTGCACCGGGCGCTGACCTATCCCGTCTCCGACTTGGCGTTGCACAGCTGGGACGTGCACCGCTCGCTGGGCCGGCTCGTCGAGCTGCCCGGGGACCTGCTGGCGCTGTGCCGCGGGCTGGTGGAGTCGGTGCCGCAGGACCTGTTGCGCCGGCCCGGTGGCTTCGGGCCGGCGCAGATTGCGCCCGAGGGTTCCACACCGACGGCCCGGTTGATGGCCTATCTCGGACGCTCGGTCGATGACGGCGGCTAACTGCGGGAGTTCTATGGACCGAGGCGGGACAACAACATGCGCGACACCCCCAAGGCGGACCGGAATACGGATCGCCGCCGCGTATTGCATCTTCGCGGGACTGTCCGAGGTGTGGGTCGGCATCACCGGCAATTGGCTGGGGTTGCTGTCCAAGCCGCTGAAACCGTCTTTCCGTACTTCGGCCGTTGGGGCCTGCTACGTTGCCGCCGGCCTGTCGTTACTGCCGAAGAACAGAACCGGTGGCCTACTCGGCATCGTCTTCGTCCTGCTCGAGGTCCTCGGGCGGGTTCACCTGGTGCGCACCGGGATCTATCCGTCGCGGGGCCCGGACTTCGTGAAAAGCGTTGTCGGGGGCGCAATCGCACTTCTGGTGGCCGCGTACCTGGGCTCTCAGTGGAGGAAGCTTGATTCGGCAAGCTCGTCGAGCAATACGGCGGTTTGACCTGCGCACCAACCTTGTTGGCGCGTTTTTGCGTCGTGGTGGTCACATCCGCCACTGCAGTCCCCGGATCCGCGGGCACACAGTCGGTCCGCTTCAGAGCGACAATGTGCGGCCGTCGCGCCGTATGACGGGATTTGTCGCTCTGAGGCGGACAAAAGAAGCACCCCTCCGACAGCCGAGGCTGATGTGGCGGATGTGAAAACTCAGCTGTTGCGCCTGATCTTGAGCGCGGTGGTGATCATCGGGATCTGCAGCGGCAGCCGGGCCAGCGCGGCGACGCGCATCGGCCAGGGTTTGCCCCACCACAACCGGCACATGTTGACGTTGGCCGGGAATACACCGACGAACAGCAGGGCGGCCGCGAGCGCGGCCTGCCGTCGGGTGCGCCGCGGCACCAAGAGCGCGCCGGTGACTATCTCGGCGACTCCGGATGCGTAGGTGTAGAGCCGCGCGTCGCCGGGCAGCTCGGCGGGAACGATCGTGTCGAACGGTTTGGGCGCCAGGAAGTGGACGGTGCCGATGCCCATCAGCATCGCCGCAACTCGATATGCGGTCGTATCGGGTTTCACGAGGGGTGTGGTGGTCATTGCGGGAGCCTAGCGGCACCGGCCGGATACCGGGCGCACCGTGGCGTTACACTTGAGGCGATTCTCGTAAACTTGGCACCCAACAGTTCGAGGTAAAACATGGCCACACCCGTTATCGTCGGAGCCACCAGGACGGCGATTGGCCGCTCCTTCAAGGGGGCGCTCGTCAACACGCCGCCCGAGACGCTGATCACCACGGTGCTTCCCGAGGTGGTGCGCAGGGCGGGCATCGACCCGTCTGCCATCGACGACATCATCTTCGCCGAATCGCATTACGGTGGAGGGGATTTGGCGCGGTATGCCGCCGCCGCGACGGGTCTGGAGGACATTCCGGGCCAAGCGGTGAACCGGCACTGCGCGGGCAGCCTCACCGCCATCGGCAACGCCGCGGCGCAGATCGGCTCCGGGATGGAGCGGGTGCTCATCGCCGGCGGCGTGCAGTCCCTTTCGATGACCCCATTGATGAATCAGCGGATTCCTGGCCCCGAGCTCAAGTTCGAGGAGCGATGGCTACCGCCCACGCACGTGGAGGCGCCCGACGCGCCCACCCGCGACATGTCGATCACCGTGGGGTGGAACACCGCGCAGGCGGTCGGCATCACCCGCGAGGAGATGGACGCCTGGGCCGCCCGGTCGCATCAGCGTGCCATCGCCGCGATGGATGAGGGAAAGTTCCTCGACGAGATCGTCCCGCTGAAGATCACCCAGGCCGACGGTTCGGTCACCGAGTTCTCGGTCGACGAGCATCCCCGCCGGGACACCACCGTCGAGAAGCTCGCCGGGCTCAAGGTGCTGCATCCCGAGATCGAGGGATTCTCCATCACGGCGGGCAACAGCAGCGGCACCAACGACGCCGCCGCGGCGGTCGCGCTCGTCGACCGCGACTACGCCGTCGCCGAGAAGCTCGACGTGATGGGCACGGTCAGGGCATGGGCCGCCGTGGGCGTGCCGCCCAGGGACACCGGCCTCGGCGCCGTCAAGGTGATCGCGAAGGTACTGCAGCGGGCGGGGCTGTCGGTCGACGACGTGGCGCTGTGGGAGATCAACGAGGCGTTCGCCTCTGTGCCGATCGCGGCATGCCGGGAGTACGGCATCGACGAGGAGAAGGTGAATTTCTCCGGCAGCGGCTGCAGCCTCGGCCACCCCATCGCGGCCTCGGGCGCGCGCATGGTCACGACCCTGACTTACGAGCTGGCCCGCCGCGGCGGCGGCATCGGCGTGGCGGCGATGTGCGCGGGCGGCGGCCAGGGCGGCGCGGTCGTCATCGAGGTCTAGCGGCGATCGCGAGGGCGGCGAAGCCGGGCGAAGCGGGTCGCCGCCATCGGCTCTAGCGGCGATCGCGAGGGCGGCGAAGCCGGGCGAAGCGGGTCGCCGCCATCGGCTCTAGCCTCTGGCACGCTCAGTTGCAGAACGTGTAGCCGATGAACTGCGTGTCGCGGTTATTGGCGGGCGAATAGTTGACGTAATGCACCGCGGGCATCCCGTTGTACTGCGTGTTCAATTTCTGCGCGGTCGGTGGCGGGGCCGCCTTGGGGAACGCCAGCACCAGGTCGGCGAAGATCTTCAGCCCGGCCTGGCAGATCGCGTCCGGCCGCGGCGGCTGGGCATTCCACGCGTGCACGACGACGGGGTCGGTGAGCTGATACCCGGCCGCACAGTTCGGGTCGCAGATCTTGAAGACGGCGGTACCGGTCCCGTCGGCGCCCTGTGGTCCCCAGGAGGTCCACGACATGTCTTGCAGCGCAACGGCTACGCTCGCGCACCCCAGCACGTTGAGCCTTTTCGGGCGCTCGACGGGCGGGACCGACGGGTTGTAGCAGCCCGGAATGGCGAAGTAGGTCGGCGGGGCCGGTGGGGTGGTGGGCTGCGGGGACGCGCTTCGCCCGCCGCCGATCAGCTTCACCGCGCCGAAGACCAGCCCGCCGACCAGCAGCACGGCCACGACGGCGCCGGCCAGCCCCAGGTGTCCTCCCGGAAACCGCAACCGGCTCGACGATGTGACGTTGCCCCCGCTCACGTTCACCAGATTATGGCAGAAACGTCGGGCCCGGGGGTCGACGGCGCCACCAATCATGGCGGGGTAAAGTCGGTCAACACTACCAACTTATTCAGGTTAGTACCGATTCGTGGAGTTGCGGATGAACGACGATCACGCGCTGGCGGCGCGGCTGGCCACCGAGGCCGGGCGGCTGCTGCTTTCCGTCCGGGAGGAGTTCGCCGGAGCCGACGCCGGCGAACGAAAAGCAGCGGGGGACAAGCGATCCCACGACTTCCTGATGGAGGCGCTCGGCGGTGGGCGGCCCGGCGACGCGGTGCTGTCCGAGGAGGGCGCCGACGACCCGGTGCGATTGCGTTCGGATCGGGTCTGGATCGTCGATCCGCTCGACGGGACGCGGGAATTCTCCGAGCTCGGGCGCGACGACTGGGCGGTCCACGTCGCGCTCTGGCAGGCCGGTGAGCTCGTGGCCGGTGCGGTGGCGCTGCCGGCGCAGGGCCTCACCCTGGCGACCCCGCACGTCGACGCGCCTCCCGCCGCGCCCGGCCGGCCCCGCATCGTCGTCTCCCGCACCCGCCCACCCGCGATCGCGCTCACCGTTCGCGACGCGCTCGGCGGCGTCCTGGTCGAAATGGGTTCCGCCGGAGCCAAAGTCGCGTCGATCGTGCAGGGCCTGTCCGACGTGTACGTGCACGCGGGCGGCCAGTTCGAATGGGACTCGGCCGCCCCCGTCGCGGTGGCCCGGGCCGCCGGCCTGCACACCTCCCGCATCGACGGATCGGCGTTGGCCTATAACCAGCCGGACCCCAAACTGCCCGATCTCGTGGTGTGCCGTCCCGAGCTCGCCGAAGCGGTCCTCGCCGTCACGTCGGCGCCGGACGCGCAGTAGTCACCCGACCCTAGGAGCGTAGGCGGCGCCGGCGCCCCTTCGCCTCCTCGGTCCACTCCTTCTCGATCCGTCCGATCTCCAGCGACAGCAGCATCAGAGTCGGGTTGTCGCAATGCACTTCGTGCGCGGTGCGGAGTAGGGAAGCTTCCCCGGTGGTCGGCAGGTACGGCCGCAACCCCTCGAACCATTCATCGCCGACGACGTTGGGCGGGTCGCCGTCGCGGGGACCGCACGCCCAATGCCGGTAGGCGTCCCGCGCGTTCGCCAAGCCGCTGCGCCAGCGCTGGATCGCGTCACAGCGTTGGGAGTGCAGGTGCATCTTCATCTGATGCTTGCTCCTGGTGCCCTCTACCATTCCGGGAAGCAAGTTGTCGGCGGCGGACCTCGCGACGCCCGCGATGCCCATGGCCGACGCGCCCACGACCGTACCCACCAGGCCCATCGTCACCATGTCCATTCGCTGATCGTTGCATCCGGTCGCGCGCGGCAACAGAGGAGCCGGCCTGGAGACCTACCGCGGGTTGGACGCCGGCGCGCGGGCGGCGATCGAGCGCACCAACGCGCTGGCGCTGTTCCCCCGCCTCGGCGCGGCGTCTCGCGACTGATCAGCACCCGGTAAGGACGCTCAGCGCAGGGCCTGCTGCCAGGACAGGACGCGGTCGGCCAGTTCCGGCCCGGCGTCTTCCTGGATGAAGTGGCTGGCGTTGATGCGCGCGTGGGGCTGGCCCGCTGCGCCGGGGATGTGGGCGATCAGGGGACGGTCCGCTCGCCCGAGGATGGGGTCGCGCGCGCCGAAGATCGCCAGGCAGGGCTTCTCCCAGCGGCTCAGGGCCTTCCACGCGGCCCGGTTGGCCGGGATCGCCGGATCATGCGGCGACGTGGGCACCAGCTGAGGGAACGCGCGGGCGCCCGCCTGGTAGGTCTTGTCGGGAAAGGGGGCGTCGTAGCCCGCCCGCACTTTGGACGCCACGTGGCGGACGGTCCCCGCGGCGACGATGCGCCCGGCGGGAAGCACGGGGGAGTAGCGGGCGAAGGCGCGCCAGGCGTAAAAGGCGGGCGGCGTCGGCCGCTCCGCCGTGGGCAGGAAGCCGTTGGCCACCACCAGCCGCGCGATCCGGTCACCCTGCTCGGCGGCGATGCGCAGACCGATGAGCGCACCCCAGTCCTGCACGAACAGCGTGACGTCCTTGAGGTTGAGGCGCTCGAACCAGGCGGTCGCCCACTCGACGTGCCGCTGGTAGGTGTAATCCTCGATCCGGCCGGGCTTGTCGGAGCGACCGAAGCCGATGAGGTCGGGCGCCAGCACGCGGTTCCCGGCGTCGGCCAGCGGCGGAATCATCGTGCGGTACAGGTAGCTCCAGGTGGGCTCGCCGTGCAGCAGCACGATCGGCGGCCCGTCGGCCGGTCCCTCATCGAGGAAGTGCATGCGCAGCGGCCGGGTGTCGCTCGCGGCCACGTCGACGTAATTCGCTACGAACGGATAGCCCTCCAGGTTTTCGAATCGGGAGTCTGGGGTTCGCAGCACATCCATATTCGGCTCCTCCGGGGTGAGACCTTTGCAAGCCTCTCGCGGCGAGGCGATTTCGTCCAGTGCAAGATTCATTGAGACGCCGACTGGCAACCACTAAACTGCCCACATCATGGCCATCCGGCGCGCGGTCCTGCTCATCGCCGACATCGGCGGGTACACGCATTACATGAATTGGAACCGCACCCACCTGGCGCACGCGCAGCTGACGGTGGCCGGACTGCTGGAGGCGGTGATCGATGCCGGCAAAGGTTTGAAACTGGCCAAGCTGGAGGGCGACGCGGCGTTCTTCTGGGCGCCGGACGGCAACGCCAAAGTGCTCGTGTGCGACCGGCTGTCACGGATGCGCGGGGCGTTCCTGGCGCAGCGCGAGCGGTTCAAGGCGGACATTGCCTGCGAGTGCGCCAGCTGTTCGCAGCTGGACAACCTTTCGCTGAAGTTCGTCGTGCACGAGGGGGAGGTGGCGGAGCAACGGGTGAAGCGGCACGTCGAACTCGCCGGCGTCGACGTCATCCTCGTGCATCGGATGCTGAAAAACTCGGTGCCAGTGCTCGAGTACGTGTTGATGACCGATCCGGTCGCCGCGTGCCTCGAAGACCCGATGCGCGGGTTGTGCAAGCCGCTGGTCCACCACTTCGAGGGCATCGGGGATACGTCGACGCATTACATCGACCTTGCCACGTCGGAGGTGCCGGGTGTTTTGCCGACGCCGCCCCGGCGCAGCCGTCTCGGCCGGTTCGGGGCGACGGCGAAGCTCGAGTTCGGCGCGCTGCCTTTCCTGTTGGGCATCAAGAAGCCCGCGGAAGGCTTCCGCAACCTGGACCGCGCCGAGGATGTTCCCGCATAACCTGTTTCGTCGAAACCGACGGTCGCGCGAAGAACTGCGAGTGCGCCGTACGCTAGCGTCGATTTCGATGCCCGGCGGCCTCAAGCGCCCGGCCCATGCGCGATAGCGCCTCGGCCAGAATGGCTTTCGAGGTCGCGAAGTTGAGCCGCACGTATCCGGCTCCGCCGGTCCCGAAGACGTGGCCGGAGCTGAGCGCGACGCGCGCGTGGTCGAGGAACCAGCGCGCCGGCCCGGCCAGATCGGCGACCACCGCCAGCCCGTCGGCGGTCTCCTCAGTGAAGCCGAGGTCTCGGCAATCCAGCCAGGCGAGGTAAGTGCCCTGCGGCCATTGGTATTTCACGCCCGGGAGGTGTTCGGCGACCAGGTCGCCCAGCAGCGTCCGGTTCTCGTCCAACCCGGCCAGCAGCGCGTCGAGCCAGTCGCCGCCGCTGCGGAAGGCCTCCGCGTGGGCGATGACGCCGAAGTGGCTCGGACCATGGCTGACCTCCTCCGGCATGCGGCGCAGGTCCGCGGCCGCCTCCGGACCCGCGATGGCCAGGGCCGCCTTCAGGCCGGAGAGATTCCACGCCTTCGAGGCCGACGTCAGGGCCAGGGCGTTCTCCGCGCCGGGCACGGTCAGGTAGGGGACGAACCGTGCTCCCGACAAGATCACCGGCGCGTGGATTTCGTCCGACACCACCCGGACATCGAAGCGGCGGGTGAGTTCGGCGACCTGGCGCAGCTCCTCGGCGGTGTGCACCGACCCGGTCGGGTTGTGCGGGCTGCACAACAGGTAGGCGACCTTGCCGCCCGAAGCGCCGGCGTGCGCGAAGGCGTCTTCCAGGGAGGCCAAGTCGATTCGGCCGTCGGCGCTGAGCGGTGCCTCGATCACCCGCCGGCCGTCGTGCGAGACGAAAGCGTAGAACGGCGCGTATACCGGTGGGTTGACGACGACGGCATCGCCGCGGTCGGTGACCAGGCGCAGCATTTCGACCACGCCGAGCATGACGTCGGGAACGATCGCGGTGCGGGCGACCTCCAGGTCGTGCCATTTCCAACGCCGCGAGGCGAATTCGCTGACGGCCTCGGCAAACGCGGTGCCGCAAGGGTATCCGGTGTCGCCGATGTCGATCGCGTGGCGCAGCGCGCCGGCCACCGTCGGCGCCAGGTTGACGTCCATCTCGGCCACCCACAGCGGCAACACGTCGTCGGGGTGCGCACGCCACTTCATGCTGGTGCGCAGCCGCAGTTGGGACAGCGTCATTTCCTCGAGCGGGTTAAAGCCCACCCCGGCAGACTAGGTGGCGAATGCGTGCTTGGAATCGTCAGGGGTGTTTACGCTCGGGTTCGACGCTGGATATCCCGACGACTTTGCCGCGGCACGTGTTTGCCCAGGCGTTGACGCGGCTCTCGGCGGCACCGTAGCGTACGTGGACAAATATTAGGTCGTCTAGGAGTTGGGCGTGTTCACACTGCGCTTCGACATGCGCGCCCCGGCTTGGGGAGCGCCGCGCGTGGCGCTGTACGCCGCCGTGCCCGAAATGTGTGCGTGGGCCGAGGATCATGGCGGCCTGGCCGCGGTGTTCTGTGAGCACCACGGGTCCGAGGACGGCTATCTGCCGTCGCCGCTTTTGCTGGCGTCGTCCGTGGCGTCGCGAACCCAGCGGTTGGCGCTGAGCCTGATCCTGATCCTGCCGTTCTACGACCCCGTGCGCCTCGCCGAGGACATGGCGGTGCTCGACATCATCAGCAGGGGGCGGGCGTCGTACATCCTGGCGCTGGGATACCGGCCCGAGGAGTTCGAGCACTTCGGCGTGGCGCTGAAGGGTCGCGGGCGGCTCGCCGACGAGAAGCTCGAGCTGCTGCGCTCGCTGCTTTCCGAGAAAACGGTCAGCCGGGACGGGCGACGGATCATGGTGACGCCGCGCCCGGAGACCGCCGGCGGCCCGGGGCTGATGTGGGGCGGCGGCAGCGTGGCGGCGGCCCGCCGGGCCGGCAGGTACGGCCTGGGCATGCTGGGCAACGCCAACGCACCCGGCATGCGGGAGGCCTACGAGGAGGCCTGCCGCGAGCACGGTCATGAGCCCGGCCCGACGATGTTTCCCAGCCGCGACACCCCGTCGGTCGTGTTCGTCGCCGACGACGTGGACCAGGCGTGGGACGAGCTTGGCCAGCATCTGCTGCACGACGTGCGAACGTATGCCGCGTGGAATCCCGGGGACGAGACGACGGCCGGCTTCTCGCACGTGGATACCGTCGAGGAGCTGCGCGCCGCGCCGGCATCGCACGTGATCATCTCGGTGCCGGAAGCGATTTCGCGGGTCCGCGCCGGCCAGATACTCAACCTGTCGCCGCTGTGCGGCGGGCTGCCGCCGGAAATCGCGTGGCCGTATCTCAAGCGGGTGGGGGAGGTCGTGGTTCCGGAGGCTCTGTCGGAGAGAAAGACGCCGCTATGACTGGAGCAAGCACCGCCGAGGTCTATTACGACCCGTTTGATTTCGACATCGACGACGATCCGTACCCGATTTGGAAGAGGCTGCGCGACGAGGCGCCGCTGTATCGCAACGACAAGTACAACTTTTACGCGCTGAGCCGCTACGACGACGTCTCCCGCGAGCTGATGAACTTCGACGTCTTCCGGTCGGGTCGCGGCACCACGATGGACATCATCATGAGTGGCATCGATCTGCCGCCCGGGGTCATCCTCTTCGAGGACCCGCCGATTCACGACGTCCATCGCCACGTGCTCTCCAAGGTTTTCACGCCGCGGCGGATGGAGGCGATCGAGCCGCTGACGCGGGCGTTCTGCGTGCGCGCGCTCGACCCGTTGGTGGGCTCGGGCCGGTTCGACTTCGTCGAGAACCTGGGCGCGATGGTCCCGATGCGCACGATCGGCTACCTGCTGGGCATCCCCGAGGCCGATCAGGAATCCATCCGCGACAAGGGCGGCAGCCAGCTCACACTGAAAAAGGGCACGTTCCGGGCGGTTCCGCAGGACTTCCTGGAGCACAGCCACGAGATGTTCGCGAACTACATCGATTGGCGGGTGGACCACCCCTCCGACGACTTGATGACGCAGTTGATCAACGCCGAGGTCGAGGACGACGACGGGACCCGGCGGCTGACGCGGTCCGAGGTGCTGCTGTACACCAGCATGATCGCCGGCGCCGGCAACGAAACGACCACGCGCCTCATCGGTTTCATCGGCCAGCTCCTGGCCGAGCACCCCGATCAGCGCCGGCAGATCGTCGCCGACCCGTCGCTGATTCCCATGGCCATCGAGGAGGTCTTGCGCTTCGAAGCGCCCTCGCCGGTGCAGGCGCGCTACGTCGCCCGCGACGTCGAGTTGCACGGCACGACGGTCCCCGAGGGCTCGATCATGTTGCTGATCAACGGATCCGCCAACCGCGACGAACGCCGGTTCCCCGGCGCCGAGGAGTTCGACATCCGCCGCGGCGCCACCCATCTGAGTTTCGGTCACGGGCTGCACTTCTGCATGGGCTCGGCGTTGGCGCGCATGCAGGCGCGGGTGGCGCTCGAGGAAGTCATCAAGCGCTGGCCGGAATGGGAAGTCGACTACGCCAACGCCACGAAGGCGCACACCTCCAGCGTGCGGGGCTGGTCAAAGCTGCCGGTGTTTATTTGATTTGTGCACCCAACGTGGAGTTGTGGCGCGAAAAGCGGCCGAATTCGCGCAACAACTCGACGCTCGGCGCCTATCGGGGTTGGTTGGGTACGCCCGGGAAGAGCTGGCACACCGGCCCCGCGGTCACCCAGCCGCCCAGCTTCGTCACCAGGTGGGGCGCGAAAACCGCCCCGTAGAGCAGGTTTCCGATCACGACAACGGTGACGATGGACAAAACAGACGCTCCGAGACGACTCGACGACCTTTTATCGGCCCACATTTCGATGACGTTGCGTCCCTGCGCATCGGTGCGACCGAGGAGGTAGGTGAACACCATCATCTGTATGCCCATCGCGAGCGAATCGTAGAGCGGGTACTGGTGAATTGTTCCCTCGCGCATCGCCAGCCCCGGAATCACACGGCCGTAATAGAAGACGCCGAGCTTGGCTCCCAGGAACCCGTTGAAGAACAGTGCCCAGCAGAAGCCGACGACAAGGCCGACGATCAGCAGCGTTATCGGCCTGCGCCACTGGAATTTCGCGCTGACCCATCTTCCTAGCGCCGCGCCGGTCACCGCCGGAAACACGAAGTAGGAGATGTAGCCGATGGGAACGAACGACGGCAGCCCACCCCACGTGACGTTCAGCGGCCACCACGACGGCATTCGCGGAATGGCGGGCGGGAACTGGGCGTACATCGCCCAGTCGTAGGGCGCCTCGATCCACGAGAACGAAATCGCCGAGATGCACAGAAGCAGCAGTGGGTGTATCCGGCGCTGGCGAATGCTCAGGTACACACCGATCGCGGTGAAGGTGATCCCGCCGACGAGGGCGAAGCCACTGGCCGCCTGCATCAGCGGCGTCATCCCGGCGCTCATCGATCGCCCTCGCGTCCGGGGGAGCGGCGCGCCTCGGGATCGAACCGCAGCACCAGGCCGAAGATCAAAACGATCAGCCCGAACAGCGTGCCAAGCATGACGACTGCGCCCACGTCCGCGTCCTCTCCCGCAGCGCTTCAAGATAGTGCATGCTATCTTAAAAGTCATGGCCAAGCGACCCGCAACGACGGCGGCCACGCGCCGGCCCCGCGGCGCACCGCGCAAGCTGCTGCTCGAGGCCGCGCGGGATCTCTTCTCGCGCCAGGACTACCGCAGCACCACCACACGCGAAATCGCCCAGGCCGCGGGCGTCACCGAACACCTGCTGTTCCGCCACTTCGGCTCGAAGGCGGCGCTGTTCCGCGAGGCCCTCGTCCTGCCCTTCACCAGCTTCGTCGACGAATTCGGCCAGACGTGGCATTCGGTCATCCCCGAGGAGACCAAGGAGGAGGAGCTCGCCGGGCATTTCGTTGGGCAGCTCTACGACGTGTTCGTCGAACACCAGGGGCTGCTCCTGACGCTGATGGCATCGGAGGCCCTGACCGAGGAGGAGATGACCGACGCCGGCATCGCCGACGTCAGGCGGGCGCTGACGGTGCTCGGCCGGATCAGCGCCGAGGGCATGCACCTGCGGGGCCTGCGGTCGGACCATCCGGACCTGCCGGCGCACTCCACCGTGGCGATGATCGCCGGCATGGCCGCGCTGCGTTCCACCTACTTCGGGACCGAGCAGCCGTCGCGGGAGGTCATCGTGGAGGAGCTTGTCCAGGCGATCCTGCACGGCTTCCTGCACCGAAACGATTGAGAGGCCAGATGTTACGTTCAGCCGAGCTGTACTACGACCCATACGACGTCGAGATCGACGACGACCCGTACCCGGTGTGGAAGCGCATGCGCGAAGAGGCGCCGCTGTACTACAACGAAAAGTTCAACTTCTACGCGCTGAGCCGGTACCAGGACGTGGCGCGCGAACTGCCGAACTGGGAGACTTACCGATCCGGCCGCGGGACCACCGCCGACATCTTGTTCAACAACATCGAAGTGCCGCCGGGCATCCTGCTGTTCGAGGATCCGCCGCTGCACGATCTGCACCGCCGCCTGCTGTCCCGTGTCTTCACGCCGCGGCGCATGCTGGCCGTCGAGTCGATGGTGCGCGGATTCTGCGTCCGCGAACTCGACCCGTTGATCGGCGCCGGCGGGTTCGACTTCATCGCGGACCTCGGGGCGATGATGCCGATGCGGACCATCGGCTACCTGTTGGGCATTCCCGAGGAGGACCAGGCGAACATCCGGGATCGCAACGGGGCCTTCATCGAGATGGCCGAGGGACGCAAGCCAGGCGAGGTCAACCCGAATCTGTTCGCGGACACCATCGCGATGTTCGCCGAGTACATCGAGTGGCGCGCCAGTCACCCGTCCGACGACCTGATGACCGATCTGCTGCGCGCGGAGATCGAGGAGCCCGACGGCACGCGTCGCCCCCTCTCCCGCACCGAGGTGCTGGCCTACACCGCCATGATCGCCGGCGCCGGCAACGAAACCACTGCCCGGCTCATCGGTTTCATGGGACAGCTGCTGTCGGACCACCCGGACCAGCGCCGCGAACTCGGCGCCGATCCGTCGCTGATCCCCGGCGCGGTCGAGGAGACGCTGCGCTACGAACCCCCGTCGCCGGTGCAAGCCCGCTACGTCGCCCGCGACGCCGAGCACTACGGCCGCGTCGTCCCGGAAGGCTCGTTCATGTTGCTGCTCAACGGTTCCGCCAATCGGGACGAAAGCCGATTCGCCGATCCCGACCGCTTCGACATCCACCGCGAGGGCGGCCACCTCAGCTTCGGGCAGGGCCTGCACTTCTGCCTCGGCTCGGCGCTGGCCCGGATGGAGGCCCGGGTGGCGCTGGACGAGGTCCTCAAACGGTGGCCCGATTGGGAAGTCGACTACGCCAACGCCGAACGGGCGCACACCGCAAGCGTGCGCGGGTGGGCGCGCCTACCCGTCGTCACCGGGTGAAGCCGCGGCCTATGAGGCGCTTTCGTCCACCAGAACGGCGCCGTCGGGCTGGTTTCCGAGCGTCTGAAGCGGGATGTCGCCGCCCTGAGCCGTTAGGCGAACGATCTGGGCGAGCTGCCCGGGGGCGTCGCACTGCAGATAGTGATCCGCGCCGGGCACCAGCCAGTAACGGTTTGTGCCGGGCTTGGTCTTGAGATACGTCTGCCACACGTAGTTGGGGACGCGCACCGGGGAGACGTTGTCGTGCAGGCCCCACACCACGGTGGTGTTGACGTGGAGCTTGGAAATCCCCTCCAGCCAACTGGTTTCGTCCGCGGCGCGCTCCTTGAGGTACTGGATCGTGTCCGGCAGGACGCGGATTCCGTCGTTGTGGGCGAAGCACTTCGCCAGCGCGGCGATCTCCGGGTCGTCCAGTGTTCGCCGCGGTATGAAGGTGCTCGCGCCCAGGCCCGCAGCGAGCATCTCCGGCGTGGTGGCCGCCGCGGTGTCTCGCCCGGTCGCGGGGTCGAGCAGGGCGCTCTGGAACACGGTGAGATTCGACAGCGGGAGATAGATGTTGGCGTTCGTGAGGATGAGGTCGGCGGGCAGAACGGGCTCGTCCTGGGCCGCCAACATTTCCAGCGCGATCATGCCGACGCTGCTGCCGCGGTCGTGGGTGAGCATCCGGAATTCGGTCAGCTTCCACACCTGGGTGATCGCGTAGACCAGCAGCCGCGCGTCGTCGTACAGCGAATACACGTGGGGGGCCGGCGGCTTGTCGGACAATCCGTAGCCGGGAAAGTCCAGCACGAACATGTCGAAGTCATTGGCGAGTTCGCGAGTCAGCCCGAAATAGTCGATGCTCGACGTCGGGAAGCCGTGCACCAGCACCAGCGCGGGCGCCCCGGGTGTGCCGCAACGGCGGCTGAACACGGTGACTTCCTGCCCTTCGTTGGCGGCGGTGGTCGACCGCCACCGAAGTTCCGTCCCGCCGTCCTGCCACTCCGCGAAGATGTCCAAGCTGCCAGCATGTCAGAGGGCATCGTCGTTCGACAACCGCGACCTTTGGAGCGTCTTGCGAAAGCGGTATCGCATGCGATAACGCTTTCCGGAAAAGGGTGGGCACTTCCTCGGAGTGACGCGGGTGGCGGACGCGCAGATAACTACGCCGGCAACGAGTTTGGGGTCTACGGGCAGGTGACGTGCAGCCCGAACGTCACCTGGTGGACGTCACCCTGATTCGGCGACGCGCCCTGGCCCGTCCCGGTGATCGTGTAACTCTTCCCGTCCTTGTTCGCTTGCACCTGGGTCGCGGACTGGGGCGCCTGCCAGGGCAGCTGATACTGGCCGGATCCCGTCTTGAGCGAAAGAGAGAAACCGTCGACGCTGGGTGGCTTCTCGTCCGACAGGGACAGGGTTATCGACGCCGAATCGTCGTGCACGCTGATGTGGGTGGTGAGATCGCCCGACTCGGCCGGCGGCACCGCCGCGGAGTTGGTGCACTCGACGCCGGCGGTCATGGTGTGCTTGTTGCCGTCCATCATGATGGTTGTCGTCGGCGGAGCCGCGCTCGAACTCGTGGCGGAAGGCTGACCACCCTTGCTCGAGCAGGCCGGCAGGCTGGCGCCCAACAAGGCGAGCCCGGCGGCGGCGAGAACGAGCCGTCGATTGGTCATCTCACTTCCTTCGGTAGGTCGTCACGAAGGACTATAGGGCCCGCTCGCGCGGCCACGCTTCCCAACTGACCATGGTGCGTAGCGGTCCGGCGAATACAGGACGAACCGCAGCGGACCGCCACCTTTCCTCGATGAGGGGCCTCAGCGCATCGCAGGTGGTGAGCGGGTCGCCGTCGAGGTAAACGACGGTGATGTATTGGTGGTCCGTCGTCCATCCGGCGGGCAGGTGGCTCCAACCGGCGCTCGAACCGAAAGTCCAGGCGCCCGCCGCGCCGGGCGTGGCGAGCAGCGCCGGGTAGTGCTCGGCGTGCAGCCACCGCAGCCACTGGTCCGGGCGGCCCGCACCGGGTTGCTCGACGATCAGCACGATCCCGCGGTGCGGCCGAAACGGCACCACCTCGGCGGAGACGAGCGCGTGTGGCGCGGCGTGCCACTGCAGCAGGCGTAATCCGGCGACTTGCAGCGATGGCCGGGTGACCGGGAAGCGGCCGTTTTCCCGCAGGGCGCGGCCGAGGGCGACGAAGTCGTCGAAGGTCTGCTCGACGGGGTCAGTGACCAGGTAGTGCACCGCATTGCCGACCTGACCCAACGGCCCGTCGGCCGCGAGGCGGCGATCGAGGTAGTCGCCGTCGGCGATCCACCGCAATCCGTACACGATCCCGGGCAGTTGGTACTGCTCGGGCATGTGATCCAGCAGGTGCCACCGCAGGTAGCTGCCGTCGTCGCCGGCCGGGGCGGGCGCCGTGAGGCTGAAAAAGCCTGCCTTGACCCGCATCACGCACCTGGCCCGGCCACGTAGCAGCGGCCGCCGCTCGTGGTCAGCAACACCTCTTGAACCGCGGACTTGTCGATGGCCGCGAACTCGAAGCGGTGCACCTGTTGGCCCGCGTCGATGTTGGCGTCCTGCGACTCGTCGGTGCCGTCCTTTTTGCGCACCACGGCCGTGACCTTGTCCGGCTTCGAAATGTTCTGCGGCTCATGGAAGTACCACACCTCGATCCCGCCGCCCGGCGCATCGCGCCAGCCGTCGGAGTAGTAACACCCCGGATTGCCTTCAGCGTCCGGCGGGGGCGGCGGGCATATCGACAGCCCGACGCAGGTTGGCGTGGTCGTGGTGGCGGTGACGGGCGCAACGGTCGCCGGCGGTGGCTTCGTCGCGCTGGGCGCAGACGCCTGTGGTGGCGACGCGCACGCCGCGAGGCAACCCGTCGCGACGATGACGAGTAACCGGATCGCAGATGTCATGGGAGCCCTCTCAAAGCGGACGGGTGCAACTCGGCCAGCGCATGCAGATTCTCCAGGTAATGCTGCAGCGAAGTGTGGGTGAAAATCGCGCTGACGATGGTGGCGCCGTGCGCCGCGACCTCGGCGATCGTGTCGCGGGTTCGTTCCGGCTCGTTGATCGGATTCAGGGGCGCCGGCGGCGGCAACACGACCTCGAAGCCCGGTCCAAGCTCGAAGCGGCGCAACCACTCTCGGGCCTGCTGCAGGCTCACCGCGAAGGGGGCCCAGCCGTCGGCGGCCAGGGTGGCGGCGCGGCGCAGCGATCGCAGCGTGCGCCCGCCGATCCAGATCGGAACCCGTTCCTGGACGGCGCACGGGTCGACGACCATGCCGCCGAAGGAATAGAACTCACCGTGGTAGGAGGGTTCGGGAACCGACAGCGAGGCGCGCAGCGCCCGCAGCGCGTCGTCGCCGCGCGCTCCGCGGTCGTCGAAGGGGGCGCCGAGGAGCTCGAACTCCTCTTTGAGGCTGCCGACGCCGACGCCGAGGATGAGCCTGCCGTTGCTGACCTTGTCGAGGGTGCCGTAGCGCTTGGCGATCTCGAGCGGATGGTGATACCCGAGCACCAGCACGTTGGTGGCCAACCGGATCCGTCGCGTGCGCGCCGCGAGGAAGCCGAAGGTGGCCAGCGGATCCCAGTAGCGGGCGCCGCGGCGGTGTTGTTCGGCGGCGGGCAGCGCGATGTGCTCGCTGCAGGTCAGGTGGTAGTAGCCGAGGCGGTCCGCGGCCTCGGCGATCTGGGCCAGATCCTCGATGGAGGCCTGTTTCTCCCACTCGGCGCTGGCGCGCGGGAACATCGTCACCACGGGCGTGGCGACCGATAGTTTCGGCGTGCCGGTGCTCATCCCTGCATGTACCCGCCGGCATCCACGGGTATCGATTGCCCGGTGATGGTGCGGCTCTCGTCGCCGGCCAGGAACAACGCCAGGTTGGCAACGTCTTCGGGCGTCGAAATGTCCTGCAACGGCACGCCTTTGACCGATCTGGCGCGCACGGTCGCGAAGTCGACGCCCTGCTCGTCGGCGGTGCGTTGCACCCAATTGCGAAACAGCTCGGTGTCGATGGCGCCGGGCACGATGCAATTGCACCGGATTCCGTACTGGCCGACCTCGAGCGCAACCGCTTTGGTGAACGCCCGCAGCGACGCCTTGGCGGTGACGTAGTGGGTCTTGCGGACGATGCCGGAGTACCCGGCGGTCGAGGAGAAGTTGAGGATGACCCCGCGGCGGCGTTGCAGCATCGACTGGTTGAGCACTTCGCGGGTGCACAGCATGGCCGCGGTGACGTCGATGGCGAAGGTGGCGTTCCAGTTGTCCAGCGTCTGTTCCCAGATCCAGCGGTCCTGTCCGGGCGCGGCGGCGTTGTTGCACAGGATGTCGACGTGGCCGAACTCGTCGACGGCCCTTGCGACCATCGCCGCGACGTCACCCTCGTCGGTCACGTCCGCGCGCATCGCGATGGCTCCGGGGCCGGCCGCCGCAGCCGCATCGCGGACCAGCTCTTCGCGCCGCGCGGCCAGCAGCACCCGGGCGCCCTCGGCGACGAACAGCGAGCCCATCACCGGGCCCAGCCCGGTGCTCGCCCCGGTGATGATCGCGGCCTTGCCGTCGAGCCGGCCGGTCATCGCGGCAACGTTGTGGGACAGCAGGTTTCGATCCACTCGTGGATCCTTGCGGCCACGGCGGCCCACCCGGGTTCGAGCATCATGTCGTGGGCCATTCCCGGGGAGAATTCCGCCTCGGTGCGGTAGGCGAACGCGGTCGCGCGGACCTCGCGCTTGGTGAAGACGATGTCGTCGCCGGCGCCCAGGACCAGCACCGGCGCGGTGACGAGGTGGGGCTTGGGCAGGTCGAGCAACAGCATGTCGAGGACGAATTTCGACACGTATTCCTCGTCGAGCAGCCCGGTGTAGCGCGCCACGTCGGCGGGCGGAATCGCCGCGGACAGGAACGTCTCACGCGTCAATTCCGGCGTGCCGCCAACGCTGCGCAATGACTTACCCATGGCCAGGCTCCGCGCGGTCAACCAGGGGTGCCGCTGGAACCGGTGCAGAAAGAATCCGGCGATGCCGCTCGGAGGTACCGAGGCGAGCAACACCGCGGCCGGCGCGCCGTGCGACTCCAGGTACTTCTGTACCACGAAACCGCCCATCGAATGCCCGATCACCACGGGCCGCCGGGGCAGGCCGTCAGCGACGGAGGCGACGTCGTCGACGAAGTCGGCCATCGAGCACAACCGCATGCTGCCTGGCGCCGGGCTCTTGCCATGCCCGCGCAGGCTCACCGCCAGCGATCGGTGGCCTTTCGCGGCGAAAAAATCCAGGAAATGCTCGTCCCAGCACCAGGCGCCGTGCCAAGCGCCGTGGACGAAGACCAGCGGCGTTTTCCCGGAATCACCCGCGGGCCCTTTTTCGATCACTTCGAGCACGTCGCTGAGACTAGCGCGAATAACGGGCACGAAAGCGCTGAACAAAAAGAACCGTATTGGATATTCGGCGGCGTCCGATGCGCCAAAATCAAGCATTTGTGACCGACGAAGAACCGGCGGAACGACGCACCCTGGTCTTGTCGGCATTCCCGGCCGAAGCTGACGCGGTGCTTTCCCGCACCGTTTTGGACCGCCACCCGGTGGTGCGGTTTGACCGTCGGCACTTTTACCTCGGCACGATCGGCGGCAAGAAGGTGATCGTGGCGATGACCGGGATCGGCTTGGTCAACGCGACCGAGACCGCCCAAACCGCCCTCGCTCGCTTCACCCACGCGTCGTCGATCTCCATTGGCGCGGTGCTGTTCTCCGGCGTCGCCGGCGGCGGCGCGCGCGTCAGCATCGGCGACGTCGCCGTACCGGGCCGCTGGTCGGGGGACGGTGGCGCAACGTTTCACCCGGTCGACCCGGGCATGCTGGCCGCGGTGCGGGGGCTGAGCGTCGACCTGGAGAGCGTTAACCACCTGCGCCAGAAAGCCCCCCGCGTCACGCTGATCGACCTGAAGCGCCGGCCGCGGCTGGTGGTGGGTGGCGACGGGTCCAGCTCCGACAACAACAGCGGCCAGGCGTTCCCGTGCATCCCGAACGGCGGCGGCGTGTTCGGATGTCAACCCCGCAGGGCCCCGGATCGCTCATTGTTCTACACCGGCAACTTCTTTCGGGCGGTCGGGCCCTGGCTGCGGAGGGCTCTGATCAGCAACCTGAACATCACGCCGATCGCGAACCCGGCGTTTGACGCGACCGACATGGAGACGGCCGCGGCGCAGGCGGTCGCCGACGCCCACGGGGTCCCATTCCTCGGCATCCGCGGCATCTCGGATGGCGCCGGCGACCCGCTGCGCCTGCCGGGCTTCCCGTTCGAGTTCTTTTTCTACAAGCAGATCGCGGCGGAGAACGCCGCCCGCGTGGCGGCGGCCTTTCTGCGGAGCTGGGCGGACAGCTGAATTGGCCTGGGGCCGCGGCCTATTCGGGGCCCTGACCCACCGGTCGGGTCGGATCCGAACACCACTCCGACCACGACCCCGGGTACAGCGCGGCCGCTCGGCCCGTCGCGGCGAGCGCAGCGATCGTGACGGCCGCCGTGACGCCCGAGCCGCAATAGACGCCCACCCGGCCGTCTGCGTCGATGCCTCGGTCGGAGAGCAATTGGCCGAGGGCGTGCTCGCCGACGAACGTTCCGTCCTCCGACAAAACGGCGCCGCTCGGTAGGTTCGTGGCGCCCGGGATGTGACCGGCGACGGGGTCCAGCGGCTCGACGTCGCCGCGGAAGCGTTCGGGTGCGCGCGCGTCGAGCAGCGTCACGTCGCCGGTCTGCTCCGCCGTCAGCGTCGGCCGACCACCGGCATACAGATCCCCGTGCGGGGCAGTCACATTCCCGGGCGCCGGGTGGACCGGGCCCGTCTCCAGGCCCCGTCCGGCCGAGCGCCACGCCGACAGGCCGCCGTCCAGGATGCGCACGTTCGGAATGCCGGCCGCGGTCAGCACCCACCAGGCCCGGGCGGATCCCGCGCGATTCCAGTCGTCGTACACCACGACCAAACCGTCCTGCTGGATGCCCCATTGGCGCGCGGCGGCCTCCACGTCGCGCCCGGACGGCAGCGGGTGCCGCCCGCGCCCTTCGACGCTGTGGTCGCTGAGTTGGTCTTCCAGCGACACATAGACCGCGCCAGGCAGGTGGCCCTGCAGGTAGGCCGCACGGCCGTCGGGATCGTCGAGCCGCCAACGCACGTCGAGTATCGCCGGCGGGTCGCCGGCCTCTATCAGGCGGGCCAGCTCGGCCGCCGTGATCAGCACCTCGTCGCGCGCCGGCACGGGCTCCACCTCCTCGCGTTCACCGCGAGCCTAGCCACCCTTCGCGAGGTGAACGCTATCGGAACTCGAGGTGAACTCTTGTTTGGCAAACCGGGGCGGCCGCACGCTCGGAATTAAACTCGCTCAGAACTAAAACTGAACGGCGGATTGAACTTTGGCTTGCGCGTGGTGGTAGCGCCGTCGGGCTATTGACCGCCGACCGCTCGCGCGCGACGATTCGCTACATTGAGCGTCGAAGCTTCGAAAGTGATGGGGAAATGAAAAAGAAACTTTCCGCGTGCGCCTTCGGCGCTCTGCTGGCTGTCATGTGGGTGCCGGCGGCCGTCGCGCACGCCGACCAGACGGACCAGGATTTCGCCGACTACCTGTCATCGCACGGCATCAACCTCGGTTCGCCCGCCCAGGCGGTCAACATGGCGCGCGTGATGTGCCAGGACCTCGAAGCCGGCTACACGCAGAAGGACGAGATCGACCAGCTGACGGGTTCGCACAAGCTGACCCAGGCGCAAGCCGAGACGTTCATCGGCGCCGCCACCGCGGATTACTGCCCGGGCAAGCACAGCCCCACCAAGCCCAGCGGCGGGTAGCGCCCAGGCTTCTACCGACCGGTGGTCTGTTATACCGACCGCCGGTCGGTTATACTTCGTGGGCGACCACGGAGGTAGAGCAATGAGCGCACCTGCGCAATCCCAAATCCGCACCCGCATGTTCGCCCGGGTGATGGGGCCGTTCCTCACCATCGTCCCGACCACGGTGGCGGTGCGCGGGCAGTACATGGCGGAACTGTTCAGCGAATTCAAGGCCAACCCGATGTGGTCGTGGCTGTATGGTGCCATTCTTTTGGCAGGCGGCCTTTTCATCATCGCGTTTCACCAGTATTGGCGCAGCCCTCCGGCGATCATCGTCTCGGTGATCGGCTGGTTTTTTCTGGTCCGCGGCCTGCTCCTGCTGACCGTTCCGCGGGCATACGACGCGGCCGGCAACGCCATCTACAGCTCGGGCGCGTCGGCGGTGATCTGGGTGCTGTTCGCCTGCCTGGCCTCGGCCGGCCTTTACCTGACCTACGTCGGCTGGAAGCCGGAACGTCCGACCGACGATCGCCCGCATGCCGCGGGTAGTTAAGCATCCCGACATCCGGCGAGCGGAGCTGCTCGACCGGGCGGCCTCGTTGTTCGTGCGCGACGGTTACGACAACGTCAGCCTCAACGACCTCATCGCCGACGCGGGCGTGTCGAAAGGCGCGTTCTACCACTGGTTTCCGTCCAAAGAGGCCCTGATCACCGCGTTGGCCGAGCGGAGCGCGAGCGAGGCGTTCGCCGCCGTGGAGGACGCCGTCGCCGCCTGCCAGGGCGACGCGCTGGCCCGGCTCAACGCGAGCCTGCGGGCCGGTTTTGACGCGAACCTGAAAGTGGGCGGACCGGAGCAGTTGGCGGCGATGGTGTCCCTGCTGCGCTCGGACAATGCGCATCTCTACGCGCGAATCCTCGCGGTCGAGCAAGCGATGGTCCTTCCGTTGCTGACGCGGCTGATATCCGAGGGCGTTGCCGAAGGCGTCTTCGACACGTTTGACCCCGAGGGTGTCGCCGACATGATCTACGGCCTCGCGGCACGCACGAACTCGAACGTCATCGAGGTGTTACAGGCCGGCGACGAGTCCGCGCGCGAGGCGGCAATCGACCGCCTGACAGCGCGATTCAGGCTGCACGGGCTCGCCATCGACCGTGTCCTCGGCCTGCCGGACGGGAGCGTCACGGCACTCACGCGCGCGCAGGTCGAGGCGTTGGTCGCGGCGCTGCCGCGAATCTGGGAGGAAGACAAGCCATGAGACTTCCGGACTTCAAGCCCGCGCAGGAGAGTCTGTTTCTCACGTTGGGCGGTAGGGCCCTCGACAGCCGCTTACCGCGCCCGTTCCTCGGCGACACCATGGCCGACGAGATCCTCACCAAGGTCGGCTACGACCTTGCCCGGTTTCCCGCGCTCACAACCAAATTCCTCGACCCCCGATCGCGGGTCTTTGACATCTCGGTGCGGGCCAAAACACTTGACGATCTGGTGCGTCGTTTCATCTCCGACCATCCGGACGCGGTGGTGCTGGATCTAGGCGCCGGCCTGGACACCCGGATCTTTCGCATTGACCCGCCGCCCACCGTGGCGTGGTACGACATCGATTTCCCCGAGGTCATTGCGCTGCGCTCTCGCGTCGTTCCCCAACACGCGAACGCCCACAGCATCGGCGCGGACCTTACCGACCCGCACTGGCTCGACGACGTCCCCAATTCGCGGCCTGCCGTGATCGTCGGCGACGGCCTGATCGCCTTCCTCACGCAGGACGGATTCGTTTCGCTGCTGGACCGGCTCGTCGGTCACTTCCCGAGCGGGGAGGTGGCGTTCAATCTATATACCCGCTATGCCATTTGGGCGGTGAAGCACGCTCCGGGCATGTCCGTCATCGCGGGCGACGTCGTCAATCCTGGTTTCAATGACCCACGACAACCCGAGCGCTGGGTCGATGGACTCACTCTCGTCGACGAGATCTTCCTCACGCGGGCACCTGAGGTCGCGGGGCTTCCGTGCACGATGCGCGCGACGGCCCGCATGGCGGCCGCCAGCGTGTACTGGTCACGGCTTATCGGTACCGTCGTCGTCTGCTACGGGTTCTGAGTTCGCCTGAGTGCTAGGCGGTTTGCTTCGTGTCCAGCGACGCCAGCATGCCGGCGGCGGCCCGCTCCCAGGTGAAGTTCTCCGCGCGGCGCCGGGCGGAGCTGCGGCGGTGGTGTTCGGGCCGGCCGACGATCGCGCCGACCGCCCACGCGATGGCGAACGGGTCGTTGTCGGCCAGGGCGCCGCTGTCCGGCGTGACGATCTCGGTGAGCGCCGACGTGCGCGACACCACCGCGGGCGTCCCGCAGGCCAGCGATTCGAGCGCCGCCAGCCCGAAGGTCTCGTGCGGCCCCGGCGCCAGTGTCACGTCGGCGGTGGCCAGCAGGCCCGCGACGGTGTGCCGGTCGTTGATGAACCCGGTGAAGTCGATGGGCAGCCGGGAGGCCTGCCTTTCCAGCCGGGCCCGCAGCGGACCCTCGCCGACGACCACCAGCCGGGCGTCGACACCGGCGTGGCACAGCGCGCCGAGCGCGTCGATGCTGCGGTCGACGCGCTTTTCCACCGAGAGCCGGCCGCAGTGCACCAAGAGGATCTGCTGCGGGGCGGCCCAGCGCCGGCGCACCAGGTACGAGTGCCGGCGCGGGTGAAAGGTCTGCAGATCCACGCCCAACGGGACGGTGACGGTGTTCGTCGCGCCGATGCGGTCGAACTCCTCGCGCGCGAACGCCGTCGTGCACACCACGGTGTCGTAGTTGGCGGCCGTGCGCCGATTGGCGAAGTCCGCGAACCTCTCCGCGCTGCGCCGCGGAAGTATCTGTCCCACAAGGCGATCCAGCCGTTCGTGGGAGATCATCACCGTCTTGGCGCCGTAGTCGCGGCCCCAGGGCCCCAGGGACCGCAGCGTGAGCCGGTCGGAAACCTCCAGCGCGTCGGGCCGCAGCGCTTTCAAGAGCGCCTTGACGGGCCCCGGCATGACGGCGCGGTAGCCGCCGGTGAACGGAATCAACCGGGCGGGCATCGTGATTCGCACCACGCCCGTGGGCAGTTGCGTGCGTTCGGGACTTCGGCCGGGGACGATCAGGAACACCTCGTGCCCGGTGGCGCAGTATTCCGCGCCGAGCCGGTCCACCGCGGTGCGCAGGCCGCCGGAGCGGGGGCCGTAAAAGTTGGCGACCTGTACAACGCGCATACCGTGAGGACACGCGGCGCGCGTGTGCAGTCATCGATGTGGAACCGACGTGTGCCTGAACAGTCCGTGAATTCGTCAACCCTGCGGCGCCTCAACCTGCGTGACGGCGGGCGAGAATCGCGGCGGTCTCCCGGTCGGCGGGCAGGAAAGCCTCGAGGCGGAGCTCGGACACGGTGACATCCAGGGCGGTGACGAACGTCGAGATCGTCGCGACGAGCCGCACGTCACCGTCGGCGGAACGCAGGTGCAGCGGCACCGCGAAGCCCAGCGATTCGATCGGCCGGCCGCCCGGCGCCGGCACGCCGTAGCCCTCGAGTTCTTCGATCAGCGCCTCGATGCGGGGGTGCGGGCCACGCTCGCGCAGGCCGTGCAGGATGTGGCGCCGCCAGTCGTCGAGGTTCACGATGCGCGCGGCCATGCCGTCGGGGTGCAGCGCGACCCGCAGCGCGTTGACCGGCGCCTCCAGCAGCCATCCCGCCACCCCGTCGGTCAACAGCCCGAACGCGCCGTTGGCGGCGACCAGTTCGCCGAAGCCGTCCATGACCATCGCCGGATACGGCAGGTGGCCGTCGAGGACATGCTGGAGCGCCTCGCGCACGGGCCGCAGCAGCGGCGCGTCCGGCGGAGACTCGGGGTGCGCGGGCGCGAAGCCCGCCGCCGACAGCAGCGCGTTGCGTTGCCGCAGCGTCAGGCCCAACGAGTCGGCGAGCCGGCTGACGATGTCGCGCCCCGGCGCCGAGCGTCCCTGCTCCAAGAAGCTGAGGTGCCGTTGGGTGGTGCCGGCATCGTTGGCGAGGTCGATCTGGCTGAGCCGTCGCCGATTACGCCATTCACGCAACGCGGTGCCGAAGTCGCCCTGCACCGAAACCGACATGCGACCAGTCAACCCGTTCGCGACGCTGGGCGCTATTCCTTGCCGGGAATTGCCGCGCATCACCGTCGGCGCCACCATCGCCTCATGGAAGAGCCACTCCGCCTCGGCGTCATGCCGCCCCTGGCTGCCGAGCCCTGGGCCGGCGCCGATCTACGCCGGCTCCTCGACTTCGCGCGCGTCGTCGAGGATCTGGGTTTCGACTCGCTGTGGGCGAACGACTCGCTGGTAAGGCCCCGCATCGAAGCGCTGACGTTCCTGTCGGCGGCGGCCGCCGTCACCGATCGGATCACGCTGGGTACCGCCGCCCTGCAGCCGGTGCTGCGCCGGCCGGTGCAGACCGCGCACGTCCTGGCCTCCATCGACCGGCTGTCGGGCGGGCGGCTGGCGGTGGCGGCCGGTGCGGGCTTTCCGGGCCTGTCCGAGGTGGAGTATGCCGCCTCGGAGGTGCCGTGGCCCCGGCGGTTCGCTCGCCTCGACGACACCGTGGCATTGTGGCGACAACTGTGGAATGCCAAGGA
The DNA here is from genome assembly GCF_001668725.1 of Mycobacterium sp. E787. Lineage (GTDB taxonomy): Bacteria > Actinomycetota > Actinomycetes > Mycobacteriales > Mycobacteriaceae > Mycobacterium. The sequence goes on along the minus strand of NZ_LZKL01000016.1, from coordinate 165,668 downwards.
ACCCAGTTCGTTTCATGGCGCCGTGCTGCATCTCGACGATATCCCGGCCGGCATCACGCCGTTCGGTGAATCCGGCCCGCCGGTGTGGCTGGCCGCGGACACCCCAGGCGCCCGCGCCCGCGCCGGCCGTCTCTACGACGGGTGGCTGCCGTATCCGCCAACGCCACAGGGCTATCGGTCGGGCCTGGCCGAGGTGCGCGCCTCGGCCACGCGCGCCGGTCGCATCGCCGATGAGGTGACGCCGGCGCTGTTCGTCACCGTGCTGGTCACCGAGGACGCCGACGGTGGCCGGGCGGCGCTGGATCATTTCGCCACCCGGACATACGGTTTCGGCATCGAGGCCGTCGAGCAGATACAGACGTATGCGGCGGGGACACCCGAGGCCGTCACAGCCCGGCTGGCGAGCTACCTCGACGCCGGCGCCAGGCACCTGGTCTGCCGGGTCGGCGTGCTGGGCCCGGACGGGTTCGTCGAGCAGCTGCACCGGCTGCGCGCCGTCGGGGAGGCGTTGCGATGAGCACCCCGCCCATCCAGCGGCCGGGACCGGTGCGCGAGCGGACCGTCAGCGGCCTACTCGACGAATATCGTTCTTTCGCTGAAATCCTTGGCGCGCTGGATGTTTTGGACTGGACCCGTGCAACCCGCTGTAACGGGTGGCAGGTGCGCGATATCGCCGGCCACCTGGTGGGGCAGGCGGTCGACACCGTCAGCGGCGCGATCGGCACCCGAACACCCGACGACCAGGCCGCCGCCCTGCGTGGCGAGGCCCCTGGCTCGCTCGCGGCGCGGCTGCATGCCGCCAGTGAAGCGGTGGCGCGGCTTGCGACGGTGTTCGACGACGCGGTGTGGGCGTCACCCAGCCCGGTGCCCGGGCTCACTGTGGGCCAGGGCGTGCACGCGCTGCTGAACGACGCGTACGTGCACGGCGACGACGTTCGTGCCGCACTCGGCCTGCCGTCCGATACCGGGCCGGGCCTGTACGCCAGCCTCGACTTCGTGCTCGGCGCATTGCTGCGGGACGCGGCCGCCGCCGCGGAACCGGCGATCGCGCGGCTGTTGGACCTGTCGGCTGAGGACTTCACGCGTCAGACCGGCATTGCGGCGCACGATTTTCTGCTCGTCGCGACGGGCCGGGGGGATGCTGCGTTGTTGCGACTCCCCGAGAGTGTCAACATCTTCCGCTGACGGGCCGCGGGTCCGTTCGGGATCGGCGTGGCGAGGTCGGTGTTAGCATGCGCCGATGAACCAGGTGCACCTGGCCGGTCGCCTGCCCAGCGATCCCCGGACCATCGCAATCGCGGTCGCATGTGTTGTCGCGGCGTTGGCAATCCCTTTCCTGACCGGCTGGGTTTGGAACCGCATGTCTCCCGCCGAGCCGCCAGATGAACGGGCGACGCTCAGAGGATCTGCGCAGGTGTTATCACTCAAAGCGGCTTCGGGCCTCCGCCAGGTATGGGGCACGGTCGAACTGGAAGTGCATATCCCCGGCAGCGAACCGTACATCAAAAGCGTGTATAGACAATTCGAACCCGAAGAGTTGGCCGCCGCACAGCCCGGCATGACTGTTCAGGTGCGCGCTGATCCCGACAAGCCGAAGAGGTTTCGGATCGATTTCAACCAGCCGGTCATGTAGCGGACACTTTGTCCCGACCGACCGCGGTTCGTCAACTCGAATCCCCACCCTTGGGCCCCTCCGCCTTGCCGATCCGCTCGGCGAGGTCGTCACCGGACAGCTGCGCACCGAGGAAGGCCCCGGAGGTGGGCAGGCTCAGGTGCAATTGCGAGGCGCCACTGACCGCGACCGTTCCGCGCTCGAGGCCGAAGTCGAGGACATGCCCGCCGGCGGTGCGATCGTCATTGAGGAAATGCAGGTGGTACCCCGCCACGGAGATGCCCTGTTCGAAGTCGGGGGTGCGGAACCCGACCACCGTGCCCGACACGTCGGTGAACACGGTCTCGGCCTGCTCTTCGGTCGCCTCGGTCAACGGGGGATAGGGCCGTTTCTGCTCCATCACCGTCCGGGTGTGCAGTTCGGCGAAGCGCCCGGTGATCTTGATCGCGTAAATCAGGTTCGGGCTTTGGATTTGGCGATCGATCGCCTCGGTCAGCTCGGCGCGCCCGGTGCGCGCTTGAACCGGGATCTCGAAGTCGCCGTGGAACCGCGTGACCGCAGCGAACGGGGTGCGGTCGGCCGGCGCGGCCCGGGTGGCGGTGCCGTCGGCGCGCAGCCGGTAGCAGACGCCGTCGAGGACGACCATCTCGCCGTCGAGGTGGTTGAACGTGCCCAGGCCGAAGTCGCCGTGGCGCAGGATGTCGGCGACGGTGGCGTCGCCGTCGTAGACGCCGTCGAGCAGGGCGCTGATCGTGGAGAACTGGTACACCTCGTCGTCATGGTGGTGACCGAGAATGCTGGTGGCCCAATGGCGGAATCGATCGTATGCGTTGCTCATCTTTCCCGTCTCACTCGAAGGGGTCGTCGTGCAGGTGCGCGGCGAGGTCGGTGTTGCGGCTGTAGTCCACCGGGACGTCGATCAGGGAGGGGCCCTCCTCGGCCAGCGCCCCGCGCAGGGTGGCGCCGAACTCTTCCAAAGTTTTCACCCGGTAACCGCGGGCGCCGAAAGCCGCCGCGTAGCTGACGATGTCGTAGTCGGCGAGTTGCACGCCGGACTTGCGCCGGTATTTCAGGACCTCCTGGAAGCCGACCATGTCGTAGGTGTTGTCCCGGAAGATGATGTGGGTGAATGTCAGCCCCAGATGGGCCGCGGTCGAGAGTTCCTGTGCGGAGAACAGGAATCCGCCGTCGCCGGACACCGACACGACGGGGGTGCCGGGCCGCACCAGGCAGGCGGCCATCGCCCACGGCAGGGCCACGCCGAGGGTCTGTTGGCCGTTGGAAAACAGCAGCCGCCTGGGTTCGTAGACGCGGAAGTGGCGCGCCATGTAGATGTACACCGAGCCGATGTCGCACGCGATCGTGGCGTTGTCGTCGAGTTCCTCGCGCAGGCGCAGCACGACCGCGACGGGATTGAGTCCGGGCCCGCTCGGAACGTCGTCGCGTGCGGCGTTGTCGATGTCGGCCAAGGCTTTTCGCTGGGTGTCGATCTGGCCGCGGTATTCGGCGGTGAGCCTGAGGCCGGCCAGCTTGCCGGTCAGGTCGGTGAGGGTGGTCGCGACGTTGCCGAGCAGTTCCAGCGCCGGCTGATAGTGGTTGTCGATGTCGGCGGGCACCGAGTCGATGTGGATGATGGTGCGCCCTCGCAGCCTGGGGTCGTTGTTCCATTGCACCGGGTCGTATTCGACGGAGTCGTAGCCGATGGTGACGAGCACGTCGGCGTGGTCGAGGATGACGTCGCCGGGCTGATTGCGGAACAGGCCCACGCGGCCGAGGAAGTTACCCTCTAGGGCGCGGGAGATCACCCCCGCGGCCTGAAAGGTTTCAACGACGGGCAGCCCGGTCGCGGCGACCAGTTCGCGCAGCGCCGCGCAGCTGTCCGGGTCGGCGCCGCGGATCCCGACCAGCAGCGCCGGGCGCTGCGCGGCGCGGATCAGCTCGGCCGCCCGGGCGACGGCCTGCGCCGGGGCGGCCCCCAGCGGCGGGATCGGGAGACGGGCCGTGATGCCCTCCGATGTGGGGGCGGCCAGCACGTCGGCGGGCAGGACGACGGCGGCGGCCCCCCGCGGCTCGCTGGCGGCGGCGCGAAACGCGCCGATGGTGGCCTCGACGGCGTTGTCGGGGTCGTTGATCTCGCCGGTGAACTTGGTGACCGTGCGCAGCATCGCGGCGGCATCCATCGACTGGTGGGTGCGCTTGAGCCGGTCCTCGCGGCGCACCGCCCCGCACAGCGCGACCACCGGATCCTGTTCGGTGGTCGCGGTGAGCAGGCCGGTCGCCAGGTTGGCGGTGCCGGGACCGGACGTCACCAGCACGACCCCCGGGTTGCCGGTGAGCCGGCCGACCGCAGCGGCCATGAACGCCGCGTTTTGTTCGTGTCGGCAAACCACCAGTGTTGGGCCGCCGTCGACCAGGGCGTCGTAGACGGCGTCGATCTTGGCTCCGGGCACGCCGAAGATGTACTCGACTCCCTGCGCGGACAGGACGTCGACGATCTTCTGCGCGCTGCGCGCCGGTGCACCGGGATTCGTGGGGGCCATGCCGCCCAGTCTGGTCGCTGGCTCGGCTATCCGCTCGACTCGTGCCCGAACCAGCGGCGCAGGGCGTCCCGCAGACCGTCTTGCTCGGCCGTCCCGAACGCGTCGGCCGCCCAGGCGACGTAGCCGTCGGGCCGGATCAGCAGCGCCGCGGCGGGGCGGTCGGCGGCGGTCGCCTCGACGACGTCGACGCGATCGGCCCACCCGCGCGACGTGGCGCCCACGCCGCCGCCGAGATCGAGCAGGACCGGTCGGGCGTCGCGCAGCAGTTCCTCGACACGCCGGCCGTCCTCGAGGGTCAGCTCGGGCACCGGCCAGCCCGACAGCGGGTGGTCGTCGGCGACGTCGTAGCGCACGTCGGTGCCGGCCAGCAGGCGGGCCATGTGCCGGGCGACGTCGGGGATCGCGAAGAGCTCGCCTATCAGCGTTCGTAGCGCGGCGACTTCAGGCCCGGGCGCCATGAGGGCGGTCTGCGACAGCGAGTGCATCATGACGCGCTCGCCGACGGGGTGGCGTTCGGACTCGTAGGTGTCGAGCAATCCGGCGGGCGCCCAGCCGTTGAGGTGGGCCGCGAGCTTCCAGCCCAGGTTCACCGCGTCCTGCAGGCCGAGGTTCAGGCCTGGCCCGCCCATCGCGCTGTGCACGTGGGCGGCGTCGCCGAGCAGCAGCACCCTGCCGTCGCGGTAGCGCTCCGCGTGGCGGGTGTTCTGGCCGTTGATGCGGCGAAGGGCATGCGGCCCGGGGCCTTTCGGTTCCTCGAGGGGGAGGTCGACGCCGAGGATGCGGCGCGCGCTGGCGCGCAGTTCGTCCAGGCTCATCGGCGTGTCCTCGACGGGGGGCGAGAACTCGATGGTGCCGAACAGCGAGCGGCCGGGTTCGAACTCGGCGAAGATCACGCCTCCGTTGTCGAACCGGTTGTGGCCGAACGCGATCCGGCCGAATCCGGGGACGTCGAGGCCGCCGTCGGCGCGGCGGAGCCCGTCGGGGATGTGCACGTGGGCGAGCCGGCCGACGGTCTGCGATGTGTAGCCGGGGAAGTCGATGCCGACGGTCTTGCGGACCAGGCTGCGGCCGCCGTCGGCGCCCACCAGATACCCGGCGGCGATGCGGTACTCATCCTCCGGCGAGGACACCGTCAGCTCAACGGACTTCGGTCCCTGACGCAGGCCGGTGAATTCGTGCCCCCAGCGCACGTCGACCCCGAGATCGCGCGCCCGCTTCTCCAGCAGCCGCACCACGCGGGGCTGCTGGATCGCCAGCGCGTACATCGGGTTGTCCGGCATGCCAAAGAAGTTCAGCGTCATGGCCGCGAAGATCCACCCGTGGACGGGCTGGGGCGGGTTGGGGTCGCCGGTGAACACCTGATACAGGCCGCGCATGTCGAGCATCCGAACCACGTGTCCGATGAGGCCGTTGGCCTTGGGCTCGGGGCTGGGCCCGGGCAATGGATCCAGCACTACGGGCCGGATGCCGCTCATTGCCAGCTCGCAGGCCAGCATCAGTCCGTTGGGGCCGGCGCCGGCGATGACGATGTCGGCGTGTTCAGTCATGCTGTGGCTCCTCGGGTTTGGTGGGCTCGGGCAGGCCGGCGCTGACTGCGGCGAAGCCGTCGCGGACCAGGTCGGTGATGGCCACCGGCGGAGCCGCGCGCACGTAGGCCTCGGCCGCCGCGTCGCCGATCGCGCGCACGACGGCCACCACCAGTCGCGGGTACAGGTCGTGTTCGGGGTCGGTGCCGGTGCGTTCGGCGATGACCTCGATCAGCTCGTCAAAAAGTTGCTGCGGCAAGGCGTTACGCACCTGCGAGTTCATCAGCAGCTTGCGGACTTCGACAAGCTCCCGGCGGCTCGGCACTTGATTCTCGGCACCGTAGAAGTCGTCGAAATCCTCTTCCAGGGGTTGTAGCGCCGCGTGCCTGAGTGCCGTCCACAGCGGTTCGTCGGCGGGGCGTTGCCGAAGCGCCGCGATGCCGCGGCGCATCCGTTCGGTCTGCCGGTAGGCCAGCGCCTCGTACTTGCCGCTGAAGTAGTTGTTGAAGGTGCGCAGCGACACCCCGGCCAGGCTGGCGATTTCGTCGCGCGTGACGTTTTCCAGCCCGCGCTCGAACGCGAGGTTCAGCGCGGCGTCGCTGAGCGCGCGCCGGGTGTCGGCCTTCTTGCGCTCGCGCAGTCCGGTCGGTTGGTCGGGCATGCGCCCAACGTACGCGAAACTTGCACGGCGGGCAAGATTGCCTGACGGGCAAGTTCTAGCGCTTGCCCCAGTCCCAGCGCGGCGTCGTCAGCAGGTCCTGGCCGGCGATGCGCGTCTCGCCCCACTCCTTGTAGAGCTCGATCTCGACGGCCTTCTCGCCGGCGGCCTCGGACAGCGCGCGGGAATGCGTGATCACGACGACCTGCGTCTGGCCGGCGGCGGCGCGGATCAGTGAGCCGAGTGGTCGCACCAGGTCGGGGTGCAGGGAGGTTTCGGGCTCGTTGAGCACCATCAGCGACGGGGCCTGTGGGCTGAGCAGCGCGGCGGCCCAGAGCAGGAATCGCAATGTGCCATCGGATAATTCGGCGGCCCGCAGCGGGCGCAGCATGCCGCGCTGTTTGAGCTGAAGATCGAACACCCCGTCGTTGACGGCGACCGAGACGGTGGCGCCGTCGAAGGCATCGGCCACGATGCGGCTCAGGTCGTCGAAGCCGGCCTCGATGATGGTCTGGATCGCGGCGGCCAGGTCATGGCCGTCGTCGGAAAGCACCGGGGTGCGCGTGCCCACCTGCGGGTGCCGCGCGGGCGATCCCGGGTCGACTCGGAAGCCGTCGTAGAAGCGCCACCCGCGCAATCGCTCACGCACGGCGGCCAATTCGGGCAGCGCGTGCGGATGGGCGTACTCGGCCAGCACGCTGCGATACGACGGCAGGGATCGGCTCAGCTCGTCGAAGCCGCGGCCCGATTCGGCGCTCACCTCGGCGAAATCCCGGGTCCGGCGCACCAGCGTCGTGGCGTTCCGCAGCACGGGGCCGGCGAACACCGCTTCGCGCTTGATCTCGGGATCGCGGGCGAAGGCGGATTTGATGCCCGCCATCTGCGGGATGCCGAGGTCGACGAGATAGCCGAAATCGTCTGCGGCGAAGCCCAATTCGAGGGATATGGGCCGGGTGCGCACGGTCGCCTGGGCCTTGCCGGTGCGCCGGGCGCCGGCCAGCTGTTCCGGGCCGGCCCACAGCACCGACTGCAGCCCGCCCTCGCGGGCCAGCGAGCCGATCACCTCGCCGCGCCCGCAGTCGGCCAGCAGCCGCAGCGCGCGGTAGAGCGACGACTTCCCGGCGCCGTTGGCCCCGGTGACGATGGACAGCCCGGCCAGCGGCACGATCACCTCGCGCAGCGAGCGGTACCCGCGGACGGCGACCGTCTGCAACATCAGGGCGCCCTAGCGGTCGTCGGCGGCGTCGAGCAGTTGCACTTCCTCGAGGTCCATCTCGTTTTGCAACTCGCGCAGCACGATGTCGTCGATGAGGTTTTGGTTTCGCAGATCGGTGATTTCGCGACGCTTGTGTTCGAGCACGCCGAGCCGCACCCGCCGGACCTTTTCCTTGCCCTTGAGCAGGCGGCTGTTCGCCGAACCGTCCTCGGTGGCCTGGGCGAGCGCGGCCTTCTCCTCGTATTCCTTCTGCAACCGGCGCCGCAGGTCGTCGCCGATGCCGACCTCGTCGGCGACGGTGGGCAGCGCGGCGAGGGCGGCTTCGACGCCGCGGGTTCGGGCCAGTTCCAGTTCCCGGACGTAGGCGACGTCGTCGGGCATCTTGGCCCAGCGGACCACGGCCGGCAGCGTGGTGCCCTGCACCAGGACGGTCACCAGGATGACGAAGACCACGATGAAGATCAGCAGGCTGCGGTCCGGGAACGGCGCGCCGCTGAGCGTGGTCGTCGGCACGGCCACCGCCGCCGCGAGCGACACGGCCCCGCGGAACCCCGACCATGCGGTGACGAAACGTTGACGCCAGTTGACGCGGCGCTCACGCTGCACCGCCCGGCGGTCGACGAGGCGAAGCAGCGCGGTGGTCGCTTCGCCCCACACGATCCGGGAGGCGATCACGACGCCCGTGATGGCCAGGGCGAGGTAGGCGGCGTGGCGAAGTCCGCCGTCGACGTTGGAAATCCCGCGCACCGCGCCGGGGATCTGCACCCCGACGAACACCCACAGCGAGCCGTTGAGCAGGAACGTCGCGATGTCCCAGAAGGCGTAGGCCTCCAGGCGGGACCGCGCCCGGATCACCAGCGGGCCCGCGTAGGCGAGCACCAGGGCCGAGACCAACACCGCGACCACGCCGCTGCAGTCGAATGCCTGGGCCAGCAGGAACGCCGCGAACGGCGTGAGCAGGCTCAGGGCGCCTTCCTCTTGCGGGGCGTCGAGTCGTTTGCGGATCAGCGTCGCCGCCCCGCCGACCAGCAGCCCGGCGGCGATGCCGCCGAGGTAGGAAAGGACGAACCGGCCGCTTACCTGCAGCGGGCTGATCGCGGACCCGCCGACCGCGATGTGGACGCTGACGGCGTACAGCACCAGGGCGGTGCCGTCGTTGATGAGGCTCTCCGCCTTGAGCACCGTAAGCGTCCGGCGCGGCAGCTTTTTCGCCAGGCCGGCCACGGCGGCGGCGTCGGTCGGGGAGAGCACGGCGCCGAGCACGCCCGCCGCGTGCGGGTCCATGCCCAGCGATCGTGCCGTCCACGACACGGCCGCCGCGGTGGCGATCACCAGGGCGACGCTGAGGAACACGATGATGCGGGCGTTCGCCCGGATCTCGCGGAAGCTGGTGTTCAGCCCCTCCCAGTACAGGATCGCGGGCAGGAACAGCAGCAGCACGAGCTCGCCGTCGATCTTGATGTGCGCGAAGTGGGGGATCAGGCCCAGCAGCGCGCCGAGCAGGATGAGCAGCACCGGCGGGCCCACGCGGTAGCGCCGGCCAATGACCGTCCCCACGATGACGGTGGAGACGAGCGCGACGATCAGGACGAGGCCAAACACCAGCCCATCCTGCCGGACCCGCGCGGTTTGCGCGGCGCGTGGGTCAGGGCCTCAAGCTCTGTGCGCGGGGTGCCAGGCGGATCTCGAAAGCGGTTGCGCATGCGCTATCGAGTTCGCGAGTCGGGCCGGGGGTCGGACCGACCCGTGCGCCGCGGGGCCCGAAACGCCGGCCTAGGGATGCGGCGCCGGACAGGTTTTCGGAAAGTTAACTGGCTGACCGATCTGGCTCATGCCTTTGCGGTACTGGGCGGTGGCCGGCAGGTCCGGCGTGGCGGCCGACCAGATGGTCGACGTGCAGGTGGCGGTTTGGCAGCCGCCTGCGAAGGTCCGCGACTCGCCGGTCGTCACCGTCAGGCATTGGCACTTGGCCACCGCCGGGTTGTTGGGATCGATCTCGCACTCGACGTCGAGGCAGTTGGCCCACGGCACCCCCGACGGGCAGGTCAGCACACCGAAATTCGCGTTGACGTTGACCGTCGAGAAGGCCGACCGCACCTTGCTGCCCGACTGTGCCCGGTCGTTGCAATTGCGGAATCCGACCGAGTAGCCGTTGACGACGACGCAGTCGCACACCGAGATGCCGGGGTCGGTCGGCGACGGCACACAGGGCGCCGTCGTGCAGAGCGCGAAGGTCTGGTTGCACAACCAGGCGCCGTCGACCTCGAAGGCGTCGATGTTGCTCGGCAGGCTGTTCTTGCCACCCCCGTCGCAGGCGGCCGCGGTGGCCGCGACGGCGGGAAGCAAGCCCACCGATGCTCCCCGGAGCAGTCCGCGGCGGGTCAGCCCGGTCCGACCGGAAGCCTGCGCCGCGCGATGGACGAGCTCGCCGATGGCGTCGGCGCCGCGCGCCGTGTCCACCCGGCGGCCGCCGTCGATGAGCACCGCGCTGGGCGTGGCGGTGATGCCGTAGGCGGCAAACGCCGCCCGCGACTCGTCGACGAGCTCCGTCGGCACGCGGTTGCCGGCGGGACCGCCGTTGATCAGTGCGACGGTGACGCGCCCGGCCAGGTCGCGTTGCCAGCCGGCCAGCTCGGGCAGCAACGCCTCGCACGCGCCGCAGCCGGGTTGGCTGAAGACGAGGACGAGCGGCCGGTGGTCGTCCTGCAGGCTCTCGAGCGTCCGGATCCGGCCGTCCCGGCCCGGCAGCGCCAAGCCGGTGGCGGTAGACCGCCGGCGCGACGCGGGGCCGAGCCACAGCCCGAGCATGACCACCGCGAAAGTCGTTGTGAGCCAAGCGAAGTGACCGTCGAGAGCCATCAATGCGGCCGGCGCCGCGAAGCATCCATTGCGGGCCAGTGTGGACCACCCCAGCGGTCCGGACGACAACCGCCCGAAGCAGTGGCACTCCAGGCGCCGCCCGCGACAGAGGCTCACCAGCGCGGCCGCGCTGAATGCGGCGAGCGCGATCAAGGCGGCCACCGCGCCCGTCCGCGGCGCTGTCAGCAGGAGCGCCGCGACGCCGAACTCGGCGGCGACCAGCGCCGTTCCCGCGAATCCCGCAGCCGCGCTTGGCACCCCGAACGCCGTCACCGCCCGCCGCGCGCCACCGCGATCTGACAGCTTCGCCAGCGCGGCGACCGTGAACATTCCCGCCAGGACCAGTCGCGCCGCCAATAACGTCACTTGCGAATCGTAGGCACCGGCGTGGCAGGCTGGCAGGGTGAGCGATCTGCTGTCACATCCGGCGCGCCTGCCCGGTTCCTAGGCCATGGCGAATCGAGTATTGGTAACCGGCGGCACCGGCACCGTGGGCCGCGTCGTCGTCGAACAGTTGACCGCCGCGGGCAAAGACGTGCGGGTCCTGAGCCGCGGGCGGCGGCCGCACCAGGGCGCCGACGTCGAACATGTCGTCGGCGACGTGCGAACCGGTGCAGGGCTCGACGTGGCGATGAACGGTGTCGACACGATCGTGCACTGCGTCTATCCCACCGAGCACCTGGTCGCGGCCGCCGAACAGGCGGGATCGCCGCACCTGGTTTACGTCTCCATCGTCGGGATCGACCGTGTCCCGTTCGCCCTGTATCGCACGATGCTCGCCAACGAGCGCACGATCGCCGCGTCGGGCCTGCCCTGGACCGTGCTGCGCGCGACGCAGTTCCACGACCTGATCGCCTTCGTGCTGCGCATGCTCGCGAAACCGCCGGTCATGGCGCTGCCGTCGGGCCTGAGGTTCCAACCGGTCGACGTGCGCGACGTCGGCGCGCGGTTGGCCCACCTGGCGCTCGGCGAGCCGGTCGGGCGCGCCCCGGACTTCGGCGGCCCGCGGGCGCGTGGGCTCGACGACCTGGCCGCCGGCTACCTGGCGATTGTCGGTAAGCGCCGACCCGTCGTCCCGATCCGATTGCCCGGCAAGGTGTTTGGCGGCATCCGCGCCGGGGCCTTGCTGGTCCCGGAAAACGCCGCCGGAACCATCACCTTCGAGCAATACCTCCGCGAACAGCTGGCCGCGGGTCAACTGCCCTACCGCGACGCCATCCGCGCATATCTGCCGCGCGGCCCCCGCAGACGGTCGCACTGACCCCCGCTACCAGCGCACCTTCGCGACAACGCCGAAGCTGGGATATTAGGGTGCGGAGGCGTTGGAAGGCGCATCGAAGGGGGAATGTTCGTGAAGACCAGGCTGCTCCTGGCGGTCGCCGTGCTCATGGCGTCGATGGCCGTGGGCTGTCACTTCGGATCCAGGAACCCGCCGAACAGCAAGACGCTCGAGGTCCCCATGGGTGACGTGCTGAAGCAGAGCGCCATCACGCAGAACGTCACGCTGGCCGTCGGCAACACGCTCACGGTGAAGCTGGGCTCCAACTATTCCACCCCGTACCGGTGGGCGATCGACACCAAGATCGGGGATTCGACGGTCATCAAGCAAACCAGCCACGAGTTCGTGCAACCCACCTCCGACGCGCTGGGGGCGCCCGGCACGGAGGTGTGGACGTTCGCGGCGCTGAAACCGGGGACGACGACGATCACCACCTCGTACACGAGCTTCGTCGGCAAGAACACCCAACCCGCGTGCACGTACACGGCGAGGGTGACGGTGCAGTAGCCAGGCGTTCGTCGCAAGCTCTAGCTGACCAAATACCCTATTGACCGCTATTTGTGCGGATGAAACTCGGTGAATGAGCGACATCGACAAATGGGATCGCGGCCTGACCGAGCACGTCGTCGCGCTGACCCGGCCGATCGTCAAGCGCTATTTCCGGTCCGAGGTCCGCGGCCTGGACAACATCCCGCCCGGCGCGTCGTTGGTGGTGTCAAACCATTCCGGCGGCTTCACTTCGTTCGACCTGTCGGTGTTCGCCGTCGACTATTACGACAAATTCGGCTACGAGCGCCCGCTTTTTGCGCTGGGGTTCGACACCATATTCGCCGGACCCGCGGGCGAATTCCTCAACCGCACGGGCGTGATCCGGGCGACCCGCGACAACGCGGCCAAGGCCTTGGCCTCCGGCGCCGTCGTCTTGGTCTTCCCCGGCGGGGATTTCGACGTCTACCGGCCCAGCATGCGCGAGAACGTCATCAACTTCGGCGGTCGCACCGGCTACGTGACCACGGCCATCGAGGCCGGGGTGCCGATCGTGCCGGCGGTCTCCATCGGCGGGCAGGAGGGCCAGCTGTACCTGAGCCGCGGCACGTGGCTGTCGCGGCTGCTTCGGCTCACCAAGTTCGAGCGCAAGTTCTTCCGAACCGACATCCTGCCAATCACTTTCGGGTGGCCGTTCGGCCTGAGCGTGCTCGCGCCGGTCAACGTGCCACTGCCCACCAAGATCGTCACCGAGGTGTTGAAGCCGATCCACATCACCGCCGAATTCGGTGAGGCCCCCGACGTCGAACACCTCGACGCCCTCGTGCGCGGCCTGATGCAGAAGTGCCTCGACGAGCTGGCGCGCAAGCGCCGCTTCCCGATCCTGGGCTAGGCCGGTTGCACATCCGCCCGGCGACGCGCGCCGACAGCGGCCCGGGCATCACGCGGTTGAAGCTCCCTGGCGTGTAGCGGTTTTCGTGACCGGCCGGACGGCCAAGGCGTGGCTGACGAGGCCGATCGCCGCGCCGAGGATGGGCCAGATCGGCCAGAAGTACGTCGCGCCGCTCGTGACCGCGACCGCCGCCCAGACGGCGAGCACGATGGCCGTCATCGCGAGGTACGCGCCGAGGTGGATGCGCACCCCGAGTCGGGCGGCGGCGGCCTTGGCGGCGTGGCGGCGGGGATCGGCGCGCCGGATGCGATCGAGCGGCAGGTCGGCGACCACGTCCGTGAGCTCCCCGGCTGTGTGCGTCTGGAACACCCTTTGCACGCGCCGCTCGTAGTCGTCCAACTCCAGATAGCCCTGTGCGAGCGCCTGTCCCAGGCGATCGGCGGTCGTCTGCCGGTCTCGGTTGCCGACGCGGACGGTCGTGACGGTCATGGTCACTTTCTCCTTCCGACTGATGTGAATAGCATTAACATAGACCACGATGTTAATGTCGTCAACATGTCACGGAAGACGGCCGCGTCGCGGCGGGGCAGCTACCACCACGGCGACCTCAAACGGGCGCTGACCAGCGCCGCGCTGTCGCTGGTGGCCGAGAAGGGGCCGAAGGGCTTCACCCTGACCGAGGCCGCGCGCCGCGCCGGCGTCAGCGCCGCGGCCCCGTACCGCCACTTCGCCGACAAGGCCGAGCTGTTGGCCACCGTCGCCGAACAGGGATTCGACGATCTGCACGCTGCGCTGGTCGCGGCCGCGGACGGCGCGTCCGACCCGAGGGCCCGGGTGGTCGAACTGGGCCGCGCCTACGTGCGCTGGGCCGTCGCGCATCCGGACCACTACCGGGTGATGTTCGGGTCGGAGATCTCCAAGGCCGACCATCCGGGCCTGGGGGTGGCCGCTGATCGAGCGTTCGGCGACCTGCTCGACGCGATCGCGGGGCTCGCCGACGGTCGGGATCCGCGGGCGGTTGCCGCGCCGCTGTGGTCGCTGGTGCACGGCGTCGCGTCGCTTGCCATCGGCGGCGAGCTGGCCGCGGTCGGGATCGAGCAGGACCCGGAGGCGATGATCGCGGGGGTGGTGGAGCGGGTGCTCAGTTAGGCCGCGTTGGCCTTCAGCTGCGCCGTGTAGACCTCGGCGAGGAACTGCTCGACGGCGACCGCGGCGTGCGCGGCGCGGGCCGAGCCGAAGATGTCGAAAGCGTGCTGGGTGTAAGGCAATTCGGCGTAGACCACGGGTTGGTTGCTGACTTCGCGCAGCCTGGTGGTGAAGGCGCGCGCCTGCTCGACGAAGGCCAGCGAGTCGTTCTTGCCGTGCAGCACGAAAAACGGTGGGGCGTCGGCGTTGACCTGATGGATCGGCGACGCGTCGGCGAACGTCTGCAGGTGCGTCGAGGGCCGCTGCTTGATGATCGATTTGATCAGCAGGCCGGGCATCATCGCGTGCAGCGAGTCGTCGAGCCGGGTGAAGTCGTAGATCCCGTAAAACGGCACGGCCGCTTGCACACTCGTGTCGGCGTCCTCGAAACCCGGCTGAAATTGCGGGTCGTTGGGCGTCAGCGCCGCCAGCGCCGACAGGTGGCCGCCGGCCGAACCGCCGGTGATGGCGATGAAGTTCGGGTCGCCGCCGTAATCGGCGATGTTGGCCTTGACCCAGGCGAGGGCCCGTTTCACGTCGACGATGTGGGCGGGCCAGGTGTTGCGCGGACTGTGCCGGTAGTTGATCGCCACGCAGATCCAGCCGCGCTCGGCGAGGTGGCTCATCAACGGATGGGCCTGTCCGCGTTTGTTTCCCGTCGTCCAGGCGCCGCCGGGGATTTGGAAGAGCACCGGCGCCTTGCCATGTGGGTCGAGGTCGGGGCGCCGCCAGATGTCCAGGTGGTTGGCGCTGCCGAATTCGCCGTAGCTGATGTTGGAGTCGTGAGCGTAGTCGCGGTAGATCCGCATCATCCGCAGCAGGCCGGGCGCCTTGGCGCTGCCGGCGCCGGTCGGGCGGCGCCACAGGCCCTCCGAGTCGGTGCGGCGGGCGGGCCCCAGCCCGTCGTCCAGCGCCTTGTTGAGCGGCACGTTGGCCTGGTGGCCGGCACGGCTGAAATTCAGCAGGCCCGCCGCCGAGACCGCCGCCGTGACCCACGCGAGCGCCCGCACCGGCCGGGTCAGGCGGCGGGACGTCAACGCAAGCCCGCCGAGCTGGCTGGCCATCGTCTGCAGCGGCAGTTCTGTGACAACCAGGCCGAACATCCACGAGAACAGCGACAGGTAACCGGTGCGCGCCAGCGGTCGATAGGCGTTGAGGGTGGACAGCGCCGTTACCGCCGTGACCACCAGCGACGCGATCTGCCGGAGATTGTCCATGAGTCGAGCCTTCTGCATGCGGCCACCATAACCGCTCGTAAACTCCGGCTTCGTGGGTGACGTCCCGCTCGATGCCCAGGAGCGCGTCGAGCTCTGCGATTGTTTCGGGGAGCTCGGCCCTGCCGTCCCGACGCTGCTCGACGGCTGGACCGCGCACGATCTCGCCGCCCACCTCGTGCAGCGCGAACATGATCTCCTCGGGGGGCCGTGCCTCGTGCTGCCCGGGCCCTTCGAACGGTTCGCCGAGCGGCGCCGGGCTCGGTTGGCCGGGCGCTCGGACTTTGCGGGGCTGGTAGCGCGGATCCGGTCCGGTCCGCCCGTCGGGTTCTTCCGCATCGGATGGGTGCGCGACATGGCAAACCTCAACGAGTGCTTCGTCCACCACGAAGACCTCCGCAGGGCCAACGGGCTCGGCGTTCGCGGCCTGACGCCGGCCATGGACGCCGGGTTGTGGCGAAACGTGCGCCGCGGCGGCCGCTTTCTGAGCCGGCGGCTGCGCGGGTGCGGGCTCGAGGTGGAGTGGGCCGGGACCGACGAACGGGTGGCGGTGCGGCCGGGTGCGCCGATGGCCCTTGTCAGCGGTCCGCCGGGCGAAGTCCTCCTCTATCTCTTTGGGCGCCGGGGCGCGGCGAAAGTCGAGGTGAGCGGTCCGGCCGAGGCCGTCGACGCAATGAGGCGCGCGCACTTCGGCATGTGAGGCGGCCGCGTCGGGGGTTATCTGCGCGCTCGATGTGGGAACCCTGGTCAACGTGTTTTCGACGTACCGTCGCCCGCGCCTGGGCACCCGGTTCGGGCCCTACGAGCTGCGATCGCTGATCGGTGCGGGCGGAATGGGCGAGGTGTACCGGGCCTTCGACACGCGGAAGGGCCGGATGGTCGCGCTGAAGCTGTTGCGTCCCGAGATGGCGGCGGACGCGGGTTTCCAGGAGCGCTTCCGGCGAGAATCGCGGCTGGCGGCGCGGCTGCAGGAACCGCACGTCATCCCGGTGCACGACTTCGGCGAAATCGACGGCGTGCTCTTCATCGACATGCGCCTGGTCGATGGCCGCAGCCTGAAAGACCTGCTGCGCGAACGCGGCGCGCTCGAACCCGCGCAGGCGGCGTCGATCACGGCCCAGGTGGCGTCCGCGCTGGACGCGGCGCATGCCGACGGGCTGGTGCACCGCGACGTGAAGCCGGAGAATGTGCTGCTCACCGACGACGGGTTCGCGTACCTGGTCGACTTCGGCATCGCCTACGCCGGCGGGGATCCCAGCTTGACGGCGGGCGGGCCGCTGATCGGGTCGTGCGCCTACATGGCGCCCGAGCGATTCAACGGCACCTGGGTGGGCCCGCAGACCGACGTCTACTCGCTGGCGTGCGTGCTCTACGAATGCCTCACCGGTCAACCGCCGTTCGAGGCCGCCGAAATCCCGCCGCTGATCAGCGCGCACCTGTTCTCGCCGCCGCCCCGGCCGAGCATCATGCGCCGGGGGATCGACAAGGCGTTCGACGGCGTCATCGCCCGGGGCATGGCCAAGGATCCCGCCGCGCGGTTCTCGTCCGCGGGTGAACTGGCCAGGGCGGCCTTCGGGCAGACGCCGTCGGCGCCACCCGAACCGCCGTCGCGCACCCGGCCGTTCTCGGCGGTCTTCCCCAACCCCGACGACACCGGTTACAGCCCGTATCCGCCTCCCGCGCCGGCGCCGCAACGCCCGTCGAGTCCGGCTGTTCGCCGGGCGCCGATCGTCGTCGCCGGGGCGGCGGCGATTTTGCTGGTGGTCGCGGCGGTCATCGCGACGTTCGTGATCCTGTTCGGCAACCACGGCGGTTCACCCCATGAGGAAGCATCGGGGGCGCCCCCGGCGCCGTCGACGACGAAGACGCCGTCGCTGTCGCAGCCCGTCCAGGGCGCCGACGGTCTGGGCTTCGTCGGGCATACCGCGCGATGCGACCCGGGCAACCCGCCCGCCGCAGTGGTGCGGACCGCCCAGTCGCTCGCGGTGGTGTGCCAGAGCGCGCCCGGCAGTTTCTACTACCGCGGCGAGCGCATCCGCGACGGCGCCCACATCGAGCTGACCGACGCGGTGCGCTCGTCGGACGGTTTCGATGTGACCAATCCGGACAACGGGGTTCGTTACGAGGTGCGCCCGGACCGGCTGCGGATCATCAGCAACGGCCACGTCGACTCGTCGGAGCCGGTGCTGGAATACGCTTCGGCCACTTAGCGCTGGCCGAACAGCACGTCGGGGTTGAGGATGCCCGCCGGGTCGAAGCTCTGCTTGATGCGGCGCATCAGGTCGACCTTGACCGGGTCTTCCAGCTGCAGGAAGTACGGGGTCTTGGCGCGGCCCAGGCCGTGTTCGCCCGAGATCGCGCCGCCCAACTCCATTGCCAGCGCCAGGATGTCGGTCATCAGCTGCTTCTTTTTCGCCGGGTCTTTGCAGATGATGGCCAGGTGCACGTTGCCGTCGCCCGCGTGTCCGCAGCCCGCCGCGGCGCCACCGGCTTCGGCTGCCAGGCTCCGCGCGCCGGCGAGGAACTTCGGCATCGCCGAGCGCGGCACCACGGTGTCGATGATGTCGTCGGCGCCGATCGCCTTGGCCGTCCAGAACGCCTTCTCCCGCGCCTCGATCAGCTTGCGCGCCGAGATCCCTTCCAGCACATAGGCGTCGACGGCGCCCAGCTCGACCACCAGCTCGCCGGCCCGCTCGACGTCCTCGTCCAGCCGGTCGGCGGTGCGATTCTCAAGCGCCACAACGAGATACGCCTGGCAGCTGTCGCGGACGTCGTCGGGGACGCCGAGTTCGAGGTTCTGGGTGTGGACGAGCGCGGCCATCGTCATGTTGTCGATGTATTCGAGGATGTAGGGCGCCAGGCCGCTGGCCAGGACCTGGGGCACCGCCTCCATGACCTGGTCGAAGTCGGCGAACGGGGCGAGCACGGTCGCGGCGTGGCCGAGGCGCGGGTGCAGCTTGACGATGACCTCGGTGGCCAGGGCCAGGGTGCCCTCGGAGCCGACGATGAGCTGGGTCAGGTCGTAGCCGGTGGACACCTTGGCGATCTTGCCGCCGGTGCGGATGATCTCGCCGGTCGGCAGCACCGCCTGCAGCCCGAGCACGTTGTGGCGGGCGATGCCGTACTTGACCGCGCGCATGCCGCCGGCGTTGGTGCCGACGTTGCCGCCGACGCTCGACGACAGCTCGCCCGGGTGCACCATGTAGCTCAGCCCGGAGTCGACGGTCGCGGCGTCCAGCTCGGTCAGCGTCACGCCGGGCTGGACGACGGCGACCTGGTTGGTGGTGTCGACCTCGAGGATCGCGTTCATCCGCTCGAAGGAGATCAGCAGCCCGTCGGCGCGCGGGATCGCCGCGCCCGATAGGCCGCTGCCGGAGCCGCGGGCGGTCACCGGGATCTTGTTTTCGCTGGCGGCTTTGAGCAGCCGCGAAACCTCTTCCACGGTGGCCGGTTTGGCGACGTAGGCCGGCTTCTGCGGCGGCGTCGTCAGCACCTCGTCGTGCCAATAGTCCTCGGGGATCGCGTCGCCGGTCAGGAAGTTGTGCTCGCCGACGATGCTCGCGAACCGTTCTGCCACGTCGCTCACGGCTGCTCCAGCAGGCGCAGCGGGTGCAGGCCGTCGACGTTGCCGACGAACGGCGGGTGGATGCTGTAGCCGATCATGCGCTGGATGTCGGCGGAGACCGTGCGGGCGACGTCGCGTGGCATCGACAGAGTGTATGACTCCATCGGCCGCAGCCACGGTTGGCAGTACTGGCCCGTGACGGCCAGCCGCGCGTGGGCGGTCGTGTTGGCGCCGCCGCCGTGCCACAGGGTTCCGACGAAGAAGACGCACGAGCCGGCGGGCATGACGACGGGCAGCGCGCGGTCGTCGGGCCCGGGCCGGCGCGCGCCCCAGTGGTGACTGCCAGGGAATAGCACGGTGGCGCCGTTGTCGGCGGTGAAGTCGTCGATCGCCCAGATCGTCGCGGCGGCCAGGGGAGCCCGCGGCCGCGGGATCGGGTAGAAGCCGTCGTCGTGATGGGCCAGCTGCGCGGACTCCCCGGGCTGAATGTTGATGGCCTGCAACGCCGAAAGCAGGTAGTTGGGCATCAGGAGGCGGTCGAGCACCGCGAGCACCCGCGGGTGATCGACGAGCCGGTCGCACACGCGGGCCCTGCTCAGCACGCTGTAGATGCGTTGGGTGCGCCGTCCCTCGAAGGAGTTGCGTCCGGTGTGGGCGAGCATCGGGCCGACGGTGTCGCGGATCTGTTGGCACTCGTCGGCGCCGAGCAGGTTCTCCCAGATGACGTAGCCGTCGCGGTCGAGGGCCGCCATGTCCGCGTCGACGATCGCGGGGTCGACGGACGCGCCGCCGCTCGGTGTCCATTTGTACCGGCCCGCCAGATCGGTTTTGAGGTCGTCCAGCGTCGTGACGGGCTCGTCGTCGATGCTCATACGCAGACCCTAAGTAACTCAGCATCCAAATGACAGTGGCCCGACGGCGGGAGTTCGTGTCGCAGTAACGGGTGGTTACTCCTTCGTGCGGGATCCTGGGCCTGTACCGATAGGGGAGGAAGGCCGTGAGCATCGCGACCGAGCAGCGCGACGCACAGGCGATCCAGCTGTCGTTTTCGGGCCGGTTCCGGTTCGGGATCGACCAGTGGGCCTACCTGCCGTTCGAGGTCCCGTTGGGCGTGCAGCGAATCCGGGTCACCACGTCGCATGACCGCTTCGCGGTGGGCGGGCCGATCCGAAACGTGTTGGATCTGGGCATGTTTGGGCCGGCGGGTCACGACCTGGGCAATGCGGCCGGATTCCGGGGATGGTCGGGCGGCGCCCGCGACGGCTTTGAGATCTCCGCCGGCCACGCCACCCCGGGTTACCTGGCGGGGCGCATCGAGCCGGGCCTGTGGGCGGTGGCCCTCGGTCCGGTGGTGCTGAGCCCGTGGGGAATGGCCTGGGAGGCGCACGTCACCCTGGAACGCGGGCAGCCCGGCCCGGACAGCGGCCCGTTCGTCGCGTATCCGGCGCCGCCCGCCGGCCGAGCCGGCTGGTACCGCGGCGACCTGCACCTGCACACCGTGCACTCCGACGGCCAGCGCCATCCGGTTGAACTGGTGGCGGCCGCGCACGAAAGCGGGCTGGACTTCATCGTCTCCACCGACCACAACACCAACTCGGCCAACCGGGTGTGGCCGGCGTGCCGCGCCGGCGGGTTGTTGGTGATTCCCGGCGAGGAGGTCACCACCAGGCACGGGCACTGGCTCGCCGTCGGGCTGCCGCCGGGTGGCTGGGTCGATTGGCGATACGCGCCACGCGACGGGGTGTTCCCGCGCTTCGCCTCGGAGGTCCGCTCGGCCGGCGGGCTGGTTTTTGCCGCCCATCCCGCCGCGCCGGTGCCGGGGTCGTTGTGGGAGTTCGGTTTTGACCATGTCGATGGGCTCGAGGTGTGGAACGGCCGGTGGAACCTCGACGACGAGGTGTCGCTGCGCATGTGGCAGCGTCTGCTGTGTCAGGGCCGGCGCGTCGTGGCGGTCGGGGGCAGTGACTCCCACGCGCATGACCAGCCGGTGGGTTCGCCGCAGACGGTCGTGTACGCGCGGGAGCTGTCGACGCCCGCGTTGGTCGACGGGTTGCGCCGTGGCCGTTCGTATATCGCGCGATCACGTTCTGTCACAGTCGAATTCACCGCATCGTGTGCGGGTCGGGGAGCCGGTCCCGGTGAGACGCTGCGGGTGCCGCCCGAGGCGCCGGTGACCGTCACCGCGATGATCACCGGGGCCGCCGGGACGACCGCCGCCCTGGTCACCGCGGAGGGTTGCGTCGGCCGGGCGACGGTGCGCGGGCCGGCGCGGACCATGCTGCGGTGGGAAGTCGACGCCGCGTCGGCACGCTTCGCGCGCCTGGAGATACGAGAGGCGCCGCGCCGCCCGCTCGGCGCGATGGTCGCGCTGACGAATCCGGTGTGGCTGGCCTGAGCAAGGTCTTTCCGGGCCGGATCGTCAGACCGTAGTGTCGCCATTGGAAAGGCGCACTGGCACTCGATCATCCTCGGGGACTTGGGCATTCAGCGAGCGCAGTCGATTGAGCCCAATGCGTGCCTGACCGTTAGATCCGGGTGGGCCTGCGGCTGTGGCCGCCAATATCAGCGGACCGTTGTACACCACTTCGTGATCTTCACCAGACTGCCGAGACAACCGCAGGACGATGAGCGAGACGGCGGCCGCATGCGACGTCATTCGCAACGCAACTCCGCTGTTGCCATAGGTGCCCTTGATCTCCACAGGCTGTCGATCTGCGTTCACAACGGCGTCATGGCCTGGCGTGGATGGAGGCTTAAGCGTGATGTCGAACATGGCCTCGGCCGCGGCCTCAGCCAGC
This sequence comes from Mycobacterium sp. E787, assembly GCF_001668725.1. Classification (GTDB taxonomy): domain Bacteria; phylum Actinomycetota; class Actinomycetes; order Mycobacteriales; family Mycobacteriaceae; genus Mycobacterium. The sequence goes on along the minus strand of NZ_LZKL01000016.1, from coordinate 143,838 downwards.
GATCCCACCAAATGACCATCTAACGGAAACTTGCGCCCCGGATGGAGTTCTTCTAGCTCGGCGATGATCTCGTGGAGACGACCAACGAGTTCCGCGGTCCTGGCGATGCGCTCTCTATATGGGTCGTTAGGGCTCAACAAGTGCTGATCCAGCCCGGCTAGTGGGAAGTGACCCCAGCCCCCCGACCGCTTGGACCGCTTGCCGAAGGCGTGCATGCCGATCCAGCAGCCAGTCGATCATTGCGGGCCAGCGTTCGACGTTAGCAACATCGTCGAACGGCGAGGTGATGTAGACGCGGGCGGCCTTTCGATCGGTCATCTCATCCCAGACCGCCTGCTCCCTTAGATCCTGTTCAAACGGACCTTTCTTTGCGAGCAGTGACTCGAAGCGAGCCCTGTTGACCGCTGGATCGGCGTCGTTGAAGTACAACTGAACGGCAAGACCGCTGCGTGTGAAGGCACTCGAGTAAACAACCCCGCTTGTGCCCGTGGCGAGGTCGTACCAAGAGTCGCGCGTTGATGTCTTTCGCCTCGTCCAGTCAGGGTGCTCGTTGACCACTCGAACGCGGAATTGCTCCCAAAAGTCCCAATAGAGCCTTGACCGCTCCGTGATCGTGCCGGCCGCCGTGGCAGCTTTGACGTGCTTCTCCCAGTCGTTGGGCTCGGCGACGAGCTTGAAGTTTGGTGCTGGGACGGAGTCCCCGATCTGTACGACTTCGATCTCGACGCCGAAGAAGCGTGTGCCGGGGTCAGTATGTTCGTTTAGCCAGTCCAGCGCCGCTCGGTGTTCGGGCCGAAAGCCGGTGGTAATCCAGACGATCGTCGTGGGATTTGTTCCTGCCGCGTAGGTAAGGATCTGACCGAGGTGGACGTGGTCCGACTGTGCCAGCTGGTTTTCGACGATGACCACGCTCTCATCAGAGAGGTCGTGTCCCAGAAGGTCCAGTGAGAAGTCGCCGACTGGATGTTCTGCGACTTTCAGCTCAAGTTCCATGCCGAGCAGGTCGCTGAGGACGTCGACGTTTTGCAGAAGCCAAGGTGTGAAGTCGTGCGCCTCGTGCACCCACACGGTGCGAGGCGGGACGGTAGTGAGTCGACCGAGGTTCGCGCTTGTCACAGAAGTTCCCCTAGTTAACCGAGCTGAGTTAGTTCAGGTCAGAGCCGCCGGTCGCAGCTCGTTGAGGTTGCCGTTGATCCGAAACAGCGTGCACTCGATGTCTTCGGCGCTGACGCGATTCCCGAGCTGGTGCGCACATTCGTGGACATCAGCGACATAGGCGGCATAGCGCGAAGGCCAGTCGCGTCGCCCCGACGCTTGCAGGCTGTCCCAGTTGAGCGATCGGAGGCTGTTCCATACCCGTTTATCTTGGACGAGGCAACACAACTGGGGTTTGAAGGAGCTTGCAGCCCATAGCCATTTGGTAAAGAACGGGGCTCGCAGACCAGGCAGCGTCCAGGCAGCGTATGCGTCGGCTGCGGCACCACGCTTGGCCAGGTCGGCCGTGTGCTCGAGTACCTGATCGCGGTCCCGATGCGTCAGCGCCCGAATTATGGGGTCGCGCATCCTTCCATTCGCGGTGCCGCGTCCCCACACGAGCGCCGTTATCAGCAGCGCCAGCCGCCGATCTGCCGAATCGGCGTCTTTGGCTAGGTTTCGGATCTGCCGACGCGTGACGGTCCCCGTCCCAATCGCCGAGAAGACATTGTTGGTGACATCATCATCTACGTCGGCAAGATCAAGCCACGAGCGCCAAGTCGAAGCGACATAGCGCACCGTCTGCCGGTCGGCGCAACCCGCAATCGCTTCCGCGTGCTGGGCCAACGGTTCGCATAAGCGCAGGGCCATCTCGGACATTATCCATCCCCCTGGGGAATCGCTGCAGAATTTGTACAGCACCCCTCGTGAGTATGGCGCAACGAGCCGGCGGCAATCTCGAAAATTTGCGGATCGGATTCCGAACGCAAGGGCGACGAGAGCGCGCGGCCTGTGGCCGGTCCATGGCGACGAGCCGTTGGCGTTATGTGAGCGCGCGACACGCGACCCTGATCAATGGTCTTGGTCGCGATCGACTTGTCGGAGTCGCTGCAGCTACGTTTCGATTCCCTGGCCTTTGGTTATCCCGACCCCGCAGGGGGCCACCCTTTCCGACAGGCGGGACATGGAGCTCCAAGGAACTCAGCCACCCGCTGCCGCTGTGATCGTGGGCGGCCGCGACGAACTGCGCGGCGTCCTCGGCCGCGGGGCGATGGCCGAGGTGCGTGACGGCTGGGACCTGAAGCTGAGCCGCCCGGTGGCGATCAAGCTGCTCGATCCGGGGTTGACGGCCCGGGCGGAGAGCCGTCCGCGGTTCGAGGCGGAGGCGCGGGCGGCCGCGCAGCTCACCGGACGACACGTCGTCGTGGTGCACGACGTCGGCGAGCACGGCGGGCTGCCGTTCATCGTCATGGAGCGGCTGCCGGGAGTGTCGCTGGCCGACCACATCGCGCGCGGGCCGCTGCCGTGGCGGTTCGTGCAGGTCGTCCTCTGTGGCGTCCTCGATGCTCTAGCCGAGGCGCACAACGTCGGCATCCTGCACCGCGACGTCAAGCCGGGCAACGTCTTGTTCACCGCCACGGGCGAACCCAAGCTCGCCGATTTTGGCATCGCCAGGACGGCCGGTGCCGCCTATACCCGGACCGGCGAGGTCGTCGGCAGCATGGCCTATATGAGTCCCGAGCGGCTGACGGCCAAGCCGGCCACGGTGGCCGACGACCTGTATTCCGTCGGCGTGGTGGGTTATGAGGCGCTATCCGGTCGGCGGCCGTTCCCGCAGGAGGATTTGGGCCCGCTGGCGCACGCGATCCTGTACGAGTCACCGCCGCCGCTTGCCGCGCTGCGCCCCGGTCTGCCGCCGGGCTTAATTGACACGATCGAACGCGCGATGGCGCGCGACCCGGCATGGCGGTTCGACCAGGCCGACGCGATGCGGGCCGCGATGGTCGGCGCTCCCGTCGTGCCCGCCCCCGTCCGCCCGCCGACCCGGGTGATGACGGCGCCTGTCCCGGCCTATACGCCCGCCGGCGCGCGCCTGGATCCGGACGGTCCCCGGCGCAAACTGTGGATCGCGGCGATTATCGCCGTCTTCGTTCTCGCGCTGATGCTGTTCGTGCTCGACGCGTCGTTCTCGTCATCGCCACCGATGCCGGCCGATACCACGACGCCGTTGCCGTCACCGACGACGACCTTGACCGCGACGCCCAGCAGCATCGTGGAGCCCTTGCCGCCACCCTCGCCGCCGCACCCGGGTCCCCCGGGCAAGAAACACAAAGGCCCAGGGGGCGACTGAGCTACCGTCCGCGTCGTATCCGGGACGGGTCGACGAGCCCGGACTGCACCAGCGCGTCGTCGATGAAGCGCTGCACCGGCCGCGAGCGGAAGAATCCGGTGTGACCGCCCGGGTACCACTGGATTTCGGGTTTGCCCCAGTGTTCCCAGAGCCGGGTGACTTGGTCGCGCGGGTGTACCAGCCGGTCGGCGAGGCCGGCGTAGATGAAGCGTCCCTCTTGCGGCACGCGCGGGGTCAGCGCCAGCGGCGAGATCATCCGGCCGAGGGGCTTGGCCGAGTTCATCGTGTGGCGCAGGGCGGCGTGGCCGCTGAGGCCGGCGTGGCGGCCGACCAGGTTCACCAGGTCGACGGCCGGCACGCCGAGGATCGCGCAGGTGAGGCCGTCGTCGAGGCTGGCGACCAGCGACGAGATCAGACCGCCGAGGGAGATGCCGTTGAGCCCGATCCTGGCGTCCGGCCGCTCTCCACGGATCCAGGTGATGAGTCGCCCGATGTCCCAGACCGACTGCGCGGCGCCGTGGACGTCGTCGAGCACGTCCTCGCTGGGGAACTTCGGTGCGCCGCGGGCTCGGGGGCCGTGCATGGGAAGGACGGGAAGCACGACGTTCAGGTCGAGGTCGCGGTAGAGGTGCCAGGCGTTGAACAGCATCGGGTCGAGCGCCGCCCGGCCCATCTCCGCACCGTGGATACAGATCAGCCAGGGCCGCGGCCGGCGGTGCCGGAACATCAGGGCGTATTCCCGGTTGTTGCCGCTGTAGCTCAACCACCGCTCGCGGCCCGGTTCGCCTTCATGTGGCTCGTACTCGCTGTCGAAGGACAGCCGCTCGTAGTTGCGTCCCATGCTGCTGACGCGCTTGACCGTGACGTCGGTCAGCGGTGGCGGCGGGGCAAAGAACCCTTCGGGGTTGTCGAGCCAGCCCTTGTCTTCGTAGAAGTCTTGTGCCGCAAGGACTTCCTCGTTGATCCGGCCCAGCGTATCGGCGTCGGGTGCGTGGCGTAGCAGGCTGAAGCCGGCCAGCAGGATTTCGTCGCGGAACGCCTGCGCCGCCAGTGCGATGGTGGGGCGGGCCACCGGTAGCTCGTCGGGCTGGCGATCCAAATAGGTGCCCCAGGCGCGGGCGTAGAAGCCGCCGGTTCGGGTGAACGGTCCTAGTGCTTGTGCCAAGGGGTTGGCGGTTCTGCGGCTGTCGGGCATCTAGCCCCGCTTGGTTCCCGGGGTGAAGGTGACCGGCAGCTTGCCCAGCCCCGTCATGCTCGGGTTGCCGAGGTATTGGTGGACGTTGTCGACGTCGACTTGGTAGTCGGGGATGCGGTCGAGCACCGCCTTGACCATCACCTCGGACATCAGCCGCGCGAGGTGCGAGCCGATGCAGCGGTGCGGCCCGAGCCCAAAGGCGAGGTGGCGGTTGGGTGTTCGGTCCAGGATGATCTCGTCGGGTTTTTCGAATTCGTTTTCGTCGTGGTTGGCGGAGAGCCAGCTGATGACGACTCTGTCGTTCTTGCGGAGGCGTTGGCCGTTGAGCTCGACGTCTTTCGTGACGGTGCGGCTCAGGGTTTGGTTGACCGAGAAGTAGCGCAGAAATTCGTCGGTGGCGGTGCGGTAGAGCTCGGGGTGGTCGATGAGTTGTTGGCGCAGTTGCGGGTGGGTGCCCAGGTGTTGGAGCGTCAGCGCGGTCTGCGAGGTGGTGGTGTCGACGCCGCCGCCGATGAGGTTCCAGAGGATGTTGAGCAGCTGTTCGTCGGTGAGGCGGTGGCCGTCGAATTCGAATTGGAGCAGGAAGCTGGTCAGGTCGTCTTTCGGGTTCGCTCGCCTGGTGGCCGCGTAGTCGAGGACGCCTTGCATCATTTCCGGGACCTTGGCGATGGCTTCGAGGTACTCCGGGCTGTCCTGCGGGACGGCCATGACGGAGTGGAAGAGGTGGGCGTAGAGGTGCCAGTTGTCGTACGGCAGACCCATCAGCTTCATGGTCAGGATCGCCGGCACCGGGCTGGCGTAGTCGAGCACCAGGTCCATGTAACCGTCTTCGATTTTCTGGTCGAGGAACTCGTGGGCCTGTTCTTCCATGAACGGCTTCAGCTTTTGCACGGCTCCAGGGGAGAGGAATGGAGCCAGCGCGTGGCGTAGGGCCAGGTGGTAGGGGCCGTCGATCTCGCCGATGCCCAGGGCCGGCTGGCCTTCGGGGCGCGGGACGCCCATCTCGCCCTGGTAGTCGACGCCGTCTTCGGCGTCGGGTTCGTATTTGTGGGCGAACGTGTCGCCGTCTCTTGCCGCCTGGCTTACCGCGGCGTAGCTGCTGAGGAACCAGAAGCCGTCGTAGTGCTCGTTCCACGCCACCGGACAGCGTTGCCTCAGGTCGGCGTTGATGGCCAGTTCGTTGAGGTTGAAGTCGTCGGAGTGGTGGTCGAAGTCGACCAGGGCGTCGTCGGTGACGTCGGGACGCGTTGTCATCTGGAAAGTCCTCCACCGCGACGGGAGCTCGGCTTTCTACACTATCTTTGCAATATTACGCCGTGGGTTCGTTGAGAAAGGCCGCGATGAGCAGTCACCGGACGACGTTCAACCATGTCGGATTATGTGTCTCCGATCGCGAGCGGTCGCGGCGGTTCTACGAGATCGTGCTCGGATTTCAGTTCTGGTGGGAGCTTGACCCACCCGACGGCCCCACCGCCAAGCTGGTGCAGCTTCCCGAGCCGCTCGGGGTACATGCGACCTATCTAGTGCGCGACGGCTTTGTCCTCGAACTCATGGACTACTCGAAGCGTCAAGTTCACGTCGGATCGGAACGCGTCATGGATCAGATTGGGCTGACGCACATCTCGTTTTCGGTGTCCGATCTCGCCGGCGCGTTGGAGAAGGTCAAGGAGTTCGGGGGAGCGGTGGTCGACGGGACGGTGACGGAAGCGATGGCGATGATTCGGGATCCGGATGGGCAGTTATTGGAGTTGCTTTCGGATGGGTGGTTGTCGGCATTGCCGCCTCGGCCTTAAGGTGGATTTGCTTCGAGGCGGGAGAAAGTCAGGCCGCTGGCAAAGGGCTCATAATCCGGTGGCCTCGGGTTCGAGCCCCGCCCGCCCCACTTCACAGGCGACTTTCTCTTCACCATGCTGCATACTCACCGGCTCCCTGGACACAGCCGTTACTTTCATCGCTGATCCTATGGGTGTGGCGCCGGCTCGCTGAGCCCTTGTCCCGGCGACACCGGGCAAGGTTCTGAGATTAACCACTCCGGGTGGCGATCCGCTGCAGCGAATAGCCTACGACCGCCGCCCTAAGGTAGGTCAATGAGCAGGTTGGCATCTCATGCGTCGTGAGGTCGTGGAGTCCCAGATCATCCACAGCATCGGTTATGACAAGCACCGCCATATTCTTGAGGTGGAGTTTCGGAACGGATGGATTTACGAATACGACAACGTTCCCGAACTGTTGTATCGCCAGCTCATGTCGGCGGACTCGCACGGCAAGTTCCTGCACAAGCACATAGTCGACTCGTTTGTCACTCGTAGAACCAAATGATCTAGCCGCTGGCCAAGCCGGTAGGGAGCGGCGAGGCGCAACGTGAAGCGTCATGAATGCGTCGAGGTGTGCTCCCATGGATGGATGAGTAGGGGCCACTCCTGGGCGACTTCGGACAGGGCACGCAATGTCATGCAAGGGAACCGCTCCAGAGACACCCGACCAGAGTTAGCCGTGCGTCGGCTGCTCTTCGCCGCCGGACTCCGCTACCGCGTGAACGTTCGGCCTGTCGTCGGGCTTCGGCGGACTGCCGACATCGTGTTCCCCAAAGCTCGGGTAGCCGTATTCGTCGACGGTTGTTTTTGGCACGGCTGCCCGCTTCACTACGTGCCTTCCAAGTCAAACCGTGATTACTGGAACCCGAAGATCGAAGCTAACTCGGCAAGGGACGCCGAAACAACAAGCCGTCTAGAAGATCTCGGCTGGCGAGTGCTGAGATTCTGGGCGCACGATCCCCCCGGCGACGTAGCAGCCCAGATCGTGGAGGTCGTCCGTGCGTCGAATACTACGACGAATCGACCGGCGGAAGCTGCGCCTGAATCCTGAACAGTTCTCTGTCCTCGGGTGTGATGTCGTCGTACTGCACCAGTTCGTAGTGCGCTTCCCTCACCACCACCAGCTCTTCATTCTGGACTGCCAACTCGAATAGCGCGATCACCGATCCCATGAACTGCGCCGCGATGGGCCGACCAACCAAATCGGGGAACTTGTTCTTGCAAACCTCGACATCCTGCTCGATCTGGGTGAGGCCGATCACGTCATTTCCGCCCTTAGCCTGGACGGGGAGCACGTACTGCACGCCGTGCGTATCCACCGCGAGATATATCTCGTCGACTTCCACCTGTCCCATCGAGGGCACCGTTGTCCGAAGGTGATTCTGTAGCGAGTACGCGGTCAGACCGAGAAATGTGTCGATCAGCCGGTTGTATCGCACGAGTGCGAGAACCGCCTGCTCGTCTCCAAGAGCGTTGGCGCGGATAATTTCCGGCGTTGCATCGGGCACCTTGGTGACCACCAAAGTCGGCGATGGGATCACTACCGTTTCGGAGACGGCGCAGAATTTATACCGCCCGCGCCCATCTCCACGGATGATCCACTGCTTGCCCGCTGGCGCCTTCGCGTCGATGGCGTTCGGCATAGAGCCTCGGTACCTGAATGTGTAGATTACGTCCCCGTAGTTCGCCGGTCGGTCCAGTCCGAGGGCATCCGCTGCGTCGGGTATGTCCTGGCGTGGGAAGGAGACTTCAGCGTCACCCTCGACATATCTGTTGCCAAAGATGTGCGAGATGATCCTGACGTAGGTGCCCGACTCTCGGGGCGTCCTTCTAGGCATCGGGACAGTTCACTTTCGATCTCGCTGCGGGATTACCCGGTCCTCTATGCCGAAATGGCGCTCGGCCTTGCCCGCGTTGTAGGAGAGCAGTTTCTCATCGCGATCTTCGTCGAGGATTCTTCCCACTGTTCGGACCACCTTGTCGGCGTCGAGCAAGCTCGCCGCTACAGCCCGCGCCAATGGGGGAGGAACGCTGTTCCCAATCTGCCGGAACCCATGCCACTTCGTCATGTGGAACCTGAACCAGTCAGGGTATCCGTGCAATCGTGCGGCCTCACGCACCGTGATCACCCTTGGCAAGGTGGGATGGATCGGTCGCGGCGATGTGTACGCACCTCGGTCCGAGGACGTGCCGGCCCGAAGTGTATTGGAGATGCCTTCAGGGTGCAGGCGCAGAAAACGGCTCACCGGCTCCACAGTGCCGGGTTTGGTCTTTGCAAAGCGTGTCTGTGATAGTGCCGTGTGCTCTGTGCGCATCGACGAAGTCAGCAGCTTCTCGTCAAAGACGCGGAGATGTGAGAAGTCGGTCGGTTCCCGCTCAATCCCGCGCAGAGGGGCGGCGTAAGCCGAAGGCTTGCCGAACTTGGCGATGACTGAGTCTCCGTTGATGAGCTCGTCAAACTCGTCGGCGTCCGGCAAGTCGCCGATAGCATCCCACACCGTGGGCGATAGCGGCAGAAATCCCTGCTGCGCCACTCCGCGCATGCTGCCAGCGGTATGCGTAGGAGTTGGGTACGACGGCAGGTCGACATCGCTCCTAGCGCCAATCAGAAACAGGCGACGCCGCGACTGGGGTACTCCAAATTCCGCAGCTTGGAGCACGCGATACGGCGTGAGAACCCGGTATCCGGCGTCGTCGAAAAGGTCGACGACCTCGTCAAGAAACTTCCGATGGTTGCCAACGGTCAGGCCAGCAACGTTTTCGAGGACGAAGTAGCGCGGCTGCAGCTCTAGAACGAGGCGCGCAAACTCCATTACCAGTTGGTTGCGCGGGTCGTCCAGCGCCCGCTTGCCTATGAGAGAGAACCCCTGGCATGGGGCACCTCCGACAACCGCATGCAGCTCTGAACAGTCGAGAGCCGACTTGGACCTAATCTCTTGAGCGGTCACGGTGCCTACATCCCGGCAGAAGGTAGAGCTGTACGGGAAGTTGTACTCATGCACGGCGGCGTGGACCGGATCCAATTCAACGGCGGCGGCTATGTCGTAACCCGCCTGTTCGAGGCCAAGGGATAAACCACCGGCACCGGCGAATAGATCGACTACGAGGGGCCGTTCAGCGTGCTTAGCAAGCATCTTGCGGATGATAGACGGGACCGCTGACAGACTCCGATAGACTCGCCGCTCCCGCCGCCATGCTCTCTTGCTCATTGCAACAGGTTTGCGGCTCGCGGCTCTGACAGGCTCGGCTTCATCGGCGACGCACCAGGTCATCCCCCTAACTCGACCGTGACGTGCGGCCTTAACGGCCAGTAGAGTGAGGTCAATCCGCTGTTAGCGTGCCTTTATGGAGCCGGACAGGAGTGGTATGAGCAATGGACCCCAAAGGGGCGAAGAAGCGAGTGTGGCGGTCGGGCGTGCGGTTCGACTGTCCCGAGTGTGGAAAGCTGTGGCGCGATGACGAGCATGCTGAACGCTTGCTCGCGCAGTGCCCGGCGTGCCAGGGAGATCTGCGCTTAGTTGGCATGGGCGAGCGCATTGTTGAGTTTGCGCGTTGGTATCGGTGCACGAACTGCAGCCACCTATTCATGCGACGCCGAGGTGAGATCGTCCAAACCGGACCTCGTTCTGGGTTCGCCGATTATGCATGAACCGCTGCTCGGTAGCCGGGGAGCGAGCGGAGCTGAGCGTAAGCCGTAACGGCCGTTCATTGTGCGCCGCCGTGCGCCTCACCACCGCTAAGGAGGATCAATGAATATCGACTACCGAGTGCTTGAGGCGTTGGACCTGAACTGGCCAAAACACAGCGAACTGCCAGATGGATCGGACCCGAGGGAAGTGTCGCTGGCATCGGTTCGTGACCTGGCGCAGCATCTTGGCGTCTCAGAGTCGACGATCCGGTCATCGATTCAGCGGCTGAAGAAGGCAGCCCTGGTGACGGAATACCAGTTGCGCGATATGGACAACGGCGTCCGGCGGTTGTATTTCGCGAAAGCACAACCGGAGGAGCCGCTGACCGTAGCGGACCTGCTTACGGCAATGTTTGAAGGTCGCGTCGGGAGCAAGGGCGGCGACGACCTGGACTGACGAATTGCTTTCTCCTATCGCCGCTTCCGCGATGCAACCCAGTCGAGTCCGTCAGGTTTGGAAAAATAGTTGCTCCGACCGATTCTCCTGGGAACGATCTCGCGGCGCATCACGGCGTACTTGATTGAGCGTCGGGTGACCGGCAGATCTTCCTCGTAGCGCAGGTACTCATACAACTGCTGCTCAGTGAGGTTGGGCTTGTCGAGGTCGCTGAGATACCCCACATCCGGGAATGTAGCTTGTCATCGACCTGACAAACACTGAATCTCTGCACCCCGCTTGAGTTTGGCGACGCGCGGGCACTAGGCGCATCTCTCCGATGAGCTCTTTAGGACAGCGAGTCGAGGCCGGATCGGAGCGTTATCCTGCTTCTGCTTTATGAGATGTCGTCGTCAAACTCCGACTGGATTACACGCCAACCCCAAGCTCGTGGGTGGCTCGGATGACGAAGCGGCTGGCGCTACCCGCGCTGGTAAGAGCGCCTCCTCTTGCGGAGGCCCCACGACGGGACCTGCTATGACCGCTCCGCGAAGCACAACAACGGCTATTCGGGACAACGATTAATACACTCAACTCGTCCAGGCGGTGGAGGAGGCGCTTGGGAAGCATACTGGGACGGCCTTTTTCCGCCGCGCTTGGTAACTTCTTGGATCAGCTTTAAGGGTTGTCGACCGGCGTGAATGTCGCCCCGGCTTTGGGACCAGCGCGGAGTCCTTCGCTACGCATACGAATCGGTCCACGGCAACGATCCAGCGGCCTGGGCCGCCAGACATCCCGGCGTGGTTCTCGACGCGGTGCAGTGGATCGCGCAGGCGGCATGCATCGGCTGCAACTGGTTCGACGCTATAGGTTACGACATGCGCGGCCGCCTCCCGGAAGCTGCTGAGAATGCACGACGCCACCAAGTCTCAAACGGCTTATTCCGCCCACGACATGGCGGCGAGACTTAGAATCATCGACCCCGCAGAGGCAGCTGATTCGATCACAAACCGAGCCGGCGGAATGTCGTTGAGGACACCTGACATCTCGCCCGCACGTATAGTCCACCGACTGCCAACGGCATCCCATGAATCAGGTTGGCCACCCGCGCATTCCGTCGCGAATCCTGGCCATGGCGATGGTGTCGTCCTCGTTGTACGACAGCAGCCACGCCTTTGCGATCACTTCGGAGGGGTCGACCGAGGTTTGCATTGCCGACAGGTAAGTCTGCGAGATTGCACCCCCCGCGTCCTCGACACGCCAGTGGAACTCGAACAACGGCGCAACGTTCTTGATGCTGGTTCCATGCAAGGCGGTGAAGTGTTCCTTAAACACCTTCTCAAGGTCGATGAACACACCTTCGTCTGCGTCTTCCTCTTCGCCTCGTTCATGTTCGCCGATCAGGTCGCGCACGGCATCTGAGCCGAGGTTGCGCTTCAGATTCGACCACTCCGGGTGCGACCAGTGGAACACCCGAAGTGTCGCACCGCGTGCTTCAGCGATAGCCCGCTGCTCGCGTAGCTATTGCGAGAACCGCTCGGCGAGCGCGTATTCCGATTTCGGGTCCAGCGGCTCCCAAACGGTGAAGTCGGGACTGTAGACGGCCGTGGCGTCGTCGGTGCCTCTACGAACACGAGCTCCCCACATATAGACGCGGTTGTTCTGGTCCGACTCGACGTCCACGTCGATCTCCACGCTTGCCGTCGGAATCTTGAGCAGGCTGTCAGCAGAAGGCCAGAACTCGATCCCGTCGCGAATCATTGCGGCACGTTCGACTGCGGCGGCAAGACGTTTGCGGATCTGGTCGGGGCTATGGTGGGTGAGTTCCACAGCGTAAGCGGCGAAAAACGTTGCGTCCTCGATGCTTACCTCGGCCAGATCTTAATGTCGTGGTGATGCCCATCGAGCGCAATGTAAGCCACTGCCGAATGTCCAACCTGCCGACCGTGATTGCCGAAGAAGGATCTTCTCTCGTCTTTTCGGCACACGGAGTCTTGTAGGGGCAGGACCAACACTCGGCCTGTCCTATCGGTGTGACTAGCGGCCGTGGGTCGCCAGGGCTACCGACGATTCAAGAGTCCCCATGCGCGACCTTTACGCGAAATGCATTCTCGTGGTCGTAACGTTCCAGCACTGAACGCTTCGCCTTGCCGCGGCGCCGTGAGTACGTAGAGCCGACTGGCTCGGCAAGGTAGTGCTAAGCCAGCACAAGTTCCGCTGGGATTTCCGGCACGATTCTCACCTGGTTCGTTCCGATGATCGCCCCAATCAGCAGCTCGTCGACGGGGTGATAGCCGCATGATTGCAGCATCCGCGTGTAGTGAGCCCACTGCATAGCGTCCTCGAACCAGTGTGATGTTGCGGTCGTCAACGCGCTCACCGTCCGCCGACCACATCCAGTCACTGGACGCAGGCGCATACAGTCCGCGCCGGGTTGGCCACCAAAACCTCCGGGCCCGACGAGGAAAGTGCCCGGGTGATGCTGATCGACCACTTCGCTCCTCAGGTTGATCCGGTGGCCGGGGGGCGCGATTGGCTGGTGACCAAGGACCACGACGGGCTGTACCGATGATCTCCAAGGGCCGTCGACCTTCAGGTAATACCTGGTCACCTGTCAGGTTGACGCCAGCTAAATCCGCTGGCAGGCTGGTCTGATCCTACGTCAGGCCGCCCACAGTGCGGATTACCTGAGCGGGGAACTTGAAGGAGGCTATTTTGTCGACTCCGGAATTCGTCCAACCCACCGCCGAAGAGCTGGGGGCCGACGACGAGCAAGTCAAGGAAATCTGTGACCAGGCCCTGATCAATGTGGGCTGGTGCACGCGCATCCAGGGCATCCTGCAGCCCTATGCGCAGGCCGCCAAGGAAGCGGTGTTCACGGCGGTCGTCGCCAATCACCAGGTGGACACCGAGGAGGAGATCGAGACCTCCAAGGCGTTCTCGATGGCCGAGTTGTACGGCGAGCTGATGCCCAACGGGCCGCAGTTCGATAGCCGCGACATCAACGAGCAGACCGCCGCGCTGATCCTGATGCAGGACCTGTGGGGCTACACGACCGGCTCGGTCAGCGGCTACGTGCAGCGCGGGTTGGAGGAAGAGAAGCTGGTGTTGTGCGAGGCAACCACCATGCGACCGTTTTTCAACCCGGTGGTGCGCCGCAAGGAGTCCAAGAAGACTCAGGTGCGTTTTGCTAGCTCAAACCACGGTTTGGTCTTGAAGTACTACTGCGCTCCGGCCGGGACGAAGTACGTCAAGGCAGCCAAGCGCTACCAGGCCCAGCTGGACATGGTGGTTAACCGCCAGCCCGCGATTCGGGCCGAGCTGACCGCCCAGGCGGCCAAGTTCCTGGGTGAGGCCAGGAAAGAGGTCCCGTTGGCGGTGCCCAGCAAGGCGGCGCAGACGGCGCTCAACTCGGGCGAGAACGGCTAATGGCCCCAGCGAAAGGGAAGGGGCGCGGGAAACCGCGCCCTTTTCCCACTGACACGATGAGCCGGTCCCGCAAAGTCACCGACGAGCTGAAGGCGGCGGTGACGGCGCTGGTCACCGAAGGCAAGCCGGTCAAACGCGCCGAGCTGGCGGCGCAGTTCGGGGTGGGGCAGAACACCGTGCAGCGGGTGCACATCTGGGCCCGCGACACGCTGGCCGCGAAGAGCCTGACCACCGAGCAGAAAATCGAGAAGGCCTGGGAGTTGGTCGAGGACCGCGAGGTGTGGGCGGGCGTGAAGAAGCGGATGGCCGCCGACGCCAAGTCCCGGGCGGCGAGGAATCTGGGCCTGATGGACCGCGAGCTGAAGACCCGGGAGAACACGTTACGGCGTGAGCGTACGGCACGGGAGCGGGCCCTGGATCCCTATTCGTCAATCCTGAAAGGCCAACAGGACCTGAACCTGGCCGCGCAGACGGTGCGACTTATCGGGGAATTCCTGAGCCGCGATCCCTACTGGAAGGAAAACGCCGAGCCGCTGCTCAAAGAGCTGGACAGCGTGGAGCAGGCGGTCGCCGACGTCAAGGCCCTGCACGCGCCCGAACCCGACGACCCGACGGTTATCGACGTGGAGTCTTGGGAGGATCCTGGGCGAGCACTCGAATAGTTCTCAGCGCAGCGCCTCATCAAGCGCGAGGGTGGGCCTCTCCAAACAAGGCCCACCCTCGTTGTGCATGGGAGGCTAGCAGCTGGAAGGAGCATCGTGGGTAGCCGTATCGTCCGCAGACCGTCAACAGTAGGCCGTCCACAACGGCGGCCTGTCCCAGCAGCACGGTGTTGAGATGCGCGATGAGCGGCTTCGAGGGGAATGTGTACGGGTCCGGTAGCAGCAGGTGCAGATCGTACGCGGCCTGGTCGAATCGGTAACCCGCGAGCAGCCCACCCGAGCCGCTGGGGATCAGGTTCATCCGGAACGTCTCGGCGAACAGGCCGGACGCCAGTCACACCGCTACAGCGGGCTCGTCCTCCACCTCTTGGCGGCCGGCGACGATCGCCCGGGCGACGCAACCAATCAAGGCCGGCGCCTCGACCGTCCGCTGCACGGCGTCGAGGACCGCCACGGCCTTGTCGGTGTGTGCTCGGGATCCGAATATCACGGCCAGCGACGGCGCCTCACCGGCGAGCTCGTCGCGCGCGTGCGCTGGCGGCCTCCGCCGAGGCCTTCCTCTCGTCGGGCGCAGTGGAAACCCCGACTGCAATGCGCACCCTTCCATGATGCGCCGCCTCGGCTAGCCTGACCTCGGACTCCGATAAGTCCACGAGAGGCGTCGATGACGGGAAAGGGGAAGACAGACATTGGGGTGACCGGTCTGCATGCCATCGGCCGAGGCGTGGATCGCCCCGAACACGTCCTGGTGGCGAGCGACGGCCGGGTGTTCGCCTCCGACAAGGCCTCGGCTGTCGCAGAAATCATCGATGAGAACACCGTTCGGCGTATGGGTCACGCGGACGGCGAGCCGAACGGGATCGCGATCGATCGCAACGGCCACTTCCTGATCGCCAACTGGGGCCTGGGTGTGCTGCAGGACCTCGACCCGCAGACCGGCGCGATCGAAGTGATATTAAGCGGACACCTTGATGGGCGTCCGCTCCGATGGTTGAACTTTGTTCTGGTGGATTCCGTTGGGGCGCTGTGGTGTTCGGTGAGCACGATGGCCGACGACCTCCTCGACACCATCGCCCGCGGCACCGCCGATGGGTTTCTCTTCCGGGTCGCACCGGATCGCCGATCGGCGCATGTGGTCGCCGATGACGTGAACTTCCCGAACTGCATGGCGTTGGATCGTAACGAGGACTACCTGTATGTGGTCCGCACGGTAGCCGCTGACGTGGTGCGGTTCCCGATCCGCGGCGAAACACTCGGCCCGGCAGAGCGATTCGGGCCGCCGCTGGGCGGCCGGCGCCCCGACGAGTTCGGTCCCGACCAGGCCCGGTTGATGGCTGACCCAGAAACAAGCCGCCGGTGGGGGATGGCCGACGGCTGTGCGTTCGACGCCGAGGGAAACCTCTGGGTGACACTGGTTCTCGCCAACAGGATCGTGGCGATCAGCCCGGACGGGCGGGCGACAACCGTGATCGAAGACCCCGACGGCACGCTGTTGAGCGGCCCGACCAGCATCGCCTGGGGCGGCCACCACATGCGCGACATTTACATCGGCTCAATCGCGACGCCGTACGTGCTCAAGGGCAGGAGCTCGGTGCCGGGCCTGCCGCTCATCCACCAGCGCTAGCCCGACGGCCCGGGCCGCATGAAGTCGGGCAGAGCGTCGTCCGGGTTGGACGGGATCCTCGATGCGGACAGGTCCCATAGTTGCCGAATGGTGGCACCGCCGTCGACGACGAGCGTCTGACCGGTGATTCGGGCGGCCAGCTCGGAGGACAGGAACAACGCGGCGTTGGCGATGTCATGCGCGCGGGGCGCCGCCAGTGGATTGATTCCGTTGACGGCGTACTCGTTTGGCGGCTGGTCCTCGTTGCCGGTGCCCACGTTGCCGGGCGCGACGGCGTTGGCGCGGATGCCGTACCGTCCCAGTTCGTCGGCGAAGGTCTTGACGAGCGAGATGACGCCGGCCTTGGCGGCGCCGTAGGCGGCGTGGTAGGTCGCCGCCGCGATGCCGTCGACGGAGGCGATCGCCACCAGCGACCCACCGCTGCGCTGCGCGATCATGTACCTCCCGACGGCTTGGAACAGGTAGAACACCTGGGTCAGGTTGTAGTGGATCGCCGCGTCCCACAACTGGGTGCTGGTCTCCTCGACCTTCGACCAGGTGGCACCGCCGATGATGTCGACGCACACGTCGACCCCGCCCAGCGCCGCGACGGCGTCGTCGATCGCCCGACCGACCTGCACGGGGTCGGTCATGTCGGCGACGATCGGGACGGCCTTGCCTCCCCGGCCGGCGATCTCGTCGACGATGCGATGCGCGCGCTGCTCGTCGATGTCGATACAGGCCACCATCGCGCCCGCCTCGGCGAGGGCCAGCGACGTGAACCAGCCATGGCCCGCGCGCTCCGGGATGTAGCCCGCACCCGACACCACGGCGCGCTTGCCGGATAGTCCCAAATCGATCACGACCGACCTCCCTTGCGCCCCAACCAGTCAGCCTCGGACCGGTGCTGGCCGACGGTCGTACTGGTGGAGTATTGAGACAGCCTCGACCGGTGTCAATTACCGGAACTTGTTGGATGCAAGCGTCGGACGGGCCGGACCACCTCGTGGCTTACCGCGGCTCCTGATCGGCGGAACGCTGCATCGGTTGCCAGTGGCCTTCAGGTTGCGCGAGGCGGTCGGCGATCACGTAGAGGGTTTCGAGGCTGTGCCCGTATCCGCAGTGGCTGCCATGGACTTCGATGTTTTCGGTGCGCGGCGCGGGCAGGCTGGTGCAGCATTGCCAGGCCACGACGCCGTCGGATTTGCTGTAGATGCAGGTGGTCGGCACGGTCAACGGCTGCTCGCGCCTGATGCGGCCGGCTTCCGAGACGACCGCGGTGGCGCTCGGGCCGCGGTTGAGCAGCCGCCACATGCGCCAGGCGTGGTTAGTACGGTGGTCGCCGCGGAATGGGGAACCCAAGGTGATCACCGACCGCACATCCTCGGGGAATGCGCGGGCCAACTCGCGGGCATAGATGCCGCCGGCGCTCCAGCCGATGATGCTGACCCGCCGCCCGTGGCGCGACTTTAGCTGGTGAAGACGCGCCGGCAGCTGGTCGTTCATGGTGGGCCGGTACCCCAGGTTGACACCGAGTCGCCAGTCGTGAGCGTGATATCCCAGCTGGCGCAGGACGCTGCGCAGGAACTGTGTTGATCGCGCACCGGCCAGAAACCCGGGAATCACCAGCACGGGGTGTCCGTCGCCGTGGGGCCAGCGGGCAATTACTTCACGGGACAGCTGCGCCACCAGGTATTCGGAAATGGCCCGCAGTTCTCCGGCGCGCAGCAGGTTGCCCGGAGCAGTCGCGCCGACGGCATCGGGCACGCCAGCGGCTTCGGCCGCTCGATCAAAAGCAGCGGACATCGGTGTCTCCTTACTGCACGCGGTGACTGGCGCGTCACGACTAGCATCCCACTCACAACCTGGATCATCACCGGTGCCGCGCAACACCCAAAAAGCGGAGGGCGGACAGCGCATGAAAGCGGTGCGATTCGATCGCTATGGCGGTATAGACGTCCTCGATGTACGCGAGGTTCCCCGCCCGCAACCTGGTGCCGGTGAAGTGCTGGTCGAGGTGAAGGCAGCCGGCATCAACCCGGGCGAGGCGATGATTCGCCAGGGTGCAATGGAGCAGATCTTCCCGGCGACATTTCCGTCCGGGCAGGGCAGTGATCTCGCCGGTGTCGTCGCCGAGGTCGGCACCGGCGTCGCTGCCTTCTCCGTGGGCGACGAGGTGCTGGGTTTCACGAACGACCGAGCCAGCCAGGCCGAATTCGTGGTGGTGCCCGCCGGTCAGCTCACGTCCAAGCCGCCGGCGGTGTCATGGGAAGCCGCGGGGGGCCTGTTCGTGGCCGGCACCACGGCATACGCCGCGGTCCGCTCGGTCGCGTTGGCGCCCGGTGACACCGTCGCCATTGCCAACGCCGCCGGCGGGGTGGGCACGATAGCCGTGCAGCTGGCCCAACGCACCGGCGCGACCGTGCTCGGCATCGCCGGCCCGTCCAACGATGAGTGGCTGGCTGCGCACGGCGCGATCCCCGTCAATTACGGCGATGGTCTCGCGGACAGGCTGCGGGCGGCGGCACCTGACGGCCGAGTGGACGCCCTGTTGGACTTCTTTGGTGGCGGCTACGTCGACTTAGCCGTGACCGAGCTGGGCATCGCACCGCAGCGCATTGACACGCTCATCGACTTTCCGGCGCTGGAGCGATTCGGGGTCATGTTCGTCGGCAATCAGGATGCCGCCGACGCCGCCGTGCTGGCCGAGCTCGCCGCACTGATCGCGGCCGGCGAATTGGAAGTGCCGATCGCCGAAGTTGTTCCGCTCGAAGACGTTCAGCGCGCCTACCGCACCCTGGAACGGCGCCACACCCGGGGCAAAATCGTCCTGCGGCCGTAGCGCTGCCGATCGCGAGCCGTTGCGTGCTCGGTGGCTCGCTGTGGCACACCAGGTTTCGGTCGCATGGATCCTAGCGCGGACGCTCTGTCATCCGGCACTGTGTGCGTCCGCACGGCCGATGTACCTGAACCCTTCTGTTGGCCGTCTTTTGGATGCCCACGCCCAGGCCGCGGCTCATGTCGCGTCGTCGGTGAACAGCGCCATCGACGCGGTAAATCAGTGCAGCGCGTTGCGGCCCGCGATCGGGCCGATCTCCCCGGTCTCGACCTAGGTCAATCACCGCAAGGTTCGGACTTCAGACTTTCAGCGGCCCGGAGCAGCGGTCGGCAGGCCGGCTGCCGCCGCGGCGGTGAGGAGGCGTTCGTCGTAGGTGACGAACGCGCTCAACTGGGTGCCGAACACCGCGTCCCCGGTCGCGAGATGGATCGCGTCAAGCGACCGCAACGTCATGTCTGGATACGCCGCGGCCGCGGCTCGGACCACCTCGTCGACTTCGTAGCGTGCCACTCGAGCCACGATCGCGGGAACATCGGCGAGCAGCAACGGATCCACCCGGCGCAGGGCGCGCGGGAGCTCAACCTCGATCAGCGTCGACGACACCCACGGCGCCGGTGTATGCGCGTCAAGCCAGTCAGCGAGGGCATCGCTTTCAGGTTCCCGCCGTATGAGTTTCATCAGGGCCGATGTGTCGAGATACAGCATCAATACCGCTCGTCGTCTCGCAGATCGCGCAGCAGTTGGCCGGCCTCATGGTCAGTCCTCACCGGTCCGGATAGACGTGGCGCCGGTCCACTGAGGGTGGCGGGATGAAGCCTTCCCGCGCTGATCATTTCGGCTAGGGGATTTTCCTGCGCCGGGACCAGGCGGGCCACGACGACGCCGCGCTCGGTGATGTCGATTTGCTCTCCGCGCTTTACCCGTGCGAGCACCCCGGCAGTATTTTGGTTCAGCTCACGCACCGGCACTTCGGACATGCCAGCCATTGTACTACGTATTTGTAGTACGAGGGCCGAGGCTTCAGCCTGCAAAGCCCCTCAGAATCCCGGTCACCCCGACATCCCAGCGCCGGTTCACCGACGCCTTCGAGTCGCCCAGCCAGCGGCCGCCCTCCTGCACCGCCAAACCCTGTGCCAGAGCAAGCAATACGTGTGCGATATCGAGCGGGTCGCCGGTGAGCAGCCCGGCATCGGTGCACCGCTTGATCCGCCCGACGAAGATCTCTCGCATTGACGGCGACGCCGCGAGTTCCTCGGGTCCGGGGTCGAAATCCTGGAACGGCCGCGAGAACATCACCCGGGCCAGCGCCGGGTAATCCAGACAGAACCGGCGAAACACCGGAATGAGTCGCTGCACGTCGGCGACCGCGTCGTCGGTCTCGGGCACGGCAAGCAGCCGGCCGGAGAGCATCGCGAATCCCTCGAAGAACACCGCGCGCAGCAGCCCGCGCTTGTCCTGGAACAACTCGTACACCGCGGGCACCGAGGTGCCGGCCTGCTCGGCCACGCGCCGGGTGGTCAACCCCGACAGGCCCTCCTCGTTCAACGTGGAGACCGCGACCTTCAGCAGTTGGTCGCGAAGCTCCGGGGTGCGCTGTTTGGGCCTCGGCATCCCGCTGCTACTGGGCCCCGAGTTCGGCTGGCACGCGGTCTATTCCGGCGCGCAGCTCCTTGAGGGCATCGGCGCGGGCGCGCAGCTTGCTGGCCGCATGCGCGGCGGGATCGAGCTTGGTGAATTCGAGGGCGGCCTCCTGGGCGCGGCCGAGCACCCGCTCCGGCAGGTCGATCTCGTCGATGAATCCCGCGGCCAGGGCGGTCTCGCCGAAGAACACCTTGGACAGCCCGGCCGACTGCTGATACGCCGACGGCGTGAGGCGCAGCTTCATGATCGCCAGGGCCGCGTAGGGGAGGACCATCCCGATGGCGACCTCGTTGGCCTGAATGTTGTATCCCGGTGCGGCGATTCGGTGATCGCCGCTGCACACCAGGAATGCTCCCATCGCGATGGCCGGGCCCGTGCACGCCATGACGACCGGCTTCGGGTAGGACAGCAGCCGGTAGGACAGCTCGAACCCGGCCCTGAGCATGTCGATCGCCGCTTGTGGCTCGCCGGCTTTGAAGACCTTCAGGTCGAAGCCGCCGCTGAACACCCGGTGGTTGCCGGCGATGACCACCGCGCCGACGTCGTCGCGATCGGCGTTGTCGAGCGCCTCGTTGAGCGCCTGCAGCATGGTCGGCCCCAGCGCGTTGACCTTCCCGTCGTCCATCGTGATCAGCGCAATGGACTCGTCGCGACGATAGGTGACCGGTCCACTCATGATGCTCCTTCGGGCCGCATTGATTTGTATCGACGTTACGAAACAACGTTACGAAAAGCAAGAGCCGATTTCAGCCCGAGGTCTGTCGTCCTGGGCCGACACGGCAGCCTCCGGCCCGCGCCGCGGGCGGGCTGCCGTAGTCGTGGTTACGTGTCGGTGTCCGGCGCTTAGATGCGGTCATGGCCGTCGACGTCAGGTGCCGGGCGAGTTTCCGCGTCTGGCATCTATATTGGTTCTGATATAAAGTGGGCATTGTTCGGAAGCCGATTAGATGGCTTGGCGCAAGTCGCGACGACGTCCGCGAGCAACGTCCGGCCATTCGGTATGAGTCCGGCCAGCAGTAGCTTCGACTGCAGATGGGGCTGATGCCCAACAACTACAAACCGGTAAGCGCCGTAGGCCCCGGTGCGTACGAGATACGAGTGCAGGACGCCGACGGCATTGCGCGGCTTATGTATGTCGCGAAGTTCCACGGCACGATCTGCGTCCTTCACGTCTTCACGAAGAAGTCGCAGAGGACACCGAAGACCGATATCGATCTGGCCAAGAAGCGCTACCGGGAGGCAAGAGAATGGCTGACAGCGTGTTCTACGACCTCGCTGAGACCCCAGAGGAGGCCGCCAACCTGACCGCGCGCGGCCTCCTCATGATCGCCATCGAGCGGCGGATCAGGGAAGAAGGTTGGACGCAGACGGAAGCCGCCGCGCGTCTGCGCGTGACCCAGCCCCGAGTTTCGGATCTCCTGAACGGAAAGATCACCAAGTTCAGCCTCGATGCCCTCGTCAACATGCTCGCACCAGTCGGCCTGACATTCGATGTTCGACCGGTGCGCGCGGCAAAGAAGGTCAAAGGCGGCCCCGCGGATCGCTCAACCAGGGCTACGTCGAGCAAGCGCAAAGCGCTCAGTCGGCGCTGAACTGACGGCACTAACCAGCTTGTCGCTGAAAGTCGCTGTTAGGCGGACACTTCGCATAGTGGTTTCGCCGCGTGACTGGTGGGACGGAGGTGACCGACGCGGCCCGATGTGGGCCTACGGCAGTGACGCGGCTTCCTCGAGCCCGGCGTTGCCCGCCTGGCATTCAGAGTCCTTGCCGCCCTTGACATTCGGCCCCTCGTCGGCGCCTTTGTCCCGGAACGGCCCCGCCAGCTGACCGCCCACCCAGACGAGCCCGCGGCCCACGGCAACCAGCGCATGGCCGGTGGTGGCTCCGACAGCACCGATAGTGGCGAAGGCCGCGTCGAACACGCTCGGAATGTGGAAGTCCTCCCAGGTCTCTACCTGGTGGTGGCGGGCCTCGGCGAAACGGTCGAGTTCGTCGCGCAGAGCGCAGCGTTGTTTGGCCAGCTCCCGCACCGCCCAGAATCGGAAGCCGTCGAGAACCGAAGGCTTCCCGAACCGGTCGAGCACTTCCTTCGCGCTGCCGTAGATGTCGATGTCCTCGCGGAGATGATGGTCGACGAGCTCGCGGGCTTCGTCGATCGCGCGGAGCAGCTCCTCGGGTTGCGTCGACTCGATGCGCGCGAGGTGCAGTCGCTGCCACTTGTGCAGCGCTTCTTCCGCGATTACCAGCAGGCTCAGCGTGTCGCCAAGCCGGTTGTCGTTGATCGCGTTTCGCAGCTTGTCGGCGCGGTGCTGCACGCCCACGGTGTGATCGAACGACGCCAGGATGCGCCGGACATGGTTGCGCAGTTGCTCGACGGTGACATTCAGCGCAGGCCCCAGCGCCGCGACCGAATCCCAGTACGCCTCGGGCAGCGACCCGTACTTCTCCAGCGACTCGACCATCCGCGACAGCGTCAGGTTATTGCCCAGCACGTCGCCGGCGCGCTGGGCGCGGGCGACTTCGAGCACCGACTCGACCTTGTCCTCCACGCGCCGCACGGCGTCCTCCACCTGGGCCACCGCGGACGTCAACGCCATCTGCACCGCGATCATCTGCGCCGACAGCATCGCCTCCGGGCCGAGCCCCGCCGGTCGCCACTGCAGGGGCGCGAGCACCTCGGCGCCCGTCGTCAACCGAAAGATGCCGTCGCTGAGGGGAACCAGGTTGCCATCCTTCAACGCTTCGAGGCCGTCGCGATGCAGCTGCACGTACTTGCCGGAGTCGGCCAGCAGCGCCGCCAGCCCGGCGAGCCCGCTCGTGAGCGCGGAGCCGTCGATCCCGGCGACGCGCATCGCCTGCCCTGCGGTCGCCCGCAGCCGCGCCAGGTAGGACTCGACGGCGGCGGGGTCACCGCCGAGCAGCAACCCCTCGTCGTGGCGCGAGACGACGACCTCGTCGGCCATCTCGGATGTGCTCACGGCATCCCCTATGAATCCGTTGGCTTGCAGGCGAGCAGGCCAAGAGTGAGCAGGTGGTCTGTCGAGTCCGGACGTTACACCCGTGTTTCCGGCCGAACCTTCCGCTTCGCCGCCTGTTGGGCAGGAATTCACCCGGGGACGTGGGGACCTTGTGCTCTGTCCGCATTCCGACTCCGGGCGAAGACTCGGGTACCTGCTTCGAAGAGGAAGTTCCGATCATGTGGACCACTCCATCCGTCATCCCGTTCTCCGTCTGGCGGAAGGTCGCCATGGCCACCTGGCGGCCGCGGAAAGACCCGATCATTTGGGCGACGATGGATATCGAAGCGGCGCGGCTGCTCGAGTACCTGCGCCAGGTCCGGGAGGCGACGGGCCAGCACGTCACCCCCATGGACCTCGTCGGTCGGGCCGCCGGCAAGGTCATCGAAGCGCTGCCGGGCCTTAACGGCCGGGTGGTGCTGGGCGGCTTCCTGCCGTCCCCGACCGTCGACTGCTTCTTCGTGGTATCGCTGCGGACGGACCTGATATCCGGAGCCGCAGCCGCCGGCACCGATCTCTCCGGCACCGTGGTGCGCCGCATCAACGAGAAACCGCCCTGGGCGATCGCCAAGGAACTCGCCGATCACGTCGCACGCATTCGCCACGACGAGGATCCGCAGTTCAAGAAGGGCAAGGCGATGGTCAAGGGGCTGCCGCCGCTGCTCCTTCGCCCGGTGATGGATGCGATGGGCTTTATCACCGAAAGCCTGCAGTTGCCCATTCCCTTCCTCGGGCTGGAAGCCCGCCCGTACGGCTCGATACTCGTGAGCAATGTGGGCACCTACGGCCTCGACACGGCCGCCGCCCCCTGGCCCACGTTCTGCCATGTGCCGCTCGGGATCATGATCGGCGCGGTGAGGGACAAGGTGTTGGCGTTGGGCGGCCAACCCGTCGTGCGCCCGGTGCTGCCGCTGTCGATCGGCCTGGACCACCGGTTCGTCGACGGCTACCAGGCGGCGACGATGGCCGGCATCTTCCGCGCGTACCTGGCCGACCCCGCCGCCTTCGACCCGGTGCCCAGGACCATCCCGCCACGCAAGCGGCAGCCCGCCACCGTGCGGTCCAACGGCAAGAGGCCGGCGACCGCGCCGAGCCGGTCGAAGGCGCAGCGCCACGCTTAAGGGGAGGCCATGATCCCGCCGCATCCGAAGGATGACCCGTTCTACTCCTACACCGGCGACAAGCCGCTGCCGGACATCACGGCGGGAACGGTGCTGAAGTCGCGCCACGTTCCGTACCACATCGTGGGTTTGCCGACGCTGCTCGAGACCACGCAGCTGCTCTACCGGTCGACCGGCCAGAGGAACACCCCGACCGTCAATGTCACGTCGGTCATCCGGCCGCGGGGGTTGGGACACAAGACGAAGGTGATCTCGTATCAGTCCGCCTACGACTCGCTCAACCAGAACGACGAGCCGTCGTATGCGATCGCGGGCGGACGACCCACGCTGGCAGGACTCGTCCCCAACGTCGAGCTGGGCGTCTTCGGCCCGTTCCTCGCCGAGGGGTACACGGTCATCGTCCCCGACACCGAGGGTCAGGCGGCGGACTTCGCCGCGGGTCCCGAGTACGGAATCAACACGCTCGACTCGATCCGGGCCGCGTTCAACTCGTCGACCATCGACAGCGACGCCAAGGTCGCAATGCTGGGATATTCCGGCGGTGCGATCGCCACCGAGTGGGCCGCCGAATACGCGAAGACGTACGCACCCGACGTCTACCAGCACCTGATCGGCGCGGCGATCGGCGGCGTGCTCGTCCACCCGGCGCACAACCTGCACTACGTCGAGGGCAGCCAGATGTGGGCCGGCGTCATGGCGATGGCCCTCGTCGGGATCGCGCGCGCGTTCGCAATCGATTTCACGCCGTATCTCAGTGACCGCGGCATCGAGATCTGCAAGGAGCTGCAGAATACGTCGATCGTCGACGTCCTCGGCCTGAGGTACGCGGGCCTGACGTGGCAGCAGCTGGCCAAGCCCGAGTACCCGACCCCCGAGAGCATCCCGATCTACGTCGAGACGGTCAACAAGCTGATCATGGGCACCGGCGGCACGCCGAAGATCCCGCTGTTCATCGGCCAGGGCGCCGGCGGGGAGCGCGAGGGCACGGCGGGCAACAAGCCGGGCATCGGCGCCGGCGACGGCGTGATGATCGCCGGCGACGTGCGCACGCTCGCCCGCGACTACTGCGCGGCGGGCGTGGCGGTCCACTACGAGGAGTACGCCGCGCTCAGCCACATCTTGAGCCTCGCGCTGTGGCTGCCGAACTCGATCGCCTGGATCAAGCAGCGCTTCGCCAATGTGCCTGCGCCGCAGAACTGTTCGTCGATCCTGCTGGGCAACCCAATCCCGCCGTTACCGCTGCCGTAGGGGCTCGTCTCGGCCAGGCGTGCCAAAAATGCGATGCGCCAAAGCAAATTGCCTTGCTCGCCGCCCGCCGATCCCCCGCAAATTGAGGGCTGTGCGGCGGGCTGCGGATGTGGAACCATGTGGCAAATGAAGGACGACGATCCCGAAAAGCGGATCCGCGAGCTGGAACAAGAGCTTGCCGACGTCACGCGGACCCCGCCGAGCACGCCCCCGTACACCGGGGGCGCGACGTATACCGAGAATCCCCCGCCGTACACGGGCGGTGGGACGTACACGAGCGGTCCGACATACACGGGCGGCGCGCCGTACGGCTTCGGCACGCCACCGCGGCGCAGAAAGCCCTACCCCTGGTTCCTCGTCCTCATCCTGCTGGCGGTGGTGGTGCCGGCCGTCGTCAGCCTGGTGATGGTCTTCGTCAGGTCGGGTTCAAGCACCTCGATCTCCCGGGGCGGCGGCGCCAAGACGACGTCGAGCGGTCCCACCGCCGTACCCCAGGGCGGCGAGCTGCGACTGAGCGGCACCGGCGAGACCAGGCAGGTCGCCTGCAACGACGGCAGGCTCATCCTGGCCGGCTACAACAGCAAATACGTGGTGACCGGCCACTGCGCGAGCGTCACGGCGGGCGGCTACTACAACAACGTCACCGTCGACAGCGCCGACACCCTCGAGTCCACCGGCTACAGCAACACGGTCATCGACCACGCCTGCAACAACGGCAGCCTGAAGCTGTCGAGCTACGGCATCGAATTCAGCGTCACCGGCCACTGCGCCAGCCTCGCGATCTCCAGCTACAACAACAAGGTCACCGTCGACAGCGTCGACAGCATCACCGTCTCCGGATACTCCAACAATGTCACCTACCACTCGGGCACACCGAAGATCACCGATTCGGGCTACGACAACAACATTCAGCAGGGCTGAATCGGGGAGCCGCTCTGGGGCCCCCGGCTCGATAACGGCGAACGTGGTGGCGGATGTGCTACCGAGTTCGGCGACCACCACATGCCCCCGGGACGGGTGGTTGCGGGGATGAGGTGGCCCGCGAACGTGGTGGCGGATGCGCTACCACATAACAGAGCGATCGCTCTGTTATAGTGTCGGCATGCCGCGCCCCCGCCTGTACGACCAGGACCAGATCCTGGATGCCGTCGAGCGGATCGCCGTGCAGTCGGGGCCGAATGCCGTCACGATCCGCGCGATCAGCGACGCGATCGGCGTGTCCAACGGCGCGGTCTATCACACGTTCGGGTCCCGCGCGGGCCTGGTTGGCCGCGCCTGGCTGCGTGCCGGGCACCGATTCCTCAGTGCGCAAGGTGAATTGATCGACGCCGCACCCCAGGGCGACGCCGTTGCCGCGGTGGTGGCCGCGGCCGAGGCGCCCGCGGTGTTCGCCGAAGAGCATCCGCATTCGTCGCAGTTGTTGCTGACGGTGCGCCGCGACGAGCTCCTGGGCGCCGAAACGCCGCCCGAGATCGCCACCCAAATGCATGACCTGGACCGGCTGCTCGTCGAGACCATGATCCGACTGGCCCGCGCCCTGTGGGACCGCAAGGACGCGGCGGCCGTCGACGTCATCACCATGTGCATCGTCGATCTGCCGACCGCGATTCTGTTGCAACGCAACCGAATCCACGACCACGACGCCCAAAACCGCCTCCAAGCCGCCGTCCGCGCTGTCCTGGCCGTCGGCCCGCCCCCGCCACGGCGCAGAACCAGAGAAGGGAACACGAAATGACACCGACACTGACCTGGGACGACAAGATCGCCGTCGTCGACCTCGGCGACGACGAAAACCGGTTCTCGCCAGGCTTTCTCGACGCCGTCAACGCCCACCTCGACGACGTCAAAACGGCCGGCGCGCAGGGTCTGGTCACCACCGCGGGCGGCAAGTTCTACACGAACGGCCTGGACCTGGACTGGCTCGCCGCCCATGCCGAGCAGGGACAGCCCTACGTCGCCCGCGTGCAGGCCCTGCTGGCGCGCGTGCTGACCTTCCCGATCCCGACCGCCGCCGCCGTCACCGGACACGCGTTCGGCGCCGGGGCCATGCTGGCCATGGCCCACGACGTGCGGGTGATGCGCGCCGACCGCGGCTACTTCTGCTTCCCCGAGGTCGACATCCGCATCCCGTTCACCGACGGCATGGCCGCGCTGATCCAGGCCAAGCTGACCCCCCGTGCAGCGGTGGCGTCGATGACGACCGGGCGGCGGTTCGGCGGCCTCGAGGCGACAGAGTTCGGCATCGTCGACGCCACCGCGGCGGAGGGCGAGGTGACCGCCGCGGCCGCTGATTCGTTGCGCCCGTTGGGGAGCAAGGATCCCGGCACGCTCGGCGCGATCAAGCAGACCATGTTCCGCGCCGCGGCGCGGGCGCTGACCAACACCTGAGAGCTATTCGCCGGAGAATCGCTCCCACGCGGACTGGCGCGTAATGCCCAGGGTGTGGCCGATTTTCGCCCAGGTGATGCCGCGCCGGCGAAGTTCGCGTACCCAGTCGCGCAGGTCGGCCTCCACCCGCCGGGCCACCACGGCGATGCGGGGGATGTGGTCGAGCATCTGCTCGTCGCTCCACGATTCCCAGATCGGCATGCGAAGCTCGTTCGGCTTGTCGCGATACTCGTCGATGATGGCCTGGGACAAATCGATGCATTCGTTGCAGATCTGCACGCCCGGGCCGGCGACCAGCTTGTCGACCTCGGTGTTGGATTTGCCGCAGAACGAACACCACACTTGCGCGGTCTTGTCGGCGGTAGGGCTCATCGCGATTCCTTGGTGTCAGGCTTTCCCTGACAACCGTACGTCGTCAGGATCGGCACGACAACCCCCGTTGTCTTCTCCGGCCTGAACCGAGCGTCGCCGGGACCCGTCTGCAGGGTGTCGCAGTGACCCAACGACGTTTGGAGACTTGGTGATCGAAAGCGTTCGCCCCCTCGGCGCCGCAGAACGACTTTTCTACCGCTACAGCGAGCGCCACCCGACGCACTTCTTGTTGGTGGCCGAGTTCGACGAAGTGCTCACCGCCGCCCGGCTCAGGCCTGCGCTGGCCGCCGTCCAGCGCCGCCACCCCTTGCTGTCGGTGCACGTCGAGGACCGCCCGGGCACCCGCCTCGGTTTTTATCGCGCGCCGGCGGTCGCGCGCATCGAGTTGACCGTGCACCGCAGCGCGGAATTGTCCTGGGACGCGGTCGCGGCCGAGGAGCTCAGCCGAACCTTCGACCGTTCGCGGGCGCCGCTGATGCGGGCCTCACTGCTGCAGGGGCCGTCGAGCAGTGCGTTGTTGCTGAGCTTCGACCACACCCTCGCGGACGGGATTTCCTCGGTGCTCGTTCTCAGCGACGTGCTCGCCGCGCTCAACGGCGAGACGCTGTCGAATCTGCCTGTGCCGCACTCACAAGAGCAGTTGACCGCGCACACGCTGGGGGACGCCGAGCCGTTCGATCCCGCCGAGCTGCCCGACGACCCGAGGATGCGGACGCCCACCACCATCCGGCCCTTCGACGGCGCCCTGACCAATGTGCACACGACGGAAATGGCGGCCGCCGACACCGAGCGGTTGGTTCAGCGTTGCCGCGCCGAGCGCACCACGGTGCACTCGGCGATGGTGGTCGCCATGTGCCGGGTGCGGTCCTTCGAGCGCGGCGAAGACTTCGTGCGCGTGCTCAACCCCATCAACTTCCGCGCGCTGATCGGCGCCGGACAGGACTGTGGGCTCTACATCCAGTCGACCTGGACGGGATTGGCGCCGTGGGACGGCGCGCCGTTCTGGGAGCAGGCCCGCGAGATCACCGCGCACCTCGCGGTGGCCCGCTCGGCGCGGGGGATCCGCACGGCGTCGCTCGCCGTGCAGCAGGCGATCACGGTCGACGCCGAAACCGGCCACGCCGAGGACCTCTTCAGCCGGGTGTGCCCGTTCGACATGCTCGTCAGCAACCTAGGTGTGCAGAACCTCGACGGCGCCGGACCGCTGCGGCCCACGGCGGTGTGGGGGCCGCTCGTGCAAGGCCAGATCGACGGCGAGTACGTCACCGGGATCACCACCTACGAGGGTGGGCTGCGGATGGTGACTTGTGGCTACAGCGTGCCGGCCACCTTCTTGAAGAGCGTCGGCGACGCCCTGGCGGCCGCCGTCGACGAGCCGTAAATGTCGGTGGGGCCGGTTACCTTCTTGGCATGAGTAAGGCCAATGCGAGCTCGGCCGGCGGGCTGGGTGGGTTGTTGGGGCTGGCGCTGATCATCTGGATCATCGTCAAGTTGATCTGGTGGATCGCCGGGGCGGCGGCGCTTGTGGGCCTCTTTTTCCTCGTGCGGGCCATCGTGCGAGACGGGCGCCGGCGCGCCGAACTCCGTGCGGCCCATCGGGCCGCGCTCCGCTTCCGCGCCGATCAACAGCACAACTGGGTGCTGCGCGGCGACGACCGCGGCGTCTACGGCGTCGAAGGCGCCAAGCTCATGCACTACCTCTATCCCGAAAGGAGGTCTCTGCAGCGGTTGTTACCATCGCGCGAGTGAGTGACCCCGGTTGGCTGCGGCCCCTTTCACGGCGTGACGCCTTGCGCTGCGCCGTCGCCGCGCCGGCACTGCTGGGGATGGGCGCGCTGATCAACGCCCCCCGCGCGGGGGCCGGCATCGCGGGGATGGGCGTCTTTCTCGACCCGGGCCACAACGCGGTGAACGACGCCTCGATCACCCGGCAGGTGCCCAATGGCCGGGGCGGGACCAAGGAGTGTCAGACGTCGGGCGCCGCGGCCGACGACGGCTACCCGGAGCACGCGTTCACCTGGGCGGTGGTGGGGCTGATCGCCGGTCAGCTCAACCAGATGGGCGTTCGCACCCAGCTGTCCCGCGACAACGACGGGTCCGTTGGACCGTGCGTCGACCAGCGTGCCGCGCTGGCCAACGCGATGCGCCCGGACGCCATCGTGAGCGTCCACGCCGACGGCGGACCGGCGTCGGGCTCGGGATTCCACGTGAACTACTCGAGCCCGCCGTTGAACGACGCCCAAGCCGGACCCTCCCTGCAGCTGGCGCGCGCGATGCGGGACGCGTTGGTGCAGGCGGGTTTCCACCCGTCCACCTACATCGGGTCGGACGGCCTGTATGGGCGCGACGACCTGGCGGGGCTGAACCTGGCCGAGTATCCGGCCGTCCTCGTCGAGCTGGGCAATATGAAGAACGCCGACGAAGCCGCGCGGATGGAAACCCCCGACGGCCGGGCGAGGTACGCCGACGCCGTCACCCGGGGGATCGTCGCGTTCCTGAACGCCAAGGTCGGCTAGGTGCCGGCCAGTACGGTGTCGAGCCAGTCGTAGACGCGCCCCAGCGCGAGGCGTTGGGCGCCGGATTGGCAGTGCGCTTCCGCGCCTTCGGCTGCCGTGAACGCCAAAAGCGTTTTCTCACACGTCAGGTGCTCGAAAAGCAGCTTGGGTTGACCCGGGAAGAAGATGTCCTCGGCGGCGTCGCAGACCAGGGTGGGGCAGCTGATGCGCTCGGCGATGCCATCGGCCAGCGTGTAGTCGAGATAGCAGGCCAGGAAGGCGCGGGGGGTGTTGACGCCCATAACGTATTGGCCGTGGGCGGTCGCCCATCTGATATTCGGGTTGGACGCGATCAACTGCTCGATCATCGCGTCGGCCTCCGGTGCCGATTTGGCCCGGAGTAGGGCCTCGGCGTCCGCGCGTGCCAACGGCATGGGCTCGGTGACAGTGATGCCGAGGTCGTAGGCGCCGTCCATGGCAATGCAGGCGGCCAATCGGTGCTCGAATGCGGCGGCCCGTGGAGCGAGCAGGCCTCCCATGGAGAGACCGAAGAGCGCGGTTCGGGCCGGGTCGATGCCGGGACGCTCAAGGAGCCAGTCGAGCACGGGAGTGACGACGTTCTCCCAGTCGGGACGAAAGACCAGGCCGTCGAGGCGACGGGCCGCGGGCTGCCCTGGCCCGTCGAACGTCAGCACGTGGTAGCCGCGTTCCTGCCCGGCGGCGGCGCCGAACCAGTGCAGCTCCTCGCACGTGCCGTCGAATCCACTGTGCATGATCACCGTTGGGCGCGTGGCGCTTTCGTCGCCGGTTCCGGACGCCCGATAGAAGTAGCCGTGCAACACGGTTCCCTCATAAGGGATCTCAACGGGCTCGATCGGTGGGTCGAAGAGAGTGGCGGCGGTGTGAAAGCACTCGCGGCTTCGGTTGTAGACGTGGTCGATGCGGGGATCATCGGGGTTTCCGTGCAAGTAGAACTCGGCGGACCGATAGTAGTTGTTGGCCCGCATGAGCCCATCGCGGGCGCTGATGCGGTGGCCTGCGGCCAGAGCCTTTTCGGCCTCGGCCGCAACCCAGTCCGCGGTGGCCGACCATTTGTCATACCAGCTGTCGTAATCGCCGGCGGTGATGGCCTGCGCTGTGGTGAGCACCTCGCCGATGTCGGCACCGCCGTACGCGGTGTGGCCCAGGACCCGCAGGGTCTCAAACCAGAACGAGGTGTCCTCGGGAAACAGGAGCGGCTTCATTGCGGATTCCTCAATCAACAGCTAGTAGTCACCGACAATACGACCGGATCGCCCGCTAAAGCAATAAGAGTTGCGTTAACATTTGAGCGTGACGGATGTACGGGAGGTACGACGACGCACGGGTGGGCGCAGCGCAAGGGTCGTCGCGGCGGTGCACGGCGCGGTCAATAAGATTGTGGCGCAGGGAAACCCGCGTCAGCTCACGGTTGCCGAGATAGCCGAGCGGGCGGGCGTGAACCCGACCAGCATCTACCGGCGCTGGGGCACCCTTGAGGCGCTCGTCCTCGATGTCGAGGCGGCGCGGCTTCCGCCGCTTCCCGACACGGGAACACTGCGCGGCGACTTGCTCGCCTTCGCCGCCCGTGCGGCCGGCGACGTCGCCCGCCCCGGGGGGTTGGCTTTCCTGCAGGCCGTGCTCGCCGTCGGTGAGCAAGGCCAACCTTCGCGTAGCGCCGCGCTGCGTGCGCGTGGTGCACGGATCCAGGCGATGCTTGACCGCGGTGGCGAACGCGGCGAGGCCGCCCTCGACCAGACCGATGTCTACGACTGCATCTTGGCGCCGATTTACTTCCGAACGATCTTCGGTATCGGCGGGATCACCGAGGCGCGCCTCGCGGCCTATGTCGATCGCGCGCTCGCCCGGCCGCCCAAAGGTCATGGCGCGTCGAGGAATTGATTCACCGCGTCGACGAACTCCGCCGGGCAGTCGCGCACGAGCCAGTGCCCACAGGGCTCCAGCACGCGCACGTCCCCGTTCGCGACGAGCTGCGCGGCCCTAATCGAATCCGCGACGGGCACCAGCCTGTCGTCACGCCCTGCGATGAACAGCGCCTTGGCGCCGATCCTTGGCAGCCGGGACACCAGCGACAGGCCTTCGGACCCCGCGCTGAAGGCCCAGCGCTGCGTGCCCGCGAACGCTTCGCCCGCATGCGGGCGCTTGCCGCTGACGATGACCGCGTCGACCAGCTCGTCGGTCAACGCCGAGGCATTCTGCATGCCGAGGCCGGCGCGCAGTTGCATGCGAAGGAGCTTGCGGCCCAGGCTCACCGACAACCAGTCCATGCGGTTCGCCAGTCGCGGTCGGTTGGCCAACCACTTCGCGGTGCGCAGGAACTTGAACGTCTCGGTGATACCGCCGGGATTGATCGCGACGATGCGGCGCACCACCTCGGGGTGGCTGATGGCCACTTCGAGCGTGATCCATCCGCCGAGCGACAGCCCCCCGAGATCGACCCGGTCGAAGCCGTAGCCCCCAATGAGAGCGTCGACCCAGTCGGCGTACCACGGGATGGAGAAGTCCGACTCGGGGAAGTCGGTTTCGCCGTACCCGGGAAGGTCGGGAGCGATTACCCGCCGGCGCTGCCCCAGGGCCACCAGCGCGGATCCGAACGTGACGAGCGCCGAGTCGACCCCACCACCGTGCAGCAGGAACAGCGGGGTGGCGTCGTTGCGAGGGTCAACCTCGTACACCCGGGTGCGGACGCCGCGCACGACGACGTCACGGCTGTCCACCCCGCCCGGGACCGGCAAGGTCTTCACTGCGTTGCGTGTTGCGCCGACGAGGCGAGCGGCTCCGCGGCCTGGCTGTGGTGCAGCCACACGAACTCGTGTATTCCTGACAGCCGCAACAGCATCCGCGACACGAGCGGCCACGCTCGCATCGCCTCGGGCCCGGAAATCAGTTCGGGCCGCTCGAGCGCATAGGTGCGCCCCTTCCAGGCGAGCGTGCCGATCCCCGCGGACATCAGGTTGCGGTACCAGTCGGTCTGCCGGCCGTAACCCAGCGGCAACAGGAAGCCGTCACCGTACGCGGCCGTGCCCAGCGACGTCTGGTAGACGCGCCCGCTACGGCGCCCGACGTGGGTCAGCAGCCCCCACGACGAGCGTTTCGTTCCCGAAATCTTGCGGGTCATCCCGTTATACGTCGTCAAAAACGTCCTGAACCAGCCGCGGTTGAACAAAATGCCACGGTTGCGCCTGATGATTCTCGGCAACACCACCAGCCAGCCGAGAACCGCGAGCACCAGCAGCAGCCCAGCCAGTCGCTTGCCCATGACCACCTCCCTCGGCACCCAGTTGACCGCCGGCACCGGGTGGTCCGCCAGGGACGAAAGTCATCGGCTCAGCTGCCGAAGCCTCCTCCGGGAGCCGACGCGGGCGCTGCGCCGTTCCCGCCGAGGTGGCTGGCCGCGAAGGCCGCGCCCTTGTCGATCATCTGCTCGTCGGAGGCGTAGGTGTTGTGCGCGGCGAAGTTCATGCCGTCGGAGCACACCGGATCCTCGGGGGCGCAGACCTTGATCGTCTTGGGCTGATACAGCGGGCCGATGGCGACCGGGGGCTCGTTGAGGAAGTTCATCGCGCGGACGTTGGGCATGCCGAAGAGCACGACCGAGGACACGTGGTCGGCGACCGAGGGGTCCATGGGCTTGGGCACGGTGTTGGGGTCGACGCCGTCGGGCACGGCGGCGGAGGTGACGAAGCCCATCACGGCCGCGCCCTGGGAGTAGCCGCTGAGCACCATTTTGGTGTTGGGGCAGTCGTGGGCCATGGACACGACGTGGGCGCCGGCGTCGCGGATGCCGTCGAGGCCGGTGTCCCAGTCGTTGCTGGCGGGGTAGTTGACCGGGTAGACGTCGAGCGACTTGCCGCCGATGCGCGAGCGCAGGTCGTCGACGAACGCCTGCCCCGTGGCGCCGACGCCGGGGGGCTCACCGGTGCCGCGGGCGTAAACCACTTGCACGTCCGGGCATTGGGCGGAGGCGGAGGGGAGGGCAGGCGCGAGGACCGAGGCGCTGAGACCGGACGCCGCGACGACTGCAGAAACAACGAAACGGGTGATGTGACGTGCGATCATGACGGCAAATTTGCCCGCGGGAGCGTGTCCCAAACCTGTGAAATTGCTTGGGGTTTCGGGCCTGGCTCGGCTCGCGCCACGAAACGACGAACCGCCGGTATTGCCCGCTAAATCAGCTGGGCAACGGTGGTGACGACGATGAGCACCAGCACGGCCGTACCGATGACGTACACCGAGCGGCGGGGGTTTATCCGCGCCGGGAGGGGCCGTCGCTGCAGCGTGCGCTGGCGCTGCAGCGCGATCAGATATGTGCCCAACGCCACGGCGGCGGCCAGATAGGCGGGCAGCAACTGCAGCGGGCCGGCAGGGCCGTGCAGGTTCCGGATCATCAGCAGCGCGCCGTTGCCCAGGAACGCGAACGACGTTCGCGTCCAGGCCAGGACCGTCCGATCCTCGGTCTGGCCGGGCGGCCGCCGATAATCGCTCAACCCATGACCGCCTTGGCGATCACCAGCCCGAGCGCGACCAGCCCGACCACGCTGAGACCCACCGCGAGGTAGGCCGGCGTGGGATGGCGCGGCAGGGGATCGCCGCGCCGCATCGCGCGGTCCGCCTGCTGCCAGCGCAGCAGCCCCATCCCGCTGGTGAGGGTGGCCAGCGCCGCGAGCCCGATCCCGAGCGCGCGCCGCGCGCCGGGGACGGCCAGCTCCGGAACCAGCTGCACCAGGGCGACCGCCGCGGCGAGCAACCCCAGCGCGGTGCGCTGCCACGCCAGGAACGTGCGCTCATTGGCGAGGGTGAAGCGGTAGTCGGGTTCGCGCTCGTCGTGCCCGGTGGCGGTGTCGTCGGCCACGGCGTACCTCGCAGGGCTTGTGGGGTCAAGCGTTTGGACGCCGCAGATTCTAATCGCAGCAAGGCATGATGAGGCGTGTGGTCAAGGCGCTGTTGTTCGACGTGCAGGGCACGGCGACGGATTTCCATTCGACCGTGTGCGACGAGGCGGCGCGGATCAGTGCGGGGCGGCACCCGGGCGCCGATTGGCCCGGGCTGGTGCGCCGTTGGCGCGCAGGCTACTTCGCGGCGCTGCAGGGCGGGCAGGGGAGCGGCTGGGTTTCGGTGCACTCGGTGTATCGCCGCGCGCTCGACACCGCCCTGGACGGCTGCGGCATCGCGGGATTCACCGACGCCGAACGCGACGAGCTCACGCTGGCCTGGCAGCGGCTGAGGCCGTGGCCCGACGTGGTGCCCGGGCTGACGCGGTTGAAGAGCCGGTACACGCTGGCTACCCTGTCGAACGCCGACGTGTCGGCGGTGATCAACATCTCCAAGCGCGCGGGCCTGCCCTGGGACGCGATCTTCGCCGCCGAGATGGCCGGGGTGTTCAAGCCCGACCCGGCGATCTATCGCCTGGCCGCGACCTACCTCGGCTTGGACCCCCGCGACATCATGATGGTGGCCAGCCACAAATACGACATCCGTGCGGCGGGCCGGCTGGGGTTTGCGACGGCCTTCGTCGCGCGGCCGCTGGAGTTCGGGGCCGACGGCGACGCCGACGTGGCCTACTCCGACGACTTCGACGTCAACGCGTCCGACTTCCTCGACCTAGCAGCCCAACTGGGCTGCTAGCGGTGGGCCGCTGCGGCCGTGCTATGCCGAAGTCAGTGCGGGGTCCGGCTTTTCCGACGACATCGACAGGAAGCCGCGCACGCAGCGGGCGGCCACCAGCCAGTTCGCCGGCTTCTTCATGTCCAGCCCGCCCAGCAGCTGCTTGATCATGGTCAGCGTGTCGAAGTAGATGCGTTCGCAGACAAGGGTTTCGGCGTCGTCAAAGACGAAGTAGGCGGTCATGCGGACGCGGAACCGGCTGCCCGTCGGCGGAACCTTGCCGAGATACCCGCGGTGGGTGCCCATCAGCCAGAACTCCACGATCACCGCGTCGGCGCTGTGCCGCAGCGCGATGATCTCGTGATCCTGGTCGGGGAACGCGGTCCGGGTGTAGACGTAGTAGCCGCGCACCGCCTCGTCGCCGTCGTGGACGACCATCTGCGGGATCAGCTCGTAGCGTGGATGCGGGAAGGTCGCCAACACGTCGTCCCAGTCCTGGCGGACCTCGTCGTGGAAGTGGTCGAGCACGAGCTTCTCGCGGGCGGCGAGCACCTCGGGAGCGGGGAACGCGGGAATGGTCACGGGGGTGAGCCTAGGGTCCGGCGAGCAGACGCAAAAGCCCGCGACACGCCGGGGCGCAGGGGGCTTTTGTGACTGCTCGCGAGAGGTCAGCTCGGGGGAGTCCAGGCGACCGGCAGCCGCTTGATGCCGTGAATGAACTGCGACAGCAGCATCGCGGGTTCCTCGACCGCGACGATGTCGGGGATCTCGCGCCGCAGTTCGTCGAAGACGACCCGGATCTCGCGGCGGGCCAGGTTGGCGCCCAGACAGAAATGCGCGCCGCCGCCGCCGAAACCGAGATGCGGATTCGGGTCGCGGCCGACGTCGAACATCCAGGGATTGGCGAACTTTGACTCGTCCCGGTTGGCCGAGTTGTACCACAGCGCGGCCTTGTCGCCGGCCGCCATCTTGACGCCGCTCAGCTCGACGTCGCGGGTCAGGGTGCGCCGCATGTAGACGACGGGCGAGGCCCACCGCACGATCTCCTCGACCGCGGTGGGAGCCAGGCCGTCGTAGTCGGCCCACCACCTCTCCCGCTGGTCGGGGTAGCGCGACAGGGCCAGCACGCCGTGGCTGATCGCGTTGCGCGTGGTCTCGTTGCCGGCGACCACCAGCAGGATGAAGAACGACGCGATCTCCTGCGACGTCAGCCGCTCGCCGTCGACCTCGGCCTCCACCAGGCTGGTGGTCAGGTCGTCGTGGTGGTTGACGCGGCGATCCTCGGCCAGCGCGGTGGCGTAGGCGCCGATGTCCATCGAAACCCGGGTGAACTCCTCGAAATCGGTCGACAGGTCGGGGTCGCCGAACCCGAGAATCACGTTGGTCCAATGGAATACGCGCTGGTGATCGTCCTCGGGAATCCCCATCATGTCGCAGATGATCTGCAACGGCAGCGGCCCGGCGAGCTCGCTGACCAGGTCGGCCTCGCCGCCGGGATGATTGGCGATCAGCGACGCCACCAGCCGCCGCGCCCGCTCGCGCACCGACGCCTCGATGCGCGCCACCACCTTCGGGGTGAACGCCCGGCTGACGATCGAGCGCAGCCGCTGGTGTCGCGGATCGTCCATCACGATCATCGAACCGAAGTACTCGGCCAACTCCGGCATCTGATCACCGATCGTGATGCCGCCCGCGGAGCTGAAGACGTCCGGGTGCCGGCTCGCGTAGTGCACGTCGTCCAGCTTGGTCAGCGCCCAATACCCGGGGCCGGCCTCGAAGCCCTCGTACTCGATGGCCGGCCAGAACGAGATCGGCGCCTGGCGGCGCAGGGTGGCGAAAGCGCCGTCGCGGTAGTCGTCGTCGCGCCCCCAGAACTCCAGCGACTCGAGATGAATGTCGGAAAGCGGCACCTCGGGCGGTGGCGCACCGTTGACTCGCGTCGCGATACCGGTCGTGAGTGGCACGGAAATTCCTCTCAGTGGGTGCAGACGGTCCTGGCCGGCGCCCCCACCGTTGCCGTCGCATCGCTCACGACGTTGCCGTCCATCAGGATCTTGCAGTTGATCGGCCCGGGCCCTTGCGCACTGAGCACGAACACCTCGCCCCCGAAGCCGGTGAACTGCGTCGACCACGGCAGCTTCGCGTTCACCGCGCGCTGCTGGCCGCCGTTGGTTTGATACGAGATGTACTCCGCGACGCCGGGTCCGCTCACCTCGTAGCGGACTTGGGGGTTCTCGTTCGCGCTCGCCACGCCGCCGCAGCTGTTGGCGAGCCCGATGCCGACGGCGAACAGGATCGCGGGCCCGCGCAGATGACTGGTCATGGTTTCACATCGTGTCACCACGAACATCGCCTGGTCTATAGGGTGAACGCGGGTGAACCGGGGGCTGAAGGTCAGGAAGGTGTGTATGTCGGAACACGGCTCAAAGCGCGTGGTGGTCTGGGGCACCGGCTTCGTCGGCAAGATGGTGATCGCCGAGATCGTCAAGCATCCGCTGTTCGAGTTGGTCGGTGTCGGCGTGAGCAACCCCGACAAGGTCGGCCGCGACGTCGCCGACATCTGCGGGCTGCCCGAACCGACCGGCATCATCGCCACCGACGACGTCGACGCGCTGATCGCCCTCAAGCCCGACGCGCTGGTGCACTACGGTCCGACGGCGATGCACGCCAAGGACAACATCGCGCTGATCACCCGCTTCCTGCGGGCCGGCATCGACGTGTGCTCGACGGCGATGACGCCGTGGGTGTGGCCGACGATGCACCTCAACCCGCCGAGCTGGATCGAGCCCATCACCGAGGCGTGCGAGCTGGGCGAGTCGTCGTGCTTCACCACCGGCATCGACCCCGGCTTCGCCAACGACCTGTTCCCCATGACGCTGATGGGCCTGTGCTCGGAGGTGCGCCGGGTCCGGGCCTCGGAGCTGTTGGACTACACGAACTACGAGGGCGACTACGAAGTCGAGATGGGCATCGGGCGCGAGCCCGAATACAGCCCGCTGCTCGAAGACTCCAACATGTTGATCTTCGCGTGGGGCGCCACAGTCCCGATGATCGCGCACGCCGCCGGCATCATGCTCGACGAGATCACCACCACGTGGGACAAGTGGGTGACCCCGACGGAGCGCACGACGGTCAAGGGCGTCATCAAGGCCGGGCACGTCGCCGCCGTGCGGTTCACCATCAACGGAATCTACAAGGGGGAGACGCGAATTCAGCTCGAGCA
This sequence comes from Mycobacterium sp. E787, assembly GCF_001668725.1. Taxonomy (GTDB): domain Bacteria; phylum Actinomycetota; class Actinomycetes; order Mycobacteriales; family Mycobacteriaceae; genus Mycobacterium. The sequence continues at coordinate 103,759 of NZ_LZKL01000016.1, read as the reverse complement.
CGTCAACCGTATCGGGCTCGACGCCGCCCCGGACTGGCCGTCGGGCCACGACAACGACGTCTACCGGGTGGACATCGAGGGCACCCCGAGCATCTTTCAGGAGACCGCGTTCCGGTTCACCGACGGCTCGGGCCGCGACGCGGCCACCGCCGGGTGCCTGGCGACGGGGATGCGGGCCCTCAACGCGGTGCCGGCCGTCAACGACCTGCGTCCGGGCTGGGTCACCCCGCTGGACCTGCCGCTGATCGCCGGGGTGGGCGCCATTCGCTGAGCGCGCCCGCGGCCCTGGAGTCGCACAGCTCACGCATAGCGGACGCTTTGAATGGCTATAGGAATCAGCGACACAATAACCAGTGCCGCTGAATATGGGGATGGATAGATGGCCGTCAGAGCAAGACCGGCGCTGGGTTTGTCGATAGGTTCCACCAACCTGGCGGCCGTGACCGCAGATCTCGCACTCGTCCGCAAGCCTGTCCTCACGCTGTATCGCCAGCGCGGGCCCGAGGTCGGCGTGCCCTCGGAGAACCCGCGGCTTGATGAGCCCGGCCTGGTCGTCACCGATTTCGTGGATAGGGTCGGCGACTCGGTGGGCATCGTGGCCGCCGACGGCTCGGTGCACCGCAGCGGCGCGCTGATCGCCGACGCCCTGCGCGCCCTGGCCTACGCCGCCACCGGCGGGCGCCCGTTGCCCGAGAGCGTCGCGGTGACCTACCCGGCGCACTGGTCAGCCAAGTCGGTGGACGCCCTGCGCGGTGCGCTGCGTGGGGTGGTCGAATGGTCCGATCTTGCCCGGCCGCCGGTGCTGATTTCCGACGCGGCGGCGACGCTGACGGCGGTGCGGACCAGTCCGGGCATTCCCGGGCGCGGAACGGTGGCCGTATGCGATTTCGGCGGCAGCGGCACCAGCATCACGTTGATGGACGCCGCCGGCGACCAGCCGATCGCGCCGACCGTGCGGCATCACGACTTCTGCGGCGACATGATCGACCAGGCGTTGTTGACCGCCGTCATGGCCAACATGCCGAGCACGGGCGCGTTCGACCCCTCGGGTACCTCGGCGATCGGCTCGCTGAGCCGGCTGCGAACCGGGTGCCGCGGCGCCAAGGAGCAGCTCTCGTCAAACACCGTGGCCACGCTGTCCGACGTCCGGCTCACCCGCGACGAGCTCGACGACGCGATCCGCGACTCGCTGAACAACTTCGTCGCGCTGCTGGATGAGTCCTTGCGGCGCAATGGCATTCGCGATCTCGTCGCGGTGGTCTCGGTGGGCGGTGGCGCGAACATCCCGGCGGTCACCACCCGGCTGTCCGGACACCTCCGCGTCCCGGTCGTCACGACGCCCCGACCGCAATTGGCGGCCGCCACGGGCGCCGCCTTGCGCGCGGAGCGCCGTCCCGACGACAACGGCCCGACCGCGCAGGCCCCGGCGGCAACGGCAACGGCAACGGCGACAGCGGCGGCCGCGGCTTGGGCGCCGGCGGCGGTGTCCGGCGGGATGCCCGCCCGGGCCTGGGCGCAGGACGGCGCCGGCTCGAGCGCCATGCCCACTGCCGCGCGCCCCTGGCCTAAAACCGCCGCCGGTGCCGCGGTGAAGGTCGAGGAGCCCGAACCCGCCGCGCCGGCACCCAAGAAGTCGGTGATTCCCTGGCGCCGGCTGCCGCTGATCCTGGTCCTCGGCGCCCTGGCGGTGATGGTGCTGGCCGGCGTCGCCCTGGCGATCGGGTTGGGCTCGAATAACCAGGTGATGACCAATCCGGGCGCAAGCACGACTCCCGCCTCGCCGGCGCCCCCGACGAGCACCACCAGTTCTCCGCCCCCGCCGCCGACCCAGCAGCCACCGCCGCCCTCAAGCCCGGACACCACCCCGGCACCGGCGCCGGATACGCCGACCGCCGCCGCTCCACCTGCGGTTCAAGACGTCCCGGCGGCGCCTGCGCCGCCGCCCCCGCGGGCCGCGATTCCGCGCATCCGAATCCCCGAGATCCCGCCGCTGCCTCCAATACCGGGGCTCAACGCGCCGATCCCCGGTTTCCCGGAAATCCCCACCCTGATCAGCCAGATCGCCCCGCGCGCCCACTGAATTGGATTTCAGCTCAGCCCTTTTCGCCCTTGTTCTCCGCGGCCGCGGCCTTCCTCAGCTCCTCGTTGAGAGCCTTGTCCTTCTCGATCTGCTCTTTGCGGGCCTCATCGTCCCTGCCTTCGTCGCCCTCGTCCGAGTCGCGCCCATCAGGAACGTTGTGTTGGGGGTTGCCGCCCTCGTCCAGCCAATCGTTGACCGCCGTGCCGGACACCATGCCGCCGGATCCGGGCAGCACCACGGTCGGCTCGTCCTTATAGGCCTTCATCATCTCGGCGGCCTGTTGCTTGTGCTCTTCCTGGACCTCGGGCTTTTCGGTTAACTTCTGGTCCTCTTCCTGGCCAGCCTCTTTGTCGTCCTGCACGCTCATGCACCTACCCCCTTTGGAGTCGCAGTTCCGACCATGCGGCGGGTACCCGCTGTTGCACTGTGTCGAAACTCTCGTCAGCCCGAGCGGCGGGTCTTGACCAGCACCACCGACGCGAGCGGAATCCGCATCGGCTCTGGCGCGCTTGACAAACGTCCGGCGACCGCGGACTCCAGCCGGTCGACGAACTGGGCCGCCCGCGGGTCGCCGGCGCCGCCGTCCAGCCCGCAAGCCAGGGCCGCGAACACCGCGGACCGCGCGAACGCCGCCCACCGCGCTCCGAAAGCGTTTGCGTCGTCGTCAATTTGGTAGCGGGCCCAGAACCGGTCCTCGGCGTTGAACATCTCGAGGTGCTCGATGGTCAAGCCCTCGAACCGCCCGCTCGGGGCGAACGGGGCCCGAAAGTCCTTCTCGCTGCGGCCAAACGTGGGGATGGCCATGCGCCGAAGCTCGTCCTCGCCGAGCAGGCCGTCGCGCGCCTGATCGGCCAGCGCCGCCACGATCGCGTCGAGCAGCGTCTTGAAGCCCGGCTTGCCGTCGTCGTCGACGCCCAGCGTGAGCACCACCAACCGCCCCTCGGGCGCCAACTCGCGCCCGCGGAACGCCACGAAGTCGTGCCAGTCCTTGGCCGCCTGCTGGGTGTAGGCGGCGCGGGCCGCCTCGTCGGTGCTGTAGGCGGCGTGCACGTGGTCGTGGAGCTCGTGGGGGATCCGGCTCACCCACTGCGTGGCCCACGACGTCCAGCCGAGGTTGACCGTCTTGGACGGCACGATCTGTCCGTAGAAGGACCGGCCGATCGCCGAGGCGAAACTCGTTGTGTCCGTGTGCAAGTAGCTGTCCGGGTCGTCGGCCAGGGTTTGGAAAAGCGCGGTGAAGTCGTTTCCGGGAACATCGGTGTGCGCCACCAGGATCGCGTGGTCGGAGCGGGTGCGCCGGCGCAGCACCGCGATGGCCGCCGACAGCGGCTTCAGCGAGTTGTGCCCGTCGGCGGCGCCGTAGTCGGCGATGACGATCGGCTGCGGGGCCGCCGGGAGCGGCACCTGCTCCGCGGCCCGCTCGAACAACGCGATGGCGTGCGCCAGGCCGGCGGCCTGCAGCCGCGACGACTGGGTGTAGGTGGCGCTGTCCGTCGGCTCGGGCCGGACCACGATGCTCGATTCGGGCAGACGGGGTTCCGGCCGCATGCACCAACGATAGTCAGTCGGTCTCCGGGTAGCGCACGCCGGTGAGCTGCTCGGACAGCTCCCACAGCCGCCGGCAGTCGTCCTGGTTGCGGGCATTCGCAGGGACCCTGGCCTGCCGGACCCCTCCGCCGGCCAGCTCCTGGAACCCGCGGGGGCCGTAGAACGCGCCGCCCTCGGCGTGCGGCGCGGCGGCCGCGTACAGCGCGGGCAGGATGCCCTCGTCGATCTCTTGCCACAAGAACGGGGTGAAACGCCACGACGCCCGGTACAACCGCTCCATCAGCGCGGGCTGTTCGCGGCCGTGCGAGGGCCCGGCGATCTGCAGGTTGGTCTTGGTCAGGCCGGGGTGCGCGGCGTTGGACACGATGCCCCAGCCGCCCGCGCGGCTGCGCCGGTCCAGCTCGAGGGCGAACATCAACACCGCCAGCTTGGACTGGCCGTAGGCCGACATCGCCGCGTAGGACTTCTCGAAGTTGGGGTCGTCGAAATGGATCTTGCCGCTCTGGCGCGCGGCCAGGCTGCTCAGCGAGACGACGCGCGCCTTGTCGGCGGCGCGCAGCAGCGGCAGCACGTGCCCGGTCAGCGCGAAGTGCCCGAGATGGTTGCTGCCGAACTGCAATTCGAAACCGTCGGCGGTGGTGTCGCGTTCCGGTGGCGTCATGACGCCGGCGTTGTTGATCAGGATGTCGATCGGGCGGCCCTCGGCGTTGAGTTGTTCGCCCAGGGCGGCGACCGAGGCCAGCGACGACAGGTCCAGCGCCTTGATGGTCAGCTTCGCGTCGGGGACCGTGGCGCGGATCTCCTCGATCGCCTTTTCCCCTTTGGCGCGGTTGCGGATCGCCATGACGACGTCGGCGCCGGCGGCCGACAGGCGCCGGGCCAGCCCGAAGCCCAGCCCGCTGTTGGCGCCGGTGATGATCGCCAGCTTCCCTGACAGGTCGGGCACCGTGGCGACGAGATCGTTGGCCATGCGTTCAACTCCTTTCCTGAGCGCCCCGTCATAGTGTGCTCTTTGTCTCGGCTCGTCGACAGTGTCGTCCCCGACGCGGAGGTGACACACTGCCTGGATGAACAGCAGGCGGCTCGCCAAGGTTTCGCTGGCCGCCGCCGTCGTGCTGATGATCGTGTCGGTGGGCGGCTTCATCGTCGCCCTGGTACTCAACGCGTTCTTCCTGGACAAGTACAACGCCTACGGCGAGGTGCCAATCCCGGGAACCGGCAGGGTCTACCTGCCGGCCGGCGAGGTCACCGTCAGCCTGCACACCGTCATCATCGGCAGTCCCAACGGCGGGCTGCCGGTGCCGCCGCTGGGCGTCACGATCGCGCCGCCCGAGGGGGTGGCGCAGCCCGCGCTGAACGAAAGCATCGGCAGCACAACGACGGTCAACAACGAGGCGCACGTGCGGGTGTGGGTGGCTCAGATTCCGGTCAGCGGCAACTACGACATCACCACCGACGGCCAGGTCAACGGATACATCAATCCGCGACTGGCCTTCGGCCGCAGGAGTTCCTACGGCTTTCTGGTGTGGTTGTTCGTCGGGCTGTTCGTGGTGGGGCTGGCCGGATCGATCATGTCCGGAATGTGGCTGGGTCGCACGCGGCGGCGGGCCGTGGTGGCGGCCAGCCCGTACCACCCGCCCGCCGTGGCGCCTGTGGAGCCCAGTGACGAGGGGGTGCGCCTCGAACGGCTCAAAACCCTTGCCGCGCTGCGGGATTCCGGCGCGCTGACCGCCGAGGAGTTCGAGGCCGAGAAGCGCCGGATCCTCGAGGGGCATTAGGGCCTTTGTCGTCCGCGAGCGTAACCTGGCCGCGAATGTCGCGGCCGAATTTCACAGGGTGGTTACGCTCGCGGCACCCAGAAGGCCGTGCCACGAAACCCTAGGATGTCGGTTCCCGCCGCGCTACGATCTGCACGGGCAGCATGGTTGGGAGTTCGCTCATGTCGCACGTGACAACAACGCCGCACGCGGTGGAGGCTGCGGCCGGGGATTTGGCCTCGGTCGGTTCGTCGATCAACACGGCCAACGCGAACGCGGCGGCCGGCACCGCTGAAGTGGACGCCCCGGGCGGCGACGCGGTGTCGGCGTACGTATCGGCGCTGTTCGCCGCGCACGCCGAGTCCTATCAGGCCGCCGGCATTCAGGCGAACTACTTTCACGACATGTTTGTACAGGTCCTGCGGGCGAGCGCGGGAACCTACGGCAATGCCGAGACCGCGAACGCGTCGCACCTGGGCAGCGGCGCGGGTACCGCCCAGCATGCGGGCATGGCCGCGCCGGTGCCCAGCGGCGGCGTCAGCATGTCCAGCGGCAACCTGGCGGGCGGCGGGCTCGGCCCATCCGGCGCGGACGCCCACCCGGCCGCGCCCGGTGGTCCGCAAGGCGTCACGGCCGGCGGCGGCGCCAGCGGTGATGGCGGCGCAGCCGTGGGCGCGACCAATGGCGGGGGCGTCGCCGGTCCGGGCCTTGCCGCGGCCGCCGCCGTCCCAGCCGCTTGGGCACCGGTGGCGCCGGCGGCGCCGACTGGGCCAGTGATGCCGCACTTTGCCACGCCGCCGGCCGCGCCCCCCGTCGTCGCGGGTGGCTACCCGGCAGCGGCGGGGCTGGGCGTGCCTGCCGCGATCGGCCTTGGCGGCGATCCGGCCGCGATCGGCGGCTTCGCTGAACCGGTGGTACCCGCGGCCGCCGCCGTGGCCGCCTCCCCGGCGGCCCCGCCGCCGATACCGACGGCCCCCAAGGGCCAGCCGCTGCATCAGGGCAACCCGGCGCAATCCGGCGATGCGTCCCACCCGGCCGATATTCCCCACGACAAGGCGGCGGTGCCCCTTCCCCTGCTCAGGCTTCGCATACCGAGGGGGTTACGCCGCGGCATGCGGTCCGGGCTTCGAGACAAAGAGGAATGGCGCGAGGAACTCCGCGAGGCTGCCAAGAGCAAGCCGTGGGGACGCGAGGAACTGCTGGGCGCTCTGGGCCTTCGACCGCCCGGAAACGCATAGCCGTTCGCCGGCAACACCTTTCAGTGCCCCCGGGCGACCCACTCCTCGTAGTGGACGATCTCGTCGCCGACGGTGGTGCTGTCGCCGTGACCGGTATGCACGACGGTGTCGCCGGGCAACGTGCCCAGCCGCTCGGAGATGGACTGCAAAATCGTCGGGAAGTCCGAGTAGGAGCGTCCCGTCGCGCCGGGACCGCCGGCGAACAGGGTGTCGCCGCTGAACACGACGCCCAGGTCATGCACGTACCAGCACACCGATCCGGGGGAGTGGCCCGGGGTGTGCAGCGCCGTCAGCTCGGTTCCGCCGACACTCAACCTCTCACCATCGGACACGCTGCGAAAATCTTTGTCCGGGTGGGTCATTCGCCACAGCACCTCGTCGGCGGGATGTAGCAGCACCGGCGCGTCGAGTGTCCTACCCAGTTCGGGGGCCACCGTGACGTGGTCGTTGTGCCCGTGCGTGCACACCACCGCCACCACGTGGCGGCCGCCGACGGCCTCGACGATCGGCGCCGCGTCATGAGCGGCGTCGAAGACCACGACGTTCGAATTGTCACCGATGAGCCAGATGTTGTTGTCGACTTCCCAACTGCCGCCGTCCAGTTCGAACGTGCCGTGCGTGACCACCCGATCGATCGTGACCATTACAGGATCACCACCGAACGCAGCACCTTGCCGCCGTGCATCCGGTGGAACGCCTCCTCGACGTCGCCGAGGCCGATGCGCTCGGAGACGAACTTGTCCAGCGGGAGCCGGCCCTGCAGGTACAGGTCGACCAGGGTGGGAAAGTCGCGTTCGGGCAGGCAGTCGCCGTACCACGACGACTTCAGCGACCCGCCGTGGCTGAAGAAGTCCAGCAGCGGCATGTCCAGTTGCATGTCGGGCGTCGGAACCCCAACCAGCACAACGGTTCCGGCGAGGTCACGGGCGTAGAACGCCTGCTTCCACGTTTCCGGCCGGCCCACCGCGTCGATCGCCACGTTGACCCCGAAGCCGTCGGTGAGGTCCTGGATGGTCTTGACGACGTCGAACTCGCGGGCGTTGATGGTGTGGGTGGCGCCGAACTTGCGGGCCAGGTCCAGCTTGGTGTTGTCGGTGTCGACGGCGATGATCTGCCGGGCCCCGACCAGCGCGGCCCCCGCGATCGCGGCGTCGCCCACGCCGCCGCAGCCGATCACGGCGACGGTGTCGTCGCGGGTGATGCCGCCGGTGTTGATCGCCGCGCCCAGCCCGGCCATCACGCCGCAGCCCAGCAGCCCGGCGACCGCCGGGTCGGCCTGTCGGTCGACCTTGGTGCACTGGCCCGCGGCCACCAGCGTCTTGTCGCAGAACGCGCCGATGCCCAGCGCCGGCGTCAGCTCGGTGCCGTCGGTCAGCGTCATCTTCTGTTCGGCGTTGAGGCTGCTGAAGCAGTACTGCGGCCGGCCGCGCCTGCAGGCCCGGCACTGCCCGCACACCGCGCGCCAGTTCAGGATCACGAAGTCGCCCGGCTCCACCGCCGTCACGCCCGGCCCGACCGCCTCGACGGTGCCGGCGGCCTCGTGGCCGAGGAGGAACGGGTACTCGTCGTTGATGCCGCCCTCGCGGTAGGTCAGGTCGGTGTGGCACACCCCGCAGGCGATGATGTCGACCACCGCTTCGCCGGGCCCGGGGTCCGGGACGACGATGTCGACCAGCTCGACCGGTTCGCCCTTCTTGCGTGAAATCACTCCGCGCACTGTCTGACTCATGGCCTCCAACCTACTGGCGGCCTGGCGCTCTGGTCGCATCGAGTCTGCGCTGAGATCGCCCAACTCGGCGAAATGGACGCGCTGAGCGCAGTCTCGGTGTGAAGGAAGGCGGTGTAGCGTCTGCAGAGCGTGACGGCACCTGAGACCACCTCGGAAACCACCGAAGATTTCGCGGGGCGAATGGTTGCGGCCATCGACGGCGCGAGCCTGACGCTCCTGCTGAGCATCGGGCATCAGACCGGCCTGCTGGACACGATGGCCGGCCTGCCGCCCGCCACCAGCGCGCAGATCGCCGGGGCCGCCGGCCTCAACGAACGCTACGTCCGGGAGTGGCTGGGCGGCATGACGACCGGGCACGTCATCGACTACGACGCCGACGCCGGCACCTACTCGTTGCCCGCGCACCGGGCCGGCGTGCTGACCCGCGCGGCCGGGCCGGACAACCTGGCGCTCGTCGCGCTGTTCATTCCGCACCTCGCCGAGGTCGAGCAGAAGATCGTCGGCTGCTTCCGCGAGGGTGGCGGGCTGCCGTACAGCGAATTCCCGCGCTTCCACGCGCTGATGGCCGAGCAGAGCGCCGCGGTGTACGACATCTCGCTCGTCAACGTCGTGCTGCCGTTGGTCGACGGCCTGCCGCAACGGCTGCGGGCGGGGGCCGACGTGGCCGACTTCGGGTGCGGCAGCGGCCACGCGATCAACGTGATGGCCCGGGCGTTTCCGGCGAGCCGGTTCACCGGCATCGACTTCTCCGAGGAGGCCGTCGCGGCCGGCGTCGCCGAGGCGGCCGCCCTCGGCCTGACGAACGCCACCTTCGAGAGCCACAACCTGACGCAGCTCGACAAGCGCGAGGCCTACGACGTCATCACCGTGTTCGACGCCATCCACGATCAGGCACACCCGGCGCGGGTGCTGGAGAACATCTACCGCGCGCTGCGGCCGGGCGGTGTCTTCCTGATGGCCGACATCAAGGCGTCGAGCCGGCTCGAGGAGAACGTCGGCATCCCGATGAGTACCTACCTGTACACCGTCTCGCTGATGCACTGCATGACGGTGTCGCTGGCGCTGGACGGCGCCGGGCTGGGCACTGCCTGGGGGACGCAGCTGGCCACCTCGATGCTCGCCGACGCCGGGTTCGACGACGTCCGGGTGACCGAGGTCGAGGGCGACCCGATCAACAACTACTACATCGCCAGGAAGTGACCGCCCTCGACGCGCTCGACTTCATTGCCGACTGGCCGGTGGCCAATGCGGCCGCCGCGATCGTCGGGCCCGACGGGCTCCTGGCCGGCCACGGCGACACCGGGCGGGTCTTCGAGCTGGCGTCGGTCACCAAGCCGCTGGTGGCCCGGGCCGCGCACGTCGCGATCGAGGAGGGCGTCGTCGAGCTGGACACCCCGGCCGGCCCGCCCGGCGCCACGATCCGCCACCTGCTGGCGCACGCGTCGGGTCTGGCGATGCACAACGATCGAGTGCTGGCCAGGCCCGGCACCCGGCGGATTTACTCGAACTACGGTTTCGAGGTGCTGGCCCGGACCCTGCAGGCCGAGTCGGGCATCGAATTCGGCCGCTACCTGACCGAGGCCGTGTGCGAGCCGCTGGGCATGGCGCGCACCCGGCTGGTCGGCGGCGCCGAGGCCGCCGGGTTCGGGGCGACGTCGACGGTCGCCGACCTGGCGTTATTCGCCGCTGACCTGCTGCGCCCGTCGACGGTGTCGGCGCAGCTGCACACCGAGGCCACGACCGTGCAATTCCCCGGCCTGGACGGGGTGCTGCCGGGTTACGGGGTGCAGCGACCCAACGACTGGGGCCTGGGCTTCGAGATCCGGGACGCCAAGTCGCCGCACTGGACGGGGGCGCGCAACTCGGCGCGGACGTACGGCCACTTCGGCCAGGCGGGCGGCTTCATCTGGGTGGATCCCGAGGCGGACCTGGCGCTGGTGGTCCTCACCGACCGCGATTTCGGGGAGTGGGCTTTGGCGCCGTGGCCTGCGCTTTCGGACCGGGTCTTGGCCCAGTGATATTCAGCCACTCCGCACACTAGCGCAACAGGGGTATCAGAGGGCACAATAGACACGCAGGACACAAAAAATACGGGCGGATATCCGCCATGCATCCCGCTTCGAGCGGTCCACCAGGTCGTTGGGGAAGACGTCCCTCGTGGAACCGAAGGAGCAGGAGATGCGTGCGTCGAACCAATTCGCCGACGTGACGACAGGCGTGGTGTACGTTCATGCCTCGCCGGCGGCGGTATGCCCGCATGTCGAGTGGGCGTTGTCATCGACCCTGCAGTCCAAGGCCAACCTGGTCTGGACACCGCAGCCGGCGATGCCGGGGCAGCTGCGCGCGGTCACCAACTGGGTCGGGCCGGTCGGCACCGGCGCCCGGCTGGCCAACGCCCTGCGGTCCTGGTCGGTGCTGCGCTTCGAGGTCACCGAGGATCCCAGCCCCGGGGTCGACGGCCAGCGGTTCAGCCACACCCCCCAACTGGGCCTGTGGAGCGGGTCGATGAGCGCCAACGGCGACATCATGGTCGGCGAGATGCGGCTGCGCTCGATGATGGCGCAGGGCGCCGACTATCTGGCCGCCGAGTTGGACTCGGTGCTGGGCACGGCGTGGGACGAGGCGCTCGAGGTCTATCGCGACGGCGGCGACGCCGGCGAGGTGACCTGGCTCAGCCGGGGCGTCGGCTAGGCGCACTCGGCCGCAGGATCCGCAGCGCCGCGGGCACCGCCGAGATCTCGGCGGGCAGCGCGCACGCGAAGTCGCCGTCGGCGTAGACGTTGATGCCCGGACACTCGACGTGGATCGTCGTGGCCCGCGCGGTGGTCACCTCGTCGAGGTCGACGTGCGTGCCCTTCATGACGGTGGGGAACAGGCGGACCAGCTTGGTCCGGGACGCCGAGTGCGCCATGGTGATGTCGAGCAAACCGTCGGTGGGATCGGCATTGGGACAGATCAGCAGCCCGCCGCCGTAGCTGCGGGTGTTGCCGAAGGCGGCCAGCGTGATGTCGGCGTCGATCTCCTTGGTGCCGTCGAGCACCAGCCGGAACGGCAGCAGCCGCAGCGCTGATAGCTCGGCGAGCATCGCGAGGTAGTAGCGCAACCGCCCGTGCGGCCAGCTCATCCGGTTGGCGCGGTCGGTCACCAGCGAGTCGAAGCCGGTGGCCGCGACGGTGCCGAACCACTTGTCGTCGTCGCCCCACCGGATCCGGCCCAGGTCGATGGTTTCCGCCCAGCCGTCGGCGACGACGTCCGCGGCGGCCGCGGGATCCTTTGTCGGGATCCCGAATTCACGGGCATGGTCGTTGCCGGTGCCGGCCGGGACGATGCCGAGCGGGACATCGGTGCCCGCCAGCACCTGCAGCGCGTTGGAGACGACGCCGTCACCGCCGGTGACCATCACCGCATCGGTCCCGCGCTCCAGCTCCGCGCCGACGAGATAACGCGCGTCCCGCGCGTCGTCGCCGATGATCTCCGTGACCTCCACCCCCCGCTCGTGCAGCCGGGCGATCGCGACCTGGGCCGCGCGGATCGCGGCGCCGTGTCCCGAGACGGGATTCGTCAGCGCGGTCACCTTGGCGACCTCACGCCCGATCACGGAATCAGCTTGCCGGGGTTGAGGATTCCCGCCGGATCGAGCGTCGCCTTGACCGCGCGCAACACCTGGACGCCCAGCTCGCCGACCTCGTCGCGCATCCAGGGTCGGTGGTCGGCGCCCACGGCGTGGTGGTGCGTGATGGTGCCGCCGTTGGCGACGATCGCGTCCGACGCGGCCTTCTTGGCCGCGCGCCACTGCTCGATCGGATTGCCACGCTGCCCGGCGACGATGGTGAAGTAGAGCGAGGCGCCGGTGGGGTAGACGTGCGAGATGTGGCACATCACCAGCGCCGGGGTGCCCGACTCGGCCAGCGCGCTGGTAAGCGCTTGGGTGACAGCGGCTTTCAGCGTGGGAACGTTCGACCAGTCGGTGGCCGTCTCGAGCGTCTCGCAGAGCGCGCCCGCGGACAACAGCGAGTCGCGCAGGTACGGCGCCCCGAACCGGCCCCGTTCCCAGGCCCGCGCCGGTGCCTCACCCAGCGATGTGCCGCCCCGCGCCGCCAGCAGGGCGCCGGTCTCGGCGTGTCGGCTTTCGACGTGCTCCTTGGTGCCCTCGAACACCGTGATTCCCAGGCAACCGCCGGTGATCTGGCTTTCGCCGATCGCCTCGGTGGTGGCCAGGTTGACGCCGGTCTCGACCTCGTCGGAGAGCCGGATGACCGTGGGGCCGGTGCCAGTCTGGGTGACGGCGCGCAGGGCGGCGGAGCCGGTCTCGAAATCGGGGAACGACCAGGCCTCGTAGCGCACGGCCTCCGGGATGCGATGCACCCGCAGCCGGACCCGGGTGATGACGCCGAAGGTGCCCTCCGACCCGAGCACCAGCTGGCGCAGGTCGGGGCCGGCGGCGGATTCCGGCGCGCGGCCGAGCTCCAGCGTGCCGACCGGCGTGACCATCCGCAGCCCGCGCACCATGTCGTTGAACCGGCCGTAGCCGGCCGAGTCCTGACCCGACGATCGGGTCGCCGCGAAGCCGCCGATGGTGGCGTACTCGAAGCTCTGCGGGAAATGCCCGAGCGAAAAGCCTTGGGCGCCAAGCAAACGTTCGGCGTCCGGCCCGGCGACGCCGGCGCCGAAGACGGCCTGGCCCGACACCTCGTCGAGCTCGATGAGCTCGTTGAACCGGCGCAGGTCCAGCGACACCACCGCGTCGAAGCCGGCGCGCGTGGGATCGAGCCCGCCGACCACGTTGGTCCCGCCGCCGAACGGGATGACGGCGATGCGGTGCTCGGAGCAGTAGCGCAGGACCGCCGCGACGGCGTCGTCGTCTCCGGGCAGCAGGACGGCGTCGGGCGCGTCCTGGATCCCGCGGTCCTTGCGGCGCAGCAGGTCGAGGGTGGACTTGCCGCCGGCGTGCAGCAGCCGGTCGCGGTCGCCGGTGCGGCAGTATTCGGCGCCGACGATGCCGGCCAGCGCGTCTTGGTCGGCCGGCGACAGCGCCGACGGTCGCAGCCTGACGTCGTCGGCGCCGAGCTCGGCTTCGGGCGAATCCCGCAGGCCCACAGTCTGTTCCAGCAGCGAGCGGATGCCCTCGGACAGGGGCTTCGCCGCGGCGGGATCCCCCCACGCGTCCCATTTCATCGGCGGGAGGAGTTCCTCGGCGTGCGTCATGCGTTACAGTATTACACATGCTGTCAATCAGTAACGTTCCGTCGGACACCGGGGACCGGATCCTGGCGGCGGCGGCGAGCTGCGTGGTCGATTTCGGGGTGGACCGGGTGACCCTGGCCGAGATCGCGCGTCGGGCGGGCGTCAGCCGGCCGACCGTGTACCGCCGCTGGCCCGACACCAAGTCGATCGTCGCGGCGCTGCTGACCCAACACGTCACCGGCGTGCTGCGCGACGCCCCGCTGCTCGGTGATGACCGGGAATCGCTTGTGCGACAGATCGTTACGGTGGCCGACCTGCTGCGTCGCGACCGGCTGGTGATGTCGGTGCTGCACTCGGAGCTCGCGCCCATCTACATCACCGAACGCCTGGGGGCCAGCCAGCAGATGTTGATCGACGCCCTGGCCGAGCGGCTGCGGGTCGCCCAGCGCCATGGCAGCGTCCGCGCCGGCGATCCGCTGCAGATGGCCACCATGGTGCTGCTGATCGCCCAGTCGACGATCCAGTCCGAGCGGATCGTGCGGCCGATCCTCGACGCCCACGCGCTGGCCGCCGAACTCGCGTACTCGCTGAACGGATACCTGGCATGAGGTCCACCGCGCTGAACGCCGCGCGTCGCACCGCCGACCTGAATGCCCTCGCCGACGGCGCCGCGCTGGACGTCGTCGTGATCGGCGGCGGCATCACCGGCGCCGGCATCGCCCTGGATGCCGCGTCGCGCGGCCTGCGGGTGGCGCTGGTGGAGAAGCACGATCTGGCGTTCGGCACCAGCCGCTGGAGCTCCAAGCTGGTGCACGGCGGCCTGCGCTATCTGGCCAGCGGCAACGTGGGCATCGCCCGGCGCAGCGCCGTCGAGCGCGGAATCCTGATGACGCGCAACGCCCCTCATCTGGTTCACGCGATGCCGCAAGTGGTGCCGCTGCTGCCGTCGATGGGCCGCGGCAAGCGCGCGCTGGTGCGCGCCGGGTTCCTGGCCGGTGACGGGTTGCGGGCGCTGGCGGGCACGCCGTCGTCGGTGCTGCCGCGGTCGCGGCGGGTTTCGGCGCAGCGCGTCGTGGAGATGGCGCCCACGGTTCGGCGCGACGGCCTCGACGGCGGCTTTCTGGCCTACGACGGCCAATTGATCGACGACGCCCGGCTCGTCACCGCGGTCGCGCGCACCGCCGCGCAGCACGGCGCCCGGATCCTGACCTACGTCGCGGCGTCCGAGGCGACGGGCACCTCGGTGCGGTTGACCGATCGGCGCACCGGGCAGTCGTTCGACGTGTCGGCCGCCGCGGTGATCAACGCGGCCGGCGTGTGGGCGGCCGAGATCGACGGTTCGTTGCGGTTGCGGCCCAGCCGCGGCACACACCTGGTCTTCGATGCACGGGCGTTCGGGAATCCGACTGCGGCCCTTACCATTCCGATCCCCGGCGAGCTCAACCGCTTCGTGTTCGCAATGCCCGAGCAGTTGGGCCGCGTCTACCTGGGCCTGACCGACGAGGAGGCGCCCGGCCCGATCCCCGACGTACCGGAGCCGTCGGGCAAGGAGGTCGCGTTCCTGCTGGACACGGTGAACACCGCGCTCGGGACCGCCCTCGGCGCCGGCGACGTGACCGGCGCCTACGCCGGGCTGCGGCCGCTGATCGACACCGGTGAGGGCCGCACCGCCGACGTGTCGCGCGAGCACGCCGTCATCGAAGCGCCGTCGGGCGTCATCAGCGTGATCGGCGGCAAGCTGACCGAATACCGCTACATGGCCGAGGACGTGCTGGACTTTGCGATCGGACGGCGGCCCCTGCGCGCGGCCGACTGCCGCACCCGCGACCTGCCGCTGATCGGTGCGCCGGCCAACCCGGGTGCGGGCTCGGGGTCCCGTGCCGTGCCGGCGTCGCTGGTGGCGCGCTACGGCGGTGAAGCGGCGACGGTCATCGCGAGCGCGACGTGTGACCGTCCGGCCGATCCGGTCGCCGACGGCATCGACGTGACGCGGGCGGAGTTCGAGTACGCGGTGACCCACGAGGGCGCGCTGGACGTCGACGACATCGTCGATCGGCGGACCCGCATCGGCCTGGTGGCGGGGGACCGGGAGCGGGTGGTGCCGGTGGCGGAAGAGTTCCTGGCCTTGCGGGGCTGATGATAGATTGGGCGGAACTGACACGTATCGCCTCAAGCGAAGGAATACCCGTCATTGACCACGGCACGCCGACCGGTGGGGAGAAATCCCGGACGCTTTGATCCCTCCCTCGACGCCGCCATCCTCGAGGCCGCTCTGCAGGGGGTGGCCGAACGCGGCTACGACCGGATGAGCATGGACGACATCGCGGCGCGGGCGAAAGTGGGCAAGGCCGCGATCTATCGCCGATGGCCGTCGAAGGCCGCAGTGGTCGCCGATGCGATCGCCCACTGGCGACGGGGCCTCGGGCCGGTCGAGCCGCCGGACACCGGAAGCCTTCGCGGTGACATCGACGCGCTGGTGGCCGCGGTGCCCGACTTCGACGAAACCGCCCTGAGCACGATCAAAGTGATCGTCGGGGTGGCGACGGCGGCGATGCACCACCCGGTCCTGGCGGCGGCGCTGGACGAGCTCGTGCTGTCCGCCCCCCGCCAGATGATGAGGGTGGTCCTCGACCACGCGGTTGCCCGCGGCGAGATTCCGCCGGGCCGCGACGTGAGCCTGGTCCCCGACGCGCTGATGGGCCTCAACGTGTTGCGCCTGATGACGGGACGGCCGATCGATCGCGTCTACGTTCGCCGCGCTCTCGAGCAGCTGTTGCTGCCGCTGACGACGGCCGGCTCGGGCGACTAGCGCTTGCGTGGCGCCGCGATCCGTGCGACTCTAGCCGTGGAACGGAACTGATACGTTCCGCCTGGTTCGCACACTGCGCGGAGGTGACATGAGCAGCAACGACACACGCGTCCCCGTCCTGATCGTGGGCGCCGGCGCGGCGGGGCTCGCCAGCTCGGCCCTGCTGGCCAAATACGGCGTTCGGTCGCTGCTGGTCGAGAAGCGGCGCGAAACCTTCATCTACCCGAAAGCCCGCAACCTGAGCTTCCGCAGCCTGGAGATCCTGCGCGCCCTGGGCTTGAGCGAGGAAGTCCATGCGGTCGCCGACCGCGTGTCGGCGATGACGGTCAAGCCGGCGCTGAACAGCCCCGACGAAAAGCTGGCCATCGACGTCGACTCGATCTTCGCAGGCATGGAGAAGCTCAGCCCCGAGCCCGCCGCGCAGTACTGCCCGCAGAGCCGGCTCGAGCCGATGCTGCTCGAGGAGACACGACGGCGCGGTGGCGAAGTGCGGTACGGGACCGAACTGTCGTCGCTCGAAGTCGACGACGACGGCGTCACCGCGGTGCTGTCCGGCGGCGACACGGTCCGGGCCGACTACCTCGTCGCCGCCGACGGCGTGCACAGCCCGATCCGGAAGCGATTGGGCATCAACACGTCTGGTTACGGTGCGCTGCCGATCTATGTCGTCTTCATCTACTTCCGCGCGCCGTGGCGAAAGCTGGTGCCGCACCTCGGTGACGGTGATGGCGTGCAAGTGAAGAACGCCGACGTGGATGGCATCTTTCTGGTGGCCAAGGGCGATCTCGGCATGTTCATCACCACCTATTTCCCCGGCAAGGGCGAGACGGCGGACCAGTTCACGCCGCAACGCTGCCGGGAGACGCTCACGAAGGCGTTCGGCGAGCCGCTGGACACCGAGATCATCGAGGTTGCGGCGTGGCAGCCCTACGAACAGGTGGCCGACCAATTCCGTTGTGGGCGAGTCTTTCTCGTCGGCGACGCGGCGCACACCATGCCGCCGTTCAAGGCCGGGGGAGCCAACACCGCCATCCAGAGCGCGCACAACCTGGCCTGGAAGCTGGCCGCGGTCTTGGACGGGACCGCCGGTCCGGCACTGCTAGACACCTACCACGCCGAGCGTCATCCGGTGGGGCGCTTCGCGGCCCGGCAGTCGCTGACCGGCCCGACGCTGGCCGTGCTGCCCTTGAGCGACGACCGGCCGCAACTGCCCGCCGATGAGGAGTGTTCGATGTTTTCGTTGCTCATCGGCTACCGGTACCGCTCGGCGGCGGTGTTGCCTGCCGAGCCCGCGGCTGATGCGGTGCAACTGGTGGAGGAGCTGCGCGGGCAACCGGGGACCCGGGTTCCGCACGTGTGGGTGCGCGACGGCGTCTCGACGCTCGACCTGCTCGGTCCGGGGTTCACCGTGCTGACCGGGGACGAGCGATGGTGTGCGGCAGCGGCTTCCGTGTCGGTCGCCGCACATCGCATCCGGAGCGCGGAGTGGGAGTCGATTACCGGGCTCGACGCGTCCGGGGCGCTGTTGGTTCGCCCGGACGATTTCGTCGGCTGGCGTTGCGAGGAGTTTCCCGCCGACCCGGATGGCGCACTACGCCAGGCGCTCTCGGCGATCGTGTGCCGGTAACCACCTCCGCGAGCAGACACAAAAGCCCCCCACACTCGGCGTGTCGCGGGGCTTTTGCGTCTGCTCGCGGAAGAAAAGGTGACCTACAGCGGGATGTTCTTGTGGCGGCCGCGGCGCGCCGGCGCCTGGGCCAGCGCCTCGGTGAGCTTGCCGCGGGTGTGCGCCGGGTCGATCTTCTCGTCGACCACGCCGATCTCGATGGCGCTGTCCACGCCACCGGCGATCCGCTCGTGCTCGGCCGCCAGTTCCTCGTGCAGCGCCTCGCGCTCGTGCTCGGGCGCGGCGGCCAGCTTCTTCTTGTGCAGGATGCCGACGGCGGCCTTGGCGCCCATCACCGCGACCTCGGCGTCCGGCCAGGCGAACACCTTGGTGGCGTTCAGCGAACGGGAGTTCATCGCGATGTAGGCCCCGCCGTAGGTCTTTCGGGTGACCAGCGTGACGCGCGGCACCGTGCACTCGCCGAACGCGTGCAGCAGCTTGGCACCGCGGCGCACCACACCGCCCCACTCCTGGTCGACGCCCGGCAGGTAGCCCGGGACGTCGACGACCACGATCAGCGGGATTCCGAATGCGTCGCACAGCCGCACGAAACGCGCCGCCTTCTCGGCGCTTTCGGAGTTCAGGCAGCCGCCGAGGCGCAGCGGGTTGTTGGCCAGCACGCCGACCGTGCGGCCGGACAACCGGCCCAGCCCGACCACCATCGATGGCGCCCAGTTGGCCTGGAACTCGTCGAACGGCGCGTCCGTGTCGAGGATCGCCGTCACGATCGGGTGCACGTCGTAGGCCCGCCGCGCGGACTCGGGCAGCAGCGCGTGGATGTCGGTCTCGCCGGCCTCGGCCTTGCTGCGGTCGAAATGGCCCTGCTGGCAGAACAATCCGACCAACCGGCGGCCGCGCTCATAGGCGTCGAGCTCGTCGTCGGCGACGATGTGGCACACCCCGGACTTCTTGTGGTGGGTCTCCGGGCCGCCGAGCGAGGCCATGTCGACGTCCTCGCCGGTGACGCTGCGCACCACGTCGGGCCCCGTGACGAACACCCGGCTCTCCGGCGCCATGATGATGACGTCCGTCAGCGCGGGTCCGTAGGCGGCGCCGCCGGCGGCGAAGCCGACGACCACCGAGACCTGTGGAATGTAGCCGGACGCGCGAATCATGGCCTCGAACACCGTGCCGACCGCGTGCAGAGCGCGCACCCCCTCGGCCAGCCGCGCCCCCCCGGAGTGCCAGATACCGACGATCGGGCTCTGCTCCTCGATGGCGGTGTCGTAGGCGTTGACGATGTGCCGGCACCCCTCGGTGCCCATCGCACCGCCCATCACGGTCCCGTCCGTGCAGAACGCGATGGTGCGCACACCGTTCACGGTTCCCGCGGCGGACAGCACGCCCGAGCGGTCACGCTCGTGCAGGAGCTCCACGCTGCCGTCGTCGAAGAAGTTGCTCAGACGCAGCAACGGGTCCCGGGGGTCGAGCGACTCGCCAACCGACTCGGGGGCCATGAGTGTCATCGCAGGTCTCCTGTTCCGAGGGTGCTCGCGGGGAGCGGGTTCAGTACCGCCCGAAGGCGAGTGCCACGTTGTGGCCGCCGAATCCGAACGAGTTGTTGATCGCGTAGTTGTATTCGCCCGGCCGCGGCTTGCCCGCCACCACATCCAAATCGATCTCCGGATCGAGGTTTTCCAGGTTCAGTGTCGGCGGAACGACCTGGTCGCGCAACGCGAGCACGGTCAGGATCGACTCCACCGCACCGACCGCGCCCACCGAGTGACCCAGCGCGGCCTTCGGTGCGTACACCGCCGGCTGGTGGCCGCCGAGTGCCTTATTGATGGCGCGGCTCTCGGCCACGTCGCCCACCGAGGTGCCGGTGGCGTGCGCGTTGACGTGGTCGATGTCCTTGGGCGACAGGCCCGCCAGCTGGATCGCCCGGGCCATCGCGTGCCCGGCGCGCTCGCCGTTGGGGTCCGGGGCCACCATGTGGTAGCCGTCGGAGGTGATGCTGGCCCCCATCAGCCGGGCCAGGATGTTCGCGCCGCGGGCCTTGGCGTGCTCCTCGGTCTCGATCACCATGAGCGCGCCGGCCTCGCCGAACACGAAGCCGGTCCGGTCCCGGTCGAACGGGCGGCACGCGCCCACCGGGTCGTCGTTCTTGGTGGACATCACGATGCGCATCTGGGCGAACGCCGCGATCGGCACGGCCTCGATCTTGGTCTCCACACCACCGCAGATCGCGATGTCGGCCTCGCCGAACACGATGTTGCGCCAGGCCTGGGCGATGCCCTCCGAACCCGAGGCGCACGCCGAAACCGGCGTGATGACACCGGCTTTGGCGTGCCGCTCCAAACCCACCGCCGCGGCGGCGCCGTTGGGCATGTACTTCTGCACGCCGAGCGGCGACACCGCCTTGAGCCCGCGGGCCCGCATGTCGTCGTAGCTGAAGACCATTTCCTCCGACGAACCCATCCCGGTGCCGATGGAGACCATCAGCCGGTTGGTGTCGACCTCGGGCGAGCCGGCGTTCTCCCACACCCGCCGGCCCAGAACGGTCGACATCCGCTGCAGGTAGCCCGTCCGGCGCAGCTCGATGCGCGTCAGCTGACTGTCGAACTCTTCCAGCAGGTGCCCGCCGATGCGAACCGGGAGGTCGAACTCCTCGACGAACGGGTCGTCGAGGACGCGGATGCCACTTTGGCCGTCCTGCAGCAACTTCCAGGTGTTCTCGGCGTCGGTCGCCAGGGCGGTCGTCATCGCGATGCCGGTGACGACGACATTCGGGAGCGTCTTCCCGGTTACCAGTTCGGTCATGGGTCTAACGAAAGTTCCTTCCGTACTTGCCGTGCTTCAGTAACGCCCGAAGGCGAGCGCGACGTTGTGGCCACCGAAACCGAACGAGTTGTTGATCGCGTAACGGAATTCGCCGTAGCGGGGTTCGCCCGCGACGACATCGAGGTCGATCTCCGGGTCCGGTGTCTCGTAGTTGAGGGTGGGCGGTATCACGCCGTCCCGCAGGCTCAATACCGTCAGTACAGATTCCAGCGCGCCGACCGCCCCGATCGAGTGGCCCAGCGCCGACTTCGGCGCGTAGACCGCGGCCTGCTCGCAACCGGCGACCCGGATGGCGTTGGCCTCCGCGGTGTCGCCGATCGGCGTCGCGGTGCCGTGCGCGTTGATGTGGTCAACGTCCTTGGGGGACAAGCCCGCCAGCTCCAGCGACCGCGTCATCGCGCGGCCGGCGCGCACGCCGTCCGCCGCGGGCGCCACCATGTGGAACGCGTCCGAGGTGATGCCGGCACCCAGCAGCCGGGCCAGCGGCTTGGCGCCGCGGGCCTTGGCGTGCTCCTCGGTCTCGATCATCATCAGCGCCCCGGCCTCGCCGAACACGAAGCCGTCGCGGTCCTTGTCGAACGGGCGCGAGGCACGCTCGGGCTCGTCGTTGCGGGTCGACATGGCCCGCATCATCGAGAACGCCGCGATGGGCAGCGCCTCGATGGGACCCTCGACGCCGCCGCACACGGCGACGTCAGCGTCACCCATGACTATTTGACGCCACGCGTGCGCGATTGCTTCCGAGCCCGACGAACAGGCCGACACCGGGGTCATCACCCCGGCGCGGGCGCCGAGCTGCAGACCGACGACGGCGGCCGCACCGTTGGGCATGATCATCTGAACGGCGAGCGGCGACACCTTGCGGGGGCCGCCCTCGTTCATCAGGTCATAGCTCTCGATGACCCGCTCGGCACCGCCCAGGCCCGTGCCGACCACGACGCTGAACCGGTCGGGGTCGACCTCGGGGCTGCCCGCGGTCTCCCAGAGCTGACCGGACAGCAACTTGCTCATCCGCTGGACGTAGGACATGCGGCGCAGGTCGAGCCTGCCCATGTGGTTATCGACGGGCTCCTTGAGGTGCCCACCGATCTTGACGGGCAGGTCCCACTTGGAGACGAACTCGTCCTCGAGTACGCGGATGCCGCTCTCGCCGGCCAACAAACCCTTCCACGTGCTCTCGATGTCCGGCGCGATCGATGTCGTCGCCGTGACGGCGGTTACCACAACGCTGGGGTAACCGCCATTGGCAGTGGAAGGCTTGGTCACTTGCTGTCCGCTTCCAGCCTCGCCTTGACGTTGGCAACGGCCTCGGGGTTCTCGGTCTCCAGCTTGGCGCGCAGAGCCTCGGCGGCCTCGGGGTTCTCTTCCTCGAGCTTCTGGATGTAGGCGACGACGTCACCCACGGTGCGCAGGCCGGCGAGGTCCTCGTCGGGGATCTTGACGCCGTACTTGTCCTCGGTCTGCACCGCGATCTCGACCATCGACAGCGAGTCGATGTCCAGGTCGTCGACGAACGACTTCTCCGGGGTGACCTCCGACGGCTCGATACCGGTCACCTCTTCGATGATCTCGGCGATACCGGCGATGATTTCTTCCTGACTGACGGCCACGGCCTATTCCCTTCGTAATATGTTGAGTGCAAATCGGATTGACGTTTGCAGTTGTTATTTGTACTGGCAGAAGCCGGCGGTTCAGAGGTTTGCCAACTCGTCCAGATCTGCGGGTGACTTGACGGCACGAGCCGTAACCCCCCGAAGTTCGCGCTTGGCGATGCCGGTGAGCGTCCCCGCGGGGGGGAACTCCACGATCGCCGTCACGTTGTGCGCACGCAGGTACTCGGTGCACAGGTCCCAGCGCACCGGCTGGGTCAGCTGGGCGACGAGGGTGTCCATCGCGGCCGCCGCCGAGGCGACGGGCTTGCCGTCGCGGTTGGACAGCAGCGTGGCGGTGGGCTCGGCGGTCACGACGGCGGCGGCGGCCGCCGCGTAGCCGTCCAGGGCCGGAGCCATGTACTTGGTGTGGAACGCCCCGGCCACCCCGAGGGCGCGCACCCGCGCCTTGGCCGGCGGGTCTTCGGCGAGCTTCTCCAGCGACGACAGCGGGCCGGCGGCGACGATCTGTCCGGGCGCGTTGCGGTTGGCGGGGAACAGCTCGAGCTCCTCGAGGCGGGTCAGCACCTCGGCCTCGTCGCCGCCGAGCACCGCGGACATGCCGGTGGGCTCGAGGGCGCAGGCCTTGGCCATCTCGGCGCCCCGGGTGGCGGCCAGCGCGACGGCGTCATCGGCGGCCAGCACCCCGGCGATCGCGTAGGCCGCGATCTCCCCGACGGAGTGGCCGGCGACGACGATTTCGGCGAGGTCCTCATCGCTGAGCAGGCCGCGCCGCGTCAGCTCCTGGTGGGCCAGCAGCGTGTTCGCGACCACCAGCGGCTGCGTCACCGCGGTGTCGGTGATCTCCTCGGTCGACGCGGTGGTGCCCAGCCGCACCAGGTCCAGGCCACTGGCCTTCGACCACAGCGCGAGCTGGTCGGCGGCGCCTGGCAGCTCCAGCCACGGCGACAGCATCCCCTCCGTCTGCGACCCTTGTCCGGGCGCAAGCAATGCAATCACGTGTCTAAGAGAACACTGTGGAAACGGTTTTGGCGGGTGTAACAGATTATGAACCTCGTCTTAGGTTTTTGTATACACCTTACAAAACGGCTTCTTAAGCTACGTTTTTGATACCGGCGCGCGATCTGTTGGCTAAATCACTGTCGCCGGTGCTAACCCGTGGTACCGCTCCTGACCGGCAGGGGAACCGGCGCCACGGTCCTGGCGGCGACGCTCGACGGCGGCGCCGGGTAGTTGAGTTGGCCGACCGTCGAGGCCACACGCAGCACATATGCGTCGCGCGGCTGGGTGGGATCACGCCCGGTGAAGTCGGTGATGCGCTTGAGCCGGTAGCGCACGGTGTTTGGATGAACGAACAACTTTCTGGCACAAGCTTCAATCGCGCCGCCACAATCCAAGTAAGCGTCCAGGGTCTCGATCAGCGTCGGCCCGGCGTCGGCCAGCGGCCCCATCACGTCGGTGTGCAGCGCCACGATCGCCGACGCGTCGCCCATCAGGGCCCGTTCGGGCAGCAGCTCCCGGGCCAACACCGGCCGCGGCGCGCCGCGCCAGCCGGCGACCGCGTTCATCCCGGAGATCGCCTCGCTGGCGCTGTGGTAGGCCGCGGTCAGCATGGGCGCCGTCGGTCCGATGACCACCGGGCCGTCGGAGAACGCGTTCAGCAGATCGCCCAGGAATTTATCGGTCGCCGACAATTGGCCGGACACGATGGCCACCAGCCAGGTGCCGTGCACGTCGGTGAGCGCCGCCCGGCCGTGCCGCGCGGCGATGTCGCGCACGCCCTGACTGGCCCGCTGGCTGCCGATCTCGCCGTCCGGCTCGTCGCGACCCGGCGCCGGTATCCCGACCACGACCGTCGCGGGCGCGGTGGTGTCCCAGTTCAGTGCGGCCGCCCGGGACAGCAGTTCCGGGCCGGTGTCGCCGCGGACCACCGCGTCGACGACGCTGGCCTCCATCCGGCTGTCCCAGGTGCCGCGCGCCTCGGCGGCCTCCGCGTAGGACGAGGCGGCGGTGAACGCCAGGTCGCGGCTGTACTTCAGCACGCCCACCGTGAGCGCGGTCAACTGCTCCTCGGAGCGCGCCACCAGCGGCAGCACCTCCTCGAAGAACTCCATGGTGACCCGCACCATGTCCACGCTGTGCCGCAGCGCGATCCGGCGGGCCAGATCCTGCGGCACCAGCTCGAAGGCCTGCGCCGTGTAGCTGACGTTGCTGTGCGGGTCCTGCATCCACTCGACGAAGTTGTTGATCGCCGTCTGCACCACCAACGCCACGCTGGCCCGCTGGGAGGCCTCCAGGTCGGCGAAGAACGGCAACCGGTCCTGCATGACCGAGACCGCCTCGGTGGCCAGCCGGCCCGAGTACTGCTTCAGCCGTCGCAAAACCGAGTCCGGCACGTGGTCCAGCAGTTCGAGCGGCGACCTGGGTCTCGCCGAGGCGAACGGACCGGCGAAGGCGTTGTCGTTCATCCCTAAAATCTACGTCAGATTTCTGGAACTTTCCGCCAACGCGGCGGGGTGTTGGCGGCGGTTCGGGCCGTGAGCGTGAAGTTAGCCTCACGCTCGGCGCCCAGCGTGAAGCTAACTTCACGCTCGGCGGGCGGGGGCACCCCGAGCGGTGCGGGGCGCCCTCAGGCCACGCCGGGGTCGGAGGTCTGCTCGGGCGCGGCCAGCACGTCGTCGATCCGGTACTCACGCGCGGCCGCCACCGGCACCGACGGGTCGATCTCGCCGTCGCGCGCCAGCGCCTCGAGCACCGCGACAACCTGCGACTCGGCGTCGGTGTTGAAGTAGCGCCGCGCGGCGGGCCGGGTGTCGGAAAAGCCGAACCCGTCGGTGCCCAGCGTGACGAAGGTGCCGGGCACCCAGGGCCGGATCTGCTCGGGCACGGCCCGCATCCAGTCCGAGACGGCGACCACGGGGCCCTCGGCGCCCGCGAGGGCCCGGGTCACGTACGGGGTGGCGGCCGGCTGGTCGGGGTGGCGCAGCCGGGCCCGCTCGACGCCGACGCCGTCGCGGTTGAGCTCGCCCCAGCTGGTCACCGACCACACGTCGGCGGCGACGTCCCACTCGGCGGCCAGCATGTCGGCGGCCTGCAGCGCCGACGGCATCGCGACGCCGGACGCCAGGAGCTGCGCCTTGTTCGTGCGCTGTTCGGTGGCGGCGCGGTAGCGGTAGATGCCGCGCAGCACGCCCTCGGGATCGAAGTTGTCCGGCTCCGGCGGCTGCGGGTACGGCTCGTTGTAGACGGTGATGTAGAAGAACACGTTCTCCGGGTTCTCCCCGAACATGCGGGCCAGCCCGCTCTCCACGATGTAGGCGATCTCGAAGGCGAACGCCGGGTCGTAGGACACCACCGCGGGGTTGGTGGCGGCCAGCAGCAGCGAGTGGCCGTCGGCGTGCTGCAGGCCCTCGCCGGTCAGCGTGGTGCGCCCCGCCGTCGCCCCGAGCAAAAAGCCGCGCGCCATCTGGTCGGCGGCCGCCCACAGGCCGTCGCCGGTGCGCTGGAACCCGAACATGGAATAGAAGATGTAGATCGGGATCATCGGCTCGTTGTGCGTCGCGTACGACGTGCCGGCCGCGATGAAGGAGCCCACCGACCCGGCCTCGTTGATGCCCTCGTGCAGGATCTGTCCGACTTCGCTTTCCTTGTAGGCCAGCATCAGGTCGGCGTCGACGGCGGTGTACAACTGGCCGAGGCGGTTGTAGATCTTCAGCGACGGGAACCACGAGTCCATCCCGAACGTGCGTGCCTCGTCGGGAATGATCGGCACTATGCGCGGCCCAATCTCCTTGTGCCGCAACACTTCCTTGAATGTCCGCACGGTCGCCATCGTGGTGGCGACCTCCTGGTTGCCCGATCCCTTCCGCAGCGCGGCGTAGGTGTCGCGGCCGGGCAGTGAGAGCGCCTTGGCCTTCGTCCGCCGTTCCGGCAGGAAGCCGCCCAGCGTGCGGCGCCGGTCGAGCATGTAGCGGATCTCCGGGGCGTCGGGGCCGGGGTGGTAGTAGGGCGGCAGGTAGGGGTTCTCGTCCAGCTGCGCGTCGCTGATCGGGATCCGCATCGAGTCGCGGAACCACTTGAGGTCTTCCAGCGCAAGCTTTTTCATCTGGTGGGTGGCGTTGCGGCCCTGGAAGTGCGCGCCCAGCGAGTAGCCCTTGATGGTCTTGGCCAGGATCACCGTCGGCTGCCCCTTGTGGTCGACGGCGGCGCGGTAGGCGGCGTAGACCTTGCGGTAGTCGTGGCCGCCGCGCTTGAGGTTCCAGATCTCGGAGTCGGTCATGTGCTCGACGAGCGCCTTGGTGCGCGGATCGCGGCCGAAGAAGTGGTCGCGCACGTAGGCGCCGTCGTTGGCCTTATAGGTCTGGTAGTCGCCGTCGGGCGTCGTGTTCATCAGGTTGACCAGGGCGCCGTCCTTGTCGGCGTGCAACAGTGCGTCCCACTCGCGGCCCCAGACCACCTTGATGACGTTCCAGCCGGCGCCCCGGAAGAACGACTCCAGCTCCTGGATGATCTTGCCGTTGCCGCGCACCGGGCCGTCGAGGCGCTGCAGGTTGCAGTTGATCACGAAGGTCAGGTTGTCCAGGCCCTCGAGCGCCCCGACGTGCGCCAGCCCGCGGCTCTCCGGCTCGTCCATCTCGCCGTCGCCCAAAAAGCACCAGACATGCTGGTCGGAGGTGTCCTTGATGCCGCGGTCGTGCAGGTAGTGGTTGAACCGGGCCTGATAGATCGCGTTGAGCGGGCCCAGGCCCATCGACACGGTGGGGAACTCCCAGAAGTCGGGCATCAGCCGCGGGTGCGGGTACGACGGCAGCCCGCCGCCGGCGTGGCTGTGTTCCTGGCGGAAGCCGTCGAGCCGGTCCTCACTGAGCCGGCCCTCGAGGAAGGCGCGGGCGTAGATGCCGGGGGAGGCGTGGCCCTGGATGAACACCTGGTCCCCGCCGCCGGGATGGGACTTGCCGCGGAAGAAGTGGTTGAACCCGACCTCATACAGCGCCGCGGACGAGGCGTAGGTCGAAATGTGGCCCCCCACACCGATTCCCGGGCGCTGGGCGCGGTGCACCATGATCGCCGCGTTCCACCTGATCCACGCCCGGAAGCGGCGCTCGACGTCCTCGTCGCCGGGGAACCACGGTTCCAGCTCGGTCGGGATGGTGTTGACATAGTCGGTCGACGTCAGCGAGGGGATGGCCACCCGCTGCTCGCCGGCCCGTTCCAGCAAGCGCAGCATCAGGTAGCGCGCCCGGGCCGGCCCGGAGCGCTCCAGCAGTTCGTCGAAGGACTCCAGCCACTCCGAGGTCTCGTCGGGATCGATGTCGGGCAGATAGGAAGCCACACCTTCGCGGATCACCCGAACGCGATCGGGTTCGCTTGCGCTGCTGGGGGATTTGGCCAGATCGTGGCGCGCGAACTCCGTGGTCAACTCACTACTCCTGTAGTCGGCTGCGTCTTGTCCTCCTATCGTGCCGCACCGACGTCGCGGGCGGGTAGCCGCGGCTGCAATCGGCACCCGGTAACGTCAGCAATCGTGCTCATCGGATGGCGTGCCGTCCCTCGCGCGCAGGTGGGGGATCTCCCCAGGCGAGGCGCGCTGGCGCTCGGCTGTGTCGCGGCGCTGGTCATGGGGATCGTCGGGTGTACCAGCGTCACCAACGGCACGGCCACACCCGACACCAATGTCGCCCCGGCCTACCGGCAGTCGGTGTCCGCGTCGGTGTCGGCATCCTCGGCCACGTCGCGCGTGAAGGAGTCGCAGCGGCAGCAATCGCTGACGACCAGGGCGGTGCGCACCTCCTGCGACACGCTGGCCACCTCCAGCAAGGACGCGATCGACAAGGTGAACGACTACGTCTCGGCGTTCAACGCCGGCCGCAGCACCGGCCCGGCCGAGGGCCCGGCGATCGGGGCGCTGAACGACAGCGCCACCACGGTGTCCAACAGCTTCAACGATGCGCTGTCGCAGCAGTTGAAGGACGCCTTCAACGCCTATGTGGACGCGGCCCGCGGGGTGGCCAATGCCATCGGCACGCACGCGTCGATCGCGGAGTTCAACCGGCGGGTCGACCAGCTCAACGACACCAAGACCAAGGCGCTGAAACTTTGCCTGGCATCCTTCTGAGGCGCCCGACGAGGCACGGCTATGGACCGCGTTACTGCTGTGCGACGATAATTCCCATCGCACGGTGCGCGGACGGTCTAGGGAGGTTTCACGGTGGTCGCGGCGGATGACGCCTCGAGCTTCGCTCGCAAACTGGGCATCCAACGGGACCAGGTCGTCCAGGAATGGGGCTGGGACGAGGACTCCAACGACGACATCCGGGCCGCGGTCGAGGAAGCGTGCGGCAGCGAGCTGCTCGACGAGGACACCGACGAGGTCATCGACGTCGTGTTGTTGTGGTGGCGCGACGGCGACGGCGACTTGGTGGACACCCTGATGGACGCGATCAGCCCGCTGGCCGAGGACGGGGTGATCTGGGTGTTGACGCCCAAGACCGGCAAGCCGGGACACGTGCTGCCCGCGGAGATCGCCGAGGCGGCCCCCACCGCCGGCCTGATGC
Source organism: Mycobacterium sp. E787 (assembly GCF_001668725.1). Classification (GTDB taxonomy): domain Bacteria; phylum Actinomycetota; class Actinomycetes; order Mycobacteriales; family Mycobacteriaceae; genus Mycobacterium. The sequence goes on along the minus strand of NZ_LZKL01000016.1, from coordinate 74,803 downwards.
CGACCTCGTCGGTCAACCTCGGCGATTGGAGCGCCAGCCGGCTCGTGCAGCCCAAGTCGCGGACCGGGAAGCGTTGATGCTGTCCGTCGGCACCGCCGCCCCCGACTTCACCTTGCGCGACCAGAACCAGCAGCCCGTCACCCTGAGCTCCTTCCGCGGCGCCAAGAACGTCCTGCTGGTGTTCTTCCCGCTGGCGTTCACCGGGATCTGCCAGGGCGAGCTGGATCAGCTGCGCGACCACCTGCCCGAGTTCGAAAACGACGAGAGCGTGGCCATGGCGATCTCGGTGGGTCCGCCACCCACGCACAAGATCTGGTCGCTCGAGAGCGGGTTCATGTTTCCGGTGCTCTCGGATTTCTGGCCGCACGGCGAGGTCAGCCAGGCCTACGGGGTGTTCAACGCCGACGCCGGCTATCCCAATCGCGGTACCTTTGTCGTCGACCGGTCGGGGATAATCCGTTTCGCCGAGATGAAGCAGCCCGGTGAGTCACGCGACCAGCGGCTCTGGCGCGAGGCGCTGGCGGCTCTGCACGCCTGATGTTTGGGTGCTCGGCCCGTCGGCGTGTAGCCTGCTGCGGACGTTTCAGGGGCGCGTAGCTCAGTGGTAGAGCTCTGGTTTTACACACCAGCGGTCGGCGGTTCGATACCGTCCGCGCCCACCGATGTGCATGCGGATGAGCGTTGCCTACCGGCATCGGCTACGCCTGCGGAGACTTGGCCGGCGCCGCGAGCGTAACGGCACGGCGATATTGTGCTCCGAGTTTCGCAGTGAGGTTACGCTTGCGGGCTCGCGCAAGTCATCGCGGCTGAGCGCTTCCCGCCCTATCGGCGCAGCACGGGGCACAGCTGATGCAGCACGTCGGGATCTTCGATGGTGGAGGGGGGCGGCTCGTCATGACCATGGGCGATCGCGCGCATCGACTTGCGTAAGATCTTGCCCGACCGGGTCTTTGGCAACGCCGCGACGATGTCGACCTGTTTCAGGCACGCGACCGGGCCGATCTCTTCGCGGACCAGATCGACCAACTCGGCCGCGATCCCGTCCGGCGCCGCGCCGGCGTTCAGGACGACGAATCCCCGCGGAATCTGGCCCTTGATTTCGTCGGCGACCCCGATCACGGCGCATTCGGCCACTGCCGGATGAGACGCCAGGACCGCCTCGATCTCACCGGTCGACAACCGGTGCCCGGCCACGTTGATGACGTCGTCGATGCGGCCCATGACGAACAGGTATCCGTCCTCGTCGACGAATCCGCCGTCGCCGGTGAGGTAGTAGCCGGGATGCTCGCACAGGTACGACGACTCGAACCGCGCGTCGTCCTGCCACAACGTCGGGAAAGTGCCCGGCGGCAGTGGGAGGCTGAGACAGATCGCACCTTCCTCCCCGGGCCGGCATCCGCTGCCGTCGGGGTGCAGGATGGCGACGTCGTAGCCCGGCATCGCCACCCCGGGTGACCCTGCTTTGATCGGGAGAGCTTCGATGCCAACCGGATTGGCGGCGATTGCCCACCCGGTCTCGGTCTGCCACCAATGGTCGATGACCGGGATGTCCAGCTTCTGCGACGCCCAGTGATAGGTGCCGGGGTCGAGCCGCTCGCCGGCGAGGAACAGCGATCGCAGCGAGGCGCGGTCGTAGCGGGCCAGCCACCTGCCGAGCGGGTCCTCCTTCCGAATCGCGCGGATGGCCGTCGGGGCGGTGAAGAGCACGTTGACACCGTGTTCGGCCACCACGCGCCAAAACGCGCCGGCATCGGGCGTTCCGACCGGCTTGCCCTCGTACAGCACGGTGGTCGCGCCGGCCAGCAGCGGCCCGTAGACGATATAGGAGTGCCCAACCACCCAGCCGACGTCGGATGCCGCCCAGAACACGTCCCCGGGGCATACGCCATAAATGTGGCGCATGCTCCACAACAGGGCCACCGCGTGACCGCCGTTGTCACGCACGACGCCCTTCGGCTTGCCGGTCGTGCCTGAGGTGTACAGGATGTAGAGCGGATCCGTCGCCGCGACCGGCACGGCAGGCGTGGGCTGCGCATCGGACATCAGCGCGTCCCAGTCATGGTCGCGGCCGTCAATTAGCTTGCAGCGCAGGCGATCCCGTTGAACGATGATGCAGTGCCGCGGCGGGTGCACGCTGGCGTCGATCGCCGCGTCGAGCATTGGTTTGTACTGCACGACCCGTGTCGGCTCGATGCCGCAGGACGCCGTCACGACCACGGCGGGGCGGGCGTCGTCGATGCGCGTGGCCAGCTCATGGGCCGCGAATCCCCCGAACACCACGGAGTGCACCGCCCCGATCCGTGCGCACGCCAACATGGCGACGAGCGCCTCGGGGATCATCGGCATGTAGATCACCACCCGATCACCCTTCTCAACGCCGAGCGTGCGCAGGACGCCCGCGAAACGTGAAGTGACGTCGAGCAGTTCGGCGTAGGTGATCGTGCGCTTCGTTGCGGTCACCGGCGAGTCGTAGACGAGCGCGGCTTGGTCGCCGCGACCGGCCTCGACGTGCCGGTCCAACGCGTTGGCGCACGTGTTCAGCTCGGCGTCGGGAAACCAGCGGTAAAACGGCGGTCGGCTGTCGTCGAGGATCTGCCGCGGTGGGCGGGTCCACGTCACCTCGCGCGCCGCGACCCCCCAGAACTGTGCCGGGTCTGCAAGGCTGCCTCGGTGCAGGTCGCGGTAGCGGCCCATGGCCTCTTCTCCTCCGCTGAAGGGAACGATGCCAGTGCAGTACAGACGATAGGTGCCCCGGCCACAAGGGCCCTTGGACCCCTGGGTGCCGCCGCGCGTTGCCGCTGATCTACCGGTATGGCAAGGTCTGGGGGCGTGGGCGAGCACCCCGATTTTCACGGCGCCGGCGCCGGACGCACCGCGCCGCCCGTCGGGCCACTGCCGGCCGACCAGCAGCCGGCCACCAAGGCCGATCTGTACGCCGCGGTCGATGCGCTGCGCGCCGACATGCGCAATGTGCTCGACGAGGTCCGCACCCTGATCGCCGGCGCGGATCGCCGCGCCACCGACACCGGTGCGCGGCCGCACATCGACGACGACGAATGGTGATCGGCGTGAGACCGTTTCGCATCGACGTCTTCGACGACGTCCTGGTGGACCTGCGGTCGCGGCTGGAGCGCACCCGCTGGCCCGAGGCCGAGTGCGTCGACGACTGGAGCCAGGGCATCCCGTTGGGCTACACCCGCGAGCTGGCCGGCTACTGGGCCACCGAGTACGACTGGCGCTCCCGTGAGGCCGCGCTCAACCGCTTCGACCAGTTCGTCACCGACATCGACGGGCTCGACATTCATCTCATCCACCAACGTTCGCCGCACGACGACGCCTTCCCACTGGTGATCACCCACGGCTGGCCGGGCTCGATCGTGGAGTTCCACAAGGTGATCGAGCCGCTGACCAACCCGGCGTCCGGGCGCGCCGAGGACGCCTTTCACGTCGTGTGCCCGTCGCTGCCGGGGTACGGGTTCTCCGGCAAGCCCACCCGCACCGGTTGGGGCGTCGAAAGGATTGCCGAGGCGTGGGAGACGCTCATGCTGCGCCTGGGCTACGACCGCTACGGCGCGCAGGGCGGCGACTGGGGCGCCGCCGTCACCACCCAGATGGGCCGAAACCGGGGGCACTGCGCGGCCATTCACCTGAACATGCCGATCGGGCGGCCCACCAAGGAATCCCTGGCCAATCCGACCGCCGAGGAGCAACGCGCCCTGGCCGCGATGGCCGAGCACCGCAAGTGGGGCACCGGTTATTCCAAGCAGCAGTCCACCCGTCCGCAGACGCTGGGCTACGGGCTGGTCGATTCGCCGGTGGGGCAGCTGGCGTGGATCGTCGAGAAGTTCTGGGCGTGGTCCGATTGCGACGGGCACCCGGAGAACGTGTTCAGCCGCGACGAGCTGCTGGACAACGTGATGGTGTACTGGGCGACCGCCACCGGCGCGTCGTCGGCCCGGCTGTACTGGGAAAGCTTCCGGGTCTTTGGCCAGATGGACCGGGTCGAATTGCCCACCGGCGTCAGCGCTTTCCCGGGCGAGCTGCTGAAGGCGCCGCGAAGCTGGTGCGAGCCGGTGTACAACATCACCCACTGGACGGACATGCCGCGCGGCGGCCACTTCGCCGCGTTCGAGCAACCGGAACTGTTCGTCGACGACGTGCGGGCGTTTTTCGCGACGGTGCGTTAGACGATCCGCCAGCCCCTGCGCGCCCGAAAGCGCATGTCCCACAGGTAAATCTGATAGCCGAGGATCCACGCCCGGTGTGGGATCAGCCGGTCGGCCAGCCGCAGGGCGGCCAGCAGCCACTCGAACCGGCGCTGCTGGCCCGGCGACCACTCCAGCCGCATCATCGCCCGGAACTCGGGGGCCAGGAATCCCGTCGTCGCGAACAGGTTGAACGGTCCCGCCAGGACCCGCAGCGGCCACGGCAGAAACGCCACCGACGCCACCCCGCGCAGGTGCTCGCGCACCGGCGGGTCGATGCGCAGCTCGTCGAGGGAGCGCTTCCAGTACTCGTCGAACGCGGCGCGGTCCGGCGGCCACATGCGCTCGGGCACCTGCAGCGTGGTGCCCAACCGCTTCGCGTCGCGGTAGACGGCGTCGGCGGTGGAGTCGTCGAGTGGGCCATGCAAGAACTCGTGCTGATCCACGAAGTAGCGGTACAGGCACGATGCCACCCACAGCTGCAGCTTGGGGTCGAAGGCGTTGTAGGACACCGGACTTGACGACGTCGAGCGAACCTGCCGGTGCGCGACGTCCACGGCGCCGCGGATCAACGCCCGGTCGGACTCGGTCCCGATGGCCGCCACCGCCAGGTAGGTCCCGGTGGTGCGGGCCCGCTTGAACGGATGCTTGTAGACGTTGCCGCTGTCCACCGGGCTTTCCAGCACGCCGTAACCCACGCCGGGCAAGGACAGCTGCATGATCACGTTCGCGGCGGGCAACAACACCGCCGCCGGGTTCAGCAAATCGGCGATCCGGGTCGCCGGCCGCATCATCGCGGATTACCCCTCATGGCGTCGAGTACACCACGGCAGGGCGTTATTTCCGCCGGAAAATGGGCAGTCGAGGACGATGAGTACTCAACCCGGTAACCCGCGGCCACTCGCCCGCCCGCCCAACCTGGCACCGACGGCCGACCCCGACGCCTTGCTGTGGTGGGTGGTGGGCCTGCTGATCCTTGTCGTGATCGTGGCCGCCGTTCTGGCGATCTAGCGCGGCCGACGCCGCGGCGCGTGTGAGACGCTGCCGGGGTGTCTGCGACGCGGCCCCGGATCGCGGGCGTGCTGGCCGGGTACCTGGCCGACCTCGCCCTGGGCGACCCGCAACGCGGCCATCCGGTCGCCCTGTTCGGCCGCGCGGCCGCGGCGCTGGAGCGCGTCACCTACCGCGACAGCAAGGCCGCCGGCGCCCTGCACGCGGGCCTGCTGGTCGGCGCGGTGACGGTGCCGGCCGCGGCCGTCGCCCGCCGGTCCGCCGCCGCCACCGGCGCGGCCACGTGGATATGCCTGGGCGGAACTTCATTGGCGCGCACGGGACTGGAGATGTCGCGGCTGCTCGAGCGGGACGACGTCGCGGCCGCGCGACGGCTGCTGCCGTCGCTGTGTGGGCGCGACCCGGCGCGGCTGGACGCCGCCGGCCTGACCCGCGCGGCGCTGGAATCGGTCGCGGAGAACACCTCCGACGCCCAGGTGGCGCCGCTGCTGTGGGCGGCGGCCGGCGGGGCGCCCGCGGCGCTGGCCTACCGCGCGATCAACACGCTGGACTCGATGGTCGGCCACCGGTCTCCGCGTTATCTCCGATTCGGTTGGGCCGCAGCGCGATTGGATGACGCAGCCAACTATGGCGCGGCGCGCGCGACCGCGGCGCTGGTGGTGCTCTGTGCGCCCGTCGTCGGCGGATCCCCGGCGGCCGCGCTGCGCGCCTGGCGCCGCGACGCGGCCCGGCATCCCAGCCCCAACGCCGGTGTGGTCGAGGCGGCCTTCGCCGGGGCGCTGGGCGTCCGGCTCGGCGGTCCCACCCAGTATCACCACGAGCTGCAGATCCGGCCGACGCTCGGCGACGGCCGGCAGCCCGAGGTGGACGACCTGCGCCGCGCGGTGGCCTTGTCGCGGGCGGTTCAAGCGGCCGCGGCGCTGTTGATCGGGCTTTTCGGGGCGTTGAGTGTGCATCGATGGCGTTGAGAGTGCGTGTAGGGCGGGACCATCGCAATTTTCGCGCCCTCAGCGCACACTGAAAGCCCTCAGCGCACACTGATCGTCGCTATCGCCGGCGGCCGTAGCGGTCGGCGAGTTTCTCCTCGACCGTCGTCGGGGCCTCCGGCGCCGCGTGCTTCTCCCGGCGGCGGACGCGGATCTCGGAGTAGATGAAGTAGCCCAACCCGATCGGCGCCAGGATGCCGAACGAAATCCACTGGATGCCGTAAGACAGGAACGGTCCGGCGTCGAGGTGCGGGATGCCGATCACGCCCAGCCCGCCGGGCTGGTTCTCGACCAACTGGAGATACGACCCGGCCAGCGGCACCGTGGTCAGCGCCGCGACCTGCTCGGTGTTTATCGAATACACCTGTCGCACGCCGTCTGCGACGAAGGGATCCTTGCCCGGAGCGGTGGGCTCCGAGTCACGCAGCCGGGCCGTCAGGGTGACCGGCTCCGCCGGCGGGCGGGCGATCGGGGGCACGTGTGAGCCCTGCTGGGGCCGCACGTAACCGCGGTCCACCAGCACGGTGGGCCCGCCGTCGACGACGAACGGCGCCAGCACTTCGAACGCCGGGTCACCCTCGACGACCCGCAGTCGGGCCAGGACTTGAACGTCGGGCAGGTAATGGCCGGTCGCCGTGACCCGGCGCCACTGTGCGCCCGGCGCCGACGAATCCTGCTGGGGCAGCAGCGTTTTCAGGGGAACAGGCGCGGTGTTGAGGGAGTACTCGATCTGGCGGTTCTCCCGGGAGGTCCTGGTGTTCTTCCCCAGCTGCCACGGCGCGAGCACCATGAAGCACAGGTAGGTGAAGGAGACGACCACCAGGGCCAGCGCTATCCAGCCCGGCCGCAGCAGAAATGCCCAGCGGCGCATCAGCCGTGCCCGTTCTCCGCGAGCCGTTCGTCGACCCAGTCGTGCAGGCCGGGCAGCGCGGCCTCGATGACGGCCAGCACCTCCTCGAAGTCCTCGGGGTCGCCGTAGTAGGGGTCCTCGACGTCGGGGGCGTGGGCGCCCGAGCGTGGGTCGAACGACCGCAGCATCCGGATCCGCTCCTCGTCGACGCCGAGCTGGCGCAACATCCGAACGTGGTTGCGCCCCAAGGCCACCACCAGGTCGGCCGCGAGGTGGTCATCGTTGAGCTGGGCGGCGCAGTGGGCGGTGGAATAGCCGTGGGCGCGCAGCACCCGGGCGGCCCTGTCGTCGGCGCAGCTGCCGACGTGCCAATTGCCGGTGCCGGCGCTGGTCACCCGCACCGCGTCACCCAGGCCGCGCCGCTGCAGCTGGTCGGCGAACATCTTCTCGGCCATCGGGGAGCGGCAGATGTTGCCGGTGCAGACGAAGGTAACGTGCAGAGTTTCAGACACCCAGGGCCCTCCGCAGGTCGTCGATCGTCGCGGCGTGCGTGATCCCGGCGCTGTTCGCGTCGCCGAAGTCGTCGCGCCCGTAGCCCCAGCCGACCACCACGGTGTCGATGCCGTGCGCGGCCGCGCCGTGCACGTCGTGACTGCGGTCGCCGACCATGAGCACCCGCTCGGGCAGCGGCCGCAGCTGTGCCAGCGCGTGGGCCAGCACCTCTTCCTTGCTCTTGCGCGAGCCGTCGGGCGCCGCGCCCGCGATGACCTCGAAATATCGGTCCAGCCCGAAATGGGCGAGGATGCGCCGGGCGGTCGGCTCCAGCTTGGAGGTGGCCACCGCCAGCCGCACGCCGGCGGCGCGCAGGTCGGCCAGCAGCTGCTCGATCCCGTCGAACAGCGTGTTCATCGCCCAGCCGCGGGCGCCGTACTCGGCCCGAAAGGCCGCGATCGCCTCCTCGGCCGAGTCGCCCAGCAGAGAGCGGAAGGTGTCGTCCATCGGCGGGCCGACGATCTGAGCGGCCAGATCGCCCTCGGGCACCGCCGCCCCGATGTGGCCCAGCGCGTGCAGGAAGCTGGCGACGATCCCTTCCGCCGAGTCGGTCAGTGTGCCGTCGAGATCGAAGATCACCAGGTCCGCCACCTGGGCGCCGCCCGACGGAGCGCGACGCGCGGCGCGGTGAGCTGGAGGCGGGCAATGGGCGGCTGTGCCTGTCACCTCACTATTGTCCTCGATGGCCGGTTTCCTGGTGCGACGGCGTTCCCGCCACGCGCTCGCGGGGGCCCACTAGTGTTTCTCGGATGGCGACTCTGAACCCGAGCCCGCCTGCGGCGGACCGCTATCACGGTGATCAGGCGGTCGCGCCCGGGATGCTCGATTTCGCCGTCAACGTCCGGCAGCCGCGGCCGCCGGAGTGGCTGACGCGGCGACTGGCCGAGCGGCTGGGAGACCTGGCGAGCTACCCGAGCCTGCGCGACGTGCACAGGGCCCAGGACGCGGCCGCCGCGCGACACGGCCGCGCCCGCGACGAGGTGCTGCCGCTGGCCGGGGCGGCCGAGGGGTTCGGGCTGCTGCCCAACCTGCGCCCGGCGCGCGCGGCGCTCGTCGCGCCGTCGTTCACCGAACCGGCCGTGGCGCTGGGCGCGGCCGGGGTTCCCGTCGAGCATGTCGTGCTCGAGCCGCCGTTTCGCCTCGACGGCGCGCGGGTGCCCGACGACGCCGACCTGGTGGTGGTCGGCAACCCGACCAACCCCACCTCGGTTCTGCACACCAGGGAGCAGCTGATCGCGCTGCGCCGGCCCGGCCGGATCCTGGTGGTCGACGAGGCGTTCGCCGATTCGGTTCCCGGCGAGCCGGCGTCGCTGGCCGGCGACTCCCTGCCCGACGTGCTGGTGCTGCGCAGCCTGACCAAGACGTGGGCGTTGGCCGGCCTGCGGGTGGGTTATGCGCTGGGCGCGCCGGAGGTGCTGGCGCGGTTGACGGCGCGGCGCGCCCACTGGCCGGTGGGGACGCTGCAGCTGACCGCCATCGCGGCCTGCTGCGAGCCGTGGGCCGTGGCGGAGGCGGCGGCCGGTGCGCTGCGGTTGACGCGGTTGCGTGCCGAGATGGTGGCCGGCCTGGCGTCGGTGGGCGCAGACGTGGTCGACGGGCGGGCGCCGTTCGTCCTGTTCCGGCATCCGGACGCCGCCTCGCTGCGAAACAATTTGGAGCGCAAGGGGATTGCCGTGCGCCGGTGCGACACCTTCGTCGGCCTCGACGAGAGGTACCTGCGGGCCGCGGTGCGCCCCGAGTGGCCGCTGCTGGTCGACGCGATCGCCGGGGTGTCGCGGTGACCGTGCCGCTGGCCGACGTGATCGCCGTGCTCGACGAGGCGTACCCGCCGCGCCTGGCCCAGTCGTGGGATTCGGTCGGGCTGGTGTGCGGCGACCCCGACGACGCGGTGGACTCGGTGACCGTCGCGGTCGACGCGACCCCGGCCGTCGTCGACGAGGTGCCCGAAGCCGGCCTGCTGCTGGCCCATCACCCGCTGCTGCTGCGCGGGGTCGACACCGTGGCCGCCAGCACGCCGAAGGGCGCGCTGGTGCACCGCCTGATCCGAACGCGGCGTTCGCTGTTCACCGCGCACACCAACGCCGACTCCGCGTCGCCGGGTGTGTCCGACGCGCTCGCCGACGCCCTCGGCCTCACCGTCGAGGCCGCCCTCGAACCGGTCTCGGCCGCAGCCGATCTCGAGAAGTGGGTCGTCTACGTGCCGCGCGAGAACGCCGCGGCGGTGCAGGACGCCGTGTTCGAGGCCGGCGCCGGCCACATCGGCGATTACTCGCACTGCAGCTGGACCGTCAGCGGCATCGGGCAGTTCCTGCCGCACGAGGGTGCCTCTCCCGCGATCGGCAGCGTCGGCAGCGTCGAGCGGGTGGCCGAGGACCGCTTCGAGGTCGTCGCTCCCGCCCGCGCCCGGCGCGCGGTGCTGGCGGCGATGCGCGCCGCCCATCCCTACGAGGAGCCCGCGTTCGACATCTTCGCGCTGGTGCCCCCGCCAAGCGACGCCGGGCTCGGCCGCGTCGGCAGGCTGCCGCGGCCGGAGCCGCTGCGCGACTTCGTCTCCCGCGTCGGGGCCGCGTTGCCGCGGACCTCGTGGGGCGTGCGCGCGGCGGGGGACCCCGACCTGCCGGTGTCGCGGGTCGCCGTGTGCGGCGGCGCCGGGGACTCGCTGCTGGCCGCCGCGGCCGCCGCGGACGTGCAGGCCTACGTCACCGCCGATCTGCGCCACCATCCGGCCGACGAGCACCGCCGGGCCTCGAGTGTGGCCCTGGTCGACGTGGCGCACTGGGCAAGCGAATTCCCCTGGTGCGAGCAGGCCGCCGGCGTGCTGCGGTCGCGTTTCGGGTCGGCGCTGCCCGTGCACGTGTGCACCATCCGCACCGACCCTTGGAATGTCGGGCATCTGGGTTACGACGACGGGGGAGGACCGCCATGAAAGCCGAGGTGACACAGCAACTTTCGCTGCTCGAATTGTCGAAGCTGGACGCGGAGCTGTCGCGCATCGAGCACCGGGCCGCCCACCTGCCGCAGCAAGAGGCGGTCGATCGGATCCGCGCCGACCACAACGCCGCCGCCGACCGGCTGGGCGCGGTGCGAATCGCCCTGGAAGACTTGGACGCCCAGGTGTCACGCTTCGAGGCGGAGATCGAGGCGGTGCGGCAGCGTGAGGACCGGGACCGCGCGATGCTTCAATCGGGCGCCACGGATGCCAAGCAGCTGGCGGACCTTCAGCACGAGCTGGAGACCCTGCTGCGGCGTCAGACCAGCCTGGAGGACTCCCTGCTGGAGGTGATGGAGCGCCGCGAGGAGCTGCAGGCCCGGCTGGCCGCCGACGAGGCGGCGGTCGAGGCGCTGCAGTCCGAGCTGGCCGACGCCCAGCGGGCCCTCGACGCCGCGGCCGCCGAAATCGACGAGGCCCGCCAGCAGCACTCGTCGCGGCGCGACGCGCTGTCCGCGGCGCTGGATCCCGCCCTGTCCGCCCTGTACGAGCGCCAGCGCGCCGGCGGCGGCCCGGGCGCCGGGCCGTTGCTCGGGCATCGGTGCGGGGCCTGCCGGATCGAGATCGGCCGCGGTGAACTGTCCCGCATTTCCGCCGCCCCCGAGGACGAGCTGGTGCGTTGCCCGGAATGCGGAGCAATCCTGCTGCGGGTCAAGGGATTCGACAAGTGAAGGTCGTCATCGAGGCCGACGGCGGCTCGCGCGGCAACCCCGGGCCGGCCGGGTACGGCGCGGTGGTGCGCAGCGCGGACCGCGAGACCGTGCTGGCCGAGGCCAAGCAGGCCATCGGCATCGCGACCAACAACGTCGCCGAATACCGCGGGCTGATAGCCGGTTTGGACGACGCCCTGCGGGCGGGCGCCACCGAGGCCGAGGTCTTCCTGGATTCCAAGCTGTTGGTCGAGCAGATGTCCGGGCGGTGGAAGGTCAAACATCCCGACCTCATCAAGCTCCACGCCCAGGCGCGCGAGCTGGCATCGCGGTTCGACCGGATCGGCTACCGGTGGGTTCCGCGCGACCGCAACTCGCACGCCGATCGGCTGGCCAACGAGGCGATGGACGCCGCCGCCGGCGCCGCCGAGCCGGTGGCGCAATCCGATCCGCCGGTCGTCGAGCCGGAGAAAACCGCAGCGGTGGAGGCCAAGACGTCGCCCGGCTGGACCGGCGCGCGCGGCACCCCGACCCGGCTGCTGTTGCTGCGGCACGGGCAGACCGAGCTGTCGGCGCAGCGCCGCTACTCGGGGCGCGGCAACCCGGCGCTGACCGACGCCGGGCGCCAACAGGCGGGGGCCGCGGCGCGCTACATGGCGCAGCGGGGCGGGATCGCCGCGGTGATCTCGTCGCCGCTGCAGCGCGCCTACGACACCGCGGCCACCGCCGCCAAGGCGCTCGGGCTGGACGTGACCGTGGACGAGGACTTGATCGAGACCGACTTCGGGGCGTGGGAGGGGTTGACGTTTGCCGAAGCGGCCGAACGAGATCCGGAACTGCACCGGCGCTGGCTGCGCGACACCAGCACCGCCCCGCCGGGCGGTGAAAGCTTCGATGCGGTGCTCGATCGGGTGCTCAGGGTGCGCGAGCGGGTGATCGCCGCGCACCGGGGCGCCACGGTGCTGGTGGTGTCACACGTGACCCCGATCAAGATGCTGTTGCGGCTCGCGCTGGACGCCGGCCCGGGGATCCTGTACCGATTGCATCTTGATCTGGCATCGTTGAGCATCGCAGAGTTTTATTCGGACGGAGCATCGTCGGTGCGGCTGGTGAACCAGACGGGTTATCTTTAGGCGGGTATAAGGGGGCACCGATGCAGCCGTCTCAGCCACCCGTTGAAGCTGTTCCCGCGGACATCCGGGCGCGGGTGATGGCGGCGGCGCTCGATGAGCTGACCCTCTGGGGTGTCGAGCGGTTCAGCATCGAGGCCTTGGCGGAGCGCCACAATCTCGACCGCGAGATGATCTACCGTTTCTGGGGCAGCCGGCAGCAACTCATCGTTGCCGCGGCCCTGGCCGATGCGGAGGCCTACAGCTCGATAGCCGACACCGGCTCGTTGCGCGGCGACCTGCTGGCGTTGACCCGGAAGCTGTCCGATCGGATCAACAGCAAGGCGGGCCGCGCGTTCATGCGGGCGCTGGTCATGGACCGTCGCGGACCACACGACGAAGAGGCGCGAATGATGGTGTGGGAGGCTCGTTTTGCCGTCGTGCGCGAGGTCGTTGACCGGGCCAGGAAGCGTGGCGATCTGCGTGACGGCGTCAACACCCTGGCCGCCGTGCAGATCGTCCTGGCGCCGTTGAACGTTCGCGCCCTCTACTCCGATGTCCCGGTCGACGACCGCTATTGCGAGGCGGTAGCCGATATGGCATGGCACGCGCTGGCGCGAAAATAGCCGACCTCAGGTCGCGGCGAACTCGACCGGCAGCGCCGCCGGCGAGCGGAACGCCACACCGACGACGTGCGGTGCCGGGGCGCTCGGGTCGAGCCGCAGGTCGCCCAGCCGGTCGAGCAGCGCGTTGATGGCCACCGTTCCCTCCATCCGCGCCAAGTGCATGCCCAGGCACAGGTGTGGGCCACCGCCGAAGGTCAGGTGCGCGATGTTCTTGCGGGTGGGGTCGAAGCGGTCCGGGTCGGGGTAGCGCGCCGGGTCGCGGTTGGCCGCCGCGACGCTGACGCTGACGTTGGTGCCGGCCGGGATCGCGACGCCGCCGAGCTCGCAGTCGCGGACCGCCCGCCGCACCACCGTGGTGATCGGCGGTTCCCAGCGCAGCGCCTCCTCGAAGGCGCCGCGCACCAGGCCGCGATCGGAGCGCAGCGCCTCGACCAGCCCGGGCTCGCACAGCAGGGCGACCAGCAGGTTGCCCGACGCGCGGTAGGTCGTCTCGACGCCGGCGGGCAGGATCAGCAGCAAAAACGCGAAGATCGCGTCGTCGGTCAGGCGCGCGCCGTCGATCTCCGACTCGGCCAGCGTGCTGATCAGGTCGTCCTGGGGGCGACGCCGCCGTTGGGCCAGGATCTCCGCGAGGTAGCTCTTCAGCTCCCGGGACGCCGCGATGCCGCGGTCCCAGTCGTAGACCACGTTGAGCAACTCGATCGACAGCCGCTGGAAGCGCGGGTAATCCCGGCGTGGGAGGCCCATGATCCGCGCGATGACCTGGACCGGGAACGCGAAGGTGAACTCGCGGGCCAGCTCGGCGCGCCCGCGCGGCGCGAACCGGTCGATGAGCTCGTGGACCACCACCTCCACCAGCTCGGCGCGCCAGCGCTCCAGCAGCGCCGTGCGGAACGACGGGGACACCAGGGCCCGGCCGGCCCGGTGCTCGGCGCCCTCGAGTTCGAGCAGGGTGCGGCCCATCACGGGGCCCATGATCTGGTCGTAGATCGACGACGAGAACGCGTCCGGGTGGGTGAGCACCGTTTGGCACTCGTCGTATCCGAGCACGGTCACCCCGAGGTCGCCGACCTGCCCGGAGCTGACCTCGGCGAAAGGGTTCCCGACCATCACCCGGTGGCGGGCCCGCGCCTCGCGCAGCCGCTCGTGCACGTTTTCGACCTGCATGAGCAGGCCACTCTGCAGCTCGGCGGGGTCGAATCCGTCGACCGTCACGAGGCCGGCACCGTCTGGGTGTCGCGGCCCGACCGCAGCACCCTGCCGGGCAGGGCGCCGGTGGCGGCGCCGTCGCGGCAGACCTCGACGCCGCCGACCCACACCGAGCCGATCCCGTAGGCGTCGGCGACCAACCGGGGCGCGCCCGACGGCAGGTCGTAGCGGGTGCGCTCCGGCCCGTGGCCGACGGTCGCGGGGTCGAACAGCACCAGATCGGCGTGCCAGCCGGGTGTGATGCGGCCGCGTTCGGTCAGGCCGTAGAACCGGGCCGGCACGTCGGTGATCAGCCGGACGGCTTCCTCGAGCGTGACGACCCGGTGCTCGCGCACGCCCTTGCTGAGCAGCGCAGTCGTGTAGATCGCGCCGCACATCATGTCGAGGTGGGCGCCCGCGTCGGAGCCGCCGATCACCGCCCCCGGGTGCCGCCACACCTCCGCGCGCATCTTCCAGTCGGCCGCGTCGTCGCCCGTCAGCGGAGGGGAGAGGCCGGTGCGCAACTCGTCGGCGATGACGACGTCCAGCAGGGTGTCGAACGGCTGGCTACCGCGGGCGGCGGCGACCTCGCCGACGCTGCGGCCCGTCGCGTCGGCGTTCTCGGGGGCGAACGTCTCGACGATGACCAGGCGGTCCCACTGCGCCAGGCCGCGCAGCATGCCCGCTTCTTTGGCGGCGGCGCCCTCGGCAAGGCGCCGGCGAACTTGCGGATCGGCCAGTGCGGTAAGGCGTTCCGGCACCGGCAGGTGCATCGTGTCGCGCCAGCCCGGCAGCCCGTCGAGGACGAAGCCGGACAGGAACGACAGCCGGATCTTCATGGCTTGCGGCAAGGTGAGCGCCACCACCCGGCCGCCGCGTCGCGCCGAGGCGTCGTAGGCGCGCAGCTGTCGTTCGTGCCCGGCGGGGTTGGCCGCCGAGACGCCCAGCAGGTTCCAGTTCAGCGGCCGGTCGGCGGCCACGGACATGTCGGTGAGCAGCGCGATGTCCTCGTCGGTGAAGCCGGACAGGCAGCCGGCGATGATCCCCTCCAGGGTGGTGCCGGGGTGGTCGCGGAGAGCGCCCGCCAGCGCGACGAGTTCTTGCTTTGTCGCGCTGCGTGACGGGACCGGCTGGCCGGAGCCGTCGTTGTGGGTCGGGGACTGGCTCGTCGACAACCCGAGCGCGCCGGCGGCCAGCGCGTCGTGCAGCACCGCGACCATCTTGTCGACCTGTTCGGCGGTGGCCTCGCCGCCGACGGCGTCGCCGCCCATCGCGGCCAGTCGCAGCGCCGAATGACCCACCAGAAAACCGGCATTCACGGCGATGCGGCCGTCGAGGCGGCCCAGCCACTCGCCGAACGACGCCCAGCCCCAGTCGAGTCCGGCCCGCAGCGCGTCGAGCGGCATCCCTTCCACCCGCGCCAGCATCCGGGTGAGGTAGTCGTGCTGCTCGGCGGCCGCCGGCGCCAGCGTGAAGCCGCAGTTGCCGCCGAAGACCGTGGTGACGCCGTGCTGCACCGACGGGCTCGCGGTCGGGTCCCAGAACAGTTGCGCGTCGTAGTGGGTGTGCAGGTCGACGAAGCCCGGGGCCAGCGTCCGGCCATGGGCGTCAACGGTTTTCGAGGCCGGGTCGTCGACCTGGCCGACCGCGACGATGCGGCCGTTGGTGACGCCGACGTCGCCGTGGCGGGCGGGCGCGCCGGTGCCGTCGACGATCTGGGCGTCGCGGATGAGCAGGTCGAGCATTTCAGGCCTCCTACGCTGTGGCCAGCCAGCTTTCGTCCGGCAACGGGTGGCGGAACAGCTGAGCCGCGTTGAGGTGGGTGATCCGCGCCACGTCGTCCGCCGGCAGACCCGCGACGTTGCGGGCCACCACCTCTTGGGTGTCGGGCCAGGTCGAATCGGCGTGCGGGTAGTCGCTTTCGACGAGGATGCGGTCGGCGCCGATCGCGTCGAGGGCGCCGAACGCGTGCGGGTCGTCGATCGAACAGAACCAGAAGTTGCGCCGCAGCACCTCGCTGGGCAGCAGGTCACTCTTCCACGCGCCGCCCTCGTGGCCCGAAGCCGAGTGCGCCAGAACGTAATCGGCGCGGTCGCCGAGCATGGCCGCCCAACCCAGGCCGCCCTCGGCCAGGGTGATTTTCAGCTTCGGGTACCGCACCGGGATGCCCGACCAGAGCATGTCGGCGCAGGCGACCAGGCCGTTCACCGGAAACAGGGTGGTGATGGTCTCGAATGGCGTGTCCGGGGCGGGGATTGGCGCCCACTGCGCAGAGCCGGTGTGCAAGCACACCACCGTCCCGGTGTCCTCGCAGGCGGCGAAGAACGGCTCCCAGGCACCGCTGTGCAGGCTCGGCAGCCCGCATTGCGCGGGCAGCTCGGGGAAGCTGACCGCCTTGAATCCGCGCGCGGCGTTGCGGCGTACCTCGTCGGGGGCGAGCCGCGGGTCGGCGAGCCAGGGCAGCTGCAGCGGGATGATGCGGTCCGGGTAGCTGCCGGCCCACACCTCGAGGTGCCAGTCGTTCCAGGCCCGCAAGGTGGCCAGGCCCAGCTCGAGGTCGTCGCTTTTCCAGAACACGGTGCCGGCGAACCCGGCGATCAGCGACGGGAAGTTGACCGATGCCCAGATGCCGGCGAGGTCCATGTCGTCGATTCGCGCGTCGATATCCCAACAGCCGCGCCGCATTTCGTCGAAGCGGGCGGCTTCCATGCTCCACTCCTCGCGCGGCCGGCCGATCACGGCGTTGAGGCCGATGTTGGGGTACTCGCGGCCCTCGTAGCGCCATACCTGCCGCCCGTCGTCGGTCTCGACGACCCTCGGTGCGCGCTCGGCCAGCGCGGCCGGCAGCCGCCCCACGAACAGGTCGGGCGGCTCGATGACGTGGTCGTCGACCGAGATCACGACGTGCTGTCGCCGCCGGGGATCAGGGTCTGGCAGCAGCGCCATACCTTTCGACTATGGTCGGATTTCCTGCCGTGTCAATGCTATCTATGCAATCAATGCAAAGATCGGGATGCGACGCCCCAGCTTTATCTGGTGTCGCACGGGCAACATCGGCCGCGGCGCCGGAGGCACCCGACTTTTTGTTCACCTACGCGCGACAACTTGTATGTCCGCAGCGGGTCGAGGCCTATCCTTTGGGGACCACAGCAATGCTGGAAGCCGGGATAAGCGGGGAGTCGGATGACGGCCGTAACGGCCTGCAGCAGGTGCGGCACCGAACCTCTGCAGGATGCGCGGTTTTGCCACAGTTGCGGCTCACCGGTGAACGACCCGGCTACCCGCCCGGAGTACAAGCAGGTAACCGTCCTCTTCGCCGACGTGGTCCATTCGATGGACATCGCGGCGACCGTCGGTCCAGAGCGGCTGCGAGAGATCATGACCGAGCTGGTGGCCCGTGCAGCAGCAGTGGTGCGGCGCTACGGCGGCACAGTGGACAAGTTCACCGGCGACGGCATCATGGCGGTGTTCGGTGCCCCAGTGGCGTTGGAGGACCACGCGTTTCGTGCATGTCTGGCCGCACTGGGTATCCAGGACACGGCCGCACAACTCGCCGTGGTGGTCAGCCGCCGCGACCGGGTGAATTTGAGGCTGCGTGTGGGCCTCAACTCCGGCCAGGTCATCGCGGGCGCGATCGGTTCGAGCGCCTTCGGTTACACGGCGATCGGTGAGCAGGTCGGCATGGCCCAGCGGATGGAATCGGTGGCGCCTGCGGGCGGTGTGATGTTGAGCTCGTCCACCGCTCGGCTGGTTGAGAACGTCGTGGCGCTGAGCGCGCCGGAAATGGTGCAGGTCAAGGGCGCGAACGACCCGGTGGCCGCATGCCGCTTGATCAGCATTCCGCCGCGTCGGCGCAGCAAGCACCATGACCCGACTCTGGTAGGGCGGACATCCCAGTTGAACGCCATCGCCGGGATCCTCGATCAGGCCTGCGGCGGCGCCGGCGGTGTGGTCGGCGTCGTTGGCGCGCCGGGTATCGGGAAGAGCCGCATCGGTCGGGAGTCGGCCAAACTGGCCGGCAACCGCGGTGCGGAGGTGTTCACCACCTACTGCGAATCCCATACGAGCGATGTGCCGTTTCACGCGGTGACGGGGTTGCTGCGGGCCCAGCTCGGACTCAACGATCTCGACGGCGGCGCCGCGCGGGAGCGCGTCCGTGCTCGCATCCCCCACGGCGGCCGCGAAGATCTGCTGCTGCTCGATGACCTGCTGGGCATTCGGCACCCCGACGCAGTCTTGCCGGATATCGCCCCCGACGCTCGCCGGCGACGGTTGACCGCCCTGATCCACTCGCTGTGGCTCGCCCGGTCCACGCCGGCGCTGTACATCATCGAGGATGCACACTGGATCGACTCCGCCAGTGAGTCGATGTTCAGTGAACTCCTGACGATCATTCCCGCGACGCATTCCGCGGTTTTGATCATTTACCGACCCGAGTACATCGGCTCGCTGACGAATATTGCCGGGGCACAAACCATTTCACTTAACGGACTGAGTGATGCAGAAATCGCGGCGCTGCTTGACCACCTATTGGGACCCCATCCGTCCCTCAGGGGCATCAAGGCGCTCATCACGGGCCGGGCCGGCGGCAACCCGTTTTTCGCGCAGGAGATGGTTCGTGACCTGGCTGAGCGGGGCGCGCTGGCCGGCGAGCGCGGCAGCTACCGATGCGCTACCGACGTCGCCGAAGTGACGGTGCCGGCCACCCTGCACGCGGCGCTGGCCGCCCGCATCGACCGGCTCAGCGCCGCGGCGAAGCAGACCCTGAACGCGGCGGCCGTGATCGGATCCCGACTGGACGCCGAACTCTTGGCCCGGGTTGTGGACGGTGCACAGGTGGCACCGCTGATCGAGGCCGACTTCATCGAGCAACTGGCGGCGAGCCCACGCGGCGAGTATGCGTTTCGCCATCCGCTGATCCGCGCTGTGGCTTACGAGTCACAGTTGAAGGCGGACCGCGCCGCGTTGCACCGCCGGTTGGCCGCGGTGATCGAACAACGCGACCCCGCGTCGGCCGACGAGAACGCCCCGTTGATCGCCCAACATCTGGAGGCTGCCGGGGACTTGCCCGGTGCATACGCGCAATACGTGCGGGCCGGTTTCTGGTTGATGACAAGGGATATCGTTGCCGCCCGCCGAAGCTGGGAACGCGCCCGCGAGATGGCCGACGCGTTGCCCGTCGAATTCCGTGACCGCCCCGCGTTGCGCATCCATCCCAGGGCGATGTTGTGCTTTACCACATGGCGGGTGGGCGGCAGCGCCGACGACACCGGTCTCGAGGATCTGCGTGAACTGTGCACAGCATGCGGTGACCACGTGTCACTGGCGGCTGGCTTATCGGGCGCGATGTTGTCGTTGAGCATGGCTAATCGCCACCGCGAATCGGCGCGGCTGGCTACTGAGCAGATAGCCCTGTTCGACTCGGTTGATCCGATGAGTGTCTTCGCGGTCATGTCCGCGGCGATGTTCGCCAAGCTGCATGCCGGGGAGGTTGCCGAGGCGCTGCGCGTGGCGCACAAGGTGACGGAACTACTGGCCGACGACGGCTCGAAAGGCAACGTCTCCGGGCTGGGATCTCCTCTGGCAGTCGGCCTCCTTTACCGCGCACACGCCCGCGCGGCTCTCGGCGACCGATCGTGGCGCACCGATTTCAAGCGCGCTATCGCTATCCAGCAAGACCTGCGCGGGCCCTCGGGTGTGGTGATCGTGGTGACCTACGGCTACACCATCGCCGCCACGAACGGCTTGCTGTTGCCGGATTCGGCCGCTCTTTCCGAGACGGCCGAAGTGCTTGACGACGCCGAAAAGTCCGGCGACGATGTCGCTTTGGCGCTCGCGCAGGTAGCGCACGGGCTTCTGTTGACCGAGGCGGGCCCCGAGGGGTGTAAGGCCGGGTTGAAGATGATTTCCGAAGCGCGCGCGGCTCTGCTCCGACAGCGCAACTTGCTCGACGCGGCGACCGCCGACATCCGACTGGCCCAATTGAAGGCCGAGACCGGAGACGTTGACGAGGCCATCGAGATCGCGCGCGCCACCGCGAACGAACTGACCGAATCCGGTGAGATGCTTCTCCGCGGTGCCGCCGTTGCCGCGCTTGTGGCCGCTCTGTGCTTGCGCGGCAGCGACACCGACGTCGACGAGGCGCAGGCGGCAATCGACCGGCTGGCAGCCGTGTCAGTTGAGCCGGGTTTCGTCCTCAACGAATTGTCATTGCTGCGCATGCGGGCACTGGTCGCGCGTGCCCGCGACGACGAGGCGGTCTACCGCGACCACCGAGACCGCTACCGGGCCATGGCTATCTGCCTGGGCTTCGCGGGCCACATCAAATGCGCCCAGGAGATGCCCTGATGCTCCAGATCGAATGCGACCGGTGGCGTGACGCCGGCAGGCATAGCCGACGACCGCTTTGGGCCCGTCCCGAGCGCACTGGCTTCGCCCCTCCGGAATACTGCGCTGCAACGAAAGCATCAGAAAGGAATTCCAGCGATGGTCATCACACGTGCCGAGGCGGCGCAGTACGTCAAGGACGCCGGCGGCCTGAAGCTGGTCGTCTTCGGGGCCGACGGGCACCAGGTCGCGGCGATGTTCGTGCAGGGATCGGTGACCTACGACGCGGAGGAGGCGACCTTCCTCGCGGTCGCCGAAGACGGCCACACCGTCGGCGAGCTGTTCGTGGACGAAACCGTCGAATACGACGAGAACACCGACTCCTTTGTCATCCGTACCGCGCGATAGTCAGGGCGCCTAGCATCGCCTCATGAAAAGGACATTCGTCGTCACGCTCGCGTTCGGGTTGATCATCGCGCTGTTCGGCCTGATCTGGGCGCTGCAGGGATTCGGCGTCCTCGGGGGTAGCCCGATGAGCAACACCACGACCTGGTCCATCATCGGCCCGATCACGGCGCTGATCGGCATCGGGATCGCGGCATTCAGCTGGCGGAAGCTCTCGGCGAAATAACCCTGCGGTAGTGCCTCACGCCTGCACGGTGAACTGCACCGTGTGCCAACCGGTGGCGCCGTCGGGCACGGGACCAACCCGATCCGCCGTCTGCGTGGCTCCGGTGTTGTCGATGGCGCGCACCGTAATGGTGTGTTTCCCAATGCTTTTCGCTTGCCAGGGAAAGCTCCACAACCGCCACGTCTCGTTGGAATAGGCCGCGCCCGGTTGCGCCGGCTGCCACCCGCCGTCGTCGATGCGGACCTCCACCGCGCGCACGCCGCGATTCTGCGCCCATGCGACACCGCCGAACACCACGGGCCCCACCGGAACCTGCTGGCCGTCTTTCGGCACATCGATCCGCGACTCGGTCTTTATGGGTGCACGCGCTGCCCAGCCCTGCCGCGTCCAGTACGCCTGGGCCCTGTCGAAGCGGGTCAGCTCCAAATCGACGACCCATTTGGTGGCCGACACATACCCGTACAGCCCGGGCACCACCAATCGGGCCGGGTAGCCGTGCTCGACCGGCAGCGGCTGACCGTTGAGACCGACGGCCAGGACCGCTTCCCGGCCGTCGGTGAGCGCCTGCACCGGCGTCCCGGCGGTGAACCCGTCGATCGACGTCGAGAGCACCATGTCGGCGTCCGCGTGCACGCCGGCCGCCGCCAGCAGATCGGTCAGCCGGTAGCCCGTCCACACACCGGTCGAAACCAGGTCCCCACCAACGGGATTCGACACGCACGTCAACGTCGTCACCGTTTCGACGGCGTCGAAGCGGCCGAGGTCGTCGAAGGTGTAGGTGGCTTCGTGGTCCACCATGCCGTGAATGCGCAGCCGCCAGTCGCGGTGGCTGAGTTGGGGAACGACCAGCGCGGTGTCCACCCGGTAGAAGTCGGCGCTGGGGGTGATAAACCGTGGCAGCGCAACGCCGTTCGGTTGCACGCCGGCGGGTATCGGTTGCGCCGGCGTGCGCGGCCGGGGAAGCGCGACGCCGGTGCGGTCGGCGGCCACCGAATGCACCATCCGCGTGATGACCGCGCCCGCGACGCCACTCACCACTCCGAACCCGAGCAGTCCGTAGATGACCAACCTGCGCCTGCCGGCATCCGGCTCGCCCTCGTCTTCCGTGCCGGGCCAGAACCGGCGGGTGAGCCAGCGCAGCGTCGCCACACCGCAGGCGGCGCCCGCGACGGTGGGGATCGTGTCGAGTGCCGTCGCACCGTGCCGCGACAGCACCGCAATGCACCCGAGGACGCCCGCCGCGGCGATCACGGCGCTGCCAAGCGGTCGGCGGCGGGTCTCGAGGGTCCCGCCGATCGCGGCGATCGCGGCGATCGCCACCAGCACCACGACGGCCACGAAAAGCTTGTCCAGGGAACCGAGGGTCTGAATCCCCCACTCCTTGACGGGTCCCGGTGTCAGGTCGACCGCGACCGCGCCGATGGCGGCACGCGCATCGGCCCGCGCACCGAACGTGATGCCCACCAACTGGGCCACCCCGAGCGAGACGGACGCGGCCGCGACCCCGGCGATCATCCGCTCATTGGACGGGGCGACGGCCACCCGGACCACTGTACCCGGGTTTCCCCATTTGCATGGGGACCGCAAACGCCTTGCACCGCAGGCGAACCGCCGATATGGGCACGCTGCCGTCGACCCTCATGTGGGCGGTCCCTTTTCGCGGAACCCGGGACCGAAAGCCCGCCCCGCGGTAGGCTTTTCCTCGAGATCGCTGTCGGGCTAGGAGATGGCTATGTCCTTTGTGACGGTCGTGCCGGAATTTGTTGGGCAGGCGGCCGGGCAGCTGGAGAACATCGGCTCGGCCTTGACCGCCGCCCACGCCGCGTCGGTGCGTCCGACGACCAACCTGGTGGCTGCCGCGGGCGACGAGGTGTCGGCGGGGATCGCCTCGCTGTTTTCCAGCCACGCCCGGGAGTATCAGGCGTTCAATGCCCAGGCTGCGGCGTTCCACACCGAGTTCACGAACTTGCTGAGAACCGGCGCGGCTTCGTATCTCGGCACCGAGATCACCAACACGGCTGTCGCCGCGTCCGGCGGCGTCGTCCAGTCCATCGGCGGCGAATTCCTGTCCGCATTCGAGGGCAGCGGTCTTCAGGAGATCGAACTGCCCCTCGATTTGGCGGGCCCGGTGGTCGCCGCGACCGGGGCGCTAGGCCAGAGCGCGACGGTGTTCGTCAATGCCGTGCAGGCTGGGGACCAGGCGGCGGCCATGGCGGCGCTCGCCGACGTCGGCCCCGGCGTCGGGAGCGCGATCCTCTATGGCCAGGCCCCGGTATCCATACCGTTGCCGGGGTCGATTCCGGGCGTGCAGTCGGTGGCGCTCAACATTCCCTTTGGTGGGTTGCTGGCTCCCCTTCAGCCCCTCACGGTCACCGTGACGGCCGGTGGGAACCCGCCGCTCAGCGTCCCGACGGGGTTCGAGGTCGGCGGCATCATTCCCGACGTACAGGCCAACGGGCCCGAAGTCGCGCTCGCACTGCTCCTTCTGGGTCTGTCGTTCGTGTAGTCGCCCACGCTGCGGGTCACTGGCTCATGAGCTCCGGGTTCCGGACTCTCAATGCTTCAGCGCGTTGTCATTTGACGCACGGAATGCCGTCGGCGGCCATGCGCGTGAGGTTGGTGGGTGCCGGTTCCTGCGTGCCGGTGCCGGTGGCCGGCACGGTGGTGACGGGGACCGCGGACGTCGTGGTCGGTGATTCCGACGTCCGATTGGGGCTGTCGAACCGGGAGTAGTCGGTGCCGACGGTCAACTGCACCGTGTTGCGGGCGACGCTGTCCGATGGGGTCGCGGTGATGCCGAAGTCGTCGCCGAGTTCGTCGGCGGCCGCCTGCGCACCGGGCCCGTAGGCGATGCTGCTCGTTCGGCTCGTGGAGTCGGCGGTGCTGACGTTGCCCTTGTCGAATCGCCCTGTCGCCAAGAGCTTTTCGAGGTGCACCGCCTCGCCCTGCTGGCCCGACGCGTTGACCACGTCGAGCACGACGCCGCCCACCGCCGGCTGCCCGGCTTCGGCCGTCTCGGCGGCCGTGTTGAGGGGGCTCGTCGCCGGCGAATCGGCGGCCACCAGGCTGTGCACGATGGAGCGGATGGTGGACACGTCGATGAAGTTGACGTCTTCTCCGTCGGAGATTTTGCCGAACTCGGTGACCGGCAGCGTGTAGAGCGCGACCGGCCGGTCGGGGAATGCCGAAGCGTCACGCACCAACTCGTCCAGGTCGAAACCGGCGTCCACGGCGACGTTTTGCTTGGCGACGTCGAGCAGGGCGCGCAGCCGGCCAGGGGATGACAACACCCCGCCATGGCGGAGAGCGCTGACCACCGAAACGAGGAAGGCCTGCTGGCGGCGGCTGCGGTCGAGGTCGGTGAACGCCGCGTCGTTGGCGTCGCGGCGTTGGCGCACGAATGCCATCGCCTGGGACGCACTGATCTGCTGGGTGCCCTTGTGAAAGTCCGCGCCCGAGTAGTAGCGGTCCGAGGTGTCCTCGTTCAGGCACACCGTGATGGGTTCGACGACGCGGGCGAGCTGAAAAAACCCGACCAGGGTGACCTCGATGAAGTGGTCGATCGGGATCTGCAGCAGGCGCCGGACCGTGCCGATCTCGGCCTTGCGCCCGGCCTCCCTCGCGGCCTGTTCCTTCGCCGCGGGGTCCTGGCCTGCCGTGGAGGACGAACCGGATTGCATCACGCGTTGATACGCGAAGCTGTAGGCCTGCTTGACCTTGCCGCGGCAATCCGAGCCCTGGCATCCGGCCAGATCCACGTAGTCGTCGCGGGGGATCGAGATCGCCGTCGCGGGGGCGCCGCCGGCGGGCAGGTGCACGACGATCAGCGCGTCGGCATCGCCGTCGGCGGAGTCCTCGTTGCCCGCGTGCAGCGCATCGTAAAGTTCGGGCGCCAGCGGCCGGCCGTGCTGGTCGCGGCGGCTGTCCAGCCCCATGATCAGGATGTTCTGATCGCTTCCGGCCGAGGCGGGTTCACCGGACAGCGCCTCGGACGTGGTGATGCCGGCCGTCGCGGCGCGGTAGGTGATCCACCCGATGGCGGTGACGGCAATCACGGCCGTCGATATCAGCGCGGCGAGCACCTTCACTCCACCCGGAATGCGGTGCCTGCCGCGCGAGCGATGCCGGGGCCCGCCCGTCGGCGAACCCGCCGCACCATCGCCTGACATGACAGAAGTGAGAGTAACCAGGTCGCCGCGGTTTAACCAATGTCTGCCCAGGTGAATGGCGGAATAGGGGCGTCATCGGTTCAGCAGCGAGTCGACGTTGGCGTGAAAGAGGCCGGGCATTTCCGGCTCCCGGCAGCCCATCTTCCCGTAGTCGTTCAGCGGCGTCGCCGTGCCCTCGGAGTGCGGATAGTCGCTGCAGAACATGAACACGTCGCCGGTCAGCTCGGCCAGCTGCTTGGGGTTCTCGTAGGAGAAGGAGGACACCCGAACGTGGTCGAGGAAGTATTGGCTCGGTCGCCGCGCCAGGTTCGTTGTGGGCCTGCCGTTGAGCTTGGTGGTGAAGTCGAACGCACCGTCCAACATCAGCAGAAATTGCGGGACCCAGGCGGAGCTGAGCTCGACCACCCCGAAGCGCAGACCGGGATGACGGTCGAAGACCCCGTGCAGGATGAGGTCGGACAACGCCAATGCCGGTGGGACCCAGAGAAATACGGCTTCGGTGGCGGGCACCAGGTCCTGCGCCGGATCGTCGTGGTACCAGCAATCGTCCAAGACCCGTACCTGATCCGCGACGTGGAACACCGGCGTGACGGCGTGGTCGACGAATGTCGACCAGATCCGGTCGTGCTCGGGATGGGAAAGTTCCCGCCCGTCGACCGGCCCCGCGGCGACCATGGCCAGCGTGATGCCGGAGCGCGCCAACACATCCAGCTCGGCCTCGAGCCACTCCGGATCGCGCAGTGTCAGATGTGCCACCGGATGCAGCCGCCCACCGCCGTCCGTTCGCACGTTGGCACACCACCGGTTCCACGCCGCCATGTTCGCGGTCATCGCCGGAAGGGACGGCGACAGGTGGCGCTCCCAGAGCAGGCCGAAATTGGGAAACAGGACCGCCTCGTCGAGTCCCGCATCGTCGAGCCAGCGAAGCCGCGACCCCGGCTCCCAGTAGGCGGCGGGCAACGCTTCGTCGTACCGATAGGCGGCCGGCTCGGCGGCCCGGCGACGGTTGCGGTGCTCGCCGCAGGATGCGGTGTTGCCGGGCAGGTGGACGTCGGCGAGCGCGAGCGGAGCGCCGCGCCAGCTCAGCCAGGTGTAGCCCAACTCGTCGTCGACCAGGTTCAGCGCGTCGGCGCGGGCGGCGGGGTCGATGTGGTCGGTCCACAGCGAACGGCTCTCGTAGAGGTGCTGGTCGGAGTCGACGATGCGAGCCATACCGCCAGTTCTCCCACCGCCATCCGGCAGCGTCAAGGGGCGCCGAACGCACGGTGTCGACCTCGCAACCGGAATCGCGATTCTCAACCCGTCACGAGCCAAGCTGATTAGGCTTTGTTTGCTGGCAACAGCGAAGTGAGCGGTGGGCAAGAGGCACTATGACGAGGAAAGCGAAGATCGTCGCCTTCTTCTCGAGCTGCGCTGTGCTCATCACGATTCTCGGCACGGCCAGCGGCGCTGTTGCCGGCCCGGACGATTCGGCGACCGCCGTGTACAGCGGCGTCAACCGGCTTCGCCCGACGTGCGGGATCGGCGACGACCCGCGCCTGACCTCGGCCGCGCAGCGGCACGCCGACGACATGCTCACGCACGGTGTGAACGGGCACATCGGATCGGACGGCTCGTCGCCACAGGCGCGCATCGCGGACGCGGGCTACACCCGGACCGGCTACACCGGTGAGATCGTCTACTGGGGCACCGGGTCCGCCGCAACCCCGGGCGCCGCGCTCGACGCGTGGATGGGGAGTCCCCCACACCGCTCGATCATCCTGAACTGTGCCTTCACCACGGCCGGCTTCGCCACCGCCTGGAACGGCGGCAAAATGACCGCCGTCGGGGATTTCGCCGGCCCTTAAAAGCTGTGCGGCCCAAGATGTTCGGATGCGGCCGCCTTCGCAACGCTTACTCCGTCTGGGGTTTCGTCACGAGTGAGCGTTCTGGGCTTTCGGCCCGGAGTGCACATTCAAAGCCTTCAGTGCACACTCGAAGGTTCGCTAACTCGGCACGGGGTGCCGGACGAACGTGCGCGGCTGGGTGAACGCGCGGATGCCGTCGACGCCGAGCTCGCGGCCAAGGCCGGACTGGCCGCACCCGCCGAACGGCAGGCGCGGGTCCTGGGCGGCCAGGCCGTGGCAGTTGACGCTGACCGTGCCCGCGACGAGCTCGCCGGTGATCCGGTCGGCCAGGGCGTCGTCGCCCGTCCAGACCGAGGCCGTGAGGCCGAATTCCGTTGCGTTGGCGGCGGTCACGGCGTCGTCGATGTCGTCGTAGCCGAAGATCGGCAGCACCGGGCCGAACTGCTCCTCGGTGGCCAGCCGCGAGTCCGCGGCCAGGTCGGTGACGACGGTCGGCAAAGCGAAGTAGCCACCCGAGTCGGCGTCCTCGTCGCGGATGCGTCCGCCGGTGCGCACGGTCGCGCCCCGGGCCTCGGCCTCGCCGACCAGCGCGGCGACCCGGTCGCGGCCGGCGGCGGTGTGCAGCGGGCCGAGCGTGGTCTCGGCGGCGAGGCCGTCGCCGACCACCTCCTTCTCGCAGCGCGCGAGCACCGCCTCGGCCAGCTCGCCGACCTGCGCCGCGGGCGCGTACAGCCGCTTGATCGCCATGCAGACCTGGCCGCCGGTGGTGTAGGTCGCCGTCACCAGCCGCTCGACCAGCTCGTCGGTGACCTCGATGTCGGGGGCGATGATCGCGGCGTCGTTGCCGCCGAGCTCGAGGAGCACCGGCGTCAGGCGCGCGGCCGCGGCCGCCATGACGGAGCGCCCGGTGGCGACGCCGCCAGTCAGCGAAATCAGGTCGACGCCCGGGTGGGTGACCAGCGCCTGGGCGAGCTCGCTGCTGGGGCCCGAGAGCACGTTGACCACGCCCGTCGGCAGCGCCTCCGCGAAAGCGCCGGCGAGCCGCAGCGCCGCCAGCGGGCACGTGGGCGGCACCTTGACGACGGCGGTGTTGCCCGCGCTCAGCGCCGACGCGAGCTTGGTCATCGTCAGCGCGAGCGGCCAGTTGAACGGCAACACCAGCGCGGCCACGCCGAACGGCTCCCGATGCAGGCGTGGGTAGGGCGCATTCGGGTCGACCTGCTCGGGCGCCACCGCGGCCTCGGCCATCGACCCGATGAGCGCGGCCAGGCCCGGGCCGGTGCTGATCTCGAAGTTGGCCTCGCTCAACACCTTTCCGTGCTCGCGGGTGTACAGCCGCGCGCCGTCGCGGGCGGCCAGCCCCTCCGCGGCGGTCGCCGCCGCGGCCATGAGGGCGGCGACCCGCTCGGCGACGCCCAGCGCCCGCCATCCGGCTGCGGCCCGCCTCGCGGCCGACACCGCGGCGTCGAGCTGGGGGCGGTCGGCGGCCGGGGCGTGGCCCACGACCTCGGCCGGCCGCGCGGGATTGTGCACGGCGTAGCTTCCGGCCGCGCCGACCTGCTGCTTGCCGCCGATCGTGAGCATCGGCTCGTCATCGGCAGTTTGGCTGTTCTGCGTGATCGTCGTTGACCCCGTCATCACCGTCTCCCTTGACCCGGTCCGGTTGTCCAGCCATCGTAGGTCGCTATGACGCCGATCACATTTTTGGTCCGATGAAAGCCATCGTGCTGCGCGAGGTCGGGCAGCCCACGGCGGTGGAGGAGCTCGCGCTGCGGCCCCTCGGCAACACCGAGGTACGGGTGCGGCTGCGCGCCAGCGGCGTGTGCCACAGCGACCTGTCGCTGCGCGACGGCTCCATCCCGACCCTGCTGCCGTCGACGCTGGGGCACGAGGGCGCCGGGATCGTCGCCGAGGTGGGCGCCGGCGTCACCACGGTTGCCCCGGGTGATCACGTCGTGCTGACGTGGAACGTGCCCTGCCGGTCCTGCCCGCATTGCCTGCGCGGCGAGGCCCAGCTGTGCGTGCACGGCTACGACCATGCCTACGGCGGTCCTTACGCCGAGAGCGGCGCCGGCCCGGTGTGGCCGGGCATGGGTGTCGGGTCGCTGGCCGAGGAGACGCTGCTGCCGGCCGCGGCCGTGGTGCCGGTCGACGAGTCGCTGCCGCTCGACCACGCCGCCCTGCTGGGTTGCGGCGTCACCACCGGCGTCGGTGCGGTGATGCGCACCGCGGCCGTGCGGCCGGGGGACAGCGTGCTCGTGATCGGCTGCGGCGGCGTCGGTTTGGCCGCCATCCAGGGGGCGCGGCTGGCAGGCGCGGCGCGGATCATCGCCGCCGACCGGGTGGCCGGCCAACTTCCGGCCGCGGCGGCCAACGGGGCGACCGACACCGTCGACGCCGGCGAGGTCGACCTCGTCGCCGCGGTGCGCGACCTCACCGGCGGCGCCGGCGTCGATCACGGGATCGAGGTGGTCGGCAAGCCCGCCACGATGCGGCTGGCTTACGAGGCCACCCGCCGCGGCGGCAAGGTCACCCTGGTGGGGGCCGCCGGAATCGCGGAGGAGGTGACGTTCCCGGCGCTGTCGCTGATGGCCGACGGCAAGACGGTCCAGGGCAGCGTGTACGGCGCCAGCGACCCCGCGCGCGACATCCCGGTACTCGCCGAGCTCGCCCAACGCGGCAAGCTCGACCTGGAAGCGCTGGTGACGCGGCGGATCGGCATCGACGACGTCGAGGCGGCGTTCGCGGATATGAAGGCGGGCCGCGGGGCGCGCAGCGTGGTGTGCTTCGCGTAACCCTCAGCGTGACAGCGTGATTGCCTGCTCCGGGCAGTTCTGCTCGCCGGCGACGGCCTGCGCCTCGAGGTCGCCCGGGACGTCCTCGACGAGCACGACGCAGTGACCGACCTCGTCGGCGTCGAACACGTCGGGCGCCAGGGTGTAGCAGCGCCCGTGGCCGGTGCAGCGTTCGGCGTCGATCGAGATGCGCATCACGACACCGGGAACACCAGCGGCAGCGACTCCACCGAACGCAGCGCCGCGGTGTAGGTGAGCTGCGTACCGGGCTTGATCTCGTAATCAGGGATGCGCCGGTGGAATTCGCGCAGCGCCACCCGCAACTCCATCCGCGCCAGGTGCGAACCCAGGCAGCGGTGCGGGCCGCCACCGAACGCGCGGTGCCGGTTGGGGTTTCGGCGGAAGTCGACGAGCTCCGGGTCGGGGAACTCGGCGGGATCGGTGTTGGCCGCGCCGAGCAGCGGGCTGACCCGCTCGCCCTTGCTGATGGGGCATCCGCCCACCTCGGTGTCCTGCATCGCGACCCGGGCGACCCCGGGAACCGGTGTCTCCCAGCGCAACAACTCCTCGATGGCGCTGGGCAGGATGTCGGGCTGCTCGACGAGCTGGTGGCGGTGGTCGGGATGGCGGGCCAGGTACACGAAGAAGCAGTCCAGCGAGTCGGTGACCGTGTCGAGGCCGGCGATCAGGAACAGGAAGCAGATGTCGAGCAGCTCCTCGCGCGACAGCGGCTGGCCCTCGATGGTGGCCGCGATCATCGCCGACAGCACGTCATCGCGCGGGCTGGCGATGTGGTCGTCGATGGCGCGGTCGAAGTAGTCGTAGATCTGTTCCGCTGTGGGAGCGCCGGTCTCGTGGCGGCGGTCGAAGCCCGAGTCGCCCTCCGGGCGGATGATGTGGTCCTTCCACACCAGGAACTGTTCGAGGTCTTCGAGCGGCAGGCCGAGCAACTGCAGAAAGACGGTGCAGGGCAGGGGCACCGCGAACTCCTCGTGGAAGTCACACTCGCCCCGGCCGGCGAAGCGGTCGACCGCCCGGTTCACCAGCTCGGTGACGCCGGGTTCGCGCCGGGCCATCTCGCGGGGGGTGAACAGCGGGTCCAGGATGCGGCGGTACTTCGCGTGCTCGGGCGGGTCGATCTGCAAAGGGATCATCGGCCGAATGTTGCCCAGGTCGACGGCGTCCATGTTCGACGAGAACAGTTCGGTGCGCTTGAGCGCCATCTCGATGTCGGCGAGGCGGGTGAGGACCACCGCCTGCGGGGAACGGAACACCGGGGTCGTTTCGCGCAGCGCCTTGTACATCGGTTGCGGCTCAGCGAGACCCGTCACCGACTGATCGACAAATCCTTCGGTATCTGTCATGCGGTCAGCGTGGCACCATTACACTTATTTAGCAATGATTGGTAAGTTGCTCAATCGTCAAAGTCGCTAGCGAGGTGCTGGTCAGCGGATTGCGGAGCGAGTACCGTGGATCGTCGCGGACGAGTTGGCCGGGCGGCCGCGGACCGTCGCGAGGCGGTTCGAGGAAAGTCCGGACTTCACAGAGCAGGGTGATTGCTAACAGCAATCCGAGGTGACTCGCGGGAAAGTGCCACAGAAATCAGACCGCCACCCTCGCGGTGGTAAGGGTGAAACGGTGCGGTAAGAGCGCACCAGCATTCCGGGTGACCGGAGTGGCTAGGCAAACCCCACCCGAAGCAAGGCCAAGAAGGCCGCACCCGGTGCGGCCGCGCAGGCGTTCGAGGGCTGCTCGCCCGAGCCTGCGGGTAGGCCGCTCGAGGCACCCGGTGACGGTGTGTCCAGATGGATGGTCGCCGCCCCGCCGCCGTTGCCATGCCGCGGCGGCGGGGAACAGAATCCGGCTTACAGGCCAACTCGTCCGCCCCGCCCCGGGTGGAACGGCCCGCGCTCAGCGCACCGCCTTGGCCAGCTTGCGCAGCGCCTCGTCGAGCTGCTGACGGCACCGCTCGGCCAGGTCGGCCTCCTGCTGGTAGAGCAGGCCGTAGCTGAAGGTGTCCTCGCCGGCGGTGTGCGCGGCCTCGGCCTGGTGACTCAGGTGCTCGCGGCTGACCACGCTGTCCTGGTGGTCGCCCAGCAGCGTCTGGATGACCTTCGCCTGCTCGGACACCCGCGTGGCGCCGGTGGCCGCGGCGGTGTACCGAAGCCGCTTGGCGCGCTTGCGAATTCGATGCAGAGCGAGGTCCAGGTCGTGTTCTGCCCCCGGCTGCACCTCGGCGGCGGCCTTCGCGGCCTTGCGGACCTTCTGGTAGGCGGCTTCGAGGGTTACCGGCTCCGGCTCGTGGCCCGCAGCGGCGGCGGGGACTTCGGCGACCCACGCGTCGAGGGCGTCGAGCAGGCGAAAGTAGCGTTGCGAGCGCATCGCGATCAGGGACCGCCGCAGCCCCGTCTGGTAGCGGCGTCGGGCCCCGTCGACGAGGCGTTCGCGGACGCGCCCGCGCACCAGCTCCGGCGGCAGCCTGTCCAGCGCCTGCTGGTAGCGCTCGGCCAGCACCTCGGCGTCGCGGGCCACGCCCAGCACATTGCCGAGCTCGCGCAGCTCGTCCTGGATGAAGGCGATGTCGGACGATTCGGACGCGTCCTGGGAATCGGCCAGCAGGCTGCGGATCTTCCGGATGGTCACCCGCATCTGGTGCACGGCGTCGTAGGCGTCGGCCCGCACGGCGCGATCCCACACGAGCAGCTCGGCCACCTGCTCCGCCACCGCCCGGTGCACCGGGTCGGCGGGCTCCCGCGTCTCGTCCGGCTGGGCCGTCGCGCCCAGCACCCGCGCCAGTTTGGAGGCGTGACCGGCGGGTGCGGCGCCAGCGTCGAGCAGCCGATTGCTCAGCCGGCCCAACAGTTCGGCGTCGGCCGCGCCGTTGCCCTCGACCAACTCGAGTTCCCACTCCCGCCACTCCTGTTCGGCGGGTGGTGCGTCGGAGTTCCCGGCCGCCCACGCGGTGACGTGGTCGTTGCTGAATTCCGCCAACGCCGCCCCGTCGGCGCCGTAGAGCACCTGCGTTTCGCGTTCGGTGCTGATGCGGGCGACGGGTTCGAGCGGCTTTTCGCGCACGATCGCCAGCACGATGTCGCGCAACTCGTCGGGCACGGTGTCTTTGTCCCCGGATTCCCCAGCGTCCAGTGGTGCGCGCACCTCGGTGCGGGCTTCGGGGCCGGCCGGTAGCTTCAGATGCCAACCCGCGTCGTGGCCGCCGGTGCGGCGCCGGAGGGCGATCTTGTTGCGCGCCAGGTCATGGGCCGGGGTGTCGAAGTACGTCGCGTCCAGCGATTCGGTCGGCGACCTGTCGACGTGGTCGACCGCGGCGATGCCTTCGAACGACGGCGACACCGTGGACTCCACGACGTCGAACTTGCGCTCCACCTCGAGATGTCGCGAGGTTTTGGGCGCTTTTACCGGCATTTTCGACTCCATTGAGGCGGCAGGACGGGCACCCATAGGGTGCCACATCGCCGGGTGCGGTCACGCGGCCGTTCCCCTCCCTAGGGGCTGAGGTGCATCGCCAGGCCCGCCAGCCGACGAATCGTCTGGCTTTCGCTGTCGCGGTACGGACGCCCGTCCGGGAGGAGCAGATCGTGGAACCAGACGTCGGGCGGCGCCGCGTACGGGTGCTCCCACGAGTCCCAGGGGAAGTAGGTTTGGGTCTTCCCGGCGACCAGGCCCCAGTTGATCGCACCGACGTTGTGCGACTTGGCAATTGGCAAAACGCCCTCCACGGTGCTGCCGAGCGATCGGGCCAGGTACTCGGTGCACAGGATCGGGCGTCCCTGCGGGGCAAGCTCCGCGATGCGGGCCTCGAAGTCGGCGGGGCCGCCGTAGCTGTGGAACGTGATGACGTCGGAGTTGTCGAGCTGAATGCCCCTGATGGTGCTGCGCAGATCGGAGTCCTCTTCGGGTTCACCGTCCCACACGCCGCTCGTCAACGGTTGCCGCGGATCGACCGAGCGAGCCCAGGCGAATACCTGCGGAAGCAGCTCGGCGACCAGGTTCAGCTTGTCGGCCCTCTCGACAGAGCGGTAGTAGCGGGAGGGATTGTCGGGCTCGTTCCACAGGTCCCAGCCCAAAACGCGGTCGTCGTTGCGGAATTGGGTCAGCACCGCCGTGACGTAGCCGCGCAGGACGCGGCCGTAAGCCCCGTCGCCCAGGCGGTCTGCGCCCGGGCTCTGCACCCAGCCGGAGTTGTGCACACCGGGCCTGGGATCGCGCTGCTTGCCCGCGCGGGGGAACGGATCCCAGCAGGAGTCGAAAAAGACGAACAGCGGTTTGATGTCGTGCGCCGCCGCGATGTCGACGAACTGGGCGAGGCGGCCCTGGAATCCCCGGGAATCCTGGGTCCAGAGCTGATCGTGCAGGAAAACCCGCACCGTGTTGAACCCGTGCTGCTGGGCCCAGCCCAGCTCGGTGTCGATGCGCCGCGGGTCGAAGGTGTCGGCCTGAAACATCTCCAGCTGGTTGATGGCGTTCGACGTCACGAAGTTCGCGCCGAGGAGCCAGCCTTGCGCCTGGTACCAGCGGTCGGCGCGATCGGGCGACCATCGACTTGAGTCGGGTGAGCCGACGGGCGGTTGCGCGGCGGCGCGCGGTGCGCGGGCCAGGGCGGCGCCTCCTGCCAAAAGCAGCGGCAACTTCAAGACCGTCCGGCGGTGCACGAAGCCACCGAAAGTGCCGACTATGTGTTCAACCCCCCGCCCGCGGAGTCGCCATTGTGTACAGAAGAAATCGTACACGCCCTGCCACGCAAGGGATTTCAGCAAAACCCAGTCTGGACCGGATCGACTTTGCAAGCG
Organism: Mycobacterium sp. E787; assembly: GCF_001668725.1. Lineage (GTDB taxonomy): Bacteria > Actinomycetota > Actinomycetes > Mycobacteriales > Mycobacteriaceae > Mycobacterium. Next base: position 40,060 of record NZ_LZKL01000016.1, on the reverse strand, counting down.
CGCAGAAGCCCGCGACCGCTAGCCGTTGGCGAAGCTCCGGCGGGGGAGTGGTAGTGGCGGCGCCGCGGCGGGGGTCAGAAGCAGTGCTCGTCGGCGGGGAAGGCGCCGGCGGCCACTTCCTCCGCGTATTGCACTGCGGCCCGGCGCAACTCGCCGCCGATGTCGGCGAACCGCTTGACGAAGCGGGCGGGCCTGCCGCCGCTCAGGCCGGCCATGTCCTGCCAGACCAGCACCTGGGCGTCGCAGTTGGGACCGGCGCCGATCCCGATGGTCGGGATGGTGAGCTTGCCGGTGATCTGGGTGGCCAATTCGGCCGGCACCATTTCCATCACGACCGAGAACGCCCCCGCTTCGGCGACGGCGATGGCGTCGTGGACCGTCTGCTCGGCGGCGTCGCCGCGGCCCTGCACCCGGAAGCCGCCGAGGCTGTTCACGCTTTGCGGTGTGAAGCCGATGTGTGCCATCACCGGGATGCCGGCCGCGGTCAGGCAGGCGATCTGCTCGGCCACCCGCTCACCGCCCTCGAGCTTCACGGCGTGCGCGCCGCCCTCCTTCATGAAGCGGGTGGCGGCGGCCAGCGCCTCTGCCGGGCCTGCCTCGTAGCTGCCGAACGGCAGGTCGGCGACGACCATCGCGTGCTGCGCGCCGCGGACCACGCCGCGGACCAGCGGGATGAGTTCGTCGATCGAGACGGGCACCGTGGTGTCGTAGCCGTACACGACGTTGGCGGCCGAATCGCCGACCAGCAGCACCGGGATGCCGGCCTCGTCGAAGACCCGCGCGGTCGAATAGTCGTAGGCCGTCAGCATGGCCCACTTGTGGCCCTCGGCCTTCATTTTCTGCAAGTGGTGGGTGCGGATGCGCGTCAGTGGCTTGGCTTGCGCCGACGGATTGGCACCATAAGGGTTCTGGTCAGGCATCGCAGACATCATTGTCCCTGGTAGTGGTCGGATCGATCCTCGTGGCCATTCAGGTCCCCGGGTTCGCTGACTTCCGCCATTCTGCCATCTCTGGTGCGCGGTTGCACCGCCCGTGTGATGTGAGACATACCATTCTCCGCATGCAGCGGCTCAGTGGGCTCGACGCCAGCTTCCTGTACCTCGAGACCGCCTCCCAGCCCATGCATGTTTGCTCGATCATGGAGTTGGACACCTCGACGATGCCGGGCGGCTACACCTTCGATCGGCTGCGCGACGCGTTGTCGCTGCGCCTGAAGGCGATGCCGCAGTTCCGCGAGAAGCTCGCCAACAGCCCGCTGAACCTCGATCACCCGGTGTGGGTGGACGACGAGCACTTCGACGTCGACCGCCACCTGCACCGCATCGGGTTGCCGCCGCCCGGCGGGCGCACCGAGCTGTCGGAAATCTGCGGCCACATCGCGTCGCTGCCGCTGGACCGGGGCCGGCCGCTGTGGGAGATGTGGGTCATCGAAGGGGTGGCCGGCGCCAATTCCGATCGGCTGGCGGTGATGACCAAGGTGCACCACTCCGGCGTCGACGGCGTCACCGGCGCCAACTTGATGTCGCAGCTGTGCGCCACCGAACCCGACGCGCCCGCCCCCGAGCCGGTGGACGGCGTCGGCGGCGGCAGCGGGTGGCAGATCGCCGCGGGCGGCCTGATCCGCTTCGCCGGCCGCCCGCTGCGATTGGCCAACGTCGTGCCCCAAACCGTGTCCTCGGTGGTCGCGACGATGCGCAAGGCCGTCGAGGGCCGGGCGATGGCGCGCCCGTTCGCCGCGCCGCGGACCGCCTTCAACGCCAGCATCACCGGTCGCCGCAACATCGCCTACGCACAGTTGGACCTCGAGGACGTCAAGACGGTGAAGAACCACTTCGGCGTCAAGGTCAACGACGTGGTGATGGCCCTGGTGTCGGGGGTGCTGCGGCAGTACCTGGCCGAGCGCAATTCCTTGCCCGAAGCGCCGCTGGTGGCTTCGGTGCCGGTGTCGGTGCACGGCAAGTCCGATCGCCCCGGCCGCAATCAGGTTTCGGCCATGTTCTCCAGCCTGCACACCGACATCGCGGACCCGGTCGAACGCCTCAAGGCCATCGCCGAGGCGAATTCTGTTGCCAAGCAAAATAGTTCGGCGATCGGGGCCTCCCTGCTGCAGGACTGGTCCCAGTTCGCCGGGCCCGCCGTGTTCGGCGTCGCGATGCGGCTCTACGCCAGGACGCGGTTGACCGAGAGCATGCCGGTGCACAACCTGGTGGTCTCCAACGTCCCGGGTCCGCAGGATCCCCTGTACCTGCTGGGGTGTGAGGTCAAGGCGATGTATCCGCTGGGGCCGATCTTTCACGGCTCGGGGCTCAACGTCACGGTGATGTCGCTGAGCGGCACGTTGAACGTCGGGCTCATCTCGTGCCCGGATTTGCTGCCGGACCTCTGGGAGATGGCCGACGACTTCGCGGTCGCGATGGAAGAACTGCTCGCGTCCGCCGGGTAGGCGGGGCCCGAGGCGCTCATCTGAATCTCAGGTTGGCTCTGGCAGCATAGGTGGGCATGAGAGTGTTTCGCCGCGACAGGATCGCGCGCACGCTGCTGATCTGGACGGTGATTGCTGCCGTGGCGCTTACGGTGGCTGGCTGCCTCCGCGTGGTCAACGGCCGCGCCCTCATGAAGGGGCCCAAGCTCGGCCAGCCGATCGAATGGACACCCTGCCGCTCGTCCAACCCCAAGGCCAAGATTCCCAGCGGCGCGATGTGCGGCCGGCTGGCTGTGCCGGTCGACTACGACCACCTCGACGGCGACGTCGCGACTCTGGCCATGATCCGCTTTCCCGCGACGGGCGACAAGATCGGCTCGCTGGTGGTCAATCCCGGCGGCCCCGGGGAGTCCGGCATCGAGGCCGCGTTGAGCGTCGTTCAGTCGCTGCCCAAACGCATCCGGGAACGGTTCGACCTGGTCGGCTTCGACCCGCGCGGGGTGGGCAACTCGCGGCCGGCGATCTGGTGCAACTCGGACGCCGACAACGACCGCCTGCGCACCGAGCCGAACGTCGACTACAGCCCCGCCGGGGTGGCCCACATGGAGGACGAGACCAAGCAGTTCGTCGCCCGCTGCGTCGACAAGATGGGCAAGAACTTCCTGGCCAACGCGGGCACGGTCAACGTCGCCCGCGACCTCGACGCGATCCGCGCGGCGCTGGGCGACGACAAGCTGACCTATCTCGGCTACTCGTACGGCACCCGGATCGGCTCCGCCTACGCCGAGGCCTACCCGACCAAGGTGCGGGCGATGATCCTCGACGGCGCCGTCGACCCCAACGCCGACCAGATCGAGGCAGACCTGCGGCAGGCCAAGGGTTTTCAGGACGCGTTCAACGACTACGCCGCCGACTGCGCCAAGCAGCCGACCTGCCCGCTGGGCACCGACCCGGCCAAGGCCGTCGACGTCTACCACAGCCTCGTCGACCCGATGGTCGACCCGAACAACACGATGGTGGGCAGGCCGATCCCGACGAAGGACCCGCGCGGGCTGAGCTACGCCGACGCGATCGTGGGCACCATCATGGCGTTGTACTCGCCGTCGCTGTGGCACCACCTGACCGACGGCCTGTCCGAGTTGGTGAACCACCGCGGGGACACCATGCTTGCGCTGGCCGACATGTACATGCGGCGCGATCCGCACGGTCACTACACCAACGCCACCGACGCGCGGGTCGCCATCAATTGCGTTGACCAGCCGCCGATTACGGACCGCACGAAGGTGATCGACGAAGACCGCCGGTCGCGGGAGATCGCCCCCTTCATGAGCTACGGGCAGTTCACCGGCGACGCGCCGCTGGGCACGTGCGCGTTCTGGCCGGTGCCGCCGACGAGCAAGCCGCACGAGATCTCGGCGCCCGGCCTGGCGCCGACGGTGGTGGTGTCGACCACGCACGACCCCGCGACGCCCTACAAGGCCGGGGTCGACCTGGCGAACGAGCTGCGCGGGTCCCTGCTGACCTTCAACGGAACCCAGCACACGGTCGTCTTCCAGGGCGACAGTTGCATCGACAACTACGTGACGGAGTATCTGATCGGTGGCGACACGCCGCCGAGCGGCGCCAAGTGCTAGTGCGGTGAGGCTTCGCCGAGACTGCGCCCAGCGCGAGAACCCGGCGGATTCTTGGCGCTGAGCGCAGTCTCGACGGACTGGCGGCGACACGCGGAGGCGAGACCAAGGCGTGACCTTTTCGCGCTGTGACGGGTATCCGAGGCTGCGAATATCTACAGCCATGTCGCGCCGGAGACCGTTGAGCTCGGCGCTGCTGTCGTTCGGATTGTTGGTTGCGGGTTCGCAGCTGCCATTGCCGGTGGCCGCCGCGACGCCCGAGCCCGGCGCCGGCCAGACGCCGAGCCCGGCCCCGCCGGCCGCCGCGGTGCGCCCGCAGAACTGGGGCAGCTGCAGCCAATTCCTGACCGACACCAGCGACCTTCCCACCGCCCAGTGCACCACCGTGTCGGTCCCGATCGACTACGCCAATCCGGGTGGGGCACAAGCCAAGCTGGCGGTCATCCGGGTTCCCGCGACCGGCCGGCGGGCGGGAGCGCTGTTCATCAACCCGGGCGGCCCCGGCGCGTCCGCGGTCGAGATGGTCGCCGGCATGGCCTCGGACCTGGCGAACAGCGACATCACCCGCAATTTCGACCTGATCGGGTTCGACCCGCGCGGGGTGGGCCACTCCACCCCGCAGTTGCGGTGCCGCAGCGACGCCGAATTCGACGCGTTCCGGCGCGACCCGATGGTCGACTACAGCCCGGCCGGCGTGGCGCACATCGAGCAGGTCTACCGCCAGCTTGCCCAGGAGTGCGCGAGCCGGATGGGCAACGGGTTCCTCGCCAACGTCGGCACGGCGTCCGTCGCGCGCGACATGGACGTGGTCCGCCAGGCGCTGGGCGACGACCAGATCAACTACCTCGGCTACAGCTACGGCACCGAGATCGGCACCGCCTACCTCGAGGGGTTCGGCAGCCACGTGCGGACGATGGTGCTCGACGGTGCCATCGACCCGACCGTGGACCCGGTGACCGAAAACATCAACCAAATGGCCGGATTCCAAACGGCTTTCAACGACTACGCCACCGACTGCGCCCGCTCGGCGGGCTGCCCGCTGGGCACCGATCCGGCCCAGTTCGTCAACCGCTACCACGCCCTGATCGACCCGCTGGTCGCCAAGCCGGGCCGGACGAAGGATCCGCGCGGCCTGAGCTACGCCGACGCGACCACCGGCACCATCAACGCGCTGTACACGCCGCAGCATTGGAAGTACCTGACCAGTGGCCTGCTCGGGCTGGCCCGCGGCACCGACGCCGGGGACCTGCTGTTGCTGGCCGACGACTACGAAGGCCGCGACCAAAACGGGCACTACACCAACGACCAGGACGCGTTCAACGGCGTGCGTTGCGTCGACGCGCCGACGCCGACGGATTCGGCGACGTGGGCGGCCGCCGACCAGAAGATGCGCCAGCTCGCCCCGTTCCTGAGCTACGGGCAGTTCACCGGCAACGCGCCGCGCGACCTGTGCGCGCTGTGGCCGGTGCCCGCCACGTCGCGGCCGCACGCCGCGCCGCCCGCCCCGCCGGGCAAGGTCGTCGTCGTCTCCACGACGCACGACCCGGCCACCCCGTATCAGGCCGGCGTGAACCTGGCCCGCCAACTGGGCGCCCCGCTGATCACCTACGACGGAACCCAGCACACCGCGGTGTTCAACGGCGACCAGTGCGTGGACACCGCGGTGGTCCGCTACTTCGTCGCCGGGACCGTGCCACCCGCGTCGCTGCAGTGCCGGCCCTGAGCGGCCTTTTGAACTGCGGTGGTAACACCGATTTAACAGCGGACGCATACTGTCGGGTCATGGATCGACAGAAGGAATTCGTCCTGCGCACGCTCGAGGAGCGGGACATCCGCTTCGTTCGGCTCTGGTTCACCGACGTGCTCGGCTACCTCAAGTCGGTCGCGATCGCCCCGGCCGAACTCGAGGGCGCCTTCGAGGAGGGCATCGGTTTCGACGGATCGTCGATCGAGGGCTTCGCTCGCGTCTCGGAATCCGACACGGTCGCCAACCCCGACCCGTCGACGTTCCAGGTGCTGCCCTGGGCCACCTCGTCGGGACACCACCACTCCGCCCGGATGTTCTGCGACATCACCATGCCCGACGGCTCGCCGTCGTGGGCCGACCCCCGGCACGTGTTGCGGCGCCAGCTGCAGAAGGCCAACGACCTCGGTTTTTCCTGCTACGTGCACCCCGAAATCGAATTCTTCCTGTTGGAGCCCGGTGCCGATGACGGGTCGCGGCCCGTGCCCATCGACAGCGCCGGCTACTTCGACCAGGCCGTGCACGACTCGGCGTCCAACTTCCGCCGGATGGCGATCGAGTCGCTCGAGTTCATGGGCATCTCGGTCGAGTTCAGCCATCACGAGGGCGCGCCCGGACAGCAGGAGATCGACCTGCGCTTCGCCGACGCGCTGTCGATGGCCGACAACGTGATGACGTTCCGCTACGTCATCAAGGAAGTCGCGATCGAGAACGGCGCGCGGGCGTCGTTCATGCCCAAGCCGTTCGCCGAGCATCCCGGCTCGGCCATGCACACCCACATGAGCCTGTTCGAGGGCGACGTCAACGCCTTCCACAGCACCGACGACCCGCTGCAGCTGTCCGACGTGGGCAAGTCCTTCATCGCCGGGATCCTCGAGCACGCCTCGGAGATCAGCGCGGTCACCAATCAATGGGTCAACTCCTACAAGCGGCTGGTGCAGGGCGGCGAGGCGCCCACGGCCGCCTCCTGGGGGGCGGCCAACCGGTCGGCATTGGTGCGGGTGCCGATGTACACGCCGCACAAAACCTCGTCGCGGCGCATCGAGGTGCGCAGCCCCGACTCGGCGTGCAACCCGTACCTGGCGTTCGCCGTGCTGCTGGCCGCCGGGCTGCGCGGGGTGGAGAAGGGCTACGTGCTGGGACCGCAGGCCGAGGACAACGTCTGGGACCTCACGCCCGAGGAACGGCTCACGATGGGCTATCGCGAGCTGCCCACCAGCCTCGACGCCGCGCTCAAGGCGATGGAGGCCTCCGAGCTCGTCGCGGAAACGTTGGGGGAGCACGTCTTTGACTTCTTCCTGCGCAACAAGCGCACGGAGTGGGCCAACTACCGCAGCCACGTCACCCCGTACGAGTTGAGCACCTACCTGTCGCTGTAGCTCACGTCGGCCGCCGATCGGTCTGAGAGATCGGCCGGTTGCGCTACGGTCGTGGTCGTGACCAAACCCGCGACGGAGCGCCCCAGGCTGCCCAGCGTGGGCCGGCTCGGGTTGGTCGACCCCCCGGCGGGCGACCGCCTGGCGCAGCTCGGTTGGTACGAGCGCGACGACCAGGACTACGTCGACCGGTTGTGGTCGCTGTCGCGCGCGCCGGATCCCGACGCCGCCCTGCGGGTCCTGATCCGGCTGGCGGAGAACCCCGACAGCGACTGGGATGAGCTGAACGCCGCGCTGCTGACCGAGCGCGGGCTGCGCGGGCGGCTGTTCGCGGTGCTCGGCTCGTCGCTGGCGCTCGGCGATCACCTGGCCGCCAACCCGAAGTCCTGGAAGCTGTTGCGGGGCAAGGCGCACCTGCCGTCGCGCGATGAGCTGCTCGCGACGTTCCTCGAGTGTGTCGACGAGGCGCTGGCCGGCCCGGGCTCGGCGCTGTCGCGCCTGCGGGTGCTGTACCGCGACCAGCTGCTGGTGCTGGCGGCGCTGGACCTGGCCGCGACCGTCGAGGACGAGCCGGTGCTGCCGTTCAAGCTGGTCGCCGCCCAGCTGTCGGATTTGGCCGACGCCGCCCTGGCGGCGGCGTTGCGGGTGGCCCAGGTCAGTGTGTGCGGCGAACGGACGCCGCCCCGGCTGGCGGTGATCGCGATGGGCAAATGCGGTGCCCGCGAACTGAACTACGTCAGCGACGTCGACGTCATCTTCGTCGCCGAGCGCGCCGACGCGCAGAGCGCACGGGTGGCCGGCGAAATGATGAAGGTGGCCTCAGAGGCCTTCTTTCAGGTGGACGCCGGGCTTCGGCCGGAGGGCCGCAGCGGTGAGCTGGTGCGCACCCTCGAGTCGCACGTCGCCTACTACCAGCGCTGGGCCAAGACGTGGGAATTCCAGGCGCTGCTGAAGGCCCGCGCGGCCGTGGGCGACGCCGAACTCGGCGAACGCTACCTGGCCGCGCTGATGCCGATGGTCTGGATCGCCTGCGAGCGCGAGGATTTCGTCGTCGAGGTGCAGGCGATGCGGCGCCGGGTGGAGCAGCTGGTGCCCGCCGAGGTCCGCGGCCGCGAGCTCAAACTCGGCAGCGGCGGCCTGCGGGACGTGGAGTTCGCGGTGCAGCTGCTGCAGCTGGTGCACGGCCGCAGCGACGACTCGCTGCACGTGGCCTCCACGGTGGACGCGCTGGATGCGCTGGGTCAGGGCGGCTACATCGGGCGCGAGGACGCGGCGAACCTGACCGCCTCCTACGAGTTCCTCCGGCTGCTCGAGCACCGGCTGCAGCTGCAGCGGCTCAAGCGCACGCACCTGCTGCCGGAGGCCGACGACGAGGAGGCGGTGCGCTGGCTGGCGCGGGCGGCGCACATCCGGCCCGACGGCCGGCACGACGCGGCGGGGGTGCTGCGCGAGGAGCTACGGCACCAGAACGTGCGGGTGTCCGAGCTGCACGCCAAGCTCTTCTACCAGCCGCTGCTGGAGTCGATCGGGCCGGCCGGCCTGGAGATCGCGCACGGCATGACCTCGGAGGGCGCCGAGCGCCAGCTGGCCGCGCTGGGCTACGAGGGGCCGCAGACCGCGCTGAAGCACATGTCGGCGCTGGTCAACCAGAGCGGCCGCCGCGGGCGGGTGCAGTCGGTGCTGCTGCCCCGGCTGCTCAACTGGATGTCCTACGCGCCCGACCCCGACGGCGGGCTGCTGGCCTACCGGCGGCTGTCCGAGGCGCTGGCGGGGGAGAACTGGTACCTGTCGACGCTGCGGGACAAGCCCGCGGTGGCCCGGCGGCTCATGCACGTGCTGGGCACCTCCGCCTACGTGCCGGACCTGTTGTTGCGCGCGCCCAGGGTGATCCAGGACTACAGCGACGGCACCGCCGGCCCCAAACTGCTCGAGACCGAGCCCGCGACGGTGGCCCGCGCGCTGGTCGCGTCGGCGTGCCGCCACGCCGACCCGGTGCGCGCGATCGCCGCGGCGCGCACGCTGCGGCGCCGGGAACTGGCCCGCGTCGGTTCCGCCGACCTTCTCGGCTTCCTCGAGGTGACCGACGTGTGCCGGGCGCTGACGTCGGTGTGGGTGGCCGTGCTGCAGGCCGCCCTGGAGGCGATGATCAGGGCCAACCTGCCCGAGGACGGCCGGGCGCCGGCGGCCATCGCCGTCATCGGCATGGGCAGGCTGGGCGGCTCGGAGCTGGGCTACGGGTCCGACGCCGACGTGATGTTCGTCTGCGAGCCGGCCCCCGGGGTGGAGGATTCCCGGGCGGTGCGGTGGTCGACGACGATCGCCGAGCAGATACGGGCACTGCTGGGCACCCCCAGTGTCGACCCGCCGCTGGAGGTCGACGCCAACCTGCGGCCGGAGGGCCGGCAGGGCCCGCTGGTCCGCACGCTGAGTTCGTACACCGCCTACTACGACCAGTGGGCGCAGCCCTGGGAGATCCAGGCGCTGCTGCGGGCGCACGCGGTCGCGGGCGACGCTGAGCTGGGCCAGCGTTTTCTGCTGATGGCCGACCGGACCCGCTATCCGCCCGACGGCGTGTCCGCCGAGGCCGTGCGGGAGATCCGCCGCATCAAGGCCCGCGTGGAGGCCGAGCGGTTGCCGCGCGGCGCAGACCCCAACACCCACACAAAGCTGGGCCGCGGGGGGCTGGCCGACGTCGAGTGGACGGTGCAACTGATGCAGCTGCGGCACGCGCACGAGGTCCCGGCGCTGCACAACACCTCGACGTTGCAATCCCTGGACGCGATCGCCGCGGCGAACCTGGTGCCCGCCGAGGAGGTCGACCTGCTGCGGCAGGCGTGGCTGACCGCCACCCGGGCGCGCAACGCGCTGGTGCTGGTCCGCGGCAAGCCCACCGACCAGCTGCCGGGGCCCGGGCGCCAGCTCAACGCGGTCGCCGTCGCCGCGGGCTGGCCCACCGACGACGGCGGCGAATTCCTGGACAACTATCTTCGGGTGACGCGACGCGCGAAGGCGGTCGTGCGGAAGGTGTTCGGGAGTTGAGTCAGGAGGCCGGCGCGTTGGATGCCATTTTCGAGGTGCTCAGCGCGGAGGAGGCGCAACGGGCGACGGCCAGGTATACCCCGCTGGCCGACGCGGTCCGGGAACTCATCGACGCCACCATCCGCACCGGCGCCGACGACGACGTCGTCGCCGACGCGCGGTCCGCGATCGAGGCCGTCACCCAGTCGTTGCGGCAACGGACCCGGCCGATCGGGGTGAGCTACCGCGTCGACGGCGGCCGCCCGCTGACGTTGGGAAATGCCGCGATCGGCCTGGGCAATCCGATCGCCCCGCCTCTCATCATCCACCATGACGGCGGCGGCCGGTGCTGGAGCGAGTTCGTCCTCGGGTTGGCCTACGAGGGTCCACCCAAGCTCGTACACGGCGGGGTGAGCGCCCTGGTGCTCGACCACATGCTTGGAGAGGCGGCCAGCGAGGGGTTGTCCAAGCCGCGGTTCACCGGAACCATCACGGTGAAGTACCTGCGCGGCACCCCCCTGGGCCCGCTTCGGTCCGAGGCCTGGATCGAGGGCAAAGAGGGTGTGAAAGTCTTTGCGCGCGGCACCATTTCGGACGCCTCCGGGGTCACCGTCGAGGCCGACGGCGTCTTCATCGAGCCGTCCTGGGTGCGGGAAGCGCAATGAGGTTCTACGTCAGCAGCGCCTTCCTCAACACCCGGGAGATCATCGAGATCGCCAAGGCCGCCGACGAACTCGGCTACGACGGCATCGGCATCCCCGACCACGTCGTCAACCTGGAGACCCTGCAGACCCCGTACCCGTACACCAAGGACGGGCAGCGCCGCTGGCAGCCGTTCACCGACTGGCCCGACCCGTGGGTCCTGGTCGGCGCGCTCGCCCAGGTCACGACGCGGCTGCGGTTCGTCACCACCGTTTACATCCCGGCGATGCGCAACCCCTACTCGGCGGCGAAAGCCATTGGGACCGCTGCGGTTTTGGCGTCGGGCCGGGTGGAGCTCGGCATCGGCGTCGGCTGGTGCCGCGAGGAATTCGCGCTGATGGGCGAGCAGTTCGGCGCGCGCGGCAAACGCACCGACGAGATCATCGACCTGATGCGCGCGCTGTGGCGGCCGGGCTGGACGGAATTCGAAGGCGAGTTCTACCGCGCGCCGCGGCTCGAGATGGAGCCGACGCCGCCGCCGATACCGGTGTACGTCGGCGGGCTCAGCGACGTCGCGCTGCGACGCGCCGCCCGCAACGACGGCTGGATCGGCGACCTGATCAAGACCGACCGCGCCATCGAGGCGGTGGGCCGGCTGCGCGAACTGCGAGTCCGAAAACGGGCTTTCTATGGACGATTTCACCATCCTGACGCCGCTGACCGACGCCTTCACCACCGCCGACTACCGGCGCGCCGCCGACGCCGGCATCACCGGCATCATCACGATGCCGTGGATGTTCTACGCGGGGCCCGACGCCACGCTGGACGACAAGATCGACGGCATGCAGCGCTTCCGCAAGGACCTGGCGCTCGACGGCTGATCGATAAAGAGCTGGCCGGTCATTCGAATTCGGTGGCGGGCAACGCGCGCCGCCGCTTGTCCTCGTACATGGCCGCGTCGGCCCGTTTCAGCAAGTGGTGCGGTTCTTCGGGCTCCGTCGCCAGCGCCACTCCCATTGCCGCGCTTATGGTCAGCTGGAGGTCGGGGCTGAGTGCCATCGGCTCGAGCAGAGACTGACGGATCCGGTCGACCACCAGCGCGGCGCCCTGCGCATCCGTCCCCGGCAGCAGCACGACGAACTCGTCACCGCCGAGCCTGGCCGCGAGCGGCTCCGCTACGGCCCGCCCCATCACGTCATGACGAGCGCGGGTTACCTCGACGACGCGCCGGGCGGCCTCGCGCAGCACGCGGTCGCCCGCTTCGTGCCCGTACTGATCGTTGACTTCCTTGATGCGGTCGAGATCGATGAAGATGGCGGCCACCGGATCATCGGGTGTTGCTTGCGCCAGCATCGTGGCCATGAGGCTGGTCAGATTGTGGCGGTTTCGTAGCCCAGTCAGCGAGTCGTGCAGGCCGAGGTACGCAAGTTCGGCCTGGGCTCGGCTGAGCTGGGCGGATTCGACGTCGTATGCCAGCACTTGCGCCGCGTGCAGGTCGGCAGCTGTCCAGGGCGCGCTCGAGCCGCTGACTTGCTCCAGCCAGGTGTCGAACGACTTCCTCGGATTGATCAATCCGGTGGAGGGGACGTGCGGATCCCCCAGCCAGCGGAGCTGCTTCGGGCGGTCTTGCCGGAACCAGATCACGAAGTCATCCGGTCCGCCGAGCGAGACGAACAAGCAGCCGGCCGCCCCGAGGGCATGAGCAGTCGGTTCCGGCAAGCGGTCGGTGGCCCAGGGAGCGTCCGCGGACCGGGCGGCGCGGATTTCGCCAGCGATTCCGCGCACGACGTCCTCCGACGCCGCTGCGCCAACCGACCGATATTGCCCGTCCGCGCATGCGGCCGCGCCGTCTGCCCCGCAGAGCTCCAGCAGGTCACCGGAAGCCGACGTCAGTCCCTCGGCAATGGCGGGCGCGTCCCGCATCGCTGCCCTGAGCCGCGCCCGGATGGATTCACGGCCCGCCGCATCGTTCAGTCGGGAGATCTGTTCGGCCGCAGAGACTTGAAGTTTCGCCTGCAGGACGAGCAGTTCACACGACCTGCGCATCGAGCGCGACAGCCATCGAGGGCTTCCGGAAATGCACGAGACGAGCCTGGTCAGCCGTCCTCCCTCGGCCATGGAGAACGAAACGCTCGCCGCCGTCTTCATATTGCGCATGTATTCGAGGTGGAAGGGGGAAACGCTGCGCAACGCGGCGCGGCTCAGGTCGAGGCTCGCGCCGGCCATGCGCGGGGAGGCGATCAAGGCGACGTCGCCTTCGTCGACGTCGGGTATGTAGCGCGAGGCTTTGCGCGTGTAGATCTGGCGGGCTTGGGGCGGAACGTCGCTCGCCGGGAAATGGTGCCCGAGGTAGCGGACCAGTCCTGGAAGGCGATCCTCGGCGACGATCTCTCCGTGCTCGTCGTCATGGAATCGGTAGACCATCGCGCGGTCGAACCCGGTCAGCGCGCGCGTTGCGCTCGCGATGGCGGCCTCAACATCGGGTGCGCTCGTCGCCTCGCCGATCGCCTGTGAGGCATAGAGAACCGGGACGAGGTTGGCCTGATCGTCCCCCTGGGCCCGCTCGAGCTCAATGACGATCTGCCCGTCGGCTTGGTGCAGAATCACATCGACCTTGCCGTCGAACGGAGCTGACAGGCGCATCCCATACAGATCGGGCGACGAAGGCCGGTAGCCGGTCTGCTCGATCGCATGCTCAAGCCGCTCGTGTTCATCGGGGGAGAAGATGCTCATCACCGCAGAATCGAAAAGCTGATCCGGCGTTGCCCCGACGAACTCGGAAGTGTTGGCGCTGGCGTACGTGATGCGGCGATCGTGCAGATCGGCGGCGACCAGGGCGCCATGGGCTTGGATTCGGCCGGACAGGTGCAGCTGTTCACTCGCGCAATCGGTCAGAGCCTGCGCGCTCGGGTGTGGGCCGGCAGTCATCGGATCGCTTCCCGCGAGTTGTCCGGCCCGCTCAGGATGTCGCGGATCAGCGCGAACGCCGTCAGCGCACCCGCAACGACCCGGGCGGAGTCCGCTCCGGATTCGCCGAAGGCATCCAACGCAGCCTTGAAATGACGCCAGAGCCGGCCGAGGTCGAGCGTGTCGGAGGCGAAGAAGGATCGCGGAAAATCACCGCACCCGGAAGCGGCGAGCTGGGCGGCGATCACGCGGCCGCCGAGGACGGATCCGGCCGCGACGTATGCCGCCCCGATCCGCTCCTCGCGGCCTCCGCGGAGCCGAGTCGCGACGGGCTTGCTCTGAACAGCGCAGCCGTCATCAGCCGCGGTCGGCAGGCGCTCCGACATCGACCTGATATCTGCGCGCAGCGCCTGCTCCCGGTTCAGCAGGGTGACGTCCGGCCCGAGTTCCCTGGCGACCGTTTCCCGGCTGAACTCCGCCACGACGGTGTGGAAGATCAGCAAGCCGTTGAGCACGGCCAGGTATTCCGACGCATCGGGGCGGCGGAAGTCGAGACGCATTGCCGCCTCGGCGGCCCGGTGTGCTTGCGCCGTGTTTTGCCGCAGGATCCGAGAAAGCCCCGGTCCTCCGGGTCGGCGCGCACCGGCCCCGGCGCCGCGCGCACTTGCATGATCCACTCTCGGAGAATAGAACCTCGCGGTTCAAGCTCGGTGTAAATGACGTCGGACGCGGCACTCGAAGATCCCGAAGTTTGAGCGAATTCAGGATCGAGTCCAAAGAGCAAGCAATCACGTCGGCAGCGATCGCCCGGCATCACCACGGCGAGGACCCTTCAGCAGGTGACAGCTACACCACATGCCGATCATCCGAATGCACCGTTGAGAATGTCGAGCGGCGCTACGTCGCTCCGGGGGGTCGCTCCGGAGGGTGGCTGGAGGTCGTCGAGATGGCCGAGGACAACCCGCCAGGATGACCCGCGGGATCCTGGGCCGCCGGCCGGGTTGACCTACCGCAGCCGCGCGACGCCGCCGCGCAAAAGCCCAAGCGGTTCAACGACTCTGAGCGCCAGGACGCGGCGTGCGGCCATCAATACGACCAGGTTGAACGCGAGCCGGCCCAGCGCGACGCGGCTCGTTCGCCGCCTCCAGGTCGACGGCCTCGGGCCGGCGCGCCGCCCCAGGTAATAGCCGAGACACAGGGCTGTCCCGAGCGCCGAGATAACGGCAAGCGCTGCCATGAGATGAGCGTCCTTTGCCGCTGTCGCGGAAAGGTCACATCCCGGACACACCTCGGTGGCGAAGATCGGCGACAAATCCGCGAGCCACTCGTGGTGGCCCGGCTACCAGCGTCCTTGGTGGTATCGACATGCTTTTCGAACCGGATTGCCAACTCCCTTCGGCGGAAGAGGGTTTCACCGAATCATCGAGGGTAGCCTTCGACGGTGCGATCCTGGCGCATCGCACCTGTGGCGACACACGGTTGATGCCGCACGTGAGAAGTGACCGAAAGCGGTTCCTGCTGATGGCCGACCAGACACCGCTGCGGTTCTGGCGTCGGGCCGGTGCCGCGAGGAATTCGCGCTGATGGGCGAGCAGTCCTGCGCGTGCGGCAAACGCACCGACCGCTGGATCGGCGACCTGATCAAGACCGACCGCGCCATCGAGGCGGTGGGCCGGCTGGGCGAACTGCGAGCGAAAACGCGCTCTCCATGGAGGATTTCACCGTCCTGACGCCGCTGACCGACGCCTTCACCACCGCCGACTACCGGCGCGCCGCCGATGCCGGCATCACCGGCATCATCACGATGCCGTGGATGTTCTACGCAGGGGCCCGACGCCACGTCGGCCGACAAGATCGACGGCATGCAGCGCTTCCGCAAGGACCTGGCGCTCGACGGCTAAACTTTGCCCGTGGCCTTCACGGTGGTGTTCAGCAACGGCGAACCGCGCGACTACGGTGCCTTCGACAGCTACGAGGTCACCGACGCGGGGGTGCTGATCATCAACATGCACCGCGAGGACGTCGAGCGGCACTACGTCGCTCCCGGGGGCTGGTTGGAGGTCGTCGAGATGGCCGAGGGACAACCCGTCAGGATGACCCGCGCGATACTGGGCCGCCGGCCCGGTTGATGTTGCAGCACAGCAGTTTCCGCGCGTGCCGCCGATGTCGCGACATATAGCCGATGGGGAAGACGCGCCGCGATCCGACACGTCGCGCGAACGCGGCGACTGCCTCCAGCCGCTGACGGCATCCCGAGGGTCCAGCAAGCGGCCGCGCATCGTTCGATTTGTGTCGGCAGTGTTCGGGGTTTGCGTCGTGTGCGCGACGATCGTGACCGATATCCAGCTCCGCCCCGGCAACACGGCGTGGCTCATCAAGGACTTCGCCCAGCTGCAACGCAGGGTGAAGGCAACGATCGGAATCGCGCTGGCTCCCGTGGGTGACTCGGCAACACCGCTCAGCCTGGGCGGGTGGCACAACGGTCCGGCCTGGTCAACGATGAAGGTGCCGTTGGTCATTGCAGCGCTCCGCGAAGCGCAAGCGTCCCGCATCAGCGACCAGATGACCGCGGCGATCACCGAATCGGATAATACTGCGGCCGAAGCGATTTGGTCCGGCCTGGGGGATCCGGTGACCGCCGCTGCCAAGGTCGACTCCGTGCTGGCGGAAACGGGTGACCCCACCCGCGTGCAGTACCGAAAAATACGCCCGGAGTTCAGCGCGTTCGGGCAGACGGACTGGCCCCTGGTCGAGCAGGTGCGGTTCCTCTCCGTGGCAGCGTGCGACCGCAGAAACACCCCGGTTCTGATGCTGATGGGCCAGATCGAGCGCGGCCAGCGCTGGGGCCTGGGCACCATCGCCGGCACGCGGTTCAAGGGAGGGTGGGGCCCGTCACCCGCCCGGGCATACCTGGTGCGGCAGTTGGGGCTGATCAGCACCCTGGCCGGCACGAGCGCGGTCGCGGTCGCCGCGCAGCCGGATTCGGGCACATTCGCCGACGGCATCCGAGCGCTCGACCAGATCGCTGAATGGGTATCGGAGCACCTCGTGATGTTGCCGAGCGCTCGCTGTCCGCACGGGCGGGGGCCGCAGCCCGGTGAAAACGAACCGGTTGGCCCGCCATCCGGGTGATACTGACCGGATGTACCGGGATGCACGGTGACTGATTCCCCAGGCATGGCGGACGGTCCCTCGGGGCGGGATTCGGCGCCACCCGCCCCCGGCAAGCAGCCCTGGTGGAAACGGCCGATAGGGAGGGTCGGCGCGGTCCTCGTTCTCGCCGCTATCGCAGTGGGCGGCTACTTCGGTGTTGACGCACTGCTGTCGCATCCATCGCCGAACACATCGCTGTCCACCGCGGCCGGTCCCGATCAGGTCCCCGGCCTGCCGCCGGGCGCGGCGGCTTGCAAACGGGTACAGACGGACGTTCAAAAGCCTTTCAACTCGGGCGCGCGTGGCACGCCGGCGACCAGTTGCGGGTTCGTCGAGCAAGTGCGCAAGGAGTATGCGATTCACAGCACACCCAGCTCCGGTCCGTCCGAATTGGACGTGGTCAGTCCCGCAACTTTCAGGTGGTACAGAGTTGCCTGCTTCAACTCGGGCGACTATGTCACGTGCACAGGCGGGGCGGCGGCCGTCGTTTACCTGTACAACAAACCCGGTGCGTGACAGCCAAAGCCCGCCGTCAACTCTGCGGCTCGTCGGGGGTGGGGGGTAGCCCCGGGCACAGTTCCCGGGCACGGATCTGTGGTGAAACCCACGCGGCCCAGTTGTTGCGGCTCATCGTTGTAGTCAGTTTGGCGCACACCGCATCCGCGGGGGCAACCCCACGTGGGTGCGGGTTCGGCCAGATCCGGATCGTTCCATCGACGCTACCGGAGACGAAGAGGGTGGGGTCGGGGCTGACCGCGACGCTGACGACTTGGGCTTGGTGACCGGTGAAGGTGTACTGGCGCCCATTGGCTGCGCTCCACAGCTGCACGGTGTAGGGGTCGAAGCTTCCCGCAACGATGCGATCCTGTGATGGGTCGGTCGACTGGGAACTGAAGGCCAGGCCCATCACTGCGTCACCGATTTCCGCCGGATCCCCTAAAGGGTTGCCGGTGTTGACATCCCAGCGCTGGATCACGCCGACGGCCGACTTCAGCCTGGCGGTGCCCCAGTCGGTGCTGCCGGACGCCAGCCGGCGGCCGTCGGGGCTGAAGGCGATGCCAAGAACCTCGGCCGGGCGACCGGCCGCCAGGTGCGACTGTCCGCTGAACGATTTAGGCAGCCTGGCGGCAGCGTCGGCCTCCCACACCTCCCGGCCGGTGAGGTCCCACAAGCGCACGATCCCGGCCACGCCGCCCGATGCCAATCGATCACCGTGCGGGTTGAACGACAGATCGAAAACGATCGCGTGATCCTTGTTTTCCAGCGTCGTCGCTCGTGGGGTCGACGACGACACGTCCCAGAGGGTGATCTGCCCGTCGATGCCCGCTGAGGCCAGGATGTCGGCGACGGGACTCATCGCGATCGCCGTCACCGGCCGTTCCGTCGGGATCTTCCTGACCGTATTGGTGGTCAGGTTCCACAATCGGACGTTGCCGTCCGTGCTCGCGGAGGCGACCTCCTCTCCCGTCCAGTTGAACGCAACCCGGGTGACGACGCCCGCGGGTTCGGGCATGCTCCTGGTCTGTGCTCCGGTGTAGGAGTCCCATAGCCGTACCGTCCCGTCCACGCCCCCCGACGCGATCTGGTGCCCCACCGGACCCGTTGCCACGCTCGTCACGGGACCTTGATGGCCACCCAGGGGCTCTTTAAGAGGTTGCCCTACCACAGCATTCCAGAATCGCAACGCGTGTTCGTTTCCGCCACTGATGATTTCGTTATCGACGATAGCGACGCTGAGTACCAAGCCCTGGTGTCCGATCAAGGGGTCACCGATGCGCTGCCGCTGCGCAACGTCCCACAGTTGAACGGTCTTGTCATTGCTTCCAGACACCAGGCGGGTGCCGCCCGCGCTGAAGGCGACGCTGGTCACCGGTGCCGTGTGGCCCCGACCTCCCGGCGTCGGCAATTGCCCCGCCGTGCTCAGCTTTCCGCTGTCCCAGAACCGCACCAGGTTGTCCGCGCCGCCGGATGCGACAAGGTCGTCGTGCGGGCTGAAAGTCACGCTCATGACGCCGCCGCGGTGGGCGTCCGGTTGGACGGGGTCCGCCGGCGGGTTGTCACCGGCCGGCAAAGTGTTGAGATTCCAGATCCGGATGGCCCCGTCGGCTCCGCCGGCCGCCAACCTGTCCCCCGCATGATTGAAGGCCACCGTGAAGATCGCTCCGGCGGGGTTGTTGGCGATCGTGCGCAGGTCGTTTCCGTCCGGCCGCGAAAGGTCGATGAACCCGTCGACACCGGCCGAGACGAGGCGCTGGCCGTCGCGGCTCAATGCAACGGAGGTCACCCGACCCTGATGGGGTCGCGGGAGGGTCTTCGCAACGGGCGGTTGGTCGTTGAGGTTCCAGACCTGCACGGTCCCTTCTTCGCTGCCCGCGGCGACCACTTGACCGTCGGCACTGATCGCCACATTGGTGAGATGGGTTGGCCTCATGGGGAATGACAGGCAGCCCGAATCGGATTTGGCCTGGACTGGGCCCGCCGCACACGCGCTGTTGCGCAGCTTTTCCAGCCAATTCGGCGAATTGGTGTCCCATATGCGCAAGCCATCGCTGTCGGCCACCGCCAAACGGTGGCCGACCTCGGCGAACGCCACGCCGACCACCGGAGCGCCGACGTTCGCGATCAGATCGGTGCTCCATCTCTTGACCAGAGCATCCAGCAGGGGTTCGTCGTTCGGTTTTGTTGCTATCTTGTTGGCCGCCAACAACTCCTGGAACGCTCGCACATCGTCACCGGTGTTCGCAGTGGTCGCTGTGGTGGCGTTGCCCGCCCGGGCCAGGATCGCCTGTGCGTCGGAGACCAGCTTCTGAGCGACGTCGTCCTGGGCGTTCCGCTGGGCCAGAAGTTGCTGATGGCGCGCCCAGATCAGCAGGCCCACCGCCACCAGAGCGACGACGACCGTGCATGCGAGCACGGCACGCAGCACGCGGGAGCCCTTGCGCAGGGCCGCTGCGTGAGCTTGCGCATCGGCCGCACGCTTGCTTTCCGCGGCCGCCAATTTCTTGGCCGCTTCGAGCTCGGCTTCGCGCTGTCGCTGTTCGGCGTCCAATCTGTCGTTCTCGGCCGTACGGCACGCTGCGAGGTATTCGCGGTCGGTCTCGTCCAAATTCGCTGCCAGGTCAGGTCGCTGGCCCAGTCGCTCGGCGGCCGCGAGCCGATCCACCGCGTGAATGAGCCAGGCGATGCTCTTGCCCGACTTGGCCCAGTCGCGCGAGGCGCGCTTCACGCCCTCCAGCACCGCCAACAGTGCCGAATCCTCGGTCAGCCATCCGCCGAGGAGACTCCACTGCCGCAGTAGCGCCTCGTGCGCCGGCTCGATGGTGGTCTCGCCGGTCCGGGCGAGCCGGTCGATCGTCAGGAGACGCTGTTCGACCAAGTTGTGCAGGAGCGGTCGGCTGTCGGCGGGGATCTCCGAAAGGCGCGCGACACGCCGCCGCGGTGCGCCGGTGTCGGGATCGATGTCGGCCAGCCACGGGATCAATCCCTGCCGCAGCAGCGCCAGCCGGTGGGCGCGATCTGCCGGTACCGGCGGCTGGGTCTCCGCCGTGAGTGCCTGCTCGACCGCTTCTTCGATCGAGCCCTTGATACCCCCGAGGTTGCGGTAGTCGCTGAGAGTGAGGCGGCCGTTAACCCCGTTCTCGAGGTAGAGGCGTTCCATCGTGAAGCTGAGCAGGGGAAGCGCATCCTTGGCGCCGCCGACCTCGATGTCCTCGAGTAGCACGCCGACCAACCCGTCGTCGATCTTCAGCTGGCGCGTCGTTTCCGCCAATCTCGTTGCCGGACCCTTGATCACCTCGGCGTAGGACCCGTGTGGCATGGGCCCCAGGTCGAACGGGACCTTGCGCACACCCTCGAGAGCCTTGACTTCCTGCAGCTGGGTATACGAGTCCGACCGGATCGCGATCACCACGATCACCGCGGGTTCGTCTTCGTCGAGCAGTTCGCGCAGCAGGGTCAGCAGTCGTTGGGCCTCCTCCTGGCCTTCAGCACGGAAAAGTTCTTCGCCCTGGTCGATTGAGACGACCACAGCCGGTGGCTTCGTCGGGGCGTCGGCTTCGCTCGCTTCGGGTGCCGCCGCGTCGACGAGGGCCTGCAAGATCGGACGCAGAGTCGATGCGCCCCCGTCGATGGCCGCTCGAATCTTGCTGCGCGCCAGCTTTATTCCCGCGGCGGTCCGCGCGGACTCGAGCGCCCGCAGCAGGCCGTTGTCGCCGGTGATGGCCGCACGTTCCGGCCTGACAATCGGCAACGGCAAGAAATCACGGTCGTAACGCGTCATCCGGGCAAACAGCCCGGCGCGAAGGAACGATGACTTGCCGGCGCCGGAAGCGCCCAATATCACCAGAAGCCGTGGTGGCGGGTCTTCGCGCAAGCCCCGCAGCTGGTCGAGCGCCTCGAAGGTCGGCGCATCGCGTCCGAAGAAGATGCCGGCGTCGTCGGCCTCCAGCGGCCGCAGGCCCCGATAGGGCGGGCGATCCGGGTCGTCTTCCGGCGGCCATTCGAAAAACCGCGGGTCCAAACCCGCCTTGACCAGGCCGGCGCGCAGCCGCTTGAGGCCCTCCTGGGAGAAGGTGACGTGGCATTCCTCGTGGGTGCGCGGCAGCGTGACCCGGAATTGCCGGTGGTCGCGGCCCGAGGCCAGGTCGACGACCTGCCAGGTGTCGCTCAGCTCAGCAGGCAGGTCGGCGGGTTCGAAGCTTTCGATCAGCACGCCGAAGAGCCGCTTGCCGAGTTTGTGCGCGAGCGAAAGCTCTGTGTGACACCAGCTCGATCCAAGCCACGCACGCGAAACAAGGAATAGCACGGCTTCGCAGCGCGACGCCGCCTCGTTGAGCGCGCGCTCCCATCGTTCCCCCGCCGCGATGCCCCGATCGGCGGCGAGGTCGAGAAATACATCGTCCCAGCCCTCGGCCGCCAGCCAGTCGCTCAGGCCGACGGCCTGGGCGTTGTTGACGCTCGAGTGGCTCAGGAATATGCGCGCCATGACTTACCGAACCGCGCTGGCATCGATGCGGGAAGCGACACACCACCCGGCACCCGTTACCCGAGCCAACCCAGCCATCGACCCGTTATCCCTTGCCTCCGACCCGGCCCATCCTGGGCGCCACCGGACTCACCGACAACGGGCATGGTAGTTGGCTCGGGGCCGCAGCAAAGCAAAACCAGCAGACAGGCATGCGCCGCCGGCGCACGAGGACATCGGGGCCCCGCCCGCATGACGGTACGGCCGGTCGTCCAGCGGCAGGGCCACCCGAATCGCCAGGGGTGAGTTCGGAGCGGCGGACGGGCCGCCCGGCACAGACGAAACCGCCCGCGCGGCAAGCAAACCCGCGCGGGCGGCGTCGTCTAGCGCCGCGACGCCTTAAACGTCGTAGTACAGCGCGAACTCGTACGGGTGCGGCCGGATCTGGACCGGCAGGATCTCGTTCTCCCGCTTGAAGCTGATCCACGTCTCGATCAGGTCGGGCGTGAAAACGCCTCCCTCGGTGAGGTATTCGTGGTCGGCCTCCAGCCGGTCGATTACCGCGGACAGCTGGGTGGGCGCCTGCGGGATGTTGGCGGCCTCCTCGGGCGGCAGCTCGTAGAGGTCCTTGTCGACCGGCGCCTGCGGCTCGATCTTGTTCTTGATGCCGTCCAGGCCGGCCATCAGCATGGCCGAGAACGCCAGATACGGGTTGCCCGACGAGTCGGGGCAACGGAACTCCAGCCGCTTGGCCTTGGGGTTGCTGCCGGTGATCGGGATGCGCACGCACGCCGAGCGGTTGCGCTGGCTGTACACCAGGTTGATCGGGGCCTCGAAGCCGGGAACCAGCCGCTTGTAGGAGTTCACCGTCGGGTTGGTGAAGGCCAGCAGCGACGGGGCGTGGTGCAGCAGGCCGCCGATGTAGTGCCGCGCGGTGTCCGACAGGCCGGCGTAGCCGGTCTCGTCGTACATCAGCGGGGCGCCGTCCTTCCACAGCGACTGGTGGGTGTGCATCCCGGATCCGTTGTCGCCGAACAGCGGCTTGGGCATGAACGTCACGGTCTTGCCGGCCTGCCACGCGGTGTTCTTGACGATGTACTTGTAGAGCTGCATGTCGTCGGCGGCGTGCAGCAAGGTGTTGAACTTGTAGTTGATCTCGGCCTGGCCGCCGCTGCCCACCTCGTGGTGGCCCTTCTCCAGGCTGAAGCCCGACAGGATCAGGTTGTGCAGCATCCTGCTGCGCAGGTCGACGTAGTGGTCGACGGGGGCCACCGGGAAGTAGCCGCCCTTGGGGCGGACCTTGTAACCGCGGTTGGGGCTGCCGTCGTTCTCGTTGGGCTCACCGGTGTTCCACCACCCCGAGATCGCGTCGACCTCGTAGAACGAGCCGTTGGTGCGCGAGTCGAAGCTGACGGAGTCGAAGATGTAGAACTCGGCCTCGGCGCCGAAGTACGCGGTGTCGGCGACGCCGGTGCTGATCAGATAGTTCTCCGCCTTGCGGGCGATGTTGCGCGGGTCGCGCGAGTAGGGCTCGAGGGTGAACGGGTCGTGCACGAAGAAGTTCAGGTTCAGCGTCTTGGCTTCGGTGAACAGGTCGATGCGCGCGGTTTGCGGGTCGGGCAGCAGCAGCATGTCGGACTCGTGGATCGACTGGAACCCGCGAATCGACGAACCGTCGAAGGCCAGGCCGTCCTCGAACACGCTCTCGTCGAAGAACGAAACCGGAATCGTGAAGTGCTGCATGATGCCCGGCAAGTCACAGAACCGGACATCGACAAACTCGACGTTCTCGTCCTTGGCGAGTTTGAAGACGTCGTCGGGCGTCATTTCCGTCACAGAATGCTCCTTTACTTGGTGATCCGCGGCCTGACGCTATGGAGCGCATGTTGCCCGTCAGTCAACTCGATGTTGCGCAGAGGTTACGTGACCATGCTCCCCGCAGCAGAATCCGGGTCGCCCGGCGGGTTCTATTGTGGGGCCATGACCCGCAAGATCGTATCTGGTCGACCGCACGGGCGCACTAGTTCTCGGCGGCCGGGCCGAGCCTCGGGCGGCGTGCTGTGACCGAGGGTTCGCCGGGCGCCCGATCGACCTACCCCGGGGAGCGGCTGGGCCTGCCGGAGCGCGGGGCGGGATCGCTGGCGCCGATGGGCCGCCGGCTCGCGGCGCTGATGATCGACTGGCTGATCGCCTACGGCCTGGCGGCGCTGGCGATGGCGTTCGGCCTCTTCTCCGGACGCATGCTGTCGACCGCCGTGTTGATCGTCTGGCTCGTCCTCGGCCTCGTGTCGGTGCGCCTGTTCACCTTCACCCCGGGGCAGTTGGTGCTCGGTCTGCAGGTGGCGTCGGTGGACGGGCGGGTGCCGGTCGGGGTGGGCCGGTTGGCCGTGCGCGGGCTGCTCGTCGCGCTGGTCATCCCGGCGCTGTTCACCGACGCCGACGGCCGGGGTATGCACGATCGGCTGAGCGGCACCGCGGTGCTGCGCCGCTGAGTTCGGGAGCGACTACCTCCGGCGCACGGTGCGCTGCACGCCGCGCATCTTGCCGGCGTTCGGCAGCGGCCCCTTGGGCATGACGCCGGCGCCGGCGCGCGATCCCAGCGCGGCCAACCGCGACTCCAACGTGTCCATCTGCTTGGCGGTGATGTTGTGCGGCAGCCGGGTGAGGTGCCGCTCCAGCTTGCGCAGCGGAACCTCGCCCTCGCCCCTGCCCACGACTATGTCGTAGATCGGCACCTCCCCGACGACCCGGGCGGTCCGCTTCTTCTCCTGGGCCAGCAGCGGCTTGACCCGGGCCGCCGATCCCTCGCCGACCAGGATCACGCCCGGCCGGCCGAGCACCCGGTGCACCGCGTCGAAGTGGCCGGTCGCGGCGACGCCCGGGGTCACCCGCCACTTGCCGCGCAGGTTGTCCAGCACCCACCCCGCGGCGCCGGCCTGGCCTTCGGCCTTGCCGAACATCGAGCGCTGCGCCCGGCGGCTGAAGATGATGAACGCGACCAGCGCGCCCACCAGCACCCCGAGCGGGATGAGCGTGAGCATGGTGAGCCCGCCGGCCCACACACCGGCGGCCACCGAGACACCGACGATCAGCACGAAGGCGCCGATCATGTACGGCAGCAGGCGCTTGTCCTCCTTGCGCTGCATGTTGAACGCCTGCCAGAACTGACCGCGGCGCTCCTTGGCGGCGGCCTTGCGGGCGGCGGCCGCCTGAGCGCTGGCGGCCTTGTTCTCGGCGGCGGTGCGGGGTTTAGCCATAGTCACCAAGGATACGTTCGCGCGGAATTACGAGGCGCGGCCGCCGACGGCCTGCGCGTACAGCCGCCCGGCCCGGTAGGACGACCGCACCAGCGGGCCGGCCAGCACCCCCGAAAAGCCCAGCGCCTGGGCGTCGCGGGCGAATTCGTCGAACTCCTCGGGCGTCACCCAGCGCTCGACCGGGTGGTGGCGCGCCGTCGGGCGCAGGTATTGGGTGATCGTCACGATGTCGCAGCCGGCGGCGCGCAGGTCGGCCAGCGCGCCGCGCACCTCGTCGGCGGTCTCGCCCAGGCCCAGAATCAGGTTGCTCTTGGTGACCAGGCCGGAGTCGCGGGCCGCGGTGAGCACGGCCAGGCTGCGCCGATAGGTGAACGCCGGCCGGATCCGCTTGAAGATGCGCGGCACCGTTTCGACGTTGTGCGCCAACACTTCCGGGCGCGACCCGAAGACCTCCGCAAGCCGCCGCGGCTCCGCGTTGAAGTCGGGGATCAACAACTCGACGCCGGTCGACGGGTTGAGCTCCTTGATGGCGCGCACGGTCTCCGCGTACAGCCAGGCCCCGCCGTCGGGCAGGTCGTCGCGGGCGACGCCGGTGACCGTCGCATAGCGCAGGCCCATCGCCCGCACGCTGTCGGCGACCCGCCGGGGCTCGTCGCGGTCGAGTTCGGCGGGCTTGCCGGTGTCGATCTGGCAGAAGTCGCAGCGGCGGGTGCACTGGTCGCCGCCGATCAGGAAGGTGGCTTCCCGGTCCTCCCAGCATTCGAAGATGTTGGGGCAGCCGGCTTCTTCACAGACCGTGTGCAGGCCCTCCCGCTGGACGAGGCCCTTCAGCTGGGTGTACTCCGGGCCCATCCGCGCCCGCACCTTGATCCACGGCGGCTTGCGCTCGATCGGGGTCTGCGCGTTGCGCACCTCCAGGCGCAGCAGTTTGCGGCCTTCCGGAGCGACAGTCACGTGGTTGATGCTACGCGGGCGGCGGGCCTTTCACGGACCGGCAGCGCGCCGTCCAGGGCGTCGCACACGGCGGCCGCGACGGCCGCCCGCACCTCGTCGACCGCGACCGTCCGCCCCAATTCGGCCGACAGGGACGTCACGCCGGCGTCGGTGATGCCGCACGGAACGATCGCGCTGTAGGCGCCCAGATCGCAGTCGCAGTTGAGCGCGAAGCCGTGCATCGTCGTCGCGCGTGACACCCGAACGCCGATGGCGGCCACCTTGCGCGCCGGGCGGCCGCCGCCGGCCGGCACCCAAACCCCGGACCGGCCGTCGACCCGAACGGTGTCCAGGCCCAGGTCGGCGCACACCCTCATCAGCGCTTCCTCAAGGCACCGAACGTATTTGACCACGTCGAGCGGTTCGGCCAATCCGATGACCGGGTAGCCGACCAGCTGTCCGGGACCGTGCCAGGTGATTTTGCCGCCCCGATCCGTATCGATCACGGGGGTGCCGTCCACCGGCCGTTCGTGCGGCTCGGTGCGCCGTCCGGCCGTGTAGACCGGCGGGTGCTCGAGGAGCAGCAGCGTGTCCGGACCGCCGGCGACCCGGGCGTCGACCAGGTCGCGCTGCAGCCGCCAGGCCGTGCCGTAGTCGACCGTCCCCAGCTGGCGGACGTCGACCGCGGCCGCGCTCGACCGGATGGAGGGACTCACGTTGGTGACGGTACTCCCCCCGCGAGGGGGCGTGTTTGTACGGCGACACGCCGCGGCGGGCGTACAACTGCGCACCCTCGCGGCAAAAGTCAATCGTGGTCGCGCCGGGCGGTGGCGTAGTCGAGCGCCTCGCCAATGGTGTTGTGGTGGAACTGGAAACCGGCGCGCTCGAGCGCCGACGGGATCGCGCGCTGCCCGATGAGCAGCCCCTCGTCGGCGAACTCGCCGAGCGCGGCCCGCACCGCGAAACCCGGCAGGATCAGCGGCGTGGGGCGGTTGACCGCCCGCCCGAAGGCGGTGGTGAACTCGGCGTTGGTCACCGGCGCCGGCCCGGTCACGTTCACCGGACCCGACAGCGACGGGTGTGAGATGGCGAACAGCAGCGCGCGCACCACGTCCTCGAGGCTGATCCACGACATGTACTGGCGGCCGCTGCCCAGCCGGGCACCCAGGCCCGCCGCGAACAGCGGCCGCAACCGCCGCAGCGCGCCGCCCGACCGGGCCAGCACCACGCCGGTGCGGGCGAGCACCACCCGGGTGCCGGCGTATTGGGCCGGCAGCGTGGCGGCCTCCCAGTCCTCGCACAGCTGGGCCAGGAAACCGCTTCCCGCCCTGGCATTTTCGTCGACCACCCGGTCTTTGGTGTTCCCGTAGTAGCCCACCGCGCTGGCGTTGATCAGGGTTTCGACGCCGGCGTCGGCGACGGCGTTGGCCAGCACCTCGGTGGGGGCGATGCGGCTGTCGCGCAGGCTCTGCTTGAAGGCGCCCGACCAGCGGCGCTGGCCGATGTTGACGCCACACAGGTTGACGACGGCGTCGACGTCGACCAGCGCGTCGGCGTCGAAATCGCCGCTCGCGGGATTCCAGTGCAGTTCCTCGGAATTCGCCGGCGTCCGGCGCACGATGCGCACCACCGGGTGGTCGGCGGCGCGCAACGCCGCGGCCAAGGCCGAGCCGATCAGACCGGACGAACCCGCAATCGCGATGACCGGCTTGGCCACAGTTGTCCAAGCCTCCTAAAGACCCAGGTCAGCCTCGAACGCTGCCTCTTCGAGCCGGTGCTTGATGGTGGTGAGGAAACGTCCGGCATCGGCGCCGTCGATCAGCCGGTGGTCGTAGGTCAGCGGGAGGTAGCACACCGAGCGCACGCCGATCGACTCGTTGCCGAACTCGTCGACGATCACCCGCGGCCGCTTGACGATCGCGCCGGTGCCCAGCATCGCGGCCTGCGGCGGGACCAGGATCGGGGTGTCGAACAACGCGCCCTGGCTGCCGATGTTGGTGATCGTGAAGGTGCCGCCGGCCAACTCGTCGGGCTTCAGATTGCCCGACCGGGCGCGCTCGGCGATGTCGGCGATGGCCCTGGCCAGACCCGCCAGCGACAGGTCGCCGGCGTTGTGCACGACGGGGGAGAGCAGACCCTGGTCGGTGTCGACCGCGAAGCCGAGGTGCTCGGCGTCGTAGTAGGTGATCTCCTTGGTGTCCTCGTTGTAGCTGGCGTTGATGTTGGGGTGGATCTTGAGGGCATCGATCACGGCCCGCGCGATGAACGGCAGGTAGGTGAGGTTGACGCCCTCGCGCTCGGCGAACGCGGACTTGGCCCTGGCCCGCAGGCCCACGATCTTGGTCATGTCGACCTCGTGGGTCTGGGTGAGCTGGGCCGTGGCCTGCAGGGATTCGCGGGTCTTGGCCGCGGTGATCTGACGGATCCTGCTGGCCTTCTGCGTGGTGCCGCGCAGGTGTGCCAGGGCGGGCGCGGGGGTGGCCGCGGCCGGCGCGGCGGCGGGGGCCTGCGCGGGCGCGGCCTTGGCTTCCTGCTTCTTCTGCGCCGCGGCGAGCACGTCCTGTTTGCGGATGCGACCGCCCACGCCGGTGCCCGTGACCTCCGAAAGGTCGATGTTGTTTTCGTTGGCCAGCTTTCGCACCAGCGGGGTCACGTACGGCGCGCCGTCGGCGGCCGGGCCGCCGGCCTCCGTGGCGGGCGGGGCCTGGGCCGGTTGCGGTTTCGGCGCGGGGGCCGGTGCGGGCGGTTTGGCCTCGGAAACCGGCTGCGGCGCGGGTTTCGGCTCCGGCCTGGGTTCGGGTTTCGGCTCCGGCTTGGGCGCGGGCGGGGCTGCCGGGGCGGACGGGGCGCTCGCGCCGGATGCCTCCGCGCCCGAGCCGATGCGGGCCAGCTCGCCGCCCACCGGCACGGTGGCGTCCTCCTCGGCGGTGATGCTGACCAGGACGCCGGCCACCGGGGAGGGGATTTCGGTGTCCACCTTGTCGGTGGACACCTCCACCAGCGGCTCGTCGACCTGAACCGAGTCGCCGACCTTCTTCAACCAGCGCGTCACGGTGCCCTCGGCGACCGACTCGCCGAGCTCGGGCATCAGCACCGGCTTGGAGTCGCCGGAAGCATCGCCCCCGGTCGCGGGCGGCGCCGCGGGCTCGGGCTCGGGCTCGGCCGCGGCCTGGGGTTGCGGCTGAGGCTCGGGTTCCGGCTCGGGCTCCGGTTCCGGCTCGCTGGGCGCCGCGGGCTGGGCCTGCGGCTGCTCGCCCGCGTCGCCGATGACGGCGAGTTCGCCGCCCACCTCGACGGTGTCGTCCTCCTGGGCGACGATCTTGGTCAGCACGCCCGCGGCCGGCGACGGGATTTCGGTGTCGACCTTGTCGGTCGACACCTCGACGAGGGGCTCGTCGAGTTCGACCGTGTCGCCTTCCTGCTTGAGCCAGCGCGTGACCGTCCCCTCGGTGACGCTTTCACCGAGTGCCGGCATCTGGACGGAGAAGACCATTTGTGTTGACTCCTCGATCGCTCGTGGGTCGGGGGCGGGTCGATGTCGCTAACCAAAACTATCCTGTCATTGCGCCCGCGCCGGCACACATCCAGGGCGGACGGCGCGCGGTTGCCCGGGCACCCCGAACACCCTTGCTACGGTGTGGCGACGTAGCCAGAGCGGGAGGTCCGATGCCGGCAATTCAACAGGTGCCCCAGCGGTTCGTCGACAGCGCGGACGGCGCGCGTATCGCCGTCTACGAGGAGGGCAACCGCGCGGGCCCGACCGTCGTGCTGGTGCACGGCTTCCCCGACTCCCACGTGCTGTGGGACGGCGTCGTCCCGCTGCTGGCCGAGCGGTTCCGCGTCGTCCGCTACGACAACCGCGGCGTCGGCATGTCGTCGGCGCCCAAGCCGGTGTCCGGCTACACCATGGCCCGGTTCGCCGACGACTTCGCCGCGGTGATCGGCGAGCTGAGCCCCGGCGGCCCGGTGCACGTGCTGGCCCACGACTGGGGCTCGGTCGGCATCTGGGAGTACCTGAAGCGCCCCGGCGCCGGCGACCGGGTCGCCTCGTTCACGTCGGTGTCCGGCCCGAGCCGGGACCAGCTGGTCGAATACATCTTCGGCGGGCTGCGACGGCCCTGGCGCCCGCGCAGGTTCGTGCGGGCGGTCAGCCAGGCGCTGCGGCTGACATACATGGTGTTCTTCTCGATCCCGGTGCTGGCGCCGCTGTTCCTGCGCCTGGCGCTGTCGATCCCTGCCCTGCGGCGAAACGCGGTCGACAACATCCCCGACGACAAGATCCACCACTCCGCCAAGTTGCCCAGCGACGCCGCCCACTCGGTGAAAACGTATCCCGCCAACTACTTTCGGTCGTTCTCCCGGAAGCGCGAGCTGCACGTCGTGGACGTGCCGGTGCAACTGATCGTCAACACCCGGGACAAGTACGTGCGGCCCTACGGGTTCGACGACGCGGCGCGCTGGGTGCCGCGGTTGTGGCGCCGCGACATCAGGGCGGGCCACTTCTCGCCGATGTCGCATCCGCAGGTGATGGCGGCGGCGGTGCACGACTTCGCCGACCTGGCCGACGGCAAACAGCCGAGCCGCGCGATGCTGCGCGCCCAAGTCGGGCGCCCGCGCGGCGACTTCGGCGACACCCTGGTGTCGGTCACCGGCGCGGGCAGCGGCATCGGCCGGGAGACGGCGTTCGCCTTCGCCCGCGCGGGCGCCGAGCTGGTGGTCAGCGACATCGACGAGGCCACCGTCAAGGAGACCGCCGCCGAGATCGCCGCGCGCGGCGGCGTCGCGCATCCGTACGTGCTCGACGTGTCCGACGCCGGCGCCGTCGAGGCGTTCGCCGAGCGCGTCAGCGCCGAGCACGGCGTCCCGGACATCGTGGTCAACAACGCCGGCATCGGTGCGGCGGGCGGCTTCCTGGACACCCCGGCCGAGGACTTCGACCGGGTGCTCGACATCAACCTGGGCGGCGTCGTCAACTGCTGCCGGGCCTTCGGCCGGCGCCTGGTCGAGCGCGGCACCGGCGGCTACATCGTCAATGTGGCGTCGATGGCCGCCTTTTCGCCGCTGGGGTCATTGAGCGCCTACTGCACCTCCAAGGCGGCCACCTACATGTTCTCCGACTGCCTGCGCGCCGAGCTCGACGCCGCCGGGGTCGGGTTGACCACGATCTGCCCCGGCGTGATCAACACCAACATCATCAGCACCACCCGGTTCAGCGCGCCGGCCGGCAAGGATCAACGCGTCGATGACCGTCGGGGCCAGATCGGCAGGCTGTTCGCGCTGCGCCGCTACGGGCCGGACAAGGTCGCCAACGCGATCCTGTCGTCGGTCAGGAAGCAGAAACCGATCCGTCCCGTCGCGCCGGAAGCCTATGCGGTCTACGGTCTTTCGCGCGTGGCCCCGCAGGCGTTGCGCAACGCCGCGCGAGTGCGCGTGATCTAGACCGTTCGGGACCCCGCTGGTCGTCGCACCAACAGCGCGCCGCCGATCGCGACGACCCCGATGACGGCCAACGGGATGGTCCAGCTCCGCCGGCCGTTCACCGACGACTGGCACTGCGCCACGTAGTCGGTGTGGGGCAGGACCTGGTTGAGGATGGGGATGTTGGCGCCGTTCTTGTCGTTGGCGTTCCTGGCGCTGTTCAGGTCCATGGCGATTCCGTTCCCGCACGAGACGGAATTGCCGTTGCCGTCCGATACGGACACCGGCACCAACAGACCGATGATCCCGGCCAGCAAAAGCACGGCGCCCACTGCGATGATGATCCGTCGCACAGTCACTATTAGCCTCCCGTCAAACGCGAGTGTCGTAACGGCGTAGTAACCACTGGCCGCCGCCCCTAAACCGGTCGCCGGCGGCCGATGCGGCGCATGGTTCCCGCCGGGTGGGGTACTCGGGGGCAATGACTGCGACTCGACAGATGGCGACCACCCGCGAAGTGCGGGCTCCCCGCCAGCAGATCTGGGATGCGATGAGCGATGGATGGACGTATGCGCAGTGGGTGGTGGGCAACAGCCGGACCCGCGCGGTCGACCCGAACTGGCCGCGACCCGGCTCCGCCATCAAGCACTCGGTAGGGGTGTGGCCGCTGGTGATCAGCGACGCGACGGTGGTCGAAAGTTGCACGCCCGGCGAGGAACTCGTGCTGCGCGCCGGGCTCGGGGCGCTGGGCTCGGCACGGATAACGCTGCGCCTCAAGGACATCCCGGACGGCTGCCGCATCGAGATGATCGAGACGCCGGCTTCCGGGCCGCTGCGGATCCTTCCCGACCGCCTGGTGCTGGCCGCCGTCTATCCGCGCAACCGGGAGTGCCTGTGGCGGTTGGCGGCGCTCGCCGAACGCCTCGAGCCCAGCCAGGTCAAGTAGGGCATGACGGACGAGACCGCCGACGCCGTCGTCATCGGCGCCGGGCACCACGGGCTGGTGGCGGCGTCGGTGCTGGCCGACGCCGGGTGGGACGTGCTGGTGCTGGAGGCCCAGCCGGAGCCGGGCGGCGCGGTGCGCAGCGCCGAACTGACACCGGGGTACATCACAGACCTGTTCAGCTCGTTCTACCCCATGACGGTCGCCTCGCCGGCGATGTCGGCGCTGCGGCTCGAAGAGCACGGGCTGCGATGGTCGCGAGCGCCGGCGGTGGTGGGCCACCCGGGAGGCGCCACCGACGACGACCCGCCCATCGTCTACCCCGACCCGGCCCGCACCGCAACGGAATTCGCCCGCCGGGAGCCCACCGACGGCGACAACTGGTGGCGCGCCGTGGAACTGTGGCAGAAAATCAAGGCGCCACTGCTGGACGCCATGCTGGCGCCGTTTCCGCCCGTGCGCCCGATGCTGCGGCTGCTGCTGAAGCTGGGCACCGGCGACGCGGTGCGGCTCGCCAGCCTGTTGATCCAGCCCGCCAACACCATGGCGCAGCAGTTGTTCGACGGCGAGGCGCCGCGAATGCTGTTGCTGGGCAACGCGATGCACGCCGACGTCCCGCCGGACGCGCCCGTCAGCGGTGCGATGGGCTTCCTGATGACGATGCTGGCCCAGGACGGCGGCTGGCCGGTGCCAGTCGGCGGTTCGGGCCAGCTGACGGCGGCGCTGGTGCGCCGCGCCGAATCGGCCGGCGCGCGAATCGAATGCAATCAGAACGTGTCCCGCATCCAGGTGCGCGGCGGCCGGGCGGTCGGGGTGACCACCGCGGCCGGTCTCACGGTCCGCGCGCGCCGGGCCATCGTGGCCGACGTGACCGCGCCGCGGCTGTTCTGCGACATGCTGCCCGAGGACGCCGTCCCGGCCGCGCTGCGCCGCGAACTCGAGCACTACGTCTGGGACCCGCCGGTGGTGAAGGTCAACTACGCGCTCGACGGCCCCATTCCGTGGCGGGCGAAGAGCCTGCGGGGCGTCGGCACCGTCCACCTGGGGGCCGACGCCGACGGGCTGGTGCGCTGGATGGCCGACCTGAACACCCGGGTGGTGCCCGAGCATCCGTTCATGCTGCTGGGGCAGACCACCACGGCGGACCCCAGCCGATCGCCGCAGGGCACCGAAAGTGTTTGGGCTTACACGCATTTGCCGCGCAACGTGGCAGACGACGTCGCGGCCGAGCGCCTCGCCAAGTCGATGGACCACGTCATCGAGGAGCACGCTCCCGGCTTCGGCGCGGCCGTGATCGACCGGTTCGTGCAGCGCCCGTCGGACCTGGAGGCCAGCGACGCCAACCTGCACCTGGGCGCGCTGAACGGCGGCACCGCGCAGTTGCAGCAGATGCTGATTTTTCGTCCCGCGCCGGGGATGGGCCGCGCCGAAACCCCGGTCGAGGGCCTGTATCTGGGCAGCGCGTCGGCCACCCCCGGCGGATCGGTGCACGGCGCGTGCGGGCGCAACGCGGCTAACGCCGCGCTGGCCGCGGCGGGCGTGACGGGCTGGCCGCGCCGCCGGATCCGGCGAGCCGTGACCGCGCTGCTCACGAACTAGACATCGGCGCCGAGCCGGGCGGTCAGCCGTTTTCGCAGATGTCCTCCAGCACCGCGAACATGGTGCGGGTCGGCACCCCGGTGGCGCCCTTGGGCGAATAGCCCCACGGGCTGCCGGTGTTGTAGGCCGGGCCGGCCACGTCGAGGTGCGCCCACGCCACTCCGTCGGCGACGAACTCCCGCAGGAACACCCCGGCCACCAGCATGCCGGCGAAGCGTTGCCCGCTGATGTTGGACAGGTCGGCGACCGTGGACTTCAGGTCGTCCTTGAGCTCGTCGGGCAGCGGCATCGGCCAGCCGTTCTCGCCCACCCGCTGCGAGATCGCCGCAACACGGTCCCGGAACTCGTCGCTGCCCATCACCCCGGGGATCCGGGCGCCCAGCGCCACCGTCTGCGCGCCGGTCAGCGTGGACGTCTCGATCAGGTAGTCGGGGTTGTCCTCGCAGGCCCGGACGATGGCGTCGGCCAGGATCAGCCGGCCTTCGGCGTCGGTGTTCTGCACCTCGACCGTGATTCCGCCGTACTGGGTCAGCACGTCGCCCGGGCGCTGCGCCGTCGCCGACGGCATGTTCTCGGCCATCGGCACCGTGGCGATGACGTCGATGGGCAGCTGCTGCTGCGCGGCCAGCGCGACGGTCGCGATGACCGCCGCCGCGCCGCCCATGTCGGATGTCATGTAGTGCATCGACGCGGCCGGCTTGATCGAGATGCCGCCGGTGTCGAACGTGATGCCCTTGCCGACCAAAGCGACTCGCTTTCCAGCCTTGCCCTTCTTGCCCTTGGCCAGCTTGGAGCCCCGATGAATGAGCCGCACCAGCCGTGGCGGGCGCGACGAGCCCTGCCCGACGCCGATCACCCCGCCGTACCCGGCCTTCTGCAGCGCCTTGTCGTCGAGCACCTCCACCTCGAGGCCGACGGCTTCGCCCAAAGCCTTTGCGCGCTTGGCGAATTCGGCCGGGTAGAGTAGGTTCGGCGGGGTGTTGACCAGGTCGCGGGCGGTGGCGACCGCGGTCGCGACGGCCGCGCCGTGCGCGCTGTCCTTCTTGGCGTCCTTGGCGGTGGACAGCACCGTGATCCTGCGCAGCCCGTTGTCCTTGGGGGCGGTCTTGTCGCTGCGGAACTCGGTGAACCGGTAGCTGCCCAGGATCAGCCCCTCGACGGCGGCCGCGCAGACGTCGTCGCCGGGCAGCTGCCCCAGCGTGGTGAGCACCGCCTCGGCCCCGCCCAGGGAGCGGGCCGCCACGCCGGCGGCACGACGGATCACCTCGGCCGGCCATTCGGAGCGCGGTTTGCCCAACCCGATCGTCAGGACACTGGCCACCGGCAGCGCCGGCACCACCAGCCGGTGCACCTGCTCGGCGGCGCCGGTGGCCTCCAGCGCCCGCAGGCCGGACTCGATCTCGGCGACGGCGTCCGCGGACAGGAACGGCCCGGCCGCCGAGACGACCGCGCCCGGCCTGTCGTCGTCGCCGGTCGAGACGACCGGCACCAGCAATACCGCGGAAGTCGCGCCGCGTTTGGGCAGCGCGGTGGCGACGTTGACGGTGGGGGCGTGATAGCCCGGTTCGGTGGTGGTCACGGCAAACCACCCTAGTCACCCGCGCCGCTGCTTTCCCGCCTATGCAGGTCGAACGCGGTCACGGGGGCCTCGAAACCCTTGAGCGTCAGCGGGCCGTGGGGCACCGCGGGCCAGCCCGGCAACTGCCGGTGCAGCTCGGCCGCGGCCAGGATCTGTCTCGGCGCGGCGACGGCCACCAGCCGGGCGGCCAGGTTCACCGGGAGGCCGAAGTAGTCGCCGTTGATGGCGAGCACCTCGCCGTACGCGAGACCGGCGCGCACGTCCAGGCCCGCCTCGAGCGCCCGCGGATGGTCGACCAGATCCACCGCCGCCTGCGCGAGCCGCTCGGGCGCCGAGCACACCCACATCACGGCGTCGCCGATGAACTTCACCACCCGGCCGCCGTCGGCGTGCACCACGTCCGCGACGGTGCCGCCGAACTCGGTGAGCAGTTCCGACAGCTGCGCGGGCGTCAAGGACTGGGTCAACGCGGTGAAGCTGGACAGATCGGCAAAACCGATGCCGCACACCACGCTCGGCGACGTGTCGCGCAGGACGCCCTCGAAGTGGGTTCGGGCGCTGGTCAGGTGATGGCGGTGCACCACGTCGATCAGGGCTCCGATGCGGGGCACGAACTCGGCGACCGACCGGTACGCCTGCGCCGTGGCCAGCTCGTCGTGGGTGTGGTTCATCTGGATGTCCGGCGTCCCGGCGCGGATCACCGTCGACTCGGCCTCCGCCAGCCGGGCCATGGTGGCGCCGAGCACCCGCAGCATCCCGAGCGCGCCTTCCTCGCCGACCACCGACTTGAGCGCGACCCACGTCGCCAGCGCGTCGACGTCGGCCTGGCTCAGCGCGGGCACATCGGGGCCGGCGACGGTCAGGCCGAGCAAGGCCCACGCGTGCGCCACCTCGTCGGCGGACAGGCCGAGCCGCTCGGCCGCGGACTGCACCGTGTAGATCGGGCGGCCCGACCAGGCCACGACGTCGCCGGCCAGCCCGAACAGCCGCCCGCGCCGTTCGGCCTCGACCATGTCGTCGAGGGTGAAGCCGAGCCCGTGCAGGTACCTGATCAGGTCGGCCCGCTCGCGGGCGTCGGCGATACCCGCGGCCTCCAACTCTTCGAAGTCCAAGGAGTCGAGCGGACCGGACACCTGCCCAAGTGTGCCAGCTGCGGAGGCCATTAGGGTGGGTCGTCGTGACCGAGCTGCAGCACGGACCGCTGGAAGACCGCCACCGCGCCCTGGGCGCCAGTTTCGCGGAGTTCAGCGGCTGGTCGATGCCGGTGTCCTACGCGGGCACGGTCAGCGAACACAACGCCACCCGCGACGCGGTCGGTCTGTTCGACGTCAGCCACCTCGGCAAGGCCCTGGTGCGCGGCCCGGGCGCCGCGCAGTTCGTCAACTCCGCGCTCACCAACGACCTGGGCCGCATCGGCCCGGGCAGGGCGCAATACACGTTGTGCTGCACCGAATCCGGCGGTGTCATCGACGATCTCATCGCCTACTACGTCGCCGACGACGAGATCTTCCTGGTGCCCAACGCCGCCAACACCGCCGCGGTGGTCGAGGCGCTGCGGGCGGCGGCCGAGTCCGGTTCGGGACCCGGGCTGACCATCACCAACGAGCACCGCTCGTATGCGGTGCTGGCGGTGCAGGGCCCGCGATCGGCGGGCGTGCTCGCCGAGCTGGGCCTGCCGGCCGACATGGATTACATGGGCTACGCCGATGCCTCGTTTTCGGGAGTGCCGGTGCGGGTCTGCCGGACCGGCTACACCGGCGAGCACGGCTACGAGCTGCTGCCGCCCTGGGACTCCGCGGGAGCGGTGTTCGACGCGCTGATCGCGGCGGTGACGGCCGCCGGGGGAGCCCCGGCCGGCCTGGGCGCCCGCGACACGCTGCGCACCGAGATGGGCTATCCGCTGCACGGGCACGAGCTTTCGCTCGACATCTCGCCGCTGCAGGCGCGCTGCGGGTGGGCGGTGGGCTGGAAGAAGGACGCCTTCTTCGGCCGCGACGCGCTGCTGGCCGAGAAGGCGGCGGGACCGCGACGGCTGTTGCGGGGGCTGCGGATGGTCGGCCGCGGGGTGTTGCGCCCCGGGCTGACGGTGCTGGCCGGGGACGCTCCGGTCGGGTTCACCACGTCGGGGACGTTCTCGCCGACGCTGCAGGCCGGCATCGGGCTGGCGCTGATCGACACCGACGCCGGAATCGACGACGGCGCGCACGTCACCGTCGACGTCCGCGGCCGCGCCGTCGAGTGCGAGGTGGTGCGCCCGCCGTTCGTCGACCTCAAAACGCGTTAGCCGCCAGGGGTTCACGTGAGGAAAACCCGTTGCCGCACGGATATAGAATCGGCCCCATGACCAGCGGCTCACTCGAGTTCACGGTTCTACGCGCGTCTAATCCGGCGACCGACGCAGAACGTGAATCCATTCTGGCGGAGCCGGGTTTCGGCAAGTACTTCACCGACCACATGGTGTCGATCGACTACGACGAGGGCCAGGGTTGGCACAACGCGCGCGTCATCCCCTACGGCCCGATCGAATTGGACCCGTCGGCGATCGTGCTGCACTACGCGCAGGAAGTCTTCGAGGGGCTCAAGGCATACCGCTGGGCGGACGGCTCGATCGTGTCGTTCCGCGCGGAGGCCAACGCGGTGAGGATGCGTTCGTCGGCGCGGCGGCTGGCGATTCCCGAGCTGCCGGAGGGCCTCTTCGTCGAATCCCTCTGCCAGCTCGTCGCTGTCGACAAGGCGTGGGTGCCCCGCAGCGGCGGCGAGGAGGCGCTGTACCTGCGGCCGTTCATCTTCGCGACCGAGCCGGGACTGGGTGTGCGGCCGGCCAAGCAGTACCGCTACCTGCTGATCGCCTCGCCGGCCGGCGCCTACTTCAAGGGCGGCATCAGCCCCGTCACCGTGTGGGTGTCGACGGAATACGTGCGGGCCAGCCCCGGCGGCACCGGCGCGGCCAAGTTCGGCGGGAACTACGCCGCCTCGCTGCTGGCCCAGGCCCAGGCCGCCGAAAACGGTTGCGACCAAGTGGTATGGCTGGATGCGGTCGAGCGCCGCTTCATCGAAGAGATGGGCGGGATGAACCTGTTCTTCGTCTTCGGCAGCGGCGGATCGGCGCGGCTGGTCACCCCGGAGCTGTCCGGCTCGCTGCTGCCCGGCATCACCCGGGACTCGTTGCTGCAGTTGGCCATTGATGCCGGATTCTCGGTCGAGGAGCGCAGGATCGACATCGACGAGTGGCAGAAGAAGGCCGCCGCCGGCGAGATCACCGAGGTGTTCGCCTGCGGCACCGCCGCCGTGATCACGCCGGTTTCCCGGGTGAAGTACGGCGACCACGAGTTCACGATCGCCGACGGGCAACCGG
Source organism: Mycobacterium sp. E787 (assembly GCF_001668725.1). GTDB lineage: Bacteria > Actinomycetota > Actinomycetes > Mycobacteriales > Mycobacteriaceae > Mycobacterium. The sequence goes on along the minus strand of NZ_LZKL01000016.1, from coordinate 1,120 downwards.
GCGAGGTGACGATGGCGCTGCGTGACACGCTGACCGGGATCCAGCGGGGCACCTTCGCTGACACGCACGGCTGGATGGCCCGCCTGGACTAGGCGGTGCGCCCGAACGGCGAGATCCCGCCCGCGGGCGGGTCATCGACGAGGTCAGCCGAACCGTTGATCGGCGCGTCACCGGGCGGAAGCGAGCAACGCGTTCGCGTCTACAGCCGGGCACAGCGAGGGCGCCGGGCCCGCGCCCCGTGTCGGTAGCGAGTCGGATCGGAAAAACCAGTGCGCGTTGCAACGCGGCGGGCTACCCTACGTTCGTCCTGGACGACGCCCCGTGCGGGCGGCCGCCCACACCGGATATGCGAAAGCCCGATGATGGTGACTTTCCCGAAGAGCAGTTCCTCGGCGCCGCGTCGGCCCTCCGGTTGCAAGACCAACCCGGGCCGTGCGGCGGTGCATCACGCGAACGACGCTGCGCCCCAACCACATCCGCGGGTGCGCCGCCTGCCGGTCGGTGCGGCCGGCCTGCTGTGCCTCGCGCTGCTGACAACCGCCCCGCCACCGACCGCCAACGCACAGGTTCCGCTCGCCGACTGGCTTTCCCGCTCGGCGGTGCCGGTCGAAGGCATCCACCGGGCGGAGAACGACGCCTTCGGCGTCCTGCAGGCGGAGGGGCCGATCGATGCCGATCAGTTGCAAGCGGATTGCACCGGACTCCACGATGCCAATGAAGGGTTGCGGAACGGAATGCCCACTCCGGACCCGAGATTGACCGTCGAGGTTCAGCAGGCCATCGACAACTTCGACACGGCTGCGCAGTCCTGCATCGAGGCCGTTGCGACCCACAGCATGACCAAACTGGACGATTTCGTGTCCGCCCTGAAAACGGCGGAACGGCACCTGTCCAGAGCCGACACGATCCTCGTGGCACTGGCTGCTCCGGGGTGAACAACGATGCCGGTCCATAACGCGCCCACGTCCGCGGCGCACGCGTTCGTCACCGGGCACGAGGAGGCTCGATGAAGCGACTCGCCGTCGCCGCCGTCGCCGCGCTGACGCTGCTGGTCGCGGGTTGTTCGAAACCCCCGAGGACTGCGTGATCGAGATCGGCGCGGCGCACCTGCCGGAGGATG
>NZ_LZKL01000015.1 GCF_001668725.1 Mycobacterium sp. E787 | reverse complement strand
GGTCCGGCGCCGGCCGGCCGAACGGGTCCAGCGACAGCACCGCCACCTCGGCGGCGCCGGTACCGTCCGCCTCGTCCAGCCGGTCGGCCGTGCACAGCGCCAGATCGGCGGGGCCCTCGAGCACCGCCTCGGCGCCGATCCACCACACCCCGAACAAGACCGCCGCCGTCTGCCAGTGCGCCGGCAGCAGGATCGCGACCCGGCTGGCCGGGCCGGCGCCCAGTTCGTCGCGCAGCAGGTTGCCGGTCTTGGCCGCCCAGTTGGCCAGCGTCGCGGCGGACAATTCGATGCGCTCGCCGGTCGCGTCGTCGTAGTAGGTGATGCGCGGGCCGACCGGATCGTCCCGCAGCATCGGGTCCAGGATGGCGGCGGACAGCGTCGCGCTCAGTTGATGCACTCGGGCTTGTCGGAGCCGGCGGTCAGGATCGGCGACGGCGGCGGCACATTCGGATCGGCCCCCTGCGCCGGGTTGGCGGCCGCGTTGGACACCCGCGCGGACACGGCGGAGCCACCGCCGCCGGAAAGCCCCGAGCCCGGACCGGTGTAGTCGTTGGCCAGCACCACCTTGACCGAGCCGCCCGGCAGCGACGGGTCGGCGACGACCGGCAGCCCGCCCAGCTCCTTGGCGACCTGCTGGGCGCCCAGGTCGTCGGTCTTGGCGGCGCGCACCTGGCTGCTCTTCACGTGGCCGCCGTCGTTGTTGCCGACGGTTCCGGTGGCAAATCCCTTGGAGCTCAACACCTCTGACACCGAGGCCGCCAGGCCGTTGATGTCGGTGTCGTTGACCACACTGGCGGTGGTCTTGGCGGGGGTGTAGGCGAGTTCCTCGGTCTTGCCCTGGGCCTGGTCGTGCAGCAGGCTCGCCACCCAGTCGGCCACCTGATGCGGGTCCACGCGCACCACGCTCTGCATGCCGTCGTCGCTCCAGCCGGCGCCGTCGAGCACCGGGATCGTGGCGAAGGCGACGTTGCCGCCGGCCAGCTTCTGCATCTGCTGGACGAAATCCATGACGTCCCAACCCGAGGAGATCACCACCGAGCGCTGGACGGCCGCCTCCAGCCGGCGCAGCGTGGTGGGGCTGGACAGCGTCTTGCCGGAGATCACCCGGTGGGCCAGCGACGCCATCACCACCTGCTGGCGCACCACGCGGTCCAGGTCGCCGCGCGGCAGGTCGTGGCGCTGGCGCACGAAGCTGAGCGCCTCCGGGCCGTCGAGCCGTTGCTGTCCGGCGGGGAAGTCGGCGCCCGAAAGGGGCTCGTACACGGGCTGTTTGAGGCACACGTCGACACCGCCGAGCGCGTCGGTGATCAACGCGAAACCGAGCAGGCCGATCTCGGCGTAGTGGTCGACGGTGACGCCGGTGAGGTCGGCGACGGTCTTGATCAGGGCCTCGCGGCCGGCCTCGGTGCCCGCGGCGGCGGCTTCCGCGGCCGAAGCGCCGGCCTTGACGAGGCTGGCCCGCTTGGCCTCCCGGGTCTGGCCGTAGACGCCGTTGATCTTCGTCTTGCCCAGGCCGGGGGCCGCGACGTAGGAGTCCCGGGGAATCGAGATCGCGGTGGCCGACTTACCGTTGTTCGGTATCCGGATCAGGATGATCGTGTCGGTGTTGGTGGCTTCCTCGTCACCGGCCCGCAGGGTGGCCAGTTCCTCCTGGGACAGGGGGTTGCCGTGCGCGTCGGTGCGGCTGTCCAGCCCGACGAGCAGGATGTCGATCGCGCCGTCGTCGCCGCCCTTGCCCAGCGAGGGCGCGGACATGTGGAAGATGCCGTCCTCGAAGGACCGCACATTGCCCCACGCCATTCCGGTGCCGACGAGGACCGCGATGGTCAGGACACTGGCAACCACACGAAGCACACGTTGCACAGGCATCACACTAGGTTACTTGCGACACAGCGGCTTCGCGGGTAGCCGGTGGCGGCGCGCCCGCGCCGTGCCAAACTCGACGCATGTCGGGCAGGTCAAGAATCGTTATCACGGGAGCCGGGGGGCAACTGGGCAGCTGTTTGGCGACGCTGGCGGCGGAGCGGGGACGCGAGGTGCTCGCGCTGACGTCGTCGCAGTGGGACATCACCGACCCGGCGGCGGCCGAACGCAACATCCGCCCCGGCGACGTGGTCATCAACTGCGCCGCCTACACCAACGTCGACTCCGCCGAGAGCGACGAGGCGCGCGCGTACGCGGTCAACGCGACCGGCCCGGAAATCCTCGCGCGGGCCTGCGCGCGAGCCGGCGCGAGGCTCATCCACGTCTCCACCGATTACATGTTCACCGGCGACCCGCCAGAGGGCGGGCCGCGTCCCTACGAGCCCGGCGACGCGACCGACGCGCGCGGCGTGTACGCGCTGTCCAAGCTCGCCGGCGAACGGGCCGTCCTGGCGGCGCTGCCGGAGGCCGTCATCGTCCGGACCGCCTGGCTCTATACCGGCGGAACCGGCAACGACTTCGTCGCCGTCATGCGGCGCCTGGCCGCCGGGGACGGACCGGTGAACGTGGTCGACGACCAGGCCGGGTCGCCGACCTACGTCGCCGACCTGGCCGTCGCGCTGCTGCAGGTCGCCGACGACGGTGTGCCCGGCCCCATCCTGCACGCCGCCAACGAGGGTGCGGTGTCCCGTTTCGAGCTGGCCCGCGCGGTGTTCGAGGAATGCGGGGCCGACCCCGACCGGGTGCGGCCGGTCAGCACCGGCGAGTTTCCCCGCCCGGCGCCGCGGCCGACCTATTCCGCGCTGGGCGGCCGGGAGTCCGCGGCGGCGGGCCTCAAGCCCCTAAGGCCCTGGCGCGCCGGGCTTGTCGCGGCGCTGGCCGCATCGGGCAGTGACCGACCGTTACCCTCGACGCGTGACTGACGTCCTGCCGGTCGTGACGGTGACCTATTCGCCGGGCCCGCACCTGGAGCGGTTCCTGGCCTCCCTGTCGCTGGCCACCGAGCGGCCCGTCAGCGTGCTGTTGGCCGACAACGGCTCCACCGACGGGACCCCCCAGGCCGCGGTCGAGCGCTACCCGAACGTGCGGCTCTTCGACACCGGCGCCAACCTCGGGTACGGCACCGCCGTGAACCGCGCCGTGGCGCAACTTTCCGAGAGCGGCGGTGTGGACGACGACTGGGTGATCGTGGCCAACCCCGATGTGCAGTGGGGTCCGGGCAGCATCGACGCCCTGCTGGAGGCCGCCGGCCGCTGGCCGCACGCCGGCGCCCTGGGCCCGCTCATCCGGGATCCGGACGGATCGGTGTACCCGTCGGCGCGCCACCAGCCCAGCCTGATCCGCGGCGGCATGCACGCGGTGGTCGGGCCGTTCTGGAAGCGCAACCCCTGGACGGCGGCATACCGCCAGGAGCGGCTGGAGCCCAGCGAACGGGCGGTGGGCTGGCTGTCGGGGTCGTGCCTGCTGGTGCGGCGGTCGGCCTTCAGCCAGGTCGGCGGCTTCGACGAGCGCTACTTCATGTACATGGAGGACGTCGACCTCGGCGACCGGCTGGGCAAGGCCGGCTGGCTGAGCGTCTACGTGCCGTCGTCCGAGGTGCTGCACCACAAGGGCCACTCCACCGGGCACGACCCGGCGAGCCACCTTGCGGCCCATCACAAAAGCACGTATCTATTCTTGGCCGATCGGAATTCCGGTTGGTGGCGGGCGCCGCTGCGCTGGACGCTGCGGGCCTCGTTGGCGGTGCGTTCGCGCCTGATGGTGCGCAGTTCGCTGCGCAGCCGGAGACGGAGCCTGGCGAAAGGGGGGCGCTGAGGTGACAGGCCCTCAAGTCGACGCGGTGGTCCTGGTCGGGGGCAAGGGCACCCGGCTGCGGCCGCTGACGCTCTCGGCGCCCAAGCCGATGCTGCCCACGGCCGGGCTGCCGTTTCTGACCCATCTGCTGTCGAGGATCGCGGCGGCGGGCATCGAGCACGTGATCCTGAGTACGTCGTATCGGCCCCAGGTGTTCGAGGCCGAGTTCGGCGACGGCTCGAAGCTGGGCCTGCAGATCGAATACGTGACCGAGGACTCCCCGCTGGGCACCGGCGGCGGCATCGCCAACGTCGCCGGCCACCTGCGCCACGACACCGTGATGGTGTTCAACGGCGACGTGCTCTCCGGCGCCGACCTGGGTCAGCTGCTCGAATTCCACCGCCACGAGCACGCCGATGTGACGCTGCACCTGGTGCGGGTGGGCGACCCGCGGGCGTTCGGCTGCGTGCCCACCGAAAACGGCCGCGTCACGGCGTTTCTGGAGAAGACCCAGGACCCGCCGACCGACCAGATCAACGCCGGCTGCTACGTCTTCGAACGCCGGATCATCGACCGAATCCCGCGAGGCCGGGAGGTCTCGGTGGAGCGCGAGGTGTTCCCGGCCCTGCTGTCCGACGAGGGAGTCAAGGTCTGCGGCTACGTCGACGCCACCTACTGGCGCGACATGGGCACCCCCGAGGACTTCGTGCGCGGGTCGGCGGACCTCGTCCGCGGGATCGCCCCGTCGCCGGCCCTGCACGGCCACCGCGGCGAACAGCTGGTGCACGACGGCGCGGCGGTGTCGCCGGGCGCGGTGCTGATCGGCGGCACGGTCGTCGGGCGCGGCGCCGAGATCGGCCCGGGCGTCCGGCTGGACGGCGCGGTGATCTTCGACGGCGTCAAGGTCGAGGCCGGCAGCGTGATCGAGCGGTCCATCATCGGCTTCGGTGTGCGCATCGGACCGCGGGCGCTGATCCGCGACGGGGTGATCGGCGACGGCGCCGACATCGGCGCCCGCTGCGAGCTGTTGCGTGGCGCCCGCGTGTGGCCCGGTGTCTCCATCCCCGACGGCGGGATCCGCTACTCGAGCGACGTCTGAGGCCCCCTCGCCGAATGTGCGGCGGGCCGCACGCTGGGCGTCGAGTGTGCGGCTAGCTTCACGCTCGGCGAATGGCCCGGCCCACCAGATACGCCAGCGCGTGGTCGGTGCCGTCCGGCAGCGCGCCGGCCGGCCACCAGCGCAGGTCGTCGGACTCGTCGCTGATCGCGATCTGCGCGCCGGCGGGCGCGTGCGCGACGAATTGCAGGTCCAGGTGGCGCGTCGGCACGCCCAGCGAGCACGTGACGGGGTGGACGTGCACGGCGGCCAGCTCGGGATCGATGCGCAGGCCGGCGACGCCGGACTCCTCGGTGGCCTCGCGCAGGGCCGCCGCCACGACGTCGGCGTCGCCGTCGTCGCAGTGCCCGCCGAGTTGCACCCACCGGCCCAGCCGCGGGTGCAACGTCAGCAGCACCCGCGTGCCCGTGTGATCGAGCACCAGCGCCGACGCCGTGACGTGGCCCGGCACGCACTCGCGGCGGCAGGCGTCGGGGCGGCCGTGCACGAAGGCCAGCACGGCGTGCCGCAGCGAATCCTGCGCCGGGTCGGGGGCCCGCCAGTCGGTCAGCAGCGAGATCGCGGATTCGCGGAGGCTCAACGGGATCCGCGCCTCGTCCGGCGATCCCGCAGCGAGACCCAGGCCGCGCGGCACGCCCCGACCACCTCGGCGGGCAGGCCGAGCCGGTCGATCAGGACGTGCCGGTCGACGAGGTCCAGCGCCTTGTCGATCTCGCCCGCCCGCAACAACAGGTCGACGTCGCAGGCGAGGTCGGCGCCGGCGTGCGCCGGCGCGGGAAGGGGGAGCTGCTCGGCTTCGGCGGGCTCCAGCTCCAGGACGCCCCCGCCGTAGCTGCGGCCGAGGATCTCGGAGAACGCGAACGTCACGCTGTTGTGGAACGCCGCGGCCAGCGCGCGCGGATCGACACCGGGCGCGAGGCGGACCCGGTGCACGGTGTCGGTGCTCGTGGCGGCCGCCGCGTTGACGGTCAGCCGCGGCGCCCGGTGGATCTGGCGCAGCAGGAACAGGTCCGGGATCCACAGCGACGGGGTGACCCACCACGGCTCGCGGATCGAGCACTTGTAGCCGCGGTGCACGCCGGCGGCCTCACCGGCGCCGATGTGCGCGACCACGGCGGCATCGACGGGCTCGGCCGGCGCGTTGAGCAGCCAGGTCCGGTGGCCGGCGGCGAGGTCGCTTGTGCGGCAGTCGGTGTCGTAGACCAGCCCGGTCAACTGCGCGCTGCGCGAGACCAGCGGGACGCAGTGGCGCCGCAGCCCGAGCTCGCCGGCTTGCGCGTCGGTGAGGGTGAAAAAGCTGTTGCGGCCCGTCACGATGCCGACGTCCACCCCGGCGACGGAGCCGAGCCGGGTCATGACCCCCGACCCCTTGAGCGCGCGCAGCACCCGGATGGCGGCGGGGTCGAGGAAGTACTTGGTCCACTTCTCCTCTTCGTGCAGCAGCGCGGGCGCCGACGGCGCCCGGGAGAGGTCGACCGTGGCCAGAGCGCCGGCGCCGGGGAGGCTGATCGTGCGCATTCGAGCGGGACCCGCGCCGACCACACCGCAGAACAACACCACCTCCTGCTGGATGCCGTCGAACACCAGCCGGTCGAACGTCAGCAGCGTGATGTCGCGAAAGCGGCTCAGCAGGTACTCGCGCAGCCGGGCGGCGTAGCCGACCTGGAGCAGCTCGGCCGGGAGCACCAGGCCCACCCGCCCGCCGTCGCGCACCAGGAGCGTCGCGGCGACGACGAACGGCACCCAGGCGTTGGTCAGCCTGCTCGGACGCAGGCCCTCGCGGCGCATGAGTTCGAGTGCGGGGGCGCGCTCGTCGGCGGCCCAGTTGCCGAATCGGATGTAGGGCGGGTTGCCCGCGGCGCCGTCCCAGCCGCCCGCCTCGGCCCCGGGGTCCTTGACCATCCAGGTGAAGAGGTTCTCGGTGTCGACGGGAGCGAACCGCCGGGACTTGGCCGCCTCGTCGGCGATGAGCTCGACGCCGTGCGCCCGGCCGCCGAGCCCGGCCAGCTCGCGCAGGATCGCGCCGTCGCCGCAGGACGGCTCGAGGATGCGCGGACCGGCCGCGCGCACCCAGCGGGCGAGGAACCGGGCCACCGGGGCCGGCGTGTAGTAGCCACCGCGGACCTTGTCGGCCGACGCGGCCGCCTTGCCCGCGAAATTCACGGGTCCAGTATCACTTGCGGATCAACAGATCACCGGGGTCCGCCGCGGCGCGCGGCGCGGGCGGCTCCTCGGCATAGCCGATCGCGATGGCGCCCAGCGGCTCCCAGTCGGCGGGCAGCCCAAGCTCGGCGCGGACCAGCTCGGCGGCGAAGATCGTCGAGCCGATCCAGCAGCTGCCCACCCCGCGGACCGCCAACGCGACCAGCAGGGCCTGCACGGCCGCGCCGACCGCGACGGTGAACATGGTGTGCTCGGCGGCCGTGCGGGCGGGGTCGGGGTAGGCGTGGGCGCCCTCGGGCACCAGGAACGGGATCACCACTTCGGGTGCGTCGTAGAGGATTTGGCCGCGCGCCAGCCGCCGTTCGACGGAGTCGGCGGGGCGCCCGTCACCGGCGAGGTCGGAGCGCCACTTGTCCTTCATGCGGTCCAGCAGCCGGGTCCGGGCGGACGGATTCCGCAGCCACACGAACCGGACCGGCCGGGTGTGGTGGGGGGCCGGCGCGGTGAGGGCCTCGGCGACGGCTTCCTCGATGAGCTCCGGCGGCACGGGCTCGGCGCCGAACCGGCGCACCGACCGGCGCAACAGCTGGGCCTGCCGGCGGCCCAGGTCGAGGGCCTCGGCGGTGCCGAGCCAGAACAGGTCCTCCCCGCCGGGCCGCAGCAGCTGTCGCGCGGTCGTGCCGTCGTCGGTGACGACGTGGGCGGGCAGCCCGCGCACGACGGCCACCGGCATCGCGGTCAGCTTGCCCTTGACCAGATCGGCGGCGGCCGCGACCTCGTCGGCGATCGCGATCTCGGTGACCACCAGCTCGTTGCCGTGCGCATCGACGGCCCCCGAATACCCGTGCAGCACGCGAAGACCGGCCGCGCCGACCGCCGCGTCGGTCTGGCCGTTGCGCCAGGCGCGGCCCATCGTGTCGGTGATGACGACGGCGACGTCGACGCCGAGCCGCTCGCGCAGCCCGGCGCGCAGCGCCGCGGCGCTGGCGTCGGGGTCGACCGGGAGCAGCGCCAGCTCGTCGCGGCCCACGTTGGACCCGTCCACCCCGGCAGCGGCCTGGACCAGGCCGAGCCGGTTCTCGGTGATCAGGGTCTGGCCCTTGCGCGCCAGCACGCGCACCGCCTCGTCGTCGACGAGCTTGCGGCGCAGCCGATCGCGCGCCTCGGCATCGGCCGGGGCCGGCACGAGGCGCCCCTCGCACTTGGAGACGACCTTGCTGGTCACCACGACGACGTCGCCGTGGCGCAGCCAGGGCGCCGCCGCGGCGACGGCCGCGGCCAGGTCGTCGCCGGGCCGGAATTCGGGCAGCCCGGCGACGGGCAGGATCTCGACGGCGGCCGCGGTGCCGTGCTCACTCACCGGTCCACGCCCGCGAGCTCCAGCCCGGCGCGGACCATCTCGGCCGTCGCCTTGGGGTCGCTCATCAAGAGCGGCACCGCGCGCACCGCCACCCCCTCGACGTCGGCCCGGTCGCCCTCGTGGATCAGCCAGCAGTCCAGTATGCCGGTGGCCCGCCGCGCGCCGAAGTGCCGGCCGACGGCCTCCGCGGTGGACTCCACCCCGATCACCGACAGGCAGGCATCGGCCATGCCGCGCAACGGCTTTCCGCCGATGATCGGCGAGTAGCCGACGACCGGGGCGCGGGCCGCCCGCAGCGCCCCGCGGATGCCCGGGACGGCGAGGATCGCGCCGACGCTGACCACCGGGTTGGACGGCGCCAGCAGGACGACGTCGGCGTCGGCGATGGCGGTCACCGCTTCGGCTGCGGCGCCGGCCTTTTCGGCGCCGACGAACGCGAAGCTGTGCGTGGGCACCTGCGCCCGGTAGCGCACCCACCACTCCTGGAAGTGGATCGCGCGGCGGCGGTCGTCGGCCGGATCGGTGATCACGACGTGCGTCTCGCACCGGTCGTCGGTCGCCGGCACCAGCCGCGCGCCGGGCTGCCAGCGATCGCACAGCGCGGTGGTGATCTGTGACAGCGGGTAGCCCGCGTTGAGCATCTGGGTGCGTACCAGGTGGGTGCCCAGGTCGCGGTCGCCGAGCTGGAACCAGTCGGGCTGCACGCCGTAGCGCGCCAATTCCTCCTTGGCGTGCCAGGTTTCGTCGCGGTGACCCCACCCGCGCTCCGGGTCGACGCCTCCACCTAAGGTGTACATGCAGGTGTCCAGATCCGGACAGACGCGCAACCCGTGGATCCAGGCGTCATCGCCGACGTTGACGATCGCGGTCAGCTCGTGGCTGTCGGTCGCCGGGCCCTGTTGCGTTTGGAACTGACCCAGCCCGAGCAGCTGTTGAATCCCCAGCAGGAAACGGGCGCCGCCAACCCCACCGACCAGAGCGGTGACCTTCACTTGACCTTCACAGGGCTCGACAGTACTGCCCGTGTCGGGATTGTGATGGACACGCCGAAGACCCGAAAACAACAGAAACGCCGAAATTTCGTCACGAGATGATATGGAAATTGGCCATTACGCTTGACCAAGCAGGTCAACAAGTGTCTAATCACAACAGTGTCATTTCCCGGTTGGCCGGCCGATTCCGGTGTCGCAGACCGAGATTCGATCACTTGTTCGAATTGTCTGTACATCAGAACAGTGGGAAGCACTCACTCTCTCAAATCAAAGCTGAGGAGGCGGACGAAGCATGTCTTATGAGCACCTTCGGGGCGTTATGACAGGCACACCGCACACCATGATCGGCTCGGCGCCGGCGGCACCCGTCCGCCCGCACCTGACTGTGGTTCCCGATGCCCCAGTCGCTTTCGAGCCCGAACCCCTGCCGCCGGCGACACCGGATCAGTGGCAGGACCGCGCCCTGTGCGCGCAGACCGACCCCGAGGCCTTCTTCCCGGAGAAGGGCGGCTCCACCCGCGAGGCGAAGAAGATCTGCCTGGGTTGCGAGGTTCGCCACGAGTGCCTCGAGTACGCCCTGGCGCACGACGAGCGCTTCGGCATCTGGGGCGGGCTCTCCGAGCGCGAGCGCCGCCGCCTCAAGCGCGGCATAGTCTGACCCCGGCGCGCGGCGACGCGCCCGCCGCGCAACGTCATTCGTCGTCGATGGTGGGGTCGATGACCGAGGGCTCGACGTCGAGGTAGATGGCCACCTGGGCCACCAGGATCTCGTGCAACAACTCGCCAAGTTCGTCGGTGTCCTTGGCGCGTCGCTCGATCGGCTTGCGGAACAAGACAATTCGTGCCCGCGTGGAGTTGCCGCGGACGTCGACGCCGGCCGGGATCAGCCGGGCGAGCGCGATCGGGCCGTCGGCGATGACCTCCGGCGGCCACTGCACGCTGTCGGGATCCTTGGCGGCGATCCGCGGGATCTCGTCGACGGCCACGTCGAGCTCGGACACCCGCTCCTGCCAGCGCCGCTCGATGGGCTCGTAGGCCTCCAGCACCGCCATGTCGAACCGCTCGGCCCGGCTGCGCCAGCCCGGCACCGTCGGCGGCAGCAGCGGGCCGCGCATGTCGCGACCCCGGCGCGACGCGCGGTAGGAAGCCGACCGGCGCCCGGGCCGATCGCTTTGCGGGGAGCCGCCGGAATCGCCCACGCGCCGATGGTAACGGTTGTACATCGCGGGTCGAGCGGATGCGCGTGTCCGGCGCTTCCGTGGCGTTTGCGCACGATAGCCTTTCGGCGTGAACGTTCCCCGTCGCTGTTGCCGGCCCGGGTGTCCGCACTACGCCGTGGCGACCCTGACGTTCGTCTACTCGGACTCGACGGCGGTGGTGGGCCCACTGGCCACCGCGCGCGAACCGCATTCGTGGGACCTGTGCGTCGGCCATGCCGGCCGGATCACCGCGCCCCGCGGCTGGGACCTCGTGCGCCACGCCGGACCCCTCTTTTCCGAGCCCACCCACCCGGACGAGGACGACCTGGTCGCCCTCGCCGACGCGGTGCGGGAGGGCCGCCCGGGCGACGCGGGCCGTTCCCGCCCGATCGCCGGTGCGCCCCGAAACGGCTTCGACGGGTTCGCCGATCCCCACATCCACGCCGGAACCCAGGCCACCGCGCCGAGCAGCGGGCTGCTCGCGCCGCCTGAGCACCGTTCCGGTCGCCGCCGCGGACATTTGCGGGTGTTGCCGGACCCCTCGGACTAGTTTCGACTGGCCGGGACTGGCTCCCACTTGCCGGGTCTAACGCGCCGCAGGTTCTTCCCGGGCCGATAGGCTGACGCCAAGGGACCCATCATCAGGAGCGTCAGGAGTTCGCATGTCTCGGTCCGCCGCGACCGTCCGGCGCGTCGTCAAGGCGTACGACGTTCGCGGGCTGGTCGGAGAGGAACTCGACGAGCCGCTGGTCGCCGATCTGGGCGCCGCCTTCGCCACGTTGATGCGCGGTGAGGGCGCTCGGCAGGTGGCGCTCGGCCACGACATGCGGGACAGTTCGCCGGCGTTGGCCGCGGCCTTCGCTCGCGGGGTGACGAGCCAGGGCCTGGACGTGGTGCGGATCGGTTTGGCGTCCACCGACCAGCTTTATTTCGCCTCCGGGCTGTTGGACTGCCCGGGCGCGATGTTCACCGCGAGCCACAACCCGGCGGCCTACAACGGCATCAAGCTGTGCCGGGCCGGCGCCAAACCGGTCGGGGCGGACACCGGGCTGAGCGTCATCAGCGACGATCTCATCGCCGGGGTGCGGCCGTACGACGGCCCGCCCGGGACCGTCAGCGATCGCGACGTCCTGGCCGACTACGGGGCTTTCCTGCGTTCGCTGGTGGACACCTCCGGCCTGCGCCCGCTGCGGGTGGCCGTGGACGCGGGCAACGGCATGGCCGGCCACACCGCCCCGGCCGTCCTCGGCGCGATCGACTCGATCACCTTGCTGCCGTTGTACTTCGAACTCGACGGTTCGTTTCCCAACCACGAGGCCAACCCGCTTGACCCGGCCAACCTGGTGGACCTGCAGAAGTTCGTCCGCGACACCGAAGCCGACATCGGGCTGGCCTTCGACGGGGACGCCGACCGGTGCTTCGTGGTCGACGAGGGCGGGCGGCTGGTGTCGCCGTCGACGGTGACCAGTTCGGGCACCGCGCGGGAGGTGATCACGTTGTGGATGATCGTGGCGCCGATCTCCCGGCCCAGCTCG
>NZ_LZKL01000014.1 GCF_001668725.1 Mycobacterium sp. E787 | reverse complement strand
TCGACACACCCGCCCAACGCCTCGCCAACCTAATTAGCCAAGCCGCCTAAATGTTGCACTAACCACTTGACAACGGGCCCTCACCCGCCAGCCCGCCGGCGATTACCAGCCGGGGCAATGGACGTAAACGCACGCGCCGACCGGAAAGGGGAGTCAATGACCAACTACCTGTTCACCTTTCGCGGGGCCAGGGACTCGGGATTCGTGCCAGAGACGTTTGATGCCTGGGCCCGTTGGCACTTGCAGCTGGGAGCGCGCCTCAAGGACCGGGGCTACCCCGCGAAACTCGCCACCACGGTTGGCGCCGCAGGCGGCAACCAGGGCCGGACCTACCACGTAGCGGGCCACCTCAGGGCCGCCGGTGGAGTGCCCAGTCCGGGCGTGCATGCAAACCCTTTCCGTTCAACCACCACAACTGCTCAGGCGCGGCGTTCGGCGGCGACGATGCCGCCTTTGAGGAATTCGTCGATGACCTTCTTGAACACCGGCAGCATCAGCCGGTCAACACCGGGAATCTTGAGCGTTGACCGCAGGTGCCAGCTGACCTCGGTCCCTGTATTCCCCTCTCTCAGCTGGATCGTGCCGACGTGATTTCGGGTCGGTGCGCCGGAAAGCATTCGGTAGGCATAGCGGGTGGGTCGCTCGTACTCGATGATCTCTTCGACGAACGGCGGCCCCACGACCACCAGACGTCTGATCGCGCCGACGCCGTTCGGTGCGGGGACTCCCTCGCGGTCGAGCGTGCTGCGCCGACATGCCCACACGTAGTTCGCGATCCCGCGATGGTCGGTCATAGCGTCGAACACGTTCTCGATCGGCGCCGTCGAACTCCGGGTAAGGGTGAATTCAATCATCCGCAGTCCATGCCGCGGCTACGCGTTGCCGAAAGCTGTCCGCTGGCATCATCGGTCCTCTCTCGCTACGAACATCATCCATCCCGACCGCGCGGCAGTGTCGGAGGGGTTGACCGCGGTGGCCCGCACCCGGACTCGAACCTGTCCGGGGCCCGCGTGGGGCTCCGTCAACTCCATGAGATGCAAGGCCTCGCGACCGCCGAACTCGTCGTATCCGATCGCTCTCATATTGTCCCCCAACCCGCTTCTAGCGACCGTTATTTCGAGGCAGCGCAACACCTCACCGTCGCTGACTAGCCTGGATGCGGAATGCCGCGCAAACCCCGTGTGTCACGGGCTCGGCGACCGCGGCCGCTTCGCCTCCATCTTTGGCCATGGCGAAAAATTGGATCCGCAAGTAACCCAAGATCGCATCGGCGACCAGGTCAGGTTGCTCGGGGAAAAGTGCGTGGCTGGCGTCGTCGATGACAACAGTGGTGATGCGGTCGCCGTAGCATGCGTGAAGGTCGCCCCACTCGTCCCGGTGGTGGAATGGGTCGAGTGCGGCGACGAGCTCGAACACCGGCGCGCTGCCTGCGCCCCAGTAGCGGGTTACGTCGGCGCGGCGGGCGCAGTCGACCTGCATGGCCAGGGTATGCGGGTACCAGCCGGTCAACCAGATCGACGCGTCATGGCCGGGGGCGAAGAAAGCCAGACGCAGCGCGGCCAGTCGCTCGGTTTCCGGCAGCGACGGGTCACCGGCGCGCATGGGTGCCGAATTCACCTCGGCGGCAACGGTTTTACCGGATGCAGCGGCCAGGACGATTGCCGCGACCTTGTCGGGGTGATGCACTGCGGTGGCCCGGGCGACGAAGTTTCCGAAGGCGTGTCCGAGCACGACCGCGGGCCCCTCGGCGAGATTGTCGATCACGGCGGCGATATCGCCCGCCATGTCCTCGAACGTCACGGCGTTCATCGCACCCACCGAGCGGGCGATCCCGCGCGGCTGCGGCCGCAGCACGCGGTAGCCGGCTCCGACGAGCGCAGCCGTGAGGGGATCGAAGTCCGCACCTCCGTCGCGTCCGTAGGACGGGATAATCACGATAGACGGGCCGTCTCCGTCGACGTATGTCTCGATCAAAGCCGAGCCGGCCGCGACCATTTCGCTGCGACGCGTCATGACCGCTCCGTAGCGGAGTAGTCGAGCTCGACGCGCAGCAGCGCGGCGTTGCGCAGAATTCCGTGCGGGGGAGCGGTGGTGCCGCCGTCGGTGGTGACGTAGAGCACCCGGCCCGGGTCCCCTGGACCGCGGCCCCACGCGGCACTGGACGGCCCGACGAGGGTTTCGTCGAAGGGGTCGCCGGCGATGTGGCGCACTTCGCTGCCGTGGCGCGGCGCCAGGGGCACCCGGTCGAGGGTATTGGCCCGGTGGCGGGTCACGTAGGCGAATCCGGCGTCGGGGTCGACACAGAAGTCGTCGGCGTTGTCGATCGCGGCCACGAACTCGGGTGACGCTGCTGGATCACGTGTTTCGGGGTCGACGGCGACACGCATGAACACTTTCTGCGCGGTCGAGGTGTAGTACAGGTAGCCGGTCTGCGGACAGTAGCGGACGCCGTTGACTCCCGGTTGCGGGGGCGGCGGCAGGTCGCTGTCCGGGTCGAACGCCATGGTGTCATGCGTCGACCACACCCGCGCGGTGGCCGTGTGCGCATCGTCGGTGAGGTCCACCCGCCAGATCAGACCGGCAAAGCAGTCCGCAACGGCCAGCACTCCCGGTCCCAGCAGGCAGCTGCCGTTGAGTCCGCGGGCGCGGTCGTCGAAGCGGTAGATGGTCTCCGGCACCACCGGGTCGCCGGGTCGCCACCGGGTGAGATCTATTCGTACCAAGGATGATTCGCCGGTGGTGTAGGCGAGGGTGAGGTTGACGACGAAGACCTCGGGGAGGACCTCGACGATGCCGGTCACCAGCTGGTCGAAGGTGTGCACCAGTACGGGTTCGACCATCGCGCCGGGCGCGGCGGGTGCGACGTACCAGAGTTCCTTCTGCAGGACGGCGGTGATCAGGACAGAGCCGTCGGCGCGAACGGCAAGGTTTTCCGGGAAGTACTTCTCCGGAAATAGGGCCACGGGCGTCAACGTGACGGCGGGGAGCGGCGGAAGGGGCATAATCATCCTTTCAGCGCTGGTGCGGGTCCTCGGGGGCGGGGATGGCGAAGGCCGTCAGAACGTTGCAGACCGTCTGGTAGATGCCGGCGAGCATGGCGATGTCGAAAACGCCAGTGCTGCCGAGGATCCGCTCCGCATCGTCATACACGTCGTCGCTGACGGGGCCGCCGGTCGACAGTGCCCGGGCGAGACGGTGGGCGGCCCGCTGCGCGTCGGTGAGTGCGCCAGGCTCACCGCCGTCGGCCAACTCGGCGACGACGGTGCCGGAGAGCCCCGCGTCCCGGGCGACCGCGGTATGGGCGTAGAGCTCGTAGGGTGCTTGCCGGACCGCACCGACGGTGAGAATGACCACTTGCCGGACCTGCTCGTCGAGTGACGTGTGTTCCTGTTCTGCGGCCTGCAATGTCAAGAACGCGGTGGCGAGGGCGGGGTTCAGCAGGCTCGGGTTGAACGGGCCGATGAGCCGGCCGTCGATGGTGGTCGCCGCGAAGCCGCTCGCTTGGGCCCAGGGCACCGCGGTGGAAGCGATGCGCTCCAACAATTCCCGCTGGGAGCCGGTCAGCGCTTCGGGATCAGCCAGCGCCAGGCGGCCGCCCAAACCGTAAGTGGCACTCACTGGTCCAGACCCGTCGCGTTCGCCGGCACGTCGTACGCACCGAGGGTCATGCAGACCATCGTGAACCAGCCCAGCAACACCGTGACGTCGACGATGCCGGCATCCCCCAGCAGCGCCTTTGCCCGCCGATACAGGCCCACGGGGACCACACGCGCGGCGAGCAACGCCGAGGACAACTCGTAGACGACCTGTTCGCGCGGGTCGTCGAAGGACGTCGGCGCGCCGGCGATCAGGGCCTCGACGCGGTCCGGCTGCAGCCGGCCGTCCCGCTCGCCGATGATCTCGTGTTCGTAGCTGGCGTACGCGCTGCCCCAATGGCCGCAGACCAGATTGGTCGCGATCTCGATCTCCGCTTTGGTCAGCGTCGAGTCGCTCTGGTAGTAGGCGCCCGTGGGGACGATCGTCCGGGACAATGTCGGGTTGGCCAGCCAGATTCTGTGCGGACCCGGCACCAGCCCGCGCAGCTTCCGGGTGTAGTCGTACGCGTCCTTCATGTCAGGTGGCATCGCGGCTACCGGTGTCTCCGCGAAACGACCAAAAGTACCGAATGGTGTTGCGTCACTCACGTTTTCAACTCCTCCGCTGGCGACGGCGATGTGCTCGTGCGTGGGGCGACGCGGCCCCTAAGGTGAATGAGTACTCACGTTCCAAGCATGACACCGGTCGCGCAGCGATGTCAAACGCGAACGTTCATGTTTTTTTAGACGACTTGCCGCTACGGCCTGCGACGCGCGCCGACGGGCGGGTCGGCAGAGATTCCCTTCACGGTGTGCGGCACGCGATCCACCGACGCCTGACCGCCGAGGGCCAACTGCATCAGGTAGCCCGGCAGCACACACAGCAGCACATCGTTCACCGCGGGGCCACGGCTGCGGCTCTTCGCCCGTCCCGAGCTCAACAGTTGCCCCGCAGCGGCATTGGCGTTGCGCAGGAGTTCGGCCAGGGCCGGGTTCCGCAGCGCCTCCGTCCATACGAGCAAGGCGATCGCCGCGAAGCCGTCCTGGGCGTGGCGTTCGGTGACGAACTCGAGGACGGCCGCGATGGCCGCCTCGGCGGGCAGGCCGTCCTCGACGGATTGACGGATCACCGAGACCACCTGCTCGAGGTTTTCGGCGGCGATCGCCTCGATGACCGCGTCCTTGCTGGGGAAGTAGCGGTAGACCGCGCCAGAGGAGATCCCGGCCTCGTTCACCAGGTCCTGCATTGAGGTGCCGTGGAATCCGTCGCGCACGAAGCAGCGGCGCGCCGCCGCCAATATGTGGGCGCGCCGACTGGCGCGGTACTCGTCGGACACCTTCGGCATGCGGTCAGTCTAGCGATTAAAAACATGAGCGTTCGCGTTTAGGTGTCACCGGGGGAGGCGGTGTCTCGCCTGTTCGTCAGGACATTTCGACGACTGGACCGGTCAGCGAGCGCCTCGGAACCGCCACGGAGGCAGACACCTCGGAGCGGACGTGCGGCAGGGTGAGACTGATAACCACGGTCGCGGCGATGAAGGCGAGCGCTAGCCACCAGCCGACGTCGAAGTCGCGCACCGAGGCGGTGGGCCCCAGGGCGGTCACCAGGATGGCCACGCCAAGCGCCGAGGCCACCTGGCGACCGGAGTTGACCAGCGCCGAACCCGTGGCGGCGCGTGCCGGCGGCAGGGCGGTGGCGCCTGCGGCCATGAGAGTGCTCAGCGTCAGTCCGACCCCGATTCCGCTGAGCAGCATGCTGGGGAGCAGATCGGTCACGTAATGTGGCGCGGCCCTGGCGAAGACGATTCGCCAAACTAGCGAGGCGGCGAACAGCGTGCTTCCGATCGCGGCCACGCGGCCGGGACCGATGCGGTGAACGAGCCGGGCGGACCCGATGGTGACGACCGGCACCAGGGCCGGGCTGGGCGCCATCGCGAGACCGGTGCGCAACACGCTGTAGTGCCAAATATCCTGACACCAAAGCGAGTTCGACAGAAGCATGATGGCGAAGGCGGCGCCGAAGCAGAAGAACGCAACGTTGGCAATGGCGAAGTTACGGATCTTCAGCAGCGGCAGTTCGAGCAGCGGGTGCGGGTGCCGCGCCGTCCGCCACAGGAACCCAGCGGTACCCAGCATGGCGAGCGCCGCCAACGCGACCGTGCCCGCCGAGACCCATCCCCAGATGGGCGCCTGCACCAGCGCACCGGTCAGAGCGGCCACCGCGACGATCAACAAGGCACTGCCGACGAGGTCGGGCAATCGGTCGTCGCGGCGGGCCGGTTCGAACGGCAGGACACGGCGGCCGAGGAGCCACGCCGCGAGGCCGACAGGCAGGTTCACCATGAATACCCACCGCCAGCTGAAGGTGACCAGGACCCCTCCGAGCACTGGCCCGCAGACCGCGGCAAGCCCGCCAACGGCGGCCCAGCCGCGGGCCACGTTGGTACGGCGATGCGGTTCCACCGAGGCCATCAGCAAGGCCAGGGATGTCGGCAGTTGCGCGGCGGCGCCGACCGATTGCAGGACCCGCGCGGCCACCAGGACGGCGAGATTGGGAGCAACGGCGCAGGCCAGCGAGGCGACAGTGAACACCGCGATGCCAAGGAGAAAAACCCTTCGCTGGCCGAACCGGTCACCGAGGCGCCCCGCCGGTATCAGCAGCGCGGCCAGCGCGATGGCGTACGCGTTGAGCACCCAGGAGGCGGCGGACAGTGAGCTGCCGAAGCCGCGCCCGATGTCTACAAGGGCGACATTGACAATCCAGAGGTCCAGGTTCGACATGAACACCGCCGCCACGACCACGGTGGACATGATCCACCGCGCCGTAGCGCGGTTTGATTTCCAGACCGTCACAGGCAGCAGACTAGCGATACCACGGTTTGATATGCAAACCTAGAGCTTATGTCCGTAAGCGCCGCCCAACCGCCGGGACCGTTGCAGACCCCGACGGTCCGGGGGAGGCCCTGCGCGATCGCCGCCGCCTTGGAGATCGTGGGGGACCGGTGGTCCCTGCTGATCATTCGCGAGGTCCATCTCGGGCACCACCGCTTCGGCGAGATCGCGCGGAACACCGGCGCCCCACGCGACCGCCTGACCGCCCGGCTCAAGGAACTCGTCGCCGCTGGCGTCCTCGAGCGCGCGACGTACCAAGAGGCGCCGCCGCGCTGGGGCTATTACCTCAGCGAGGCAGGTCGTGGCCTGATTCCGGTGCTGCAGGTGCTGCGCCAATGGGGTAACCGGTGGGCGGTCGAGCAGCCGCCGATCTCGATGCGTCATCGCGACCACGAGTTGTCGGTCGGTCACACTTGCGATGCCTGTGGGGAGCCGGTCGACTACGCCGAGGTAAACCGCGTCCGGGTCACCGACGAGTGTTGATCCGGTACTGCGCCGCATCGTCGGCGCCGAGGCGGTCCCGGTTGCGGAGGTGGCAGAGTTCGTTGAGGCCGTGCCGCAGCCTCAGCAAGCGGAAAGGACTGGGCCGCAGTGGAACACGATGAACAGCGGCTACAACCTTCTTCGCGACGATAGACGGTCCACTTATGTGCGCACTCGGATGTTGTGGGGGAGAACAGGATGCCAGCCGCAGAAGATCGCACTCTGGCCTATCTCGTCGTGCGCCTCGCCATTGGGGTCAGTCTGGTTGGGCATGGTGTGGTTCGGCTGCCGAAGCTGGGTGTCTTTCACGCTGGCTTGATGAGCGAGTTTCACACATCGCTTCTGCCTCCGGCGCTGGTCTCCGGGTGCGGCTATGTCTTGCCGTTTGTGGAGTTGCTGAGCGGACTGCTGTTGGTGGCCGGCGCCATGACACGCACGGCCGCGGTGGCGGCCAGCTGCGTCATGATGATCCTGATCTTCGGCGCGACGTCGATTGAACGTTTCGACCTGATCGGCGATCAGCTCGTTCACACGATCTTTCTCGCCGCGGTCATTGCGTTCCGCGCTGATAACAGATACTCCCTAGACCGGCTGCTATCGCGACGGCGACGGCTCAACACCGGGCCCTCAAGGGCTTAGGGGACCGCTTGTTCGTGTGCGGTCAGGCGATCATGTCGGGCTGGTCGATCGATCTGGGACGGACGGCCGCAGTGAAGTGGTGATGCGTTCTGCTGTCCGGCGAGTGGCTTCGATCATCCCGGCCGGGGGACGGCCCGTCGGTAGCAACGTGGACACGACAGCGACGCCCGATGATCCAAGCGGAATCGCCATCGCGGCGCAGCTGTAGTCGGCTGCCACCTGCCCGGCGTCAACAAGCGGAACCCTAGTTGCGCAGCTATGGTGCGCGCGGGCTTGCGCCGTTTCCGGCGGGACGGCGTCACCCGTCTTCGCGATGTAGCGGACGGGTGTTCGGGCGTCGAGCGTGTCGAGGTATACGGGGCCGTCGCCCAAGTCGACCGACAGGCATACGGCTGCCCCGGTAAGCGCCGCGAGTTCGGCCATGGGCCGCCGCGACGCGACGCGCAGTCGGGCCACCGGCGTGACCGTCGCACCGAGACGGAGCACAGTTGCGCCCAAGCAGTAACGCGTCCCGTCCCGCCGAACTGCTCCCACATCTACCAGCTGGCGAAGGAGTCGATGCACCGTCGGATGGGGGAGCCGTGCTGCTGCGCTGAGATCCACCAGCCGCACCGGCTGCAACTCGGAGACCAACTCAAGAAGTGCGAACGCACTCTGGATGACGCCTCGGGCTGGGCCGACTGGTTCGGGCTTTCCAGCAGTAAAGGCCATGCGACAGCGTACCTTCTGGCTCCGGTGACACTGGCCCGTGGTCCCACTCGCGCCACGCGCTGCATCAACGGATCCTCGAGTCGCGCAAGTAGCCGGTGATGTCGGACGTGTCGGGCAGCGGGAGTCCGGCCGCAGACAGCAGACCGGCTTGGCGCAGCACTTGAGCATGATCCCAGTAGAGCGTCTCGCTCAGCATCAAGCCGTCCCGGAACTTGACGATCACGACGAAGGCGATCTCGAGCAGCACACCCGTCGGGGCCACGCCGGGAAGAAGATGCGGCACCACGCGGTCGTGGGTGAGCCGGATGATGCACTCATCGACCAAGACGTCTTCACCAATCGAGCGGTCAATGAGGTCAAGCTCCGTGTCCGGCGGCTGCCCTGGGATGAAGACGTCGGCGTAATAGGCGCGCAGAGCGTCGCGTCCGGATGCGCCGCTCATCGTCGGCAGGTGCATGACCCGCGCCTCGGGGACCATCGTCGACACCGCGAGATCTGCGTTCCTGACGTCGAATTCGTAGCGGGTATGCCGCTCCCAGAGCTCCACCATTTCATTGCCGTTCATCACGATGGAACGCTAGGACCGTTGCGGCGGGGGCGACAAACCGATGTCCGGAGAGTGGACAATTCGGCCCAGCGCATCGCCTACCGCGTTAAGTTCTGTCCGACCAACGGAGGTCGACGAGGCGCACGACCGGGCTCCTGATCGCAACAGGTCCCCCTGAACCTGGCAGGGTTCCCAAGGACGAAGCGATGTTCCTCGCGCTCAAGCGGCGCGGCGAAACGGAAGGCTTCACTACGGTCCGCTGGTGCCGCGCTCAC
This sequence comes from Mycobacterium sp. E787, assembly GCF_001668725.1. Lineage (GTDB taxonomy): Bacteria > Actinomycetota > Actinomycetes > Mycobacteriales > Mycobacteriaceae > Mycobacterium. The sequence goes on along the minus strand of NZ_LZKL01000014.1, from coordinate 139,192 downwards.
GGCCGCGGGCGCGGCGGCCGTAACCGGACTGTGTGTCGCGCGGTGCTGAGCTGAAACTGGCGACGAGCGCGGCATCTACGGCAATTACCCGCGCGGTCTGACTTAATGCCAGCGCAGCGGCAAACTCGATAGCCGGACCGCGTCCTCGAGGATAACCGGCGGCACGGACTCAGCGTCTAACCGGAACGCGGGGATAGTGCGTAACCATTCGCTGACCAACACAGTCAACGCCGTTTTCGCCAGACTGACGGCCACACAGCGGTGCGGGCCCCCGCCGAACGCCCAGTAGTCCGCCCGCGACCCGTGGCCGTCCGCCATGTCTTCTTGGATGGCCGCCCCTACGCACAGCCCGACCCGGGCCCCTGCCGGTATCTCGACACCCGCCACGGTGACGTTCTGAGCGGCCCTGCGGATAATCACCGGGGCCGGCGGCTCGCGGCGCAGCACGTCTTCGACGAACCCCTCAATCCCTGGGGGGTTTTCGCGGAGCGAAGCGCATAGCCGCGGGTCGCGGGCAAGGTCAAGAAACACGAAACCCACCGCGCTCCTAAACGGCGTGATGCTTGCAGCGATCAGCATCTCAACTACCGCGCACGCGTCAGCTTCGTCGAACCCATCGTCACCGGCAACCAACCGCGACATAACACCCGCAATATCAGGGCTGGCGCGGCGCTGCGCGAAAGCCTCCGCCAAATAGGCGAGCATCTCGAATTTTTGCACCAAATCCTGGAAACGGACACCTGTGACCGCGGCCAGAGGCGCCCGCTGGATCGCCCAAAGCGCTTTCTCCCAGCGCAGCAACCTATCCCAGTCTTGCGGCGGCAACCCCAACACTGTGAGAAGAACCCGGGCCGCGAATGGCTCCGCAACATCGGCGATCACCTCACAACTACCCTGCGCGGCCACCGCTTCGACCACCGCCGCGGCCTGATCTTGCAACGCGGGTTGCATCTGTTTCACCGCGCGGGAATTCAATAGCGGCTGCAAGATTGCGCGCCAGCGCGCATGCTCCGGCCGATCCAAAACGGGGTTGAGCGAAAACACTTCCGGGTTATGCAGCGCTGCGAGCACGTCATCGGCCCGTGTGAGGCAATAGCCATTCATAAACGCGCTGTCCTCGATAAACACGACCGGCCCGCGCTTGCGCAGTGCGTCCCAAAGCTCGCGGCGATCTGTGAAGAAATCAGGCAGCAATTTGTCACCGATCGGTGAGGGTGATCTATCCCAGGCCGCACCTGCGCCGGCACGCTCACACATCGCCGAAGTACTCGCGGATCTGGACGAACTCCGTCCAACAGGTACAGCCGCTCCCGCGCACGCCACCTCCCCGTAAGGCAACCCGGCGCGCGCAAGCTCACTCCCGGACAGCACAACCGACTCACCAGCGGATATTCGCCGCACGGCGGCCCCGATTTACGCCACCCACCATACCCGACGCCCCGGGAACATCGGTCTTGATCCGCACCCACGAGTGGTTGACGAAGGCTCTGCGCGGCAACTGAAAACCGCGGGGAGGAGCGGTGGTCGGCACGGGAACTGACGATGATTCATCAAACGCACGTGCAGTAGTTTACTTGACATAATGTCGCTTATCGGTAAAGCCCGGTAAAGCGACTTCGCCGCAGGCGGCTGACCTCAGACAACGATTGGGCTCTTGCCTTCCCCGGCGACCGAACGCCCAAGGTCGTGTATACGCACAGTCTGCCCCGTTCGATCGAACACTCGCGGCCGCCGACGGAGCGGAGATGCGTCCGTCGGCAATGGCGACCGCGCGCGCTTGGCGGGCCCTTCTTCCACCGCGGCCCCCATACCGCACAATACGTCACTGTGACGAATTGCGCTGCCGCGCACGGTCATTGAACGCTTGCCGCTCGCCTGCAATCCGAGCCGACGACCTCGCTCATCGGTACCACGCGCCAAGGCGCCATTGCGATCGCAAGGGTTAGATCACGGCACGATTTGGCGTTGTCCGTCGTTTCCGACGCCGCCCCCTCCCCGAGTACGCGCGTCGCGTCGACGCAAGCGTTCCAATGGCACCGACACGCTCCCGCCGGCAAAGACAGCCGCGGGGCGCCGCAGTGCCCTAATTCATCACTGTGACGAAATAGGTTGCCGCGGCAGCGTCTTGGAATCCAACCGCCACGCCGTGCAACGTGTCCGAACGGCCTCACTTCAGATGTCGGGTGAAGAAGCGGGCCGCATCTTCCTTCGCGCTGTGCCGCTCTCCCATCCCCGACGCAGCGTAATCAAGAAACGCAGTGGGCTGGTGCGAAGCAACGCACCAGCCCACTGTCACGAGTGTGAGGTTCCTAGACGGCAGAAACTCCAGTTGCCTGAGGCCCCTTGGCCCCTTGCCCAACCTCGAATTGAACACGCTGGTTCTCCTCGAGCGAGCGGTAGCCGGAGCCCTGAATCTCGGAGTAGTGCACGAAGAGGTCCTTCGCGCCGTCGTCAGGGGTGATGAAGCCGAAGCCCTTATCACCGTTGAACCACTTCACAGTTCCCTGTGCCATTTACTTTCTTCTCTCATCTAAATGCGGGATGTACCAAAAACATCCACACGATCAAATTAGCACGACCCGGCTCATTAGCGAAACCCGTTGTGCTGCTGACAAAATCAGCCCTGCGCGCGGGTGGAACGCCGACCACGTCGGCGAGCGCCGGTACCCGGACGGCGAGGCCGCGACGGATGTGACGCTACCGGCCTCGGCGGTGCCGGAGCCCGGTAGGGCGCTATTTCGCCGGCCACCGCGTGCACGGCGGCCGAGTCGACGGTGACCTCCTGCGGAGTGACCCGGATGCCGGCGCGCCGCATCAGCGCGTGGGTCTCCTTGCGCTGCTCGGGCAGCACCACGGTGACGACGTCGCCGGCGTTTCCGGCGCGCGCAGTCCGTCCTGAGCGGTGCAGGTAAGCCTTGTGCTCGGCGGGCGGATCGATGTGCACCACCAATTCGATTCCGTCGACGTGCACGCCGCGCGCGGCGATGTCGGTGGCGACCAACACCCGAGCCCTACCCGTGCTGAAGGCGGCGAGGTTGCGGTCGCGTGCCGGTTGAGACAGGTTGCCGTGCAGGTCGACTGCCGGGACACCCGATTCGGTGAGCTGCTTGGCGAGCTTGCGCGCCTGATGTTTGGTGCGCATGAACAGGATTCGGCGGCCATTGCCGGAGGCGAGCCGGTGTACCAGTTCCTTCTTGGCCTGAACGCCCGAGACGTGGAACACGTGATGGGTCATCTCGGACACCGGCGAATTGGAGCCGTCCACGGAGTGCAGCACGGCGTCGTGCAGGAACCGGTTGACGAGCTTGTCGACGCCGTTGTCGAGGGTGGCGGAAAACAGCAGCCGCTGACCACCGCTCGGTGTGGCCGCCAGGATCCGAGTGACGCCGGGAAGGAAGCCGAGATCGGCCATGTGATCGGCTTCGTCGATCACAGTGACCTCGATCGAGTCGAGGCTGATCAAGCGTTGCTTCATCAGGTCCTCGAGCCGACCGGGGCACGCAACGACGATGTCGACGCCGGATTTCAGCGCCGCTACCTGCCTGCCTTGCGGTACGCCACCGAAGATGGTTGTCACCCGGAGGTTGTTGGCGGCGGCCAACGGTTCCAGCGTTGCGGTTATCTGGCTGGCAAGCTCCCGCGTCGGGGCCAGCACCAGACCCGATGGCCGGGACGGGCGGCGCGGATGACCGACCAGCCTGCTGACCATGGGGAGCGAGAAGGCGAGCGTCTTGCCGCTGCCCGTCTTGCCGCGGCCGAGGACGTCACGGCCGGCGAGTGTGTCGGGAAGCGTTTCGGTTTGGATGGGGAACGGATGGGTGATCCCCCGCGCGGTGAGCACTTCGATGAGTGCTTCGGCCACGCCGAGATCGGCAAACGTATTGCCAGTAGTCAATTGGATGTCTTTCAGCATCGGGTGTGCCGCGTCGGCAGCGAGATGCGCGCGACTGTCAGCACAGGGTGGCGAGATTGCCGGTGGGCAAAATCGATCGCCGCGATACGAACTGCGCCGGATTCAGTGCGTCAGCCACTGGATCGGGGCGGGCGCCGGAAGGATGAAGAAGCGTTTCACGACGTGCTGGCCATCGAGTGAGACAGCCAACGTTCTGCTCAGCATAGCAGTACCGCGACGAGCCGTTCGCGCGCGCCCGACAGATCAGGAGGGTCAACGCTGATATCGCAGGTGGTCAGGGGTTTATCCAGCCGTTTCCGGGTGCAGGCCAGCACTGGACACCACGACGGTTCATTGCTCTGATGGGACGAAACCCGCAGGCGGCGGTGTCCGAAGAGAAGGGACCGTGGTGATGCGCGCACGCACCGTAGGTGTTTTCCCACTTGTCGTCGCACTTTCGGTCATCACACGGCCCGGCGAATGCGTCGCGACACCCGATAGTGGAGTGAGTTCGCTCACGCTGAACCAGTCCTCGGAGGATGGCAGAGATTTCGTCATCCGCGAAACCACCATCGCCCCGGGCGGTAGCACAGGCTGGCATTTCCACGACGGCAGCTTGGTCGGCGCGATCAAGCAGGGGACACTCACCCACTACTCGGCCAACTGCTCGGTCGACGGGGTCTACAACCCGGGGGACACGATCAACGAACCCGCGGGGCCCGAACACGTGCATCTTGGCCGCAATCTCGGCGCAACGCCGGTGATCTTGGAGATCATCTACGTCCTCCCGTCGGGAAAACCCCTGGCCGAGGATGCCGCAAATCCTGGCTGCCCCTTCTCGTGACCCAGAACCGATTCAGCCGCTGAACGGTGCCCCGTCGAAGCGCTCGCGCGTCGCGAGTTCCCCAACCGGCCGCCGCCGCAGCTTCGTCACCTGCCGCACCGGCTTGCCCAGCGGCACGACCGCGGCGATGGCGTACGGTTCGGGCACTCCGAGCAGCTCCTTGACGCGTGGCTCCTCGGCCACGGCCATCGTGGTCAACACCCCGCCGTAGCCCTCATTGCGCGCTGCCAGCAACACGTTCCACACGAACGGGTACACCGAGGCCCCGCCCACCACGCCGACGCGATCGAGGTCCTGATCGGTGGCGGCGACGACGGCAAGGTCCAGGCAGATCACCAGCACCACCGGCGCCTTGCGAATCGGGGCCGACATCTGCGCGGGCGGCTCCGTCGCATCGATCGTCGACGCGTCGACGCGGCTCGGCTGCAACGGATTCCACGGCGACTCACCGTGCGCGAGCTGCGCGGTGTAGCGGCGGGCGGCGGGCAGCCCGAGGTCGGCCAGGGCCGCCCGGATCCTTTCGTCGCGAAGCACGATGACGCGCACGCCCTGCCGATTGCCGCCGGTTGGCGCAAACCGGGCGTTGTCGAGTATGCGCGCGAGCACGTCATCGGGAAGCGGGTCGTCGGTGAATTCGCGTACGGCGGGCGTGGATCGCATGACGTCGTAGAGCTCCATGAGCACCATCGTGCCGCAGACCCTCAGGCGGCGTCGTGGAAGATCAAGCCGAGCGTGCAGCGCTCACCGGAACGGACCACCGAAACCCCATGGCGCACCGGGGCGGCCGACCATCCACGGGTCGAGCGGACCGGCCGCTCCCTGGTCGTGAAGACGTAGCCGTGCCCCTGCGGCAACGTGACCGCGGTGCCGCGGGACTGCGCGCGCGGCCGCTGCTCGACGAGCAGGAACTCACCGCCGGTGTGCGCCACGCCCGGCTCGTTCAGATTGATGACGACCTGCAGCGGAAAGATGAGGTCCCCGTAGAGGTCTCGATGCAGCGCGTTCCAGTCACCCGGCCCGTACTTGAGCAGCAGGGCCGTGGGTTTGGTTTGGCCGGCGCGATGGCATATGTCCAGCCACTCGTCGAGGGTGTCGGGCCAGGGTGGCTCGCGGCGCAGCTTGGTCCACCAGTCGCGAGCGATGGGCAAGAGCCGGGGGTAGAGCGCCTGCTTGAGCTCTTCGACGGGGCGCGGGTAGGGCCGCTTGAAATAGCGGTATTCACCCTGCCCGTAGCGGTGGCGCGTCATGTCGACGGTGGCGCGAAACAGCCCGTCGTCGCGGTAGAGAGCAAGCATCGCCGCGCACTCGTTAGGGGTCATCAGCTGCGGAAGCAGCGCGCCGCCAACGTCATTCATATCGGCGGCGACCGCCTCCCAGTCCGCGGCGTCCACTCGCCGGTCCCACTTCGACGGCATCAGAACAATCTGCCCGCCGCCGCGGGTATCGGTGCCTCCAGGTCGAGCAGGAATCGCTTGCGCTTCAGACCGCCCGCATAACCGGTGAGTGCGCCGTTCTTTCCGACCACCCGATGGCACGGGACCACGATGCTCAGCGGGTTGCGGCCCACCGCTTGGCCGACTTCGTAGGCGGTGGTGCCGTCGGACAGTTTCGCGGCCAGCGCGCCATAGGTGCTCGTCTCGCCGTATCCAATGTCGAGCAGCAGTGCCCAGATTCGCCGTTGACGCGGGTCCCCGGCCAGGTCGACGGGCAGATCGAACCGAATGCGCTTGCCGCTCAGGTACTCGCGCAGCTGCTCGGCCGTCTCATCGACCAGGGTGTCGGCGCCGGGCCCGACGTACCGCCCCAGCGCCTCCGCCGTAGGCGGATGCCAGTGGTGCCGGAAATACACACCCGTCAGAGCGCCATCGCCGGCGACCAAAGTCAGCTCGCCGACTGGGCTATCGATCTTCGTGTGTCGTGTTCGCATCGTCCAACCTCCTTTCACGGTAAACGATGAGCACCCGTGAAACGTGAGCTCTAGATTCGTTGCATCCGCTTCTCACATTCGACAACGCGCCGGCGTCTTCCCAGTAAGAGTCGCTGAATGTCAGGGAGGAACCACGAACGGTGAATGTCCCTCGGCACGTCAAACCGCCGTTCGAGGCCGTGGTGGTCCGCCACGGTGCCACGGTGTTGCGGGTCGTTCGGGCGGTGGTCGGTCACGCCGACGCCGACGACGCCTGGTCGGACACGTTCCTGGCCGCCTTGAAGGCCTATCCGCAGCTGCCGGGCGACGCCAACATCGAGGCGTGGCTTGTGACGATCGCGCACCGCAAAGCCATCGACGTGGCCCGTGCGACGTCGCGGCGGGCCGTCCCGCTCGCCGATCCCCCCGAGTCCCCCGCCCGCGAGCTGGCCGACACCCACGATCTCGACCTTGACGCCGCGGTGGGTGCGCTGCCCCCCAAGCAGCGGCAGGCGGTGGCCTACCACTACCTGGCCGGCCTCCCCTATTCCGACATCGCCGCCATTCTCGGCGGCACTGTCGCCGCCGCCCGGCGGGCCGCAGCCGACGGGATCGCCACTCTCCGACGCACCTATCCCCGCCTCGACACCACAAGGAACCACGAATGAGCACACCCGATCTGACCAAGCACTACCCCGTCGACCGCGACCACCTTCGGCGCCTGCACGCGCGGCTGGAATGCGACGCCCAGGCCGGCGACCTCCTCGACATCGCTTACCGTACAGTGGATTCCGCCGTGGGGCCGCTGCTGTTGGCGGCAACCCCCCGAGGGCTGCTGCGGGTGGCGTTCGCCAACGAGGACCGCGCCGGCGTGCTGCAGGACCTAGCGCAGCGCATCAGCCCGCGGGTGCTCGAGTCGCCCACCCGGCTGGATCCCGTTGCGCGACAACTCGACGAATACCTCAGCGGGCGTCGCCGCCGCTTCGACATCGCGCTGGACTGGTCGCTGTCCCAAGGTTTCCGGCGCACGGTTCTCGAACACCTCAGCGTCGACGTCGGCTACGGGCAGACCGCCAGCTATGGCACCCTGGCCGGACTGTCGGGCTCCCCCAGGGCCGTGCGCGCGGTCGGCACGGCGTGCGCGACCAACCCGATTCCCATTTTCGTGCCGTGCCACCGGGTGGTCCGTTCCGACGGAACGATCGGCGCCTATCGCGGCGGTACCGCCGCCAAGCGTGTCCTGCTGGATCTCGAGCGGAGCCGATGACGACGGGCGGGCCGGCCCGCAACCGGGTCTCGCCCATGGGCGACATCATTTCCGCGCCGGGCCGTGGCGCGTGGATGGGCAACCGCGGTCGCTTGCACGAGGGTCGCGGCGCCCGCGAAATCCTGCGCAATCATCAGCACAAGACCTGGATCACCTGCGCCCTGTCCTTCCGAGGCCGTCGCGTCGCGCAGTGGGAGCCGAATCGGTATACGCCGCTGTTCTTCCTGGACGAGGCCGTCGCGCTGGCCGCCGGTCACCGCCCGTGCGCAGAATGCCGACATAGTTCATACAGCCAGTACCGGACGCTCTGGGCCGAAACCCACGGCGGCGCAATCCCTTACGCCAAGGACATGGATACGCAGCTGCATCGCGAGCGGATCGGCGTGACCCATCATCGCGCCGCCTGGGGCAGCCTGCCCGACGGAGTCTTCGTCATGACCGAGCGGGGACCGGCGGTCGTCGTCGGCGACCGCCTCGCGATCTGGGACCGGCGCGCGAACATCTATGCGGATATCCCGGCACGCCCTAGAGCCGGCGCCGCGACGGCGCTCACCCCGCCCTCCACGGTGGAGATCCTGCGTGCCGGCTACCCGGTCCAGATCGACGAGCGCGCCGAAAGGGCAACCGGCAAAGTGTTTCTCACGTAGGTGCGCCGGCCGCAGGCGACCAGTGCACCACCTTCATCGTGGTCATCTCGTCCAGCAGCTCGGGACCGAAGCCGAACCCGGTGCCGCTGGCCCGGCGCGGCTGGGACGCGCCCCCGGGGGCGCCACCGAACACGTTGTTGATCTTGACGGTGCCCACCGGCAGGCTGTGCCACGCCTCCTTCGCGTGCGCCATATCGCCGGTCAGCACGGTCGCGGCCAGCCCGTAGCGATCGTCGGCCGCCTCGGCCAGGGCGGCGGCGAAATCGGACACCATTCGCACCGGTGCGACCGGACCGAACGTCTCCTCGCTCATCACCAGCATGGCGGGCGTGCAGTCGGTCAGCACGGTGGGCGGATAGAAGGCGCCCGGCCCCGGCCGCGGTTCGCCGCCGGCCAAGACGTGGGCGCCGCGCCGGACCGCCTCCTCGACGTGCGCGTGCACCTGGTCGCGATGACGCTCGTCGACCAGCGGCCCGATCCGCTCGGCCCACGACGCCGCCTCGTCGGCCAATGCGCCGACGAACGCGTCGGCGATCGATTCGACGGCATAGATGCGTTCCACCGACACGCAGATCTGACCGGCGTTGGCGAAGGCGCCCAGTGCGGCCTGGCCGGCCGCCCAGCCGGGGTCGACGTCGGCATCGACGATCAAGGCGTCGTTGCCGCCGTTCTCCAGCAGCGCCTTGGCGCCGCGTTCGGCGCAGGCGCGGGCGATCGCTCGGCCGGTCGCGCTGCTACCCACGTGCGCTACCACGTCGACGCGCTCCGACTCCGCCAGTCGGGCACCGACCGTTCCGTCGCCGTCCACGATCTGCAGCACCCCGTCGGGCAGCTGGGCGGCCAGCAGCTCGGCGAATCGCCGACCCGTCTGCGGGCAGCGCTCGCTGGGCTTGTGGACGACGGTGTTCCCGGTCACCAGCGCCGCCCCGAGCAGCCCGGCGGCCACGGCCACCGGATCGTTCCACGGCGTCAGCACCGCGACCACGCCGCGCGGCTGGGGAACCATCAGATCGGTCGCCGACCACCCGCCCTGCAGGCTGCGCCCGCGGTGCAACGGCCCGAGCTGGGCGTACTGCATGAGAGCGCCGACCCCGGCGTCCACGCCGCCGAGGGCGTCGTCGCGCAGTTTGCCGGTCTCACGCTCGTTGAGTTCCGCGAGTTCGCGGGCGGCGGCGCGGACGTCGGCCGCCGCCGCGGCGATCGCGGCGGCCCGTTCGGCCGCAGGGCTGCGCGCCCAGGCGGGGGCGGCCTCCGCGGCGCGCCGGATCGCGTCATCGCAGTCGGCCGGCTCCGCGATGGGGACCTGCGTCACGGTGTCGCCGGTGCGCGGGTCCAGGACGCTGATGATCTTGGTCAGGGTCGAAGCCACGTTTCGGTTTACCCTCTGCGCGTCGAAGGCAATCCGGCGAATACCCATCGACAGTTTCCGCGTCATGTATGGTCAGCGGGGGCCGGCCACGGGACCAGGAAGCACGCAATGGCAAGCACATTCGCCGGGAACGAGTTCACGTCACGGCAGGCGTTGGATCCCGGTCTGCGCAAGGCGGCCCGGTTCCTGCCCCGCGGTTATGCCCTGCATCGCGGCTACAAAGTCCAGCGCAGGCTCATGAACCTGATGGGCAACGCGGGCCGGATCCGTAACGTCCCGGTGGCCGCGGTCGACGAGCACGTCACGGTCCGGCTGCATCGTCCGGCCGGCCTTCCCGCGAGGGCGCCGGCGATGCTGTGGATCCACGGCGGCGGCACGGTCATGGGCCACGCCGCACAGGACGACAAGTTCCTGCGGAAGCTGTCGCATGTCACCGGCGTGGCGGTGGCCGCGGTGGAGCATCGGCTGGCCCCCGAGCACCCCTACCCGATCCCGGTCGAGGATTGCTACGCGGCGCTGCGGTGGCTGGCGCGGCAATCCTGGGTCGACGCCGACCTCGTCGCGGTCGGCGGGGCCAGCGCCGGCGGACATTTCGCGGCGGCCGTGGCGCAGCGCGCTCACGATCGCGACGACGTCAACCTTGCCTTTCAGATGCTGGTGTACCCGATGCTCGACGACCGCACCGGCGCAGATAGCGGCGGACACAAGCGGCTCATGTGGACCGAAACCGACAACCAGCAGGCGTGGCGGTGGTACCTGAACGGCGCGGACCCCGCCGAGGCGGCGCCGGCGCGGCGCGAAGATCTCTCCGGCCTCGCACCGGCCTGGATCGGGGTCGGGACGTTGGACCTGTTCTACCGGGAGTGCCTCGACTACGCGCGACGGCTACGGGAGGCGGGCGTTCCCGTGCACCAGGAGATCGTCCCGGGCGCGTTTCACGCCTTCGACCAAATCGCGGACAAGGCACCGGTTTCGGTGAAATTCTTCGCCAGTCAATGCGATCACCTGCGCGACGCCCTGGCCCCACCGGGTCGGTGAGATACTTTGGCAGGTAACGCTTTTCGGGCCGACCGGTAGGGCGCCGCGACCACGGCGCATCCCGCGTCGGCGAGCGGAGCCGTAGGATGTCGACTGCAAAGTTTGCGTTTTGTGCAACTATGGGTGTCATGATGAAACAGATGGGTCTCCGCGAGCGGCGTCACCGCCAGACCAGCGCGGACATCCGTGACGCCGCGGTGCGCCTGGCGCTGGAACGCGGCTTCGACAAGGTGACCATCGATGCCATCTGCGTCGAGGCGGGGATTTCGACGCGCACGTTCTTTAACTACTTCCCCACCAAGGAGTCCGCTATCGCCTACGGTCCCTCGGACCTACCGGCCGAGCTGGCCGAGGATTTCGTCGCCGCCGGCCCCGCCCCGTATCGCGTGGTGCTGTCGGAGCTGATCACCCTCGCGGCGCACCACCTGCGCGACACGCCCCCGCGGCGCGAACAGGCGGCCGGCTGCCTGGAGCTCGCCAAAAGCAGCCCCGCGGTCCTGGCGGCGTTCCTTGCCGAGCTGGAACGGTTCCAGAACCAGCTGACCGACATCGTCGCGCGCCGCCAGGCCATGCGCCCCGACGACGAGATCCCCGCGTTGATCGCGGCACTGGCGTTGACGGCGGTGCGCTCCGGCATCGAGCGCTGGGCGGGTGGCGAGCCGAAGGATGCCGAAGACACGCCGATGCCGTACGTCGACAGTGCCGCCGCGCTGGTCAACAGCATCTTTAGCAACTAGACAGCCTAAACAGTTAGCTAGATCACCTTTTTGCATTGACTGCAATCTGTGCAGCCGGTGTATCATGCTCTGGTGGGACGGGACGGGGGCTCGGCGACGCGCCGGCAGGCATCCCAGCGCCCGACGTCCGCACCCGCGTGGATCACGACAATCTCCGAACGCATTGGGGCGCAAGGAGATTGCGGCGACCCCAGCCGGGGCATTGGATCCGGTGTCCGCTCGACGGCGACCGCCACGGTTGGGCGACGAGGAAAGGAATCCACGTAGGTGCAGCTATCGAAGGTGATGCGCAACGCGTGGCTGCCGCTGTTGATCGTGGCGGTGGTGGTGATCGGCGGCTTCGCCGTGATGCGGGTCAAGTCGTTCTTCGTGGCCGAGAACGCAGGACCGTTGACGAGCCCGCGGCAAGATGATTCCAAGCCCTTCAAGCCCAAGGTCGTCAAATACGAGATCTTCGGCTCGGCCAGTCACGCCAACGTGAACTACCTGGACCTGTCGGCCGACCCCAAGCGCGTCGACGATGCGCCGCTCCCCTGGACGCTGGTCCTCAGCACGACCGCCCCCTCGGTCTTCCCCAACCTCTCGGCACAAAGCGATGGTGACCGCCTCGGCTGCCGCATCACCATCGACGACGAAGTCAAGGACGAGAACATAACCGACGGCGTGCACGCCCTGACCTTTTGCTTGGTGAAATCCGCATGAGCGCGAACGCTGAACACCCGACCGACACCTTGCCCATCGCCAGGCACGCCGGGCGCCCGGCGATTCCGCGGATCATCCGACGATTCGCCGTACCCATCGTTCTGGGCTGGATCGCCGTCATCGCGGTGCTCAACACGGTCGTCCCGCAGCTGGACGAGGTCGGGAAGATGCGCTCGGTCTCGATGAGCCCGGACGACGCGCAATCGGTCATCGCGACGAAGCACATGGGCGAGGTGTTTCACGAATACAAGTCCAACAGCTCGGTCATGATCGTCCTCGAAGGCCAGAATCCGTTGGGCGCGGACGCTCATGCCTACTACGACCAGCTGGTCAAAAAGCTCGACGCCGACACCAAACACGTGGAACACGTCCAGGACATGTGGAGCGATCCACTCAGTGGTGCGGGCGTCCAGAGCAACGACGGCAAGGCCGCCTACGTCCAGGTCTATCTCGCCGGCAACCAGGGCGAGGCCCTGGCCAACGAGTCGGTCGAGTCGGTGCAGGACATCGTCAAGAGCGTGCGCGCGCCCAACGGGGTCAAGGCCTACGTCACCGGGCCCGCGGCCGTGCAGGCGGATCAGCACATCGCCGGCGACCGTAGCCTGCAGGTGATCACCACCGTCACGTTCGTCGTGATCATCGCGATGCTGCTGATGGTCTACCGATCCATCGTGACGGTGTTGCTCACGTTGGTGATGGTCGTACTCGAACTCGCCGCCGCCCGTGGAATGGTGGCCTTCCTCGGCTACTACAACATCATCGGGCTCTCCACCTTCGCCACGAACCTGTTGGTAACGCTGGCGATCGCGGCCGCCACGGACTATGCGATCTTCCTGATCGGGCGATATCAGGAAGCCAGGTCAATCGGCGAATCGCGAGAAGACGCGTATTACACGATGTTTGGCGGCACCGCTCACGTGGTGGCCGGATCGGGACTGACCATCGCGGGCGCGACGTTCTGCCTGCACTTCACCAACCTGCCCTACTTCCAGACGCTGGGCATCCCGTTGGCCATCGGCATGGTCGTGGTGGTCGCGGCGGCCCTGACGCTGGGCCCCGCGGTGATCTCGGTGGCTTCGCGCTTCCGCCAGACGCTCGAGCCCAGGCGGGCGCAGCGCATCCGCGGCTGGCGCAAGATCGGCGCCGTCGTCGTCCGGTGGCCGGGCCCGGTTCTGATCGTGACCATCGCGATCGCGCTCGTCGGCCTGCTGACGCTGCCCGGGTACCGGACCAACTACAACGACCGCAAATACCTGCCCGCCGATCTACCGGCGAACGCCGGCTACGCGGCAGCCGACCGGCATTTCTCGAATGCGCGGATGAATCCCGAGCTGCTGATGATCGAAAGTGACCACGACCTGCGCAATTCCGCCGACTTCCTGGTGATCGACAAGGTCGCCAAGGCGATCTTCCGGGTGCCCGGAATCTCACGCGTGCAGGCGATCACCCGACCGCAGGGCACGCCGATCGAGCACACCTCGATCCCGTTCCAGATCAGCATGCAGGGTGTCTCCCAGCAGATGAATCAGAAGTACCAAGCGGATCAGATGGCCGACATGCTGCACCAGGCCGACATGATGCAAACCACCATCGACAGCATGGAGAAGATGCAGAGCATCACGGCGCAGATGGCCGACAGCATGCACATCATGGTCCGCAAGATGCACGAGATGACCATTGATATCAACGAATTACGCCAGCACATGGCAGATTTCGAGGACTTCTTCCGGCCCATCCGCAGCTACTTCTACTGGGAAAAGCATTGCTACGACATCCCCGTGTGCTTTTCGCTGCGCTCGGTCTTCGATGCCCTCGACGGCATCGACACGATGACCGATGACATCCAGAGCCTGCTGCCCGTCATGGACCATCTCGACACACTGATGCCCCAGATGGTGGCCCTGATGCCCGCCATGATCGAGAACATGCGGGCCATGAAAACGACGATGCTGACCATGTATTCGACCCAAAAGGGTCTGCAGGATCAGCAAAACGAGGCGCAGAAGAACTCCAACGCCATGGGCAAGGCGTTCGACGCGTCGAAGAACGACGACTCCTTCTACCTGCCCCCGGAGACCTTCAACAACGCCGAGTTCAAGAAGGGCATGAAGAACTTCCTGCCGCCCGACGGCCACGCGGTGCGGTTCATCATCAGCCATGACGGCGATCCGATGACGCCGGAGGGCATTTCGCACATCGATGCGATCAAGAAGGCGACCTACGAAGCGCTCAAGGGCACGCCGCTGGAGGGCTCCACGATCTATCTCGGGGGAACCGCGGCGACCTACAAGGACATGCAGGACGGCAGCAACTATGACCTGCTGATCGCCGGAATCGCCTCGCTGTGCCTGATTTTCATCATCATGCTGATCATCACGCGAAGCGTCGTGGCCTCGGCGGTCATCGTGGGCACCGTGCTGCTTTCCCTCGGGGCGTCCTTCGGGCTGTCGGTGCTCATCTGGCAGCACCTGATCGGCATCGAATTGCACTGGATGGTCCTGGCGATGTCCGTCATCATCCTGCTGGCCGTCGGTGCCGACTACAACCTGTTGCTGGTGTCGCGGTTCAAGGAAGAGATCCACGCGGGGCTGAACACCGGAATCATCCGGGCGATGGGTGGGACGGGATCCGTGGTCACCTCGGCCGGACTGGTGTTCGCGTTCACCATGATGACGATGGCGGTCAGCGAGCTCACCGTCATCGGCCAGGTCGGCACCACCATCGGCCTGGGACTGCTGTTCGACACGCTGATCGTCCGGTCGCTGATGACGCCGTCGATCGCGGCGCTGCTGGGCAAGTGGTTCTGGTGGCCACAACGGGTGCGGCAGCGGCCGGTGCCGTCGCCCTGGCCCGCGCCGGTCAAGGAGCGCGAATCTTTCGCGGTGGCGCCCTGACCTAGGTGACGACGCGCCGAGCCTGCGCACAGCGCGTGCTTGACCCCAATTTTGTAGCGCTGGACGCAGTTTCGATGTGGGTCCGGCCTACGTGACCCACTCGGGCTGCTGGCTGGCATCGACCGCGGAGAAGTCCTTGTGCGCCAGCCCGGCGGTGGTGCCGCCGTCGACGACGAACTCGGAGCCGGTCGAATAACTCGATTCGTCGCTGGCCAGGTACACCACGAGGTTGGAGACCTCCCTGGGCTGGGCGATTCGGCCCAGCGCGGTGTGGAAGATGTCCTCGGGGACCCACTCGGTCATCGGCGTCTTGATGAGCCCGGGGTGAATCGAGTTCACCCTGATCCCGCTCGGCCCGAGTTCGAGTGCCACCGATTTGGTCAGCCCCCGGACCGCGAATTTGGTTGCGGTGTAACCATGGCAGGCGATGGTGCCTGCCATGCCCTCGATCGAGGAGATGTTGATGATCGACCCGCGGCCGGCGTCCTTCATCGGTTTCGCGACGGCGCGGATCCCGAGGAACACGCCGGTCAGGTTGACGTCGAGAATCTTGTGCCACTCGGAGAGTTCGTAGTCCTCGATGGTGCCGATGTTCAGGATGCCGGCGTTGTTCACCAGCACGTCGATCCCGCCGAACTCGCTCAAGGCGGTGGCCACGGCGGAGTCCCATTGCTCGGGTTTCGTGACGTCCAGGTGTACGTAGCGAACCGCGTCACCGAGCTCGGCCGCGACGGCCTTGCCCTCGTCGTCGAGGATGTCGCCGAATACCACCTTGGCGCCCTCGGCGACCAGCGTCCGCACGTGCGAGGCGCCCATCCCCCGCGCACCGCCGCTGATCAGGGCGACCTTTCCCGCCAAGCGTTCTGCCACTGGTCTTCTCCTGTCATGTCGGTGCGTCGGATTGCACCATACATATGCATGCAGGCGTATGGCCAGGGCGCGGCCGAGTGCGGCTGCGGCTACTTTTTGGCCGGATTACTGGCGGGGTGGTGCGACGGGCAGTAGTCCGCGGTGGCCGCACCCACGAACATCTGGGCTTGGTCCTGGTTCAGCCGATGCGCCCCGGTGAACTGGTCCACCTCGTCCTTCTCGGTGTAGCCGGCGTCGAGATCTTTGCACATCACGTGCGCCATATTCACGGTCTGGGACGGGCTACCGAGGTTGATGCCGTGCGACTGCAGGAAGTTGGTGAAATCCTGGTCGGTCTGGTCGGCGTGTGCGGCACCCGCCGGCACCAGCACGACAGCCAGCAGCGCGCCGAACGTGCACGCGGAAATTTTCTTCGTCATCTCGCGGTGCTTCATCCGTTATCCCCCATCACTTTCGAGGCTTCACATCAACTCGGGTCGACAAGCGAGGCGCAATTCAAACCCCGCATAGTTTTTACTGTCGATCGTTTCAGGCATCAATGGTATCTAATGGCAATGATCATTGGGCCTGACCGCGCCCGAGTTTTTACTAACCGTTCGCTTTGTATTTCGGTGAACTTCAGCCAGCGTCGCGGAGGCGATTGACGGAAGTCAGCCGACGACGTCGAAGATCGCCGCTGCGGAGGTGATGGCCCTGTCCGCGTTCCCCTCATCGTGCAGCAGCATGCGCACGCCGACGCGCCCGTGCCCGCCGTGCGCCGTGCCTTCCACGCGGAAGGGACCCACCTTGCCGCGGGACATGAACATGACGTGCCAGCTGATGACCTGCACCTTCCGGGTTCCGGCGACCTCGGCGGCGAGGTCGGTCGCCGCGGCTTCGAGCACGACGTGCTGGGGCCCGATGTGCAGCGCGGCGTCCGGCGACGCGAGCTCGGCGCTCAGGGCGGGCAGCACCCAATGTCCGTCGCCGCGCTTGCCGGCGCCGAAAGCCTGCCACAGCGGCGGCAGGTCGGGAGAGTCCTCGATCACCAGCTCCGTGCCCGAAACATCCATCTTGCCAAGGCCTTCCGGGGGGACACCGATCACCGCTCCCTGGCCCTCGTTGAAGGCGATCACGCGGTCGCGATTGTCGGCGTCCACGATCGTGCACCGCCCGTAGCCCATGGTCCGGCCCTGGTGCACTATGCCGGACCCGACGATCTCGATTCTGGTGACGTCGTAGCCGGGGTCGACGATCTGGACCGACGCGATGACCGGGTTGGGCACCGCGACCATGTCGGTCTGACAGCCCTCCGGCGAGGAGATCGCCAGCGGCGCCACCATGAGACCGCCGGCCTCGTTGCGCATGTCGCGGCGAATGGTGACGGTGTCGTCGGTTTCGCCCTCGTTCATGGACGAGTGGTTGCGGCCGATGTAGCGGTAGCTGAGCAGACCGGTCCAGCGCCGGAACAATTCGTCGCGATAGGCGTCGGTGTCGTCGGCCAGCTCGCGGATGTCGCGCGGTTGATCGCTCACTTGTGGCCTCCCTCTGCGGTTTTGCCCCGGCGCACCTGGTTGAACGGCACATCGCGATCGGCGGCGTACTCGCGCGGGAAGTTCAACACCCGCTCGCCGATCACGTTGCGCGCCATCTCCGTCGTTCCGCCCCCGATGCTGGCGATCTGACGGCCCAGGTAGCGCGTGCCGACGTCGAGCAGCCCCGCGTCGTCCTCGACCACGGCCGCCGGGCCGGCGATGGCGTGGGCGGTGTCGTTCTCGACGTCGTGGGCCGCGGCCATGCCCAGCCTGATGATCGACCCCGCGGCGGGTGGCAGCGACCCGCCGACGACGGCGTGGAAGACGTGCTCGCTGAGTTGCTTCTGCACCGCCCGGTGCACCAGGGCCCGGCCGACCATCTCCCGGGCCCGTGCGCTGTCGGCCTGGTTCGTCGCGTCGACCAACGACATCAGGTCGATCGAAATGTCCTCGGCCTCAGCGATTCCGGGGCCGCTGGTGTACTCCGATCCGTCGCCCATGGTGCGCCGCTCGTGGTAGAGCTGTCGGGAGGCGACGTCCCACCCCTTGCCCGGCTCCCCGACCACGGCGTCGTCGCCCACGTCGACGTCGTCGAAGAACTCTTCGCAGAATTCGACCGAACCGTTGACCTGGCGGATGCGGTTGATCGTCACCCCGGCGTGCCGGAGCGGTACCAGGAACATCGTCAGGCCGTTGTGTTTGGGCGCCTCCCAATCGGTTCGGGCCAGGCACAGGCCATAGTCGGCGGCGAACGCCCAGGTGCTCCACGTCTTGGCGCCGTTGATGATCCAGCGTCCGCCCCGGCGGTCGGCGCGGGTGATCACACCCGCGAGGTCCGAGCCGCCGCTGGGTTCCGACAACAGCTGGACGAGCACTTCGTCGCCGCGCAGCGCCGCCCGGATGTGGGCCCGCTTCTGCTCCTCGCTGCCCATGTCGAGGATCGTCGCGCAGCAGATGGCGAAGGACGGGACGTTGAGCAACAGCGGCGTCTCATAGGCGACGGCCTCCGCGTCGAACGCCTTCTTGTACTCGTAGCCCAGCCCCAGCCCCCCGTACTCCCGCGGAAAGCAGATGCCGGCGAATCCCCCGTCGTACAACTTCCGTTGCAGTTCGCGGGCGCGCCGCCAGGACGACAGCTCGTCGCGCTCGAGGATCATCGCGTCCCCCGAGTCCAGCCTCGGCAGGTTCTCGGACAACCAGGCTCTGGCCCGGCCGCGGAAGTCCCGGACCGACTCGCCACTCACCGGCGGCCCCGAATTCGCCTGCGCGTCATCGCCAATGGCCTCCTCGAGCTCGTGCTGGGCGACTGTACAGCACCGCCTGATGACTGTACAGGTCTCCCCTAGGACGCGTTCGGCTGCACCGCGCGCGGATGAGCGCCGTCAGCGCCTTTCCTTTCACTCAGGTGGTCAGGGGATGGTGAGCGCGATCTTGCCGACGTGCTGGCCGGCCCGCATCACCGCCAGCGCGTCTTCGAGCTTCTCCCAGTCGAAGACATGGCTGATATGCGGCTTGATGCCCGCATCCGACATGAACTCGCACAACTCCCGGTGCGCGCGCACGCTGCCCACCGTGATCCCGACGATCCGCAGATTGTTGAGCATCACTTCCGCGACCGAGACGGGCGCGGTGTCGAATCCGGTCAGCACGCCGATCACGGCGACCGTGCCACCCACCCTCGCCGAATGCACCGACTGCGCCAGGGTGGCGGGCCCGCCGAGCTCGACGATCAGGTCGGCGCCTCTCCCACCGGTCAGCCGCTTGACCTCGGTCTCCCAGCTCGGGGTAGCGCGATAGTTGACGAGATGCGTTGCGCCCAGCTCCTTTCCGACCTTCAGCTTCTCGTCGGACGACGACGTCAGAATCACGGTGGCGCCCAGCTCCTTGGCGAGCTGGACCGTGAACAGCGAGACCCCACCGGTGCCCTGGGTGACCACGACGTCGCCTTCGCCGATGTGGGCTTCCCTCAGCGCACTCCACGCCGTCACGCCCGCGCAGGGCACAGTCGCGGCTTCGAGGTCGCTGAGATGTGTGGGCGTGCGCACCAGTCCCGACGCGTCGGCGACGCGGTACTGCTGCAGCCACCCGTCCTCGGTGTCGCCGGGCAGCACCCGTTTGGACTCCGGTGTCGGCGGCCCATCGAGCCACTCGGGGTGAAACGTCCCCATCACCCGGTCCCCCACCTGCGGCCAGTCGACCGCGGGTCCGAGCGCCACCACTTCCCCGGCGCCGTCGCTCATCGGCACGCGGGGCCACGGGCCGGGGAGCAACCCCATCAGGTTGATGTTGTCGTGAAAGTTCAGGCTCGAGGCCCGCACCCTGACCAGCGCCTGCCCCGGACCGGGTTCACCGACCGGCCTGTCGACGACCTCCAAGGGCGCGCCGGGAGTGTTCATCACCATCGCTCGCTGGCGATCCGGAACGCTCATGCGAGACCCGCCTCCTCACCTACGCGCGGCTCGGCCGAGGCCCCCAATCTAGCGGCCACGCTTGCCGGCAAGTAATCTGCCGTCGACCCGCATCGCTGTGCGATTACCGCCCGATGCTATGGCGATCAAGGAATCGGCATGACCGGCACGCACCCGTTTGACCACGCGGTCCATCTCGACCTGACCGACGCCGGCGTCAGGCGCGGCAGGACCCATCCGGAGTGGGCGAACATGGTGGGCCCGTTCGGCGGCATTACCGCGGCCGCCATGGTGCGGGCCATCGAAACGCATCCCGACCGCATCGGTGAGCCGTTGGCGTTGACGGTCAACTACGCGGCACCCGTCGCCGACGGCGACTTCGACCTCGCACTGCGGGCCGTGCGCACCAACCGAACCAATCAGCACTGGAACGTCGAGCTCACTCAGGAGGGAGAAGCCAAGGCCACGGCGACGGCGGTGTTCGCGACCGCCCGCGACAGCTGGGCTGACACCCAGGCGCCGCCGCCGAGCGCGCCGCCGCCGGAATCGATCACAGCCACCGGCATGGGCCACGTCGTCGTCTGGTCGGAGCTCTACGACATGCGGTTCGTCGACGGCCCGCTCCCCGGGGCGGACGGACAGCCCAGCCCCTCGTCGACGACGACATTGTGGGTGCGCGACAAAGCGCAACGCCCCGTCGACTATCCGGCGCTGGCCGCGCTGTGTGACGTCTTCTACCCGCGGGTGTTCCTGCGCCGTGGCGGTGTCCTGCCGGCAGGCACGATCTCCCTGACGACCTATTTTCTCGCCGATCAACCCCAACTCGACGCCCTCGGCGGTGACTTCGTGTTGGCCACCGCCCACGCCAACCGCTTCTCCGGCGGCTACTTCGACCAAAGCGCACAAGTCTGGACCCGGGACGGCGTCCTGTTGGCCACCACCCATCAGATCGTCTACTTCAAAGGTTGACGGGTTACAGTTTCGGCGTGAAGTGTCACGCTCGGCGGAACCGCTGGTCGACCGGAATCGAGCCGCAATGATGCAGACCACCGAAGACAACGTGACCACCCTGCTGGCCATCGAGGAAATCAAGGGGCTCAAGGCCCGCTACTGCCGGTACCTCGACGCCAAGGACTGGGCGGCGTGGCGCTCCCTGTTCACCGATGACTTCCTCAGCGACACGTCCGAGGCCGGCGGCAAGGTGGTTGTCGGCGCCGACGATTTCGTGGCGTTCACCCGCCGGGGCATCGGGCGCCCCGCGCAGGCGACCGCCCATCAGGTGCACGCGCCCGAGATCGAGCTGACGTCGGCGACGACGGCGCGCGGCGTGTGGGCCCTGCAGGATGTGGTGCGTTTCGGCCCGGGGGTGAGCCTGGTCGGCTACGGCCACTACCACGAGACCTACCAGAACGTCGCCGGGCAATGGCTTATCAGGAGCTCCAAGCTGACCCGGCTGCGGGAGGACATCGTGACCCCGGTGTTCTCGGTGTACATTTCCGACCGGATCCGGCGGGTGGCTGCCAAGCTCGCCGCCCGGATGATCGAACGGTAGGCGTCGATGACCGTTGGCATCATTCTCATCACCGGGGCGTTCGGCCAGGTCGGTAAGCGATGCACGCAGCTCCTGCTCGAGCGGGGACGAACCGTCGTGGCGATGGACCTCCGCAACGACAAAACCGTTGCGGCCCACGACGAATTGGCCGCGGCCAGGACCGCCGGTGCGCTGATACCGGCCTACGTCGACCTGTTGGACGCCGAGGCGGTGCGCGATCTGGTCGCGACCCATCGGCCCGGCGCGATCGTTCACCTCGCCGCCATCGTCTCACCGCCGTCGTATCGCAATCCGGCGCTGGCGCGCCGCGTCAACGTGGGCGGCACGGAGAATCTGCTGGCGGCGGCCGCGACGCTGCCCCGTCCCCCGCTGTTCCTGATGGCGTCCAGCGCCGCCGTGTACGGCTCGCGCAACCCCTACCGCCACCCGGAGCGGATCACCCCGGACACCCCGGTGCAGCCGATCGATCAATATGGCGAGGACAAGGTGCTGGCCGAGGCGGCGATCCGGGCGAGCGGTCTGCCGTATGCGCTGTACCGATTGGGCGGGATCATCTCGCCGGACACGCAGGCCGAAATCAACGGCGACTACCTGACCCTGCTGCGCTCGATGCCGGGCGACAACCGGATGCACGCGGTGGACGCGCGTGACGTGGCGCTGGCGTTCGCCAACGGGGTCGATCGCGAAGCGACGATCGCGGGCAAGGCGCTGCTCATCGGTGGCAACCAATCGTATGTGATGCTGCAACGCGACCTCGGGGACGACCTGATGGCCGCCGCCGGCCTGGGCCGGCTGGGTCCGTCGGCGAGTCTGCCCGGCGACCCCTGCGACGACCGCGGCTGGAGCTTCACCGGCTGGTACGACACCACCGAAGCGCAGGCACTGCTCGACTTTCAAGAGCACGACTGGCACCAGACCCTGGCGTGGATCGCCGAGTCGCAGGGCCGCCAGCGCGTCGTGCTGCGGGCGCTCGGCCCGATATTGCGGCCGCTCATGCGCGCCGCTCTCGAGCTGCAGCGCCGAGCAGAGCGCCGCGGCCCCTATGCCGACCCCTGGGGGCTGATCGAGAAGAAATACGGCTCGGGGGCGCTGGCCGGGACGGACTGACCCGGCGAACCGAAGGAGACCCTGGCCTTCCGTGGCCTTCCGTGGCCTTTCTTTGGCGCCGATCACGGCTTCGTGCGGATGGCGACTAGCGGTCGATCCAGCCCATCTGCGCCGCGGCGTGGTGGCCGCCGACGGGCGGGGTGAGCCGGTCGAGGCGCTCCAGTTGGCCGGGGGTGAGCTGCACGGTATCGGCCGCGACGTTCTCCTCGAGCCTCGTCACCCTCTTGGTTCCCGGAATGGGCACGATGTCAGGCCCTTTCGCCAGCAGCCAGGCCAGCGCGACCTGAGCCGGCGTGACGCCCGCGTCGGCGGCGATGTCGCGCACCTCGTCGGCGCACTTGAGGTTGTGCGCAAAGTTCTCGTCGAAGAACCGGGGATTGGTCTTGCGGTAGTCGGAGTCGGGAAGTTCCGCGGTGGAGCGGATCGCGCCGGTGAGGAACCCGCGGCCCAGCGGCGAGTAGGCGACGAACCCGATCCCGAGCTCACGCAGGACCTCGAGCACCCCATCCTCGGGGTCTCGGGTCCACAGCGAGTATTCGGACTGCACGGCGGTGATGGGGTGCACCGCGTGGGCGCGCCGAATCGTGTTGACGCCGACTTCGGAAAGACCGATGTGGCGGACCTTTCCGGCGGCCACCAGCTCGGTCAGCGCTCCGATCGTGTCCTCGATCGGGGTGCCGCGGTCCAGGCGGTGCTGGTAGTAGAGGTCGATGTGGTCGGTCGCGAGCCTCTGCAGCGACCCGTCCACGGCGATGCGGATGTTGGCGGGGCTGCTGTCGAGGCCGTCTCGGCCGGTGTGGGAGATCAGGCCGAACTTGGTTGCCAGCACCACCTGATCACGCCGGCCCCGCAGCGCGCGGGCGACGAGTTCTTCGTTCACGTACGGGCCGTAGACCTCCGCGGTGTCGATCAGCGTGACGCCAAGGTCGATGGCGCGGTGGATGGTTCGGATCGCTTCGGCGTCGTCGCTGCCGGCACCGGCATAGGCGACCGACATGCCCATCGCGCCCAGACCCAGGCGTCCAACTTCGAGTTCGGCGAGATGAGCCCGTTTCATGGGCCCATTGTGCGCCGAGCCACTTCGAGCCACGGGACAGGTACGGTTGCGCTCGTGGCGGACACCGCGCGACCGGCCCGCAACCTGGCCGTCGACTTCTATCGCGCATCGGGCGTGGTCCTCATCGTGCTGGGGCATTGGCTGGCCGGTTCGGTGACCTATCACGACGGGTCCTTCGGCCGGGAAAACCCACTCGTCGACCTGCCGTGGACGCAATGGCTGACGTGGATATTCCAAGCGGTGCCGGTGTTTTTCCTGGCGGCCGGCTACGCGGGCGCGGTGTCCTGGACGCATCGACGCGGCGCCGAGGGTTTCTCGCGGGAGGTCTGGCTTCGGCATCGACTGGCCCGGGTCCTCGGGCCGACCGCGGTCTACATCGCGCTGGTTTCGGTGGTCGTGGTGGCTTTGGTGGCCGTCGGCGTGCCCGGCTCCGTGCTCGAATACGCGGGGTGGGCGGTGGCGATGCACCTCTGGTTTCTCGCCGTTTACCTGGTGGTGGTGTCGCTGACGCCGATTGCCATTGCGGCACAACGGCGTTGGGGTCTCCTGGTGCCGGCCGTGCTGGCGGTGGGGGTTGCGGTGCTCGACGTGGCGACCACCGCGGGCCACGTGCCGTATGTCGGCTGGCCGAATTACCTCCTGTGCTGGGGTGCGCTCTACCAACTCGGAATCGCTTGGCACGGTGGGCTATTGGCCGGGCGCCGGCCGGCGCTGCTGGCGATCGCGTCGGCGGTCGCGCTGGCCCTGTTGATCGGGGTGGCGCGGTACCCGGTCAGCATGATCGGCGTTCCCGGCCAGGCGGTTCAGAACACCACGCCGCCGACGGTGGCGATGCTGGCCTTCGCCTGCGCACAGGCCGGCTTGGTGATGACACTGGCGCCCGCGCTCAACCGCGTGTTGCGCGGCGGTTTCGTCAAGCGGGCGCTGTCCGTGGCGAACAACAATGTGATGGCCCTGTACCTCTGGCACATGATCCCGGTCGTCGTCGTCGCGCTCGTCGCGTACCCGGCCGGCCTGCTGCCGCAGCCTCCGGAGGGATCCGGGGCGTGGTGGCTCGCCCGGCTCGAATGGGTGGTGATGCTCGGCGTGGTGACGGCGTTCGAACTGCTGTTGCTGTGGTGGCAACGACGCATCTTCGCGGCCCCACTGCCCATGCTCGGCGTGCCCGTCACGGCCCGTTGGGGCGAAGTGTCCATGCTGACCGGTGCCGCACTGGCCGCCATGGGTCTGCACTTCTTCGCCTACACCGGCTTCGCGCCGAACGGGCGTTTCCCGTGGGTGACCGCGGCGGTCTTCACCGTCGGGGTGCTGCTGGTGGCTCTTCGCCCGACGAAGGTCAGCCGGCGCGCGGTCGATCCGGCACCGGCGACGGGGTGAGCTTCGGTCCGCGGTAGCCGGCCGAGCCGTCGCTCAACCGTGCTCGACGACACGGAACGACTCTGGTTGGCCGGCGACCAACGACCCCCTTCGAGGGGTCCTAATGCCCTGGTCGGACGGAAAATATCGGAGGAGACTTCCGATAGGTTCGGCGTCATTTGGCGCTGGACCGGATCGGGATAGGCCGCCAAGGGAGTACATAGATGTTAAACAGCCTTACGCTCCACAACAACGAGGTAGCCCAGCAGCGTGCGCAGGACACCGAACTCTTGAAGGAGTCGGGCGTGCACAAGCTTGTCGTCACGGATCGCGACGGCAACTGCTTGGCGTTCGTATTGGCTTGGGAAAGCTTCGAATACGACGCCGAGACCGACACCTACGTGTGCGTTGCGGACGGCGATGGCAGGGAACTCATGACCGTCTATGCCGCCGGCGAAATCAAGTCCGCACCCGGCGCCGACATGTACGTCATCACCGCACCGGACGGTGCACCGGCGGCGGGGCGTCTCAGGCCCTGTTGACCTGCCGGACCACCGGGCGGCTTCGAGCCTGAGGTTTCCCGACGCCCCAGCCTTCCGGGAGCCTCCGCCCAGCGAGCGTGCTCG
The DNA here is from genome assembly GCF_001668725.1 of Mycobacterium sp. E787. GTDB lineage: Bacteria > Actinomycetota > Actinomycetes > Mycobacteriales > Mycobacteriaceae > Mycobacterium. The sequence goes on along the minus strand of NZ_LZKL01000014.1, from coordinate 113,406 downwards.
CGCGACCTTTCGCGATCCGGCACGGGCCCTGGCCGGCTCACCCCGACGCAGCGCTTCCCCTTGGTGCCGTCAGCCCTCGTCGAGCCGGCCGGGAATCCTTGGCGGCATGCCCTTCTCGAGGAGTTTCGACACGACGGCCGGGCCGGACAAACGGTGGACGGGTTTCGGCGGACGGCGGATTATGATAGACCGTTCGTACGGTTAGTCCATGCCGAAGGGTTCAACATGCCCAGATCGCCTGGCAGACGCGGCGAAATTCTCGACGCGTTTGTCCGCTACGTCGCCGAACGTGGTTATGACAGAACGAATATCGGCGACATCGCCGATGAGCTCGGGATGTCCAAGGGCACGATAGTTCACCACTTCGGAACCAAAGCGCAGATGTTGCGGGAGCTCGAAGAAACCCATCTGGCCCGGCAGCTCGACGTGCTGCGGATGGTTTGGGACCGACTGGCCGCGCCACACGAGCGCATCGCCGCGATCATTTACGCCTCGGCACTGCTGCAAGTGACCGAACGCGACGCGACGGTGGCGAGCCAGCGTGAGGTGGTTCAGTTGTCGGATGATCCGGCGATGCAGCAGGTCCGCAAGTTACGTCATCAATTGCAAACGCTTGCGATCGACGAGATCCGTAACGGGATAGCGATCGGAGTGTTCCGGGCGGTGGACGTCGAACTGGCGGCCCTGCAGCTGTGGGGCTCGCTCGAGTGGATGTGGGTGTGGTTCCACCCGGCTGATTCCCGGACACCCGAACAAGTCGGGGCGGCTTTCGTCGACGTGTTCCTCGGCGGGCTGCTGCTGGACCGGTTAGGGCTCAGTCGTTGGGCGAACCCCGCCACGGAGGTGGTAGCCGTGGTGCGCGAGAGCCTCGCCGCGGCAGGCCCCACGACAACTTGACCGGCCAGCGACGGAATACCCTGCAACGGAAGGTAATTGCCGTCGAACGAACGCGAGCCGGCCACGCTGAGGACGCGCAACGACCCTCGGTGGCGGCGCCGAGTTGATCAGGTGGCGTCGCAGCCGTTTCGGGGGATTTCGTTTGCGGGCAGCCGACCGCCGAGTTTATTGACTGACCGTACGGTCTAATGCCATAGTTGCCGGGTGGGGCAAGCGAGGACGTCATGCGGCATTGAGGCAGGGACGGCGGACCGGCGTCGGGCGCGAAGTGATGCGCTGCGCCAAAAACGGTTGCGCCGCAAGTGTTCTTCGCGCGCCCATGGAATGAGATGGCTTATGGCGAACCGATTTTCGCGGAAGCGGTGCGCTGCGAACGAGCCGGGAAATCGGGCTCCCGTCGATTGCCGGCGCCCATGACCGCCTCCCATGTGATCGGCAGCAGGGCGCTCGAGAAAATCCGGCCGGGCACGGAGGTGGCCGGCGGGTTCTTCCGCATGTGCGTACTGACCGCCAAAGCCCTGCGGCAGCCGTTCGAATGGCGCGAGTTCATCTGGACCGGCTGGTTCCTCATGCGGGTGTCGCTGCTGCCCACGATCGCGGTGTCCATCCCGGAAACCGTGCTGCTCATCTTCACGCTCAACCTTCTGCTGGCCGAGATCGGGGCCGCCGACGTCTCCGGTGCGGGCGCCGCGATCGGCGCGGTCACCCAACTTGGCCCGATCGTGACGGTGCTGGTGGTCGCCGGCGCCGGGGGCACCGCGATCTGCGCCGACCTGGGCGCCCGCACCATCCGCGAAGAAATCGATGCGCTCGAGGTGCTCGGCATCGACCCGATCCACCGGCTGGTGGCGCCGCGCGTCGTGGCCTCGACACTGGTCGCGGTGCTGCTCAACGGCCTGGTGGTCGCCGTCGGCCTGGGGGGCGGCTACCTGTTCAGCGTGTACCTGCAGAACGTCTCGAGCGGCGCCTACCTCTCCACGCTGACGGCGCTCACCGGCCTGCCCGAGGTGGTGATCGCGTTCGTCAAGGCCGCGACGTTCGGGCTGATCGCGGGCCTGGTCGGGTGTTACCGCGGGCTGATCGTCCGCGGCGGGTCCAAAGGCCTGGGCACCGCCGTCAACGAGACCGTGGTGCTGTGCTTCATCGCGCTGTTCGCGGTGAACGCGGCGCTGACCACCATCGGTGTCCGGTTCGGAACGGGGCGCTGAGATGACCGCGACCACGACGGCCGCGCCGGCCGGGTTCCAATTCCCGAAGGACACCCTCATCCGGTACGCGGACGCCCCGGCGAGGGTCATGGTCGAGATCGGGCAGATGGTCTGGTTCGCCATGAGCGCCGTCGGGCAGATCCCGTTCGCGCTGCGCCGCTACCGCAGGGAGATGCTGCGGATGGTCGCCCAGATGGGGATGGGGACCGGCGCGATGGCCGTCGTCGGCGGCACCGCCGCCATCGTCGGATTCATCACCCTGTCCGCCGGCTCTCTGGTCGCCATCCAGGGCTACGCGACGCTGGGCAACATCGGCGTCGAGGCATTCACCGGGTTCCTGGCCGCGCTGGTCAACGTGCGGTTCGTGGCGCCGGTGGCGGCCGGGCAGGCGCTGGCCGCAACGGTCGGCGCCGGAGCCACCGCCGAACTGGGCGCTATGCGCATCAGCGAGGAGATCGACGCCCTCGAGGTGATGAGCATCCGGTCGGTCGCCTACCTGGCGTCCACCCGGATCGTGGCCGGCCTCATCGTCATCATCCCGCTCTACGGGCTGGCGATCACCCTGGCCTTCGTGTCCCAGCAGGTCACCACGGTTTTCTTCTACGGACAGTCCGCCGGGACCTACAACCACTACTTCCACACCTTCCTGCGCCTCAACGACGTCGGCTGGTCGTTCGCGGAGGTGATCCTGGTCGCGGTCGTCGTCATGACCACCCACTGCTACTACGGCTACAACGCCAGCGGCGGACCTGTCGGCGTCGGTGAAGCGGTCGGCCGGTCGATGCGGCTGTCGCTGGTCACGATCGTTGTCGTGGTCGTGCTGACCGCGATGGCGGTCTACGGCAAAAGCCCGAACTTCAACCTCACCGTGTAGCCCGCCATGACAACCCCGACAGCCCCGGCCCCGCAAATCAAGGACCACCCACCACGCATCCCGCCGTACAAGACGACGGCCGCGGTGTTCTTGTTGGTCTCCGCGCTGGTGTTGGCCCTGGTGTGGCTGCAGTTTCGCGGCCGGCTCACGCCGAAGACGCCCTTGACGATGCTGGCGCCGCGGGCGGGGCTGGTGATGGACCCCGGGTCGAAGGTCACCTACAACGGCGTGGAAATCGGCCGGGTGGCCAGCATTTCGGAGGTCCAGCGCGACGGCAGCGCTGCGGCCAAGTTCGTCCTGGACGTCGATCCCAAATACATCGAGCTGATTCCTGCCAACGTGGACGCCAATATCAAGGCGACCACGGTGTTCGGCAACAAATATGTGTCGTTGACCTCGCCGAAAAACCCTACCCCGCAACGCATCACCTCGCAGCAGGTGATCGACGCGAGGTCGGTGACGACGGAGTTCAACACATTGTTCGAGACGATCACCCTGATCGCGGAAAAGGTGGACCCGGTCAAGGTGAACCTCACGCTCGCCGCGGCCGCGCAGGCCCTGACCGGGCTGGGCGACAAGTTCGGGCAGTCGATCGTCAACGCCAACGCCATCCTCGACGACATCAACCCGCAGATGCCGCAGATCCGGCATGACATCGCACAGCTGGCGGCCCTGGGCGACACCTACGCCAAGGCCGCACCGGACCTGCTGGACTCGCTGAGCAACGCGGTGATCACGGCGCGCACGCTGCACCGGCAGGAAGCCGAACTGGACGCCGCTCTGCTGGCCTCGACCGGGTTGGGCAACACCGGGGAAGACATCTTCCGGCGCGGCGGCCCCTACCTGCAAAGGGGGGCCGCCGACCTGGTGCCCACCGCCCAGCTGCTGGACACCTACAGCCCGGAGTTCTTCTGCACGATCCGCAACTACTACGACGAAGAACCCGCGGCCTACGCGACGACGGGCGGCGGTAACGGCTACGCGCTGCGAACCATGACCGAGCTGACGTCGGGGCTGGGCGGCATCCTGACCCTCCCGGGTTTGACCGCGACGGTGCTCACGCAGGGACTCCTGGGGCTGGCCGGACTGGTGGGCGGCGCGCCGAATCCCTATGTGTACCCGGACAATCTGCCGCGGGTGAACGCGCGCGGCGGGCCGGGCGGCGCACCGGGTTGCTGGCAGGCCGTCACCCATGACCTGTGGCCGGCGCCCGAGTTGGTGCTCGACACCGGCGCCAGCCTCGCGCCGTACAACCACCTGGATACCGGCTCCCCGTACGCGATCGAGTACGTGTGGGGCCGCCAAGTCGGGGACAACACGATCAACCCATGAAGATCACCGGCTCCGCCATCAAGCTCGGCATCGTCTCGCTGGTGCTGCTGCTGATCACCGTGTCGATCGTCGTGGTGTTCGCCCAGATGCGCTTCAACCGCACCGACACCTACACCGCGGAGTTCAGCAACGCGAGCGGGCTGAAAGACGGCCAGTTCGTCCGCGCCTCGGGGGTGGAGGTCGGCAAGGTCAAAAAGGTGCGGCTGGTCGACGGCGGCAGGCGGGCGCAGGCGGACTTCGCCGTCGACCGCTCGATCACGCTCTACCAGTCGACGACGGCCCAGATCCGCTACCTCAACCTGTTCGCCGACCGCTACCTGGAACTCACGCGAGGCGAAGGTGAGGGCGCCGACCGCGTGCTGACGCCCGGTGGATTCATCCCGCTGTCCCGAACTTCGCCCGCGCTGGATCTCGACGCCCTGATCGGTGGTTTCAAGCCCCTGTTCCGTGCGCTCGATCCCGAAAAGGTCAACACCATCGCCTCGGCCATCATCACCGTGTTTCAGGGTCAGGGCGGCACGATCAACGACATCCTCGACCAGACCGCGCGGCTGACCGCGCACATCGCCGAACGCGACCAGGCGATCGGCGAGGTGGTCAAGAACCTGAACGTCGTGCTGGATACCACGGTTCGGCACCGCAGGGAATTCGACCAAACCATCGACAACTTCGAGAAACTGATCACCGGCCTGGCCAACCACGCCGATCCGCTGGCCGCCGGCACCGCGAACATCAGCAACGCCGCCGGAACGGTGGCCGACCTGCTGGCGGAGAACCGCGCCCTGTTGCACAAGGAGCTCAACTACCTGCAGGCGCTTCAGCAGCCGCTCGTCGACCAACGCGACCAGCTCGGTGACCTGATCCACAAGACACCGACCGCGCTCAACCTGATCGGACGCAGCATCGGCCTCTACGGAGACTGGGTCAACTTCTACCTCTGCGACCTCTCCATCAGATGGAACGGGCTGCAGCCCGGCGGGCCGGTCCGGACGGTCAGGATCTGGCAGCAGCCGACGGGCAGGTGCACGCCGCAATGAGGACACTCACCGAATTCAACCGCGGCCGGGTCGGTCTCATGGGCATCACGGTGCTGATACTCGCCGTCGCTGTCGGCCAAAGCTTCACCAGCGTCCCGATGATGTTCGCCAGCCCAAGCTATTACGGGCAGTTCACCGACACCGGCCAACTGAACAAGGGCGACAAGGTGCGCATCACCGGCGTGAACGTCGGCAAGGTGGAGGGCTTCGACATCGACGGCGACCACGTCCGGATCAAGTTCACCATCGGCGGCAACACCATCGGCACCGAGAGCCGGCTCGCGATCAAGACCGACACCATCCTGGGTAAGAAAGTCCTCGAGATCGAACCGCGGGGCACCCAGACGTTGCGGCCGGGGGGCGTCCTGCCGCTGAGCCAAAGCACCACCCCCTATCAGCTCTACGACGCGAATTTCGACATCACCAGGGCCGCCGCGGGCTGGGACATCGACACCGTCAAGCGGTCGCTGAACGTCCTGACGCAGACGATCGACCAGACCTACCCGCACCTGAGTGCCACGCTCGACGGTTTGAGCAAATTCTCCGACAGCATCGGCAAGCGCGACGAACAGATCAAACACCTGCTCGCCCAGGCCCACCAGGTGGCCGGCGTGCTCGGTGACCGCAGCGAACAGATCAACCGGTTGCTGGTCAACGCCAAGACGCTGCTGGCCGCGTTCAACGAACGTGGGCGGGCCATCGACGCGCTGCTGCGAAACGTTTCCGCCTTCTCCGCGGAGGTGCAGGGATTCATCAACGACAACCCGAACCTCAATCCCGTGCTGGAGCAGTTGCGTGCCATCAGCGATGTGCTGGTGGCCCGCAAGGAGGACCTGGCCCAAACCCTGACGTACGTCAGCAAATTCGCCGCATCGCTGGGGGAATCCGTCGCATCGGGACCGTATTTCAAGATCGTCCTGTCCAACCTGCTGCCGTACTGGATCCTGCAGCCGTTCGTCGACGCCGCGTTCAAGAAGCGTGGCATCGACCCGGAGGATTTCTGGCGCAGCGCCGGGCTACCCGAGTTCCGCTGGCCCGACCCCAACGGCACCCGGTTCCCCAACGGGGCGCCGCCCCCCGCTCCCCCGGTGCTGGAGGGCACACCGGATCACCCGGGACCGGCCGTCCCGCCGGGAACGGCGTGTTCCTACACCCCACCGGCCGACGCGCTGCCGCGGCCGTGGAATCCGTTGCCGTGCGCGGGCGTCAACGTCGGCCCGTTCGGCGGCAGCTTCCCGGCGCCGGTGGACGTGCAGGCGTCGCCGCCGAACCCGAACGGCCTGCCACCGACACCGGGGATCGCGATTGCCGGGCGTCCGGGCGACGCGCCGCCGGACGTCGTGGGCACGCCCGTGCCGCTGCCCACCCAGGCGCCGCCGGGGGCGCGCACCGAGAACCTCCAACCCGCCGGGCCGGTCCCGCCGCCGTCGACCTTTGCTCCGGGCCTGCCGCCGGGGCCACCCGCGCCGCCCGGACCCGGCCAGCAGCTGCCGGCGCCGTTCATCAACCCGGGCGGCACGGGAGGCAGCGGCATCACGGGAGGTAATCAGAATTGAGCGGCCTCTTCCACACCCGTAACCCGCGGCGCCGCAGGGTCATCGGAACGCTGGTGGTGGCGCTGGCCGTGCTGGCCGGATTCGTCGGGCTGCGCCTGTACAACAAGCTGACCACCAACACCGTGGTCGCGTACTTCCCAACGGCGAACGCGCTCTATGCCGGGGACAAGGTCCAGATCATGGGCGTTCGCGTGGGTGCGGTCGACAAGATCGAGCCGGCCGGCGACAAGATGAAGGTCACGTTTCACTACAAGAACAAATACAAGGTGCCGGCCAACGCGTCCGCGGTGATCGTGAACCCAACCCTGGTGGCATCCAGGAACATTCAGCTGGAGCCGCCCTACAAAGGGGGTCCGGTGCTGGCCGACAACGCGGTGATCCCCATCGAGCGCACTCAGGTCCCGACGGAATGGGACCAACTGCGCGAGAGCGTCGCCAATGTCATCAACAAATTGGGCCCGACGCCCGAGCAGCCCAAGGGTCCGTTCGGTGATGCCATCGAGTCGTTCGCGGACGGGCTGGCCGGCAAGGGCAAGCAGATCAACACCACGCTGAGCAGCCTGTCGCGGGCCTTGACCGCGCTGAACGAAGGCCGCGGCGACTTCTTTGCGGTGGTGCACAGCCTCGCGCAGTTCGTCAACGCCCTGCACAAAGACGACCAGCAATTCGTCGCGCTGAACCAGAACCTGGCCCAGTTCACCGACAAGTTGACCGGGTCCGACCACGAGCTGGCCACGGCGATACAGCAATTCGACAGCCTGCTGTCCACGCTGCGCCCGTTCCTGGACAAGAACCGCGACGTGCTCGCGCACGATATCGGCAACCTCGCCGACGTGACGAACGCGCTGGTCCAGCCCGATCCGCTCAACGGGCTGGAGACCGCCCTGCACGTCCTGCCGACGCTGGAGACCAACCTCAGCCAGATCTACCACCCGGCGCACGGCGCGGTCATGTCCATCCCGGCGATCCCGAACTTCGCGAACCCGATGCAGTTCATGTGCAGCATGATTCAGGCCGGCAGCCGGCTGGGCTATCAGGACTCCGCCGAACTGTGTGCGCAATACCTCGCCCCCATCCTCGACGCGATCAAGTTCAACTACCTGCCGTTCGGGTTGAACCTGTTTTCCACCGCCGAGACGCTGCCCAAGGAAGTCGCCTACTCCGAGCCGCGGCTGCAGCCGCCGAACGGGTACAAGGACACCACGGTGCCCGGGATCTGGGTGCCCGATACCCCGTTGTCGCACCGCAACACCCAGCCCGGCTGGGTTGTCGCGCCGGGCATGCAGGGGCAGCAGGTGGGGCCGATCACCGGGAGTCTGTTGACGCCCGATTCGCTGGCCGAACTGATGGGCGGCCCGGACGCCGCGCCGCCGCCGCCGGGGCTGCAGACGCCACCGGGACCCCCGAATGCGTACGACGAGTACCCGGTGGTGCCGCCCATCGGCGTGCGGGCCCCGCAGGTCCCGATCCCGCCGCCGGCACCCGGGCCGGGCGTGGTGCCCGGACCGGTCGCGCCTACGCCCGCGCAGGCGGCGGCCTCGACGGGAGCCGGATCATGATGCGCGCGTTGGCTATTCGGACGCGGCAGGGACTGGCGATGCTGGTGGCCGCCGTAGCGCTGACGTCATGCGCAAAATGGCACGGAATCGCGAATGTGCCGATGCCCGGCGGCCCGGGCAGCGGGCCCGGCAACTACACGATCTACGTGCAGATGCCCGACACCTTGGCCCTCAACGACAACAGCAGGGTGCGGGTGGCCGACGTCTTCGTCGGCACCGTGCGCGCGATCAGCCTGAAGAACTGGGTGGCGACGCTGACACTGCGTCTGGACAAGAGCGTCAAGCTGCCCAGGAACGCGACCGCCAAGATCGGCCAGACGAGCCTGCTGGGTTCCCAGCACATCGAGCTGGCCGCGCCGCCCAACCCGTCCCCGGAGCTGCTCCAGCCGGGCGACACCATCCCGCTGAAAAACGCGTCCGCTTATCCCACGACCGAGCAGACGCTGGCCAGCCTCGCCATGATCTTGCGCGGGGGCGGGATCCCGAACCTCGAAGTGCTGCAGAACGAGGTCTACAACATCGTCAACGGGCGGGCCGACCAGATCCGTGCCTTCCTCGGCAAGCTGGACACCTTCACCGCCCGGCTCGACGAGCAACGCGAGGACATCACCCGGGCCATCGATTCCACCAACCGGCTGCTGGCCTACGTCGGACCCCGCTCCGACGTCATCGACCGGGTACTCACCGAATTCCCGCCACTGCTCAAGCATTTCGCCGATAAACAGAACCTGTTGATCGACGCGGTCGACGCGACGGGACGGCTCAGCGGCGTTGCGGACCAATACCTGTCCGCCTCGCGGAGCGATCTCCATCAGGACCTGGTGTCGCTGCAATGCCCGCTGCGCGAACTGGGCCGCGCCGCGCCGTATCTCATCCGCGCGCTCAAGCTGATCCTCGTCCGGCCGTTCGACATCGACGCCGTGCCGAAGGCGTTCCGCGGCGACTACTTCAACCTGTCGCTGACGCTCGACCTGACCCTCAGCTCCGTCGACAACGCGGTCCTCACCGGGACGGGATTCTCCGGGGCGCTGCGCGCGCTCGAGCAATCCTGGGGCCGCGACCCCGAGACGATGATCCCCGATGTCCGCTACACGCCGAACCCGAACGACGCCCCCGGCGGCCCGCTGGTGGAGAGGGCGGACAGGCAATGCTGACCCCCTTCATCAAGCGCCAGCTGATCCTGTTCGCCATCCTGAGCGTGATCACCGCGGTTGCCCTGGGCGGGTACTACCTGCAGATTCCCACCGCGGCGGGTATCGGCCAGTACACGCTGAACGCGGACCTGCCCGCGGCCGGCGGTCTGTACGAGACGGCCAACGTGGCTTATCGCGGCGAGACCATCGGCACGGTCACCGCCGTCGAGCCGACCAAGACGGGCGCGCGGGTGACCATGCGCATCGCCGACCGCTTCAAGATCCCGATCGACGCGACGGCGAACGTGCACTCCGTGTCGGCGGTCGGCGAGCAGTATCTGGACCTGGTGTCGCCCGGCAACCCGGGCAAGTACTTCCTGCCCGGACAGACCATCACCAAGGGCACCGTGCCCACCGACATCGGGCCGGCGCTCGATGCGGCCAACCGCGGGCTGGCCGCGCTGCCCAAGGACAAGATCGCCTCGCTGCTCGACGAAACAGCCCAGGCCGTAGGCGGATTGGGGCCCGCGCTGCAACGACTGGTCGACGCCACGCAGGCGATCGCCGGCGATTTCAAGACCAACATCCAAGACGTCAACGACATCATCCAAAACTCCGGCCCGATCATCGACAGCCAGGTCGACTCGAGTGACTCGATCGAGCGCTGGTCACACAACCTGGACATCCTGGCCGCGCAGACCGCGGGAAACGACCAGCACGTGCGCAGCATCCTGACGCAGGGGGCGCCGACCGCCGATCAGGTCAACGCGGTGTTCGGCGACGTCCGCGACTCGCTGCCGCAGACACTGGCGAATCTCGAGATCGTGCTGGACCTGCTCAAGCGCTACCACAAGGGCGTCGAGCAATTGCTGGTCGCCTACCCGCAGGGCGCCGCGGAAGGCCAGACCGTGACGACGCCCTTCCCGGGCTACGCCTCCCTCGGCACGTCGCTGACCATCAACCAGCCCCCGCCGTGTCTGACCGGGTTCCTCCCCGCGCCCGAGTGGCGGTCCCCGGCCGATACCAGCCTGGCGCCCATGCCGTCCGGAACCTATTGCAGGATCCCGCAGGACACCCCGGCCAACGCGGTGCGCGGGGCGCGCAACCTGCCCTGCGTCGATGTGCCCGGAAAGCGCGCCGCGACGCCGCGCGAGTGCCGCGACCCCAACCCGTACGTTCCCTCGGGCACCAACCCGTGGTACGGCGACCCCAACCAGCTCCTGACCTGCCCGGCGCCCGCCGCGCGCTGTGACCAGCCCGTGAAACCCGGCCTGGTCATGCCGGCCCCGTCGGTCAACAACGGGCTCAACCCGGCGCCCTCCGACCGGGTCGCGGGCACGCCGCCCCCCGTCAGCGATGTGCTGCAGCGGCCGGGATCCGGCACGGTCCAGTGCAACGGGCAGCAGCCCAACCCCTGCGTCTACACCCCGAACGGGCCTCCCGCAGCCGTTTACAGCCCGCAGAGCGGCGAACTCGTCGGCCCCGACGGCATCAAGTACGCGGTCGACAATTCCACCAAAACGGGCGACGACGGCTGGAAGGACATGCTCGCACCGCCCCGCTGACCGCTCTCGCTCTGCACGTATCCCTCTCGGCGGCAACGCTTTTCGCGTCGTCGTGCGGCGGCTCGCCGACCGGACTGGACGTGCCGTTGACACTGACCGCACGTACAGTCATATACTGGGCGCGAGCGAAACGGGCGCCGCCCCTCGAGCGCCTCGAATCGGAGCGAAATGCGCGAAGTGATCGGCCTGGGCCAACTCCGGAGTGACGCGTGTGCGTATCTCGAGCGGGTTGCCGCCGGCGAGACGATCGACGTCGTCCGCCGCGGCAAGCTGGTGGCACGAATCGTGTCCGTCGGCGACTGGCGCGTGGCCCCCATCCCGGCGCGGTCGGTCAACGACGCGGCTCCGGTCCCCGGTGCGTGGGTGGGACTTGACGAACTGCGAACGCGCGCCGGGCGGTGCTTCGACCGGGTCGCGGCCGGGGAGACGATCGATGTGGTCCGAGGGGGCAGGCTACTGGCGCGGATCGTCTCCGCCGGCGACCCCAAGCTGAACCGCGCCGGGGCTGAGGGCGGTCGGCGAATCGAGCTCGACGAGCTGCGCAAGCGCGCGGGCCGCTATTTCGACCGGGTCGCAGCGGGTCAGACGATCGAGGTCAGCCGCGGCGGCGAGCTCGTCGCCCGCATCGTCTCAGCGGTTGCGCCCGCGCCATCGCACTGAGCTGTCGACCGGCCCGGAGTATTCCGCGGTTTCCGCATGCGCGATTGGCACGCAATATTATGGGTAGGCTAGCCTAACTAAAATCGACAGAAAGGCTAGTTCGTGCCCGCCGCTTTTCCCATTCATCCAGAGGCCGATCCGTCCCGCCGCGCCTGGCTGCCGTGCCCGAATTGCAGCTGGGGCCGCAACCGGTGCGCGGAGTGCCGAAGCCGGCGCAACTGCGGCGCGCACTGGCAGTACTTGCTGAGCAATCAGGCGACGCGAGTCAGCCTGCAATGCCCTGGCTGCGCCACCCTGTGGTCCACCGACACCCGGCATCGCTAGGACTGGGCGAACGCGTCGTCGGGCAGCGGCCGTTGGCAAATGGCGTGTGCCTCGTCGGCGCTGAGCCCGAACAGGCGCAGCACGCTTTCGGTGACGCCGTCGGCGGCCCGCGCGTCGTCGCGATCCGGATGGTCCCGCAACAGCTTTCCGAGCCCCAACAGCGCGCCACCCGCCACGGCGAGGGCAAGTTCGGGGTCGTCGACGGTGAACCTCCCGGCATCGGCGCCGGCCTTGATGTCGCGCAGTGCCCGCGGAGCCAGGCCGTGATCCGACGACAGCAGCGCGGGCCCGTTGGCCAGCAGGATGTCGCTTTCCTGCGGGCGGCTGCGAAACAGGCGACCCGTCATCCGGAAACTGGTGGCGAACGTTTCCGCCGGGTCGTCGATCGACTCGGTGAGCCGGTCCAGCATCGCCCCGTACGCGTCGAGCACGTCGGCGACCGCCGCCTCGAACAACTGCTCCTTGCTGTCGAAGTGGTTGTAGAACGAGCCCATCCCGACGTCGGCCAGGCGGGTGATCTCCAGGACCGGCACGTTGACCTTCCCCTCGGCGATCAGCCGCTGCGCGGCCCCGATCAGCGCCGCTCGGGTGCGCTGTTTCCGCCGTTCCAGACGGCTGGGCGGCTCCGCGCCCTCAGGCATCGCGCTCATGTTTAGCAGTATGCCTCACTTCTGATGATTTCGTCAGTACCTCTTGACCAAGTGTCATCTCGTATGTGACGATTTCGTCAGTTAGTTTGGAGATGGCGATGAACCTGACGAAAAACGCCCACCGAGATCTGCACAGCGAAAAGGGCGCGCTGCGGGGCGAACACCCCGGCCGGTCCCGCAATCCGGTCATCAAAGTGGCCGACCTCGCGTGGCTGGAGTTCGAGAAACCCGACCTCACACGAGCCGAGGCGTTCGCCCAGGCGTTCGGGTTCCACACGGCGCGGCACCTCCCCGACGAACTGCATCTTCGCGGCACCCGCGCCGGCGGTCCGTGCGTGATCCTGCGCCGTGGGCCACGCACGCGATTCGCCGGCGTGGCGTTCCGGGCGGCCGACGAGGCCGATGTGCTGCGACTGGCCGACAAGTCGGGCGCCCCGGTCCGGCCGCTGCCCGAGAGCATCGGCGGCCTGGCGGTCGAGCTGACCGACCCGAGCGGCACACCGGTCCGCGTCGTCGCCGGCATGCACGACCTGCCCGAGCTGCCGGGCCAGCGACCCCATGCCTTCAATTTCGGCGACGACGTGCGGCGCACCAACGTCGGTCAGCGGCCCCCGCGGGTGCCGGCGCGGGTCGAGCGGCTGGGACACCTGGTGCTGCAGTCGACCAAGTACCTCGAGGCACTCGACTGGTATCTGGACAACCTCGGGATGATCGTCAGCGACTTCCTGTTCTTCCCCGGTCAGCGCCAGCGCGGGCCGACCATGAGCTTCATCCGCTGCGATCGCGGTTCCACCCCGGCCGACCACCACACGCTGGCCATGGCGCTCGGTCCGGCCAACCGTTACGTGCACTCCGCATTCCAGGTCAGCGACCTCGACGCCCTGGCCGCCGGCGGCGAATACCTCCGGGAGCGGGGATACCGCCGGTCGTGGGGCATCGGCAGGCACATCCAGGGCAGCCAGATCTTCGACTACTGGCGCGATCCCGATGGTTTCCTCGTCGAGCACTTTGCCGACGGCGACCTGTTCGACAACACCGTCGAGCCCGGCTGGGCGCCGTTCACCGCGTCCGGTCTGGCCCAGTGGGGGCCGCCCGCCACGAAGGACTTCCTCGGCCTGGACGCGAAATCGGCTCGACACGAGTTGGTTTCGATGGTAAGCGCGCTGCGCGCAAGTAATGAATTCGATGTCAACCGCCTCATCGGCCTACTGAAAGTGCCTACCTCATGACCGTTTCCGTGCTGCACACCGCCGACTCCTGGTGGCTCAAGACCGCCAACGGCGCCGCAAAGATCGACACCACCGCCACCACCACCGCCGGGCTGCTGAGCGACCGGACGGCATTGGACGCCGCGATCCGGGCCGCCGCGGCCAGCGCCGACACCGTCGCCGTAGACAGCCTCGAGCTGGTCTCACCGGTGACGAGGCCGTGCCGGGTGGTGGCGCAGATGACCAACTTCACGTCGCACGTCAGGGACGCGGGCATGGACCCGGCGACGGTTCCGCTCACCTTCTTTCGTAAGGCGTCGGCTTCGATCAACGGCCCGTTCGACGACATCGTCAAGCCCGCACACGTCAAGCTCCTCGACTACGAGGTGGAGATCGGGTTGGTCATCAGCCGGCAAATCCCCATCGGCACAACGATTTCCGACGCCAATCTCGCCGACTACATCGCCGGTCTCGTCGTCACCAACGACGTCTCGGCGCGCGACATCCAGCTTCCGCAGACCCAGTTCTATGAGGCCAAGTCCTACCCGACGTTCACGCCGGTCGGACCCGAGCTGGTGCTGCTGACGGCCGACGAACTCAAGCGCTTCGGCGATCTGCGGCTGCGCCTGAGCGTGAACGGCCGCGAGCGGCAAAACGCGCTCGTCGAGGGCGACATGCTGTACCCGCCGTTGGAGGCGCTGCAGTCGCTGACCCAGTTCCAGGAGCTCGCACCGGGCGATCTGATCCTCACGGGCACCCCGGTCGGCACCGCGCTGAGCGCCCCGCCCAAGCCGATGCAGATCGTCGCAAACCTCTTGCCTCCGGCGGTGAAGTGGAAGATGTTCTTCTCCCGCCAGGCCGGCAACCGGGACTACCTGCAGGACGGCGACATCGTGGAGGCCTCGGTGGCGACCGACGACGGCGCGATCGATCTGGGGACCCAGCGCGCCAAGGTCCGATTCACATGAACGACAACGCAATTCAGCACTTCCCGGTCGTCATTGTCGGCGCCGGGCCGACCGGCATCACCGCCGCCACGCTGCTGGCCCAGCGCGGGGTGGAGTGCCTCGTCCTCGACCGCTGGCCCGGCGTCTACCCGCAGCCACGGGCCGTGCACCTGGACGATGAAATCTTCCGGATCGTCGCCCGGCTCGGCTTCGCCGACGAGTTCGCCGCGACCTCGTGGCCCACGCTGGGTTTGCGGCTGGTCGACAACCGGTCCGGGCAGTCCCGCGTGCTTGCCGAGTTTCACCGCGACCCCGCCCGCAGCCCGAACGGTTTCCCGCAGGCCAACATGTTCGACCAACCGGAATTCGAGGCGCTGCTGCGCGCGAACCTCAAGCGGTACCCGAACGCCCGGTTACGCGGCGACGCCGAGGTGACCTGGCTGGCCGAGACCGAATACGGCGTGCGCGTCACCTTCACCGACCGCTCCGACGGCTGCGTGCGTCAGGTCGACGCCGACTACCTGCTGGGCTGTGACGGCGCGAACAGCCTGGTGCGCGCGCAGATCGGTTCGGCCATGGGCGATTTGAAATTCGAGCAGCGCTGGCTGGTCGCCGACGTCGCCTGCGACGCCGATCTGCGGCAATGGGAGGGCGTGCACCAGGTGTGTGACCCGGTTCGGGCGGGGACCTACATGCGCATCGGGCCGGGCCGCTACCGGTGGGAGTTCCGGCTGCTGGACGGCGAAAGCGCCGACGACTTCGGCACGCTGGACGAGTTGCGGCCACTGATCGCCCCGTGGACCGCCGGCGTCGCCGATACCGAACTGCGACTGCTGCGCGTCGCCGAGTACACGTTCCGTGCACAGATCGCCGACCACTGGCGCCGCGGGAACATCTTCATCCTCGGCGACGCCGCACACCTCACTCCCCCTTTCATCGGCCAGGGCATGGGCGCGGGAATGCGGGATGCGGCCAACCTGGCCTGGAAGATCGCCGGCGTCCACGACGGCACGCTGCATCCGGACGTCCTCGACACCTATGAGCGGGAGCGCAAGCCGCACACCCGGCACATGATTCGGCTGGCGCTGGGCGTCGGCTGGGCGATGACCGGGGGTGGTCGCGTCGGCGACGCGGCGCGCCGCGTGGTGCTCCCCCGGCTGCGATTGATCCCCGGCCTGCGCGACAAGGTGGTCGACTCGACCACCCCGCCGCTACACACTTCCGCGCTGGTGCGCAAGTCACCGCGCCCGCGCCAGCTTGCCGGCACACTGTGCCCAAACCCGTTGCTGCCCAACGGTCAACGGCTCGACGACCTGATCGGCACCGGTTTCGCGCTGATCAGCCTTGGTGTCCCCGGCGCCGCCGATGAAGAACTGCTCCGTCGGCGCGGCGTTGTCATCGTGACCGCCGAACCGGGCGGCGCGCTCGACGCGTGGCTGCGCCGGGGCCGCGCCACCGCGGCGGTGGTGCGCCCGGACCGCACGGTCATGCGCGCCGGGCGCGACCTTGCGGCCTTGTGCGCCTGGACGGCCACCGTCCTGCACGGCGGCTAAATCGGCGAGCAGACGCAAAAGCCCCCATTTCGGCCCGAAATTGGGGGCTTTTGCGTCTGCTCGCGGTGGGAAGGTGACCGGCTAAGACTCCGAAGTGGGCCTGGCGACGATCACCGGTATCTGGACGGAGTGCAGGACGCTGTTGCTCACCGAGCCCAACAGCATGCCGGTCAAACCTCCCCTGCCATGGCTGCCCACGACGACGAGCTGGGCGGACCCGGCCTCGTCGATGAGGTGGCGGGCCGGCCGGTCGCGTACGACCCGTCGATGCACCGTCACGTCCGGGTAGCGTTCGCCCCACCCCGCCAGGGCCTCGGCGAGGCTGCGCTGCGCCTCCTCCTCCACGGTCGCCCAATCCAGGTAGGGAACCTCGGTCGTGACGTCGCTCCATGCGTGTAGGGCAACGAGGTCGACGCCCCTGCGAGAGGCTTCGTCGAACGCGAGCTCCGTCGCCCGTTCGGAGATCGGCGAGCCGTCGACACCGACGAGCACGGGTGCGTCCGGCCGTTCAGGTTGATCGACGTCGTGGACGACGGCGACGGGGCAATTCGCGTGCCGCACCACGGTCGAGCTGACCGAACCGAGCACGCCGCGGGCCAGCAATCCCCGCCCGGAGGTGCCCACGACGATCATCTCGGCGTCGTCGGACATTTTGATCAGCGCCGGCGCGGCCGCGGAATACACCAGCTCCCGCCCGATGCTGACCTTCGCGTCCGCCGGCATCGCGTCCTCGGCGATTTTCATCGCGTGCATGATGGCTTTCTTGCCCTCGTCCTCGAGCCGCACCACCAGCGACTCGGGGTACGGGACCGGAGGATAGGTGGCGGTGGGGGTCGCCACCGCGTGGACGACAGTCAATGGAACGTTTCTCATCGCCGCCTCGCGGGCCGCCCAGCACGCGGCGGCATTGGCTGCCTGCGAGCCGTCGACCGCGACGACGATGCCCAGACCCTGCTCAGGTGTCGACATTTGGTTTCTCCCTTCGTCACCAGCGACGCTATCGGGCGCCGGGACCGTCGGTCGTGAGGCTTTAGTCCTCAACCCGCCGGGACATATGGCTGTATGGAACCCGTTGGGGCCGTTAAGTTCCGCGAGACGTAACCGGTGCGTCACCCGCTGGTCGCGGGAAAGTGCGTCAAACCCGCTCGATTCAGGGGCCGGGCGGTTGCGTCACGAAGTCGATGAGTTCCTCGACCCGGCCGATCAGCGCCGGTTCCAGATCGTTCCAGTCACGCACTTTCGAGCGAATTCTCCGCCAGGCCCGGGCGATGTCGGCCTGGTCGGCGTGTGGGAGGCCCAGCGCCGCGCAGGCGCCGTGCTTCCACTCCAGTTGCCGCGGGACGGTCGGCCAGGCCGCCAGGCCAAGCCGCTGCGGCTTGACCGCCTCCCAGATGTCGACATAAGGGTGACCGACGACGAGGGTGTCGGGGCCGCCCGGTCCCCGTCGTACCGCCTCGGCGATGCGCGCCTCCTTCGAACCCGCGACGAGGTGGTCGACCAGCACCCCGAGCCGGCGGCCGGGACCGGGTCGAAACTCGGCCACGACGCCCACCAGATCGTCTATGCCACCGAGGTGCTCGACGACCACGCCGTCGATGCGCAGGTCCGCTCCCCACACCTGTGCGATCAGTTCGGCGTCGTGACGACCCTCGACATAGATCCGGCTGGCCCGCGCGACGCGGGCACGCGCCCCCGGTACCGCGACCGAGCCGGACGCCGTCCTGCCGGTGGCCGCGGGCGCCGGACGACGCGGCGCCGTGAGGATCACGGGGCGTCCCTCGAGCAAATACCCTGGGCCGAGCGGAAAGCCGCGCGTGTGACCGTGCCGGTCCTCTAAGTCGACGCGCCCGTACTCGACCCGCACCACGGCCCCGACGTAGCCGGTCGCCACGTCCTCGACCACCAGGCCGGGCTCGGCCGGGTGCTCGGTCGAACGAGGCTTGCGCCGCCCGGCGGCGAGGACATCAGTTCCATAGCGATCGACCACCCGGCAATACTAGGAAGCCTTGCCGCCAAAGGCGGTTGCGGCGCGCCCGATGCGGCGAGAACGCTTGGGCATCACCTGGCTAACGACCGGATCGCAGGACCACCGCGGACCGCGGTGCGACCTCCACCTGCGTTCCGGCCGTTCCGGTTCGCGTGGGGTCGAACGAGTCGCACACGATCTCCCATGGTCGCGGCGCCAGAGCTGCCGGGGTGGCGAAGGTCAGCGACTCCCACCAGGCGTTGACGAATATGAGAAAGTCGTCGTCGACCAGCGGGGTGCCGTCCGGTGCGACGTCGGGATCCGTTGTCCCGTCGATGAACAACGCGATGCTGCGCGCATTGGGGTCCGTCCACTCCTGCGGCGTCATCTCGGCGCCCGAGGGCGTGAACCAGCCCAGGTCGGCGGCGGCGGTGCCGGTGAGGAAGCGACGCCTGCGGAAGACCGGGTGGCGGCGGCGCAGCGCGATGAGGTCGGTGGTGAACCCGGTGAGCTCGGCGTCGGCGGCAGGCCAGTCAAACCACGTGATCTCGTTGTCCTGGCAGTAGGCGTTGTTGTTTCCCCGCTGGGTGCGGCCCAACTCGTCGCCCCCCAGCAGCATCGGGACACCGCCGGACAGCAGGAGGGTGACCAGGAACGCGCGTTTCTGTCGCGCCCGAAGCGCCAGCACGCCGGGATCGTCGGTCGCCCCCTCCGCGCCGCAGTTCCACGACCGGTTGTCGTCGGTGCCGTCGCGGTTGTCTTCGCCGTTGGCCTCGTTGTGTTTTTGGTCGTAGGACACGAGGTCGTTCAGCGTGAACCCGTCGTGCACGGTGACGAAGTTGATCGATGCGCTCGGGCGGCGACCCTCCGCGCGATCGCCGTAGATGTCCGCCGATCCACACAGCCGCGACGCGAGCTCCGCGAGGCGTCCGTCCTGGCTGCGCCAGAAGTCGCGCACGGTGTCGCGGAAGCGCCCGTTCCATTCGCTCCAAAGCGCGGGAAACCGGCCGACCTCGTAGCTGTCCATCTGGCCGACATCCCACGGTTCGGCGATCAGCTTTGCCTGCGAGACGACCGGGTCCTGACTGACGAGGTCGAAGAAGGCGGACACCGCGTCGAAGGACCCGTGCTCGCGGCCGAGCGTGGCCGCGAGGTCGAAACGAAAGCCGTCGACGCCCAGTTGCGATGACCAGTAGCGGAGGGAATCCATGATCAGCCGGAGTGTCGTGGGATCGTCGGTGTTCAACGAATTGCCGGTCCCGGTGGTGTCGTAGTAGCTGGCGGGGTCGCCCGCGACGAGCCGGTAGTAGGCGGGGTTGTAGAGCCCCCGGAAGGCCAGGGTGGGCCCGCCGGCTCCGCCCTCGGCCGTGTGGTTGAAAACCACGTCGAGGATAACCTCCAAACCGGCGGCGTGCAGGGCGTCGACCATCGCGCGAAATTCCGCGACCTCCGCGCCCGATTGGCCGGCACGCGCCGCGGCGGAGTAATTCGCCTGCGGCGCAAAGAATCCGATCGTGTTGTATCCCCAGTAGTTGGTCAGGCCCCGGTCGACGAGGAATTGTTCGGACAGGCTGCGGTGGACCGGCAGCAATTCCACCGCGGTCACACCGAGATCGGTGAGGTGTTGCAGTGCCGCGTCGTGGGCGAGGCCCGCGTAGGTGCCCCGGAGTTCGTCGGGGACGCCGGGATGGGTCGCGGTGAATCCCCGAACGTGAACCTCGTAGAGGATGCTGTCGGCAAGCGGGTGTTGCGGTTTGGGTACGGTGGGGGCCGGCAGCACGGCGGTCACCAGGCTCCGCGGCACGTGCAGGGCGGAGTCCAGTGGGCTTGGCTCCGAAGGGTTTTCCATCGAGTGACCGACGACCTCCGGCCCGAACCGCACGTCGCCCGCGATTGCGCGTGCGTAGGGGTCCAGCAGGAGCTTGGCGGGGTTGTAGCGCAGCCCGCGTCCGGGGTCGAAGGGGCCGCCGACCCGAAATCCGTACGCCTGTCCCGGCCCGATCCCCGGCACGAAGCCATGCCACACGTCGCCGTCACGGTCGGGCATCACCAGCTGGGTCTCGGCTCCGTCGGCGTCGAACAGGCACAGCGTCACCTCATCACCGCCGGATGCCACCGCGAAGTTCGTGCCTCCCGCGTCGGGCGTGGCGCCCAGCGGGTTGGGCCGGCCCGGCAGGATTCCGGGTGTCACCATCGAGTCCCCTCCGCGTCTCGTGCCGCCATTCGGTCCGCGCCGACCAGGACTCGCGCTATGAGGAAACCGAACACGAATCCGCCGACGTGAGCGAAGAAAGCGACACCGATGGCGATGAGCGTGGAGTTCACGATGGGAAAGCGGCGGGCCGGAATACCATCCGAGTACGGAGTCATCCGGGTAACTCCCTGTGGCGGTCGGCGCGGGTCCTGGCCAGATAATCGTCGCGCTCGGCGGCTCGGTCGTCATTGTCGCGGATAACAGTATTTGCGCTTCGGACCTGTGCTGGTCCATAGCCGGAAAGCGATTAAGAATTCGGGCATAAGACTGAAAAATCCATAAATTAGTCGTGAGTAACTGCGTGGTCTTACCGGGCTGATGACGTCACCGCTGCTAGGTTGCTAAGTGCCGTCAGTGCACAGCGTGTGGCGGTGAGCGAGGTGGACGTATGGACCTGTCCCATTGGGTGTCGAGCATTGTCGCTTTCGTGCGCGCCGGTTACCCCACGGGCATGCCGGTCAACGGGTATGTGCCGCTGGCCGCCTTGTCGCGTCGGCGCGTTTCCAACGACGAGATCACCGCCATCACAAGAGAACTGATCATGCGCCGGTGTCCGCCGATCAGCACCACCGATGTCGGGGTGGCGATCACCCGCGTCACCAACGAGCTGCCCTCCCAGGACGACATCGAGCGCGTGGAACGTCGGCTGCACGCGATCGGTTGCGCGAGCGCATAGGTTGTGACGCCGAACATCGAAGACCCGACGTCCGGCCGGCGTGATCAAGAGATTCGGCGTCCGTCCGTGCCGAAGAAGTGCAAGTGCCCGGGTTCGGGGTGCAGGCGCACGCGGCTGCCCTTTTCCGGAGGGTGCCGCCCGTCGGCGCGGGCGACGACGGGCTGACTGATCACGTTGCCCGAGCCGGTGATTCGACCGTAGAGGTAGGCGTCCGCGCCGAGCTCCTCGACCACGTCGACCTCCATCTCCACCCCCAGACCGCCGAGTTCGAAGTGCTCGGGACGCACCCCGACCACGACCTCGGTTGCGGCGTGGGCCATCTCGCGCGGCAGCTTGATCGGCCAGTCCCCCAGCGACACCGAGGAGTCCACGATGGGCAGGGTGAACAGGTTCATCGCCGGCGACCCGATGAATCCGGCGACGAACACGTTGTCCGGGTTGCGGTAAAGCTCGCGTGGCGCCGCGAACTGCTGTAACACGCCGTCGCGCAGCACCGCAACCCGGTCCCCCATGGTCATCGCCTCCACCTGGTCGTGGGTGACGTAGACCGTGGTGGTTCCGAGCCGGCGCTGCAGCGCGGCGATCTGGTTGCGGGTCTGCACCCGCAGTTTGGCGTCGAGATTGGACAGCGGCTCGTCCATCAGGAACACCTGGGGTCGGCGCACGATCGCGCGGCCCATCGCCACCCGCTGGCGCTGCCCGCCGGACAGGTCCTTGGGTTTGCGGTCCAGGTACGGTTGCAAGTCAAGCAGTTTGGCCGCTGCCAGCACCTGCTCGCGGATCTCGGACTTCGGGGTTTTGGCGATCTTCAGCGCGAACCCCATATTCTGGGCCACGGTCATGTGTGGGTAGAGCGCGTAATTCTGAAAGACCATCGCGACGTCGCGATCCTTGGGATCGACGTTGGTGACGTCGCGGTCCCCGATCCGGATGCGCCCGGAATCCAGCGTCTCGAGCCCCGCCACCATCCGCAGGGACGTCGTCTTGCCGCAGCCGGACGGTCCGACCAGGACGACGAATTCGCCGTCGCCGACGTCGAGGTCGAGGCTGTCCAGCGCGGGTCGATCCGCGCCCGGATAGCGCCGCGTCGCCCGCTCGAAACTCACCGAGGCCATGGCTATCCGTTCATTCCGGTGACGGCGATGCCGCGGACGAAGGAGCGCTGCGCGACGGCGTAGATGATGACCAGCGGCACCATGATCAGCATCGAGGTGGCCATGATCACCGGCCAGCGCGCGACGTATTCGCCCCGCAGCCGAACCAGGCCGAGGGTCAACGTCGCGAGGCTGTCGCGTTGGAGCATCAGCAAGGGCCACAGGAAGTCGTTCCACACGTTGACCCACGTGAGCACCGCGAGCACCAGCACCGCCGGCCTCGCGTGCGGCAGCAGGATCCGCCAGTAGATCTGCCAGGGCGAGCAGCCGTCGAGAATTGCCGCCTCCTCGAGATCGGTGGGCAGCGTGCGGAAGAACTGCCGCATCAGGTAGGTGCCGAACGCGCTGCCGAACAGGCCGGGCACGATCATGGCCCACGGGGTGTCCACCCAGCCCAGGCTCCGCATCAGGATGAACTGCGGGATCACGGTCACGGTCAGCGGCACCATCAGGGTGCCCAGGTACAACACAAACAGCGTGTCGCGGCCGCGGAACCGCAGCCGCGCGAACGCATATCCGGCCAGGGAGCAGAAGAACACCTGCCCTGCCGTGACGCAGCCCGCGTACAGCACGGTGTTGAAGAACATGCGCCAGAACGGCATCAGCGAGAACACCTCGGTGTAGTTCGACCACCGCGGGTGCGCCGGCAACAGCCGCGGCTCGGTGACCTCGCCCTCCCTCTTCAACGAGCCGGACACCGCCCAGGCGATCGGGAACAGCCAGCACCACGCGATCGCGAGCAGCGCGGCGTAGACCGCGACGCCGCGAAAGACGCTACGGGTGAACACCCGCTCAGCCGAGACCACCGGACGCCTCCAAAGAACGCTGACGCGTGAGCCGCAACTGCACCACGGTCAGAACGAGCAGGATCGCGAACATCACCCACGCCAGCGCCGACGCGTAGCCGAATTCCAGGAACGAGAACGCGTGCTGGAACAGCATGATGCCCAGCACGTAGGTCGCACTTTCCGGGCCGCCGTTGGCGCCGTTCAGGACGTACACCATGTCAAACGCCTGGAACGCGTGGATGATCGAGATGACCACCACGAACGACATGGCCCCTCGGATCAGCGGCACCGTGATGAACACGAACTGCCGTATCTCGCCCGCGCCGTCGATTTTGGCGGCCTCGTACACCGTTTCGGGGACCCCTTGCATCGCGGCCAGCAGGATGACGGTGGCGAACGGCACGCTGCGCCAGACGCTGACCATGCACAGCGACACCATGGCCCAGTGGGGATCCACCAGCCACGGGATCGGACCGATCCCGACCCACCCGAGCATGATGTTGAGCAGCCCGTTGTCGGTGTTGAAGACGAACTGCCAGACGACCGCCATCACCACCGACGAAATGGCCAGGGGCAGAAAGACAATGGTCCGGAAGATGCCAATGCCCCTGACTTTCCGGTTCAGCGCGCCGGCCACCAGCAGGCTGACGGCGATGGTCGGCACGACGGTGCCGAGGGTGAAGATCACCGTGTTGCGGATGGCGATGAGAAACAGCGGATCGGAGGTGAACAGCTCGTCGAAGTTCTTCAGCCCGACGAACTTTGGCGGCCTGAACACGTCCCAGTCCTGGAAACTCATGTACAGCGAGAAGACGAGCGGGAAGATCATGAACACCGCGACCGCCGCCAGGTTCGGCGCCACGAAAAGGCGGCCGGCCCGCGCGCGTCGCCGCAAGGGACCGGATCGTTCGGCCCGGTTGCCGGTATCGGTCGATGTCATGGATTGCGCAGCACCTCGTCGAGGGCGGGCGACAGCGAGGTCAGCGACGACGCCGGCCGGGACCCGCGCAGCACGGGCCCGAAGCTGCGGTCCATCAGGGCGACGATCTTCTCCCACGCCGGTGTGACCGGCAATCCGTCCGAATACGCCGGTCCCCCGGTGAGCACCGCGAGATTGCCGATCCTGTGGTGTGATTCGGCGAAGCCGGTCGAGTCGAGCGCGGACCGCAGCACCGGCACGAAGAGGGTGGATTCACCGGTCAGCGCCTGGCCGACGGGGCCGGTCGCGAATTTGACGAATTCCCATGCCTGGTCCCTGCGTTGGCTGCTCGCGGAGATGGCCAGCCCCGTGGCGCCGATGTTGGAGCGGGCGGCCTGACCCTGCCGTCGCGGCCCCACCGGCAACGGGGCGACATCGAAATCGAGGTCCTCGGCTCTGATGAACGTCTGGTATCGCCAGTGACCGCCCATCGCGATCGCGGCCTTGCCCGACGCGAACAGGTCGGGCGTGGACATCGACTGCACCTCGGACGCATCAGGTGCCACCCGATGCTTGTTGGCCAGGTCGGCGTAGAACTGCACCGCCTCGATGAACGCGTCGTCGCCGAAATTGAAGTGGGTCGGGTTCGTCAGCGGGGTGGACCACGGCACCCCGTTGTTCATGGCGAACAGCCCGGCCGAATAGTACGAGAACCACAGGTTGACGAAACCCCATTGCGAGGCTCGCCCGGATGCGTCTCGCTTGGTGAGGGCCTGGGCCGTGTGGAGGAACTCGGCGAAATTCCACGACCGCTCCCACGTGGGGGGTGGCGGCGGCAGGCCGGCCTCGGCGAACAGCCGCTTGTTGTAGAACAGGTAGTTTCCCGACCACTGCTCCGGCAGCGCGTACTGGCCCCCGTTGAAAGTGAAGGTGTCATACAGCGACGGGATGCTGTCCGACTTGAGTTCCGCCGCGAAGGCCCGATCGCGGGCCAGCATCGTGTTGAGGTCCAGCAACACGCCGCGGTCGGCGAGTTCGGCGTAGGTCAGTTCCCACGCCATCAGCACGTCGGGACATTTGCCGCCGGCGCAAAACGTCGACAGCTGCTGCATCACGCCCGGCGCGGACAGCACCGGCCGGACCTTGATGTCGGGATGGCGGCGCTGGAATTCCTCGACGATGCGCAACCTGCGATCCCGCTCGTCGGGGTTGGCGGCGAAGAAGAACGTCAGCGCATCGTCGTCGGGGGCGCAGCCCGCGGCCCACGGCGCCAGCGAGGCGGCGGTGAGCGCGCCCGCGCCCCGCAGCAGGCTTCGCCGCCCGAACGGCTTATCGAGCATCGCGCTCCCGATGTTGCCCGGCAGCCGGCGGCCGTGCCGGCTGTCTCCGGTGTCCTTGGTACCCGATCCGGCTGTGGTGCTGCTGACCTGGCGGTGCCGGCAGCGCGAGGACGGCCCGGCGCAGGCGGTCCGGATCGCCGGTGATGTCGATGGTGTGGATGCGGTTGTCGGCTCCCACACCGATCCGCAGGAGGACCTGCGCGCGCCCGCGCGGCGCGATCACGATGCCCGGCGCGCCGTCGACGAGCAGGACGGCGCCGGCCCGTGCGCGCCGGGTGAAGTGGCGAGTCTCCTCGGCGACCTCGCGCGCACCGCGCAGCTCGGCCGGCACGCCCGCCGGCACCAGCGCGGGGTCGACCCGGCGCACGACGTCGGGCGCCAGCAACCCGATCAGGGTGGCGATGTCGCCGCCGCGGGACGCCGCCAGGAACGCTTCCACCACCTTCAGGTGTTCGGCCGTCCGGGCGGACCCGACGGCCGGACCGGCGTGCAACCGGCCGCGGGCCCGGCTGGCCAGCTTCTTGGCGGCCGTCGGCGACCGGTCCAGCAGGCCGGCGATCGTCTCGAACGGCACGGCGAACACGTCGTGCAGCACGAACGCGACCCGCTGCGCGGGTGAGAGCCGGTCCAGCACCACCAGCAGTGCGGTGCTGACCGAGTCGGTCAGCACCGCGGATTCGTCGGCCGGCGCCGTCTCCGTCGCCGTCGACGCGAGGCGGTCCAATTCCTCGGGGTCGGCGAGCGGTTGCTCGGCGCGCCGCTTTCGCGCCCGGAGCTGGTCGATCGCCTCGCGGGCGGTGATCGTCGTGAACCAACCGGTGAGGTTCTCGACTTCCTTTGCTGCGTCGCATCCGTGGCGACTGGCCTTCAGCCACGCCGACTGCACGGCGTCGTCGGCGTCGGCGAGCGAGCCGAGCAGTTGAAACGCGACCGACCTCAGGTGTCGTCGATCAGCGTCGAACCGTTGCGCGAGATCCGCCAGATCTGTCGGCGCGTCCATGGGTCACCTTTCCTGCGCGGGAGTCGTCAAGAAGATGAGCGCATCCATCGAACTCTCTGTCGCAAAGGAGACCGGCACCATGACCCTACCGATTGTGCGCCGCAACGTGCTACGCGGCCATCCGGCTCGCCGCTGCGGAAACACCTGTAGCGCAAGGGATTGACTCAGATGCATACCGCATGCCTGGTGATCACACTGACAACCGCCGTCGTCACCGCTGCAATCGCGGTGGCGGACCTCGTTCCCGCCGGGTTCGTCCTGGCCAACTCCGCCGAGGTCGGGGTGCCGCGCTCGTGGTTGCCGCCACTGGCTGCTGCGAAGCTGGCCGGGGCCGCCGGGCTGGTGGTGGGCCTGCTGGGCGTGCCGACCCTGGGAATCGCGGCCGCCGTGGGGCTGGTGCTGTTCTTCGTCGGCGCGGTCATCACGCACCTGCGGGCCGGCGTGCTGTACAACATCGCGTTTCCCGGCGCCTACCTGTGTCTGTCCGCGGCGACGCTGGCTCTGCTGATCGCGCACTGAGCGCGCCGCCCGGTCAAGCCGGAAAGTAGCGGATCCGGTCGATCGCGTTGCCCGGCCACGGCGCATCGACGAACATGATGCCGCGGCCGTGGGCCGAGTTCGCCGACACCGCGACCGCGGAACCGGCGCCGATGATCTTGGTCCAGCGGACTCCGTCGAGTTGCTCGACGAGTTCGGCGATGTCGAGCGGATCATCGTCACCCAAAGTGATTGGGGCAGTGCGTGATAACGCGCGCAGCGCGGGCTCGTCCTTGCGCGCGACGGCATCGACGAACACCTCCGCCAGCCTCTTGTGCCGCGCGCCGGGCCGCCGGAAGCCGGCCATGAATCCGACGGTCCCCCGCAAGCCCTGGTTGGCCAGCAGATTTCGCGACAGCCGCACCGCGGGTGCCGCTGCGCGCGAACCGTTACGCAGAAACTGCAGCATCATCGCCGGCAACTCCCAGTAGGCGCGCAGTGCGCCAATCCGCCACTGGCCGTTCGCTTCTCGGAGGTCGTAGCGCAGAATCGCGGGAATGTACATCGTCACGGCGGGGCCCATCGCGACCTCGAGCTCGAGGTCTCGCAGGACGACGGTGCCGAACACGATGTCGAGGTCGCGATGGAATCTGATGTCGCGCGGACCGATGAAAGTGTCGTAGAACCGGCCGATCTCGATGTGCCCGCGGTGCGGGCGGGATCCCACCGGGTCTTCGATGCGGCCGTCGGCGGTGAACAGCCCCACCCACCCGGCGCGGTCGTGCGCGGCGGCCGCCCGTGGCGAGCCCTCGACGGCGGCGAGCAAGCGCTCCCGATCCAGCGGCACCACCATCAGCGGCCGCCCACCAGCTCGATGCCGTGGCCTCGCATCTCCGTCAGCGCCGCCGCGGCCGAGTCCGCCGCCACCGCCGCGGTCAGGTCCACCAGCACGCGGGTGGCCAGACCGGCCCCCGCCGCGTCCTCGGCGGTCCGCCGCACGCAGTGGTCGGTGGCGATGCCGACCACGTCGACCTCATCGACCCCGCGCTGCCGCAACCACTCGAGCAGCGGGGTCCCGTGCTCGTCGACGCCCTCGAAGCCGCTGTAGGCGGCGGCCGAGGCGCCCTTGCGAAAGACGGCCTCGATCGGGCCGGTGTCGAGGTCGGGATGAAAATCCGCACCGGCACTGCCCGCCACGCAGTGCGGGGGCCACGTCGACGCGAAGTCCGGATGGTCGGAGAAGTGATCACCGGGGTCGACGTGGCAGTCCGCCGTCGCCACGACATGGTCGTAGCCGGGCCCGCGGGCCAGGTAGTCGTTGATCGCGGAAGCCAGGTGCGCGCCGCCGCGAACCGGCACCGACCCGCCCTCGCAGAAGTCGTTTTGCACGTCGACGATGATCAACGCTCGCACGGCCTCCACCCTAGCCCCGGCGCCCCGCGAGCTGGGCGTTTGGCCGGAGCCACGGGCGGCCCGGTTTGTTTGCCGGTCGGTCGGGTAACCCAGCTGCCATGTTGATCCGCAGAATCGCCAGGCCCCTCTTGTCAGCGGTATTCATCGGCCAGGGCATCGACTCGCTCCTCAACCCCAAGCCCGCGGCGGAGGCCGCGGCGCCGGCGGTCGACGGCCTTCGATCCCTCCCGGATCCGGTGGGTAGCAGCATTCCCAGCGACCCCCAGACGTTCGCTCAGATCAACGCGGCGGTCCAGATCGGCGGCGGCCTGCTGCTGGCGACCGGCAAAGCGCCGCGGATCGCGTCGGCGGCGCTCGCGTTCACGGTGTTGCCCGCCAACCTCGGCGCACACATGTTCTGGAGCGAGAACGACCCGCAACTCAAAGCCCAGAAGCGCAAGGACTTTCTGACCGACCTGAGCCTGTTGGGTGGCCTGATGATCGCGTCC
The DNA here is from genome assembly GCF_001668725.1 of Mycobacterium sp. E787. Lineage (GTDB taxonomy): Bacteria > Actinomycetota > Actinomycetes > Mycobacteriales > Mycobacteriaceae > Mycobacterium. The sequence continues at coordinate 84,428 of NZ_LZKL01000014.1, read as the reverse complement.
GCCGACACCGCCGGCAAGCCGTCACTGGGCTGGCGGGGCCGTCGGGCGGCGGAACGCCTCTCCGAACGGGTGTCCTCCGCGCTGCCCGGGTCCGACGATGCGTTCGACGAACTCGGGGAACGGATCGTGCACGGCCTGCAGGTGGGCGCCGAACGCGGGCGCGAACTGGCCAGCACCGCCGCCGAACGGGGCGCGCCCTACGCCGAGGCCGCCCTCGAACGCGGCCGCGAGCTCGCCAGCACCGCCGCCGAACGGGGCGCCCCGTACGCCGAGGCCGCCCTCGAACGGGGCCGCGAGCTCGCCAGCACCGCCGCGGAGAGGGGCGCGCCGCTGGCGAAGAAGGCGCGCAAACGCGGCGAGGAACTCGCGAGCACCGCCGCCGAAAGGGGCGCGCCCTTGGCCAAGAAGGCCCGCAAACGCGGCGAGGAGTTGGCCGACACGGCGCGGGACCGCGGGGTGGAGCTCGCTGAGATCGCGCGGCTGCGGGGCAGCGAGTTCGCCAACACGGCGGCAGCGCGCGGCAGCGAACTGGCCGACGCCGCCCGCGACCGTCTGGGCGACGGGGTCAGCACCCGTCGCCGCCGTCGTCCCTGGTAGTCAGACCCAGCGCGAGCGCAAGATCTCCGGCGACCACGCCGGCCAGTGCGGCGAGCCGACCGGCTGGCCGCCGCTGAGCCGGGCGACGATGCGCGGCCCGCGCAGGCGGCTGCCGTCGTAGACGGTGGCGAGATCGGCCAACGCGAGGGCTTCGGCGACCGGCCCCCATAACCGGTGGTGCCGCTGGCGGACCTTGGCCTCGGGCACGTCGTGGCCGCCGGCCCTTACGCGGTGCCGGACGCGTTCGACGGCAAGGTCTTCCGGGACGAGGAGGACATGGAGGACGACGGTGAAGCCCTCGGCGCGGGCGGTGCGGATCAGATCCAGCTTCGACGGGTGCGAAAAAACGGTCTCGGCGATGAAAGACCGGCCGAGCTCGATCAGCCGCGCGCGCGTGTCGGCCGCGACCCGCGCGGCGTCGTAGGCGTGCGACGCCGGGTCCTCGGGCCAGCGCCGGCGGGCGATCTCGTCGGCGTTGACCACCGGGCTGCCCGGCAGCAGCGGCGCCAGGGTGAAGGCGATGAACGTCGACTTGCCGGCGCCGTTCGGCCCGACCACCAGGTCCAGTCGGTTCATCGGTGGCGGTCAGCGTTTGGCCGCGAGCACCACCTCGGTGCCGTCGGGTCGGTGCTCGACGATGTCGCCGGCGTCGTTGAGGGCCACCGTGGTGATCCCCTGCCCGGCAAGCGCGGCGCCGTAGTCGGTGCGCGCCAGGCTTTCCTCGACGGCCGCCGCGATCTCGGCGTTGAACACCACGCCCTCCTCGACGGTCAGCTCGCCGGTTGCCAGATTTCCGGCCAGCGCCGCTTCGACCCGGCGCCGGGCGGCGGTGTGCTGGCTGGACACCGCGCGTCCGACCCGTGCCCAGTGGTCGAGTTGCTGCTTGGCCGAACGGCTCTGGCGGGCGCCCTCGGACGCCGCGCTGTCCATCAGGTCGGCGGCAACCCGCGTGACGCGGTCGAGAGCTTCCGCCATGGCATTCCTCCACTCGTGCAGCAGTGCGTTACAACTCGTAGCACAATGCTACACCGCACTCCGCGCCGCCACGAAGGCGTCGACGACGGCGTCGACGGGCCGTCCGGCGTCCGCGGTGCTCCCTGCCTCGTCGGGGTCGAGGGGTTCCAACGCGTCGAATTGCGAGCGCAGCAGCGCGGCCGGCATGAAATGGCCGCGCCGGGCGGCCAGCCGGCCGCCGATGAGTTCCGGTGAGCCGTCGAGGTGCAGGAATTCCACGTCGGGGCAGTACGCGCGGAGCTGGTCGCGGTAGGCGCGTTTCAGCGCCGAGCAGCTCACCACCCCGCCGTCGCGGTGGCCGGCCAACCATGCGCCGACCCGGTCCAGCCAGGGCCGGCGATCCTCGTCGTCGAGCGGTTCACCGGCGGTCATCTTGGCGATGTTGGCCGGCGGGTGCAGGGCGTCGGCGTCCACGAAGGGCACCCGCAGCCGTCGCGCCAACGCCGCGCCGACGGTCGACTTGCCCGATCCCGACACACCCATCACCACGACGGGCGGCGCGGCGGCTACTGGGACAGGTTGCGGTTCCATTCCACCCAACCGACGCCGCCGCGGCCGTCGGCCGTGCTGACGCTGACCCAGGCGCGCGGGAACTGGCTCACCCGCCCGTCCGCCGCGGTCAGCCGCACCGGCGCGTGGCCACACACCTCGAGGTCCGCGCTGATGCCACCGGGCTTGAGATCCAGTGCCGCGTTCAGCGGTAACCCGTTGGCGCCGAAGGATTCCCGCGACTCGACGGCCTCCAGCTCGGTCACGGTCCCGTCGCGCTGGACGTAGCCGACGCTGAACGCCGGGACGCCCGGGATACGGATGTTCACGCCGTGCAGGTGGGTGCCGTCGTCGAGGTGCAGGGCGCTCCAGATCCAGTCCATGCTCCACCAGTCGCGCACCCCCCAGGAGTGGTCGCGCTGGCCGGGAACCGAGTCGAGGCGATAGCTGTCGCCGCCCACTGTCACCGTTCCCGTTACGGTGCAAGGGATTTCGTAACGCGTCGTCAGCCTGTACTTGTACGGCTCGCCGTCGTTGACCCACTCCAGGTTCATCGTCAGCTGGACGGGGGTTCCCGGCTCGCCGCGCAGCAAGGCCGACGGGTCGGGGTAGGCCTGCGCATGAGCCCGCAGGTCGACGCGGTAGGCGCGCAGCGGCTCGGTCGCGGCGTGGCCCACCTCGAAGGTGTCGGTGCGCAACAGCCACGGATCCTCCGGCAGCGGGATTTCGGCGTCGACCGCCACGGTCGGCAGGTCCGGTCCGCACAGCAGCGCGTGCACCAGGGCCTTCTGCTGGTTGGCTATCCGGCCGATGCGAAACCAGCCACCCAATCCCTGTGCCGCATCGGCGAAGTCGGCGTACCAGCTCTCGCTCCACAGCGGTTCGGCGGTGGGGGCGTGCGAGAGTTCGTCCTCTTCGCTCGGCCGCAGCGGCTCCGGCTTTGCCGCGCCCGGCGCGGCATCGGGAAGGGTCGCCAGCGCGTCGGTGTCGAGCACGTGGTCGCAGTTGCGTTGCAGCATCGTCATGAACATCCGGTCGCCGCGGTCGGTGCGCTCCACCAGCATCGAGGAGACGATCGCCATCATCACGCCGAAAAAGCTCTGGCGGCGGACCCCTTCGGCGACGTCGGCGACGCTGATCGGCGCCCCCGGGCCCAGCGCCTCCTGGTAGGCGCGCAGCAATTCGTCGTAGCGCTCGCGGCGATCCTGCGTCCGCAGCGCGCAGCCGAGGAAGTAGGACAGATCGGTCAGCGCCGGTCCCCAGGACACGGTCTGCCAGTCCACCACGGTCAGCGGCCGGTCGGCCCCGGCGGTGCCGAACAACATGTTGTCCAACCGGTAGTCGCCGTGCACCAGGCCCCGGATCCGGTCCGCCGCCGACTCCTGGGCGAGGTAGCCGTCGAACGCGGCCACCAGGCGCTCGCACACAACCCGGTGCTCGGGTGCGATCTGGTCGCCGTAACGGTCGATGAAGCCGGCGTACAACGGCGCGATCATCGCCTGGCTGAGCGGCGAGTCGCGGTTGAGCCACGGCGCGTCGGCCAGCGACGCGTCCCCGAGCAGCGGCCCGTGCAGCCGCCCCAGCTCGACGACGCCGAGGAGCGCCTGTTCGGTTGTGGCGCCTGCGATTTCGTCGCCCACGACGGCGGGGCCGGCGTCGCCGAGCAGCAGGTCGAACGCGCCGGTCGCGGTGTCGACGGCGGCGTGGTAGCAGGGCGCGATCGGCCCGCCCAGGCCCGGCGCGATGTCGCCGTAGAAGCGGACTTCGCGCTCGTAGAGTCCCAGCGCCGCCCCCGTCTGCCGGCTCACCGGGTCGGAGGCCGCGACCTTGAGCACCACCGACTCGGGCCCGTCGGTAGCTGGGTCCGCGTAGGTGATCCGGACGCGATAGCACTCACTCATCTGGCCGGTGCCGATGCGCTCCACGGCGAAGTCGGCAATGGGTCCGGAGCCGACCGCGGCGGCCAGCCAGGGTGCCGTGAGATCGCCGGGTCGCTCGATGACTTGCTCGGTGTCGGCATGCATGACGGTCAGCGTGCCAGGTCAACGCGCCAAGGAGAAGCCGTCCCACGCCATTCGGCGGTGCGGGTGCGGATCGAACTCGATCCGGCTCTTGCGGTCGAACACCATGACGGCGCGGTCGTGGGGGGTATAGGCGGGCCAATCGTCGCCCGGCGACCCGGTCCGGCCGAACGACCGCCAGCGCCGTTGCACGTGATTGCTGACCCGCAGCGCGGCGCGCCGATCGGCGGCCGCGGTCAGCAGCGCGCCGAACCGGGTGCGATAGACGTCGAACACCGCCAGCAGCTCGGTGGCATGGGTTGCGCCCAGACCCGACCAGCGCAGCGTCCGTGGGGCGTAGTCGTACCGGTATAGGTAGGTGGGCGCGTGGCTGCCGTGGGCCTCGGCGATCTGCCAGGCCGCCGAGCTGAACGCGAAGTCGCCGCCGAGCTGGATGCACGCCGACGGCGCGGGGTAATCCGGGTAGGCCGCGGTGATCCGTTCGCGCGCAGCGGGTTCCGTGTCGGCCAGCAGCTCTTCGATCATCGATTCGTTGGTCGGCAGCATCTTCAGGAAGCGTGTGAACAGGCGGCCCTCTTCGGCGTTGGTGCCCACGATCAGCGGCACCCGGTGCGCCCGGCCGGTCCGCATCGCCTCGACGGGGTCGACGGGCAGGACGTCGTCGCCGAACACCGGTCCTATCGGGAATGCGCCCAGCCGGTTCTCCATGCCCTGGTCGATCAGCCGGTGTTGGGTCTCGACGAATTGCGCCGCGGACGCCCGCATCAACACACTGGCCGCGTCGTCGCGGCGGGCCCCGATCAGGCGGGCGAAGCGCGTCGCGAATTCGGCGGCCGTTTCCCGCGACCGCACCATGCCGGAGGCGGGGCTTTCCGAGATCGCCTGGGCGAACAGGCCTTCGGCCGCCGGCACCGCAAGCAGCGTGGCGGTGATGTGCGCGCCCGCGCTCTCCCCGAAGATGGTGACCCTGCCCGGATCGCCGCCGAACTCGGCGATGTTGTCGCGGACCCACCGCAACGCCATCACCAGGTCGCGCAGGTACAGGTTGCTGTCGATGGGGTTGTCCGCGGTCGACAGCGAGGACAGGTCCAGGCAGCCCAGCGCGCCCAGCCGGTAATTCACCGACACGTACACGCAGCCGCGGCGGGCCAGCGCGGCGCCGTCATACAGCGGCGTCGCCGAGCTGCCCAGGATGTAGCCGCCGCCGTGGATGAAGACCATGACCGGTAAAGGCTTGTCGGGGGCGACTTCCGGCGTGACGACGTTGAGGGTCAGGCAGTCCTCGCTCATCGGCTGGTAGCGACCGACACCGAGCATGGTGTATCGGCGCTGCTGCGGCGCGCAGTGGGTGAAGCCGTGGCAGTGGCGCACGCCCGACCACGGCGGCGCGGGTTGGGGCGCCCGAAGCCGCAGGGGCCCCACGGGGGGCCGGGCGTACGGGATGGATCGCCAGCGGTGCACGCCGTCGCGGGTGAAGCCTTCGACGGTGCCGGCGGTGGTGCGGGCGCGGATGGTGCGCTCATGCATAACAGTGACGGTAGCCGACACGGCGGCCCGCGGCGCGAGTAGCGGCCGAATCCCGGGCGTGGCGGTTAGCCTGGCTGGATGCGGATCGCCGCGCTGGTCGCAGCCACGTTGCTGGTCGCCGGCTGCTCGCACACGACAGGCAACAACTCGGGACAGCCACCGGCCGTCTCGCCGACCCCGGGCGGGGCCGCCCCGACGACAACGACGGGGCCGTCGGGCAGCAAACCGCCGGCGCCCTCGGCCGCGCCCGGCGTCGGGGCCCCCATCTCCGACGTCGTCGCCTGGATCGAAGCAGGTCACCTCGCCGATCCCAGCCGCTATCACAGCGCGACGCGGGAGGGCGCCGCCACGCCGCTCGGCAATGACATCGCGCTGACCGCCCAAGCCGGCAAAGTTTCCTGCATGACCGATGCCAAGCACACCGGCGGTGCGCTGGCGTGCCTGGTGAACCTGACCAATCCCCCGCCGCGACCGGACACGGCCTACGGCGACTGGAAGGGCGGGTGGGTCGACTTCGACGGAACGAAGCTCCAGGTCGGGTCGGCCCGCGCCGACCCCGGTCCCTTCCTCAACGGCAACGGACCCGAGCTGGCGAACGGGGATTCGCTGTCGTTCGGCGACTACCGCTGCCGCTCCGATGAATCGGGACTGTTCTGCGTGAACTACGCCCATCAGTCGGCGGTGCGGTTCGCGACCGCCGGCATCCAGTCCTTCGGATGCCTGAAGTCGGTGCCGCCGCCGGACGGCGTCGGCACGGCGTTCAGCTGCTGAGCTTTGCACCTCAGGCGGCGCTGAATTCTGCCGCATCGGCGGTTTGGGCGTGGGACCATTTGCCGATGGACGCCGACGATCCCCAAAAGCGCATCGCTGACCTGGAACGTCAACTGGCCGAAGCCAAGGCGGCGGGGCAGGATCCCGATGATCGCGCGCGCCAGTACGCACAGTCGTTGTGGGAGGGCTTACGCTCCGGCGGTCCCGCGGGCCCCGGGGGGCCGTCCGCGCCCGAAATGGCGCAGCATCGAGAGGCTTTCATACAGGCCGCGGCCCAGGCGGGCCTTTCGCCGGAGCAGATCGACAACGTCTTCAAGCACGGCAAGGCGACGTTCAAGGTGGGGCATTCGGTCGTGTATTCCGGGCAGGGCGCCACACCGGACTACGGCGCGGTCGGCGGCATCCCACAGCCGCTCGGCTTTGGCCAACAGGTCGGCTCGAGGCGCCACGTCGCGCAGGGCCGCCGCCGGCCGTGGGGCATGCGGGGTTGGCCCGATCGGATCGGGGCGATCATCGGGGCCCTCGGCATCTGCATCGGGGCTGCGGCGTCGTTGACCGCGATGATGCCGGCGAGCGCGATGTGGACGAGCCCCTTCGTGTGCGACAGCGGGTACCAACTGGCGTACGACACCACTGCCTACAGCTACAAGCCCGGCCAGTCGGGCACCAGCGTGAGCTTCGAATGCGTCGGCGCCACGGGCTCTTACGAGCCCAGCTGGATCGCGATCGACGCGCTGCAGACGATGCTGACCACCGTGGTGTTGGGCGCCGCGGTGGCCGTGGGGTTCGTGATCTGGCGTAGCTTCCGCAGGGCGAATTAGTCGTGCCCGTCTGCGATGGCCGCGAAGTTGCTCACCAACTGACCGGCAACTCTTTCATGCCGTAGATGTCCGCCTCTTTGAACCTCAGCTCGTCCGGCGGCACCGCCAATTTCAGCCCCGGTAGCCGTCGCGCCAGCGTGGCGAATGCGACCTGCATCTCCACCCGGGCGAGATTCTGGCCTATGCATTGGTGGGTGCCGTAGCCGAAACCCAAGTGGCCACGGGTATTTCGTTCGGGGTCGAAAGTTTCGGCATCGTCGACGAATTCGGTGTCCCAATTTCCTGCGGGCAGGTTCATCAGCACCATGTCTCCGGCACGGATCGGCTGACCGCCGAGGATGAAATCCTCCGTCGCCACCCGATCCACCTGGCTGTGCACGATGCTGAGATAACGCATGAGCTCCTCGACGATGTTGGCGACAACGGCGCGGTCGTCGGTTTTACCCAGCCGGGCGAACACGTCTGGATGTTCAAGCAGCGCAACCGTTCCCAGCGAAATCATGTTGGCGCTGGTTTCGTGGCCGGCCAGCATCATGACCACGGCCGTCATGGCCGCCGTCTCGCGGGTGAGCTGCCCGGTCGCGACGTAGCCGGTGACGAGGCGGCTGATCAGATCATCACTGGGATCGCCCGCCTTGCGATCCACCAGCTGCTGGATGTAGGCATACATTGCCCCGAAGGACTCCGCCCTCTGCTCGTCCGTGGTGGTCCACTCGAGCCCACGCGTGGAGTGGTGCTGGAAGAAGCCCAGGTCTTCGGATGGCACACCCAGCAACAACGCGATCACCAGTGATGGCACCGGCAGGCCAAACTCACTGACGAGGTCCGCGGGCGGCCCGCCGGCGATCATCTCGTCGAGGTGCTGATCGACCAATGCCTGAATATGCGGCCGCATCCTCTCGCAGCGCCTGAAGGTGAAGTCACTGGTCAGCATCCGTCGCAGCCGATGGTGCTCCGGGTCGTCGATCCGCGCGAACATCACCGGGGTGGTGCTGTCCGGGCTCGCCGGCTTCATGGCGGCCGGAATGGTGTCCGCGGACAGGCGCGGATCCAGCAGCGCCGCCCTGATGTCGTGGTAGCGACTCACCACCCAGGCCGGCCGCCCGTGATACATCGCCCGTCGCAGTCCGGGCTCCTGACGCCAATTCACGAAGTCGGCCGGCGGATGAAGCGGGCACCGCGCATCGCGCGGCGCCGGTATGACGGGAAGATCCTTCTCGGAAAGCTCGGAAATCCGTGTCATATCAGCGCTTCCGCCTTAAATGTCAGCCATCTGCCAGTTATACGAAGCAGCGTAAAACCCCCGCAGGTGGCAGTCAACCGTCAGTTAGGCTGTGCAGATGACAGCGCTTGAAGACCGGCCGTTGCGGGCGGACGCGGCGCGTAACGCCGAGCGCATACTGCGCGCCGCCCGGGCCGTGTACGCGGAACTCGGGCCGGATGCGCCCATTGAAGCCGTCGCCCGCCGCGCGGGGGTCGGCGAGCGAACGCTCTACCGCAGGTTTCCGGCCAAGGCCGACCTGGTCCGGGCGGCCCTGGATCAAAGCGTCGCCGAGGACCTCACCCCGGCGATCGAGGACGCGCGAAGCGTGGAAGACCCCTTGCGTGGCCTGCACCAATTGATCGAAGCGGCAATAGGACTCGGTGCCCGCGAACGGCACCTGCTGACCGCCGCTCACCGGGCCGGGTCGCTGACCGCCGACATCTCGGACTCGCTGAACACGGCGCTCTACGAGCTGGTGCGGCGGGGCCAAGAGGCCGGGCTTGTCCGCGCCGACCTGGTCGGCGATGATCTTCCGCGCATCATCGCGATGCTCTACGCGGTGCTGCCGACGATGGATCCGGACAGCGACGGCTGGCGGCGCTACGTTGCCCTCCTGCTCGACGCCGTATCCGTGGGCGAGGCAAAGGTGCTGCCGGCCGGCGCCGCTCTGCGCATTTCGGAGCCCGGTAGCTGGCGGGTGTGAAGGTCGCGTTCGTCCCGCGACCACCCCCGGGCACACATGTACCGCCGCGGCGCGTCGTCAACGGTCAGCGCGCGTCGCCAATTGTCGGCTGCTTTGCACTCTCCAGCGGCAGTGGGGCGCCGGATGTTGTCGGCGCGGTCACGTCCATCTTCTCGGGATCCCCCCGCTGACCCGATCCTCGGTGTCGCCTTCTGATCAGCTCACTTCGGCGTCGAGATGCCGCACATCAGCGTGTCTATCAGTCCGTAATAGCGTTCGGTCGTTTCCCGCGCCGACGTCGTAACGCTGAGCATGCGGTAGAGCGTTGCTCCGATGAGTGCGTCGGTGGCAGCTTCGACATCGGCATCCGCCCGAATCTGGCCCATCGAGATTCCGGCGTGCAACCGGCGTGACACTGCATCGTGGAAACGGCCGGTGAGTTGCTGGTATAGGGTGTCGCGGTCGCTCAGGTCTTCAGCGGCGGCGGCGGCGAGAGCGCGGACGAGGGCGACATTCTCGGCAGCGGAACCGATTTCGGCGTACGCGCGCATCCAGGTTCTCAAGTCCTCGACCGTGTCTCCCGTATCCGGAAGCGTGAAGTCGGTCTGGTCGTAGGCTCGCATGACCGCCTCGGCCACCAGGGGGCCTTTAGACGGCCACCGTCGATACACCGTTTGGGTAGCCACACCGGCGATCGCTGCGACTTTGTCCATCGAGACACCGCTGTAGCCCGCTTCGACGAGCAGCGCGCGGGTGGCTTCAAGGATCGCCTCGTGCACGGCCGCGCTCCGCGGTCGCCCCCGCCGAGATTGGCTCACATGAAGAACCTAGAGCAATGGTTCGACCGCGCGCCTAGGCAACGGCGCCATGATGTGTAACGATTAACGAGAAAATTCTTCTCGTAATTGTTGGTGGTCGTCGCCGACGGCGTGCGTCTGGTCGTGAAGGTGGGTACATGCGCGAGCTGTGCGTCATCACCGGAGGCGCGGGTGGCATGGGACTGGCCACGGCAAAGATCGTCGGGCAAGACCGGCTGGTGGTCGTCAGCGATGTCAACCCCAGCCGCCTACAAGCCGCGTCAGCCGAATTACAGAGCCTCGGAATCGATTGCGTGACGGTCGAATGCAACGTGACCGACCGCTCCTCGGTCTCAGAGCTGATCGCCACCGCAACGTCGTCGGGCTCGGTGACCTCGGTGATCCACACGGCGGGTGTCAGTCCTAGCATGGGCGACGCCGAGCACATCCTGCGCATCAACGCGTTGGGCACGGTCCATGTCAACGAGGCGTTCCTCCCGCTGGCGCGTGAGGGGTTCGCGATCGTCAATGTCGCGTCCATGGCCGCGCACATGTTCCCTCGGTTGTTCATACCCAAGCGACGGTTCAAGGACGCTCTGCGCAACGAGGACCGATTCATGGCCAAGATGAGCGCCGCCTGCAACATCGTGCCGACCGGAATACGCCCCGGTTTGGCGTACTCCATCAGCAAGAACTTCGTGACGTGGTACTGCGCCTCTCAAGCGGCCCGATTCGGCAGCCACGGCGCACGCATCGTCTCGGTGTCTCCGGGCAGCATCGACACCGAGATGGGCAGGCTGGAGGAGCGAGCCGGATCGGGCGCGATGGTGAAACTGGCCGCGTTGAAGCGCTTTGGGAAGCCCGAGGAGGTCGCCGAAGTGCTGGCTTTTTGCGCTTCGACCAAGCCCGGCTACCTCACCGGTGTGGACATCGCCTGCGACGGTGGCGTTCTGGCGGCGTTCACGCCCAAAAACTTACTGAAGGTAGCAGCACACAACGCGCAGCCCCGCATTCACCGAATGAGGACGACATCGCCATGAACAACATCGACACGCGCAGCGAGCGCACACGCCAAGCGCTCGGCCTCCTGGGCGGCCTGATCGGTGTGGCGCACTTCCTCGTTCCGCGGATCTTCGATCCCTTCAATCGCCTCGGTTTCCCCAACCACGCTCGCACTTTCACCTACCTCAACGGCGCGATCGAAACGGCGCTCGGCGTCCTCCTGCTGCGCGCAGACACGCGTCGACCAACGGCCGTCTTGTCCGCCTGCTACATCACCTATTTGACGATCAGCATCCTTCGTACCCAACTCCGCATGCGGTCGTCAGAATAGGAACGACGGTGTCGATCAGCCAGACCGCCCACAAGGCAGCCCAAACCCTCAGTCCGGTCGCTCGCGCCGTGCGGATGAATGTCGCCGCCGCCATCCGGACCCGCCGACGCGGCTACGACGGCTGGACCGGCGCCATCAACACCGACTACGATCCGCAGAACCCCGCCACCGCCGCGGACCCGTTCGACGCTTACCGCGCCCTGCACCGAAGCGGCAGAGTGCACTATAACCCCAGGCGCGCCACCTTCATCCTCAGCCGGCTTGACGACGTGCGGGCCGCGTTGCGCGACACCGACCAGGTCACCAGCGCCCAAGGGGTAACCCGACTGAGGATCTCGGGCCCGCTGGCAGTGGTCACCGACGGCGAAGAACACGCCCGGCTGCGCAAGCAAGTCCAACCGGGATTCAGCAAGGGCGCCATGAAGTCCTGGCAGGAGATGACCGAGAAGCTGGCCACCGACCTCGTCACCGACGTGCTGAACGACCCGGGCTGCGATGTCGTACAGCGCTTGGCCATACCGATGCCGATCAGCCTGATCGCCCAGATCCTCGGAATACCCGACACCGACATCGGCGACTTCCGCCGTTGGTCCGAACGCGCCGTCGGAGTCATGGACCTGACGCCCACGCTGTCCAGTCTCGTCGATGCGGCCAAGACGATGTCGGCGATGTTGGCGTTACAGCGTTATTTCACAGGCCAATTCGCCACGGGTGGACTCAAGGGGTCCAACACCGTGCTCGGGCGGCTCATCGAGCACAACACCGACGGCAGCCTCACCGACAGTCAGCTTCTGCTCATCGCCATCCACCTGCTGATCGCGGGCAATGAAACAACGACCAACCTGCTGGGCGGAATGTTCGACACGCTCGCCCGCCGGCCGGATCAGTACGACCTGATCCGCGCCAACCCCGACCTGATCCCGCTCGCGGTGGAGGAGCAGCTACGCATCACCACTCCCATCCAGAACCTCTACCGCTACACCCGGGCCGACTACCCAATCGGCGACGTCACCATCCCCACCGGATCACGCGTGCTGCTGTCCTTCGGCGCGGCCAACCGCGACCCCACCGCGTTCGACGACCCCGACGAGTACCGGGCCGACCGCGACCCGCGAACGCACGTCGCGTTCGGCTACGGCGCGCATATGTGCCTGGGGGCACCGCTGGCCCGCATGGAAGCCCAGGCCGTGCTGCGGCAACTCGTCACCCGCGTCGCCCGAATCATTCCCGAGGGCGCGACGCAGTGGTCGACGCACAGCTCGCTCCGCGGACCGACCCACTTGCCGATCCGCCTCACCCCGGCCTGACATAGACCATTGCTAGTACGCCAACGAGACCCAGCCTCCTAGGGGCCCGCTTCGAGCACCCGAATCTCGCCCGTGGCGCCGTCGACCTCGACGAGGGCACCCGGTCGCAGGGACCGGGTCGCCCCCGCAACGTCGACCACACACGGGAAACCGAATTCGCGGGCCACCACGGCGGCGTGCGACATCGGGCCACCGAGCTCGGTCACCACGGCCGCGGCGTAGCAGAACGCGGCGGTGTAGCCGACGTCGGTGGCCTCGGCGACGAGGATCTCGCCCGGTTGCAGGTCGTCGATCGTTTCGGGCCGCACGATCCGCACCCTGCCACGCACCCGGCCGCCGCAGACGCCCACCCCGCGCAGGGTGTCCCCGCCCGCCAGCGCCGGCGCCGACGTCGTGGTCGGCTGCCAGCTCCCGCTGAACACCGTCGGCGGAACGACACCGGCCAGCCGGCGCTGCTCGGACCGCCGCGCCGCCACCAGCTTCGCGACATCCGGTGGCAGAGCATCGAGTTCGTCGACCAGGAGATAGAACACGTCGTCGGCGCTTTCGAAGACCTCGGCGTCGACCAGCCGCCGGCCGTACTCGCGCAGCAGGCCACGCAGCACCCAATTGGCCCGCACCACTTTGTCGCGGCGGGTTTCGCGATCCCGCAATTGCCGCACCGCCAGAGCCGCGACCGGCTTGGCGTGCAACGGAATCGCCGGATGCACCGGCTGCGGCGCGGCAGCCGCGCTGAGGGTCTTGGTCACCATTCGGACCAGCAACTCCGGATCGTCGGCGTAACTCGTTGACAACATCTCGAGCTCCGCGGGGCCACGATGCCCGATCAGCGCCAGCTCGGCGAGCACCGCGGCGTGGAACTCGGGGGCGTCGACGGCCAGCTTGCCGAGGCGCTCCCCCGGTTCACCCAGCAGGCGAACCACATCCGGATCGCGTTGTGCGGCAGCCGCCAACCGCTGCATGGCCTCCACCGACCGGGCACTGACGAGTTCCGGGCCGGCCTGCGGCGCGGTATCTCGTCCGCACAGGGCGCGCAACAACACGTTGTAGGCCGCGCACAGCAGGAACGAACCCGCCGCCAGCACCCAGCCGTGCACCACGTGGTCGCGCGCCAACAGGATCAGGCTGAGCAGCCGGCGGTCGTCGAGCCGGGTCAGGTCGTCGCCCGCGAGACGCTCCAACCGATCGACGTCCGCGACGAAGGCCTCGGTGTCTCCGGCCGAGCCGGCGCTCAGCCCGAGCAGGTTGACGCCGAATACCCCGATGTTGCGCAGGGTGCGCAATTGCCTTCGGGCACGGCCCGATTCCAGCGGTGGGCGCTCGTCGCCGAAGACCGGCAGAGACGCCATGCTCGGGCCGAAGAACCCACTGTTGCTGACCACCGTCGCCGGCTTGATGAAAGGAACGGTCTCGGCCATGAAATGCGCCGTCGTGATCGCGCCGTAGAGCCGGTGGGCGAACACCGCGACCATGCGCATGGCGATCTCGCGTTGGATCATCCCCCCCGGCCGCAGCCGCTCGGCGACGCACACGGCGCTGGCCCGCAGCCCGCGCACCGTCGCCGATGCCGACGACGGCGAGAACGGGCCGGGCAGCGCCTCGGACAAGTTGGTCGCCAGGAATGTCGGGAAACGCGGGTCTATCGGCGTATCGAACTCGCCGTTGACCCCTCCCGGCCCGGCCAATACCGGCGCAACACCGTCCTTCGCGGGGGCATCGACGGCGGGCAGATCCTGGATATGGGCGAGGCGCCACGGCAGCGACAGCACCCGCTTGCCCAGCGTGACCCGCCCGCGCACCGCCAGCGCGAGGTCGTCGACGCATTCGTCGGAGTTCCACGCCGGCTGGTATCCCCATTCCTCGCGCAGGCGTCTGGTATCCATCGGCGGCGCGCTCTGCACGAGTGCCAGTTCGGCGAACGGGGCAACCATCGGCACGACCGGCCGCCCGAGGGCGGCCGCGATCCGCTGGAATGTCGGCGCGCCTGACGCCGCGAGATTTATTGTCTGGCTTTTGATTTCGGTGTCGAGGACCGCGCGCGTCAGTAGCGCGAGCGCGTCGTCGAGGTGGACCAGCTGAACGGGACGATCGGCGAATCGTCCGGGAAACGCCGGCAGGGCAAAGACGCGGCGCACCCAGTTGTCGACGCCGCGACCGGCGATGAGCGCGCAGCGAATCGCCACCGATTCGGCCTCGGCTCCGGCGAGCAGCTGTTCGACGCGCGCCCGCTGCCACCCATCGATGGACGTCGGGTTCAGCGTGTCGCATTCGGTCTTCGAGGCATCTCCCCCGCCGTAGACGTGTGCCGACGACGGGAAGACGATGCGCCGGGTTCCGGCTTCGGCCATCGCGTCGAGGACGTTGCGCGTCCCGCCGATGTTGACCTGCTCGCTGTTGCGGGCCCACGCGCAATGCGCGACGACGTCCGCGCGGGTGACGGCGCGCCTGACCGCGTCGGCGTCCCGGATGTCAGCGACGACGAATTCGGCAGCGCTCGACCAACTTTCGGGCCGGTGCCGGGCGATGCCGACGACTTCGTGGCCCTGGCTGAGCAACCGGGCGGCGAGTCCGCGGCCGAGCACACCGCCGGCCCCGGTGACCGCAATCCTCACGGGCTACTCCCGAACATGCCTATTCGCCGTCATCGTCGTTCAGCAAGGCCGCGTTGACCAGGGCGTCGAGATCCATGTCCGCGATGTCCTTTTCGGAAGTCGCCGCGGGCGCCGCCGGACCGCCGGTGTCGGCTTCGTTCGCCAACGCCAGCAGCAGTTCCAGCACCCCGGCCTGACGCAGCCGCTTGACCGGAATGGATCCCACCACGCGCTGGATCTCGGCCTCCCCGGGCGCCGCGGCCGGGGTCTGCTGCTCCGAGCTGCCGACGAGTTCCCGGTACATGTAGCCGGCCAGCGCGGCGGAGTTCGGGTAGTCGAAGATCAGCGTCGGCGAAAGCGGAAGCCCTGTCGCGGATTTCAACCGGTTGCGCATCTCGACGGCGGTGAGCGAGTCGAAGCCCAACTCCTGGAACGCCCGGTCCGGATCGATCGACTCGGGGCTGGAGCTGCCCAGCACCGTGGCGATGTTGGAGCGCACCAGGTCCAGCAGCACCGCCTGTTGCTCGTCTTCGGGCAGGCCGTCGAGGCGCTGCAGCAGAGCCGACTTCGATTTCGCCGCGGCCAGCGAGTCGTCGACCTGCCGGCGCGTCGGCGCGTTGATCAGATCGACGAACATCGGCGGCAACGTGCCGTTGTCGAATTTGACCCGCAGCGCCGCCAGGTCGATGTGCGCGGGCAGCAGGAACGGCTCGTCGACGATCAGGGCGGTGTCCATCAACTCCAGCGCCTCGTCGGAGGACATCGCGACGATCCCGTCCCGGCCGAACCGGGCGCGATCCGCGGCGCCCAGCGCGCCGGTCATCGCGCTGGTCTGATCCCACAGCCCCCAGGCCAGTGATATCGCCGGGAGTCCCTGGTTCCGCCGGTGCACGGCCAGCCCGTCCAGGAAGGAGTTGGCGGCGGCGTAGTTGGCCTGGCCGGACGCGCCGGCCAGCCCGGCCATCGACGAAAACAGCACGAACGCAGACACATCGAGGTCGCGGGTGAGCTCGTGCAGGTTCCACGCCGCGTCGACCTTGGCGTGCAGCACCGCCTCGACGCGTTCCGGCGTCAGCGACGAGATCACCGCGTCGTCGAGCACGCCGGCCGCGTGGATCACGCCGGACAGCGGCCGCTGCACCGGGATGTCGGCGAGCACCTTGGCGACGGCCTCGCGGTCCGCGGCGTCGCAGGCGACCACCTGCACCTGGGCACCGGCCGCGGTCAACTCGGTCACCAGCTCCGCGGCGCCCGGCGCGTCGAGGCCGCGCCGGCTCATCAGGACCAGGTGGCGCGCGCCGTGCCGGGACACCACGTGGCGTGCCAACGCCGAACCCGCCATCCCGGTCGCGCCGGTGATCAGCACCGTGCCCGCCACCCAGGCGTCGGGCATGCTCATCACGACCTTGCCGACGTGCCGGGCCTGGCTCAGGTACCGCAACGCCGCGGGTGCGCGCCGGACGTCAAACCTGCTGACCGGCAACGGTTGTAGCACGTCGTCGCCGAACAGTGCCGCCAACTCGTCGAGCAGCGCCGCGATGCGCTCCGGTCCGGCCTCGAAGAGATCGAAGGCGCGGTAGCGCACACCGACGTGGTCGCGGGCGACGGCCCCGGGCTCGCGGATGTCCGTCTTGCCCATCTCCAGGAACATCCCGCCCGGGGCGACCAGCCGCAGCGAGGCGTCCACGAAGTCGCCGGACAGCGAGTCGAGCACCACGTCGACGCCCCGCCCACCGGTGACCGCCCGGAACTTGTCCTCGAAGTCGAGGCTCCGCGAGTCGGCGATGTGGTCGTCGTCAAACCCCATGGCCCGCAAGGTGTCCCACTTGCCGCGGCTGGCCGTCGCGAACACCTCCAGGCCGAGATGGCGGGCCAGCTGCACCGCCGCCATGCCCACCCCGCCCGCAGCCGCGTGCACCAGCACCCGCTGGCCGGGCTTGACGCCGGCAAGGTCGACGAGGGCGTAGGACGCCGTGGCGAACACGACCGACGCGGTCGCCGCGGCGGTGTGTGACCATCCGGCCGGCACCTTGACCAGTAGCCGCTGGTCGGTGGTGGCGATCGTCCCGGTGCCGTCGGGGAAGAGGCCCATGACGCGGTCGCCCACCGCGAAACGCGCCACACCCGAAGCGATCTCGACCACAACACCCGAGCCCTCGATACCCATGACGGCATCGGGGTCGGGGTAGAGGCCCAGCGCGATCATGACGTCGCGGAAGTTGGCCGCGATGGCCGACAGGGCGACCCGCACCTGACCGGGGCCCAGCGGCGTGTCGGCATCGGGGATCCGCTCCAGCCGCAGGTTCTCGATCGTGCCGTGGCTGCTCATGCCGAGCCGCCATGGCCCGTCGTCGGGCGGCACCAAAAGGCCGCCGACGCCGCGGCTGCCGTGCACCCGCGCGGTGTAGACCGTCCCGCCCCGCAGCACCACCTGCGGCTCGGCGGGGGCCAGTGCCGCGGCAATCGCGTCGGCGTCCAGCGGCGCATCGGTGTCGACGAGGACGATGCGGCCGGGGTGCTCGGTCTGCGCCGACCGCACCAGCCCCCACACCGCCGCGCCCGCCAGGTCGGTGACGTCCTCCCCCGGCAGCGCCATCGCGCCGCGGGTCGACACCACCAGCGTTCCGGCGCCGTCGCGGGCCAGCCACGACTGCAACACCGGCAGCACCGCGCGGGTGGCCGCGTAGACGTCCGTCACGACGTCGCCGGCCACCGGCGATGATTCGAACAGCACCGCCGATCGTTCGGTGTTCTCCGGCGGCTCGAGTTCGGTTGCCCCCCAAGCGGACAACGAGACCGGCTGCACCGCGGTGAGCGGCTGAGCCGACCAGACGACCTCGAAGAGCCGGTCCGGCCCCGAATTCGACACCGCCGCCAACAGCTGCTGATCGGTGACCGGCCGGGCCACCATCGACGCCACCGAGAGCACCGGCAGCCCCAACCCGTCGGCCAGCTCGATCGACACGGCCGACTCGCCCACCGGCATGATCCGCGCCCGCACCGCCGCCGCGCCCGCGGCGTGCAGCGACACCCGCTGCCACGAGAACGGCACCAGCATCGAACCCTCGGCGAGCTCGGCGTCGTCCGATGCCAGGATCACCGCGTGCAGCGCGGCGTCGAGCATCGCGGGGTGCACCCCGAAGCCGGTCACCGACACTCCGGCGTCCTCGGGCAGTGCGACTTCGGCGAACACCTCATCGCCGCGGCGCCACATGGACTTCAGGCCGCGGAATGCGGGCCCATACCCGTAGCCGCGCTCGGCAAGTCGCTCGTACCCGTCGCCGATATCCACCGGGACGGCCCCCACCGGCGGCCACGCCGACAGGTCCGCGGCGGGGTGCGCCGAGCCCGCGCGCAGCACGCCCTCGGCGTGCAGCGACCAGCCCGAGCCGGCGTCGCCACGCGAGAACACCGACACCGCACGGGCGCCCGAGTCGTCCGGACCGCCGACCACCACCTGAACCGCGACCGAACCACCGGCCGGCAACACCAGCGGCGCCGCCAGGTTCAGCTCGTCGACGAGCCCGCAGCCCACCTCGTCGCCGGCGCGGATCGCCAGCTCGACAAACCCGGCGCCGGGGAACAGCACGACGCCGCCGACGGCATGGTCGTTGAGCCAGCCCTGAGTGCTCGGCGACAACCGACCGGTCAGCACCACGCCGCCGGAGGCGGGCAGCTCCACCACCGCGCCCAGCAGGGCGTGTTCACCGGCGGCCAGCCCCAGCCCGGTGGCGTCGGCGGGCGCACCGTCGCCGGACAGCCAGAAGCGCCGTCGTTCAAAGGCATACGTGGGCAGCTCGACGAGGCTGCCGGTCCCCACCACCGCGCGCCAGTTGACGTCCATGCCGGCGACGAACCCGTGCGCGACGCCGGTGGTCAGGGTAACCGGCTCCGGTCGGTCCTTGCGCAGCGCCGACATCGTCGTGACGGGGGCATCCGGTAGCGATTCCTCGATCGCGGCCGTCAGCCCGCCGCTCGGCCCGACCTCGAGGAAGCGGGTGGCGCCGGCCGAGTGCACGAAGCGCACACTGTCGGCGAACCGCACCGCCTCGCGGACGTGCCGCTTCCAGTACGCCGCGGAGGCGAAGTCGTCCCCCGCCGGCTGCCCGGTGACGTTCGAGACGATCGGAATGGTGGGCTTGCCGACGGCGAGCCCGGCGGCGACGGTGCCGAATTCGTCGATCATCGGGTCCATCAGCGGGGAGTGGAATGCGTGCGAGACGGCGAGCCGGTGGACGCGGCGGCCGTCGGCGCGGAGTTGGTCCGCGACCTCGACAACCGGGCCTTCGGCGCCCGAAATCACCACCGAAGCAGGCCCGTTGACCGCCGCGATGCCCACGCCGGCTTCTTGGAACGGCGTCAGCAGCGGCCGCACCTCGTCTTCCGTGGCCTGCACGGCGATCATCGCCCCACCCGGCGGCAGCGCCTGCATGAAGCGGCCCCGGGCGGCGACCAGGACGGCGGCGTTCTCCAGCGACAGCACACCGGCGACGTGCGCGGCCGACACCTCGCCTATCGAGTGGCCCAGCACGAAATCGGGGCGCACGCCCCACGACTCGAGCAGGCGGAAGATGGCGACTTCCACGGCGAACAGGGCTGGCTGGGCGAATTCGGTGGTGTGCAGCGCAGTTTCGTCGCTGCCCCACATCACGTCGCGCAGCGGCCGCAGCAGGTGCTGGTCCAGCTCGCCCACCGCCGTGTCGAACGCCTCGGCGAACACCGGGTAGGCCGCGTGCAATTCCCTTCCCATGCCGAGTGTTTGGGCGCCCTGGCCGGGGAAGACGAAGACGGTCTTGCCGGGCGTTGCCGTGCCCTGGACGACGGATCCGGTCTCACCGGCGGCCAACTCGTCGAGGCCGGCCAGCATCCCGTCGTGACCACCGCCGACCACCACGGCGCGCTGCTCGAAGTTTGTGCGGCCCGCCAGGGACCACGCGACGTCGGCGACGTCGAGTTCGGTGTGCCGGCGCAGGTGCTCAGCCAGCCGACCGGCCTGAGAAGCCAACGCGGGCAATGACTTTGCCGACACCGGCCACGGCACCACCGGCAATGTGGCGTGTTCCGGGACGGGCGCGGCCTCGGCCGTGACGGCCTCGATGATCACGTGCGCGTTGGTGCCGCTGATCCCGAAGGATGACACCCCGGCGCGGCGCGCATGGCCGTTCGCGGGCCACGGTTGCGCCTCGGTCAGCAACGACACCGATCCCATCGCCCAGTCCACGTGCGGGCTGGGCTCGTCGACATGCAGCGTCGCCGGCAACATCTCGTGACGCATCGCCAGCACCATCTTGATCACCCCGGCCACACCGGCCGCGGCCTGCGTGTGACCCATGTTCGACTTGATCGACCCCAGCCACAGCGGCTGTGCCCTCTCTTGACCGTAGGTCGCCAACAACGCCTGGGCCTCGATCGGATCGCCCAAAGTCGTTCCGGTGCCGTGACCCTCGACCGCGTCGACCTCGGCGGGCGACAACCCCGCGTTGGCCAGCGCGGCGCGCACCACCCGCTGCTGCGAGGGACCGTTGGGGGCGGTCAACCCGTTGGAGGCGCCGTCCTGGTTGATCGCCGAACCCCGCACCACCGCCAGCACGGGATGGCCGAGCCGGCGTGCGTCGGACAACCGCTCGACCACGAGCATGCCGCCGCCCTCGGAGAACCCGGTGCCGTCGGCCGCGCCGGCGTAGGCCTTGCAGCGGCCGTCCGCCGACAACCCGCGCATGCGGCTGAACTCCACGAAGATGTCGGGCGTGGCATTGACCGTGACGCCGCCGGCCAGGGCGAGGTCGCATTCGCCCGAACGGAGCGATTGGGCCGCCATGTGCAGCGCGACCAACGACGACGAGCACGCCGTGTCCACCGACACCGCCGGGCCCTCCAGCCCCAGCGCGTACGAAATCCGTCCCGACGCCACGCTCGACGACTGCCCGGTCAGCCGGAAGCCTTCCGTGGCCGGGGCGGCGCCGATGCCGTAGCCCTGCGTGTAGACACCCGCGAACACGCCGGTGGCGCTGCCGCGCAATCCGCCGGGCTCGATTCCGGCGCGCTCCAAGGCTTCCCAGGACAACTCGAGGAACAGCCGCTGCTGGGGATCCATGGCCAGCGCCTCGGTGGGCGTGATGCCGAAGAACGCGGGATCGAAATCGGCGACACCGTCCACGAAGCCGCCGGTGCGGGTGTAGCAGGTGCCCGGAACGTCGGGATCCGGGTTGTACAGCCCGGCCAGGTTCCACCCGCGATCGGTCGGGAAATCCGAGAGCACGTCGCGACCCTCGGCCAGCATGGCCCACAGATCGTCGGGCGAAGCCACGCCGCCCGGGTAACGGCACGACATGCCGACGATCGCGATGGGATCGTCGTCGGTGGCGCGAAGGACGGGAGCCTGCTTGATTTCCTGCGGCACTCCGGCGAGTTCGGTGCGCAGGTAGCCGGCCAGGCCGTTGGGCGTCGGGTAGTCGAAGATGAGCGTTGGCGAAAGGGCCAACCCCGTCGCGGTTTTGAGCCGGTTGCGCATTTCGACCGCCGTCAGCGAGTCGAAGCCCAACTCCTGGAACGCCTTGTCCGGGTCGATCGCCTCGGCGCTGGTGTTGCCCAGCACCGTCGCGATGTGCGAGCGCACCAGGTCCAGCAGGACGGCGTGCTGCTCCGCCTCGGGCAGCCCGTGGAGGCGGTGCGCCAGCGCCGATTTCGACTTGGCGGCCGCCAGCGAGTCGTCGACCCGGCGCCGGGTCGGGGCGCTGAGCAGGTCGGCGAACATCGGTGGTACCGCGACGGCATGGGCGCGCAGCGCACCGAGGTCGATCCGGGCGGGCGCCAGGAACGGCTCGTCGACGATCAGCGCGGTGTCGAACAACTCCATCGCCTCGGCCGACGACAGCGCCAGGATCCCGTCGCGGCCCAGCCGGGCGATGTCGGCCGCGCCCAGCCCACCGGTCATGTCGCTGGCCTGATCCCACAGGCCCCAGGCCAGTGAGATCGCGGGCAGCCCGTGCGCCCGCCGATGCGACGCCAACCCGTCCAGGAACGCGTTGGCCGCCGCGTAGTTACCCTGGCCCGACGAACCCACCAGCCCGGCCATCGACGAAAACATCACGAAGGCAGACAGATTCAGGTCGCGGGTCAACTCGTGCAGGTTCCACGCCGCGTCGGCCTTGGCGCGCAGCACCGCGTCGATGCGCTCCGGCGTCAACGAGGTGACCATCGCGTCGTCCAGCACGCCCGCGGCATGAATCACGCCGGAGAGTAACGGGATGTCGGCGATCACCCGTGCCAGCGCGGCGCGGTCCGCCGCGTCGCACGCGGCCACCCGGACCCGGGCGCCGGTCGCCTCCAGCTCGGCGACCAGTTCGGCCGAGCCGGGCGCGTCCGCGCCCCGGCGGCTCAGCAGCACCAGGTCGCGGACGCCGTGGTGCCCCACCAGGTGGCGGGCCAGCGCCGAACCCGCCATGCCGGTGCCGCCGGTGATGAGCACCGTGCCCGCACTCAGCCCGGCACCGGGCGCAGAAGGCAACGTCATCACGACCTTGCCGATGTGGCGGGCCTGGCTCAGGTAGCGCAGCGCGGCGCGCGCGCGGCGCACGTCAAACGTCGTGACCGGCAACGGCTTGAGGATCCCGGCCTCGAACAACCCGGCGAGCTCCAGCATCCACTGATGCATCCGGGGGCGGCCGGGCTCGAACAGGTCGAAGGCCCGGTAGCGCACACCCGGGTATTCCCGGGCGACCGCACCCGGGTCGCGGATGTCGGTCTTGCCCATCTCCAAGAACACGCCGCCCGGGGCGACCAGCCGCAGCGAGGCATCGACGAATTCGCCCGCCAGCGAGTCGAGCACCAGGTCCACGCCTCGCCCGCCGGTGACCGCCCGGAACTTCTCCTCGAACTCCAGGCTGCGGGAATCCGAGATGTGGTCGTCGTCGAAGCCCATGGCCCGCAAGGTGTCCCACTTGCCGCGGCTGGCGGTGGCGAACACCTCCAGGCCCAGATGCCGGGCCAGCTGAACCGCGGCCATCCCCACGCCGCCGGCGGCGGCGTGCACCAGCACCCGCTGTCCGGGCCGCACCTCGGCCAGGTGGATGAACGCCATGTACGCGGTGGTGAAAACCGCGGAGATGCCGGCGGCTTCGGCGTAGGACCAGTCGGCCGGCATCGGCAGCAGCAGGCGCACGTCGCCGGGCACCAGCGTGCCGCTGCCGTCGGGAAAGAATCCGTACACCGAATCGCCGACGGCGAACTCGGTGACCCCGGGCCCCACCTCGACCACCACGCCGGCGCCTTCGCCGCCGAGCAGGGCGTCGTGGGTGAACATGCCCAGGGTGATCATGACGTCGCGGAAGTTGGTCGCGATGGCGCGCAAAGCCACCCGGACCTGGCCCGGTTCCAGCGGGGCGTCGGCGCCCGGAACCGGCTCCAGTTGCAGGTTTTCGAAGGTGCCCGCGCTACTGATGCCGAGCCGCCAGGGCCCGTCCGCCGGGGGCGCCATGATGCCGTCGACGGCGCGGCTGCCGCGTACCCGCGCGGTGTACGCCTTGCCGTCGCGCAGCAGCACCTGGGGCTCTCCGGCGGCGAGGACGGTCGCGACCGCGTTATCGTCAAGCGCCGCATCGGAATCCACCAGCACGATGCGCCCGGGATGCTCGGTCTGCGCCGACCGGACCAGCCCCCACACCGCCGCGCCGGCCAAATCGGTCACGTCGTCCCCCGGCAACGCCATCGCGCCTTGCGTCGCGACGACCAGGACCCCGGAGTCGTGCTGGGTCAGCCAGGATTGCACGGCGGCCAGCGCCCGGTGCGTGCGCTCGTATGATCCGGCGACCGGATCGTCGCCGGCCGCAACCGATTCGAATACCTCGTGGGAGGGCGGCTCGGCGTTGGTGTTGAGCGTCGCGGGCGCCCAGTGCACCTCGAACAACCGGTCCGGGCCCGCGCCCGACACCGCCGCGCGCAGCTGCTGCTCGCTGACCGGACGGGCCACCATCGCCCGCACCGAGAGCACCGGCAGCCCCAGCCCGTCGGCGAGCTCGATGGACACCGTCTTCGAGGCCGCCGAACTTCCGGCCGGCGCGATGCGGGCGCGGACGGCCGAGGCGCCCGCGGCGTGCAACGTCACGCCCTGCCAGGAGAACGGCAACACCACTTCGTCGGGCTGGCCGGCGATTTGGTCGGCCACCGCCAGGGCGTGCATCGACGCGTCGAGCAGGGCGGGGTGCAAGCCGAACCCGTTGACGCCGCCGGCGGCCTCCGGCAGCCGCACCTCGGCGAAAACCTCGTCGCCGCGGACGTATGTGGCGGTCATCCCCTGGAACGCGGGGCCGTAGCCGTACCCGAGCGCCGCCAACCGCGCGTAGCAGTCGGCGGCGTCGGCCGCGACCGCGCCCGCCGGCGGCCACACCGACAGCTCCGCGACCGGCTCGACCGACCCTGTGCTGACGATGCCCTCGGCGTGGCACACCCAGCCGGAGCCGGCGTCGGCGCGCGAGAAGATCGACACGCTACGCCGGCCGCCTTCCTCCTCGGCGCCGACCACGACCTGCACGGCCACCGAGCCGGACCCGGAACCCTTGTCCGGCAACATCAACGGCGCCTGCAGCGTCAGTTCGTCGACCGTCGCACAACCGACCTCGTCGCCGGCGCGGATCGCCAGCTCCACGAATCCGGCGCCGGGGAACACGGCCACACCGGATACGGCGTGGTCGGCCAGCCAGCCGTGCAGGCTCGGCGACAACCGGCCGGTCAGCACCACCCCGCCCGAGGCCGGCAACTCCACGACCGCGCTCAGCAGCGGGTGCTCGCTGGTCGCCAGCCCCAGGCTTGCGGCGTCCGCGGCGATGCCCTCGCCGGACAGCCAAAACCGCCGGCGGTCGAAGGCGTAGGTCGGCAGCTCCACGAAGCCGGCGCCGCCCAGCACGCCCCGCCAATCCACGCCCACCCCCGCGGCGAACGCGGTCGCCGCGGAGGTCAGGAACCGCTCGAGCCCACCGTCATCGCGGCCCAACGTGGGAACGACGAGCGCTTCGCTGTCTCCACCGCAAGCGTTGGCGGTGTCTTCGATCCCCGCGATCAACGCGGGATGCGGGCTGGATTCGATGAAGGTCCGGTACCCGTGCTCGCACGCGCTGCGCACCGCCTGGTCGAACTGAACGGTCTGCCGGAGGTTGCGATACCAGTAGTCGGCGTCCAAACCGGCCGTGTCCAAACGGTTTCCGGTCACCGTCGAGAAGAAGGCCGTGCGCGAGGACCGCGGCTCGATGCCGGCCAGAACCTCGGTGAGCTCGCCGCGGATCGCCTCGACCTCGACCGAATGCGAGGCATAGTCCACCTCGATCCGCCGCGTGCGCAGCTCGAGGTCGGCGCAGAAGCCGACGAGTTCGTCCAGCGCCGTGCCGTCACCGGACACCACGACGGCGGACCGGCCGTTGACGGCGGCGATGCTGACCCGGCTGCCGTAGGGCGCCAACAACTCTCGCGCCCGTTCGGTGCTGCACGCGATGGACAGCATGCCGCCCGGGCCGGCCAG
This sequence comes from Mycobacterium sp. E787, assembly GCF_001668725.1. Taxonomy (GTDB): domain Bacteria; phylum Actinomycetota; class Actinomycetes; order Mycobacteriales; family Mycobacteriaceae; genus Mycobacterium. Next base: position 58,704 of record NZ_LZKL01000014.1, on the reverse strand, counting down.
CGACCTCAGCAGCTTGCTGCGCAACGTGACCACCCGCGCCGCATCCCGCAACGACAGCGCACCGGCCACGTAGGCCGCCGCGATTTCGCCCTGCGAGTGCCCGATCACCGCGTCGGGACTCACCCCGACGGACTTCCACAGTTCGGCCAGCGACACCATCACCGCGAACAGCACCGGCTGCACGACGTCCACGCGGTCCGGGGCCGGTGCGCCGGGCGCGCCGCGCAGCACGTCGGTCAGCGACCAGTCGACGAATTCGGCGAAGGCCTGCGCGCACGCCTCGATCTGTTGCGCGAAAATTGTTGCGGTGTCGAGCAATTCGACACCCATGCCGGCCCATTGGGAACCCTGGCCGGGGAAGACGAAGACGGTCTTGCCCGCGGGCGCGGCGGTACCGCGAATGACCGACATGGGCGCCTCGACGTCAGAGGCGGCCAGCTCGTCCAGGCCGGCCAGCAACCGGTCCCGGTCGCCGCCGACCACGACGGCGCGGTGCTCGAAGGCGGTCCGGCCGGCCAGGGTCCACGCCACGTCGGCGACATCGAGATCGCCCTGGGCGCGCACATGAGCGGCGAGCCGGGCGGCCTGAGACCGCAACGCGGGCACAGACTTTGCCGACACCGCCCACGGCACCACCGCGGGCTTCGGGCCGGGCTGCGGCACCTCGACCGCGGGGACGGCCTCCACGATCACGTGGGCGTTGGTCCCGCTGATCCCGAACGACGAGATGCCCGCCCGCCGAGCCCGGTCGCCGACCGGCCAGGGCCGCGCCTCGGTGAGCAACGACACCGCGCCCGCCGACCAGTCCACGTGCGGGCTGGGCCGATCGACGTGCAGGGTAGCGGGCAGCGTCTCGTGGCGCATCGCCTGCACCATCTTGATCACGCCGGCGACACCCGCGGCGGCCTGCGTGTGGCCCATGTTCGACTTGATCGAGCCCAGCCACAGCGGCTCGCTGCGGTCCTGGCCGTAGGTCGCCAGCAACGCCTGGGCTTCGATCGGGTCGCCCAGCGTCGTGCCGGTGCCGTGGCCCTCGACCACATCCACGTCGGCCGTCGACAACCCGGCGTTGGCCAGCGCGGCGCGCACCACCCGCTGCTGCGACGGGCCGTTGGGCGCGGTCAGCCCGTTCGACGCGCCGTCCTGGTTGACCGCGGAACCCCGCACCACCGCGAACACCGGGTGGCCCAGCCGCTGGGCGTCCGACAACCGTTCGACGACCAGCATGGCGCCGCCCTCGGACCAACCGACCCCGTCGGCCGCGCTGGCGTAGGCCTTGGAGCGGCCGTCGGGCGCCAGCCCACGGTGGCGGCTGAACTCCACGAAGACCGTCGGCGTGGCGTTGACCGTCGCGCCGCCGGCCAGGGCCAGGTCGCACTCCCCCGACCGCAGCGACTGCACCGCCATGTGCAGCGCGACCAGCGACGACGAGCACGCCGTGTCGACCGACACCGCCGGGCCCTCCAGACCCAGCACGTACGACACCCGACCGGAGGCGACGCTGGACGTCATGCCGGTGAGCCGGTAGCCCTCGATCTCCTCGGCCAACATGCCGTAGCCCTGCACGATGAGTCCGGCGAACACCCCGGTGGCGCTGCCGCGCAGCCCGCCGGGATCGATCCCGGCCCGCTCCAGCGCCTCCCAGGACAGCTCCAGCAGCATCCGATGCTGGGGGTCCATCGCCAGCGCCTCGCTGGGCGCGATGCCGAAGAACGCCGCGTCGAAGTCCGCGACGCCGTCCACGAAGCCGCCGCTGCGGGCGTAGGTCTTGTGGCGCGCGTCGGGATCGGGGTCGTACAGCCCCGCCACGTCCCAGCCGCGGTCGGTGGGGAACTCGGTGATCACGTCGCGGCCGTCGGCCACCATCCGCCACAGGTCTTCCGGCGTTTCGACGCCGCCGGGGAAGCGGCACGACATACCGACGATGGCGATCGGCTCGCTCGACCGCTCCAGCAGCGCACGGTTGGTGCGCTTCAGGCGTTCCACCTGGACCAGCGCCTTGCGCAGCGCCTCGGTCGCATGCTGGAGTTGGTCCGCCATCACTAACCTCGCCTAACCCTCACCCGGCAGGTGGCCGTCCGCAGCCGCCGGATGCGGCCCCGCTGAACGCCCTGGCCGAGTCGCGGAAGTTGCTGCACGAATCGGTCTCGTGGATTTTTCGACCAGCCCCAACAAGCTTCGTGCTGCTCTCCGACCCCAAGAATGTCGCTCGTGAGTATGGCCAACTCCGGCGCGATTTCAAAAACGTCCGACACTCCCGGCTGCTAGAGGAGGGCCGGCTTCGACGTATACACCCGAGTACGGCTGGCCCGCCGCCCATGGCGCGACTGTACTCGGATACCCATCGGTAGTGGTCAGGCCCGGTCAGACGCCGGCTCGGCGCCAACCGTCGGCGGCACGGGCGGCCCGCATCAGCACGTCGCACAGCTCGCGCAGCTCGGTGTGCCCGGCTCCTTCGTCGAGCGCGGTGGCGACGTCCTCCGCCGCGCATCGCACCTGGTAGACGCGGTCGGAAAGATCGGCCGCATCGTCGGCCGACAACACCACCGCGTCAGGAGGCAACGCCGCTGCAGCACCCGCCTCGCCACGGGTCAACGACGCGCGCTGCTCGTAGGCCCGTTGCCGGCACGACTGCCGGCAGTACTGGCGGCGACGGCCCATTCCCGCGTCGGTCACGTCACGACCACACCAGCGGCACGGCTGCGGATGGGTGCGGCGGCTCACGCCAGCCGACTTTAGTCGGACGGGTTTGGGTTCCCGGTATCATTGAGGGTCGCGCCGCGTATGCCGCGTGTCGGCACGGGAACTACGCGGACCGCCTTAACGTTTGCTAAACGGACAGAATGGCATTGAGACAGCCCCAGCCCGAAGGACCTAAGGAGTAGCACCATGGCCGATCGCGTTCTGAGAGGCAGCCGCCTTGGAGCCGTGAGCTACGAGACCGACCGCAACCATGACCTCGCGCCGCGCCAGATCGCGCGGTATCGCACCGAGAACGGCGAGGAGTTCGAGGTCCCCTTCGCCGACGACGCCGACATCCCCGGCACCTGGCTGTGCCGCAACGGCATGGAGGGCACCCTCATCGAGGGCGACCTGCCCGAGCCGAAGAAGGTCAAGCCCCCGCGCACGCACTGGGACATGCTGCTCGAGCGTCGCACGGTCGAAGAGCTCGAAGAGCTGCTCAAGGAGCGCCTCGAGCTGATCAGGTCGCGCCGCCGCGGCTGACGCGCCGCCGTCGCGGCTAACTGCGGTCGTCGGCCCGGACGGCGCCCCGACGCACGCCACCGGTCCGCCGCCCGTCGACGCCCCACCGGGTGACCTTGACCAGCGCCTCACGGATGTTGGATCCGCTCATCTTGGAAACCCCGAGTTCGCGCTCGGTGAACGTGATCGGCACCTCGGCGATGACGAACCCGTTGCACACCGTGCGCCAAGTCAGGTCGATCTGGAAGCAATAGCCCTTGGAGTCCACCCCGTCGAGGCCTATCGTCTCGAGGACTTCCCGGCGGTAGGCCCGGTAGCCGGCGGTGATGTCGTGCACGCCGATGCCCAGCGCCAGCCGAGCGTAGGTGTTGGCCGTCCAGGACAGCGCCCACCGCCGCCACGGCCAGTTGCGCACCGCGCCCCCCTCGACATAGCGCGAACCGATGGCCAGGTCGGCGCCGGCGTCGACGGCGTCCAGCAAGAGGTGTAGCTGTTCGGGCGCGTGGCTGCCGTCGGCGTCCATCTCGACGAGCACCGAATAGTCCCGGCTCAAGCCCCAGGCGAAACCCGCCAGGTACGCCGCGCCCAGGCCGTCCTTGGCGGTGCGGTGCATCACGTGGACGCGGTCCGGGTCGGCCGCCGCCAGCTCGTCGGCGAGCCGGCCGGTGCCGTCGGGGCTGTTGTCGTCGACGATCAGCAGGTGCACGCCGGGGCACGCGTCCGTGAGCCGCCGGTGGATGACCGGCAGGTTCTCCCGCTCGTTGAACGTCGGGATGATCACCAGGACGCGCTCGCTGGGACGGCTGCGTGGGACCCGGGACGCCGGCTGGCCGGTGCTCATGTAGCTCCTCTGTCTCGCCCGAATTCAGGTTGGCCGCCCGCTTCGGGCGGAGTGTCGTCGTCGGCGCCCTCGTCCGGCGCAATGCCCTGCGCGGTCTCCGCGTCGCCCTCGTCGGGCGGGGGTTCGCCCGGGGGCGTATCGGCGCCTTCCGATTCGCCGCGAGGCCTAAACCTCAGGCGAGCCGGACGCACGAACCATCCATTCTGCCGTATTGCGACCAGAATGGCCGCCCCGGCCGCCGCCACCAGAACCCACTGCAGGATGGGGCCCCAGCGGGTCGCGGGCGTCAGCTTGGTCTTCAAGCGCACCTGCATGTCCAGGTAGGCGGGCGCGAAGAAGTCGGTGCGCGCCAGCTCGGCGCCGTCCGGGGCGATGACCGCGCTGATCCCGGTGGTGCCGGCGACCACGACGTACCGGTCGTGCTCGACCGCGCGGACCTTGGCGAACGCCAGCTGTTGTTCGCTCATCGTCTTGTTGAAGGTGGCGTTGTTGCTGGGCACCGCCAGCAGCTGCGCGCCGTTCAGCACCGCCTTGCGCGGCGCCCTGTCGAAGATCACCTCCCAGCACGTGGACACCCCGACCGGCACCCCGGCGATGTGCACCACCCCGCTGCTCTTGCCCGGCACCATGTGGCCGGCCCGGTCGGCGTACCCGGAGAGGTGCTTGAACAGCCACGGCATCGGCAGGTATTCGCCGAACGGCTGGACGATTTCCTTGTCGTGGCGGTCGGCCGGCCCGCTGACCGGGTTCCACACGATGACGGTGTTGGTGTAGGCGGAGGTTTCCGGCGTGCGGCCGGGCACGTCGAGCACGGTGCCGACCAGGATCGGCGCGCCGATGGCCGCGACGGCCCGGGCGACCTGCTCGGCGGCGTCGGCGTTGGTGAGGGGGTCGATGTCCGAGGAGTCCTCCGGCCAGATCACGAATTGCGGTTGGGGGGCCAACCCGGAACGCACGTCCTCGGCCAGCCGCAGCGTCTCTCGCACGTGGTTGTCCAGCACCGCCCGGCGTTGCGCGTTGAAGTCCAGGCCAAGCCGCGGCACGTTGCCCTGGACCGCCGCGACGGTGACCGAGGGCTCGCCGCCCGCTCCGGCGCCCGCGTGGCGCACCTGCGGCCAGATGATGACGGCGGCGAACAACACCAGGCAGATGCAGACGCCGGGGAGCACCACGGCCGGCGGCGCCTGGGTTTGCGTGGCTTCCGCCGCGCGACCGGTTTTCCACCACTGCGCGATCTCCAGCGCGATCGCGGTGGCGCTGAACCCCACCAGCACGACCGCCGTGGACAGCAACGCGACGCCGCCGAGCTGGACCAGCGGCAACAACGGGCCCTGCGTCTGGCCGAACGCCACCGCGCCCCAGGGAAAGCCGCCGAACGGGAAGATCGACTTCAGCCACTCCTGGGCGGCCCACACCAGCGCGAACCAGATCGGCCAGCCGGGCAGCCGCCGCACGACGACGGCGCCCAGACCGAAGAGACCGGGAAACAGCGCACAGGTCGTCGCCAATGCCAACCAGGGCACGGCGCCCACCAGCAAGCTGATCCACGGCAGCAGCGGAACGTAGAAGGCCAGACCGAACAGGAACCCGTAGCCAAAACCGCCCGCCGGCGTGGTCGTGGGACGCGTGAGCACCCACCCGAGCAGCGCCGCGGCGACGACGGCGCCCCACCACCAGTTCAGGGGCGCGAAGCCGGCCTGCATCAGCAGGCCGGCCCCGATGGCGAGCACCAGCCGCGGCAGCCGCGGCACCAGGGCCGCCCGAGCGCCGGGCAGCCGCCCGGCCGCCGCCGCGGCCAGACCCGCCAGCGCCCGGCGCGCGCGAGCGCCGCTGCCGTCGGCGCCGTCCGGTGCGTCCGGCGTCGCGTCCTGCCGCTCGATGCGGACCTCGACGGGCTCTTCGTCGCGCTCGGATTCGGCCTCTTCGCTGATCGGGTCCTCGGCGACCGGGAAGGCCTCCGGGCCCGGATCGGATCCCTCCTCGCGGCCGAACCACTCCCTAGCCATGGATGACAGCGCCTCGATGCACCGTCCGTCGGCAACGTGGCAGGGGGTCGGCCGCGCCCAGCCGCGGCAAGGCAGGCACCCGGGAGCGCGGATCGGTGGACCAGCGCTGCACCGCGTCGCGCGGTGCGTGGACGTCGAGGGTCCCGGTTTCCCAGACGACGTAGGAGGCCGGCGCGCCGGGCACCAGGGTTCCCGTCTGACCGTCCCGGACGCCGCCCGCCCGCCAGCCGCCGCGGGTGGCGGCGGCGAAGGCGGCCCGGGCCGACACCGCGCTCCCGGGGGTGCGGTGGTTGACGGCGGCGCGCACGCTCGCCCACGGGTCGAGGCCCGTAACCGGGGCGTCGGAACCGAGAGCGAGGGGCACGCCTTGGGATGCTAACAGCGCAAGCGGGTTGAGCCGCCCGCCTCGTTCGGCGCCCAGCCGCCGCGCGTACATGCCCTCGGCGCCGCCCCACAGTGCGTCGAAATTGGGCTGGACGCTGGCGATGACGCCCCAGGCGCCCAGTTTGGCGGCCTGCTCGGCGGTGACCATCTCCAGGTGCTCGAGGCGGTGCCCGCACCGGGCGACGGCGGCCACCCCGAGGTCGGCGACGACGCGTTCCAGCGCGGCGACCGCCGCCGAGACGGCCGCGTCGCCGATGACGTGGAATCCCGCGGTCACCTCCGCCTCGGTGCACGCCCGGACGTGGGCCTCGATGGCGTCGGGATCCAGGTAGCAGGTGCCGACGCGGTCCGGGGCGTCGGCGTACGGCTCGTGCAGCCAGGCGGTGCGCGAGCCGAGCGCCCCGTCGACGAACAAGTCGCCGGCCAGCCCGCGCGCCCCCGTTTCGTCTCTCAGCTCCCGCGCCTCGGCGGCCGTGGTCACCGCCTGACCCCAGTAGCCGATCACCTCGACGCCGTGCCCGAGGTCGCGCAGGCGCAGCCAATCGTCGAGGCCGCCGATCTCGGGGCCGGCGCATTCGTGCACCGCGACGAGGCCGCTCGCGGCGGCGGCCCGCAGCGCGGCCGTCCGGGCGTCGGTCAGCTGTTCGGGCGTCAGCAGGTCGCGGGCGACGGCCCGGACCAGGTGGTGGGCGTCGCCGGTCAGCGGCCGCTCGGGGCTGAATCCGGCCGCGGCCGGTAGCTCGTCGACCAGCCGTCGCAGCCCCGTCGATGCCAGCGCGGAGTGCACGTCGACGCGGGTCAGGTAGGCCGGCCGGTCACCCAGGACGGCATCGAGGTCGGCGGTGGCAGGCGGGTTGTTCTCGGGCCAGGACGATTCGTCCCAGCCGTGCCCCCAGACCGGGCGGCCCGGGTGGGCGGCGGCATAGTCGGCGATCATCCGGAGGCACTGGGCGCGCGACGCGGCGGTCCGCAGGTCCAGGCCGCTGAGCGTCAGGCCGGTCGCGGTCAGGTGGATGTGGCTGTCCACGAATCCCGGCGCCACGAACCCGCCATCCAGATCCTCCACGTCGGCGCCCGGGAACTGGCCGCGCCCGACGTCGTCGCTGCCCAGCCAGGCGATGACGCCGCCGCGCACCGCCATGGCGGTCGCGTCGGGATGGGTCGGGCTGTGCACCCGCCCGCTGACGAGCAGCGTGATGGACCCGTCCGGCGCGGACTGCCGCGGAGGCGGACGATCAGCGATTGTCACAGGCCAAAACTACGTGCGGCGACGGCCGGGGCGGTCAAGGCGATCGCGAGGAGGGCTGACGCTAATCCCACCCCGGGTGTCCCGGGAACCCTCCGCGCGGCTCGTCGGGCAGGGCGGGCGCGCGGAAGTCGCGCACGTCGACGACCTCGCCGTCGATGTAATCGGTGCCCGGGCTCGGGTAGCCGCGGCTACCGGGGCGGAACAACGTCGCGTCGGCGATCAGCGGCATCCGCCGGCGCAGGCCGCGCATCCCGATCGCGGCCAGGGCGGGTCCGGCGGCTCTGCGCACCGGCGGCACCAGCAGCGACAGTCCCAACGCCGTGGTCACCAGCCCCGGAACCAGGATGAGGAGGGTGGCCACCGTGACCATCGCCCCCTCACTCATGGCGTCGCGCGGCTCGGTCACGCCGGACCGCAATTGCCCGATCTGGCGAAGCAGCTGAGAACCCGCCATCGGCGCGAGCAGGCCCCACCCCAGCAGGAAGGTGGCCAGCAGCGCCAGCAGGGTCCAGCCCCATCCGACCGTCGAGACCAGGGCGATGACCACGGCCAGCTCGACGACGGCGTAGATCAACAACAGCCGCGACAGCATGTCTGGCCAACGTCTGCGCGCGGTCCCCGAGTTCCCCTGGTGGCGCCGGTCTCGGCTGCAGTTAGATGACGCTATGACAACGATTGAGATCGACACCCCCGACGGACCGATCGATGCGCTGCTGAACGTTCCGCAGGGGCAGGGCCCGTGGCCGGGTGTGGTGGTGATCCACGACGCGGTGGGCTACGGCCGGGACAAGCAGGCCACCAACGAGCGCATCGCGCGGGCCGGGTACCTGGCGCTCACCCCGAACATGTACGCCCGCGGCGGCCGAATCCGTTGCATCGCCCGGGTGATGCGGGAGATGCACGCGCAGCGCGGCCGCGCCCTCGACGACATCCTGGCGGCGCGCGACCACCTCAAGTCGATGCCCGAGTGTTCCGGAGGCGTCGGCATCGCGGGATTCTGCATGGGCGGCCACTTTGCCCTCGTCATGTCGCCCAAGGGTTTCGGCGCCTCCGCGCCGTTCTACGGCACCCCGCTGCCCCGCGACCTCGGCAAGACCCTGGACGGGGCGTGCCCGATCGTGGCGAGCTTCGGCGGCCGTGACCCGCTCGGGCGCGGGGCACCCGAAAAATTCCGGGAGGTGACCGCGGCCAAGCAGATCACCACCGACACCAAGGTCTACCCCGGCGTCGGGCACAGCTTCGCGAACAGCCTTCCCGCCGAACCGCTGCTTCGCATCGCGGGTTTCGGCTACGACGCGGCCGCCACCGAAGACGCGTGGAAGCGCGTGTTCGCGTTCTTCGGCGAGCATCTGGCGGCCGGGGCAACCACGTAGCACCGTGGGCGGGCATCACTTCAGCTTCCGCGACAGGACCGTCGCGAAGGTGTGCGTGTCGCCGGGCCAGCGCGCCGACACGTAGCCGCCGTCGTCAACGACGAACGCCGGGCGCGGGTCGGTGGCGGTGTCGCGCACCATCCCCGACGACTTGAGCCAGCGGTGCGGCGTGCCGGGGGCCACGTCCCGGAAATCCGCCGGATCTTTCAGGGCGCGGGTGACTTCCGACTGCACGGACATGTACCCGGCGGGCTGGCCGGGCTCCTCGGTGTAGGTCCGGTAGTAGTCGCGATCCCAGAATCGGGTGCGGCGGGTGAGCTTCCAGGCGGTGGCCTCCATCGCCCACGTCAGCGCCGTGGTCTTGCGCCCGTAGAGCACCGAGCGGCCGGTGGCGGGGTCGATGCTGCGGGCGGCGAGCAGCACGCCATGACAGATCGCGGCCACGATCAGCCCGCGGGCGAACGCCTCGGCGACCAGCCGGTGCAGGATGTCGCTGTCGACGTAACTGCGCATCCCGCGGGCGCGATGCCCGCCCGGCAGCAGCAGCGCGTCGATGCCGTCGAGCCCGGCTTGCGACCAGCTGAGCGGGTGCCGGAACTCCTTGGATCCCAGCATCTCTCGGTATGCGGTGCGCCCGTTCTTGTTCGCCCGCAACACCAGGCCGATCAGCGGGACCGCGCCCAGCACCGGCAGGGCCGACCACACGTCCAGGCCGCGGCCGGTCACCATGATGTCGTCAGCCGCGCCGGGCGCGCCGCTCTCGGTGGCGAACACCACCCGGTGGCCGTCGCGGGTCAACACGCGCCAGCTGACCGCGACCTCGGTCGGGTCGAAGTCGCGATCCGGGACGGGGATCAGGACGGTGCCCATGCGGGTTCAGGTGTGGGCCACTTTGAGCTCGAGACCGACGTTGTTGTCCATGCCGCCACGCAGCTTGCTGGCGAAGTTGAAGACCTTGCCCACGATGCCGTAACGCTGGCCGATCGCGTCGTAGACGGCCGCCGTCTGCGACTTGTCCAGGATGGCCGCGGTGCCCTCGACGGCCTCGCTGGTCGGGCGGCCCCGCATGGTGCAGGTGGCCAGCGTCACCCGCGGCGTGTTGCGGATCCGCTTGACCTTCCACGACTTGGCCTCGGTGATGACGAGCAGCCGGTCGCCGTCGGCCGCGGCCCAGACCGGTACCGGCTTGGGCCGGCCGTCCTTGGTGAACGTGGTCAGCAGGATGTATTGCGCCTTGGCGAGGTCGGCGAAGGTGGGCGTCACGGTCTCAACTTAGCCCGGCAGCCCGCTCGTGCCGAGTGTGCGGCCAGCTTCACGTTCGGTGCCGAGCGTGCGGCCAGCTTCACACTCGCGCGGGCTCGCCGGGGGAACTAGCCCTCCAGGTCACCCTCGCTCTCGAGCAGCGCCCGGCGCAGGCCGTCGAGCGTCTCCGGATGCGGCTGCGCCCACATGCCGCGGCCGGCGGCCTCCAGCAGCCGCTCGGCCATGCCGTGCAGCGCCCAGGGGTTGGATTCCGCCATGAACTTGCGGTTCTCGGCATCCAGCACGTATCGCTCGGTCAGCTGCTCGTACATCCAGTCCGCCATCACCCCCGCCGTGGCGTCGTAGCCGAACAGGTAGTCCACCGTCGCGGCCATCTCGAAGGCGCCCTTGTAGCCGTGCCGGCGCATTGCCGCCATCCAGCGCGGGTTGACCACGCGGGCGCGGAACACCCGGGTGGTCTCCTCCGACAGGGTGCGAGTGCGGATCGCGTCGGGCCGGGTGTTGTCGCCGATATAGGCGGCCGGCGCCCGCCCGGTCAGGGCGCGCACCGTGGCGACCATGCCGCCGTGGTACTGGAAGTAGTCGTCTGAGTCGGCGATGTCGTGCTCGCGGGTGTCGGTGTTCTTGGCGGCCACCGCGATCCGCCGGTACTGGCGGTTCATGTCGTCGACGGCCTCGCGCCCGTCCAGGTCGCGCCCGTAGGCGAATCCGCCCCAGGCGGTGTACACCTGCGCGAGGTCGGCGTCATCGCGCCAGTTGCGGCTGTCGATCAGCTGCAGCAGGCCCGCGCCGTAGGTGCCCGGCTTGGAGCCGAATATCCTTGTGGTGGAACGACGTTGGTCGCCGTGCTGGGCCAGGTCGGCCTGCGCGTGCGCGCGAACGTAGTTGTCCTCGGCGGGCTCGTCGAGGTCGGCGACCAACCGCACCGCGTCGTCGAGCATGGTGACGACGTGCGGGAAGGCGTCCCGGAAGAACCCGGAGATGCGGACCGTCACGTCGATGCGCGGACGGCCCAGCTCGGCAAGCGAAATCGGCGTCAGGCCCACCACCCGCCGCGACGCGTCGTCCCAGACCGGCCGGACGCCCAGCAGCGCAAGAACTTCGGCGATGTCGTCGCCGGCGGTGCGCATCGCCGAGGTGCCCCACACCGACAGCCCCACCGATTGCGGCCATTGCCCGTGGTCGGTCCGGTACCGGCGCAGCAGCGAATCCGCCAGCGCCACACCGGCTTCCCACGCCAGGCGCGACGGCACCGCCTTGGGGTCGACGGAGTAGAAGTTGCGCCCGGTGGGCAGCACGTTGACCAGGCCGCGCAGCGGCGACCCCGACGGGCCCGCGGGGATGAACCGCCCGTCCAGCGCCCGCAGCACCTGGTCGATTTCGGATGCGGTCCCGGCCAGTCGGGGCACCACCTCGGTGGCCGCGAACCGAAGCACCGCGGCGACGTCGGGGTCGTCGGTGAGCCGGTGGACGGCGCCGGGGTTCCAGTCGGCGGCCTGCAGCCCGCCGACCAGTTCGCGGGCCGCGGCCTCGGCGCGGTCGACCGACGACCGTTCGTCGGTGCCGTCCTCGGCCAGGCCCAGGGCCTGCCGCAGGCCGGGGAGGACGTGTTCGCCGCCGAACAGCTGCCGCGCCCGCAGGATGGCCAGCACCAGGTCGAGTTCGGCGTCCCCCGTTGGCTTTTGCCCGAGGACATGCAGGCCGTCGCGGATCTGCACGTCCTTGATCTCGCACAGCCACCCGTCGACGTGCAGGATCATCTCGTCGAAGGCGTCCTCGTCCGGCCGTTCGGTGAGCCCGAGGTCGTGGTCCATCTTGGCGGCCCGGATCAGGGTCCAGATCTGCTGGCGGATGGCGGGCAGCTTGCCGGGATCCAGCGCCGCCACGTTGGCGTGCTCGTCGAGCAACTGCTCCAAACGTGCGATGTCGCCGTAGGTTTCGGCGCGGGCCATCGGCGGAATGAGGTGGTCCACGAGCACGGCGTGCGCACGCCGCTTCGCCTGGGTGCCCTCGCCGGGGTCGTTGACCAGGAACGGGTAGATCAGCGGCAGGTCGCCCAGCGCGGCGTCGGGCCCGCAGGCCGCCGACATGCCGAGGGTCTTGCCGGGGAGCCATTCGAGGTTGCCGTGCTTGCCGAGGTGCACGACGGCGTCGGCGCGAAACCCGGCATCCAGCCAGTGGTAGGCGGCCAGGTAGTGGTGGCTGGGCGGCAGGTCCGGATCGTGATAGATCGCCACCGGGTTCTCGCCAAAACCGCGCGGCGGCTGGACCATCAGCACGAGGTTGCCCGATTGCATTGCGGCGATGACGATCTCGCCGTCGGGGTCGTTCGTGCGGTCGACGAACAGGTCGCCGGGCGGCGGACCCCAATGCTTCTGCACGGCGTCGGTGAGTCCGGCCGGCAGCGCCGCGAACCATTCGCGATAGTCCTTGGCGGACAACCGGATCGGGTTACCGGCAAGTTGGCCGTCGGTGAGCCAGTCGGGGTCCTGCCCGCCGCGTTCGATCAGCGCGTGGATCAGGGCGTCGCCGTCGCCGGCCTCGACACCGGGCAGGTCGCCCACCCGATAGCCACGCTCCCGCATCGCCCGCAGCAGCGCGACCGCGCTGGCCGGGGTGTCCAGCCCGACCGCGTTGCCGATCCGGGCGTGTTTGGTGGGATAGGCCGAAAAGACCAGCGCAACGCGCTTGTCGGCGGGATCGACGTGCCGCAGCCGCGCGTGCCGGAGCGCCAGCCCGGCGACCCGCGCGCAGCGTTCCGGGTCGGCGGCGTAGGAGATCAGCCCGTCGTCGTCGATCTCCTTGAACGAGAAGGGAACCGTGATGATGCGGCCGTCGAACTCGGGCACCGCCACCTGGGTGGCCACGTCGAGCGGGCTCAGGCCGTCGTCGTTGGCGTGCCATTGCCCGCGGGGGCTGGTCAGGCACAGGCCCTGCAGGATCGGGATGTCCAGGGCGGCAAGGTGTTCGACGTTCCAGGTGTCATCGGTGCCGCCGGCGGACACCGCGGCCGGTCGCAGTCCGCCCGCGGCCAGCACGGTGACCACCATGGCGTCGGCGTCGGCGAGCCGGTCCAGCAGTTCGGGTTCGGCGGTGCGCAGCGAGGCGCAGTAGACCGGCAGCGCGCGGCCGCCGGCGTCCTCGATGCCCCGGCACAGCGACTCGATGTAGGCGGTGTTGCCGGCCAGCTGCTGGGCGCGGTAGTAGAGCACCGCGATGGTGGGGCCGTCGGCGCCCTTAGCATCCGGCCGCTCCAACTCGCCCCACGTCGGCGTCACCACGGGCGGGGCGAACCCGAAGCCGGTCATCAGGACCGTGTCGGAGAGAAAGGCGTGCAGCTGGCGCAGGTTCTCGACGCCGCCATGGGCGAGGTAGATGTGGGCCTGCACCGCGATGCCGGCCGCCAGGGTCGACAGGCCGGTCAGCTCGGCGTCGGCGGCCTGTTCGCCGCTGACCAGCACCGTCGGGACGCCGCTGGCGATCACCGTGTCGATGCCGTCCTGCCAGGCGCGGTAGCCGCCGAGGATGCGGACCACCGCGATGGACGCGCCGGCGAGCAGGTTGGGCAGTTCTGAATCAGCTGGGGGGTCGGGCAGCCGCGACGGGTTGGCCCACCGATAGTTCTTGCCGCTGGCACGGGCGCTGATCAGGTCCGTGTCGGACGTCGACAGCAGCAGGACGGTCGGCTCAGCCACCCGTCATTCGTACCGCAGCGTCGCCGCGATGCGAGCGGCGACCTCGCCGGCCACCTCGAGCGCCTCCCGGCTCGTCCCCGGCTCGTAGCGGTCCGCGACCGGGTCATAGTCGGCGCCCGCGATCGACCCGTGATCGGCGCCCAGCTCCACCAGGTCGACCGGCCAGCCCACCTCCTGCAGCTGCGCGGCGAACGCCCTGCTTGCCGTCACCGGCACGGCGTCGTCGGCCAGTCCGTGCAGCAACGTGAACGGCGAGCCGATGCGGTCGGCGGTCAGCATCTCGCCCGGCGGGCGACCGGAGATCGGATCGGGGACCATGAAGGCGCCCGCCAGGCACACCGTGTGCGCGAGGGCGAGGTCGAAGCGCGCCGCGTCGAGCGTCAGGCCCGCCGCGGCGCAACCGCCCAGCGACCACCCGACCAGCACCATGGCGCCGGACGCCCGGGCGCGGGCGAACTCGAGCGAGCGCAACAAATCGGCTCGCCCGCCGTCGTCGGCGTGGGAATTCCAATCGGGCGCCACCACCCGCGCACCGCGGTCGGCGATGAGGCCGGCAAGCGGGCGGACGGCGGCGCGGGCGTCGGTCTGCATGCCATGCCACAGCAACACCGTGGGTTGCGTCGAGTCGCCGAACACGTCGGCCAACCGTCCCGGGGCGTACTCCACCGTCCTCACGGGGACGAGTGTGCCCAGGGCGACACGGCTCCAACCGGAGAATTTGGTCGAACGTCGCCCGGAACGGACGTTCGGCGCAAGACTGGCGTGATGAAACCCGAACCTGTTGCGAACAAAGTCGTTGCCGTCACCGGCGGTGCCCGCGGCATCGGCCTGGCGATCGCCCGGTCCTTGCACGGCTTGGGCGCGCGGGTCGCCATCGGGGACATCGACGAAGCGGCCGCGCGGGAGGCGGGCGACCGGCTGGGGCTGACGATGTCCCGCAGGCTGGACGTGACCGACCGCCAATCCTTCACCGATTTCCTCGACGCCGTCGAGGAGGCGCTCGGACCGCTCGACGTGCTGGTGAACAACGCCGGTGTCATCGCCGCGGGCAGCGCCGCCGACGAGCCCGACGCCGCCACCCAGCGGGTGCTCGACGTCAACATCCGCGGCGTCATCCTGGGCACCAAGCTCGCCACGCAGCGGATGCTGCCCCGCCGGCGCGGTCACATCGTCAACATCGGGTCGATGGGCAGCGTGGTGCCATGTGCGGGCATCGCGACCTATTGCGCCACCAAGCACGCCGTGCTCGGGTACACCGACTCCGTGCGCATGGAGACCCGTGGCCGCGGCATCCACTTCTCGACGATCATGCCGACCCTGACGAACACCGAAATGATCGCCGGCGTCGGGCAGGCGCGGGGCTTCAAGAATGCCGAGCCGGACGATGTCGCGCGCGCCGTCGTCGGCGTGATCGCCAAACCGAAACGGCGCGTGGTCGTTCCGCGTTCGATGGGCATCCTGGCGTCGGTGCAGCGGCTAATGCCGCAAGCCATGGCGGAGGCGCTCGGACGCGCGGTGGGCACGGATCGCGTGTTCACCACCGACCTGGAAACCGACAAACGCCAGGAGTATGCCCGGCGGACCGGAACGTCTTGACGCTCAGCCGGTGCGCACCTCGAAATCGGCGAGGCGGGGTTCGCGCAACAGTTCACGGTGGGTTTCCGGCGTCCAGGGGAACAGCTCGGGCAGGCCATCCTTGCCGAGGTACCAACTGCTGCAGCCGCTGACCCAAATGGTTTGTGGCATCGCGGCTTTCATACTCTCGTTGTACTCTTTGGTGGCCGCCTCGGTCGGCGCCGCGGCGCGCACCACGCCGTCGCGGAGCCGCTCGATCCACCACATCACGTAGTCGGCCTGGTCCTCGGCGATCGGCACCAGCGACTGGTTGCCGATCGGCGAGTGCGGGCCCATCAACATGAACAGGTTCGGGAACCCCGGCACCGCGACGGACCGGTAGGCCATCGGGCCGTCGGCCCACGCCTCGTCCAGGGTGAGCCCGCCCTCCCCGATCACCTCCAGCGGTCGCACGTATGCGCGCGCGTCGAACCCGGTGGCGTAGACCAACAGATCCAATTCGTGCAGCGTGCCGTCGGCGGTGACGATGCCGCGCGGCTCGATGTGGTCGATCGGATCGGTGATCACCTCGACGCCGGGCTGCTGCACGGCGCGGTAGAAGTGCCCGGCCATCACCTGCCGCTTGCACATCGGCTGATAGGTGGGCGTCAGCTTGGCCCGCAACTCCGGGTCGCGCACCGAGAGCCGCAGGTTCCACCGGCACTCGGCCTGCACGAGCCGGCGCTGCCACCCGGGGCGGATCGGCGCCCGTCCCAACAGGTACCTGACGAACAATCCCCAGAAGCGATAGGGCAAACCGTTCAGCGCCGGCCACCGGGACAGCGCCGCGCGGGTCAGCTTCGAGTAACGCGGGTTGGGCATGGGGTAGACCCACTGCGCGGTGCGCTGGAACACCTTCAGCTGCCGCACCTTTCCGCCGAGCTCCGCGGTGATCTGCACGCCGGTCGAGCCGGTACCGATCAAGCCGATCCTCTTGTCCGGCAATGACACCGAGTGGTCCCACCGGGCGGAATGAAACGCCGGTCCGGCGAACGTGTCCCGGCCGGGGATTTCGGGATAGCGGGGCACCCGCAGCACCCCGGTCGCCGTGACGAGAACGTCGAACGTCTCCTCGCCGTCGGGGGTGGTGAGGCGCCAGCGCCCATCCTCGTATCGGGCTGCGGTGACGGCGGTGCCGAAGCGGATGTGCGGCCGGATGCCGCGTTCCCGCGCCACCTGCTGGAAATACGCCTGGATCTCCGGACCCGGTGGCAGCCAGTGCGACCAGTTCGGGTTGGGCCGGAACGAATACGAGTAATAGCGCGACGGGACGTCGCAGGTGAGTCCGGGATACGTGTTGTCGCGCCAGGTGCCCCCGACGTCGTCCGCCTTCTCAAAAATGGTGAACGAGTCGATGCCGGCGTTCTGCAGCTTGGCGGCCATGCAGATGCCGGACATCCCGGCGCCGATGATCGCGACCGTCAGTGGGCGTTTCGGTGTCATGGCAATCACCCGACCTCTCGCTGGCCTGCACGCTACGCCGGTCGGGCCGGCGTAGCGACAGGTTCCAGCCACTATCCGGCCGCTACCCGCTTGCTGCCGAAGATGCGCTCCTGCATGGCGGTGTCGCCGAACGAGTGGGCCTTGACGACCTTGCCGTTGCGGAACTCGAACACGTCGGCTTCGTCGGCGCTCTCGTCGCCGACGGTCACCCGGGTCAGGACCATGACGACGTCACCGTCGGCGAGGTAGCGCTTCGTCTCGACTTTGGTCGCCTTCTCCGACAGCCGCATGAACAGTTCGGTGAGCTCATTCTTGCCCCGGTAGGTGCCACCAATCATGCTCTCGCCGTTGATGGTCCACTCGGCGGAGTCGTCGAACACGTCCAGCGCCGCTTCGAGGTCGCCCGCGGTGAACGCCTCGTAGCCACTCTTGGTCACCTCGATGTTGTCGGTTGTCATCTGAATTCCCTTCTCTCGGTTGCGGTTGACTTCGACATGCGTCCGGGTGTCGCGGCCGCCGGAGACCTCGGCGACCGGTCGGGCATCCGTCGGCCGATGGCCCCGGGCGCGGGCGACGCGCCGCAGAATCGACGGGCGGAACAACGAAGTCGGCGGGTCGATCATCGCCGTGACCCGCATGAACTGCCCGGCGACGACGGGGTCGACCTCGACGGCGGTCAGCACCCTCTCCAGGAAGGCGTTGCTGATCCGCATCGACATGGTCCTGCGCCCCACCACCTCGGGCAGCGCCAGGTCGGAGCCGGCGGCGGTCTGCCAGGCCACCCGAACCGTTTTCGCGGACTCGCGGAAGAAGCGTCGCGGCAGGTCGCGATCGCCGCGGAGCAGGCAAGCGCGCAGCACCGTCGCCTCGATCGCGGCGACCGTCATGCCCTGCCCGTAGATGGGGTTGAAGCTGCACACCGCGTCACCGACGACCAGCAGGCCGTCGGGCGTGCGGCGCATCTTGTCGTAACGCCGCCACCGGTTCGAGGGCACGCGGTGGTGCACCACCGCGTCCAGCGGTTCGGCGGCACGCAGCGCTTCCAGCACGCGGGCGGGCACGAAATCCTCGACGAACGAGAGCATTTCGGCGGTCTCGCCCGGAGGCTGGAGTCCGGCCATCGCCCCGACGCCGAACATCCACGTGTCGTTCTCGTTTCTGATCAGGCCGAACATCTTCGTTCGCCCCGGCTCGGGAAAGAGGGCGATCATGTGTTCGTGGATGGCCCCGGGCTGCAGGCGCAGCCGTTGGCACGCGTAGGCGAGCTGGACCGTTACCTCGTCCTCGCGGGGACGGCCGTAGCCGAGGTCCTCCAGGAAGACCGGTGTGCGGGATCCTCGCCCGGTCGCGTCGACGACGAGGTCGGCGGGCAATGTCTTGCCGCGCTCGAGGACGCGGTCCACCACCCTGGCCGCGATGACTCGGTCGCGGGCCGGCGTCGTGGTCAGGCCGACCACGTCGTGACATTCGAGGAACGTGACGTTCGGAAACGTCCGCACCCGCCGGCGCACGTTCCACTCCAGCAGGGGGCGGCTCGGGAACAGGACCACGGGCGGGTTCGGCGCCCTGCCGGATGACGGCGTGCAATGCCCGCCCACCGAGATCTGCACCTTCGAAAAATCCCCGTCAGCCCAGATGCCGGTGCCCTTGGCCGTGAGCTCGTCGATGAAGCCGGGGAAAAGTTCGTCGAGAACCCGGGTGCCGCGTGCGGCCAGGGCGTGGATCAGCCTGCCCTGGGGGACGCCGCGCCGGTTGATCGGATGGACGGGCAAGATGTCTCGCTCGACCACCGTCACCCGGTCGTAGAAGTCGGCGAGCACGCGGGCCGCCAAAAGGCCGCCCATACTCGCGCCCAGCACCACCGCATGACCACCGCGCTGTCCCATGCCACGCTCCTGACCTGGAAGAAATGGGTGTTCGCAGTGTCCGGCGCGGCGGTCGCGGGCGGCTAGCGTAGTCGGCTACCCGACCTGGCGCGCCCGGCCTGTCGCCGGACGGTCGTACCGTGTGGTGATGGTCCGAGCCCGCGACACCGACGCCTGCCCGGGGGCGCTGCAGACGCATCAGGCCGCGGACGGGGCGCTGGTGCGGGTCCGGCTGCCCGGCGGCGGCATCACCGCCGCCCAGCTCGCGACGTTGGCCGGAGTCGCGAACGAGTTCGGCTCGGGAACGCTCGAGCTGACCGCCCGGGGGAACGTGCAGGTGCGCGGGCTCACCGACGTCACGCCGGTCGCCGAGGCGATCGCCGGCGCCGGGCTGCTGCCCTCGCCGACCCACGAACGGGTCCGCAACATCGTCGCGTCACCGCTGTCCGGACGGGCCGGCGGACGCGCCGACGTGCGCGGGTGGGTGCGCGAGCTCGACGCCGCGATCTGCGCCGAGCCCGGGCTCGCGGAGCTGGGTGGCCGGTTCTGGTTCAGCGTCGACGACGGCCGCGCCGACGTCTCGGGACTGGGCGCCGACGTCGGCGTGCACGCGCTGGACGACGGGGTCGCGCTGCTGCTGGCGGGCCGGGACACCGGCGTCCGGCTGGCCGCCGGCGACGTGGCGCCGGCACTGGTCGCCCTGGCCCTGCGGTTCGTCGAAATCCGCGGAAAGGCTTGGCGGGTCGACGAATTGGCGGACGTCGCCGAATTGCTGCCCGAGGCGGACATGAGCGCCGCGCCGTTCCCGCCCGTCACCAAGGGGCCGGTCGGGTGGATCAACCAGGACGACGGGCGGGTGGCGCTGGGCGCCGCGGTGCCACTGGGCGTGCTGCCCGCCCGGACGGCGGAATTCCTGGCCGCCATCGAGGCCCCGCTGGTGGTCACGCCCTGGCGGTCGGTGCTGGTGTGTGACCTCGACGAGGCCGTCGCGGACACCGCGCTTCGCGTGCTGGCGCCGCTGGGGCTGATCTTCGACGAGAACTCCCCCTGGCTGAGCGTCAGCGCCTGCACCGGCAGCCCGGGGTGCGCGCACTCGGCCGCCGACGTGCGGGCGGACGCCGCGCTGTCGCTGCAGGAGCGGGACTCGGATGCCGGTGTGCACAGTCATTTCGTCGGCTGCGAGCGCGCCTGCGGCCGCCCGCCGGCAGGACAGGTGCTGGTCGCCACCGGACAGGGCTACCGACTGCTTCGTGACCAGCCCTTAAGGTGAGCGGGTGCTCGACTACATCCGCGACGCCGCCGAGATCTATCGGCAGTCGTTCGCGGCCATCCGCGCCGAGGCCGACCTGGCGCGGTTTCCGGCCGACGTCGCGCGGGTGGTGGTTCGGTTGATCCACACGTGCGGGCAGGTCGACGTCGCCGACCACGTCGCCTACACCGACGACGTCGTCGCGCGGACCGGTGCCGCGCTGCGCGGCGGCGCCCCGGTGCTGTGCGATTCGTCGATGGTGGCGGCGGGTATCACCGCCGCCCGGCTGCCCGCCGACAACCAGGTGGTATCGCTGGTGGCCGATCCGCGCGCGGCCGAGCTGGCCGCGCACCGGCGCACCACCCGGTCGGCGGCGGGGGTGGAACTGTGGGCCGAGCGGCTGCCCGGCGCGGTGCTCGCGATCGGCAACGCCCCCACCGCGCTGTTCCGGCTACTCGAGCTGATCGACGAGGGGGTCGCACCGCCGGCGGCCGTGCTCGGCGGGCCGGTCGGGTTCGTCGGGTCCGCGCAGTCCAAACAGGAGCTGATCGACCGTCCGCGCCGGATGTCCTATCTGGTGGTGCGGGGCCGACGCGGCGGCAGCGCGATGGCCGCCGCCGCGGTCAACGCGATCGCGAGCGACGCGGAATGAGGGCACGAGGCACGCTCTGGGGCGTCGGCTTGGGGCCCGGCGACCCCGAGTTGGTGACGGTCAAGGCCGCCCGGCTGATCGGCGAGGCCGACGTGGTGGCCTACCACAGCGCCCGGCACGGCCGCAGCATCGCCCGGGGAATCGCCGAGCCGTACCTCCGGCCCGGCCAGATCGAGGAGCACCTGGTCTATCCGGTGACCACCGAGGCCACCGACCATCCCGGCGGCTACGCGGGCGCGCTCGAGGACTTCTACGCCGAGTCGACGCGGCGCATCGCCGAGCACCTCGACGCGGGCCGCGATGTGGCGCTGCTGGCCGAGGGTGATCCGCTGTTCTACAGCTCCTACATGCACCTGCACACCCGGCTGACGGAGCGGTTCAACGCGGTCATCGTGCCGGGCGTCACGTCGGTCAGCGCCGCCTCAGCGGCAATCGCGACGCCGCTGGTGGCCGGCGACGAGGTGCTGTCGGTGCTGCCGGGCACCCTGCCGGTGGCCGAACTGACGCGGCGGCTCGCCGACGCCGACGCCGCCGTCGTGCTCAAGCTCGGCCGCTCCTATCCCGCTGTGCGCGAGGCGCTTTCGGCGAACGGGCAGCTTGACGACGCGTTCTACGTCGAGCGCGCCAGCACGTCGGGGCAGCGGATCCTGGCCGCCGCGGACGTCGACGAGATCGGCGTGCCCTACTTTTCGCTGGCCATGCTGCCGGGTGGGCGCCGGGGACACCGCCGGCCGGTGCCGGCGGGCAGCGTCGCCGTCGTCGGCCTGGGGCCCGGTTCGGGCGACTGGATGACGCCGCAGAGCCGACGCGAGCTGGCCGCCGCGACCGATTTGATCGGCTACGGCGGCTACCTGGATCGGGTGCCGGTCCGCGACGGGCAGCGGCGCCACCCCAGCGACAACACCGACGAACCCGCGCGGGCGCGGCTGGCGTGCGCGCTGGCCGAGCAGGGGCACACCGTCGCGGTGGTGTCGTCGGGCGACCCGGGCGTGTTCGCGATGGCGACCGCGGTGCTCGAGGAAGCCAAACAGTGGCCGTCAGTGCGGATCCGGGTGATTCCCGCGATGACGGCCGCGCAGGCCGTCGCCAGCCGGGTCGGCGCCCCGCTGGGTCACGACTACGCGGTGATCTCGCTGTCCGACCGGCTCAAGCCGTGGGAGGTGATCTCGGCGCGGCTGGCCGCCGCCGCGGCCGCCGATCTGGTGCTGGCGATCTACAACCCGGCTTCCAAGGCGCGCACGTGGCAGGTCGGCGCGATGCGCGACGTGTTGATGGCCCACCGCGAACCGGGGACGCCGGTGGTGATCGGCCGTGACGTGTCCGGGCCCGAGGAGGACGTGCGCGTGGTTCGGCTGGCCGACCTCGACCCCGCCGAGGTCGACATGCGCTGCCTGCTGATCGTCGGATCGTCGCAAACCCAGTGGTATGCCGACGATTTCGGTGACCGGGTGTTCACCCCCCGGCGCTACCCGAGGTGACGCGCGAACCGTCGAGACCCGAATACGCCATCCCGTCGGGAGCGGGTTCCCGGCCGTCGGGTCGCTGCGGCCGGGGCGCCCGATCCGCCTCCTCACCCAGCAGTAGGGCGCGCACCAACCTACGCGGTCCGAAGGGGCGCAGCATGTAACTGGCCGGGCGCGGCCGCACGCGTTGCGGCCACCAGAACCAGCGCCCGAGCAGCGCGGCGATCGACGGCGTCATGAAGGAACGCACGACCAGGGTGTCGAACAGCAGGCCGAGGCCGATCGTGGTGCCCGCCTGGCCGATCGAGCGCAGATCGCTGGCGGCCATCGACATCATGGTGAACGCGAACACCAGGCCCGCCGCCGTGACCACGCCGCCGGTCTCCCCCATCGAGCGGATGATGCCGGTGCGCAGGCCCGCGCCGATCTCCTCCTGGAACCGCGACACCAACAGCAGGTTGTAGTCGGATCCGACGGCCAGCAGGATGATCAATCCGAACACCGGTGCGATCCAGTTCAATTCCAGCCCGAAGAGGTGCTGCCACACCAGCACCGACAGCCCGAACGCCGCGCCCAGCGACAGCAGCACCGTGCCGACGATCACCAACGAAGCGACCAGCGCCCGCGTGATGATCACCATGACCACGAAAATCAACGTGAGAGCCGCGATTCCGACTATCAGCAGGTCGTAGTTCGAACCGGACTGGATGTCGCGGTAGATCGCCGCCGTCCCGGCGAGGTAGAACTTGGCGCCGGTGAGCGTCGTGCCCTTCACCGCTTGGTGCGCGGCGTCGAGCGCGGGCTTGACCGCGGCGATGCCCGCCGGGGTCGCCGGGTCGGCGTCGTGGGTGATGATGAACCGCGCGGCCTTACCGTCCGGCGACAGGAAGAGTTTCAGGCCGCGCCGAAAGTCGGGGTTCTGGAACGCTTCCGGCGGGAGGTAGAAGTAGTCGCCGCTCCTGGAGGCGTCGAAGGCCTGGCCCATCGCGCTGGCCGTGTCGGTCATCTGGGCCATCTGCGTGACGAGGCCCGAAAAGCTGCTGTGCATGGTCAGCAAGGTTCCCTGCATCGACTTGGCGACGGCGATCATCGGCGGGAACTGGGCCAGCATCTCGGGCATGATCGCGTCGACGTTGTCCATGTCCTTGATCAGCGTGCTCATGTTGGCGCTGAACTTGTCCACCCCGTCGATCGCCTCGAACACCGATCGCGACGCCCAACACACCGGGATGTTGAAACAGTGTGGCTCCCAATACAAATAGCTGCGGAAGGGTCTGGCGAAATCGTCGAAGTCCGCCAGATGGTCCCGCATCTCGTTCAGCGTGGCCTGCATGTCGCCCATGTCGCCGACCATGTGATGCGTCGCGCTGCTCATCTGCCCCAGCAGGCCCTGCATGCGCTCCATCGAGCCGATCATGGCGCCGAGGTCGTCGCTCATCTTGAGCATGTCGGCCGTCCGGTCCCTCATGAATTGGAGGTTCTGCTGGATCGGAATGGCTTGAGCGCTGATCTGGAACGGTATCGACGTGTGCTCGATCGGCCCGCCCAGCGGGCGGGTGATGCTTTGCACCATCGCGATCCCGGGCGACCGGAAGATGTCTTTGGCAAGGCGGTCGAGGATGATCATGTCACCGCTGTTGCGCATGTCGTGATCGCTCTCGATCATCAGGATGTCGGGATTCATGGTGGCGGCGCTGAAATGGCGCTCGGCGGCGGCGTATCCGACATTCGACGGCACGCCGGCGGGTATGTAGTAGCGGTCGTTGAAGCTGATCTTCATGGTCGGCATGACGAGGATGCCGACGATGGCGATGGCGAGCGAGGCCGCGAACACCGGGCCGGGCCAGCGCACCGTCGCGGTGCCCATGCGCCGCCACCCGCGCGTCTTGATCATCCGCCTCGGGTCGAGCAATCCGAACCGGCTGGCCACCGCGACCACGGCGGGCGCCGCCGTCATTGCTCCCGCGACGACGACGAGCAGCCCCAGGGCCGACGGGATGCCCAGCGCCTTGAAGTACGACAGCCGCGCCAGGTGCAGGCAGAACGTGGCCCCGGCGATCGTCAGCCCCGACCCCAGGATGATGTGCGAGGTCCCGCGGAACATCGTGTACCAGGCGGTTTCTCGGTCCTGGCCGGCCTGACGAGCCTCCTGGTAACGACCGATGAGGAAGATCGCGTAATCGGTTCCCGCCGCGATCGCCAACGACGACAGCATCGCCACCACGAACGTGGAGAAGCCGAGCAGTTCGTTGTTCCCGAGCAGCGCGACGAGCCCTCGCGCCGTGCCCATCTCGAAACCGACCATCACGAGCACCAGCAGCACGGTGCTGATCGACCGATAGGCGATGAAGAGCATGATCATGATGACCACGCCGGTGACGCCCATCATCTTGAACATGCTCTTGTCGGCGGCCTCGTTCATGTCCGTCGTCAGCGGCGCCGGACCGGTGACGTAGACCTTGAGTCCCTTGGGGGGCTCTGACTTGTCGACGATCTTGCGCACCGCGTCGACGGACTGGTTGCCCAGCGTGCTGCCCTGGTTGCCGGCCAGGTTGAGTTGGACGTAAGCGGCTTTGCCGTCGCGGCTTTGGACGCCGGCGGCCGTCAGCGGGTCTCCCCACACGTTCTGCACGTGCTGCACGTGCTTGGGGTCGGCCTGCAGTTTCTCAACGAGGCCGTCGTAATAGCGGTGCGCCGCATCGCCGAGTGGTTGATCGCTTTCGAGGACGATCATCGCGATGCTGTCCGAATCGGATTCGTGGAACGTCGCGCCGATGCGTTTGGCGGCGATCATCGCGGGCGCGTCCTGGGGTGACATGGTGACCGCGTGCTTGCGCGCTACCGACTCGATCGGCGGCACAAGCACATTCAGAGCGGCCGTCAGGAGTAGCCAGCCGATGATGATGGGCCACGCGAATCTGCGGACGAACCGCATGAATTTCGGGCGGGCCTGATTGTCCGCGTCGGCGGCGTTCATGCGGCCTTCACCAGACAGGAGGTTTGCGCGTGGTGCCCGGCCGAGGACCTTTCGTCCTTGAGCTCACCGTTGACGGTGATGCGGCACCCGATGTCGTCGCTGTCGCCCTGCGCCACCACGCTGGCCAGCACCGCCGGCACCGTCGTCGTGATCGTGAAGGTCCAGGGCAGGCCGGTGAAGCTCGCCTGTTCCGGCTGGGCCTTGGTGTCCAGGTAGCTCACGGTTCCGGTGGTGTCGCTGGGCCCGTAAA
Source organism: Mycobacterium sp. E787 (assembly GCF_001668725.1). Lineage (GTDB taxonomy): Bacteria > Actinomycetota > Actinomycetes > Mycobacteriales > Mycobacteriaceae > Mycobacterium. The sequence continues at coordinate 33,176 of NZ_LZKL01000014.1, read as the reverse complement.
CCTCGTACGTCACCCGCTTGACATGGGACGGCTCGAGCGGTTCGGCGCTGCTGCCCGTCGCGGTGAAAATGGCGTCGGAGCCGAAAACGCCGCGGAGCCGATAGACGGCGACACCCCCGAGGGCAACCGCCACCACGACGACGAGCGGCACCCACGCCCGCTTGAGAAACGTGGACACTGACGTTCCCTTTCGCTCGTGTGCACAGTCGTCCTGTGCGGAGTCTCGGCCCGCGTCGCCGGGGCCGATAGGGCCATTCGGCCTGCAGGAGGCCCTACGTACCCGCGAGCCGCGGCTTCAACCCGCAGCTCAAGTTATACCATACCCCCTAGGGTATTTGCCGCCCCGCGTCGTGGCCCGGGCCGCGAACGTCGAGAAACGGGACTGCTTGTTATTCAGCCGGATTGGGCGAATGGCCGCCCCAGCCGCCGGGCAGCATCGGCAGCACCGGGCCGCCGTCGCCCGCCGCGCCGGTCAGCGTCGCCAGCCCGAGGGCCCCGGGCACGCCGGATTGGGCTGCGGCCCCGGCGAATCCGACCGGTTGCCCGCCCCGCCCCGGGAGGAGGGCCCCTTGCGAGTCCGGCCGGGCCACATCCATGAATTCGTGGCGGTGGGCGGGGTCTGTGACCGTCGCCACGCGACGCCGGCGGGCGCGGGCCGGCTTCGGGTCGGCCGCGGCGGGGGCCGGCGCGTCGACGTCGTCGGGCGCTGGTTCCTCGGCGCTGCGACGGGCGCGACCGGCCGCGCTACCGCGTGCCGACAAGCCGGAGAGGCCGACGGCGTAATGGACGTCGGACAGGCCCGCACCGAGGCCCGTCGACGCCGCCGGACCGAACCCGACCCCCGGCCCGCCACCGGCGGATCCCCCGCCCGGGCCGAGGGTTTGGCCGGGCGCCGCGGGGCCGGGCACGGGTGCGTCGCCGCCCGCGCTTGCCGAGGCGGCGGCCGCGGGGGCGGGGGCCGGCTTGTCGGCCGCGGGAGCCGGCGCGGCCACGCCCGTCGGCGGGGAGGTGGCCACCGACACCGGGACCGCGATGCCGGCCCCGGCCGCGGCACCCGCCGCCGCACCCGCGCCCGCGACGGTGGCAAGCGAGATGGCGAGCTGGACCGCCTGCTGCCCGAAGGGCCAGAAGATCATCAGGGTGTGGAAGGTGGCCCAGGCCAGCGCGCCGGCAAGGGACGGTGACATTCCGGGAACCTGCATCAGCGCCGACGCGAGCCCGTTGGCGAACGGGACGGCGGGGACGGGCCATCCGGCGGGGTTGAGGTCCTTCGACACCGGCCACGCGAAGTTGCGGGTGTATTGCTGGATGAGCGCGGCGAGCTGGTCCTGCCACGAGGCGCCGGCGTTGGCCGCCGCGCTCCTGGCCTCTTCACCCGCCGCGACGATCCCCGGCGCCGGCGTGGCCGTCGGGACCGCCGCCAGGGCCGAATCGGTGACGGCTTGGTAGCCGGTCATGGTTTCGGCCGCCAGCAGCCACATGCGCGCGTAGTCGGCCTCGTTCACCGCGATCGGGATGCTGTTGATGCCGAAGAAGTTCGTTGCCACGAGCGCCGAATGGGTGGCGTGGTTTGCGGCGAGTTCGGCGAGCGTCGGCATGGTGGTCAACGCGGCGGCGTGGGCGGCCGCCGCCGTCCGGTGCGACGACGCGGCGAGCGTGCTTTTGGAAGCGTTCTCGAGCAGCCAGCTCAGATACGGCCCGTGGGCGACCACATAGCGTTCGGCGCTGGGACCATCCCACGCGCCCTGCACCGCTCCCAGCAGCCCGACGAGTTCGTCTGCCGCGTCGGCATATTCGGTGCCCAGCGCCGACCACGCCTCCGCGGCCGCGAGCAGCGGGCCCGAACCCGGGCCGCTGTTGAGCAACGCGGATTGCACCTCGGGCGGCAGGGCGATCCAGATCGGGGCGGTCATCGTCGGGGGCCGTCGGGCAGGAACACGAACACCTCCTCGGGGGTCGTCGCGGCGGGCGGGCTTGTCTTCAGTGGTCGGTTTGCCGGACGGTTTGGTTCCCGGGGTGTGGCTTTCGCGGCCTTTGCGCGCCGACCTGGCATGCGCAACGATGCAGGGATGCGGTGTGACGTTGCGCGTGAGGCGCTTTCTGCGCGACTGGACGGCGAACGTCCACAGGTGCTCGCGCAACAGGTCGATGCCCACCTGGAATCGTGTCGTGGTTGCCGCGCCTGGCTGATCGGCGCGGCGGTGCAGACTCGTCGGCTGGCTTCTGTCGAGCCGGGCGAGGGCCCGGACCTGGTGGACAAGATCATGGCCCGGCTCGACCAGCAATCCCCCGCTTATCACCGCTCGACGCGCTGGTTGCGGTCGCGCTACCGGCGCTGGGGGCTGATCGGGGTCGGCGTGTTTCAGGTGGCGATCGCGGCCGCGCAGATCAGCGGCATCGATTTCGGGATGGTGGCGAGCCACATGCACGGAGCCATGTCGGGCGAGCACCTGATGCACGAATCCACCGCGTGGTTGCTGGCGTTGGGCCTGGCCATGATCGGCGCGGGCGTCTGGCCGGCCACCGCGATCGGCGTCGCGGCCATCACCGGCGTGTACTCCGTCGCGCTGCTGAGTTACGTGGTCGTCGACGCGCTCGCCGGCGAGGTGACCGCGACGCGCATCGCCAGCCACATGCCGCTGCTGCTGGGCCTGGTGTTCGCCTTGCTGGTGGCTCGCGAACACGCGCGCACCCGCCGGCCGCGCAGCTCCGGCAACGACGCCGACGATCCCGGGTGGCCGGCGGAGGCGCCCGGCGGCCGGCGGCACCGGCATCTGTGGCCGATCAACCGCACGCCTCAGCACCCCACCGCGCTGTCTACGACAGACGGTCGTAGACTGACGGCGCCCGCACAACGAAGGTGGTTGGCCATGACCGCGTCAAGCGACGACGAGGCCGTTACCGAGCTTGCCTTGGCCGCCGCGCGCGGGAACGAGCGAGCGCTCGAGGCGTTCATCAAGGCGACCCAGCAGGACGTGTGGCGGTTCGTCGCCTACCTGTGCGACGCGGGCAGCGCCGACGACCTGACGCAGGAAACGTTCCTGCGGGCCATCGGCGCGATCGAGCGCTTCTCCGGCCGGTCCAGCGCCCGAACCTGGTTGCTGGCGATCGCGCGCCGGGTGGTGGCCGATCACATCCGCCACGCGCAGTCCCGGCCGCGCGCCGCCGCCGGCGCCGATCCCGACCACTTCCTCAGCGGCGACCGGCATGCCCGCGGATTCGAGGACCTCGTCGAGGTGACCGCGTTGATCGCCAACCTCACGACCGAGCAGCGCGAAGCGCTGCTGCTCACCCAGCTGCTGGGGCTGCCGTACGCCGACGCCGCCGCGGTGTGCGGCTGCCCGGTGGGGACCATCCGGTCCCGCGTCGCACGCGCCCGCGACGCGCTGCTGGCCGACATGGAACGCGAAGACCTGACGGGCTAACTCAGCGCTTCAACCCATTTGGCGGCGTCTTCGACCGTGCCCACCGCCGCCACCCGTGGCGGTAGCGGCGGCCTGGCCACCATCACCACCGGAACACCCAGCGCCTCAGCGGCATCCAGCTTGGCGCGGGTCATTTCGCCCCCACTGTTCTTGGTGACCAGCGCGCCGATGCGATGCTCGCGCATCAGCGCGAGTTCGTCGTCGTAGCGATACGGCCCGCGCGACAACAGCAGCCGGTGACGCCGCGGCAGCACGTCGGCATCCGGCGCGGTGACCGCGCGGATCAGAAACCACGCGTCGCTTGCGGTGAAGGCCGTGACGCCCGAGCGGCCGGTGGTGAGAAAGACCCGCGAATAGGCTTGCCTTGCAATCGTTTCCGCCGCCACGGCATCCGACTCGACGACGATTGCGCCCCCGGGCTCCCAGGCCGGGCGGGCCAAGACCAGGTGGGGCATGTTCAGTTGCCCGCACGCTTCGGCGGCGTGCGCCGTCATGGTCGCCGCGAACGGATGGGTGGCGTCGACGACGGCGTCGATGTGTTCGTCCCGCAGCCACCGCTTGAGCCCGTCGACGCCGCCGAAGCCGCCGACGCGCACCGGGCCGACCGGCAGGGCCGGATCGGGGACGCGACCGGCCAGCGAGCTGACGATGTCGACCCGCGGGTGCAGCGTTTTCGCCAGGGCGCGGGCCTCGGATGTGCCGCCCAGCAGCAGAACCCGCATCAGTGCCGGCTCCCCCGGTTCCGCCCGGTCGAGTACAGGTAGCTGTCGGTGAATCCCTCGGCGGCCAGCACATCGCCGACGATGATGACCGCGGTCTTGGTGATGCCGGCGTCGTGCATCTGGCCGGCGATGTCGGCCAGCGTGCCGCGCAGCACCGTCTGCTGAGGCCAGCTGGCGAAAGCCACCACGGCGGTGGGTGTTTCGGCCCGATGGGCAGTGAGCAGCTGCGGGACGATGGTGTCGATCTGGGCGGCGGCCAGGTGCAGGACCAGAGTGCCGCCGGTTAGTGCAAGGGTTTGCAGCTCTTCGCCGGCCGGCATGGGCGTCGACAGGGTCGCCACCCGGGTCAGCGTCACCGTCTGCGCCACCCCGGGGACGGTGAGCTCGCGCTTCAAGGCGGCCGCGGCCGCGACGAAAGCCGGTACGCCCGGGACGATTTCGTAGTCGATGCCCAGCGCGTCCAGCCGGCGACACTGCTCGGCCAGCGCGCTGTACAGCGACGGGTCACCGGAGTGCAGCCGCGCCACGTCCTGGCCGGCGGCGTGAGCCTCGGCGATCTCGGCGACGATCCGCTCCAGCGTCAACGGGCCGGTGTCAACGATTTTCGCGCCGGGCGGGCACAGCGCCAGCAGGTCGTCGGGCATGATCGAGCCCGCGTAGAGGCAGGTGGTGCACGCTGCGAGGAGCCGTTGACCGCGGACCGTGATGAGGTCGGCGGCGCCGGGGCCGGCGCCGATGAAGTACACCGTCATTTCGTCATCGTCCATTGCGTGACCGGCATCTGCGGGCGCCACCCGGTGAAGCCGCCGAGCGGCTCGCCCTGGTAATGCTGGCAGCGTTTGAGCTGACCGCCGAGCCGCGAATAGTACTGCGTGATAAGGGCTTCCGATTCGGCGGTGACGGCGTTCACGACCAGCCGCCCCCCGCGGATGAGGCGGTCGAGGCAGGCGTCGAGCAGACCCGGTTGGGTCACGCCGCCGCCGATGAAGATCGCCGACGGGGGTTCGGCGCCGTCGAACGCCTCCGGCGCCTCGCCGTGGACCTCGATGCCGACGCCGAAGGCAGCGGCATTGGCTTCGACGTTGAGTCGGCGGCGCTCGTCGCGCTCGAACGCCACAGCGCTGCAACCCGGCCAGCTCAGGCACCATTCGACGCTGATGCTGCCGGAGCCGGCGCCGACGTCCCACAGTCGCTCGCCGGGTCGCGGCGCCAGCGAAGCCAGGGTCACCGCCCGCATCCCGTGTTTGGTGATCTGTCCGTCGTGGGCGAACGCGTCATCGGGGTACGGCGACATGCGGTCGTCGGGCAGGTAGCGGACGGCGACGAGGTTGAGGTCGTCGACCTCATACCGCGTGTCCGCCCACTGGCGCGCGGTGCCGTCGCGGCGGCGTTCGGTTGGGCCGCCGAGGTTTTCGAGCACGCTGAATTCGGAGTCACCGCGGCCGTGCGCATTGAGCAATCCGGCGAGCTCCTTGGGTGTAGAGGCGTTTTTCGACAGCACGATCGCCTGGCCTCCGCGGCGCACCGCGGTGTGCGGCCGCGCGGTGACCAGGCTGATCACCTCGGTGTCGTGGAGGTTCCATCCCATCCGGGCGCACGCCAGCGTCGCCGAGGAGACGTGAGGCAGCACCCTGACTTTGGCCGCGCCGTGTAGGCGGATCAGCGTGCCGCCGATGCCGTGCAGCAGTGGATCGCCGCTGGCGACGACGTGGATGTCGCCGTCATTGTCGTCGAGCAGAGCCTCCAGTGCGGGCAGCATCGGCGACGGCCACTCGTGTCGCGGTGCGGTTACCGTGTCGTCGAGCAGGTCGAGCTGGCGCCTCGACCCGTAAATGACTGTGGCATCTTGCAATTCGACGCGCGATGTCTCGGCGAGCCCCGCCATGCCGTCGGCGCCGATGCCGACAACGACGATCATCGCGGCATCCTGCGCCAGACGAACTGCGGCAGCAGCCGCATCACGAAGAACATCGGCCGCAATGACCACGGAATCCAAACCGTGCTTCGCCCCTTGCGCAGCGCGCGTGCGGTCGCGGCGGCCACCTGCTCCGGGGTGCTGGACAGCGGCGCCGGCCGCATGCCTTCGGTCATGCGCCCGATGACGAAGCCCGGGCGCGCGATCAGCAGGCTGACCCCGCTGCCGTGCAGGGCGTCGGCCAGCCCGCTGGCGAAGCCGTCCAGGCCGGCCTTGGCCGAGCCGTAGACGTAGTTGGCGCGTCGGACGCGCACGCCCGCCACCGAGGAAAACACCACCAGGGAGCCGCGGCCGGCGGCACGCATGGCGGCGGCCAGGTGGGTGAGGATGCTGACCTGGTCGACGTAGTCGGTCTGGACGATCGACACCGCGTGGGTGGCGTCGCTCTCGGCGCGGGACTGATCGCCCAGGATTCCGAAGGCCAGCACCGCGGTGCCGATCGGTCCGTGTTGGGCGACGATCGAGTCGATCAGCGGCCCGTGCGAGGCCAGGTCGTCGGCGTCGAATTCCGTGGTGTGCACCGCCGCGGCCCCTGCGGCCTTGACCGTCGCGACCTCGTCGACGAGCTCGTCGGCCTTGCGTGCGGCCAGCACCACCGTCGCCCCGGGGGCCAGCCGGCGCGCGAGCTCGATGCCGATTTCGCTGCGGCCGCCCAGGATCAGTATCGGACCCGCGCCCGTGTCGTCCACGGCTGCGATTATGACCTGCGCTAGCGTGGGCGTTGATGGCGAATACCACTACGCGGCTGACCGACGATGCGCTGGCCTTCCTGTCCGAACGTCACCTGGCGATGCTGACCACGCTGCGGGCCGACAATTCCCCGCATGTGGTTGCGGTGGGTTTCACCTTCGACCCCAAGACCCACATCGCCCGGGTGATCACCACCGGCGGCTCCCAGAAGGCCGTCAACGCCGACCGCGCCGGGGTGGCGGTGCTGAGCCAGGTCGACGGCGCCCGCTGGCTGTCGCTGGAGGGCCGGTCCAAGGTGAACAGCGACGCCGACGCCGTGCGGGATGCCGAGTTGCGCTACGCCCAGCGCTACCGCACCCCGCGTCCGAATCCGCGGCGGGTGGTCATCGAGGTGCAGATCGAGCGGGTGTTGGGGTCGTCGGATCTGTTGGACCGGGGCGAGTAGCTCAGATTAGATCAGGCCGATGCCACAAGCCCGCTCGTAGCAGAATCTTCGCGCAAATCTGCGCTGCCGGATAAGTCTCTATCGGCGTTCGAAAAGCGGCTCTCCGTCAGGATCAACGGCCGACGCCTCAAACTGATCTATTGTCGCGGGCAGGTACAGCGCGAGCTTAGTGAATTCCGACTTCGCAGTTACCCTGTCGGCGCTTCCAATAGCCACTGTCGAGCCGTCCGTTGCCACTAAGGCAAACCGCTTGACACCGTCGAAGTCGCGCGTCTCGATGGTGAAATGGCCCGACATGTCCTGAGCGGAAGTCGGAACGTGGACACGAGGTAATCCAGAGCCACTCCGAATTGAGAGACAGAACCGTCCCAAGAGATACTTTTCGATTGTCGCCATCGACGGAGCAGCCAGCAGGAACTGTTCGGACCCCATGCGGTCAGAATCGGTGATGACGAACCAGCCGTCGCGGTTCCTTCCGATCAGTAGTCGAATCTCGCCCAGCGACGCCGAGAATACCGCCCGCCCGTCGTGCGTTCGCGATCCAGGCGTAAGCGTGTACTCGGCACGCTTGGCCCAATGTTCGAGTTGCGAGGACACTTCGATGTCGTCTGTCATTCCAGCACGCCAACATCAGGGTCAGTCAGCTCCTCAGCCGTCATCGCCCTACCCTCCGAGTTGAGTATTCTGACTTGTATTGAACCGCCGGGTTGGCCTAACCCGGGGGCGACTTCAGACACTTCGATCATCCAGTTCTCGGGCAGACTCTTGAATACATAAGCATTATACGGCTGTGCAAGGCTGTCCACGTGTAACGCCCTGCCCTCCCAGAATGCCGGTATTCCATCTTCCATTACTGCCAAGTACTTACCGGATTCGAGCCCTATCCGATCCAACTGATTTCCGTAAAACTTGATGAACTGATTTCCGTCTGTAAAAATCACCTTGGTGCCTGGCACTGCCCCGTCGTTCCCCGGGAAGTTTGCCCAGTGGTCGCCATCCTGACTGAGTTTATTAAAGCGCTCGGCGTATTGTTCCCCGGTATACGCATGTCCTTGGGGGTCGCGGCCGAAGGGCGCCTCCGGGTCCCTAATGAGTTCCGCCACAGAAGGATTCATCTGGCTCGGGTCAACTGGATTATCTGGAAAATCCCAATGCTGAGGCAGCGGTTCCCCATAGTGCGGATCAAGTGGCCCATCCGACAAGCGGTGCCAACCGTCACCGGAAGACTCGTGGGAGTGCACGGGATCCTGTCCGGTGCCGTCGTCTGCGGAACCATCGTGGTCGCGCCCCGGTGAACCATCTCTGTCCTGCGGAACGCCATGCCCACGCTCAGCCGGCGGAGCATCATCGCCGGGCGCGGGCTCGTGCGGACGATCAGCGTCGGGTGGCCGTCGGTCCGACCGCGGCGGACCACCCTCAGCCGGACCACCCGCCCGATCATGTGGTGGCCTTACGCGCGGAGGGCCACCGTCTGCAGACCCGTGCAAGCCGCTGCCGGGTGCCAGTAGTTCGGACGGGTTGCGTACCGGGGGTGTCGAATGTGGCACCGCAGACGTGAAGGACGGCGACGCCTGCGGTGAATGCGCGGAGATTGGTGCCGGTTCGAGGGGAACTCCGCTCGGCGCTGCCGACATCCGAGCGGGCGGATGATCGACCAATTGCGGCGCCGTCGACAGATTGCGTTCGCCGACTGCGGCCGGAATTGCCGGTGAATGCGAAGCAGGCGCAGTCGCCGGCGTCGAATCGCGAGGACCAACTGCCGGAGCCGACGCTGGATCACGGGGCCCCGCAGGCAATGACACCGGTTCATGCGGGCCATCGGCGGGCGCCGACACGGGATCATGCGGACCCGCGGGCACCGGCACAGGGTCGTGCGGACCACCCGCAGCCGGTGCGGGCCCAGCGGCCGACGGTTCAGGAGGTGGTTCCTGCACAGCACGCTCCGGCGGCGCAGTATCGAGAGGCTTTGGCTCCCCCGACGCACCAGGCACCCCGTCCGGTGGGCGCGGCACCGACTCGACCGGCGCCTCCAACGGCTTCGGCGACGGCAAGCCCACGGGGCGGCCGCCGACCGGCGGCGGCTCGATCTTGGGCAGCTTCCCGGCAACGCCCTCAAGATTCTTGGTCAGGTCACCACCGACGCCGGCGATATCTGCCAAAGCGCCGCGTGTACCCGCGACACCTGCAACTCCATCGACCGCTCGACCGGCGGCACGCTCGGCGTCCACAGCGGCCTCGGCTCCACGGGCGGCCGCCCCACTGGCTTCCGCGGCGCCGCCGGCTTCACCGGCGCCAGGAATGAAGAACATCGCGACATCGAAGGCGTTCTCCCCGAAACCCAACCCCGGTCGCGCGGTACTCCAATCATCAAGGTGCAGCAGGCCTTTCAACTGCTGCCAGTTGGCCTCGACGAACTCCTGCGGGTTGAGGACGCCATTGACCAAGCTTCCCTTCCACAGGCCTTTACCCAAGCCCGTCCATGTCTCGGCGGCGCCGTGGGGATCGACGAGGAACCACCGCGGGTCGAGATCCCCGATGGCCAACGCCATTCCGACGGCGCCCTTCAGGGCACCCTCATTCGCGTTGGCGAAGACGTCGAAAACTGTTGCCACCTGATTGCCGACGGCATCACCCAGAAACTGCTTGAGCTCGCCGCGCACGTACTTTTCCAATTTGACGACCAAACCGTCGACGACCCCTAAACCTGCCTTGACGCCTTGCTCGGCGGCGCGGGCCTCCTGCCCCAAGTCGTGCAGCACGTCGTTGATGTCGTGAGCGATCTTCTTGATCTCCTGGAGCGCGTCGCCCTTGATGATCAACATCACGTCGTGGCCGAGGTCTGTCAGCGACCCAAGCCGGTTCAGCAGATCCCGGATGTGGTGCTGAGCGCCGGCCACCTCGTCGGCGAAGTGATCGAGGGCCCCGGCCAACTTTCCGGACGCCTCGCCGATCTTGCCCATGCAGTCGCCGATCTGCGAAAGCGCGTCGTCGATCTTTTCGCCCTCGGGGATCTGATGAGCGTCCAGCAGCGTCTTCGCGGCGTTCAGCGCGCTCCGCATCCCGCCAGCGGCCCCGGCGAAGCCCCGCCAGCGAGCGGCGGCCGCATGCAAACCGGCCACGTCCCCGTCGGGCCACACGTCGTCGACGAACGACTCCACCACCGCCCACAGCAGCAGCGGCGGCGGCTCGCCTTTGCCCCAGGTCCCGGGCGGGCCGGGCGCCGACATCTTGTCCTGCGCGGGCGGCGCCTGCAAGGCGCCGGCACCGCCCCCCAGGGTGGAGGCCGCTTCGGCCTGCGAGTAGTTGGCGGCGCCCTGCTGTATCAGCGCCCCGCTCTGCCGGCACGCGTTGACGGCGGCCGTCGCGGCCCGCAGCACGGACTCGCCCGCGTCCTGATAACCCAGTCCGAACATCGCGCCGGCCGCGTCCAGGCCGGTGTGGGCCGCAAAACCCGCCGTCAACACCGTCAGGTTCGCGGCCAGGCCATCGCCGGCGGCAATCACCGCGCTGCCCACCGCGAACAGCGCTTGCGGATCGACGACCAAGGGAACCATCGGGGCGAAATTCTCGTCCAGGTCGCCGACCGTCGCCATTCACCCCCGGTCGTGCCACCAAACGGGATGCGCGGACTCGGGACGCCTCCGGCGCGCCGAGCGTGACGCCACTGCGAAAAATCGGGCCGAAATTCGCCGCGGGTTCACGTTCGCGAACCAGGAACGGCGTCACGCTCGCGAACCAAGAACGGGCGTTAGGCTGGCGAACCGCTGACGGAGGCCGCACGCAGCGTGATGCGGTGGCGCCCCGCCGGCACCACGACGGCCGGCCCGGCCGGCTGCCCGTCGATCTGCACCACCGCCCCGTCGGGCAGCCCCGCCAGCGTGATCCGCGTGGCGACGTCGGTGGCCACGGTGATCGTCGACGACGGCAACCCGGCCAGGCCGGCGCGCGCGACGTCGACCGTGAGGCCGGCGACACCGGTGAGGCGCAGCGTCAGATACGGCAGCGGCGCGACGGCCCGTCCCACCTGCCAGTCCAGCTCGCTGTACAGGCCGGGCGACGGGTCGAGGTTCCAGACAACGCCGCGGTGGTGCCGGATCGCGTGCGTCGGGTCCGGCCGGGCGTACGACCGCGCGTCGACTTCGGCCACCGCCCCGCGCCGCCCCGTCACCGACGCGTCGGCGGCCAGCTCCGAGACCCACCACGCCTGGTGCGGCCCGATGCCCAGATCGGCGCGCACCAACTGCGGGTACCACGCGAACGTGATGTGTCCCGGATCTGCTTGGCGCACAGCCGTTCCCATGTGCGCGATCGGGTCCTCGAACTTGTCCTGCAGCACCCAGGCGATGTGATCCTCGAGCGGATAGACGGTGAACCGGTGTCGGTAGCCCAGCCGGTCGAGTTCGAGCACCTGCTCGGCGGCCGAGGCGAACGGCACCAGCTCGTCGACCAGCCCGTGGGCGATGACGTACGGCAGCCAGCGCGCATTGACCAGCAGCTTCCAGGTGTCGCCCTCGCGGGCGCACGGCGACTCCGGGTCGAGATCGGCCGGGATGTCCACGTCGGGCAACAGCCGCACCCCGCAGGCCGGCGGCCCGGCCAGGACGACCGCCTGGGAGAAGACCTGGGGGTAACTCAGCCCCAGCTTGTAGGCCGCAAACCCGCCCATCGAATAGCCGGAGATGACGGTGCGATTCGGGTCGGTGCCCAGCTGCTCGGCGACCCGGGCCCACACCTCCCACACGTCGAGTTCCCCGGTGTCGAAGTACCAGCTCGACGGGCCCCGGGCCAGCGGCGTCACCACCACCGAGTCGCGGCCCTCGCACACCTCGTGCAGCAGGCGCGGGTCGATCGCGGCGAACTGGCTTTGGCCCAGCGCCAGTGAGTGCAGCAACAGCGTCAGCGGCAGCGCCCGCCCCGGCGCGTAGCTGGACGGCAGGCAGATCGAATACGGCTGGACGCGCCCGAGGAACTGCGGCTTGGTGCTCAAGATGTCGTAGGAGGCCAGCCCACCTTCGATACCCTGGCCCAGCTCGACCGAGGACACATACCAACGGGTCGACGGGCCGGTGACCACCGGCTCGGGCTCGGTTTCGCGGGCGGCGAGCCGCCCCCACGGCACGGTGACGGCGAACGCGGACACGTCGCCATGGGTCAGGGCCGCGGCCTGGGCGGAATCCGACCAGAAGTTCAGGTGCGGCGGTTCCTGCTCGGTGGTGCGGAACGCGAGGTTGTAGACGTTGGGTTGCCCGGGTAGCGCCCCGCGCTCGGCGGGCACGTCGGCGAACCCGTCACCCGCAGGGTTGGCCAGGCCCGCGGCCAGCCGGACCTTCCAGGTGCCGGTCGGCTCGACCAGCGATCTCGGCACCTGAGCCACGAACGACCGCGACTGCGTGTCGACGCTGTGTTCAACGGGCGTCTGCGCCCCGCTCGTCAGGTCGATCAATGCGGCGCCTCGCCCGGACACCAGCAGGGCCATGTCGATGCCCTCCGAGCGCACGCCCGCCCCGGCCGGCCAGTCCGCGGCGGCGGTTCGGGCGGGGTCGGTGTCGAAGGTGAACAGCGCGATGGGCACCGAGGCGTCCACCAGCGTGTTCCAGTCGATTCGCCACCACGTGTGGGTCTCGGTGAGCCCGACGGCGACGCGGAAGATGTCGGCGCCGTTGCCGGCGGCGGGACCGTCGGGATAGACGTAAGTGCCGCGCGGAGGTGCCTGAATCTTCAGATCGCCGACGGGGAGGCCGGTCGCGCCGTGGTCGTCGTAGAGGAAGTCGGTCCAGAACAGGGCGCCGCCGGCCAGCCGGCCGGTGCCGCAGGTGCGCGGAAAGTCCTCGCCGAACGGCCAATTCGACGGCACCGGCAGCCGCGGTTCGGGGCGCCGCGCCGCCGGCGGCACCCCCTCGGGCATCCCGTCGACGACGACCAGCTCGCCCGGCGGCGCCGGCGCGGGAGCGACGGGGTGCAGCACCGCGTCGGCGAAGTGACGCGCGATGCGCAACGGAAGCAGTGTGAGGTCCAGGATCGACACGTGGCCCAACCTACGCGGAGGGGCCGTCATGCCTGCTAGGACGCGGGCACCACGATCAGTTCGTGCGGCCGGTTGTTGACGGCCAGGGCGCCGTCCTCGGTGACGACGACGATGTCCTCGATCCGGGCGCCCCACCGGCCGGGAAAGTAGATGCCGGGCTCGACGGAGAAGGCCATCCCCGCGGCCAGCGGCAGATGGTTGCCGGCGACGATGTACGGCTCCTCGTGCACCGACAGACCGATGCCGTGCCCGGTGCGGTGCACGAAGAACTCCGCCAGCCCGGCCTCGGCCAGCACGTCGCGGGCGGCGGCGTCGACCTGCTCGGCGGTCACACCGGGACGGACGGCCTCCAGAGCCGCGCGCTGGGCCCGCTGTAGCACCGAATACTGTTCCGCCACAGCGGGTTCGGGCTCACCGATGCTATAGGTGCGCGTCGAATCGGAGTGGTAGCCGGGCTCGTACGCGCCACCGATGTCGACGACGACGATGTCGCCCCGCTGCAGTTCGCGATCCGAGTAGCCGTGGTGCGGGTCGGCCGCGTGCGGTCCAGAGCCGACGATGATGAACGCCACCTCCGAATGCCCTTCCGCGACAATGGCTTCGGCGATGTCGGCGGCGACGTCCGCCTCGGTGCGGCCGGGGCGCAAAAACTCCGGCACGCGGGCGTGCACGCGGTCGATGGCCGCACCAGCCTTGTGCAGCGCGTCGATCTCGCACTCCTCCTTGACCATCCGCAACTCGCGCAGCACGTCGGTGGCCAGCATCGGCAGCACGCCGAGGACGCCGGCCAGCGGCAAGAGGTGCAGGGCGGGCATGGAATCGGTGACGGCGGTCGCGGCGGGCCCCCCGCCCAGGGCCGCGCTCACCAGCCGGTAGGGGTCGTCGCCGTCGACCCAATCACGAACGGCCAGGCCCAGTTCCGCCACGGCCGACCCTTTGAGGGCGGCCAGCTCCAGCCGGGGCACCACCACCGTCGGCTCGCCGGACGCCGGCAGCACCAACGCGGTGAGCCGTTCGAGGGTCTGGGCGCGCGAGCCGACGAGATAGCGCAGGTCATAGCCCGGCGTGATCACCAGGGCGGCCAGCCCGGCGTCGGCGGTCGCCGCGGCCGCCGCTGCCAGCCGGCGCGCGTACACGTCCGCGTCGAATCGGTCAGAGCTCATGTTTGCAGAAACTATTCTGCGGTAGTTGATAATTCACGCTTCATCGGCACCTAAGACCTCGACGACGGCGCCCGATGGGGCACGCACGAAGAACTCGCCGAGGTTGTCCTGGGCGGCATCGGGATCCGCTTCGATGGGCTCGTCGAGCAGAACACGATAAACGCAGAAATCGGAATGCTTTTCGGCGATCGCACGTGCGACGTCGAGGCGGGTCGTCGCGTACGTGTACTCCTTGTCGTCCATCGGGTCCAAGGTGCGAGTAGCCCGGTCGCCGGGATTGAGTCCGCGCTTGTCGGCCCGGTAGTACACCGCATCATCGCTCATGGTCAGCCCTCCAGCCCTTCTCTCAGCACCCGGTCGAAGGCATAGCTCGTCAGTTTAGCGACGCAGCCCCACCGGCCGCGCTGATCGACAGAGGCGATGCCATCACCGCGGTGCCCGGGGAGCCCCACCTGCGCCCCAGCCAGCACGGATTCCAGAACCGGCACCGCGCACCGCGCCGATGACACCCTGCGACCAGGCCCGGCCCGGTCGGCCCGCCACCGACCGACTGCCCTCACGCCAGCCGTCGCGAATTCCGTTGGTTGTTCCGCGCATACCGCCGATCACGCCCCCGACCGCGGCGCGGACGAACCTGCCGGCCACCGCCGGGCGGCCCTGCCTTGTCACGAGACCGACGCCGTGGACGACATCATGTTCCCAGCTAACCGCGTCGCCGACGGCGCTGGCAATATAGCCGGCATGCCACCACCCCTGCGATCGCCGCTGGTGCTGCTCGACGGCGCCAGCATGTGGTTCCGCTCGTATTTCGGGGTGCCGTCGTCGATCACCGCTCCCGACGGCCGGCCGGTCAACGCCGTGCGCGGGTTCCTCGACTCGATGGCCGTCGTGATCACCCAGCAGCGGCCCGGAAGGCTGGCGGTCTGCCTGGACCTCGATTGGCGGCCGCAGTTCCGGGTGGACCTCATCCCGTCGTACAAGGCGCACCGGGTCGCCGAACCCGAACCGGCCGGCGAGCCCGACATCGAGGAAGTGCCCGACGACCTGACGCCCCAGATCGACATGATCATGGAGCTGCTGGACGCGTTCGGGATCCCGACCGCGGGCGCGGAGGGTTTCGAGGCCGACGACGTGCTGGGCACGCTGGCTGCCCAAGAGCGCAGCGATCCGGTCGTGGTGGTCAGCGGTGACCGCGACCTGCTGCAGGTGGTGGCCGACGATCCCGTCCCCGTTCGGGTGCTCTACCTGGGCCGGGGGCTGACCAAGGCCACCCTGTTCGGGCCGGCCGAGGTGGCCGAAACCTATGGTGTCCCACGCGAACGCGCGGGCGCGGCCTACGCCGAGCTCGCGCTGTTGCGCGGCGATCCGTCCGACGGCCTGCCCGGGGTGCCTGGCGTCGGTGAGAAGACGGCGGCCATGCTGCTGGCCCAGCACGGCTCGCTGGAGCAGATCCTGGCCGCCGCGCAGGATCCAAAGTCCAAGATGGCCAAGGGTTTACGGAGCAAATTGCTGGGCGCGACGGACTATATCGAGGCCGCCGAACGGGTGGTGCGGGTGGCCACCGACGCGCCGGTCACGCTGTCGACACAGAACGATGCCCTGCCGCTGACGGCGGCCCACCCGCAACGCACCGCCAAGCTGGCGACCGAGCTGGGCGTCGGCTCGCCGATCGCCCGCCTGCAGAAGGCGCTCGACGCGCTGCCCGGCTGACCGCTTACTGCGGTCGGCCGACCTCGTAGGTGCCCTTGTTGTCCTGGAAGGTCACCGTCACGTGCTTCTTGGCGCCGTCGATGCTGACGTCGCAGTCGAAGGTGCCGCCCTTCTTGACGACCGGGTCCTGGCCGTGGTTGCAGGAGACGTCTTTGACGTTCTTGGCGCCGTAGCCGTTGGTCTCGTCGGTGAGGATCTGCTGGACCCCGGCCTGGGCCTTGTTGACGTCCAGCTTGGTGGTGACGAAAAACCCGGGCTCCCAGAAGCCGAGCACGAGCACGACCGCGACGACCAGCAGGGCGATCGCGCCGGCCACGCCGCCGATCAGCGCCGTCGAGCGCTTCTTCGGGGGCTGTTGCTGGTAGGGCGCGTACTGCTGCGGGTATTGCCCGTACTGACCGGGCTGGCCGTACTGGCCGGGCTGGCCGTACTGACCGGTCTGACCGTACTGGCCCGGCTGCGGGTACTGACCGGGCTGGCCGTACTGGCCCGGCTGGCCGTACTGGGGCGGCTGCGCGCCGTACTGCCCGGGCTGGGCCCCGGGTTGGGCCCCGGGTTGGGCGTAGCCGGGCTGTTGCTGGGGGTACTGCTGCGGGTAAGCCTGCTCCGTCGGCTGCTGGTACTGCGGATAGTCGGCGGGCGGCGTGGCCGGCGTGTAGGCCGGCGCCTGCCACGTCGCGTCCTGGCCCGACTGCTGCTGCCAGGGCGACGGGCCGACCTGCGTGGGCTCCGAGGAATGATCGCCGGCCTGACCGGGCGGCTGCCACTCGTGGCCCGGCTCCGATCCCTGCGGTCCGCTCATCGTTTCTCCTCAGTTCCCTTGTGTCTCGCGCTATTAACGCACTGTAACGGTAGCTCGCGCCCAGCCTACCCGGCGTCAACTGCAACGACGCCGCGCCGAACGTCATTGATGGCGCGCTTGGCGGTGCCGCGGAGGTCGGGATCCGGCGCGGCGTTGCGCACCTGGTCCAGCAGGTCGAGCACCTGGCGGCACCACCGCACGAAGTCCCCGGCCGACAACGGCGAACCGGTTCCGGTGATGTCGGCGACGGCCAACGCCGCGGCCAGGTCCCCGGTCCGGGCCCACCGGTAGATGACGTTGACGAAGCCGTCGTCGGGTTCGCGGCTCGGGGAGATCCGGTGCGCGTGCTCGTCGGCGCGCAGCGCGGTCGACAGCCGCGATGTCTGCTGCAGCGCCTGCCGCAACCGCTGGGTGGGCACCTCGGCGGCCAGCGCGCCACCGGGGCCGTCACCGCCGCGAGACTCGTACAGCACCGCCGAGACCACCGCGGCCAGCTCCGCGGGTTTCAAGCCCGACCACGCGCCGCTGCGCAGGCATTCGGCGACCAGCAGGTCGCTCTCGCTATAGATCCGGGCCAGCAACCGGCCGTCGTCGGTGACGTGGGGCTCGGTGGCCGGCCCCTGGATGAAGCCGCGCTCGGTGAGCAGCCCGACGATCCGGTCGAACGTCCGGGCCAGCGAATTGGTGGCGGCGCCCACCCTCTTCTCGAGTTGCGCGTTGTCCCGTTCGATGCGCAGGTAGCGCTCGGCGTCCCGCATCTTGGCCTCGAGGCCCGGGCTGTTGTGGGCCGGATGCCGGCGCAGCTCCGCCCGCAGCGACGTCAGCTCGGGGTCATGAAAAGCGCCGTCCCCGTCGCCGCGACCGCTGCGGCGCGTGGCCGGAACCGCCAGCCCTTCGGCGGCCGTTCGCAGCGCCGACGCCAGATCGCGCCGAACCCGCGGCTGGCGGTGTTCCACCCGCTTGGGCAACGACATCGAGCCGACCGGCGCCGCCGCGCCCGAATAATCCGCCGACGAAATCCGCCCCGCCCAACGGTTTTCGGTGAGCACGAGGGGGCGCGGATCGGAACTGTCGCGTGCCGACTCCAGCACCACCGCCAGCCCGCCGCGGCGGCCGTGCGTGATCGTGATGATGTCGCCGCGCCGCAGCGCGGCCAGCGCGTCAGTGGTCGCCTGCCGGCGCTGCAGCCGCGACGCGCGAGACTGGGCGCGTTCCATCTCCGAAATCCGGGCGCGCAGCCGGGCGTATTCGAAGATCGGGGCGTCGCGACCGCCCAGCTCGGCGGCGATCTCGTCGAGCATCCGTTGGCCGCGCTCGATCCCGCGGACCAGGCCGACGACGGAGCGGTCGGCCTGATACTGGGCAAACGACTGCTCGAGCAGTTGATGCGCCTGCTCGGGGCCCATCTGGTGCACCAGGTTGATCGTCATGTTGTACGACGGGGCGAACGAGCTGCGCAGCGGGAAGGTGCGGGTGGAGGCCAGGCCGGCCACCGCCGAGGGTTCGGTGGTCTCCTCGCTGGGATTCCAGAGCACCACCGCGTGGCCCTCGACGTCGATGCCGCGCCGGCCGGCGCGACCGGTCAGCTGCGTGTACTCCCCCGGCGTCAGCGGCACATGCTGCTCGCCGTTGAACTTGACCAGCCGCTCGAGCACCACCGTGCGCGCCGGCATGTTGATGCCCAGCGCCAGGGTTTCGGTGGCGAAGACCGCCTTGACCAGGCCGGCGGTGAACAGCTCCTCGACCGTGTGCCGGAACGCGGGCAGCATGCCGGCGTGGTGGGCCGCCAGGCCGCGCAGCAGCCCCTCCCGCCATTCGTAGTAGCCGAGCACGGCCAGGTCGGCGTCGGCCAGATCACCGCAGCTGTGATCGATCACCTCGGCGATCTGGGCGCGCTCCTCCTCGGTGGTCAGCCGCAGCGGCGACCGCAGGCACTGCTGCACCGCGGCGTCACAACCGGCCCGCGAGAACACGAACGTGATCGCCGGCAGCAGGCCCTGCGAGTCGAGGATCGCGATCACGTCCGGCCGCGCGGGCGGCCGGTAGAAGCGCGGCCGGCCGGCACCGGCTCGCCCCGTGCGCCCGCGCCTGGGCTGCCAGTCGGACATCCGGTCCGCCTCGCGGCGATGGGAGATCTGGCGCAACAGGTCGGGGTCGACGCGGGTCTTGTCCGTCTCGCTGTCGTAGTCGAACAGATCGAACAGGCGCTTGCCGACCAGGACGTGTTGCCACAGCGGAACGGGCCGGTGCTCGTCGACCACCACGGTGGTGTCGCCGCGAACGGTCTGGATCCAGCCGCCGAACTCCTCGGCGTTGCTCACCGTCGCCGAGAGGCTGACCAGCCGCACCTCCTCGGGCAGGTGCAGGATCACCTCCTCCCACACCGGTCCGCGCATCCGGTCGGCCAGGAAATGCACCTCATCCATCACCACATACGAAAGCCCTTGGAGCGCAGGGGAATCGGCGTAGAGCATGTTGCGCAGCACCTCGGTGGTCATCACCACGACGGGTGCGTCGCCGTTCACGGACATGTCGCCGGTGAGCAGCCCGATCCGGTCGCGGCCGTAGCGCTCGGTCAGGTCGGTGTGCTTCTGGTTGCTGAGGGCCTTGAGCGGGGTGGTGTAAAAGCATTTGCCGCCGGACGCGAGCGCCAGGTGCACGGCGAATTCGCCGACCACCGTTTTGCCGGCGCCGGTCGGCGCGCACACCAGCACGCCGTGGCCGCGTTCGAGTGCCGCGCAGGCCCGCCGCTGAAAGTCGTCGAGGGTGAAGCGCAGTTCCGCGGCGAACCGGGGCAGCTCGGTCAGTTCGGTCACGCCGTCGCCCGATTGCGCGAGGGTGCGTGTTTGTACGGCGACACGCCGATATTGATGTACAACTGCGCACGCTCGCGCCAGGAAAAGCTACGTGACGTCGTCATGTTGACCGGCGGTGTACGAGGGCTCCGGTACCGGCTCGACGATCGGCTCCGGCGCCTCGATGACCGAGGCTTGGTCGTCGGGAATCGCCTCCTGGGCTTCGCGCTTGGCCTTGCGCCTGTCGTGCAGCCGCGCGATCTGGATGGCGAACTCGAGGAGCACCGACAGCGCCACCCCGAGCGCCGTCATCGAGAACGGGTCGGATCCGGGTGTGAAGATGGCCGCGAAGGCGAACATGCCGAAGATCAGCCCGCGCCGCCACGACTTGAGCTTCTCGTAGGTCAGCATGCCGGTCTGGTTGAGCATGACGATCAGCAGCGGGAACTCGAAGCTGACCCCGAACACCACCAGCAGGTTGATCAGGAAGCCGAAATAGCGGTCCCCGGACAGCGCGGTCACCTGCACGTCGCTGCCGACGGTCAGTAAGAAGCCCAGCGCCTTGGACAACACGAAGTAGGCCAGCACCGCGCCGACCACGAACAGGACCGCCGCGGGTATCACGAACGCGATCGCGAAGCGGCGCTCCTTCTGGTAGAGCCCGGGCGTGATGAACGCCCACAGCTGGTAGAACCACACCGGGCAGGCCAGCACGATCCCCGCCGTCATCCCGACCTTGAGCCGCAGCATGAACTGGTCGAACGGCGCCGTGGCCAGCAGCCGGCACTGGCCGTCGGCGCTGATGCTCGCACGCGCCGACTGGGGCAGCGCGCAGTACGGGTGACGCAGCCACTCACCGAGGCTTTCCAGCCCGAAGATCGAGTGCGAGTACCAGACGAACCCGAAGATCGTCGTCAGCAGGATCGCGGCCAGCGAGATCAGCAGGCGGGTGCGCAGCTCGGTCAGGTGATCGACCAGCGACATCGTCGCGTCCGGGTTGGTGCGGCTGCGCCTGTTGCGCGGGTTGAGCCGTTTCAGCAAGCCGGCGGTGCGCGCCGAAACCTTGAAACCTTTCACGATGCTCGTCTAGTGCTCGTGGCGCTCGGGCACCGCGGCGGCGCGGCTACGCCGGGCGCGCTTCGGTGTGCCCCTGCTCGGTGGCCGCCGGCGGGTCGACCCGCTGCGACTGCACGGGCTGGGGTGTCTCGATCGAGGGAGCTTCGGGCTTGCCTTCGGTCTGCATTTCGCGCATCTCGGACTTGAAGATGCGCATCGACTTGCCCAACGAGCGCGCGGCATCGGGGAGCTTCTTGGCACCGAACAGCAGGATCACCACGACAGCGAGAATCGCCCAGTGCCACGGACTAAGACTGCCCACTTTGATTACCTCCAGACGTCCACCCGATGCTACCGCAGCCAGGGCCGCAGCTACTGTGGCCGCGCCGCGACCTGGTAGGACTCCAGGGCCGCGGCGGCGGCATCCCGTACACGCCGGGCCAGCGACTCCGGTTCAAGCACCCGCACCGCCGAGCCGAAGCCCAGCACCAGGCGGGTCATCCAGTCCTCGGAGGCATACGTCATGACGGCCTCACACGAGCCGTCGGCCAGCTCGAGCACCTCCCGCATCGGGTAGTACTCGAACATCCAGGACGCCGAGGGGGCCACCCACAATTTGGCCGCCGGCAGCGCCGGATCGCCGTCGAACAGCGACGTGTCCGGCGGCGCCTGCCGCGCCGGCTCGGGGGCGGCGGCCGGCTCGCCCAGCTCGGTGGCGTCGACGATCCGGTCGAAACGGAACAGCCGGACGCCCTCGGCCTCGCGCGACCAGGCCTCCAGGTAGCTGTGCCCGCCGATCAGCAGGACGCGGATGGGGTCGACGATCCGGCTGGTCAGGGTGTCGTGCGAGGCGGAGTAGTAGTCGATGGCCAGCGCGTGCTTGTACTGCACGGCGGTGCGCACCGCGGCGGCGGCCCGGCTTTCGACGGGGGCGGGCTCGTCGACGGCCGCCGTGACGTCCTGCCCGACCGCACCCGCGGCGGCCTCGATCTTCGCGATCGCACTGCGCGCCGCTTCCGGGTCGACCACGCCGGGAATGTCGGCCAGCGCCCGCAGCGCCACCAGCAGGCCCGTCGCCTCGGGCGACGTGAGCTTGAGCGGACGGTCGATGCCGGCCGAGAACGTCACCTCGATGGTGTCGCCGGAGAACTCGAAGTCGATGAGGTCACCCGGGTAGTAGCCGGGGAGGCCGCACATCCACAGCTGGTTGAGGTCCTCCTCCAGCTGCTTGGCGGACACCCCCAGGTCGGCGGCGGCCTTGGCGCGGGTGACCTTCGGGTTGGCCTGGAAGTACGGCACCATGTTGAGCAGCCGGACCAACCGGGTGGACACGGGAGTCATCTGCCGCCCGCTTCCACGTGCGACCGCAGCCGGGAAACAACATCGTCGCGCAGGGATTGCGGCTCGAGGGCGACGGCGTCGGGCCCGTAGCCGGCGACGTCGCGCGCCAGCTGGTCGGCGGAGACGATGTCGAGTTCGATCACCTCGCCGCGTCGCCCGGCCAGCTCGCGCGCGGCGATCGCCCGCCCTGCCCGCCGCAGGGCGGTGGCCCGCCCGTCGGCGACCCAGACCCGGGCCTGTCCCCCGCCCGGCCACTCGGTGACCGTCTGAGCCACGATCTTGCGCAGGTCGACGCCGTCGGGCACGGTGACCGCGCCGGGCGGGCCGATCGGAGTGACGTCCGCGCCGATCCGGGACAGCCGGAAGGTGCGGGTGGCGTCGCGGTCGCGGTCGTGGCCGACCAGATACCAGCGGCCCTTCTCGGTGACCACGCCCCACGGCTCGACGGTGCGCGTGGTGTAGGGCTCGGCTCGGGACGGCCGGTGCGGGAACCGCACGGCCTGACGGGAATCGATGGCAGACAACAGGATTCCCAGCACTTCTTCAGATCCGCGCAGGCCCGGCACCCCGGCCGGGGACGCGATGGCGACCGGGGCGTCGATATCAAAGGGGTCGACGTCCACGCCGGCGGCGCGCAGCTTGAGCAACGCGCCCTGGGTGGCGGTGATCAGTTCGGGTGACTCCCACAGCTGCGTGGCGACCGCCACCGCCGCAGCCTCGTCCGGCGTCAGCCCCACCGGCGGCAGCGCGTACGCGTCGCGGTTGATCCGGTAGCCCTCGGTGGGGTCCGTGACCGACACCCGGCCGACCTCCAAGGGGATGCCCAGATCACGCAGCTCGTTCTTGTCGCGCTCGAACATCCGCGAGAACGCCTCGGCGCTGGGGCTGTCGGAATAGCCGGCGACGCTGGACCTGATCTTCTCGGCGGTGATGTAGCCGCGGGTGGACAGCAGCGCGATGACGAGGTTGACCAACCGCTCGACTTTCGAGGTCGCCATTTGCACCAGGTTATAGCCGCCGCCCGCCCCGCGCCTGCACCGGCCGGCGAGTCGCAGCATTCACAATGGCCACATCAGTCACACGGGCGCTGCCGCGGTTGGAAGCTACCGGCTACATGCTGGCGATCAGCCGCTTGACCCGCTCGTCGACGGCCCGGAACGGGTCCTTGCACAGCACCGTGCGCTGCGCCTGGTCGTTGAGCTTCAGGTGCACCCAGTCGACGGTGAAATCGCGGCCGGCGGCCTGCGCGGCGCTGATGAACTCCCCGCGCAGCCGGGCGCGGGTGGTCTGCGGCGGGTGGTCGACGGCCTCGGCGATGTCCTCGTCGGTGGTCACGCGCGCGGCCAGGCCCTTGCGTTGCAACAGGTCGAAGACGCCGCGGCCGCGCTTGATGTCGTGGTAGGCCAGGTCCAGCTGGGCGATCTTCGCGTCGGACAGCTCCATGTTGTAGCGATCCTGGTAGCGCTGGAACAGCTTGCGCTTGATCACCCAGTCGATCTCGGTGTCCACCTTGGCGAAATCCTGGCTCTCGACGGCGTCGAGTTGGCGACCCCACAGGTCGACGACCTGCTCGATCTGCGCGTTGGGCTCCCGGGTCTGCAGGTGCTCGACGGCGCGGCTGTAGTACTCGCGCTGGATGTCCAGGGCGCTGGCCTGACGCCCTCCCGCCAGCCGGACCGGGCGGCGGCCGGTGATGTCGTGGCTGACCTCGCGGATGGCGCGGATGGGGTTGTCCAGCGAGAAGTCGCGGAACGGCACGCCGGCCTCGATCATCTCCAGCACCAGCGCCGCGGTGCCGACCTTGAGCATGGTGGTCGTCTCGCACATGTTGGAGTCGCCGACGATGACGTGCAGCCGCCGGTATTTCTCGGCGTCGGCGTGCGGCTCGTCGCGGGTGTTGATGATCGGGCGGCTGCGGGTGGTGGCCGAGGAAACGCCCTCCCAGATGTGCTCGGCGCGTTGGGAAAGGCAGAACGTCGCCGCCTTGGGCGTCTGGAGCACCTTGCCGGCCCCGCAGATCAGCTGGCGGGTGACCAGGAACGGCAGCAGCACGTCGGAGATCCGGGAGAACTCGCCGGCCCGCACGATCAGGTAGTTCTCGTGGCAGCCGTAGGAGTTGCCCGCCGAGTCGGTGTTGTTCTTGAACAGGTAGATGTCCCCGCCGATGCCCTCGTCGGCCAGCCGCTGCTCCGCGTCGACGAGCAGGTCCTCGAGCACCCACTCGCCGGCCCGGTCGTGGGTGACCAGCTGCACCAGGCTGTCGCACTCGGCGGTGGCGTACTCGGGATGGCTGCCGACATCCAGGTAGAGGCGGGCGCCGTTGCGCAAGAAAACGTTGGAGCTACGTCCCCACGACACCACCCGCCGGAACAGGTACCGCGCGACCTCGTCCGGAGACAGGCGGCGATGGCCGTGGAACGTGCAGGTGACACCGAACTCGGTCTCGATGCCCATGATTCGTCGCTGCACGTAATCGAGGGTACTGGTTGTCCGACCGCTAATGTGAGCAAGCCGCGCCCACGGATGCTATTGGCCGGATTGGATCCAGTCGGCACCGTCGCCGACGAGGCCCACCGGACCCCTCCGCGCCGGGTCTAGTCCTTGGGCTTCTCGTCGGGATCTGTGGTCTTGCCCTTGGCTTTGGAGCCCTTTTTGTCGAGCTCCTTGAGCATGCTTTCCAGGGCGGGCCGGGTGATCCGCCGAAACGCGCGGCGCGGCCGGTTGGCGTCCAGGATGGCCACCTCGAGGCTGCTCACGTCGATCGAGTGTTGATCGCCGTTGGACGCTTCCGCGCTGCCCGCCCGCAGCGCCGCCAGGGCGATCCCCAACGCCTCGCGAAGGTGCGCGTTTTCGGCGTAGGACTCCTTGAGCGCGGTGGTGATCGGCTCGGTGGTGCCGCCCATCACCACGAAGTGCGGCTCGTCGGCGATCGATCCGTCATACAGGATCCGATACAGCTCAGGCGGTTTCGATTCGCCGTAGTGGGCGACCTCGGCGACGCACAACTCGACCTCGTAGGGCTTGGCCTGCTCGGTGAAGATGGTGCCGAGGGTCTGCGCGTAGACGTTGGCCAGCTGCCTGCCGGTGACGTCGCGGCGGTCGTAGGCGTAGCCGCGGGTGTCGGCGAACTGGATTCCGCCACGGCGCAAGTTGTCGAATTCGTTGAACTTGCCCGCGGCCGCGAAGCCCACGCGATCGTAGAGCTCGCTGATCTTCTGCAGGGACCGCGACGGGTTCTCCGCGACGAACAGCACGCCATCGGCGTAGGCCAGCGCCACCACGCTGCGGCCCCGCGCGATGCCCTTGCGCGCGAGCTCGCTGCGCTCGCGCATCGCCTGCTCGGGCGAGATGAAATACGGAAAGCTCACTTGTCACCCCGCGGCTCGGAATCCGGACCGAAAGTGTCTGCGCGCGAACGGCTTTCGATTACCTCGCGGGCCAGCTCAGCGATGCGGGCCTCCGGCACCTCGGCGGCGCCCTCGGCGCCGATGGTGACCGCCGTCGGGTAGATGCCGCGGACCAGGTCCGGTCCGCCGGTGGCAGAGTCGTCGTCGGCGGCGTCGTAGAGCGCCTCGACCGCCACCCGCACCGCCGAATCGACGTCGGTGACTTGCGCGTAGAGCTTCTTCATCGACGACTTGGCGAAGATCGAGCCCGACCCAACCGCCTGGTAGCCCTCTTCCTCGATGTTCCAGCCGCCGGCGGCGTCGAACGACACGATGCGGCCGGCGCTTTCGGCGTCCGCGGCGTGGATGTCGTAGCCCGCCAGCAGCGGCAGGGCGACCAGCCCCTGCATCGCCGCCGCCAGGTTGCCGCGCACCATGATCGCGAGCCGGTTGACCTTGCCGGCGAAGGTGAGCGGCACGCCCTCGAGCTTCTCGTAGTGCTCGAGTTCCACCGCGTAGAGGCGTGCGAACTCGACGGCGATCGCGGCGGTGCCGGCGATGCCGGTCGCGGTGTAGTCGTCGGTGATGTACACCTTCTTGACGTCGCGCCCGGCGATCATGTTGCCCTGCGTCGAGCGCCGGTCACCCGCGATGAGGACGCCGCCGGGATATTTCAGCGCGACGATGGTGGTGCCGTGCGGAAGTTGTCCGCCGGCGGCGACCGCGTGCGCGCCGCCGCTCAGGCTCGCCGGCAGCAGCTCCGGCGCCTGGCGGCGCAGCAGGTCGGCGAACGAGGACAGGTCTATGGCCGGGTTCCCGGGGAGGGCGGAGTTAGTGGGCAGGCGATCGGCAAAAGGCCAGGTCACTGTCCGCCCTTTTGGACATACGCGCGGACAAAGTCCTCGGCGTTTTCCTCAAGGACGTCGTCAATCTCGTCGAGCAGGTCGTCGGTGTCTTCAGCTAACTTCTCGCGACGCTCCTGGCCCGCGGCCGCGCCGTCGGCGAAGTCGTCTTCATCGCCGCCGCCACCACCACGCTTGGTCTGCTCCTGAGCCATCGCCGCCTCCTGCTTAGTTGTCGGCTCGTGTTATCCCAAGTCACGCGCCCGCTTAGTCTTCTCTACAGTACCGGTCAACGCCGACGTTTCCCGCTCTAACTGTTAGCTGGTCAGTTGTTCCACCAGTTCGACCGCGCTGTCCACCGAGTCCAATAACGCCCCGACGTGGGCCTTGCTCCCCCGCAGCGGCTCCAGGGTGGGGATGCGCACCAGCGAATCCCCACCGAGGTCGAAGATCACCGAGTCCCAGCTGGCCGCGGCGATGTCGGCGCCGAACCGGCGCAGGCATTCACCGCGGAAGTAGGCGCGCGTGTCCGTCGGCGGATTGTCGACAGCTTCGAGCACCTGGTGTTCGCTGACCAGACGCTTCATCGAGCCGCGCGCGACCAGCCGGTTGTACAGGCCCTTGTCCAGCCGCACATCGGAGTACTGCAGGTCGACCAGGTGCAGCCGCGGCGCCGACCAGCTCAGGTTCTCCCGCTGCCGGAAACCCTCCAGCAGCCGCAGCTTGGCCGGCCAGTCCAGCAGCTCGGCGCAGTCCATCGGGTCGCGCTCCAGCTTGTCGAGCACATCGGCCCAGGTCTCGACGATGTCGGCGGCGCGGGGGTCGGGGTCGCGGCCGTCCACCAGCTTGGCCACCCGGTCGAGGTAGATCCGTTGCAGCGCAAGGGCGGTCAGCTCGCGGCCGTCGGCCAGGGCCACCGCGACCCGCAGCGACGGGTCGCGGCTGATGGCGTGGACGGCGTGGACGGGGCGCGCCAGCGCCAGGTCGGTCAGGTCTATCCCGTGCGCGGGGCCCTCTTCGATCAGGTCGAGCACCAGCGCCGTGGTGCCCAGCTTCAGATACGTCGACGTCTCGGCGAGGTTGGCGTCGCCGATGATGACGTGCAGCCGGCGGTATCGGTCGGCGTCGGCGTGGGGCTCGTCGCGGGTGTTGATGATGCCGCGTTTCAGCGTGGTCTCCAGGCCGACCTCGACCTCGATGTAGTCGGAGCGCTGCGACAGCTGGAAGCCCGGCTCGTCACCGGAGGGGCCGATGCCGACCCGGCCCGAACCCGTCACGACCTGCCGCGACACCAGAAAAGGGGTCAGGCCGGCGATGATCGCCGAGAACGGCGTCTGCCGCGACATCAGGTAGTTCTCGTGCGACCCGTAGGAGGCGCCCTTGCCGTCGACGTTGTTCTTGTAGAGCTGCAGTTTCGCGGCGCCCGGCACGCTGGCGACGTGCCGCGCGGCGGCCTCCATCACCCGTTCGCCGGCCTTGTCCCAGATCACCGCGTCGAGCGGGTCGGTGCACTCCGGCGCGGAGTACTCCGGGTGCGCGTGGTCGACGTAGAGGCGCGCCCCGTTGGTCAGGATCATGTTGGCCGCCCCGACCTCGTCGGCGTCGACGACGGGCGGGGGCCCGGCCGAGCGGCTCAGGTCGAAGCCGCGGGCGTCGCGCAGCGGCGATTCGACCTCGTAGTCCCAGCGGGTCCGCTTGGCGCGCTGAATGCCGGCGGCGGCCGCGTAGGCCAGCACCGCCTGGGTCGAGGTGAGGATCGGGTTGGCGGTCGGGTCCGACGGCGACGAGATGCCGTACTCGACCTCCGTCCCGATAATCCTTTGCATTACTTCAAGATAGGCCCGCTTATCATGTGGCCCGCTGGGCGGGGTGATCTGGGGGCCCGAATTCGGCGCGATAATCCCCGGCGCACGGCTGATCGGCCACTAGGGTGAGCCCGCATGGGCCCTTCTCTCCGCCGCCCGCCGGGGACGGCGAGCGGCGCGGCCGAAAGCTGGTTCCTCGAGCGCGGATTGCCTTCGGTGCTGACGAGACGCTCCCGGTGGCGACGGCTCTGGCCGCGGTCGGCTCCCATGCTGGCGGCCTACGCGACTTTGCAGGCCTGCGTCCTGCCGATCTACCTGATCACCGGCGGCCACGACGTCGAGATCACCGGGCAGCCGACGGGCCCGGAGTTGGTCGTGCTGAGCATCATCGGGCTCGCGCTGCCGCTGATGGCCGTGGTCGGCTGGCTGGTGTCGCGGTCGCGCAGCGGCCGGATCCGCGCGGGCACCGCGACGATCGCGGCGCTCGTGGTCGCGTGTGTCGGGCTCACCGTCGGCGGACCCGGCGAACTGGCTCAAGAGGCCATCGTCGTCGCCGCGGTGCTGACACTGACGGGCTGTGGCGTCGGATCGGTGGTCGGATGGGCGGTGCGGATGACGCTCTCGCACCTTGCGACGGTCGGGGCCTTGGTCGTCCGCGCCCTGCCGGTGGTGCTGCTGACGGCCCTGGTCTTCTTCAACACCTACGTCTGGATCATGGCCAAGACGATCAGCGGGCAGCGGCTGGGGCTGGCGATCGCCTTTTTGCTCTCGATCGCCGTGGCATTCGTCGTCTCCGCGACGTGGGAACGGGCCCGGCCGGCGCTCGGATCCACGATGTCGGTGCTGCCCAACGACAGTGAACGGCTCGCGGGCACGCCCTTCGCGGACATGCCGGACGCCCCCGACTGCGCTCCGCTGACGCGGGCCGAACGGCTCAACGTCGTCTTCGTGCTGGCGGTCTCGCAGCTGGCGCAGATCCTGGTGGTCGCGGTGGTCACCGCCACGATCTACCTCGTCCTCGGGCTGATCGTGCTGACGCCTGCGCTGTTGAACGAATGGACCCACACCTACAAAAGCACCGCGACGGTGCTGGGATTCACGCTGCCGGTGCCCGATTCGCTGATCCACATGACCTTGTTCCTCGGGGCCCTGACGTTCATGTACATCAGCGCCCGAGCCGCGGGCGACGCCGAATACCGCGCCACCTTCCTGGATCCCCTGATCGACGACCTGCATGCGACGCTGATCGCACGCAACCGCTACCGCGGGGCCGAGGCGCTCGCGGCGTGTGAAGTTGACGCCACCAGCGGCGGTGATTAACTTCACACGGATGACCGACCTGGCTGGAAAGCGTTACGGCGAAGTGCTTCTCGTGACCCCCGGCGAGGCCGGCCCGCAGGCCACGGTCTACAACAGCTTCCCGCTCAACGACTGCCCCGAAGAGCTGTGGTCGGCGCTGGACCCGCAGGCCATCGCCGCCGAAAACGGCGCGGCCGCAGCGCTTCTCAACGGTCCCCGCTACTGGTTGATGAACGCCATCGAGAAGGAACAGCAGGGCCCCCAGATCAGAAAGACCTTCGGCGGGATCGAGATGATCCAGCAGGCCACCGTCCTGCTGTCGTCGATGAACCCCGCGCCCTACAGCGTCAACACGGTGTCCCGCCACACGGTGTTCGTGTTCAACGCCGGCGAAGAGGTCTACGAACTACAGGATCCGCAGGGGCACCGCTGGGTCATGCAGACCTGGAGCCAGGTCGTCGACCCCACCCTGTCGCGTGCGGATCTGCCGAAGCTGGGCGACCGGCTCAAGCTGCCCAACGGATGGTCCTACCAGCCGCGCGTGCTCACCGAAGAGTTGCGCATCGACACGACCTCCCGAGCCGCCCAGGTCACCCAGGATGACCTGACCAACAGCTACTCGCTGGTGACCGCCTAGCACGGGCGACGGAGCCGCCCTACAGGTACTGACCCAGGTTGGACTCGGTGTCGATGGCCCGCGACGCGCTCGACGACTTGCCCGTGACCAGGGTGCGGATGTAGACGATCCGCTCGCCCTTCTTGCCCGAAATCCGCGCCCAGTCATCGGGGTTGGTGGTGTTGGGCAGGTCCTCGTTCTCGGCGAACTCGTCGACGATCGAGTCGAGCAGGTGCTGGATGCGCAGGCCGGGCTGGCCGGTCTCGAGCACCGACTTGATCGCGTTCTTCTTCGCCCGGTCGACGACGTTCTGGATCATCGCCCCGGAGTTGAAGTCCTTGAAGTACATGACCTCCTTGTCACCGTTGGCGTAGGTGACCTCCAGGAACCGGTTGTCGTCGATCTCGGCGTACATCCGCTCGACGACCTTCTCGATCATCGCCTTGATGCAGGCCGTGCGGTCGCCGTCGAACTCGGCGAGGTCGTCGGCGTGCAGCGGAAGCGTCTCGGTGAGGTACTTCGAGAAGATGTCCTGCGCCGCCTCGGCGTCCGGGCGCTCGATCTTGATCTTCACGTCCAGGCGGCCCGGCCGCAGGATCGCGGGGTCGATCATGTCCTCGCGGTTGGAGGCGCCGATCACGATGACGTTCTCCAGGCCCTCGACGCCATCGATCTCGCTCAGCAGCTGCGGGACCACCGTCGTCTCGACGTCCGAGGAGACTCCGGTGCCGCGGGTGCGGAAGATCGAGTCCATCTCGTCGAAGAACACGATCACCGGCGTTCCCTCCGACGCCTTCTCACGCGCCCGCTGGAAGATCAATCGGATGTGCCGCTCGGTCTCGCCGACGAACTTGTTCAGCAGCTCGGGGCCCTTGATGTTGAGGAAGTACGACTTCGCCTCGCGGGCATCGTCGCCGCGCACCTCGGCCATCTTCTTGGCCAGCGAGTTCGCGACCGCCTTCGCGATCAGCGTCTTGCCGCAGCCGGGCGGGC
Organism: Mycobacterium sp. E787; assembly: GCF_001668725.1. Taxonomy (GTDB): domain Bacteria; phylum Actinomycetota; class Actinomycetes; order Mycobacteriales; family Mycobacteriaceae; genus Mycobacterium. The sequence continues at coordinate 2,086 of NZ_LZKL01000014.1, read as the reverse complement.
CGTACAGCAGCACGCCCTTGGGCGGGCGCAGCGCGTACTCGCGGTAGAGCTCCTTGTGCAGGAACGGCAACTCGACGGCGTCGCGGATCTGCTCGATCTGTCGGGTCAGGCCACCGATGTCCTGGTAGCTGACGTCGGGCACCTCCTCGAGCACCAGGTCTTCGACCTCTGCCTTGGGGATGCGCTCGAAGGCGTAGCCGGCCTTGGTGTCGACCAGCAGCGAGTCGCCCGGGCGCAGCTTGCGGGGCTTGGTGTCGTCGTTGAGGGCGTCGGGAACGCCGTCCGGCAGGTCCTCGGCGACCAGCGGCTCGGCCAGCCACACGATCCGCTCCTCGTCGGCGTGGCCGACGACGAGCGCACGGTGCCCGTCGTTGAGCACCTCGCGCAGGGTGGAGATCTCGCCGACCGATTCGAACGTGCCCGCCTCGACGACGGTCAGGGCCTCGTTGAGCCGGACCGTCTGACCCTTCCGCAGCGTGGCGACCTCGATGTTGGGCGAGCAGGTCAGGCGCATCTTGCGGCCCGAGGTGAACACGTCGACCGTGTCATCGTCGTGCGCGGCCAGCAGGACGCCGTAGCCGCTGGGCGGCTGCCCGAGCCGGTCGACCTCCTCGCGCAGCGCCAACAGTTGCTGGCGAGCCTCCTTGAGGGTCTCCATCAACTTGGAGTTGCGCGCCGCGAGGGAATCGATGCGCGCTTCGAGCTGATGCACATCGCGGGCCGAGCGGGTGCCGCCGTGCGTGCCAACCGCGTGCTCGAGTTGTTCGCGCAGCACCGCTGCCTCACGGCGTAACTGTTCCAATTCGGCAGCATCGCCGCTGGACATGCCAATGTCACCGGTGTTACCGAATGCTTCAGAACGCTCTGAGTCACCCATGTTGCGCTCCTTTCCCGCCCCGAAATTCGCGGTGGTACTTCAACGCTACCGGCGATTGCCGGTTGATGTGCGCAGTCAAATGCTCACGAAAAGTTAAGACTTTGGTTCCACTGGTAATCTCTGCCACGAATCGCGCCGAGCGAAAGGACGGCCGTGGCCCCAAAACCCCTTGCCACGGGCTCCGCCGGCGCCGTCCGGGTCGGCGCGGCGGCTCCCGCTGTGACATCCATTGCACCCGTTGGCCCGACGGCACACGTGGGCGCCTGACCAGAACGAGTTGTATGCACCGACGCCTGTCCGTTGCGCTGATGGCCGCCACCGCGGTGGCGGCCATCGGGCTCGCCGGATGCTCCCACACCGGCCCCAGGGTGGTGTCGTCCCCCTCGTCGCGCGTCCCGATCACCTCGACTCCGGTCGTCGTGGCGGCTCCCCCGACCGCCCCGCTGCCGCCCCCCGAAGCCCTGACCGAGGTGCTGAATCGGCTCGCCGACCCCAACGTGCCGGGCATCAACAAGGTGGACCTCGTCGAGGGCGCGACCGCCGACAGCGCGGCCACCCTGGACAGGTTCACCGGCGCGTTGCGGGACAACGGCTACCTGCCGATGACGTTCGCGGCGAACGACATGGCCTGGTCGGACAAGAATCCGTCCCACGTCCGGGCCACCGTGACGGTCAACACCGCCCAGGCCAACAACGGCAAATTCACGTTCCCGATGGAGTTCGCACCGTTCCAAGGGGGCTGGCAGCTATCTCGCCGAACCGCCGAAATGCTGCTGGCGCTGGGTAACTCGGCCACCGGGCCGCCCTCACCGGCCAATCCGGCCCCGGGCCCCGGGCCGGCGCCCGAGCCCGCGCCGGCTCGCGCCCGGCGCCGTCGCGCCCGCGCCACTGGGCCGCAAACGCGAGGGCCGCGACGGGTAGCCGTTCAGTCGTCACTGTGGTGCAGTCCCCGCCGCACCGACAGCAGCTCGAATTCGGGATGCGCGGCCACCAGGCGTTCGGCGGCGTCGAGCACGTCGACGGCGTGGCCCCGGTCGCCGGACACCACGCCCACTCCGATCCCGGCCCGCCGATGCAGGTCGGCTGGCTCGAGTTCGACGTGCTGCTGGGCCCGGAGCTTGGGGTGCGATCACTCAAACAGAAGCGGTCGGTGGTTCGTCCCGTCGTGGCCGAGCTGCGGCGCAAGTTCAGCGTGTCGGCAGCCGAGAC
>NZ_LZKL01000013.1 GCF_001668725.1 Mycobacterium sp. E787 | reverse complement strand
GCCGCCAACATTGGCGCTGACCCGGCACCGGAGAACATCCGGGACGAATTGATCTCCGGCGGGAGCACCAAAAAGCTCATGACCGCGGTCCCTTCTCAGCAGCGAGCCCCGGGAGCCAAAGTGTGCCTTCGCTCGGGTTCACACGCAACCGCGACTGCGAGCGCTTGATCCCTGCGGTCCGGTCCGCAACGATCGTGCGGCGGCCGGGATTGGATTCCCGCCTAACGGGGTATGGGGCAGGCCGGAGAATGTACGTTGCTCCAGTGGCTGCTGAAGGTCTGATCAACGACGATCGAGGGGAGCAGTGATGAACTTTTCGGTGTTTCCGCCCGAGGTCAACTCGGTGCTCCTGCTTGATGGGCCGGGCCCGGGGCCGATGCTGGAGGCGGCGGCGGCCTGGGACGGGATCCGCAGTGAGTTGAGCGCGGCGGCAAGCGCATTCAGCTCCGTGACCTCGGACCTGGCCGGGCAGGCCTGGCAGGGCCCGTCGGCGGCGTCCATGACCAACGCGGCCGCCGGGTACGTGGACTGGCTGGGCGGGGCGGCCGCGCAAGCCGAGCAGTCGGCGGCCCAGGCGCGGGCGGCGGCCGTCGCCTACGAGGCCGCGCTGGCGACCATCGTGGACCCCGGGTCGATCACGGCCAATCGCGGCCAGCTGGTGTCGCTGGTGATGTCGAACCTGTTCGGCCAGAACGCGCCGGCGATCGCGGCGGCCGAGGCCGAATACGAGCAGATGTGGGCCCAGGACGTGTCGGCGATGGTCGGCTATCGAGGTGTGGCCGCGGCGGTGGCCACCCAGTTGGGCTCGGTCCAGCAGTGGCTGCAAACTTTGCCGGGGCAGGTAGTTTCCCGCGCCGACGCGACCGCGGCAAACGTGAACATCAACTTGGGTCTGGGCAACACCGGAACCTTGAACCTCGGCGGCGGCAACAACGGCAACTACAACTTGGGCAGCGGCAACATCGGCAGCCAGAATCTGGGCAGCGGAAACATCGGCAACACCAACTTGGGCAGCGGAAACATCGGCCGTCTGAATCTGGGCAGCGGCAACATCGGCAACCTCAACCTGGGCAGCGCGAACGACGGCAGCAATAACGTCGGCAGCGCAAACTTCGGCAGTAATAACGTGGGCAGCGGAAACAACGGCAGCAATAACGTGGGCAGCGGAAACTACGGCAACGGTAACTTCGGTTTCGGGAACGCCGGTGTTGCGAGCGTGAACAATGGTAACGGCGACAATAATTATGGCTTCGGCAACACCGGCAGCAACAACATCGGTTTCGGCAACACCGGTAGCAACAACATCGGTTTCGGCAACTTCGGTAACAACGACTTCGGCATCGGGCTGACCGGCAATAACCAGTTTGGCTTCGGCGGCCTGAACTCGGGCGTCGGGAATCTGGGTTTCTTCAACTCCGGCAGCAACAACATCGGCATCGGCAACTCCGGCAGCAACAACGTCGGCTTCTTCAACTCCGGCATCGGAAACCTCGGCTTTGGGAACACCGGCATCACAAATGTCGGATTATTCAACAGCGGCGATTTCGGCACCGGCATCGCGAACGCAGGTTACGTCGACACGGGCTTGTTCAACGTCAACCTGTACGACACCGGCATCGCGAACGGGGGAGCATTCGACGTGGGGATAGGAAACGGGGGTCCCCACGATTCGGGTGGCTTCAACACGGGCGCGTTCAATGTGGGTGGTTTCAATTCGGGCAGCTACAACACGGGAATTGCCAACTCGGGCAACGGCAATACGGGCGGGTTCAACTCGGGTTCAGCCAATACCGGATTCGGTAGCGCCATCACGTAAATGGGTTGACGATAGCCCGCATGGCCGAGGCGATGACGACCGCCGCGATGGTGACCTACGCGTGCGGTCACATCGAGCCAGCCAGAGCCGAGCTGAGCACAGTCTGACATAGACGGAGTGGCCCTCGTCGACCCTCAACTGGGTCTCCTGAGATCGGGCTCGACACGGGGCCTGCGGTCGGCAACGCTGTGAACCCCCCAGAAGCGCTGTCCCAGGCCATGTTTCGATGCTTATCCGGTCTGCGCGACGGTCCTCGCGCCATCCAGGAAATGTGTAAACCGACGATGACATGACGGCCGCCGGTGGTCGATGTCGTCGTGGCTCGCGGAATCCCTTGCTGTGAGTTACGCGGCAAGCGTTGTGCCCGCGCGCTCACAGTGTTTGCGTTGACGTGTGCACAGCGTTTGTGCCCTGACCGGTTGAAGGAGAGGGGTAACCATGCCTGGTGGGAAGCCGAACATCCTGGTCATTTGGGGTGACGATATCGGGATTTCCAACCTGAGTTGCTATAGCCACGGAATGATGGGGTATCGCACCCCGAACATCGATCGCATCGCCAACGAGGGAATGCTGTTCACCGATTCGTACGGCGAACAAAGCTGTACTGCGGGCCGCGCGTCGTTCATCACGGGGCAGAGCGTGTATCGCACCGGCCTGAGCAAGGTCGGCATGCCTGGGACGGACGTCGGGCTGTCGGCGGAGGACCCCACCATCGCCGAGCTGCTCAAGCCCTTCGGTTACGCCACCGGGCAATTCGGCAAGAACCACCTCGGCGACCTCAACAAGTTTCTGCCCACCGTGCACGGCTTCGATGAGTTTTTCGGCAACCTTTATCACCTCAACGCCGAGGAAGAGCCCGAGCACCCCGACTACCCCACCGAAGAAGAAGCGCCACTGCTCTACCGGGCGTTGCTGCCGCGCGGCGTGCTACACAGCTGGGCCACCGAGCAGGACAGCGGCGAAGTCGACGAACGCTTCGGGCCGGTGGGCAGGCAGCGCGTCGAGGACACCGGCCCGCTGACCAAAAAGCGGATGGAAACCATTGACGATGACATCGCCGCGGCCGGCGTCGACTTCATCAAACGCCAGCACGAGTCCAACACGCCGTTTTTCGTCTGGCTCAACTTCACCCACATGCACCTGTTCACCCACACCAAACCGGAAAGCGTGGGTCAGGCCGGGCGCTGGCAATCGCCGTATCACGACACGATGGTGGACCACGACAAGAACGTCGGACAGGTGCTCGACGCGCTCGATGCCTTGGGCATCGCCGAGGACACCATCGTCATCTACAGCACCGACAATGGCCCACACGCCAATTCCTGGCCCGACGCGGCGACCACCCCGTTCCGCAGTGAGAAGAACACCTGTTGGGAAGGCGCCTTCCGGGTGCCGGAGATGGTCCGATGGCCGGGCAAGATTCCCGCCGGTGTGGTCTCCAACGAGATCATCCAGCACCATGATTGGCTGCCGACATTTCTGGCCGCGGCCGGGGAGCCCGACATCGTCGAGAAGCTCAAAGGTGGTCATAAGGCCGGTGACAAGGAGTTCAAGGTCCACATCGACGGCTACAACATGCTGCCGTACCTCACCGGTGAGGTGGAGGAGGGCCCGCGCCGGGGGATGGTCTATTTCTCCGACGACGGCGACGTGCTGGCCATCCGCGCTGACAACTGGAAGCTGGTCTTCTTGGAGCAGCGTTGCCCGGGCACGCTGCAGGTGTGGGCCGAGCCGTTCACGCGGTTGCGGGTGCCGAAGATGTTCAATCTGCGCACCGACCCCTACGAGCGCGCCGACATCACCTCCAACAGCTACTTCCAATGGATGATCGAGCGCGTCTTCCTGGTCATCTACGGCCAAGCGGTTGCGACCCGGTTCCTCGACACGTTCAGGGAGTTCCCGCCACGCCAGAAGGCGGCGTCATTCACCATCGACCAAGCCGTGGAGTCGCTCACCGCCTTCCTCGCCCAAGACTGACGCCGCTAGCCGACACCGCACGGTTGCGACCATAAACGTTGCAGCGGCCGACAATGTGTGGCGTCGCGATGAGTTTCCCCCTCGGGGCAGTCTGATCTGCATGGGCGAACTCATCTATGGCTTCAACGTGTCGGTGGACGGGTCCGTTTCAGCCCCAACAGGGTGCTCGTTAACCGTAGGCTGGGAGCTTCCCGAGAAAGGTGCCGGCGATGACCGCTTATGATCTTGCCGCGCTGTGGGAGGCTCACTGTCGGTACGAGTTCGAAACGCGCGACGTGGACGCCACCATGTCCACCATGGTCGCGGAACCGTATGTCAACCACGTCCCCACGATGACCGGGGGCGTCGGCTTCGAGAGCTTGCGCCATTTTTACGCACACCATTTCATCGGGGTGAATCCTCCCGATTTCGAACTCCTCCCGGTCAGCCGCACGGTTGGGGAGAGTTCCCTTGTCGACGAGTTCATCGTCCGTTTCACGCACACAACCCGGATGGACTGGATGCTGCCCGGCATCGAGCCCACCGGACGCGCAGTGCAGATTCCGACTGTGGCAATCGTGCAATTTAGGGAAGACAAACTCGTGCATGAGCACATCTACTGGGACCAAGCCAGCGTCCTCGTTCAACTCGGTTTGCTCGACCCCCACGGCCTTCCCGTCGCCGGGGCCGAGACCGCGCGCAAAGTGCTGGACGTGTCTCTGCCCAGCAACACACTGATGAGCCCGTCGCAGTAGTACGTCTGGGTGGCCACCGCCTATCCTTAGCTGGAAACGCTGGGGGCCGGATCGGTGGAGGTCGGGTGACGGCCATGGCGGTGTGCCGGACGTGTGGCACCGAACCCTTGGCGGATGCCCGCTTTTGCCACGGCTGCGGCTCACCGCTCGAAGACGCCGGTGTCCGCGCGGAGTACAAACAAGTCACGGTGGTGTTCGCCGACGTCGTCCACTCGATGGAGATCGCCTCTGCGGTCGGGCCCGAGCGGCTGCGCGAGATCATGGCCGACCTCGCTTGCCGGTGCGCCGCGGTGGTGCGGCGCTATGGCGGCACGGTGGACAAGTTCACCGGCGACGGGATCATGGCGGTGTTCGGCGCGCCGGTGGCTTTGGAAGACCACGCCGTACGGGCTTGCCTGGCGGCCTTAAATGTTCAGGAGGAGGCCAAGCGGCTGGCCGTCGATATTCGGGACCACGACGGCGTGGACTTGCAGTTGCGTGTCGGACTCAACTCAGGTCAGGTGATCGCCGGTGAAATCGGTTCGGGGCCTTTCGGTTACACCGCTATCGGTGAACAGGTTGGCATGGCGCAACGGATGGAGTCGGTGGCTCCGCCGGGTGGGGTGATGCTCAGCGCGTCCACGGCGAGGCTGGTGGAGGCCGCGGCGACTCTCGGCGAATCTGGACGGGTTCCAATCAAGGGCGCCGATGAGCCGGTCACGGCCTATCGGCTGTTGGGCATGGGCGATGCGCATCGGGCTCGCGGGCGTGCTGAGTCGAATCTGGTCGGTCGGCGCTGGGAGATGTCCGCCGTCGAGGCGCTGCTGGACCGCGCAATCGACGGCCACGGGGTTGTCGTCGGCGTGGTCGGCTCAGCTGGCATCGGCAAGAGCCGACTGGTGCGCGAGGTTGTCGCGATGGCGAATCGCCGCGGTGTCGAGGTTTTCACCACCTTCTGCGAATCGCACGCCACCGATGTTCCATTCCGTGTCGTGGCCCGTCTGCTGCGCGCGGCCACCGGGGTCGAGGGTCTGGACGCGGAGGCGGCCCGGGCACGAGTCCGTGGCCGGCTTCCCGACGCAGACCCAGAGGACTTGCTGCTGCTCGATGACCTACTGGGCATCGCCGACCCGGACACCGCTTTCCCGGCAATCGATCCCGATGCGCGCCGGCGCCGGTTGACGGCGCTGCTTAACGCCGCTTCCTTGGCGCGTGAGACCCCTGCCCTCTACGTCGTTGAGGACGCCCATTGGATCGACGAGGTCAGCGAATCAATGATCGCCGACTTCCTCACCGTCATCCCGCAGACACCCTCCCTGGTGCTGGCGAGTTATCGGCCGGAGTACGAGGGGGCGTTGGCTCGGGTGCACGGTGCTCACACCATCGCCCTTGCGCCGCTGAGTGATTCAGAAACCGTCGCGCTGGTCACGGCGCTGCTCGGTCCGGACCTGTCGGTTGATGCACTGGGCCATAAGATTGCCGACAGGGCCGCCGGTAACGCTTTCTTCGCCGAGGAGATCGTGCGTGAGTTGGCCGAGCGCGGCGTGCTGCACGGGCAGACCGGCGCATTCGTGTCAACCGCAGATGTCGGTGAGGTCAAGGTGCCTGCCACGTTGCAGGCGACGATCGCGGCGCGCATCGACCGCCTCGCTCCTCTAGCAAAACGCACACTGAGCGCAGCGGCGGTTATCGGCTCGCGGTTCAGCATCGAGCTGCTGGAAAACCTTGGCATTAAGCCCATTCTTGGGGACCTCTTGGCGGCCGAACTCATTGATCAGGTCAGCTTCGCCAGGAAACCCGTGTATGTATTCCATCATCCCCTGATTCGCACAGTCGCCTACGAATCCCAGCTCAAATCGGATCGCGCCGAGCTGCATCGGCGGCTGGTCGATGCGATCCAACGCCACGACCCGGCCGCGGCGGAAGAGAATGCGGCCCTGATCGCCGAGCATTTGGCGGCCGCCGGCGACTTGCACGCCGCCTACGGCTGGCATATGCGGGCTGCGACGTGGGCGACCAACCGTGACATCGGCGCGGCGAGACTGAGTTGGGAGCGCGCCAAAAAGATCGCCGACGCCCTCCCGGCCGAGGACCCCACCCGAGCAGCCATGCGCATTGCTCCTCGCACCATGTTGTGCGGCATCGCCTTTCGAGTCCACGAACACGTTGCCGGGGGCCGCTTCGATGAATTGCGGGAGTTGTGTGCCGCCGCCGGAGACAAGGCGTCGCTGGCCATTGCGATGGCGGGGCTTGTGATGGATCACGCGCATCACGACCGGATACGCGAGGCGTCACGGCTGGCAACGGAAGCCATGGCCCTCACCGAGTCCCTCGCCGATCCCACCTTGACACTCGGACTGTGCTTTGCGGTGATCTATGCCAAGTTGGAGAGTGGCGACTGGGGTGACGGGCTGCGGTGGTCGCAGACAGCTATCGACCTGGCTGACGGTGACCCGTCCAAAGGTAACTTCCTTTTAGGGTCTCCGCTTGCGATCGCCTCCGCGACGCGGGCTATAGCCAGGTATTGCCTGGGTCGTCCCGGATGGCAGGAGGATCTGCGCCGCGGCCTGGCCATGGCCCGCAGCGCCGACCCGGCGTCCTACGTCATTGTTGTCACCTATGCCTACTTCGGGGCGATACCGTTGGGAGTGCTGAGGGCCGACGATTCGGCGATGCGTCAGATACGGGATGCGCTACAGATTGCCGAACGATCAGGTGATGACATGGCGTTGGCAATCGCCAAAGCGACGCTGGGTATAGCGCTGGTGTACTGCCATACGGACGCGGAGCGTTCCAGCGGACGAAAACTGTTGGGCGAGGTCACCGAAGCGCTATTGCGCCGAGAACACAACCTAGCTGATTTGCCGATCGTCAACGTGTATTTGGCACGTGAGATGGCACGACGTGGCGATCATGATGAGGCGATGCGGCTTATGCGATCCAACGTCAACCATATCTTCCGCGACGGACGGCTGGGGGTGCACGGCATTCCTGCAAGCGGTGTCCTGGTCGAGACACTGCTCGATCGGGGGGCCGGCGACGATGTGGCCGAAGCCGAGTCCGCGATCGAGCGGTTGGCGGCCGCGCCAGCCGATGAGGGTCTGGTGATACGCGACATCTGGCTGCTGCGGCTGCGAGCTCTCCTGGCAAGGGCACAGGGCGACGTCGGAGCTTACGTGGACTTGCGGGACCGCTACCGCGAGATGGCGAAAATGCTTGGCTTCGAGGGACATATCGAGTGGGCCGAGGCGATGCCATGACGGCGGCTGCCCCGTCGGGGGTGGTGACGTTTTTATTCACCGATATTGAGGGGTCGACCCGTCGGTGGGAGTCGGATGCGCAAGCGATGCGGGCGGCGCTCGTCGCCCACGACAAGGTGTTGCGCACCGCGATCGAGGCCTACGACGGGTTCTTGTTCAGTCACACGGGCGATGGTTTCGTGGCTGCCTTCGCGTCGCCGATGTCCGCGGTGAACGCGGCGATCGAGGCGCAACGCGAGTTGCAGTTGCCGGTGCGGATGGGGATCGCCACCGGTGAGGCCGAGCTGCGAGACGGGGACTACTTCGGCACGGTGCTCAATCGCGCTGCCCGGGTGATGGCCGCGGGACACGGTGGCCAGATCCTGTTGGCCGAGTCGACGGCGGGTCTGCTCACCGAAGTGGATCTGGTCGATCTGGGGTCGCGAAGGTTGCGGGACCTTCCCACTCCGGTGGGTGTGTTCCAGGTGCGAGTGCCCGGACTGCGCGCCGAGTTTCCGCCGTTGCGCACGCTTGATCCGACGCCCGGGAATTTGCGACCTCAAGCCACCAGCTTTATCGGCCGCGCATCCGAGGTAGCGGATTTACAAGCGGTTCTGCGGACGCATCGCTTGGTGACGCTCACCGGGGTGGGTGGAGTCGGCAAGACCCGGCTCGCTCTCGAAGTGGCGCGGCGGCTGGCTGATGAATTCCCGGACGGGGTTTGGTTTTTCGAGCTGGCCGCGGTTACCGATCCTGCTGCGGTGCCCGACGCCGTCGCGGCGGTGTTGGGCATCACCCAACAGCCCGGCAAGAGCGTGAGTGAGTAGGTGGCCGGCGCCTTGGAAGGCAGGGTGCGGCTGCTGGTGTTCGACAATTGCGAGCACGTCCTGGTGGCTGCCGCCGATCTGATTGAGGCGATTCTCGTGCACTCGGCGACGGTGAAGATCTTGGCGACTAGCCGGGAAGGATTGGGGGTCGCCGACGAGCAACTCTGGCCGGTGCGGTCGCTGGACTTCGGCGAAGGGATCGGCTCTGCGGCAGTCGATCTGTTCGTCGAACGCGCTCGCAGTGTGACCCCACGCTTCTCGATCGACCAGGTCGATGAATCGGCCGCGGTGGTGGAGATCTGCCGCCGCCTGGACGGGATCCCGTTGGCCATCGAGTTGGCCGCTTCTCGGATGGCGGTCATGACCGCGGGCGAGCTGCGCGATCGTCTCGATCAGCGGTTCCGGCTACTGGTTGGCTCTCGGCGTGGACTGGAACGCCACCACACCCTGCGCCACGCCGTGGCGTGGTCCTACGACCTGCTCGACGAGCCGGAAAAGGTTCTGCTGGAGCGGTGTTCGGTGTTCTCCGGCGGATTCGACCTCGAAAGCGCCTGCGCCGTAGCTAGTTTCGATGACGAATTCACTACCCTAGACTTGCTCGATGCCTTGGTGCGAAAGTCGCTGCTGGTCGCCGACCGGTGTTCGGGGCGGACCCGGTTTTCGATGCTGGAGACGATCCGCCAGTTCGCCGAGGAACAACTCGTCGCGCGCGGCGAAGCGGCCGAGATTCGAGCCGCCCACTCGCGGTACTTCGCCGGGCGGGAAGCCGACATTCTGGCGCTGTGGGACAGCCCGCGCCAACGCGAAGCCTATGACTGGTTCAATGTCGAGCTGGCCAACCTGCGCACCGCGTTTCGGTGGGCCGCCGACCACGGCGACCTGGACACCGCCGCGACCATCGCCACCTATGCGGGGTTGCTCGGAGTTTGGGTCCAAATCTTTGAGCCGATCGCCTGGGCTGAACAGCTGATCGAGCCCGCCCGCGCGGTCGACCATCCCCGGCTGGCCTTCCTGTACGTGATTGCGTCGATGTGCTACACGAGCGGACGGATCGAGGCGGCCGTCGGCTATGCCGGTGCTGGCCAGATCGTTATCGATAAAAGCCGCGAAGCGCTGCCGGGCGACATCGAATGCTGGCTTGTATCTGTATACGTAGCTATCGGACAGCCTGAGCGGTCGGCCGAGTGGTGCCGCGCTCGGCTCGCACGCCGCCGCGACAGTACCCTCCACATCCGGGCATGGCTCGTGAGCACCCTTGCCCTGGCAGATTCGGCTGGGGAGGCGATGGATTACGCGGAGGGCCTCATCGAGGCCGCGGAAGCAACAGGGAACCCTTCCGTGCTCGCGTGGGCGCTCAGCGCCTACAGTGCCGCTTACCGTGATGCAGATCCGGTCCGCGCGCTAGACGCCGCGCGCCGGGGTCTGGTGATCGCTCAAGACAGCGGCGAGCGCTCCGTCGCGTCCGTCCTGGCGGTGTTTGTGGCAAAACTTGAGGGCGAACACGGCCACCCGATGTCCGCGTTCGATCACCTCACTCTGGCGATCCGCAACTACCACGATTCGGGGGACAGCAACGGGATCCGGCTCGCGCCGGCCGTGCTCGCCGCTCTTTTCGACCGGCTCGGACGCTACGAACCAGCGGCTATCATCGCCGGCTTTGCGCTCAGTCCCATGGCTGCAACAGGAGTTCCCGAGATCACCACCGCGATCGCGCATCTGCGCGGCGTTCTCGGGGAGGCAACCTACGAATCGCTCGCCCGCAAGGGTGATGCGATGACGGTCGCCGAGATGGTTACGTACGCCTACGACCAAATCGACCAGGCCCGAACAGAACTCGAGCGAGTGGCTGACTCTGCCGGCGACACGAGCGATCGAGGCTAGAGCGGTGATCGTTCCTCCGGCTTCTCCGCCATCAGGTGTGGTGACGTTTCTGTTCACCGATATCGAGGGTTCAACCCGTCGGTGGGAAGCCGACGCGGATTCGATGCGGGCCGCACTCGCCGCGCATGACGAGGTGTTGTGCAAAGCGATCGAGGCGAACGGTGGCTTTCTGTTCAAGCACACCGGTGATGGGGTGTGTGCCGCCTTCGCGTCCCCGCGGTCGGCGGTGGATGCGGCGGTGGCCGCGCAGCGGGCGCTGGAGTTGCCGGTGCGGATGGGGATCGCGACCGGCGAAGCCGAACTCTGCCAGGGGGATTACTTCGGAACGGTGCTCAATCGCGCCGCCCGAGTGATGGCCGCCGGACATGGCCGCCAGATCCTGCTGGCCGACTCGACCGCGGGACTGCTCACCGGAGTCGACCTTCTGGATTTGGGGCCGCGGCGGCTGCGGGATGTGCCCACCGCGGTGGGCGTGTTCCAGGTGCGAGCGCCAGGGCTGCAGACGGAGTTTCCGCCGTTGCGGACCGTCGACCGGAGTCCGGGGAACCTCCGTCCGAAGACCACGAGCTTCGTCGGGCGTGAGTCGGAGGTCGCTGAGCTGCGAGCCGCGATGAAAGCTCATCGGCTGGTGACGCTGACCGGGGTGGGTGGGGTCGGCAAGACCCGCCTGGCGACCGAGGTGGCCGCGCGGCTGACCGATGAGTTCCCGGACGGCGTCTGGTTTTTCGACTTGGCCGTGGTCACCGATCCGGCGGCGGTGCCCGACGCGGTGGCGGCGGTGCTGGGCATCATCCAGCAACCCGGGAAGAGCATGGCAGACAGTGTCGCGGCTGCCTTGGAGGGCAGGGTCCGGCTGCTGGTGTTGGACAACTGCGAGCACGTCGTCGATAGCGTCGCCGAGCTAATCGAGGCTATCCTCGCCGCCTCGTCAACCGTCACAATTCTCGCGACCAGCCGCGAAGGATTGGGGGTCAGCGACGAACAGCTATGGCGCGTCCCGTCGCTCGATGTCAATTCCGGAACCGAATCCGCCGCAGTGGACTTGTTCATCGATCGCGCCCAAAGTGTGGTGTCGGACTTTTCGTTGCCGCAGTCTCGAGATGCGGATGCGGTAGTGGAAATCTGCCGCAGACTCGACGGCATCCCGTTGGCCGTCGAGTTGGCCGCGTCTCGGATGGCGTCGATGACCGTGATCGAGCTGCGTGATCGTCTCGATCAGCGGTTCCGGCTGCTGGTCGGATCGCGGCGTGGCCTGTCGCGCCACCAAACGCTGAGGCATGCCGTGGCGTGGTCCTACGACCTGCTCGACGACGCCGAGAAACACCTGTTAGAGCGGTGTTCGGTGTTCGCCGGCGGGTTCGGCCTCGAAAGCGCCTGCGCCGTAGCGGGTTTCGATGACGAATTCATTACTTTAGACCTGCTCGATGCCTTGGTGCGCAAGTCGCTGCTGGTCGCCGACCGGTATTCGGGACGGACCCGGTTTTCCATGTTGGAAACGATCCGCCAGTTCGCCGAGGAACAACTCGTTGCGCGCGGCGAAGCGGCCGAGATTCGGGCCGCCCACTCGCGGTACTTCGCAGGATGCGAAGCCGACATCATGGCGCTGTGGGACAGCCCCCGGCAGCGCGAGGCCTACGACTGGTTCAATATCGAGCTGGCCAACCTGCGCACCGCGTTTCGGTGGGCCGCCGACCAGGGCGACCTGGATGTCGCTGCCGCGATCGCCACCTACGCGTTGCTCGGCGGTCTTGTCGACAATAACGAACCGATAGCCTGGGTCGCGGAGCTCATCGAGCCCGCCCGTGCTGCCGATCATCCCCGGCTCGCGACTCTGTACGCGATCGCCTCGCTGTGCTGGTTCGTGGGACGGATCGAGGAAGCCGTCTTCTATGCCGAGGCCGCCCAGACGGTGATTGGCAGCGGTGACGAGGTGCCGTTCGGCCTCGAAGGGGTGTTGTGCGGTGCGTACATGGCCATCGGTCAGCCCAATCGAAACGTCGAGTGGTGCCGCGCCCAGCTCGCACGCGGCCGTGACACCCATGGACTCACCCGGACAAACCTGATCATCGCGCTGACGATCGCGGGGTCCGGTGACGAGGCGCGGGCGACCGCGAACGGGTTGATCGAAGCCGCCGAGGCCACCCACAACCCCCTTGCGCTCTCGTTCGCCCTTCACGCCTACGGCTACGCCTTCGGCGATGCTGATCCTGTCCGCGCGCTGGAAGCCCTGCGGCGGGGCTTGGCGATCGCCCAAGATAGCGGGAACCGCTTCGTCGAATCATCGGTGACGACCGTTTTGCCTACGCTCGAGGCCGAACACGGTGACCCGCAGGCGGCGCTCGATCACATCATTCTGGCCATCCGCAACTGCTACGACTCCGGCAACGTCGCCTACATGCGTACCGCCGTGGCAACTCTCGCCGTATTACTCGACCGCCTTGGACTCCCCGAACCAGCAGCCATCATTGCTGGGTTTGCATTCAGTCCCTTCAGCTTGTCCGCCCTCCCGCAGCTCGACACCGCAATAACCCGCCTGCGCGATGTCCTCGGCGACGCAACCTACGAAACGCTCGCTCGCAAGGGTGAGGCGATGTCGGTCGCCGAGATGGTGACGTACGCCTACGACCAAATCGACCAGGCCCGAGCAGAACTCGAACGCCATAGGTGAATGCCTCTTCCGGAGCAGAGGCGCTCGGTGAGAGGCGGGCTACAGGATGGAGGCCGTCATGCCAGAACTCAAGGGCTTCTCCCATATCGATTTGACCGTCTCGGATCGTGAGCGAGCCGCAGCGTGGTGGCAGGAAGTCATGGGCTTCACGCCTGTATCGCGTTGGCGTGGCGACAGCTTTGATGTCATCACTCTGATGCACCCCGCGGGTCTAACCGTGTCAGTAATGACTCACGACGTACCGGAGAGCGGTTCGTTCGACGAACGGCGCATAGGCCTTGATCACCTCGCTTTTCAGGTTGCCGATCGAGATGAACTGCAGCGATGGGCAGCACACCTGGAGGCGAAGGGCGTACCGCAGTCAGGTATCGCTGATATGTCATACGGGCCCACCCTGGTATTCCGCGACCCCGATAACATCCAACTCGAACTTTTCGTTACCCCGCTTGCGGAACTGGCGGGGAGAGCCATTGCCGAGGCGAGTTCAGCCTCCAGCGACTGAGGTGCAGCGCTGCCGTTCGATTCCTTGGACAGCGCAGCGTCGCCGCCTGGTGCTAGCCCAGGACAGCGGCAACCGCGTCACCGAGTCACACTGGCGATCAGTCTGTCCCATCAGCGTCGAATCCGGTCCAAGACTAGCCGGTGATTGGGGTGAGCATGGCGGAGCGGGCCTGGTTGTCGGCCAGGTAACACAATCCAAATCTTCTACGCCCCAGCGTGTTTCAGATTCGATACGTTAGTTGGTGGATGGTGGTGGTTGGGGTTGGAAGGGGTCGTACCACCACCAGTCGGCGCGTTCGCCGAGGGGTCCGGGGTAGGGCGCCACGGTGGGTGGACCCACAGGCGCCCGGCATCGACGCCTGCGGGCAGGCCATCAAGCTCATGGAGCTGACGCTCGCTACC
>NZ_LZKL01000012.1 GCF_001668725.1 Mycobacterium sp. E787 | reverse complement strand
ATGAGGACACCTCGCGATAACTGGGCTGTCCTCTATGTCGGGAGACATCTGTCCTCTATGTCAATGAACCACAGACCTCCGCCACCGCCACAGTTTTCCAGCCGTTAACGCACGTCGACAACGATCGGTTAGTTAGTCGTTCGTTTACTATGAGCGCATTTGCGAACCCTCACGCAAATAGTTGCTGTTGCAACCTGCCTGTCTCGGCCCCTGGATCTTCGTCGAAGATAGGCGTAGGTATCCGGTCTCCCTGCGCAACCGAGGCCCGAGCATCTTTGGAACGCCAGCACGTTCGCTGCAGGTCAGCGGCTGGCGCCCAAAGGTTAGGCCGGAAGGTGCAGAACAGAGCAAATAAGACGAGCGAAACGACACCGATGACCTCTACGGCCTGGCTCGTGTCAACGCTTACACGTCCTGTCGGTGCTTGGCTGTGTCCGCTACGACGTTCCTCAAAGTGGTGAGATCGGCCCGCATCGGACGTGAAAAGTCAAGTCTGCCTCGGTGGACATCATGAGTCTTTCCGAGGCGAACTGGACACGGACGCGCTCTCACGTTAGCTGCGGACCCCTGGCTACGCTCGCGCGGTACTGTGACTCGCATAGTGGCTGTACTCGTTGAAGGAGTAGACCAGTTGTCGACTGCGGCTGAAGCGGAGCTGGCGGCGGCTACGGGCCGACTGTCTGATGTCCTAGATTCGTTTGCAGGCTGTTTCGGCCTCGAGCGAAGCAATGTGGCCTACGTGAGTACCCCGATCACGACGGGCAAACTCTACTACGACTGGCTGCAGGCCTCTGGCTACAAACCGGATAACAGCTCAGACTTCCAACGGGACCATGCCCGTGAGGTGATTGAGATTAACAAAGCTTCCGCGCGGGCCCTCGTAACGATGGCACGGAAGCGTCTCGACAAGGTCGTGGTCGATCCGACTCCGCTGGATGTTCCGGACTGGACGCAAGCAGACTTCCATGCCTTCTGGACTCGTCTCATCACGGACTACGTCGGGACGGTCGTCTTCAACGCAGGGTGGGAGTACAGCACCGGCTGTTGCTTCGAGTTCGCCGCAGCCCTGGATGCCGGTGCCGCTGTGCTGGACGAAAAGTTGTCGCCGCTTCAACCTAAGGTTGGCCTCATGTTGACACGGCGTGCGATTAACCGACTCCGGAAGCAGGGCCATATGGTAAACGGGCTGCTCACTGCGCGTGAAGCGATTGAGCAGGCTGTTGCGACTGCTGCATCTTCGCAGGAGCATGAAGTATGACATCGTCGATGAGACTCAAAGACGATGTCCTCTTTGAGCTGTCTCGCAACTACAACGTCGCGCAGTTCGCAAGTTTCGGCCCAGGTGATCCGACGTTACGACATCACGCAGTGCGTGATGAAGTTTGCTCCGATGGATCACTTGAAGACACCGTCGCCTCCCTGTTGCGGGCAAGTACCAGCAGATCGATCAATATTCGTTCGTTTTCTGCCGCGCGCCCAGCTGGTAACCCATTCCACTACGGGATCTCTTCAGTCGAAACTGCCACCGCACTGATCCGTAAGCTTGCAAAAGCCGGCCTGTACACGATCGCAAACGAGACACTCGATATAAATGACGGTGGTGTATCAGGAGTCGCTGCTGGCGGCATCGTCGAATTCGCACCTGGAGACACGCCACGTGCTGTCGAGAAGCCGGGAATAGCGCGGCTACCTATTGAAGTCGGATTCGAAGTCCTTCAGAACGTGTACGGCTTCCCGGTCGACTTTGGGCACCTTCTGGGAACTCGACTGGAATTCAGCTTACACCCGTTTCGGTGCGGAACGCGCTATGAGCACACGATCGTATGGGAAGCATCGGATTACGTCGCAGGTGAACTAAAGTCAGAGATCACTTGGCCTAACCATTTTAGCCGTTTCCTTGGCGATAAAGCCTTCGGTCTGATTGTTGCGGATTCCCTTGGCCATCCCGTCCCATACACAACAGTCGTAGGTCGTAACCTTGCCCCATTTTCGTTTGGAACGCGAACCCACACGGGCGAGTGGTGGATGCGTACAGCTCCGAAAGAGCCCGTCGCCGGGAAATACACCACTACATTTGGGTGGACGGATCCGTTCGACGTGCTCAATTGCGAGGACACCGAACATCGCATCCTCGCTTCGGTGCTATCGCAGGAAGGCGTCGACGCGCTCTATAGCGGCGCAACCAAGCCGACCGATAATCCGGAGTTCGATGTAGTCGAAGGTGTTTCCGGGCGGGGTGACCGCTTTATGGTGGGACGAGATGCGCCGCAGGAACTGCCCAAAGAAGTAATAGAGGATGTACGAAAAGTCACAGCTGATCTGCGAAAACAATTAGGCGGCATCCGGATCGAGTGGGCTCACGACGGCTCTCAAGTATGGATTTTACAGATGCATCGCGTCTTTAACGCATCCAGCAAGCCCGTGGGTAGGCACGCCGACGCACCGGTCACATCATGGTTGAGCTATGAAACCATAGCCGGCCTCGAAACGTTGCGCGATCTCATCGCCGCGGCGGCGACGCGAAACCAGGGGATCGAGGTTGTCGGAGACTTTGGGTTGACCTCTCACATTGGCGAGCTGCTATCGAGTTCACCGGTGCCAATTCGGCTTCGTCGCCCAGCGCCGTAGGTGGGCAATCGTAGCAGCAAGCCAATCACATGCCTGACCACAGTTGCGGTTGCAGCCGACTCCTTAGCGGCGTAGCTGCCTTATCATTTGAGAAGTCGAGCATTTTCTGCTGGATCTAAATCTTTTTCTCAAGTGGCAATTGTAAATGTTAGCCTCCGATTCCGATACGTCAAAAGCCTAATTGTCATGGTCCAAGCTCAAGTCAAAGAGGGTGTCGTTCGGTTGGAACCCTAGGCAGTAAGAATTTAGGCTTTGGGCTGACCTATTTGACGATAACGTTGGAGCACAGCGAGCACGTCGGGGCCCAGTTCCTCCATAATCGGTAAGTTCAAGACATCTCGCACCCAACTCAATTCTTGACCGATTTCGTATTCTACCTCCGCGCATATATAAGCAAGCAGCGCGAATTCCTGCCAAGGCGTTCGGCGGGTATCGGGGCGCAGCCCACGGTTCTTGTCGAGATAGAACCGGCTTTCGTAGCTCTCGAGGCTGATACTGGGCCGTTGCTGTTTGAGAGTGATGTCTATCGCGTCACGGAAGTCTCGACCGCCATCAATCAGGTCTAGAGCGGATCGTACTACCTGGTCGAGCTCTGCCGCGATATATAGGGGCATGAGATGCGCAAGAAGCGCCACCTGATCCTCATTGAATTCCAGGACGTTTTGTGTACTTTGGGCCGCGCCGTCCGGCTTCTTGAGTGCCTGTTCCTTCCTATATTCTCCTTCAAATTTCCGGATCAACTCTTTGCGCTGCCGTTCGTCTGGAGGCAAAAGCGGTATCTGGAGATCGATTCGTCCAGGACGCTTGATCGCATTGTCAATACGCTCAGCATAATTGGTCGCAATGATGAAGATGCTGCGTTTCTCCTCACGTAGATCATTAAGCTTCACCAGCATGCTTGGGGTCATAAACTGAAACATGTCGGCTTGAGTCTCGTACCGCGCGCTGTCGCGATCTAAGAGTAGGCGATCGATTTCGTCAAACAAGATCACTGTGCGAGATTGTGCTCGAAGAACATCGAATAGTTCCTTGGCGCGAGCTTCGACGCCGGATTCGCCGCTTCTGATAAATGCGCTTGGCGTTACGATGATCAGGTCGTATCCGAGCGACTTTGCGATAAGTTTTGCAAACCGCGTCTTGCCCGTCCCTGGCGGACCATAAAGCAGTATCGAAAACTCAGGCAGTCTTGTCGCCGATTTATCGATTCTAGGGTTTACGAACCTTGATAGCACTTGCTCCGATATGCGAAATTCGCTAGTCTTTGGCAAGCTTAACATTGGTTCATTTTCTTCCCAGTTTATCTCGGTACGTGGTTTTGCGACTGGCTGAAAATCGAGACCCGCAGCCATTCGCGATGATCTGGCGATATGTTGGTCAAGCATTGCATGGTAATGCTTGAGAAAGAGGGTCACTTGGCTCGTTGCCCAGAGATGCACCACGTCTCGCGTATAGGTGTGTTCCGACTGCCAGCCGGTGAATACGGAAGCCTTGACATCGGGTGCCGAATTAGAATATTTAGGTTTAATGGAAATTGCGCAGGACATGATCCAGTCCGCATATGCCTGCAATGCGCTCACGCTTCTCGAAAATAGCGGCTCAGCGAACTCCCGCATAGCTAGTTCACAAATTCGCAAGTAGGCGTTGGCCACTTCGACGCTTTGCGGTAGCAAGATTAGGCCTTGGGACGTAGCCGCTAGAGGCCGCACAGGCCGCCAGTGCGAACCGAGGCTCGGTGTGCTGCTCAAGACATCGACCACTCGATCTATCATGGCTTCGCTAACGGCATCGGTGTTGATAAGTAATAGCGCTTCCAGTGCAAACACAAGACTTGCTGGATCGAAGCCCGCATCCTGTATCATGCTGTTTGATAGTTCAGTATGAAATTGTGCGAGTAAAGCTTCTGGCAGTTCGCTCACATGCAACCCAAATACAGAATCACGGTCGATAGTCTTGGCAAGGTGAATATAGCGAAGCAGGGGGAATGGATGAGCAACGGAGTATTGGGTTCCCAGTCGCGTTCTAAGATATGCCGCTGCTGGACGTTTTGCGATCTCCGCAATTTTGGACCTAGCCAGCTCTGAAATGCGGTCACGAATTTTATCTGTTTGATCGGAAGGAAGGATCCCGCTGCGGGCCAACTCATAAGTCCAAGTTAACGTCAAGGGGTCATTATCTCCCCACGTCCTCGATCGGGTCAGTATGTTCGCAGATTGTGAGTTGTTGAGCTCCCCTATTAGCTTCGTTAAACCATGGTTAAGCAGTCGTCTGACCTCTACCGGTGGTACAGGAGTTGTTGCAGAAGCCTGTACGGCTGGCGTCAATACGCTGTTAGAAATCACACCATGAGTTGCAGCGACAGCGTGCAGGATCATTGCAGCTGTGCTTTCAGAGAACGTCCGCGGTAGCTTGGTCTCGGTACGATTTTTGAGAGCATACGGCCAGGCGCCAGTAGTCTTATCTTGAGTGTCCATTAGCGTTGCATGCGCTTGCTCCATGACTCTATTGACCCTGGCCGCCGATTGGCGTTGCTTGGCGAAGTCGGTCTCGATGTACGTACTCAGATCCATTTAACTCTCCTGCATTCCATTACGACCTGGCTCGAAAGTAATAGTTATGTTCAGCGAGTTCCAGCTGTACAGTGCTTCCAGCCGACGGCGCCGGCTCAACTATCGTAGTCCGCGCCGCGTCACGGTATGCATAAAAAGCGCGCAGTTGTTTCAAGCGCCCGACCGGTTTTTCAGGTTTCCCTATCTGACCGCCAATTCGAGATTCGGTGGGTGCTCTATATAGTGAACAACGAATATTGACCGCCATCTGCGACGACTCCCTCCGGGGTTTTTGTGGAAAGTGCGCGTGTTCCTAGCCGCTATCTACGCCTGTCGGCGGTCCGAGGGACCTGGGTAACGGCACTGCTGCATGGGGTTTCGATGTCCGTCGGGTTCGCTGCGGCGGTTAGGCCTTCGTTCAGTCAGGGCGCATTTCACGTGGGCTGGCCGCTGGTCAGGCTCCGGGCCGCCTGGAACTCGCTGTCCCGGAAGGGCCGGCCGTCGGGCTGCAGCAGGTCGTGGAACCACACCTTCGGGGGCGCCGCGTAGGGGTGATCCCACGAGTCCCACGGGAAGTAGGTCTGAGTCTTTCCGGCGACCAACCCCCAGTTGAAGGCGCCGACGTTGCGCCGTTTGGCGACGGGCAGGATCGTCTCGATGGTGCTGCCCTGGGGCCGGGCCATGTACTCGGTGCAGATGATCGGCCGCCCCAGCGGCGCGAGCTCGGCGATCCGGGACTCGAAGGCGGCGGGTTCGGCGTAGGAGTGGAAGGTGATCACGTCGGAGTTGTTCAGTTGGATGTCGCTGATCGGGCTCCGGCCCCCTTGCTCGCCCTGGTCGACACCGCGCCACACGCCACTGGTCAGCGGCTGGCTGGGATCGACCGAACGGGCCCACCGGAACACCTGCGGGAGCAGCTCGGCGACCCGCTCGAGCTTGTCTTTCCGCTCCACCTTTTGATACACCCGGGCGGGATTGTCGGGCTCGTTCCACAGGTCCCAGCCCAAAACCCGGTTGTCACTGCGGAATTGGGTCAGAACGCTGGTGACATAGTCGTGCAGTACGGGGGTGTAGGCGGGGTCGCCGATGCGTTCGGCGCCGGGGCTCTGCACCCAACCCGAGTTGTGGACCCCCGGCCTCGGCGCCCGTTGCGGACCCAGTTTGGGGAGCGGGTCCCAGCAGGAGTCGAAGAAGACGAACAGCGGCCTGATGCCGTGGCTGGCCGCGACGCTGACGAACTGCGCGAGGCGGTTGTGGAAGCCGCGGGCGTCCTGGGCCCAGAGCTGATCATGCAGAAAGACCCGCACGCTGTTGAAGCCGTATGCCCTGGCCCAGCCCAGCTCGGTGTTGATGCGGCGGAGGTCGTAGGTGCCCGGCTGGAACATCTCGAGCTGGTTGATGGCGCTCGACGGGATGTAGTTGGCACCGACGAGCCAGCCCTGCGCCTGATACCAGCGGTTGGCGCGGTCGGGCGACCACCGCATGACCTCACCGGAGGAGCGGGGCGCCGGTTCCGCGGAGGCGCGAGGAGCGTGGGCCAACGCCGTGCCCGCCGCCAGCAGCAGTGGAAGCTTGAGGGCCGTTCGACGGTGCACGAACTGACGATAAATTTTGCGGGGTGATGTTCCCGGTATTTGGCCAGCGAGTCGCCGGGAGCTTATCGACGCGTCAGGAATTGTTATCTTGTTGTGACCTAACGGCGTTCACGCGCTGGGTCAGGGAGTGCGTTGCGCCACTTCGGGTGCGATCCCGAGGAGCGCCAAGGGCGTTGTGCCCCTAGTGAAAACGGGTCCGCTCAGATGCCGACTGGCGGCGCCCACTCGTCGACGATGAGGGGCAACGAGACCGTCGATTCGCCGCAGACAACGTCGATCACCCAGCGGCCGTCAATGGGCAGCCGCGTTTCGATGGGAAAGAACGCGAATCCCGGAAATTCCCCGACGGAGGCCTCCGGCGCCTCGAACGTCGCGCGTTGCGTCGCGTCAACCGTCGGCGGCTTGATCTCGACCTGTACGCGCCGCTCCGAATCGTCGCTGTCGTCCTGCGTCAGCACCACGAGGACAAATCGGGCTACCCGGTCGGGCCCGACGGTATATTTGGACAGCACGCCGCCATGCACGTTCAGCTTGTTATCGACCGTCGCGGCCGCTTCCGCCAGGAAAGCACCCGAAAGCATCACCTGCCGAAGGTACCGCGTCGTAGGTTGGATTGGGTACAGGATGGGAAACGCGGGTTGTGTCCGCCGCGGCCGCCCGCTGTCCGGTGCCTTTCTTCGAACGGATAGCGAAAGTTTCTTCAAACTTCGTGCCGAGGAGCGCGATACTGATCGCGTGCCTGATCGCAATGTGCTCGGCGGTCCGCTGGAACCGTGCGGGACGGAACCACTCACCGGTTTTTACCGCGACGGCTGCTGCTCGACCGGTTCGGAAGACCTCGGCCGGCACACGATCTGCGCGGTGATGACCGCTGAATTCCTGGAACACCAGCGTTCCATCGGTAACGACTTGCTGACGCCGGTGCCCGAGCACCGGTTCCCCGGCCTGCTGCCCGGAGACCGCTGGTGCGTGACCGCGCTGAACTGGCTGCGGGCCCACCACGACGGGTGCGCCGCACCGGTGGTGCTGGCGTCCACCCACGAGCGCACTCTCGAGGTGGTCCCGCTGGAGGCGCTGCAGGAACACAAGGTCGACGTTCCCGACGACCTGGCTAACCTGTAGAACTCGCGGCCCGCTGCGGTAACTTCGACGCAATCGATGTCGAGGAGGCGGGCGCGTGGGTCATGCGGTCGGCGACGTGGATGACATCGACTTCGAAGACCTGACGTCGCCCCGGCTGACCGACGTCCAGCGTCAGGTCCTGGAATTCACCGAGGCGCGGCGCGTCGACCTCGACATCGACCGGATGCTGACCGAAGCGGTCGTCCAGGCCGGCGCCGACGACCTGGACGACACCGACGGGTTCGGTGCGCGGCTGACGGCGCATGTCGCGGCGATCGAGGCCGACGAGGGCCTGACCCAGCTCACCCGCGGCTCGCTGCGGCAGCGGGTGGTCCGCCTGTTGCGCAACCGGCTGTCGCTGGTCGAGCTCATCAGGCGCTACCCCGAGATCGAGTCGATCGAAATAGAGCGGCCGTTCATCGTGGTCGGGATGCCGCGATCGGGCACCACGCATCTGGTGAACCTCATCGCCGCCGACCCGCGCCGGCGTGCGTTGCCCTACTGGGAGAGCCAGGAACCGATCCCCGCCCGCGGCGAGGGCCCGGACATCTTCGGGGTCGATCCGCGTTATGCGCGGGCCAAGGCCGAGCACGACGCGCTCATGGTCAGCGCCCCGGTGGTGGCCGCCATGCACGACCGGTTCCCCGAGGCGATCGAGGAGGAGGTCGAGCTGCTCGACCTCGACCTGGCCGCCTACGTCCTGGAATGGCATGCGCGCGTGCCGGATTGGCGGGACTACTACCTGCAGCTCGACCAGACCCGGCACTACGCATACCTGAAGAAGGTGTTGCAGGCGCTGACCTTCCTGCGCGGCCCGCGGACCTGGGTGCTGAAGAGCCCGCAGCACTGCGAGCAGCTCGGCCCGCTGATGGCGACCTTCCCCGACGCCACGGTGGCCTTCACCCATCGCGACCCCGTCGCGGTGGTGCAGTCGGCGATCACGATGATGGCCTACTCCGATCGGTTGCGGCGCACCAGCATCGACCCCGGCTGGCTGCTGGACTACTGGAGCGACCGGGTGCACCGGCTGCTCGGCGCGTGCGTGCGCGACCGCGACCTGGTTCCGGCCGAACGCAGCATCGACATCAGCTTCCACCACCTCAACGGCAACGAGATGCCGCTGCTGGAGCAGCTGTATGGGCGCGGCGGCGTCGAGCTGACACCGAAGGTGCGGGGGCGCCTGCAGCAGTACCTGGAGGGCAACCCGCGGGGCAAGCACGGCCGCGTCCGCTACGACCTGCAGCGGCACTTCGGCATCTCGCCCGACGAACTGCGCGGGCGCTTCGGCTTCTACTTCGACAGGTTCGACGTCCCCGACGAATGAAGGAGATACCAGCGATGGAACCGGTCTATCGCAGCAGACCCGGCGCCGACGCCATGCGCCCGGCGGCCGCCGAGAAGGCCGCGCAGATAGCGCCGGGGCTGTGGTGCTCGCCGGGCCTCTCGAATGCCTACCTGCTGACCACCGCCGACGGCCGGGTCGTCGTCAACACCGGGATGGGCTTCGAGGGGCCGGTGCATCGCGCCAACTTCGACGACGTCGACCCCTCGCCGGTGCGCTACATCATCTTCACGCAGGGCCACGTCGACCACGTCGGGGGTTTGGACAGCTTACGAGACCCCGATACCAAGGTTGTCGCGCAAGCGAATTGGACCACCTGGCGCGACGACAACGAGCGCCTGATCCCGTACCGCGCCGCCCGCAGCGCGTTCGCATTCAAGGACACGCTCGCCACCGGGATCCAAGCAATTCAGCGTCGGCTCGGTACGACGCGGCTGCCCGGCCAAAGCGTTCCCGCCGTCGACGTCGACTTCGAGGACACACTCACCCTGGAGGTCGGTGGCCGGCGGATGGAGCTGATCGCCGTGCCCGGCGGTGAAACCACCGACTCGCTGGTGGTGTGGCTGCCCGACGAACGGATTTGCCTGTGCGGAAACACCTTTGGCCCGATCTTCGGGCACATACCCAATCTCGTCACCATGCGGGGTGACCGGTACCGCGACGCCCTGACCGCGATCCAGTCGGTCGAGCGGGTGCGCGAGCTGCGGCCCGAGCTCCTGGTGACCGGCCACTTCGACCCGATCGCCGGCGCCGAGCGCATCAACGCCGAACTGACCCGCCTGCGCGACGCGATCCAGTACGTCCACGACCGGACCGTCGACGGGATGAACGCGGGCAAGGACGTCCGAACCCTGATGCGCGAGATCACCCTGCCGCCGGAATGCGAAGTGGGCCAGGGCTACGGCAAGGTGGCCTGGGATGTGCGCGCCGTCTGGGAGAACTACTCGGGCTGGTTCCATCACCGGTCGACCACCGAGCTCTACCCCGTCGGCTTCGACGCCGTCGCCGCCGACGTGGTGGAGTTGGCCGGTGCCGACGGGCTGGTGGAGAGGGCGCGGGCGCACCTCGATGCGGGCCGGGCACTGCACGCCATTCACCTCGCCGAGCTCGTTCCCGCGGAGCACGCCGGGGCGCGCGAAGTGTTGAAGCGGGCCCACGAAACGCTGCTGGCCGGCAGCACCAACTTCTGGGAAAGCGCCTGGCTGGCAAACCAATTAGCGAGGAGCTCATGACGGCTCGGGTCAGCTTCGACTTCACCGGGACCGCGGTGCTGATCACCGGTGGCACCAGCGGCATCGGGCACGCCACCGCGACGCTGTTCCGGGACGCCGGGGCGTCGGTCGCCATCACCGGAACCAAACCGACCACGGCGGACTACGAGACCGACCTGTCCGGGATGTCCTACCACCAGTTGCAGATCACCGACCACGAGTCGATAGACGCGCTGGCGCACCGGTTCGACCGCCTCGACGTGCTCGTCAACAACGCGGGTGCGAATTTCCCCGGCGGGCTCGACGAGTCGAAACCCGACGGGTTCGACGCGTCGGTCGCGGTCAACCTGACCGGTCCGTACCGGCTCACGGTCGCGCTGTACCGGGCGCTGAGGTCGTCGCCCGCGGCCGGCGGCGCCAGCGTCGTCAACCTGGCGTCGATGTCCGCGCTGCGGGCGGTGCCGCTGGTCCCCGGGTACGGCGCCGCCAAGGCCGGGATCGTGTGCATCACAAGGAATCTCGCGGTCAAGTGGGCGGGTAAAGGGATTCGGGTGAACGCGGTGGCACCGGGCACCATCGACACACCGATGACCGCCCCGATGCACGGCGCCGCCGAACTGGTGGATTCCGAGTTGTCCCACATTCCGTTGCGCCGCTTCGGATCCCCGGGAGAGATCGCGCCCACGATCGCGTTTCTGTGCACCGAGCAGAGCGGCTACACCAGCGGTGCGCTGTTCGTCGTCGACGGCGCGTCGGACTGCGTCTGAAAGGAGGTACTCGCCATGGCATTCGCCCTGCAACCCGAGGACCTGTATCACACCGGCATCGTCGTGCCCGACCTCGATGCGGCCATGGCCAGGCTGACCGCGCTGGCCGGCTACCGGTGGATCAAGCCGATGACCTATACGTTGCCGTTTCGCACCGCCTCCGGCGTCCACGAATTGACATCGACCGTCGTCTATTCCTTGCAGAGCCCACACGTCGAACTCGTACAGGAGGTCCCCGGAAGCCCGTGGACGGCCGCGCCGGGCAACGCCGTGCATCACCTCGGCTACTTCAGCGACAACCTGGCCGAGAGCGCCCAGGCGCTCGAGACCAACGGCTTCACCCTCGAGATGACTGCCGAGGTGCCCGGTTCCGACCTTGCGCTGTTCGCCTACTACACCGACGCGTTCGGCGCCCGCATCGAAATCGTGGACCGCGGGCTGTTTCCCGACTTTCCCGCATTTCTGCAGTCGATGGCCGGCGCACCCGAGGCATGACGTGTTATTGACCGTGCTGCGCTTCAATTTCGCGTCCCCGCAGGGTGACCCGCGCGTGCAAAGTGAGCTGCTGGCCGCGGCGCTCGAGCTCGCGCAGTGGGGCGAGTCCCACGGCGTCGCCTCGATCAGCGTCGACGAGCATCACGCGACCGGGCACGGATGGAGCTGCAACCCGATCATGGCCGCGTCGATGTTTTTGGCGCGAACGACGACGCTGATCGCCAGCGTGGACTGCGCACTGGGGCCGCTGTGGAACCCCGTCCGGCTGGCCGAGGACATCGCGCTCGTCGACAACATGAGCCGCGGCCGGCTGCACACCACCGTGGGCCTGGGCTACCGGACGGTCGAATATGACGCGCTCGGCGTCGATTTCGGCCGGCGCGGCAAACTGATGGACGCCTTGGTCGACCGGATGCTGTCCGTCTGGTCCGGTGCCGACGCAGGGGTATGCACCGGTACCTGGACGAGACCGCATCCGCCGCTGCACGTCGGCGGAGGTTCGCACGCCACGGCGCGGCGCGCGGCGCGATTCCGGCTGCCGCTCAGCCTGGCCGACCACCTGCCCGAGATCGCCGCCTACTATCGCGAGCTGTGCTCCGAGGCCGGCATCAGGCCTGTCGTCCTCATGCCCGGGCCGATCAATCGCGGGATGATCTACCTGCACGAGGACCCCGACAGGGCCTGGGCGGAGCTGGGTGAGCACATCCTGTGGGAGGCCGTCACCTACGGCGGATGGTCGGCCGACGAGCGTTCGCTCATGCACCTGCCCGGGGTTCGGACGCTTGACGAGGTCAAGGCGTCGGGACGGTATCGGTTCCTGACGCCCGACCAGCTCGTCGCCGAGGTGCGCGAGTCCGAACAGTACGGGCCGCTCGTCATGCACCCGCTGGTCGGCGGGATGCCGGTCGACGAGGCGTGGAAATCGGTGCAGCTGCTCACCGACAAGGTACTGCCCGCACTGGCCTGATTGCGCCCACCGATAACGGGTAAGCGTTGGAGCGTAATCGAAATCGGCAATTGGGGGAATTCGATGAGATCTCAAGTTCGTAGGGTAATCGCGCTGCTCGGCGGTGCCGTCGTTGTTGGCCTGGGAGTCGGCTGCGGCGTCGCGGCCGCGGACATTTCGGCGGGTGGCGCGCCGGCCGCGCCGCCGACGTCGTCCAGCCCGGCGCCGCCGCCGCCACCGGCGCCCGCGCGCGTGCCTTACGGCGGTGGTTACTCGAACTCCGCGCCCGGCGGTGGCGGCGCTGCCGGCGGCGCGGGCGGAGGAGCAGGCGGTGCCGGAGGAGGAGCAGGTGGCGGCGGCGGATAGGCCGCCGCCCGGAAGCTAGGAGCTGCCTCGTCGGCGGCCGGTGCATCGGCCGCCCACGAGGTGTCACCGTGTGGTTCGATCAGCACGTGACACGACGATTCGGCGGGATCTTTGCGGTCCCGGTCCTCGCGGCGTTGGCAATGCTGCTCGCGCCGCCAGCCTGGGCCGACGCGTACACCGACCAGGTGGTGGACCGGTTCGGTGCGCAGACCCACGTGGTGGCCGACCCGGCGGCCCGCCCGCCGCTGCAGAACCCCGACCAGCTGAACCAGCAGATCCTCACCAGCCGGTGGGCGTGGAGCCGTACACCGCCGGTTTGGGTGGCCGCTGTGGCGCCCGAACAGACGGGGGTGACCACCCCGGATGCCATCCACAACGTCATCGTGGGCCGCGATCCGGGGTTCAGCGGCGTCATCCTGGTCATCGACGCCAAGGGCTATCACGTGCGCGCCTACAACGTGCCCAGGGTGATCGCCGACAGCGTGGACTCGTTCCTCGGGCAGTCGGCCAGGGAGCACCGCAATGATCCGTACGGCGCCACCAGCGACTTCATCAGCAAGCTGTCCGGTGTGAGCAACGCGTCCGGAGGCACGGTGACGACTTCTCCCGTCGGCAGCGCCAAGCACAGCAGCTGGGCTCCGCTGTGGACGGCGCTGATCGTCGTAGGCGTCGCGCTGGCGGCGGTCGGGCTGATCTGGTTCGCCGTGGGGCGAAGCCGCAAGCGCCGCAAGGACAACGAAGCCCGGGAATGGGTCAAGGGGCAGTTGATCGCCGCCGAATCCGAGGTCGCCGACCTCGATAATGCGGTCATCGCCAACGCCGACACCGATGTCAGCGCCGAGTCGCTGAAGGCCAACGCCAGTCTCGGCGACGCCCGAAAGGCCTACCAGGCGGGCGATTACACCGCGGCGCGGGCGCACCTACGGGCCGTGCAGTCAACTGTGGAAAAGGCCAACCGGAAGCTGAACCCCGGGCCCAACGTGTCCGCCGTGACGTCGGTGCCGGAGGCCGACCGCAGGCAGGCCACGGTGCGGGCGAAGAACCCGAATACCGGGGAGTACGTGACGATCAACAACAACAACTACAGCACCACCCCGCAACCCGGCTACGCGAACTACTACCCCGGTGGCATGTACAACGGGATGTTTTTCTACCCCGGCTACTACCCGTACGCGTTCTGGGGGCCGGGCTGGGGCTGGGCCCTGGCCGACGTCCTGCTGATCGACGCCATGCTCGACGACCATTGGGGCGGCAGTTACGACCGGGGTTTCGACGCCGGATGGGAATCCGCACAGGCGAATCAGAGCTTCGACAGCGCCCCGAGCGGCGGCTACGACAGCCAGCAGGGCGACGCCGGCTTCGACGGGGGCTACCAGTACTCGGGCGGCGGCGACACCGGTTTCGGCGGCGACGACTGGGGTGGCGGGTTCGACTCCGGCGGCTCGGACTTCGGGGGCGGGTTCGACTCCGGTGGGTCGGACTTCGGGGGTGGATTCGACTCCGGTGGCGGGGGCGACAGCGGCTTCTAGAACGCCGAGACCCCGTCGCGGTGCGGGTGCAGCGCCCCCACCGGTGACGTGAGCGGGATGTGCAGCGCGTCAACGATTCCCGGCTCCGCCTCGCAGACCCGGGGAATGGCGTTGACCGCGCGCATGCCCGTTGCCAGCAGGCCGTGATCGTTGTGGCTGTCGCCGGGTCGATGCCCGACCTCGAACTCGGCGTCGAAGCTCGGTTCGCCGTCGATGATGACGCGCCAGATGCCGTCGGTTCCACCGGTGCGGCCCTTAGGCCAGTCGGGGGCCAGGTCGTCGGCGATGCGGTCGACGTGCTCGATGTTGATGACGTCGACGCCGTCGACGACCCCGATGCAACGCGCCCGGGTGGCGCCGACGGTCCCCGCCCCGACAAGCCCGAACGCGGTGGGGATGTCGCGCGGGGTGGGTAGAAACTCACACGTCTCGCGGAGGTCGTCCAGCTCAACCCCTAGCGCGTCGGCCACCATGGTGACCGCGGCGCCCCAGCCCCAGCGCAGCACGCCGGGCCTCATCAACCCGCCCCGATAGTCCAGCGGCTGGCCGAAGCCGAACAGTTCACGCATGTCGTATTCGGCCGGGTACTCGGAGTAGTTCGTGATCTCGATGCCGCGCACCGAATAAACCTTGTGCGACATGGACATCAGCGCGATCGGGAACAGGTCGGCGCCGAACCCGGGCTCGATGCCGCTGGAGAACAGTGAGCTGCCGCCGGCCTCGGCGGCGCCGCGGATCGCGTCGGTCACCTTGGCCGGCAGCGAACCGCGCGGGTAGACCAGCCCCGGTATCGCGGTCGTCACCACGTTCTTCCCTGCGGCCAGGATCCGGCACAGGTCGCCGATGGCTTCCTTCATCCGCGGTGGCGCGGGCGCGGCATAGACCACGCAGTCGGCCTCGCCGCCAAGGATTTCCGTTTCGTCGCGGGTGGCGAGAACGCCGACGGGGTCGATGCCGGCGAGCTCGCCGGCGTCCTTGCCGTCCTTGCTGTCCGAGTGCACCCACACCCCGACGAGTTCGAGGTTGCTGCGGTCGGCGATGGTTCGGATCGCGTACTTCCCGACCCCGCCGGTGGCCCAGACCGCGACCTTGTAGTTGTCCTTCACGATTTCGGCTTCCTCCTCCAGTGGCTGCCCTTGACCGCGTCGAGGGCCTCGGTCACGTAGAGCTCCAGCGGCCGCGAGGCCCCGGTTTGGCGGACCCATCGTCGGAACGCGAAATCCGCAGCCGCGAACGCGAGTTGGACCAGCAGGCCGGGACGCATGTCGTCCTCGGGATTGGCGCCCATGCGTTCGCCGATCAGTTTGGCGGCGCGCTCCCTGTCGGCGGGCGTGTGGATGGTGGCCTTGTCGAGCAGGCCCGGAGCGACCAGCAGGGCCTCGCGCCATTCCTCGACGTCGGCTTGGTCGAACGAGCGGATCCGCGCGACGATGGCATTGATCAGCGCGACGTCCGGCGATTCCCTGGGCGGCCGCTGTTCGAGGAGGTTGACGATGGCGGCGCCGCCGTGGCGCACGGGGGCCAGCAGCAGGTCCTCCTTCGTCGGCACGTGGCGGAAGAAGGTGCGTGCGGAAACTCCTGCGGCAGTGGCGATTTCCTCCGTCGTGACGGCGTCGTAGCCGCGCTCGATGAACAGCCGAAACGCCGCGCGTCGGATTTCGGCGCGGATCTGTGCGCGCTGCCGATCACGCAGGGATCCCTCGGTCACCGGAAGCAGCCGATCCCGCCGTCGACGTGAATGGTCTGACCGGTGATGAACGTCGCGTCGCTGCCGAGCAGGAACGCCACGAGCGCTCCGACATCGGTGCGGACGTCGCCGATGCGCTTCATCGGAACGCGCCCGACCGCCTTGGCATAGTCGTTGGGCGCGAACTGCTTCCACAGCTTGACGCCGTCGGACTCGGCGAACGGGCAGATGACGTTGACGCGGATGTTGTCGCGCCCCCATTCGAGGGCGGCGACCTTGGACAGCCCGCGAATGGCCTCCTTGGCGGCGGCGTAGCCGCCCCACCGGGGCTCGCCACCCGTGCCCGTGCCCGAGCCGAGGTTGACGATCGACCCGCCGCCCGCCTCGACCATCAGCGGGTACGTGGCCTGCATGAGCAGAAAGGTCGCGCGGGGACCGACGTCGTAACCGAGCGCCAGGTCCTCGGTGGTGACGTCGACGAACGGCTTCGGCTCGTTGGTGGCGATGGCGTTATTGACCAGGCCGTGCACGGTGCCGAAGGCGTCCACCGCGGCCGCGACGATCCGCTGCGCGCTGGACGGGTCGCGCAGATCGGCGACCAGCCGTTCGACACGCCCCAGTGCCGTGAGCTCGGCGGTGGTCGCGTCGAGCACCTCGGCTTGGATGTCGACCAGCAGCACTTCGGCGCCACGCTCGAGCAGCGCAGCGGCGACGCCCTTGCCGACGCCCTGCGCCGCACCGGTGACGACCGCGACGTGGCCGCGCATCGAGGACGGGTGGGAGTAGGTCATTCGACGGGTCCCGGTTGCAGCCGAACCCCCACCCGCCCCTCCTGCTTTCGCCACACGTCGGTCAGCACGGTCATGGCGTGGCCGCAAGGTCGGGGGCGGGGCGGCCGGCGAACAACGGCAGATCCAGGTAGGTCTTGATGCCGGGCCCGGCGGCGCACACGTCAGGGATGGCGTTGACGCAGTGGTTGGCCGTGGCGACCACGCCGGGATTCTTGACCAGCCCTTCGGCGATGGTCTCCGGCTGCAGCCCCTTGAAGGTGAGGCTGACGGTAGGGTCGCCGGTGATCTCCACTTCGAAGCGTTCGCCGCGCCCACCGAAATCCCAGGCGGGATCCAGGTTTTCCTCGCCCATCAGCCAGTTGACCGCGGCGGTGATGACCGGCTCGCCGTCGACGAGGGCCTGCCAGCGGAACCGGCGCGCGGCCACGGTTCCGGTGGTGATCGGGAACGGGGCGTAGTCGATGTCGGAGGTTGCCACCGCGACATCCTGGATTGTCCTGATGTTGGGATCGATGCGAAATCCCATGTGGTCGGCGATCATTCGCACCGACTGCTTGAAGCCCCCGTCGAGCAGGCCTGCCATGGGCCCCTGCATGGCTTCCTCGGGGGTGCCGCCAAAGCCCATGATGTGGCGCACGACGTCCGGGGCGTTGTAGGTGCGGATGTCGGAGAACTCCTCGGCGCGCACGTGCGTGACCGCCGACGACAGCGACGAGAGCATCAGCGGGAATCGCTCGGTGATGCCGCCAGGGTGGATCCCCGAACCGTGCAGCGTCACCCCGCCCTCGACGGCAGCGTCGGCGACGGCCTGGTGGCGCGGGTTGGCCGGATCGGGGTATACCCAGCCGACGGGGGTGACCACGTTCTTGCCGGACCGCAAGATCGCGATTACCTCGTCGTCGTTGGGGATCAGGGGGCTGTACACGACGCAGTCCGCGTCGAGGGCCAGCACCTCGTCGACGTTGGTGGTGGCCGCGACGCCGAGCGGGGACTTCCCGATGATGTCGCCCACGTCGACGCCGTCCTTGCTCGCGCTGTGCACCCAGCATCCGACGAGCTCGAGCCGCGGGTGATTCAGCACGCATGCGATGGCGGCTTTGCCGACTCCCCCCGTCGCCCATTGAATGACACGGAGATTCATGGGGCCTCCCAAGCGCACGCCTTTACACACCACCGGATGGAATGGCACAGTATGACCCGCTGACAGTCACTGTCAATGGACAAGGAAGGCCTGACGATGGGCGTCCTCGACGGCAAGATCGCGATCGTGACCGGAACCAGCCGCGGCGTGGGCGTCGGCATCGCCCACGAATTGCTGCGCGCCGGCGCCACGGTCATCGGTTGCTCCCGTTCGCGGCTGGACACCATCCCGGGCAGCGACGCGCACTGGGCCGCACGCGCCCACCAAAAGGTTTGTGACCAAGGCGATTACCGCTCCATCGACTCGTTCGTCGCCGACGTCGTGGCCACCCACGGCCGCGTCGACATCCTGGTGAACAACGCCGGCGGCACGGTGCCCGCGCCGCACGCGGAAAGCATTCCCGAACTCGTGCAACGGATTCAGGGCGCGCCGCCGAGTGACGACGAGTATGAGCGCACGGCACTGTTTCACGCGTACGCGGTGCAGATGAACCTCATCAGCCCGCTGTGGTTCGCGATCCGCGCGTACCGGCAGATGCGCACCCAGGACGGCATCGGCTGCATCATCAACATCTCCAGCGGCGCCGGGCACCCCGCGGGGTCGCCGACGCTGGTCTCCTACGGGGCGGCCAAGAGCGGGCTCAACCAGCTGACCCGGTCGCTGGCCGAGGAGTGGGGACCCAAGGTGCGGGTGAACTGCGTCGCACTGGGCCCGACGATGACCGAGAACTTCCGGTCGTTCGTGCTGCCGAAGGACGATCCGACCGGCGAAAAGTACTTCGCCGCAGTCCCGTTGCGCCGGGCCGGGGAGCCCGCGGAGGTGGGCCGCGTCTGCGTCTTCCTGGCGGGCGGTGAGGCCGACTTCGTCAACGGCACCACGATCGAATGCGACGGCGGCATGCTGCCCGGTGTGCTCTACGACGCGGGGCTGAAGACGATCACCGATCTCTTGTAGCCACCATCGGGGCAAAAATGCCCCCGGTTGCTCGACGCCGGTGTTACTTTCGCGGTCGGCAATGGTTTTGGGAGGCGCCGTGCATCGGACATTCGTTGCGGCGAGCTGGGCTGCGCTGCTGATCGTCGCGGTCGGCTGCGGCGTCGGGACGCCTCGGGCCGCCGCCGACAATCCGGCCTGCAGCCAGACTTGGTGTTCGTTCCTGTCCCCGTCGCGCAACATCAGTTGCGAGTTGGACTACCGACGCGGCGGTGGCATTCCCGACGAGACGTACTGCCAGTCGATGTCGCCGCCGCAGTCGGTGCACATGTCCCCCGACGGGGTGTTCGAGCGGTGCGCGGGGGAATCCTGCCTCGGCAACGCGGGCCAGGGCACGCCCACCCTGCCCTACGGCCAAACGGCCGGGCTCGGCCCCTTCAGCTGCCGGTCGGAAGAAAGCGGCATCTCGTGCACGGTCACGTCCGGGCGCGGCTTCACCATTTCGAACGCGGGGATCGCGCCCGTCGGGTGATCGCCGATTCGGCGGCGGGCAAGGGGTGGCCGCCTGTCCTGAAAGATCAAAAGGTTGTCCTCCGGTGTCAATACCGGCGGGCGTGCGGTGCCGCACAGTTGGGTGAGCACCAGCCCCCGACCCGGACAGGAAGCACCATGAACGCCAGCAGCATCGAACACGTCGACGTGTTGATCGTCGGCGCCGGCATCTCCGGCATCGGCGCAGCCTACTATCTGCGGACCCTGCAGCCCGGCAAGACGTTCGCGATCCTGGAAGCCCGCGACGAGATCGGCGGGACGTGGGACCTGTTCCGCTACCCCGGGATTCGGTCGGACTCGGACCTGCACACCTTCAGCTACGAGTTCAAGGCGTGGCAGAACGACAAGGCCATCGCCAGCGCGGACGCCATCATGGCTTACCTGCGCGAGACGGTGGCCGAGAACGGGATCGGCCGGTCGATCCGGTTCCGGCACAAGGTGATCAGCGCGGCCTGGTCCACCAAGGATGCCCGCTGGCTCGTTGAGATCGAGCGCCAGGACACCGGTGAGCACATCACCATGAGTTGCGGGTGGTTCTTCTGCGCCAGCGGCTACTACCGCTACGACGAGGGGTTCACCCCGGAATTTCCGGGGCGGGAGCGGTTCGCCGGACAGATCGTGCACCCGCAGCACTGGCCGGACGACCTGGACTACCGCGGCAAGCGGGTGGTCATCATCGGCAGCGGCGCGACCGCAGTCACGCTGGTGCCCGCCATGGCCGAGACGGCCGGGCACGTGACGATGCTGCAGCGCTCGCCGACCTACATCGTGCCGGTGCCGTCGGAAGACCGCATCGCCAACACGCTGCCCAAACTCGTCGGGCGCGACCGCGCCTACGCCATCACCCGGCGGAAGAACATCGCCAAGCAGCGGTTCGTCTGGCGTCTGTGCCAGCAGTACCCGCGTGCCGCGCGGCGGCTGATCCGCCACCTCAACGCCAGGCAACTGCCGGCCGGCTATCCGGTCGACGAACACTTCAAGCCGGCCTACAACCCGTGGGACCAGCGGCTGTGCGCGGTGCCGGATGCCGACATGTTCAAGGCGATCCGCGACGGCCGGGCGTCGGTGGTGACCGACCGGATCGACACCTTCACCGAGCGGGGAATTCGGCTGCAATCCGGGCGTGAACTCGATGCCGACATCATCGTCACGGCGACCGGGCTGAACCTGCTGGCCTTCGGCGGGATCACGCTCACGGTGGACGGCGCGCCCGTCGACTTGTCGGAAAAGGTGGCCTTCAAGGGCTTCCTGCTGAGCGATGTCCCCAACTTCGCCTACGTGTTCGGCTACACCAACTCGTCCTGGACGCTGAAGGTCGGCCTGATCTGCGAGCACTTCTGCCGGCTGTTGGCCCGCATGGACGCGCACGGCGACACCATCTGCTACCCGCGGCTGCCGGGATCCATGCCGACCCGTCCACTGCTGGAAGTCGCCGCCGGCTACGTCAAGCGGGCGGCCGACCAGTTCCCGCGTCAGGGCGTCGAAGGCCCGTGGCGCACCTGCATGGACTACCGCGCCGATTACCGGACGCTGCGCGAGGGCCCCGTCGAGGACAAGAACCTGTTCTTCGCGACCCCATCGCCCGCCGACGGCCGCGAGCCCGCGCTGACCGCGTGACCGCCCCGGGCCCTCACACCCGCGCCATCGCCCGCGCGCGAGTGTTGTTGCGGTATGCGGCCGGGCCCGTTCCGAACCAGCGCTTGCACGAGCGAGTCAGCACGCTTTGCTCCGCGTAGCCCAGTTCCCGGGCCAGGTGGCTGAGGCTCATGGCGGTGCCGCGCAGGTAGCGCTCCGCGGCGTCCCTGCGGACTTGGTCGACCAGCGCGGCGAACGTGGTGCCCTCGTCGGCGAGCCTGCGCTGCAACGTTTTCGGATGCACGTTGAACTGATTGGCGACCACGTCGAGCGTCGCCGCCCCGGTGGGAAGCAGCTGACGAACGATGATCCGCACCGACTCGACGATCCCGGCGTCGTGCGGGGTGATGCCGTTCAGGTAGTCGACGACGGCCTTGTGCGCGACGTCATCGCGGTGCAACGGGCGGCTCAGGTCCGCGGTGCGTACCGTGAAGCCCCCAGCCGGAGCGGCGAACTCGGGCGTGCATCCGAAGTACCGCACGTAGTCGGCTCTCGGCGTGAGCGGTTCGTGCGGCAGGTGCACCTTCACCGGGGTGTAGTCGGCGCCCATCAGCAGCCGGAACACCCTCAGCGAAACACCCAGCGCCAGTTCGGTGGTCTGCTGGTGCGGCGGCGCGTGGTCGAGGAGAAACTCGACGGTCAGGAACGACAGCTCCGGGTCGGGCAGCGGTAGCACGCGGATACCGATCACCGGGCTGTAGGCCGCCATGTACGTGCCGAAGATCGCCAACGCGTCGGCGACGGTTGCGGCGGTGCGGGCCGCCACGCCGACCGGACCCAGGATCTCGATGCCCTGCCGTTGCGCCAGCCGCCGCCCGAAGTCGGGGGTGTTCGTGGCCTGGGCGGCGGACTCGATCGCGTGTATCGCCGCGAGGTAGGGAATGAACGTGTCGTAGTTGCCGGCGTCCTGCTGCCGGATGCCCGCCGCGCGCAGCAGGCTCGCCGGGTCGCCGCCCAGTTCGGCCACCAGGCTCGGGTAATTCGAGAGCGCCGTCCCGCGGACCACGGACATGTGATTGACCCTTCAGCGCGCGGCGACACCATGTCAAGGGCCGGTGGTCGTGTCTTGAAGTGTCAAAAGGCTGTCGCGAAGTGTCAAGACGGCGACCGCATCGGCGCGGGATCGTGGAGTCGTCGTGAAGAGCGGCGATTGTGGATGAGGAGAACGGACATGGCTTTCCGTGTCGCCATCACCGGCGGAGCCCGCGGCATCGGCCGCGCCACCGCCGAGGCCTGCCTGCGCGCAGGCATGCCAGTGGTCATCGGTGACATCGACGGCGCCCTGGTGGCAGCGGTCGCCGACGAGTTGGGCGCGGGGGCCAGTGGCTTGCCACTCGACGTGCGCGACCCGCAGAGCTTCGAAGCGTTCCTCGATGAGGCGGAACAACGCGTCGGCCCCCTCGAGGCGCTCATCAACAACGCCGGCATCGCGCCGATCGGCCCGTTCATCGACGAAGACCCCCACGACACTCAACGGCTGGTGGAGATCAATCTCGGCGGCGTGCTCACCGGAACCCGGCTGGCACTTCGGCGTTTCGTCCCCCGGCGGCACGGCCACATCGTGAACCTGGCCTCGTCGGCCGGGCAGATCGCGACCGCCGGCGGGGCGACCTACGCGGCCACGAAGCACGCCGTCGTCGGGTTTACCCGGGCGATTCGGGCAGAGACCCGCGGTACGGGCGTGCGCACCACCGTCGTCATGCCCGGCCTGATCCGCACCGACATGATCAGTGGCTTCGGAAAGGCAAGGGGCACAAGGGTAGTCGGCCCCGAAGCGGTCGCCGACGCGATCATCGACGCCCTCCGCACGGGACGCGAGGAGGTGTTCGTCCCGCGGGAGATCGGGCCGATCGCGCGGCTGGTGGCAGGAACACCGCCGGCCATCGCCGATCGGATCAAGCGGGCGCTGCGGGCGGACAGCATCATGGCCGAGGCCGACATGGACACCCGCGACACATACCGGCGGCGCATGGACGCCGAGGTGAAGGAGACGGGGCGGTGACCGGATTCGAGGTACGAACGGTCGACGTCGACGGTGTCCGCTCACCGGTGCTGATCGGCGGCACCGGGCCGGACGACGAGGCCGTCGTCTTCGTGCACGGCAACCCCGACGCCGGCAGCGACTGGGAACCGCTGATGAAACCCGTGGCGGAGTTCGCCCGGGTCGTCGCACCCGACCTGCCCGGGTTCGGCGGCGCGGACAAAAGGGACGATCAGGACTACACGCTGGCCGGCTATGCCGCACACCTGGGCGGGCTCATCGACCGGCTCGGCATCGCACGGGTGCACCTGGTCGCCCACGACTTCGGCGGACCGATCGCGCTGACCTGGGCCGCGACCCATCCGGGAAACGTCGCCAGCGTCACCTCGATCAACACCGGGGTGCTGCTCGACTACAAGTGGCACCGGTTGGCGCACGTATGGCGCACTCCGGTGGCCGGGGAACTGTTCATGCGGACGGCCACCCGCCGCCTGGTGCGCTTGGTGATCGGGCATGACAACCCGGGGCTGCCCCCGGAATGGGCGGACCGGATCACCGAACACCTG
This sequence comes from Mycobacterium sp. E787, assembly GCF_001668725.1. Taxonomy (GTDB): domain Bacteria; phylum Actinomycetota; class Actinomycetes; order Mycobacteriales; family Mycobacteriaceae; genus Mycobacterium. Next base: position 152,812 of record NZ_LZKL01000012.1, on the reverse strand, counting down.
CTCCCGCGCGGGACGAAGCGCGCCGTGCTGAGGCTCTACCGCTCCACCCGGCAAAAAGACCTGGACGGGCTCGTCGAACCGCTGCGCAAACGCGATCCGGACACGCTGGTGGTGTTCGGCGCCGCGGACGTCTATATCCCCGTCGAGCAGGCCGAACGCCAGCTCCGCGTGTTCCCGCGCGCGCAGGTGGAGATCTTGCCCGGCGTCGGTCACTGGTCCTGGCTCGAACAGCCCGAGCGCGTTGCCGGGTTCGTCGTCCCGTTCCTGCGCGAGCGGGTCGGCTTGAACGTTCAGAAATCCAACTAACACAAGGAGATTGACGTGAGCACAGTCATGGCGCCCACCGCAGAGCAGTTCTCGGCGCTCACCGCCCGGCCGGCCGACGCGCCGGTTTTGATGGTCAACCTGCTGAAGTTCAAGGCCGAAGGCGGCCTGGAGTCCTACCAGCGGTACGGGCGGGAGGTCGCGCCGCATCTCGAACGCGTCGGCGCCACCGTCCGCTATGCCGGCACCGCGCCGGCGTTCGTCATCGGTGAGGGCGAAAGGCCGTGGTGGGACGCGATCCTCATCGTCGAATACCCGACGCCCCAGGCCTTCATCGACATGGTGACGACGCCGGAATACGCCGAGGTGCACGAGCACCGGGCCGCCGGATTGGACCGCGGCGACCTGATCGCCACCTCGGAGTGGTCGCTGGCGGTGTGAGCGGCCGCCAATAGGCCCTTGATGCTGGGACTTTTGACCACTAGGAAGCCCACGGTCAAGGCGGTTAGCGTCTTTAGTTCATGCGTGAATTCAGCGTTCCGGCAAGCTTCACCGTCGACGACCACGACAGCATCGTCAGCAGTGTGTACTCGCACGAACGGGACGACCCCGATCAGGTGATCTTTCGGCGCCTCATCGGCGACGTGTGGACCGATGTGACCTGCGCCGAGGCCGCCCAGCAGATCCGCGCGACCGCGCTCGGCCTGATCGCCGAGGGCGTGCAGGCCGGCGATCGGGTGGCGATCCTGTCGGCCACCCGCTACGAGTGGGTGATCCTCGACTACGCGATCCTGTCGGTGGGAGCGGTCACGGTGCCGATCTACGACACGTCGTCGGCCGAACAGGTGCGCTGGGTGCTGGAGGACTCCGGAGCGGTGCTGGTGATCGCCGAGACCGATGGGCACGCCCGGCTCGTCAAGGAACTCAGCGACGAACTGCCGAGCCTGCGCAAGATCCTGTACCTGGAGTCGGGCGGGGCCGCGGCACTCGACGAGCTCGCCGAGGCCGGCAAGGCGGTGGAAAGCGGCCAACTCGACGAGCGCCTGGCGGGGTTGCGGGCCGCCGACCCGGCAACGCTGATCTACACGTCGGGCACGACGGGGCGCCCCAAGGGTTGCCGGCTGACGCACTCCAACCTCCTGTACGAAACTCGCGGCGCGGCGACCTGCTTCCCGACGTTGTTGCGCAAGGGTGAACGGCTGCTGATTTTCCTGCCGCTCGCCCACGTGCTGGCGCGCTCGCTGTCGATGTCGGCGTTCGCCAACAAGGTCACCATCGGCTACACGAGCGACATCAAGAACCTGCTCCCGACGCTGGCCGTCTTCAGGCCCACGGTGGTCGTCTCGGTGCCCAGGGTCTTCGAAAAGGTCTACAACGCAGCCGAATTGAAGGCCCGCGACGGGGGCAGGGGCCTGATTTTCGATGTGGCCGCCCGCACGGCGATCGAGTGGAGCACGGCGCAGGACTCCGGCGGCCCCGACTGGCGGCTGCGGGCCAGGCACGCGCTGTTCGATCGGCTGGTGTACGGCAAGCTGCGCGCCGCGCTCGGCGGCGATTGCCATGCCGCGGTCTCCGGCGGGGCCCCGTTGGGCAAGCGGCTGTGCCACTTCTACCGGGGCGCCGGGCTGACGATCTACGAGGGCTATGGCCTCACCGAGACCAGCGCCGCGATCACCGTGAACCAGATCGGTGAGGAGCGGCTCGGAACGGTGGGAAAGTTGTTGCCGGGCAACAGCATGGCGATCGCCAACGACGGCGAGGTTCTGGTGCGCGGCGGGGTGGTGTTCGACGGCTATTGGCACAACGAGAGCGCGACAGCAGAGGCGATCGTCAACGGGTGGTTCCACACCGGTGACCTCGGGTCCGTCGACGACGACGGGTTCTTGTCGATCATCGGGCGCAAGAAGGAGATCATCGTGACGGCGGGCGGCAAGAACGTGGCCCCGGCCGTGCTGGAAGACCAATTGCGGGCCCACCCGCTGATCAGCCAGGCGATGGTGGTCGGTGACGACAGGCCGTTCATCGGCGCCCTCATCGCGATCGACCCCGAAGGCTTCGACGTGTGGAAGCAGCACCACGGCAAGGACGGCACCGCGTCCGTCGCGGACCTGATCGACGACCCTGATCTGGTCGGCGAGATCGATCAGGCGGTGAAGCAGGCCAACCAGACTGTGTCGCACGCGGAATCGATCCGCAAGTTCCGCATCCTGCCGGTGGACTTCACGGTGCTCACCGGCGAGTTGACCCCCACGCTCAAGGTCAAGCGCAACGTCGTGGCGGAGCGGTTCGCCAAGGAGATCGACGCGATCTACAGCAAGCGGTGACGCCGGGGCCGCTCGCAAGAGCGCGCCGAGTCACCGCCGAGGACCAAGCCGGAGTTCATCCTAGAGAGGTGCAGCGATGACCGTATTGATGACCGGATTCCCGGGCTTTCTCGGCAGCGCGTTGCTGCCGGGGATCCTGAAACGCGTTGACAGCTCCGCGATCTGTTTGGTGCAGCCCAAATTCGCCGCGCTCGCCGATCGCCGGGTGGCCGAACTGGGCGCGGCACATCCGTTCCTGGAGGGCCGGATCCAGGTGGCCGAGGGCGACATCACCCAGCCCGGGCTGGGCCTCGCCGCGGACACCCTCGTCGGGGTCACCGAGGCATGGCACCTCGCCGCCGCCTACGACCTGGCCGTCGCCCGGGACGTGGCGATGCGGGTCAACGTCGACGGCACCCGCAACGTGCTGGACGCGCTGGAGCGCTGCCCCTTGCTGACGCGCCTGCACTACTTCAGCACGTGTTATGTCAGCGGTCGCTACCCCGGTTCGTTCACCGAGGACGACCTCGAGGTCGGCGCGCCGTTCAACAACTACTACGAGGAGACCAAGAACCAGGCCGAGGCGGAGGTCCGCCGGCACATGTCCGCGGGCATGCCCGCCACGATCTATCGCCCCTCGATCGTGGTCGGGGACAGCCGCACCGGCGAGACGCAGAAGTTCGACGGGCCCTACTTCGTGATGCAGTGGCTGATGCGACAGCCCCGGCGCGCGATCCTGCCGGTGGCCGGCGACCCGACCGCGACGCGGGTGAACGTCGTCCCGCGCGACTTCGTCGTCGATGCGGTCGGATATCTCAGTGGCCTTCCCGCTTCCGAGGGCCGGACCTATCAAGTGGCGGATCCGCACCCGCTCACCGTCGACGAGATGGCGGTGACCCTCGCCGAGGCAACCGGCCGGGAACTCATCAAGGTCCCCCTGCCGCGCGGGCTGGCCAAGGCGTCCCTGGCTCACGTTCCGGGCCTCTACCGCCTGATGCGGATCCCTCCCGAAGCGGTGGACTACTTCGCGCACCCCACCACCTATGCGACCGACCATTGCCGTGCCGACCTCGCCGGCAGCGGCATCCAGGCACCCCCGTTCCCCGACTACGTCGATCGGCTGGTGGAGTACATGCGCGGCCATCCCGAAGTCGGGTCGGCGGCGATGTTCTAAGAGAGCTTCGCGTGCCACCCGCTTCGCGGTCTAATTGGTGGATGGAACTGATGATGCCCACCGACGCGGTCTTCCTGCTGGGGGAATCGCGCGAACACCCCATGCACGTCGGCGGGCTGCAGTTGTACGAGCCACCGCCGGACGCCGGTCCGGACTTCGTGCGGGAATTCACCGACGCCCTGGTTGCCAGCGACGAATTCCAGCCGACGTTCCGTAAGCACCCCGCCACGGTTCTGGGTGGCATAGCCCCGCTGGCGTGGGCCTACGACGACGAGGTCGACGTCGACTACCACGTTCGGCGCTCGGCGCTGGCGTCACCGGGCCGGGTCCGCGAACTGCTGGAGCTGACCTCCAGGCTGCACACCAGCCTCCTCGACCGCCACCGGCCACTGTGGGAGCTGTATGTGGTGGAGGGGCTGAAGGACGGCCGGTTCGCCATGTACTGCAAAATGCATCACGCGCTCATCGACGGCGTTTCCGCGCAGAAGCTGGTGCAGCGCTCGTTGTCGGCCGACCCCGACGACCGCGAGATTCGCGCGCTGTGGAGCCTGCCCCGCCGCAAGCACAAGTCCAGCCCCACCTCCCGCTTGGGTTCGTTACTCAAGACGGCGGGATCCGTTGCGGCGCTTGGCCCTTCGACGGTGTCGCTGGCCCGCGCCGCGCTGCTCGAACAGCAGCTGACGCTGCCCTTCGGCGCACCGCGCACCATGTTGAACGTCAAGATCGGGGGCGCCCGCCGGTGCGCGGCCCAGTCGTGGTCGGTGGACCGCGTCAAAGCCGTCAAGCGGGCCGCCGGGGTGACCCTCAACGACGTCGTCCTGGCGATGTGCTCGGGCGCGCTGCGCTACTACCTGCTCGAGCAGAACGCGCTGCCGGACACGCCCCTGATCGCGATGGTCCCGGTGAGCCTGCGCAGGGAGGACGAGGCCGACGCCGGCGGCAACCTCGTCGGCGCGATCCTGTGCAACCTGGCCACCGACGCCGAGGATCCGGCGGAGCGACTGCAGATCGTCAGCGAGTCGATGCGCAGCAACAAGAAGGTGTTTTCCGAGTTGCCGCGGGTCCAGGCATTGGCGCTCTCGGCGATGAACATGAGTGCGCTGGCCCTGGCCGCGGTTCCGGGTTGGGTGAATTCCACGTCGCCGCCCTTCAACCTCGTCATCTCCAACGTGCCCGGCCCGCAGGAGCAGCTGTATTGCGGGGGCGCGCGGCTCGACGGCAATTACCCGCTGTCGGCCATCCTGGACGGGCAGGCGCTGAACATCACCCTTATCAGCAATGCCGGCAATCTCGACTTCGGTCTGGTCGGCTGCCGCCGCAGCGTTCCGCACCTGCAGCGCCTGCTCGCGCATCTGGAGTCGTCGCTCAAGGATCTCGAAGTGGCCGTCGGTGTCTGAAAGCTGATGCCCAAGCTCAGCGCGGGTGTGTTGGTGTATCGGACCGTCAACGGGGTCGTCGAAGTCCTGATCGCCCATCCGGGTGGCCCGTTCTGGGCCCGCAAAGACGATGGCGCCTGGTCGATCCCGAAGGGCGAGTACACCGACGGCGAGGACCCCTGGGCGGTCGCGCGGCGCGAGTTCCACGAGGAGCTCGGGCTGCCGCTGCCGTGCGGGCCGCGCATCGAGTTCGGCGCCCTGAAACAACCGAGCGGCAAGGTGATCACCGCCTTCGCCGTCGAGGCCGACGTCGACGTCACCGACGCGCACAGCAACACCTTCGAAATGGAGTGGCCGAAGGGATCGGGCCGGATGCGCGAATTCCCCGAAATCGACCGGGTGGGCTGGTTTACCGTGGCGCGGGCGCGCGCGAAGCTGCTCAAGGGTCAGCGCCCATTTCTCGATCGACTGCTGGCACATCCCGCACTGGCCGGACTGAGCGAAGGGACTTGACATGGAAACGCTGCGCACCCCCGACGAGCGATTCGACGACGTGCCCGACTTCCCTTATGCGCCAAGGTATTGCGAGATAGCGGACGGCGAGGGCGGCACGCTGCGGGTCGCCTGGGTGGAGGACGGGCCACAGGACGCCGAACCGGTCCTCATGCTGCACGGCGAGCCGTCCTGGTCGTTCCTGTACCGCAAGATGATTCCGATACTGGTTGCCGCCGGGCACCGCGTCATCTGTCCCGATCTGGTCGGGTTCGGCCGGTCCGACAAGCCGACCCGCCGCGAAGACCACAGCTACGCGCGCCATGTCGAATGGATGCGCGCCGTCGCCTTCGATGTCCTCGACCTGCGTGATGTCACCGTGGTGGGCCAGGACTGGGGCGGGCTGATCGGTTTGCGCCTGGCGGCCGAGCATCCCGAACGGTTCGCGCGGCTGGTCGTCGCCAACACCGGCCTGCCGAACGGCGAGCAGCCGATGGCCGACGTCTGGTGGCGATTCCGCGAGGCCATCACGACCGCGCCGAAGCTGGACATCGGCTGGTTCGTGCAGGGCGGGTGTCGCCAGCAGCTCAGCGACGAGGTGCGCGCCGGTTACGACGCGCCGTTCCCCGACGACGCGTACTGCGCGGGGCCGCGCGCCATGCCCGGCCTGGTGCCGACCTCACCGGATGACCCCGCCGCGGCGGCCAACAAGGCGGCGTGGGCCAAGCTGGCCGTCAGCCCGACGCCCATGCTGGTCGCGTTCAGCGACCGCGATCCCATCACCGGGCCGATGGCCGCGATCTTCCAGCGCGAGATGCGTGGCGCGCAGGGTATCGATCACCCGACGATCCGCGGCGCCGGGCATTTCCTGCAGGAGGATGCCGGCGAGGAATTGGCCAGCCGCATCGCGGAGTTCTTGCGCCGCTGAGCCGGCCGTCGGGGCGGGCAGAATGTGAGCATGACGACCGCCGCCCAGGCCGAATCGCAGGGGCTGCTGCTGCAGCTGCTCGACCCGGCCAACCGGGCCGATCCGTATCTGCTCCTGGCACAGTTTCGCGACCGCGGACCGCTGCAGCTGCCGCGGTCCAACCTCGCCGTGTTCTCGGCTTACCGGGACTGCGACGAGGTGTTGCGGCATCCGTCGTCGAGCAGCAGCAACATGAACTCGACGGTCGCGAAGCGGCAGCTCGAGGCGGGGTTGGTGCAGCCCCGGCCGTTCCCGCCGGGGTTCTTGTTCCTGGATCCACCCGATCACACGCGGCTGCGCAAGCTGGTCGCCAAGGCGTTCTCGCCGAAGGTGGTCAGCGCGCTGGAGCCCGGAATCATCGCGCTGGTGGACGGACTGCTTGATCGGATCGCCGAGAAGGGCGAGTTCGATGTCGTCGAGGATTTCGCCTACCCGCTGCCCGTGGCGGTGATCTGCCGGTTGCTCGGTGTGCCGCTGGACGACGAGCCGCAATTCAGCCAGGCGTCGGCGGTGCTGGCGCAGGCGCTGGACCCGTTCTCGACGATCACCGGCGTCCCCCCGGACGTGGTGAATGAGCGGATGCAGGCGGTGCGGGGGCTACGCGGCTATCTCCACGATTTGATCGAGCGGCGCCGGTCGCGGCCGGGCGACGACCTGTTGTCGGGCCTGGTCGCGGTGGAGGAGTCCGGCGATCAGCTGACCGAGGACGAAATCGTCTCCACCTGCAATCTGCTGTTGATCGCCGGACACGAGACAACGGTAAACCTGATCGGTAATGCGATCTTGGCCATGCTGCGCAGCCCCGAGCACTGGGCTGCGTTGGGCGCCGACCCGGGTCGCGCCCCGGCGATCGTGGAGGAGACGCTGCGTTATGACCCGCCCGTGCAACTGGCCGGTCGAGTTGCCGCCGCGGACATGACGATCGGAGACGTCGACGTGCCGACGGGCGACATCATGATGGTCCTGCTCGCCGCGGCCCAGCGTGATCCCGCAGAATTCGACCGGCCCGACAGCTTCGATCCGGACCGGGGGACCCTGCGGCACTTGGGGTTTGGCCGCGGCATCCACTATTGCCTCGGCGCGCCGCTGGCCCGCCTGGAGGCCGCAGCTGCCCTGTCGGCGGTGACGGCACGCTTCCCCGACGCGCGTCTGACCGGCGAGCCGCGCTATAAGGCGAACGTCACGCTGCGCGGGTTGTCGGAGCTGATGGTCTCCGTTTAGTGGGCGCAGCCGGGCGCGCCCGGCCCACCCCGCGACCGTGCGTGTCTGCACGGCGACACGCCGGGATTCGCGTGCAACTGCGCACTCTCGCGGACGGCGCGCCCCGCCGCAAGGCCTAGCCGCGCTCCCACGGCGCGCTCTCGTCCATCTTCTTGTAGTACTTCGCCAGGTGGCTTTTGACGCGGCCGACGTCGGACTTCGGCAGATCGATGCCGCCGCGAGCGCCGTCCATGATCGCGCCGGCAATCATGATTCCCCGCGGCACCGCCTTGAGTTCGCCGCCGATGACGTCGGCGAACAACAGCTTGTAGGCGGTGAAGTTGTCCTTCTTGCCGCTGTCGTACCAGATGTGGGCGTCGCGGTATTTCTGATTTGGTTTGTCCTGTGCGCCAGCCCATTTGCGGACGCGTTTCTCGGCCGAATCACCGTCCCACTTGCGGTCGCGGTCGGCCAGCGGCAGGTCTTTGAACGGTGTTACTGACATCTTCTTCGCGTGCCCGCTTCACCCGAGGGATAAACGCCGTCTAGCCTTCGGCATCGTTACCGTCCCCGGTGTCGCCGGCCGGGCTGGCCGCGGTCAGCGCAATCGAAATCGGGACGGGCGTGGCCATTTCGATCTTTCCCTGCGGGTCGTAATAGGCGCCGATGGTGTACTCGCCTTCAGCTTCGACGGGGAAGGTGAGGATTTCAGTGAAGCAGCGGTACTTGGAGGGTCGGTCGCCATCGTCCGGCCAGTGCCACGACGCCTGGAGGCTGCCGCGCGGCACCCCGGCGGGGTCTTTGCACACGACGTGGAGCTCGGCGTCGTAGTCGCCGCCGGCGCGCGCGTGCACCACCAGGACGACCGGAACCCCTGCCGTCAAAGGCATTTGCTCGACGCGAAACCACGTGGTGGGTATGCCCGTGGCGCGGATTGCGCCGTTCTCGTCGAGTTCGGCGGTGCCGGCGACGAACAGCGCGGCGATATTCAGCATCACGACAGCTTAATGGGGTGGGGAAGCCGATTCGGCCATTTCAATTCGGCGCGGCATTCGCAAGAATTTCGCAAGTGGGCGGCTGTACTTTACGGCGCACAGCGGCGAGAGGAATCCCCATGGACGGCACCCGCACCCTGAAATCGATCCTTGCCGGCGTGCTGCTTTCGGGTGGGCTGGCGGCGGGAGGGCTTGCGCTGGGTGCGGGCGCCGCCCACGCCGACGGCCCGCATCGGTGGTGCCCGGGGGATCCCAAAAACATGCCCTACGTGGTCAACGGCCTGATCGACTGGGATTGGAGCGTGTGCCACACCTGGTACCCGGCCAACTACGGGATGGGCAACGTGACCAGCCAGGGCCGGCCCATGTCCATTTGGGACGGAGAGAATCCTCCGCCGGAAGCGATCACGCCGCGAGGGTGCCCGCCGATCGCGTTCATGTGTCCGTAGCAGCTTCGCCGCCGCCCGGCGCGGGTTGGGACCGGTAGCGATGCGGGCGATGTCGAATGGCGCAATAACGCGGCCCGCGAGGGCCCAGAGCACCGGGAAAGGGCAATCATGAACAACGTTCGTTCCGTGGCACGACGAATCGCGCGCGCTGCAACCACCGCACTGGTGGCCGGCGGCATGGGTGTGGCCGGCTTGGGCCTGACCGTCGGTAGCGCCGGGGCCAATCCCGGTGGCGCGTGGCCGGGCTGCCCGAACGACCACCCGCAGGGACCCTGCCACTGGTGCCCGGGCGACCCCCCGGTGCAGACCGGCAACCTTCGCGTCGACCCGGTGCGGTGGGACCCGAATGTCTGCCACACGTACTGGTACGTGTACCCGGGGCAGGGCAACGTCGCCAACATGATTTTCGAGGGCGACAGCCCGCCGCCGCCGCCCCCGCCGGCGCCACCCGGCCTGATCAACAGGGACAACTGCCAGCAGATCCTCGGGATCTTCTGCCCCCACGCGTGATCGGGCGGAGCCCTAGTTGGGCCCGAGGCCGGGCACGATGTCGCCGAGGCTGAAGGTGACCGGCTGTTCGAGTTGCGCGTAGGTGCACGAACGCGGGTCACGGTCGGGGCGCCATCGGCTGAACTGCGCGGTGTGGCGGAACCGCGGGCCTTCCATATGGTCGTAGCGGACCTCGACCACCCGCTCGGGGCGTAGCGGTGTAAACGAGAGATCCTTGCCGGCGTTCCAGCGCGAGAATTCGTTCTTGCGCGGCGTCCGTTCGCCGGCCTCGTGCGCGGCCCAGTTCCACGGGTGGCGCTCGAAACTGGTTACCAGGGGCTGCAATTCGGCGAACAGCCGCCGCCGTTCCGCCATCGGCAGGGCGCCGATCACGCCGACCGACGCGAGCTGGCCGTCGTCGGTGTAGAGCCCGAGCAGCAGCGAGCCGATCGCGTCGCCGCCCGATTTGTGCACCCGGTAGCCGGCGACGACGCAGTCGGCCGTCCGCTCGTGCTTGACCTTGAACATGACGCGCTTGTCGGGCTGGTAGGTGAGGGTCAGCGGCTTGGCGATCACGCCGTCGAGTCCGGCGCCCTCGAACTCCTCGAACCACCGTTGCGCGGTGTCCAGGTCGGTGGTCGCGGGCGTGACGTGGATCGAGGGCCCGGAGCGTTCCAGGGCGTCGACGAGGGCCGCCCGCCGTTCGCTGAACGGGCGCCGCGTGTAGTCGTCGTCGCCCAGCGCCAGCAGGTCGAACGCGATGAAGGAGGCCGGCGTCTTCTCGGCCAGCATCCGCACCCGCGAATCGGCCGGGTGGATCCGCTGCTGCAGCGCCTCGAAGTCCAGGCCGTGGTCGGTCGCGACCACGATCTCGCCGTCGACGACGCAGCGCTGCGGCAGCTCGGCCCGCGCCGCCGCGACCAGTTCGGGGAAATAACGGGTCATCGGGCGCTCGTTGCGGCTGCCGAGCTCGACGTCGTCGCCGTCGCGGAAGCAGATGGACCTGAACCCGTCCCACTTGGGCTCGTACGACGCGTCCGGCGGGAACGTCCGGACCGGTTTGGCGAGCATCGGGGACACCGGCGGCATGACGGGCAAGTCCATTGGTTCATTGTGCTGGAATCGACATGTGGCGGTTGCAGCGGAGGAAATCGACGTCGACGGCATCTCCGTGCGGGTGACCAACCCGGACAAGGTGTACTTCCCCGCGCTGGGGTCGCAGGGCACCAAGCGCCGCCTGGTCGAGTATTACCTGGCCGTCGCTCCCGGGCCGATGCTGACCGCCTTGCGTGACCGGCCCACCCATCTACAGCGGTTCCCGGACGGCATCGACGGCGAGGAGATCTACCAGAAGCGGGTCCCGCAGCACCATCCCGACTACCTGGAGACGTGCCGGGTGACCTTCCCGTCGGGGCGCACCGCCGACGCGCTGAAGGTGACCCACCCATCGGCGATCGTGTGGGCGGCGCAGATGGGCACGGTCACGCTGCATCCGTGGCAGGTGCGGTGTCCGGACACCGATCATCCCGACGAGTTGCGCATCGACCTGGATCCGCAGCCGGGCACCGGTTTTGAGCACGCGCGCTCGGTCGCGGTCGACGTGTTGCGGCCGCTGCTCGACGAACTCGGTTTGGTCGGGTACCCGAAGACCTCCGGGGGCCGCGGGGTGCACGTGTTTCTGCGCATCGCAACGGACTGGGGCTTCGTCGAGGTGCGTCGGGCGGGCATCGCGCTGGCCCGCGAAATCGAGCGGCGCGCGCCGGACGCGGTGACGACGTCGTGGTGGAAAGAAGAACGGGGCGAGCGGATCTTCATCGACTTCAACCAGAACGCCCGCGACCGCACCATGGCATCGCCGTATTCGGTGCGGCGCACGCCGATAGCGACCGTGTCCACGCCGTTGACGTGGGACGAGCTGGCGGGCGCCGACCCCGACGACTACACGATGGCGACCGTGCCCGACCTGTTGAAGAGCCGGGACGACCCGTGGGCCGGGATGGACGACATGGCCCACTCGATCGCTCCGCTGCTGGAGATGGCCGAGGCCGACGCAGAGCGGGGACTTGGCGATATGCCCTATCCGCCGAACTACCCGAAGATGCCGGGCGAGCCCAAACGCGTGCAGCCGTCGCGGAATACCGATCTAACCAGGAAAAACAAATCGAACTGACGCGTGCAAACCCGGATTCGGTTGTCCCCACCGCGATATGATTCGAATCTGCGTGTGACCTGATGCTGGGCCGGGCGATTCCGGGTCGCCGTGACGCACGGGTTATGACGCGTGGGAGGTGTCCCATGTCGTTTGTGATCGCGACGCCGGAACTGGTGGCGGTGGCGGCAAAAGATCTGGCGAATATCGGTTCGACACTCAACGCGGTCGAGTCAGCCGCGGCGCTCCCGACGACGGGGATTCTGGCCGCGGCCGAGGATGAGGTGTCGGCGGCCATCGCGGCGGCGTTCTCCGCCCACGGCCAGGGCTTTGCGGCACTCGGCGCGCAGGCGGCGGCGTTTCATGACGAGTTTGTGCAGGCGTTGACCACCGTTGCGGAATCTTATGCTGGTGCGGAGGCCGCCAATGCTGCGGCGTTTATGGCTAATCCGGCGCAGACGATAGCGCAGGATCTGCTCGGCTTCGTGAATCTGCCCTTCCTGACATTGTTCGGGCGCCCGCTGGTCGGCAATGGCGCCAATGCGGCTCCGGGGACCGGGGCCAATGGCGGTGCCGGCGGCATATTGTACGGCGACGGCGGGGCCGGCGGGTCCGGCGCGTTCGGTCAGAACGGCGGTAACGGCGGGGGTGCCGGGCTGATCGGCAACGGTGGCCCCGGCGGAGCCGGCGCAGGAGGAGCGGTGTCCGGCACCGCCGGCGGCAACGGCGGGGCAGGCGGCCTGCTGTTCGGCCACGGCGGTGTAGGAGGAACTGGCGGGAACCAAGGGGCGGGCAATGGCGGGATCGGCGGCACCGGCGGGGCTGCCGGGCTGTTCGGCACCGGCGGTGCCGGCGGCACCGGCGGGATCACACAGCTCGTCAACGGCCATGGCGGGATGGGTGGCGCTGGTGGCACCGGTGGTGTGTTCGGCACCGGCGGCATCGGGGGCACCGGCGGGTTCGCCCTTGCCGGCACCGGCGGGGCCGGCGGCATTGGCGGCAACGGTGGCCTCCTCTTGGGCTCCGGCGGCGGCGGGGGCGCCGGGGGCACCGGGTCCGCCGTCGTCACGTCGGTGGGCAACGGGGGCAGCGGCGGCAACGGCGGCAACGGCGGCCTCCTCTTCGGTTCCGGTGGCACGGGAGGGACGGGCGGCGTCGGCGGCGGCAGCCCCCTTACGCCCGGCGGCGGCCTTGGTGGCGCCGGTGGGTTCGGCGGGGCAGGCGGCCTGCTGTTCGGCCACGGCGGTGTAGGAGGAACTGGCGGGGTCGGCCTCGGCGCCGGGGGCAATGGCGGGGGCGGCGGTAACGGCGGCCTCCTCTACGGCTCCGGCGGTGGCGGCGGCACCGGCGGCAATTCCTTGAATGCCGGCGGTACCGGCGGCACGGGCGGCAGCGCCTTCCTGATCGGAGACGGCGGTAACGGGGGCGACGGCGGGTCCGGCACGACGACAGGCGCCGGGGGCCAGGGCGGCACCGGCGGGTTGCTGTTCGGCCTGAACGGGATGAACGGGTTGGCGTAGCCGGACGGCAGTGCTGTCGAATTGCCTTATGCCGGTGACGATCTCGTCGTTTATCTTGCTTTCGGCGTCGGGAACAGCTCTGCTAGCCGGTGTGCACGTCGGGAGTGCGCACGTGCTCGGGGCGAAGGCCCCGACCGAACAAAATCGGCGGGATGAATTGCAGGGGGCCGCGACCGACGACCGCCGGGATGCGGATCGGGGACAGGTCACCGTTCAGATTTGGCGCGATCGCCCGATCCTGAGCGAGCACTTGAACAGCCTGGATGACCCGGGCGGGCAACTCTCGCCGGCGCTGCACTTTGGCGAGGTCTGCGTCGCTGAGACGGCCTTCGCGCAGGGGGGCGCACAGGATGTTGGCCGCTGCCACCGCATCGGCAACGGCGAGGTTGATGCCGACGCCTCCGATCGGTGACATCGCATGGGCCGCATCGCCGATGCACAGCACGCCGGTGCGCCACCACGTCTTCAGCCGGTCCACCCGCACGTCGAGCAGACTTGTTTCGTCCCAGGATTTCAGGTCGTTGACGTGTTCGCGCAGCTGCGGTCGGGCGGTCACCAGGCGTTCCTTGAACGCCTCCAGCGATCCGTCGCGAGGATTCGAGCCCTTCGGCATCAAATAGGCGATCTGCCAATAGTCGCTCCGGTAGATCATCGCCATGATGAGGCCTTTCCGGATCACCCCGTAGAGCTCTTGCGGATCACCCGGGCGCCAGTTCAGCCGAAACCACAACACGTCCATCGGGGAGTGCGCCGCCGCGATCTGCAGGCCGGCCGCGGCCCGCACCGCGGATTTGCGCCCGTCGGCACCGACCACCAGGTCGGCGCGTACCTCCAGTTCGGGCGTGCGCACGCCGATCACTCGATCGCCGTCGACGATCAAATCCTTGACCTCGGCGTTACGGACCAACGTGAATTCCGGGTATGCAGAGGCCTTTTCAGCGAGGAAGTCGAGGAAGTCCCACTGCGGCATCAACGCGATATAGGGCTGCGGGAAGCCGAGCCGCTTGAGCACGCCGAAGGTGCCCAAGGTGCGAATGGAGCCGTCGGTGTCAAAAGCGATTCTGTTTACCTTGGTGTGCGGTAGGCGCAGGAGCTCGTCGACAATGCCGAGCTCGTCCATGATCCGCAGGGTGCTCGGGTGCACGGTGTCGCCGCGGAAGTCACGCAGGAAGTCGTTGTGCTTCTCCAAGACAACAACCCTGATCCCGGCGCGGGCAAGCAACAGGGCATGAACGAGACCGGCGGGACCGCCTCCGGCAACACAAACCTGGGCCTGGAGAACTTGTGCCACGGCCCGACAGTACTACGGGGATCGGGCGGGCCCCACCGGATCAAACGCCTTCATCAGGTCAACAACGACTCCGGTGTTTCCCACCGGACGCCATCGAATCGTCCGAAATCGCTGTCGTGACTGACTATTCGTGCGCGGTGCTCGATCGCCAAAGCGGCCAGGTGGGCGTCGCTGACGAGATTTCCTCCCGCGCCGACGTGGGATAGCAGCCCGGATAGCACGTCGCTGTGGCGCGGGGTGGGCGTCACGATCACGGCGCCTGGTGCGTTGCACCAGTCGAGCACTTGGGTCATTGCCGCGTCGGCTGTCAGGGGCGTAGGGAACAGCCCGTGCCGAGTCGTCAATCGCACGAATGCGAGCAGCGCCACCCAGGCGAGGCCGACGGTGTCGCCGCCGGACAGCGGGCCGTCGAGCCAGCGCCGTGAAGCCTCGTGGTGGTCCGCGGCGGTGTTGACGGCGTACAGCAGGACGTTGGCATCGACGATCCTCATGCGCCGCGGCGCTGTCGCCGGATCAGTTCTTCGTCCTCGAGTTCGCCGGCGATCTGCAGGGCCCGGTCCAGGTTCACCGACGGCACACCCAGATCAGCGGTGCGCGTTTCGAAAATCGCGGGAGCCGGTCGCCGTTGCGCACCCTGGCGGATGGCGTCGTTGAGCGCCTGCTTGAACGAGATTTGGCGTTCTTGCATCAGGCGTCTGATGACGACGAGCGTGTCGTCATCCAGTGTCACCGTGGTCCGCATGGTGCAGCATAGCGTCGCAATTGCTGATGCCATGCTGTCAAACGGGGGACCGCAGTGCGCCGCTCGGCTTTGAGTTGGGCGGAATCCCGCGCCGAAAACCCAGGGCTCTACGCATTTGCGCTGATGTTTTGCTCGTCCGGGGACCGCATGCTGGCTAGCATGAGCGAGATTGATCCGCGCGCGGACCTACCGGGGGTGGATTGGAGCGATCTTGGCGTGAGCGGGCTTTTGCCGACCGGCACGGTGACGCTGCTGCTGGCTGACGTCGAGGGTTCGACGCGGCTCTGGGAGACCCAGCCCGAGCAGATGACCGCGGCGTTCGCGCGACTTGATCAGGTTTTGTCGGAACTGGTGGCCGCGCATGCTGGGGTGCGGCCGGTCGAGCAGGGCGAGGGCGACAGCTTTGTGGTGGCGTTCTCCCGGGCCAGCGATGCGGTGGCGTGCGCGCTGGAGTTGCAGCGGGCGCCGCTGGCCCCGGTGAGTTTGCGGATCGGCGTACACACCGGTGAGGTGCAGCTGCGCGACGAGGCCAACTACATCGGCCCGACAATCAATCGCACTGCGCGGCTTCGCGATCTGGCCCATGGCGGCCAGACGGTGCTGTCGGGGGTGACCGAGGCACTGGTTGTCGACACGCTGCCGGCTGATGTGTGGCTGAGCGATCTGGGCACCCATGAGCTGCGCGGCGTCCCCCGCCCTGAACGAGTGGCGCAGTTGTGCCATCCCGACCTGCGCAACGAGTTCCCACCATTGCGGACATCGGAAGGCCTTGCAGCGCAAAACCTTCCACCGCAGTTCACCCGTTTTGTGGGCCGCGGTGCGGAGCTGAGCGAGGTGCGCGGACTGCTGGCGCAGAACCGCCTGGTCACCCTGACCGGGGCCGGCGGCGCCGGCAAGACGCGCCTTGGGGCGGAGGTCGCCAACCAAGTCACTGGTGAGTACGACGATGGTGTCTGGTATGTAGACCTGGCGCCGCTCACCGATCCCGGGCTTGTGGTTCTCGCGGTAGCCCGCGCACTGGGTCTGCCGGACCAGCCGGGCCGCTCCACCATGGATAGCGTGCTGCGGTTTGTCCGCGACCGACGCATCCTGTTGCTGCTCGACAACTGTGAGCACCTGCTCGACGCAAGCCAGGATGTAGTCGTTGAGCTGCTCGCCGGCTGCCCGCGGCTGACCATTTTGGCCACCAGCCGCGAACCGCTCGGCGTCGCCGGCGAACTGATCTGGCGGGTGCCGTCGCTATCACTGGCAGATGAGGCCGTCGAGTTGTTCGCCGACCACGCCCGGAAAGCCAGGCCCGACTTCAGTATCACCGACGACAACACCGCGCTGATCACTCAGATTTGCGCCCGCCTCGACGGCATGCCTCTGGCGATCGAGTTGGCCGCCGCACGGGTGCGTGCGTTGTCGTTGTCTCAGATACTCGACAGCCTGCATGACCGCTTCCGGCTACTGACCGGGGGTGCGCGTACCGCGGTGCGCCGCCAGCAGACACTGCGCGCCTCGGTGGACTGGTCGCACGCCCTGCTCAGCGAACCCGAACGGATCCTGTTTCGCCGGCTGGCCGCGTTCCTGGGCGGATTCGACTTGGACGCAGCGCAAGCCGTGGGGGCCGACACCGAGGTGGAGCGTTATCAGACCGTGGACCAACTTGGCCTGCTGGTCGACAAATCACTTGTGGTCGCCGAAGAATTGGGTGGCGATATGCGCTACCGGCTGCTGGAGACTGTGCGTCAATACGCCGCCGAGAAACTCGGTGAGTCCGGGGAGGCGGACGCCGTACGATCGCGTCACCGGGATCACTTCAAGGCGCTCGCCGCGGCGCTCGACGCCCCGGGGGGCAACGGTTACGAGCGGTGCCTCGAGCAGGCCGAGACCGAGATTGACAACCTCCGCGCCGCGTTCGCCTCGAGCCTCGAGAACTCCGGCACCGAGGCTGCGCTGGAGCTGGCGTCGTCGCTGCAGCCGCTGTGGCAAGCGCGCGGGCGCGTCCGCGAAGGAGCCGCGTGGTTTGACGCCGCCTTCGCCGATATCGACGCGCACGACGGCGACGTCGCGCCAGCCGTGTACGCGCGGGCGCTCGCCGACAAGGCCGTGCTCGCCACATTGATGGGCGCCGCTGAAGGCCTCGAGCAGGCTCAGCGAGCCCTATTGATCGCGCGCGAGGTCGATGACCCGGCCTTGCTAGTCCGGGCGCTGACCGCCTGCGGCCCAATCGCCGCGGTCAGCGCCGAGCCGGCGGGGCCGTATTTCACCGAGGCCATCGGCCTGGCCCGAAAATTGGGCGACCCCTGGGGGTTGAGCCAGATCCTCGCTTGGCAGGCGCGCGCGGCAACCACGGCCGGTGACCCGTTCGCGATGCGCGTAGCCGGCGAGGAAGGACGCGATCTTGCCGACGCGATCGGCGACCGGTTCGCGTCGCGGCAGTGCCGATGGTGCCTCGCAGTGGCAAAGGACCTCGAGGGCGATCTGGCCGGAGCCGCCACTCAGTTCCGCGCGGTGACCGCCGAGGCCGAGGCGGCTCACGACCTTACCTTTCTGGCATACGGCCTTGCCGGCCAGAGCGTGGCGCTGGCCAGCCAGGGTGACGTGCGTGCGGCCAGGGTGGCTGCCGATGCGGCCGTCGAGGCCGCCTCTGAAGTGGGCGGAATGGCTGCGGGTCTCGGCTCACTGGCGTTGGCTTCGGCAGCCCTGGCCGCTGGCGATGTTGCGACGGCACAACACGCTAGCGAGAGCGCCTGGCGGCACTGGAGTGTCTTGCCCGCGCAGGCTGCATGGCCACTCGTGTTCAGTGCGCAGGCCGCGCTGGCGGGCGGGGATCTGCTCGCGGCCCAGCGTGCCGCCGACCAAGCAGTCGCGACAACGACCGGCTGGTGGCTGATGTTTGCGCTGGCCACACGCGCTCGCGTGGCGATCACGCAAGGTGAGCTGGAGAAGGCCCGGCATGATGCTCAGGACGCGCTCGCACGCGCCGCCGCCATGCGGGCGGGTTCAGGTCTTGCCGACATCCTCGAGTGCCTCGCCGCGCTGGCGGGGCAGGCCGGCAGTCATCGCGAGGCCGCCCGGTTGTTCGGTGCCGCACAAGGCGTCCGGCAACGCACCGGCGAAGTCCGATTCAAAATCTGGGACGCCGGTTACGAGAACGCGATAGCGGACCTCCGAAAATCGATGAGCAACAATGACTTCGAGTCCGCGTGGGCCGAAGGCGCCGCGCTGTCCGCCGAGGAGGCGATCGCCTACGCGCAGCGCGGCCGCGGCGAACGCAAACGACCTTCGAGCGGGTGGGCATCGCTGACCCCGGCCGAGCGCGACGTCGTGCGGTTGGTCACCGACGGGCTCGGCAATAACGACATCGCCACTCGGCTTTTCGTCTCACCGCGGACGGTTCAGTCCCACCTCACCCACGTGTACGCCAAACTCGGCCTTTCCTCCCGCATGCAGCTTGCGCAGGAGGCCGCCCGCCACGCATGACCGGCGCCGGCGCCCCAATCGTCAATGCGCGCTGTCGAATTCGAGCGGCACGCTGATCGGGCCGATGATTCCGGTCATTGCCTTCCACTGCGCGGGTTCGGTGCGGTGCGGGTTGGGCATGCGCTGAGTGATGATACGCAGGGCCTCGGTGAGTTCGAGCCGCGCGAGGTGTGCGCCCAGGCAGTAATGCGTTCCGCCGCCGAAGGTGAGCATGGGTGGCGGATCGGTGCGGGTGATGTCGAGGCGATCCGGCTCGTCGTATACGGCCGGATCCCGGTTGGCCGAAGCCGTGTTCGCCAGCACGAGGGTGCCTGCCGGGATCATCACCCCGGCCAGTTCGATGTCTTCGGCCGCCTTGCGCGCGACGGCGAAAACGATTGGACAGTAACGCATCAGCTCATTAACGGCGTTCCCGGTCAGCTCGGGGTTCTGGGCCAGCAGTGCCCACTGGTCCGGATGGTCGGCCAGGACTTGCACCGTGGCCGCGAGCTGGTTGCGGGTGGTGTCGGTGCCGGCACTCAGCAGCCCCCCGGCCAACCTGACCAGTTCTTCGTGGGTGAGGCGGTCGCCGTCGTCTTCGGCGCGGATCAGGTCCGAGATCAGATCGTCCGTCAACGTGTTGCGCCGGAGGTTGATCATTTCCTCGATGTAGGCGTCGAGCTCCTCCAATGCTGCGAGGATCGCCGGCCCGTCCTGGGCGACGTTCCAGTCGAACACCTTTTTGATCTGGTCGGCCCAGGCGGAAAACTTCGGCCAATCCTCGCGTGCAGCGCCCAGCAGGGCGCAGATGACCGGAGTCGGATAGGGGCGGGCGATGTCGCTGACCACGTCGCAGCGTCCGAGCGGAGTGAGCGGGTCGATGAGCTCTGTGATGATCTCGACGGCCAGAGCGCGCAGCCGTTCGGCGCCGCGCGGCGCGAAAGCCTTCGAGACCAGCCGGCGCAACCGGTGGTGCGCCTCGCCGTCGAGGCTCAGGAGGCTGGCGGCGGCGCGCTCCCACAGCGGGCCGGAAGTGACGCCCTGCAGATCGAGTCCCAGGCCGCGGGCGCTGACGAAGCGCGGGTCGCGCAGCACTGCGTGCACCAGCCTGTAGCTCAATACCTCGGGCGCGTGCGGTCCGATCGCGATCGGCGCCCGCTCTCGGACCGCGGCGACGATGCGGTGCGCCTCCTCGAAGTCGGTGAGGTGGTCGTAGGCGATGCTGGGCAGGCCCGCGTCGAAGACGGTCGGGCACGTGCAGGTGGATGCCGTGTCGGTGGTCATAGTCGCCTCCGTGCGTTGGTGTGGAAACGACTATTCGCTGAACGCGGGCCCAGACCATCGGCCGCAATGCGTAGATCCGTGCTGACGGGTCGGATGTCCGGACTCGGTTGGCAGTGGACGAGTGGTCGCTCGCCACCACCCTGCGGCAGCAGTCGGCGGACCGTTTGAACCGGCTGACGTCGCAAGATCCGCATTCAGTCGGCGATAATCTCCGCGTTTCCGCTGATGTTTCTTATCTGTGTTGGCCGCATGCTGGCTAGCATGAGCGAGGTTGATCCGCGCGTGCACCTACCGGGGGTGGACTGGAGCGATCTTGGCGTGAGCGGGCTTTTGCCGACCGGCACGGTGACGCTGCTGCTGGCTGACGTCGAGGGCTCGACGCGGCTTTGGGAGACCCAGCCCGAGCAGATGACCACGGCGTTCGAGCGGCTGGACGAGGTCTTGTCGGAACTGGTGGCCGCGCATGGTGGGGTGCGGCCGGTCGAGCAGGGTGAGGGCGACAGCTTTGTGGTGGCGTTCTCCCGGGCCAGTGCCGCGGTGGCCTGCGCGCTGGGTTTGCAGCGGGCACCGTTGGCGCCGATCGGCTTGCGCATCGGCGTGCATACCGGCGAAGTACAGTTGCGCGACGAGGCCAACTACATCGGGCCCACCATCAATCGGACGGCGCGGCTGCGCGATCTGGCCCACGGCGGCCAGACGGTGCTGTCGGGCGTGACCGAGTCGTTGGTCGTCGACACGCTGCCCCCTGATGCGTGGCTGACCGATCTGGGCACCCACGAGCTGCGCGGCATTCCCCGCCCGGAGCGGGTGGTGCAGCTGTGCCATCCCGATCTCCGCAACGAGTTCCCGCCCTTGCGGACGCCGAAAGGCATTGCGGGGCACAATCTTCCGCCGCAGTTCAGCAGCTTCGTCGGCCGCGTGCCACAGCTGGCCGAGGTGCGAAAGCTGTCGGCGCAGAATCGGATCGTGACCTTAACCGGCGCGGGCGGCGTGGGCAAGACGCGCCTGGCGGTGGAAATCGCGAGCCAACTGGCGCCCGAATACGCCGAGGGTGTCTGGTATGTGGACTTGGCGCCGATCACCGATCTCGCCGCGGTGCCCGTCGCGGCGGCACGGGCACTGGGTTTGCCCGACCAGCCCGGCCGCTCCACGATGGACACGCTGCTGCGGTTTGTTAGTGCCCGCCACATGTTGATGGTGCTGGACAACTGCGAGCACCTGCTCGATGCGTGCGCCGAATTGGTCGTCGCGCTGCTGGGTGGGGCGCCGCGGTTGACCTTGCTAGCCACGAGTCGGGAGCCGATCGGAGTGGTTGGCGAAGCGACGTGGCGGGTGCCGTCACTGTCGCTGGCTGACGAGGCGGTCGAGTTGTTCACTGATCGCGCACGTTTGGCGCAGACGGGCTTCACCCTCACCGAGGACAACTCTGCCGTGGTGGGCGAGATCTGCCAGCGCCTCGACGGAATACCTCTGGCGATCGAATTGGCCGCGGCGCGGGTGCGGGCGCTGTCGCTGGCCGAGATAGTCGGCAGTCTGCATGACCGATTCCGGTTGCTGACCGGGGGTGCGCGCACCGCGGTGCGCCGCCAGCAGACGTTGCGCGCCTCGGTGGATTGGTCGCACACCCTGTTGACCGAACCGGAGCGGGTGCTGTTTCGCCGGCTAGCGGCGTTTGTCGGTGGCTTCGATCTGGCGGCTGCCCAGGCGGTCGGCGGCCACGACGAGGTGGAGCGCTTCCAGGTGATCGACCTCCTCACGCTGCTGGTCGACAAGTCCCTCGTGGTAGCCGAACAAGCCTGTGGCGCAACGCGATACCGCCTGCTGGAAACAGTCCGCCAATTTGCCCAGGAAAAGCTCAGCGAGTCGGTCGACGCCAATGCCGTCCGAACGCGTCACCGCGATCACTACACGGCGATGGCCGCTCTGCTCGATGCGCCGGCCGACAACGACTACGGACGGCGTCTTGCGCAGGCCGAAACCGAGATCGACAACCTGCGCGCCGCGTTCGCTTGGAGCCGGGAAACTTCCGACGTGGAGCGAGCGTTGGCGCTGGCGTCCTCGCTGCAGCCGCTGTGGCTCGCGCGGGGACGCATCCGGGAAGGGCTGGCCTGGTTTGACGCCACGCTCGCCGATCTGGAGGAACCGCACCCCGGGTTGGGGGCCGCTGTGCGCGCTCGGGCGGTCGCCGATCGGGCCATGCTCGGGGCTCATCTAGGCGTCGACTGCCTGGAGCAAGCCGAGCATGCGGTGGCGATCGCGCGAGGCCTCGATGATCCGGCCCTGCTGGCCCGGACATTGACCGCTTGCGGATTCACCGCCAGCCTCGTCTATCACGTCGAGGTGGCCCAAACCTGTGCCGCGGAGGCGATCGGTCTGGCAGGTGCAGTCGACGATCGATGGCTTCTCAGCCAGATCTATGCCCTGCGGGCGCGGTACGCCCACGTCGTCGACCCGCTACGGATGCGCGCAGCTTGCGAGGAGGGGCGCGACCTCGCCGACGCGATCGGCGACAGATTCAGCTCGCGTATGTGTCGGTTTTACCTTGCGGCGGCGCGGCACCTCAGCGGTGACTTAGCCGGGGCCGCCGCACTGTGCGGTGAGGTGGCAGCTGAGGCCGAGGCGGATCACGACGAGCTCGGTAGGGTGTACGGCCTGGCCGGCCAGAGCATGGCACTAACACGCCAGGGGGAGGTGGCTGCGGCCCGCGCGGTGGGCGCGGCGATCCTCAAGGTCGGCGCTGAGGTCGGCGGCCGGTTCGCGGCAGTAGGACATATGGCGTTGGGGACCGCCGCCCTGGCCGCGGGGGATGGAGCGGCGGCGCACGAGGCGCGCGAGGCCAGCCTGCGACACAGAATTCTGGTGAGTGGCGGCGCGGAGCGGGCGCAGCGCATCTGGAATGCCGAGGCGGCGCTAGCGGATAAGGATCTCGCAGCCGCCCGGTTTTGGGCCGAGGAGGCCGTGTCGACGACGGCCGGCATCTGGTCAACGTCGGCGCTGACCACGCGCGCCCGGGTGGCGATCGCACAGGGCGAGTTCGAACTGGCAGAACGCAGCGCCCACGACGCGCTCAAATGCGCCGCCGACATGCAGGCGCGCTCAGGCGTTGCCGACACTCTCGAGTGCCTTGGCGCCCTAGCCGGGGGCGCCGGTAGTCATCGGGAAGCCGCCCGGCTCTTTGGCGCCGCACACGCCATCCGGCAACGGATCGGCGAGGTCCGCTTCAAGGTCTATGACGCCGCGTGCGAAGCCGCAGTGGCCGCCCTGCGAGAAGCCATGGGCGACAGTGAGTTTGACGCGGCGTGGGCCGAGGGCGCGGCGTTGTCCACCGAAGAGGCGATCGCCTTCGCGCAGCGTGGCCGCGGCGCACGCAAACGCCCCAGCAGCGGCTGGGCGTCGCTCACCCCCGCGGAGCGCGACGTCGTGCGACTTGTCGGCGAGGGGCTGGGCAACAACGACATCGCCACCAGGCTGTTCGTCTCGCCCCGCACCGTCCAATCGCATCTCACCCACGTCTACGCCAAACTGGGCCTCGCGTCTCGCGTGCAGCTGGCCCAGGAGGCGGCCCGCCAGGCCTGATTCCACGAATTCTCGGCTCAGACGGTTGCGCCGCGACCAAACGGCTATCCCGGTCCTACGGCCGGTGAATGCGGTGGCCGGCAAAACCGTGGGGAGCATGCACATGGGCATCGGAATTTCGGTCGCTGGCCTCAGCAAGTCTTTCGGGCCTTCCCGGGTGTGGGAAGACGTCACGATGGACATCCCTCCGGGTGAGGTCAGCGGGCTGATAGGGCCGTCCGGAACCGGCAAGTCGGTGTTTTTGAAGTCCCTGATCGGACTGTTGCAACCGGAACGCGGCTCGATCGTCATCGACGGCCAGGACATCATCAAGAGCACCGCCAAGGAGCTTTACGACATCCGCAGGCTGTTCGGCGTGATGTTCCAGGACGGCGCGCTGTTCGGCTCGATGAACCTGTACGACAACACCGCGTTCCCTTTGCGCGAGCACACCAAGAAGAAGGAGAGCGAGATCCATGACATCGTCATGGAGAAGCTCGAGTTGGTGGGCCTTGGCGGCGACGAGCACAAGATGCCCGGTGAGATCTCCGGGGGCATGAAGAAGCGCGCCGGCCTGGCCCGCTCGTTGGTGCTCGACCCGGAGATCATCCTGTGCGACGAGCCCGACTCCGGTCTGGACCCCGTCCGTACGGCCTACCTGTGCCAGCTCCTCATCGACATCAATGCGCAGACCGACGCGACCATCCTGATCGTGACGCACAACATCAACGTCGCCCGTACCGTGCCGGACAACATCGGCATGCTGTTCCGCCGCAGACTGGTGATGTTCGGCCCGCGTGAAGTGTTGTTGACCAGCGATGAGCCGGTTGTCGGGCAGTTCCTCAACGGGCGCCGCATCGGCCCGATCGGCATGTCGGAGGAAAAGGACGAGGCGACGATCGCCGAGGAGCAGGCCATGCTCGACGCCGGTCAGCACGCCGGCGGCGTCGAGGACATCGAGGGAGTGCCGCCGCAAGTCGTCGCCACGCCGGGGATGCCGGAGCGTAAGGCGGTGGAGCGCCGCAGGGCCCGGGTGCGCGAGATGCTGCACACGCTGCCTCCCAAGGCGCAAAAGGCCATTCAAGACGACCTGGAGGGCAGCGATGGTAAACACTTCGGCAGTTCTCCGCGCCACTGGGGAGACCGTGGCTACGACGACGAGAGCGACACGGCATCGCTCCCCGTCTCACGGCAACGCTGAGTAAGCGCGGAGAAAACCCGCGCATCTTTGTGCCGAGTTTGCGCGTTTCCGCTGATGTTTTATGGCTGATGCGGGCACACGCTGATTAACATGAGCGAGATTGATCCACGCGCGGATCTACCGGGGGTGGACTGGAGCGAGCTTGGCGTGATCGGGCTTTTGCCGACGGGCACGGTGACGCTGCTTCTTGCCGACGTCGAAAACTCCACCGGGCTGTGGGAGACCCAGCCCGAGCCGATGACGGCGGCTTTCGCGCGGTTGGATGAGGCGCTGTCGGATCTGGTGGCCGCCCATGGCGGGGTGCGTCCGGTGGAGCAGGGTGAGGGCGACAGCTTTGTTGTGGCGTTCGCTCGGGCCAGTGATGCCGTGGCGTGTGCGCTGGAGTTGCAGCGGGCGCCGCTGGCCCCGGTGAGCTTGCGCATCGGCGTGCACACCGGTGAGGTGCAACTGCGCGACGAGGGTAATTACATTGGCCCCACCATCAACCGGACCGCGCGGTTGCGCGATCTGGCCCATGGCGGGCAGACGGTGCTGTCGGGTGTGACCGAGGATCTTGTGGCTGACACGCTACCGGCCGATGCTTGGCTGACCGATTTGGGCACCCATGAGCTGCGCGGTGTTGCCCGCCCCGAACGCGTCGTGCAGCTGTGTCATCCCGACATACGCAACGACTTCCCACCCTTGCGCACCCCAAAAAGCGTTGCAATGCACAATGTTCCGACGCAATTCACCAGCTTTGTCGGCCGTGACCAACAGCTGGTCGAAGTGCGAGAATCATTGGCGCGCAACCGGTTGGTCACTCTGACCGGTGCGGGCGGCGTGGGGAAGACACGCCTAGCGGTGCACGTCGCAAATCAGTTGGCCGCCGGCCATGCCGAGGGTGTCTGGTATGTGGACCTGGCTCCGATTACGGATCCCGCCGTCGTGCCGGTCACGGTGGCACGCGCACTGGGTCTGCCTGATCAGCCTGGCCGCTCGACAATGGATACGCTGCTGCGGTTTGTTCATGACCGTCAGCTGCTGGTGGTGTTGGACAACTGCGAGCACCTGCTTGATGCGTGCGCCGAGATGGTCGTCGCGCTCTTGGGTGCGGCGCCGGGGCTGACGCTGCTGGCAACCAGTCGTGAACCGATCGGTGTGCCTGGTGAGGCGACGTGGCGGGTGCCGTCCCTGTCGCTGGGCGATGAGGCCATCGAGTTGTTCACCGACCGGGCCAGGCTGGCTCAGACCGGCTTCGCCGTGACCGACGACAACATCGCTAGCATCGCCGAGATCTGCCAGCGATTGGATGGGATGCCGCTCGCGATCGAGCTGGCGGCGGCGCGGGTGAGAGCGTTGTCGGTGGGCGAGATACTGGACAGCCTGCATGATCGGTTTCGGTTGTTGACCGGCGGTGCGCGTACTGCGGTGCGTCGCCAGCAGACGTTGCGAGCCTCGGTGGACTGGTCGCATGCGCTGCTGACCGAGACCGAACGGATCCTGTTGCGTCGGCTGGCTGTGTTTCTGGGCGGATTTGACCTTGACGCGGCGCAGGGAGTGGCCGGCGCCGATGGGCTGGAGCGTTACCAGGTCCTCGATCAGCTCACCCTGTTGGTCGACAAATCATTAGTCGTCGCCGAAAGCGTAAGGCGCCGAACGCGTTATCGGTTGCTGGAAACCGTGCGCCAGTACGCGCTGGAGAAACTCGGTGAGTCCGGTGAAGCCGACACCGTGCGGTCGCGGCATCGTGATTACTACACGGCGCTGGCGGCGCTGCTCGACGCGCCGGCGCGCGGCACCTATGAGCAACGTCTCGAGCAGGCCGAAACAGAGATCGACAACCTGCGTGCCGCTTTTGGGTGGAGCCGGGAAAACTCCAACGTCGAGCTGGCGTTAGCGCTGGCGTCCTCGCTGCAGCCGCTCTGGCAAGCGCGCGGCCTCGTCCGGGAAGGGCTGGCCTGGTTCGAGGCGGCCTTCACCGATGACAATGCGCCGCACGTCGTAGTGGCGGCAGCCGTGCGGGCGCGAGCGATGGCCGATAAGGCGGTGCTCGCCACCGTTGCGGGCGCTTACAGCAGCCTGGATCAGGCACAGCAGGCTGTGGCTCTCGCACGGGACGCGGACGATCCAGCCCTGCTGGCCCGGGCGCTGACCGCCTGCGGCCTGATCGCCGCATACAACGCCGAGCCGGCGTGGCCGTACTTCGCCGAGGCGGACGGCCTGGCCCGGGCGGCAGGCGATCAGTGGAGGCTCAGCCAGATCCTCGCCTGGCAGGCGCGCGGGGCAGTCACGGTGGGTGACCCGGTTGCGGCGCGCGAGGCCGGTCAAGAGGGACGCGACCTCGCCGGGGCGATCGGTGATCGGTTCGCGTTGCGCCAATGCCGCTGGTGCCTTGGATTGGCACAACTGATGCAGGGTGATTTGACCGGAGCCGTCGCACAATTCGCCGAACTGGTCGCCGAGGCGGAGGGAGCGCACGACGGGATCTATCGGGCGCTAAGCCTTGCGGGCCAGGGCATCGCGCTCGCGTATCAGGGTGATGCCGCCGCGGCCCGAGCCGCGGCGGACGCGGCCATCGAAGGCGCCACCGAGCTGGGTGGCATTGCTACGGGCAACGCCTATTTAGCGTTGTCTGCTGCGGCTCTGGCCGCCGGCGATGCTGCGACGGCGCTGGACGCAATGGAAGTGGTCTGGCATTACCACGATGTTCAGCCGGCGACCAAGGCGGTTGGGCGTGCCGTCGGTGCGCAGGCCGCATTGGCGGGCGGGGATCTGGTTGCGGCACGCCGTGTGGCCAACGAGGCCGTGTCGACGGCGACCGGCTGGTACCTGATGGTGGCGCTGAGCAGACGCGCTCGGGTGGCGATCGCGCAGGGTGAGCCGGATCTGGCCGAGCGCGACGCCTACGACGCGCTCGCAATCGCCGCCAACATGCAAGCGTTTCTTGGCACTTCCGATCTGTTGGAGTGCCTAGCCATGTTGGCGGGCGATCGCGGCAGTCACTGCGAAGGCGCGCGGCTCTTCGGCGCGGCGGAGGCTCTGCGGAAATGTACGGGCGCGGTGCGCTTCAAGGTGTGGGACCCCGGCTACGAGGCTTCGGTGAAGCGGATTCGTGATGCCCTAGGGGAGAAAGACTTTGAATGCGCGTGGGCCGAGGGCACGGCTCTTTCGCCTGAAGAGGCGATCGCTTACGCGCAGCGTGGCCGCGGGGAACGCAAACGCCCGGCCAGCGGTTGGGCCTCGCTCACCCCGGCTGAGCGCGATATCGTCCGCCTGGTCAGCGAGGGACTCGGCAACAACGACATCGCCACCCGGCTGTTCGTCTCGCCGCGGACCGTGCAATCCCACCTGACGCACGTCTACGCCAAACTGGGCCTCACCTCGCGGGTGCAGCTGGCCCAGGAGGCGGCCCGTCAGACCGCAGCGTCGAGCTAGGCCGCTGCCGGCTGGGGCACAAATTCGGGTTGTGACGCGGCGTAGCGCACCTGCGCCAGCTGGCCGGCAAGTAACGCGATGAGCGTCCCCCCCAAACCAGCGACCGTCGTCTCCACCGATGAGCCCGACAGCACGAAATAACCGAAGCCGGCGCCGCCGATCAGCAAAGCGACCCGCACGGGCGTCCACTCGGCCGCCGACGGTAGCCGGAAGGACAAACCGATGCCGAGCAGCAGCGCCAGGACGTGCCCGACGGCGGTGAAGTCCGCCCCCGAGGCCGCCATCAGCGCGATGCCAAGCCACCACCCGACCCAAAGATGGCGCCAGCGCGACGGTATGGACGCCGTCAAGGCGCCCAGCACGCACACCGCGCCGTAACTGACCCCGACGTCGCTCGCCCGCGCAATTGAGAACGGCAGCCATCCCGCCTTGAGCGCGACGACCAGCCCCACCGCGACGAGTAACGTGGCGCCGACATGGCCGACCGCGAACGCGACCACCAAACCTTTGCCCCGCCAGATCAATTCGCCCAGGGCCAGCAAGCAGACCAGCCACGGCAGCCAAAGACAGATCTCCCCGCCGTCCTCGACGAACGCGCTGCCCACCAGCGTGCTCAGGTGGCCGTGCGCGAGATTGTGCAAGTTGGTGCTCATGCGGCTCACCGCAACCTCGCGCGCGTGAGGACCGAGCGCATTCAAGACGACCGAGATCGCGGCCAGCAGGATGGCGTAGGCCGCCGTGATGCGCACCGATGCCGCGCGGGAGAATGCCCGCGCGGCCCAGCTCTCGCCAACGGCTATGGCATACATCGTGATCCGCCTTTATCGGAGTGGCCCGACCAGCCACGGTCTCGGCCCAGGAGGTCGGCGATGGTCTCGCGGCGCACCAGTTCGCGCGCCTTGCCCCCGGTGACGGCGATCAGGGGTGGGCGGCCCACCAGGCTGCAGCTCGATCCCGTCGAGTAGTGATAGGCACCGGTGCACGCCACCGCGAGCAGATCGCCGGGATGGATATCGGCGGGCAGCACGACGTCGCGGGCGATCTCGTCGCCGGACTCGCAGTGCCTACCCACCACCGTGACCGGTGCGGCGGCGCACGGCCCCTGCCGATTGGCCAGTGCCACGGTGTATCTCGCGTCGACGCCCGCGATGCGCGGATTGTCGCTCATGCCGCCGTCCACCGCGACGAAGGTGCGTCCGTCGGGCTGGCGTTTGACCGCGACCACCCGGTAGAGCGTGATCCCGGCGCGGGCCGCGATCGCCCGGCCCGGCTGGAGCACGACGCGCGGGCGGGGGTAACCGTGTTCCGCGCACGCGGAGCTGACCGCGGTGTGGATGATCTCGCCCAGCGATCGCGGATCGAGTTCGGGGTCGCCGGACCGATACGGGACCGCATGCCCGCCGCCGAGGTTGAGCTCGCCCAGCACCACCCCGTGGCGCTCACAGACCTCAGCCATCAAGGCCATCACTTGCCGGATCGCCTCGCCGTACAGCCCGGCGTCGGCCAGCTGCGACCCCAACTGGCAGTGCAAGCCAACCAAGTCCAGCCACGGCTGGTCCAGGACGCGCTTGACCGCGCCGGCCGCCTGGCCGCCCGCCAACGCAAACCCGAATTTCTGGTCGAGCACCCCCGCGCTCAGCGCGCCGGCGTCGACGTCAGGAATCACCCGAATCAACACGCGTTGCCGGCGGCGCACCCGCCCGGCCAGCAGCGCGATCTCGTTCGGCGTATCGATCACGATCCGCCCGACCCCGGCGGTGACCGCGTCGTCCAGCTCGCCGGCGGTCTTGGCGTTGCCGTCGAGGACAATCTTCGACGGCGGCACCTCGCCGGTGAGCGCGGTGGCCAGTTCGCCGCCGGAGCAGACGTCCACGCCCGCGCCCTCGTCGGCGGCCCAGCCGGCCACGGCCGCGCTGAGCAGCGCCCGACCGGCGTAAACCACTTCGACGCCCGGAAGCGCCGCGAGATAACCGCGGATGCGCGCCCGGAAGTCATCCTCGTCGACGACGTAGGCAGGGGTACCGAATTCGGCGGCCAGGTCCGTTGCGGCCACCCCGCCGACGCGCAACCTGCCCAGCTCATCCACGAAACTGGTCAGCGGCCAGATCGCCCGGTCGAGGTGCGGATCCACCTCGCGCCGCGGCGATGAAAGCAGCTCGAACAGCGTCATACGTCCACGGTGCAGGGGGAAGCCGCGGTCCGCCGCGTTCTTAACGAAGCTTTCACACCGGCGTGATTAATCTTCACAGATTGAATACGGCCGGCTAATCGTCCGCACTTCTGGCGCACAATCCCGCTTTTCGCCGCTGGGCGGGGCCTCACCTGAAAAATCAATATCTACCGAATAGACTACGGAATATGTCTACACCGACGACTACAATCAGAGTTCCGGTCCACACGCGCGACCTGCTGGCGGCCCAGGCGCGCGCGCGGGGAATCTCTATCGCTGCCCTGCTCGCAGAGCTGGCCGCCCGTGCCGATCACGAAGCGATCTTCCGCGCCGAACGCGACGCCAGCCGCGCCGAGGCGGCGCTGCAAGCTGCACGCGCCGAGAACAGCGATTGGGACGTCACGGTCAGCGACGGTCTTGCCTGAACTCAGACGCGGTGAGCTGTGGCTGGTCGCCCTCGGCGCCGCTCGCCACGGTGAACCAGGCAAGCACCGGCCCGCCGTCGTCGTCTCCGTCGACGACATACTCGTCGGAATCGACGATGAACTCGTCGTGGTGGTACCGGTGTCGAGTTCTCTTGCCGATAGCCCATTGCGGCCGCGCATCTCGCCTGCCGAAGGCGTGGACGCCGAAAGCGTCGCGGTTTGTCGTGGCGTACGCGCCGTCGCTCGCACGCGGCTGCTGGAGCGACTGGGAACTCTGGAACCCGAAACGATGCAGCAGATCGAGCGCGGCCTCGCATTGATTCTGGGCATCCCCACTGTCTGAAACCACGAACCGCGTCGAGTGCTTGACGAGCTCCTGTCGCTGCTGCTAGACATGGCGTGCGGCAGAAATTGGGCGATCGCCCAAAATTGGCGGAAATCGAGGTCGCTATGGCGGGCCGGATGGACGGCAAGGTGGCGTTCGTGACCGACGCGGCGCGCGGGCAGGGCAGGAGTCACGCGGTCCGGCCGGCGCAAGTCGCGCTGCCCGTGGACGCCGGCAGCTGCCTGAAGTAAGGAAGGCATTGATGACCGTCACCAGCGACACCGACGTCTACTACGACCCCTACGACACGGGCATCATCGCCGACCCGTACCCGACCTACGCGCGGCTGCGCGAAGAAGCGCCGATCTACTACAACGAAAAGTACGACTTTTGGGCGATATCAAGGTTTTCCGACGTCGAACGCGCTCTGGGCAACTGGGAGGTGTTCTCCAACCGTCGCAGCGACATCCTCGAACTGATCCAGTCGAAGTTCGACATGCCCGGCGGCGTCATGATGTTCCAGGATCCGCCCGAGCACACGAGGCTGCGCGGCCTGATGTCGCGGGTGTTCACGCCGCGCCGGATGGCCGCCCTCGAAGACCAGATCCGCCGGTACTGCGTGCGGTGCCTGGACCCGCTGGTCGGGTCGGCGAGTTTCGACATCATCGCCGAGCTCGCCTCGATGATGCCGATGCGGGTGATCGGGATGCTGCTGGGAATCCCCGAATCGGAACAGGTTTCGGTTCGCGACGCCAATGACGCCAACCTGCGGACCAAGCCAGGTACGCCCATGAAGGTCGCCGACGCCGACTCCATCGCCGACGGCCGCATCTACGCCGACTACGTCGAGTGGCGCTCCAAGAACCCGTCGGACGACCTGATGACCACGCTGCTCAACGTCGAATTCGACGACGAGCAGGGAGTGCGCAGAAAGCTGACGCGCAAGGAGGTGCTGCACTACACCCAGGTGGTCGCGGGCGCCGGCAACGAGACCACCGGCCGGCTGATCGGCTGGCTGGCCAAAGTGCTCGCCGAGCACCCCGACCAGCGCCGTGAGGTCTACAAGGATCGGTCGCTGCTGACCCGGACGGTCGACGAGACGCTGCGGTTCGAACCCACCGGACCCCACGTGGCCCGCTGGATGGCAAAGGATTTCGAGTGCTACGGCCGGACGGTTCCGGCCGGCAGCGCCATGCTGCTGCTGTTTGGCGCCGCCAACCGCGACCACCGCCGCTACACCGATCCGGACACGTTCAACATCCGCCGCGACAACATTTCGCACATCACCTTCGGCAAGGGCGTGCACTACTGCCTCGGGGCGAACCTGGCGCGGCTGGAGGGCCGCGTCGCGCTGGACGAGATGCTCAACCGCTGGCCCGACTGGGACATCGATTACGACACGGCACAATTGGCGTCGACGTCGACCGTCCGCGGCTGGGAGCGCCTGCGGGTCGTGCTGCCTTAGGTCGGGTGCTTGGTCGGCATCTCGAACCGGTCCAGGAACCGCTTGACCAGCGCGACGGCCTCGTCGTGGCCGCCCTTGGTGCCGAGCGTCTGTTCGAGGATCAGGGTGCGTCCGATCGCGGCGATGACCACCGCGATGCCCGCGGGCGGGAATTCGCTTGTGTCGAGGCCGTGTTCACGCACGATGAAATTGAGCGCGGTGATCTGCATCTCGCGCCACCGCTCCTGCCACGCGGAGATCTCGGCCCGAATCTCCTTGCGGTGGTTGGCGAGTCCCATGAACTCCAGCAGCAGCCGGGCGTCCTTGGGTTCGACGAGCGTCTCCCAGAAGGCGTGCAGAGGCCGGTCGGAGGCCAGCGCTTCCCGCTGGCGTTCCAGGTAGGCGGCGGCCCCGCGACGGAAGACGTCCCGATACAGATCGTCCATCGTCGGGAAGTAGTAGTGCACCAACGCCGGTTTGACGCCGGCCTCGGAGGCCACGCGTCGCGATGTGGCCGCGGCGTATCCCTCGTCGACCATGATCCGACTCGTGGCGTCGATCAGCATGTCCCGCGTGGTGGAGTCCCTGGCCATCACCGGACCCTAGATTGGGCGATCGCCAAAAATCAACCGGGCCGCGGCGCGACTTGACCCTCGTCGCGCCAGGGTGATAGGCAAGGTCGAGCCCCCGTGCTGGGCGGTCGCTCAGGAAGGTGCGTGCACGTGAAGACTGCGGTGGTAACCGGCGGTGCGTCCGGGATCGGCCGCGCGATCGTCGAGAGACTGCGCAGCGACGGATTTCGGGTGGCCGTCATCGACCTGTCCGTCACCGAGGACGGCTCGGGGTACGTCGCGGACGTCACCGACCGCGCGCAGGTCGATGCCGCGATGTCGGCGATCCGCGAGGCGTTCGGTCCGATCCTGGTGCTTGTCAACGCCGCCGGCGTGGAGGGCTTCAAGAAATTCTTGGACATGTCCTTCGAGCAATGGTCGAAGGTGATCGACGTCAACCTCAACGGCGTGTTCCACACCTGCCAGGCAGCGCTGCCCGACATGGTCGAGGCCGGATGGGGGCGCATCGTCAACATCTCGTCGTCCAGCACTCACTCCGGGCAGCCGTTCATGGCCCACTACGTGGCGGCCAAGTCCGCGGTGAACGGCCTGACCAAGTCGCTGGCCCTCGAATACGGGCCGAGCGGGGTCACCGTCAACGCGATTCCGCCGGGATTCATCGACACGCCGATGCTGCGCAGCGCCGAGCGCCGGCAGTTGCTCGGCGGCACCGTCGAAGACCACATCGCGCGCACCCCGGTGCGTCGGGTGGGCAGGCCGGAGGACATCGCCGCGGCGTGCGCGTTCTTCGTGTCCGAGGAGGCCGGCTACATCACCGGCCAGATACTGGGCGTCAACGGCGGCCGCAACACCTGAGCCGACAATGCGCCGACCGGTCCTGGGGTGCCTCGGCACCCACGCTTGCCTCTCGGGATCCTTCGGCGCATCAGCGAATCGGTTTACGCTGATGCGCGTGGACGGCCGCGCCGGCACTGTCGTAGAAATCGGCTGCTGATGGCACGGGGGAAGCTCCGCGTGTACCTGGGAGCTGCTCCGGGGGTCGGCAAGACCTACGAGATGCTGCTCGAGGGCCATCGCCAGTGCCGGCAAGGCGTCGACTGCGTGATCGGGTACATCGAACCGCACGGTAGGCGGGCGACCCAGGCGCTGGTGGAGGGCTTGGAGGTGGTTCCCCGGCGTCAAGTCCGGTATCGGGGCGGGGTGCTTTCGGAGATGGACGTGGACGCGGTTTTGCGCCGCCGTCCACAGCTGGCGCTGATCGACGAACTGGCCCACACCAATGTCCCCGGTTCGCGCAATGCCAAACGCTGGGAGGACGTGAAGGAGCTGCTAGATGCCGGCGTCGACGTGATCACGACGCTCAACATTCAGCACCTCGAGTCGCTGGGCGACGTGGTGACCGACATTACCGGTGTGCGGCAGCGCGAAACGGTGCCCGACGTGGTCGTGCGGGAGGCGGACGAGCTGGAATTGGTGGATCTGTCGACCGAGGCGCTGCGGCGGCGCATGGTTGCCGGGGACATCTATCCGCCGGATCGAATCGATGCGGCTTTGTCGCATTATTTCCGGCCGGGGAATCTGACCGCTCTGCGGGAGCTGGCGTTGCTGTGGATGGCCGGCCGGGTTGATGAGGGCTTGCGCCGTTACCGCAGCGAGCACGGGATCAGCACGGGCTGGGAGGCCCGGGAGCGCATCGTGGTGGGCGTGTCGGGTGGCCCGGAAAGCAAGGCGCTCATACGGCGGGCGGCGCGGCTGGCGGCGCGCACACCGGGCAGCGACCTGATGGCCGTGCACGTGTCGCGTAGCGACGGGCTGCCCGGGGCGGACGCGGCCACCCTGGCCGGCCTGCGAACCTTGGTCGAGGACTTGGACGGCAGTTGGCACCAGGTGGTCGGTGCCGAGGTGAGCAGCGCGCTGGCACAGTTCGCGCAGCACGAGAACGCCACCCAGGTGATCATCGGCGAAAGCCGTCCAAGAACCTGGTGGCGCCTGTTGACCGGGCGCGAGGTGGTGGCCCGTCGGCTGTCTCGGTTGAGCCCGGGCCTTGACGTGCATGTGGTGAGCGATGAGTCGCCGTCACGGTTTGCGGTGCGGCTTCCGCAGCTGCGCGGTGTCAGTGGACGCCGGCGCTTGCAGGCGCTCGTCCTGACAGCGGTATTGATACCGGCCGTGACCGTTGTGTTGGCCCTGCTGCGCACCCGGCTGAGCCTGTCCATTGACCTGCTGGTGTATCTGGCGGTGGTCGTCCTGATCGCCGTGGTGGGAGGGTGGTATCCGGCGCTGATCGCCGCGATCATGTCCGCGGTGACGGCCGACTTCTTCCTGACGCGGCCGCTGTATTCCTTGCGAGTCGCGCTCATGGACGACGTTGTGGCACTTGTGGTGTATCTGGCGGTGGCGCTGCTGGTGAGCTGGACCGTGGAAGTCAGTGCCCGGCGACGCCGGCTTGCCGCCCGGTCAAGCGCGGAGGCCGCGGTCCTGACATCGATGGCGGAGGCGCAACTGCGCGGGGAGGGTGAGCTTCCACAGCTGCTGGAGGTGATGCGGGAGACCTTCGGGCTGGAGGGGTTGAGCGTTCTGGAACGCCCGACCACGCAGCCGTCGGCTGCTTGGGTGGTCACCGCCAGCAGTGGCGACCGGCCCCCGGAGGGGATCGAGGAGGCGACGGTGCAGGCCGAGCTGGATCCCTGCTCGATGCTCGCCGGCCGGGGGCCGGTGTTGTCGGCGGCCGACATGGAGATCTTCACCGCGTGCGCTGCCCAGATCGCCCAGAACCTGGGCCAGCGCAGGCTCAGCCGACGTGCCGCCGGCGCCGAACGGCAGGCCGAGAGCGAGCTCAGGCGAACGGCGTTGACTGCCGCGGCCGGTCGTGCCCTTACGGAGGGGGTCGACTCCGCCAAGCGGGCTGTCGCGGCACTGCGTGCCTTACCGGCTGCCGCCCGGGACGGCGAGCCCATCGACACGCTCGAGAGCGCGGTCGACCGGATCGGGGCACTGGCGAACGAACTGGACGATGTGGCCAGGGCCCGGGCCGGTGCGTTGGATGTGCGCATACGGCAGGTGGATGTCGCCGAGGTGGTGGCCGCCGCGCTCGACGAACTCGGTCCCGGGCATCACGCGGTGAACGTCGTGTTGCCCGACGACTTGCCTAATGTGCTTTCCGACGCCGCGGTGCTGACGCGGGTGGTAACCGCCTTGACCGCCAACGCAATTAGGCTCAGCTCACCGGGTGGCACACCGACGATCGCTGCGACTCCGTGCGGTGATCGGGTCGAAATACGTTTTCAGACAGGCCATTCCGGGCATGGGCCGGCCGATGGTGGCGGTGACCACTTCACCGTCGAGGCGGCGCGCGACCTGCTCGAGGCAGTCGACGGATCGCTCCGCATGGAAACGGGTCCGGACGGCGCCGCAACGGTCGTCGTCAGCGTCCCGGCGGCTGCTGCTGATCGAGCGCAAGGTTGAGTTCGACGACATTGACCACGGTTTCTCCCAGGAAGCCCAGCGCGCGCCCGGTGGTGTGATCGCGTATCAACGCCGCCACGGTTGCGGGCGGCAGGTGCCGAGTGGCGGCAACCCGCGGTGACTGCAGGGCGGCGTTGGCCACGGAGATGTCGGGATCGAGACCGGACCCGGAGGCCGTCACCGCGTCGATGGGCACTGCCGCATCCGGGGCCAACTGGTTGAAAATCCGGTAGGCGGCGGCTCTGTCGCGGATGGCGCCGAGCAGACGGGGATCGCTGGGGCCGAGATTGCTTGCGCCGCTGGCGGTGGCGTCGTAGCCGTTTCCCGCGGCCGAAGGGCGGGACTGGAAATATTGTGGCAGTGGGTTGCCGCCGGCGTCGGTGAAGGATTGGCCGAGCAGGCTGGACCCGACGATTTGGTTGTCACGGCTGATCAGCGAGCCTTCCGCGTGGTGGCGGAAGGCCAGTTGGCCGATGCCGTAGGTGGTGAGCGGGTAGGCCACACCCAGCACCACGCTGGCCAGCAAGGTTAGCACGGCCGCCGGAAACAGTTGGGAACGCAGCATTTAGCGAATTCCTATCGGGGCGACGATGGCGATGTCGATCAGTTTGATGAGCACGAACGGGGTGATCAATCCGCCCACGCCGTAGATCAACACGTTCCGGCGGAGCATGGCGGTGGCGCCCATCGCCTTGATGCGGACACCGCGCAGCGCCAGCGGGATCATCAACACGATGATGATCGCGTTGAAGATGACCGCGGAAAGGATGGCCGTATGCGGGTTGTGCAGGTTGAGAACGTCGATCGCCGCCAACTCCGGATAAACGGCATGGACCATCGCCGGGATCGCGATGAAGTACTTGGCCACGTCGTTGCAGACCGAGAACGTCGTCAGCGAACCACGAGTGATGAGCAGCTGCTTGCCGACCTGGACGATTTCCATGAGTTTGGCCGGGTCGCTGTCCAGGTCGACCAGATTGCCGGCTTCCTTCGCGGCCTGGGTGCCGCTGTTCATGGCCACCCCAACATCGGCCAGCGCCAGAGCCGGTGCGTCGTTGGTGCCGTCGCCGGTCATGGCTACGAGGTCGCCGCCGGCCTGTTCGGTTCGAATCCGGTCCATTTTGTCTTCCGGGGTCGCCTCAGCGATGAACTCGTCGACGCCCGCTTCGTTGGCGATGGCGGCGGCGGTGGCCGGATTGTCGCCGGTCACCATCACGGTGCGGATTCCGAACGGGTGCATGGCGCCCAAGCGCTGCGAAATGCCTGGCTTTACAGTGTCTTTGAGATGAACGATGCCCAGCAGGCCATGCTCGTCGGCAACGGCAAGCGGGGTCCCGCCACTGGTGGCGATGCGAGCTACGATCTCGTCCGTATCAGGTGGCACGGTGCCACCGTTGGCGCGGACCCAGTCGCTGACCGCTGCCACTGCACCTTTGCGGATCTTGCGTTCTGGCAAGTCAATTCCGGACATCTTGGTCTTGGCGCTGAAATTGACCAGGCTCGCCCCGGCAATTTCGCGCGGCTGGCAGCCGCACTGTTGTTCAGCGAACTCCACAATCGAACGGCCCTCGGGCGTCTCGTCGGCCAGGGACGATAGGTGCGCGGCTTCGGCCAAGGCGTGTTCTTCGGTTGCGCCGACGGGGACGAACGCCGTGGCCATCCGGTTGCCGAACGTGATGGTGCCCGTCTTATCCAGCAACAGCGTGGTCACGTCGCCGGCGGCCTCCACTGCCCGCCCCGACATCGCCAGCACATTGTGGCGGATCATCCGGTCCATGCCGGCGATGCCGATGGCCGAAATCAATGCCCCGATGGTGGTCGGCGACAGCAGCACCAGCAGGGCAACCAACAACACGATCGGCTGCTTGACTCCCGAGAAGATCGCAACCAACTGGAAGGTGCTGACCGCAACCAGAAAAATGAACGTCAGGCTGACCAACACCACTGTCAGGGCCAGCTCGTTCTGCGTCCGTTGCCGGTTCGCACCCTCCACCAAAGCGATCATGCGGTCCAGAAAGGTTTGCCCGGGCGGGGATGAGATCGAGACAACGATGCGGTCGGACAGCACCACGGTGCCGCCGGTGACCGCGGAGAGGTCACCGCCCGACTCTCGGACCACCGGGGCCGACTCACCGGTGATGGCTGATTCGTCGACCATCGCCATGCCTTCGATTACCTCGCCGTCGCCTGGGATTGCCTGACCGGCCTCGACCACACAGCGGTCACCGATTTTCAGGTCGGTGGAGGGGATGTCCTTCGTAGTCCCATCCGGCTGCAGGACATAGGCGACGGTTTCCTTCCTGGCCCGGCGCAGCGCGTCGGCGTGTGCCTTTCCGCGGCCCTCGGCCATCGCGTCGGCGAAGTTGCCGAACAGCACGGTGAACCACAAGAACAGCACGACCAGACCGGTGAACAGATTGTCATTGGCACTGGATTTCGGCGCGTCCCGAACGAATAGCAACGTGGTCCAGATGCTGCCGATATAGACGACGAACATCACCGGCTTGTGCACCATCAGCCGCGGATCGAGTTTGAGCAGAGCATCGACGACGGCTCTGCGGACGATCCGAGGATCGACGATTGACAACTCGCGCAATTGCCGGGTTTCGCGACCCAGGTGCCGACCGGGCGGGGCGGCCGTCTGTGTTGTCATGGCTCCCATCCCGTCAGACTCCGAAGTGCCCGGAAAAGTGCTCGGCCATCGGGCCAAGGGCGAGTACCGGGAAGTAGGTGAGACCTACCAAGATCACGACAATCGCAGCGAGCAGGGCAGTGAAAAGCGGCGTGTCCGTGCGCAGCGTCCCGGCGGTGACCGTGTATTTGCGCTTGCTTGCCAGCGAACCTGCCAGTGCCAGCGCGGGAATGATCTCGAAGAACCGCCCGACCCACATGGCCAGCCCCAGCGTCGAGTTGTACCAGGGGGTGTTGCCGGCCAACCCGGCGAACGCCGACCCATTGTTGTGCGCGGCAGAGGTGTAGGCG
This sequence comes from Mycobacterium sp. E787, assembly GCF_001668725.1. Taxonomy (GTDB): domain Bacteria; phylum Actinomycetota; class Actinomycetes; order Mycobacteriales; family Mycobacteriaceae; genus Mycobacterium. Next base: position 113,114 of record NZ_LZKL01000012.1, on the reverse strand, counting down.
TAAACGACCTCGGTCACCGCATGTGGCCCCGTCGTCGAGATTTGGTGGGCCGCCGACGGCAGCAGCAGCGAGATGCCGGCGAACGTCAGCAGCGTGACCGGTAGGACCAATATGTAGATCGCCGCCAGTGTCATGTCCCCGGCCAGCAGACGCTTGCCCAAATACATCGGGGTGCGTCCCACCATCAGCCCGGCGATGAAGGACGTGATGAGCACAAAGATCAACATTCCGTACAGGCCGGTGCCGGTGCCGCCGGGGATGACCTCCCCGAGCATCATGTCCGACAACGACAAACCACCGCCCAGCGGCGTATAGCTCTCCATCGCCGCGTTCACCCCGCCCGTCGAAGTAGAAGTCATGGTGACGGCGTTCAATGCCGAACCGGTCGCTCCAAGGCGCAGATCCTTGCCCTCCAGGTTGCCGCCGGGATTGTCGGCAGTGGGGTATTGGGCGATGCCGAGCTGTGGAATGTGCGAATTGCCATGGGCTTCCAGCGCCGCCACCAGCACCACCGAGAGCGTGTACAAGGTGGCCATGGCGACGATCACCACCGTCGCCTGCCGCATGGATCCGACGAGTCGGCCATACGCCCACGGGAACGCGAACGGTATCGACGCGGCCAGCCAGATGGTGAGCACGTTGATGACGGGATTGGGATTCTGGAACGGGTGGGCCATGTTGGCGCCGAAGTAGCCGCCGCCGTTGTCGCCGATCATCTCGATGGGCACCATGCTCGCCACCGGGCCGCCCGGGATGCTTTGTTGGAGCCCGGAAATACTCGACACGACGCGGGTGGGATGGAAGTTGTCGATCACGCCGCCGGCGAGCAACACGATGGCGAACGCGAAGCTCATGGGTACCAACACCCGCACCAGAGAGCGCACCGTGTCGACCCAGAAATTTCCCAAAGTCGTTGTCCGCGTTCGGATCACGCCGCGGATGAACGCCGCGGCCAGCGCCATCCCGATGGCGGCGGACAAGAACTGATGCACCACAAGCGCGAACATCTGGCTGAACTGGCTCAGCGTCGATTCGCCCGTGTAATTCTGCCAGTCGGTGTTGGTGACGAAGCTCACCGCGGTGTTGAACGCCAGCGGCGGGCTGACCGCGCCGAAATGATCGGGGTTGCCGGGCAGCAGGTGCTGTACGCGAAATACCAAGTAGTTCAGCAGCACTCCCACCAACGTCAGGGCCACCGCCGAGCCGACGAATGCGGTCCAGCGCTGCTCACTGTCGGGGTCGATGCGCAACAACCGGTAGATCAGTCGCTCCACCGGCAGGAAGACCCTGTCCCCCGGCGCCTTCTGGTTGCCGTACACCTTGGCAAGGTAATTTCCCAGAACGGGTGTGCTGGCGAGCAGAAGCGCGAACACCGCCGCGATCTGCGCCCAACTTGCCGCAACCATCTAGAGGTCTCCCCGCCGGATCAGTCCGTAGACCAAGTAGGCGCCCAGCATCACGGCGACGACAATCCCTGTCACATCGTCGAACGTCATACCGATCCGGCCTCGGTCCGCGGTGCCCGCCGGCGGTCCGTTTCCCCGAGCGCGGGCTCCTCGGGCGGCGCCAATCGATCGCAAGCAACGGCAAACCCGACGGCCGACGCGGTCAGCACAAGTAGCAACGCCACGAACGCCAGGTCCAGCATGACCGACCTCCGATTGAACAGCGGTTGGGATCAACGTACGACAACCATGCGCGGCACTACTGCCGCATATACGCAATTTTTGCGCCCTGATTCGCGCCGCAGTAGGGCCATTCGACTCTGCGCCTTATGCGCGGACCGCGATTGACCTGAACGTTTGGGCTGCTGCCCGGGCGGCGCGCTCGCCTTGCGCATGTCACCGAAAACGACTCCCGCGTAGCGGGTTACGAGGCGCGCCCCTCCTCGATTATGAGAAATCCAGTGCGGGCAGCCTGCCGGGCGGGCGGGGCCGGCACTGGCTACGCAAAAGGTTAGGAAGTCAGACGATCGGGAATTGTTCTGCTGAGCTCATGCAGAGATAGGAAAAAAATCGTGCCCCTCCGCTTTCAGGACGTGATCACGTCCAAGTACCTGCTGCTGACCACCTTCACCAAGGACGGCCGTCCCAAGCCGACACCGATCTGGGGCGTGCCCGACGGCGACAAGCTGCTGGTCATCACCGACGACGGGTCGTGGAAGGTCAAACGGATCAACAACACGCCGCGGGTGACGATCGCGCGCAGCGCCGCACTGGGCAAGCCCAGGAGCGAACCGGTGGAAGGGATCGCCCGGGTGCTGCCGAAGTCGGAGACGCGGCGGGTCTACAACGCCGTGCTCAAGCGGTACTGGTACCACGCCTGGTGGTTCTATGCGCACTCGATCGTGCGGGGCGGCATCGACAAGGTGCACGTGGGGCTGGAGATCACGCCGGCTGCGTAGCGTCGCTGCGGGGGTCGATCAGGATCTTCGCGTGCGCCTCGGGGTCCCCGAGCGCATCGAACGCGGCCTCGACGCCGCCGAGCCCGACCGTCCCGGTGATCAGCGGCGCGACGTTGACCTTGCCGTCGGCGAGCATGCGCAGCGTGTCGCGGAACTCCAGCGGGGTGTAGCCGAGCACGAACCGAAGGTCGATCTCCTTGTTGATCGCCATCGACGGCCGGATGTGGTCCGAGCCCATGCAGACGCCGACCACGACGACGCGCGAGAACAGTGGCGCGCTCGCGATGATGCCGTCGATGATGCCGGGGACGCCGACGCATTCGAAGACGACGGGGTGCGCGGGCGTGGCGGCGCCGGCCGCTTCGGCGGCGCGCCATAGGTGCCACCAGGGCAGCCGCAGCTTCTGCATCTTCTCGATCGTGCCGACCGCCAGGTCGAACGCCTCGACGATGCCCTTGAGGTGTTTGCGGCTGGCATCCGTCGCATACGGCGAGTCCTGCGCGGGATCGACGACGATGTCGGCCCCGCAGGCGGTGGCCAGCGCGCGCCGCCCGGCCGAGAAGTCGCTGGCGACCACGGTGCGCACCCCGCGCGCCTTGAGCATGCAGATCACCGCGAGACCGATGGGCCCGCAGCCGATCACGATCGCCACGTCGCCCTTGCCCACCTCGCCGCGGCGGACGGCGTGCCAGGCGACGGCCATCGGTTCGGTGAGGGCCGCCACCTCCGGTGACAGCCCGTTGGGGACGGCGAACGTCAGCGACTGCTCGACGAGGAGCTGCTCGGCGTAGGCGCCCGGCGCCATCGCCGACAGCCCGATCCCGTGCACCTCCTTGCCGCGGCGCAACAACGGCAGCGCGACGACATGAGTGCCGGTCTTCGGCGCCTTCCGCGTGCCGGGGCCGTAATCGAGCACCTCCCCACAGAATTCGTGACCGAACACCACGTGCTGGTTCGATCGCATGAACGCGTCGTAGCCGGCTTCGACCATCACGTCGGCGAGTTCGTCGCAGTGGTGGCGCGCATGCAGGTCCGATCCGCAGATGCCACACCGCAACACCTCGATGAGCAACTGACCCTTCGCCGGGGTCGGGGTCGGGGTGTCGACGAGCTCAAGCTTCGCGTTGGTACAGGTGACGCTCTTCATCCGTCGATCTTCCTACACCGTGGCGGGTTTCCGGCGCGCCGGTTGCAGTCCCGCCGCTTCCTTCAGTTCGTCGTAGGCCTCCCTCGTGCAACGCGCGAGTCGCGGGAGGCCGTCGAGCGCGGCGCTGTTGCCGACGAACCCGAAGTCCATGCTGTCGTAATAGGACGCCATCGTGGCGTTGAGCCCGATCGAGGCGGCGAGGGCCGAAATCGGGTAGATGCCGAGCAGTCGCGCACCGTTGAGGTAGCGGATCTCCTTGGCGCCCGCCACATTTGAGATGACGAGGTTGCACGCGGGGTGGGCCACCCGGTCCAGGTGTGTGGACGACCCGAGGCCGGCGAGCGCGACGAGCCCGGTCGCGTAGGTTATCGCCGCCTCGTTGGACATGCGGCCGAGTTCCTTCTTGCACGTGGCGACCGAGTCGGTCACTTGCCGGATTCGTTCGGACACGCTCGCGCCGGGCTCGCCGAGGCGCGGAAATATCGCCGACACGCGGGTGCCGATCGCGGTGTCCCCGTCGGCCCGCATGGACACCGGACACATCGCGATGAAGGGGTGCGCGACGTCCCGGCCCGTCTCGCGCAGGTAGGCGTGCAGCCCCGCGTCGACCACGGTGACCGCCACGTCGTTCAGGGTCGCCCCGAACCGTCGGCCGACCTCGCGCATCTCGTCGAGCGGCAGGGACAGCGTCGCGAAGCTTCGCCCGATCTTGAGCGGCTCGTTGGTGGGGCCGTGCTGCGCGGCGAACGGCAAGCTGCCCTCGAGATGCGACCCCAACACGCCCGCGAGGACCTTGCGCAGCGCGCCGACCGAGACCTGGTTCACCGCACCGACCTGGGTGAGGGCGCCCCGCACCGCATCGGCGATGCGCCCGGCGAGCGGCGTCGGGGGATGCGGCGCGGGTTCGGGCGTGCTCAGCGCGAAGGCGGGGGTGGGCACGCCGCGCCGATCGGTCGTGCTCAGCCCGGCGTACAGCCGCCGCAGGCCCGACTCGCCGTCGATGATCGAGTGATGGGTCTTGGTGTAGATCGCGAACATTCCGTCCGGCACACCGTCGATCACCCAGCAGCGAAACAGCGGCCGATCCCGGTCGAGTTGTGGTTCGTGTAGGTCGGCGACCAGCCGCAGCAGGTCGTCGTACGAGGCTCGGGCGGGCAGCGCCAGGTGCCCGACGTGGTAGTAGGGGTCCCAGTCCGTCACCTCCCGGAAATGGGGGGCGGAGCGCCCGAGCAGCTCGGGGACGTAGTTGAACGGCGGCACCGGCGTGCACGCCCGATACGCCTGCACGATCTCGCGCACGACGGGCGCCCGGCCCGCGGGCTTCTTGAACAGCAGCATCGCGCCGACGTGCGTCGTGCCGGCCGGTGATTCGATCAGCAGCCACGAAAGGTCAAGTGGCGGAATGGTTTTCGTCATGACACAGCTCCTAGCCGAAGGCTACGGCGATGTTCCCGCACCGGACCGCGGCCGGGGAGAGGATTAGGCCCCCGTTACGGCAGCCGAAAGTCCCTCGCCAGATTGCAACGGGCGACCCGAGAAAGGTCGGTAGTTGCACGGTCGACGCAAAGGGCTTAGCGGCCCGCCGTGCGCAGGGCCGCGAAGGTGTCGGCGATGGTTTCCTTGGGATCCCGGTAGGTGATGCCGAGTTCTTGCTCGCTGGGCGAGTCGTCGGACGCCGGCATCTGGGTGTAGTACTGCATCCCCGCCGATGTGATCGGCGTGTCGAAGGGCAGAAACCGGGCCGCCCGATCCATGACCGCGCCGGCCACGCGCAGCGCGGTGTCGGGGATGGGGACCGCCACCATCGGGGTCCCGGCGACCTCGCCCAGCATCGCCGCGAGCTCGGCCGCGGGGACCCGGTGCCCACCCGCGGTGTAGCGGCGCGGCCCCCGCCCGGGCTCCAGGAGCGCGGCGTGCAACGCGGCCAGATCGCGGGCGTCGACGATCAGCCAGGCGGCGCTGCGCCCCGGGATCGCGTGCATCTGCACGGCCGCCCTGACACCCTCGCCGGCCTCCCCGAATTGGTTGCCGACGGGCGGGCCGAGCACCATGCCGGGATAGGTGATGTTCACCGGGGCGCCGGCGTCCTGTAGCCCGCGCGCATAGATTTCGACCTGCGCCTTGGACGTGCCGTAGCCGTCGGCCCCGCCGACGACCGGCAGGTCCGCCGTCAGCGTCTGAAGGCCCGGGTGAAACAGCGCCGTGAAGCTCGACACGTGAATGATCGGGTCCAGTCCGAGCTCGACGGACTGGCCGAGGACGTTCTGCGCGCCCTGCATGTTCGTGGTCAGCATCTCGTTGGTCTGCCGCGGGTCGACGGCCACCAGGGCGGCGCTGTGCACGACGGCGTCGCAGCCGCGCAACGCGTCGCGCACCGAGACCCGATCGGTGATGTCGCCGACGGCGAAGTCCGACACATCGACACCCAGCTTGGCGACGGAGGTCTGCAGCCGATCCGGATTTCGCACCAGGAACCGGATGGAGTGTCCCGCGTCGGCGATGGCCTTGGCGGTCCACCCGCCGACGAATCCCGTCCCGCCCGTGACCAGAACGTGCATGCTGCGATTCTGCCCGGGGCTACAAATGGCTCGCCGCGTAGGTCGCGGCTTGGCCCGTCATGCCGTTCATCGGATAGGACATGTGCGCGAAGGCGTCGTTGCCGTCACCGCAGATCCCGTCGCCCGGCGCGCACAACTCGAGCGTCTTGGGCTGATACAGCGGTCCGATGACGATCACCGGCGCGCCGTACTTCTGCAGCCACGGACCCGACGGCGTCCCGAACAGCGTGACCGCCGCGACGTGGTTCGCGATCTCGGGTGGCATCGGCGGGGGCACCGCGGACGCCGGGACGCCCGCCGGGACGGCGGCCGAGGTGACGAAGCCCGCCACCGCGGCGCCCTGGGAGTACCCGCCGAGCACTTCCTTGGTGTTCGGGCAGTTTTTCGCCATCGACTCGATGTGCGTGCCGGCGTCACGGATGCCGTCGATGACGGTGGCCGGGAAATCCGGATTGGAAAAGTCGGTGCTGGCGGGGTAGTTGACCGAATACACCCCGAGCGACCTGCCGCCTACCTGCCCCCGCAACGCGTCGACGAATGACCCGCCGACGCCGCCGACGCCGGGTGGTTCGCCCGACCCGCGCGCGAAGACGACTTCGACGTCGGGGCACGGGTCGGCGGACGCGGCCGGGGTGGGGGCGCCCCAGAGTGCGAATGCCGCCGTGACCGCCGCGACTCCCAGGGATGTGGTGAATCGGCGCATGCTCGAAGACCTCCGCATCGTGTGTCGTTTATTGATGTTCGACGCCAATCGCGCTGTGGATTGTCGATCGAACCAACGAACGACCAGCGGGCCGTCGATTACTTCTTGAACGCGTCCTTCACCTTCTCCCCGGCGTCTTTCAGGCTCGACTTCGCCTGGTCCGCCCGGCCTTCGTCCCTGGTTTCGTGGTCGCCGGTGGCCCTGCCGATGGCCTCCTTGGCCCGGCCGCCCAAATCCTCGATCTTGTTCTTCGCCTTGTCCGCGCCGCTCATCTGCGTGCCTCCTGATCGCGTCGTTGTGCTGGGTGTGGCTACCCGGCGGCGGGCGACCTTGAAACCCCGAAGGCGATCCGCCCATCATGGACGGCGTGAGCACCGCAATCGTGGTGGCTATCGTCGCGGTGCTGATGCTGCTGGGCATCGGCATGGTGGTCAACCAGCTATTTCGGCTCAGGAAGTGGTTGAATGCCGCGCCCCCGGAGCGCCCACCCGGGGACGAGGCTCCCCGACCGCCGGAGTGATCCACCCGCGGCCCGGTTTGTGTTCAGGGCGCTGACCGGCTGATAGCTTCATTTCCGTGATGGCACCTCGCCGGGGGTCCACCCTGCTTGTGACCGACGACGGCCTGCCGCGCGGGGTGTCCGGGGCCGCCGACCCTCGTTTCTCCAACGTCGTCGGCCTGTTCGCCCGGTTGTTCCCCGGTCGTCGGTTCGGCGGCGGAGCGCTGGCCGTCTACATCGACGGCGCGCCCGTCGTCGACGTCTGGACCGGCTGGTCGGACCGGGCCGGCACCGAACGCTGGGCCGCCGACACCGGCGCGATGGTGTTCTCGGCGACCAAGGGGGTCGCCTCGACGGTGATTCACCGTCTGGCCGACCGGGGCCTGCTGTCCTACGACGATCCCGTCGCCGACTACTGGCCCGACTTCGCGGCCAACGGAAAAGCCGACATCACGGTGCGCGACGTCTTGCGGCACCGGTCCGGGCTGTCGCACCTGAGGGGCGTCACCAGGGCCGAGCTGATGGACCACCTGCTGATGGAGCAGCGCCTGGCCGCCGCGCCCGTCGATCATCTGCGGGGCGTGCAGGCCTATCACGCGCTGACCTACGGATGGCTGCTGTCCGGTCTGGCCAGGGCGGTGACGGGCAAGGGCATGCGAGAGCTGATCCGCCAGGAGATCGCGCGCCCGCTCAACACCGACGGACTGCACCTCGGTCGCCCGCCGGAGGGCGCGCCCACCAAGGCGGCCCAGATCCTGTTGCCGCAGGGGCGTTTGCGGGCACCGGTGTTCAATTTCGTCGTGCCGAAGCTGGCCGGTCTGCCGTTCTCGGGCGCCCTGGGCGCGATGTACTTCCCCGGCGTCGTCTCCCTCATCAAGGGCCGGACGGAGTTCCTCGACGGCGAGGTGCCGGCGGCCAACGGTGTGGTGACCGGCCGCGGTTTGGCCAAGATGTATGCGGCCCTGGCCAACGGGGGCCGCATCGACGGCAAGAAGTACTTGTCCGAGGACTTGGTGCGCGGGCTGACGGGCCGGCCACAGCGCAAGTGGCCCGACGCAAACATGGTGGTGCCCATGCCATTTCATCTGGGCTACCACGAGTCGCCGGTGCCCGGCCTGCTGAAGGGTTTTGGTCACGTGGGTCTGGGCGGAACCCTGGGCTGGGCCGACCCGGAATCCGGCAGCGCCTTCGGCTTCGTCCACAACCGGCTGCTGACGCCGTTGCTCTTCGACATGGGATCGTTCGCCGGACTGGCCGGCCCGCTGCGCAACGCGATCGAGGCCGCCCGCCATCAGGGCACGCTCGAGGTGCCGCAGCTCGGCGCGGCCTACACCAGAACCGCGCGGCGGAAGGCCGCGACGGCGGTGGCGTCGGGAGGCGGCTAGCCCCTGGCGTAGCCGCGGGGCAGCGTCAGCGGGAGGTCGGCGTAGGTGACGATGCCCGGCGGCGCGGCGACGACGGCCGGGATCGCGTTGATGACGGGCATCGCCGTCATGATGTGCCCGAGCGCCATGAAGTCGGCGATGGTCTCGGCCTGGAAATACGGGGGAGGCAGGAAGCCGACCTTGGTGGTCACCGTCGGCTGCCCGTCGATCTGGATGACCCAGCCGTCCTGGTCGATCTTCCAATCCGGCTCGAGCGTCTGCCCCTTGCGCCACCGGACGTTGAGGTCGATCAGGGTCTTGCCGCCGACAATGCCCTGCCAGCTGATGTAGACGCCGGCGACGCATCCCGCGGCAATCGTCCAGGACGCCATCTCGAGATCGGCTGTGGTCTGGGCGAATTCGGCCACACAGCGCACCTCGTCGAGCTCGACGCCGAGCGCGTCGGCCAGCAGCCGCACGGCCTCGCCGAAAATCGCCGTCCCCTTGCGGGCCATCTCCGGGAGCTCGGGGTGGTCGATCGGCTGGCCGAAGCCCACCGGCTTCTCGGTCGCGGGTGAGTCGTAGAAGGTGGTGTCGGCCGCTTCGATCACGCTGACCTTGTCGATCCTGTTGCACACCATCGCCGAGACGATGGCCAACAGCTCGGCGAAACCGGGGCTGACGCCGGAACCGAAGATCGTCGACCCGCCCTTCTGACAGGCCTCGACGATTCGGTCGCGACCCTCGCCCAGGTTGGCCCCGGTGATGAAGGAGGCCGTCGTCACCACGTTGACGCCCGCCGACAGGATGCGGACCAACTCGTCCACGTCGATCCACATGGGGTTGTAGACGACGCAGTCCGGTTTCAGCGCGAGCAGCGCGTCGACGTCGTTGGTGGCGGCCACGCCGCGCGGCGCGATGCCGACCAGCTCGCCGGCGTCGCGGCCAACCTTGTCCTGCGACCAGGCATAACAGCCGACCAGTTCCAGTGCCGGGTTGTGGGCGATCGACTGGAGCGAGCTCGTTCCGACGTTGCCGGTGTTCCACTGGACGACCCGATAGTTGTTTGGCACTCGCTCAGCATAGGGAATGATGCCCGGTCGGGCGAGAAGCTCAGTAGTCGGATTCGGCGGCCAGGATCTCGGCCAGAAAGGCGTCGTTCGGGGGCCGGTCCAACCGGGCCCGCGCCCACCGGCGGACCCTGTCGCGGGTGTCGCGCGACTCCGTCGTGCCCGGCACCTCGGCGCCGACGATCAGCGACGTCGCCGACCAATCGTGGTCCCAGGCAGCCGATTCCGTCACCGGCCGCTGCTCGCTGTCGACCAGGGGCACGGTGGCGTCGCCGTCGGCGTCCAGGGCGCCGCTGCCGCTGATGGCGCCGGAACGCAGCTGTACCGCGATCCCGGTGGCCGGGCCGGGGCCGATGACGGCCGCCCGCACCAAGGCGACCACGCGGGCGCCGGCCACCTCGACGCTCCAGACCACGGTGTTCTCGCCCGCGTCGAAGATCCCGGGCGGCACGGCACTCCAGCTGATGGACGCGACGCCTCGGGCGATCGGGGCCGCGTCCCGCGGGGCCGCTCCGGTGCCGGCGGCCAGCGCGTAGTCGTCGCGGCGTCCGCCCGGTCGGGCCGGCTCCCCGGTAAGCGCTAGCCCCGAATCATCCAGCGCCGCATACAGTTCCGGCCATCCGGGGCCGTCCACACCCACCTCGTCGGCCAGCCCGGTGCCTGCGCGCACCAGATCCAGGATCCGCGGGTCGCCACCCCGCGCGTGGGCGATCAGGGCGGCGGCGTGCGGTGCCAGCAGCTCGGCCACATCCGAATCCAGGGTGTCGTCGGTGAAGAAGCCCTGTGCGCCGGAGGTCAGCAGCGCGACCTCCACGTCGAGCACTGCGGGGTCGAGCGCGGCGATGCCGTCCAGGCGGCTGACGGGCCACCAGCGCCGCAGCCAATGGCCCACGGCCAGCCGCCGGAGCGGGGCGAGGGACCCGGGCACGATCTCGACGCCGGAGAGCTCGATGCCCTGCGGCCGATCGGCCGCGCCGTCAACCGCCGACACCAGCGCGACATGACCGGACTCGCCGAGGACGCGCCAAAGCCAGTCGGCGCGGGACAGGTCGGTGAAGGCGATGTGGGTGCCCGCGTCCCCGGGCGGATCGTCGATCATCCAGGACAGCACCGCGCCGCTGACTTCGAGCACCGCGGCGAGCGGCGACTCGGCGGGGGCGGTCCCCGTCGTCCACAGGCCGGAATCGGCGGCCAATCTCATCCGGCCACCTGCAATTCCAGCATCGCCTTGATCCGCTGCCGGTGATCCAGGCTCACCGACCGCGCGACCCCCTCCAGCAGGGACCGCACCTCGTCGACGTCGTCGCAGGGCTCCTGCCAGACGTCGCGCCCGTGCAGTCGCGCCCAGAGCCGGCTCAGGTAGGGCTGCGCGTAGCCGGCGAGGTCGTCCACCACCTGGCGCTGGCGGGGATGGATCGGGCCGCCCTCGGCGAGGTAGCGCCGCGCGTGCAGCACGTAGGCCTCCTTGCGCAGCCGGGCCTGGATCTGGGCCGCCAGCGCGTAGCGGCTGGAGACGGAAGGGTCGAGGGGAGCCAGCTCGACGGCCACCTCGATGCCGGCGACGAGCGTGGCCTGCTTGTCCTCCGACAGCAGTCCCCACGGCGCGGCCGCCCGGTCGACCTCCTCCTCGCAGAGCAGCGGGATGTCGGGCAGCGCGTCGCGGTCCAGGGCGCGCCGCAGCGTCGCGCGCACCCGGTCCACCACGCTGCGGTCCAGCGGGCGGTCACTGTCGGATTCGCCCGCGATCCGGGGCCGGCGTTGTGGCTCAGCCGAACTCAGGCCGAGCTCGGCGATCGACCACGGTAGCTCGGCCCCGTCCAACCGGGCCAGCGCCCCGAGGTTGTACGGGGTGGCGTCGGCGATGACGGCCGACCAGACGCGCTGGCGGGCCGACGCGGCGCGATGGCCGTGGGCGGGTCCGAGCACGGTGGCGAGCTCGGCCAGGAACGGGCCGGTGGCGGTGTGCGCGGCCCGCACGTCACCCCAGCTGCGGTCGAGCTGGTCGGCCAGCCTGCCGACGACATCGGGGCTCGCCACGTATTGGCGCAGCACCTCGATCGCGGTGCGGTCGCGGCCCTGGTGGATGTCGGTGAGCACGGTGGCCGCCGTCTCTCGATCCTGTGGTGCCGGTGGGCCTTTCGTCACCGCGAGCTCGAAGCAGACCGGGAAGTACAGTTCCTGGGCGTTACCGGTGCGGATCCGCTGCCTGCGTCGCTCGAGCTTGAGGGTGTCGAACCATGCTGCGGCGTAACGCAATTCGCGCGCGCTACCGACGATCAGGTCGTGCATCGCGGCCGCGGTCTCCGGCGGGACGACCGGTGCCGAGTACTGCGGGTTCGATCGCAGGCGGAGCACCAGGGGGTCGATGATGCGTTTGACGGTCCGGCTCAAGGGGCCGCCGTCGTCGCTGCTGAGCACCTCGACGCCGGGGCCGATCGCGCGCCACGCCGCCTCGATCACCGACCGGCGCGGGTGACCCACGGCGACGTCGGGCGCAACCTGCGAATCCGCGCTCATCAGGCCAGGATAGGGGCAATCGCAAAATATCGGCAGCCGAAAAGTTGGGTTCGGTAGCCGTCCGGCGGTTAGAGCCTGATGGGCATGAAAAAGCTACTCATGCTGCTGACGGGAACGGGCCGGCTCGCGTTCGTGCGGCGTCCCATGGCGGCGGGTCCCACCGTCGGCGTCGGCACCGTGCGCAAGGTGGGCGACGAGCGCCAGGTGTTCATCGAGGTGGTGGCGGTGTCCGGCGAGACGTTCATCGGGAGGCTGGCGCGCGGCGAGGGCGATCTCGACGTGTCGGTGCTGCGGCCCGGGCTGGTCGTGCTGGTGGCGTTCGATCCCGCTGCCCGCGAGGAACTTTCGTTGCCCGATGATGTTCTCGCCGTCCACGCGTCCTGGCTCGCGTCGGTCTGAGGCTAGCGCGCGCCGTCCACCGCGAACGTGGCCAGGGCGCCCCAATACAGCGGGCTGGCGGTGACGTCGCCGTCACGCCAGCGCCGCATCTGCGCGCGCTGCCAAAGGTTCACCGCACACCCCGCGTCCGCGCCGTCCTGCGCGCGGTCCACGGCGACAACGATATCGGCCATGGGGTCGGCCGATTCGTGCGCGGCGAACTGTCGATAGGCCGCGGAGGTGGGCAGCGACCACAAGGTGGCGGTCACCAATTCGGCGCCGCCGAGAATCATCGCCGCCACCAGGCCGGTCGCCTCGTCGAATTGATAGTCGCCGCCCGATCCGCACGCCAGCAGGGCGACCCGCGGCGGGATGGGCAGCTGCAGCGACATCAGGTCGGAGGCGGTCAGCGGGCGATGATCGCCGATCGCCTCGGCGTCTCCCGGGATCCCGGCGGTGCAGGCCAGGTGCAGGGCGGCCCGGTCGGCGCGGCCGTGCGCCGAGCTGGCGTGGCCGACGTACATGAGCCGGCTCGGGGCCTGCGCCAGCTGCTTGGCCAGCCAGACGCGGTCGGCGTCCTGCCGGCGGAACAGCTCGACGACGTCGCCGACCTCGGGCAGCACCGGGCGGCGCCCCATCAGCTCGCCGAAGTGCCGGGCCAACGGCGCGTGCGGGGAGGGCCGGCCGAGCACCGAGCCGAGCGCGGAGTCGGGTCGCTGCCCGGGCACCCGCGGGTCGAGGACCAGCAACGGTGGACCGTCGCGCCTGGCGTCCCAGCCGGCCGGCGTCCGCGGCGAGTGAACGATGTTGGGCGGCGCCGCCATCAGCACGTCGACGAGCTCCATCAGGCGGTGACCGTCGGTGTGGGCGCCGATATCGGCCAGCTGCCACGGGATTCGGGCGGCCACCCGGCCGCTGCGGGTGATGGCGTCCTGGCGTGCGCGCACCAACTCTTCCTTGCTCGGTCCCGATTTCGGCACCGCCAGCAGCCCCCAGGGGATGCGTGCCAGCCGCGCGCTGGGCGAGACGAACAGCACCGCCCGCGGCGATGCCGCGCACTCCGCCAACAGCTCCCACCCCGCGGAGCCGATCAGCAGCACCCCGAGGATGTAGGCGACCGTGAGCTCGGCGTCCGGCGTGGCGAAGGGGCCGGCGGTGAGCGCCCGTTCGATGGCGTCGCGCCGGCTCTCGGCGCCGTGGGGCTCGGGCAGGGCGTCGGTGAGCTCTTGCAACGCGGCGAGCAGGATCGGATCTTCGATCACCCAATTGACGGTTCGTGACGGCTGTCCCACGATCCGCAGACTGCCGTAGGTGACGATCCCGACGTCGGCGAACCGGAGCACCAGCGTCAGGCGGTCCGCGTCGCTCATGGCCAGGTCGACCACGCCGGCTCGGCGGCGGTGACCTCGCGACCGTAGCGTTCGAAAGCCAGTGCGCGATAACGGCTCATGATCGGCGGGCTGTCGGGCTGCATCTGTAGCGGCGGCAGCGGGCCGAGCCGCGTCAGCGAGCCGCCGGCACGCGCCGCGGGGGGTCCGGCCGCGGCCAGTGCCACGTCCGAGCCCGTGTCGATGACGACCGTCGCGGTGGCCGTCGCCGCCCATTCGCCGATCCTCGGTCGCTGCGCATCGGTGTCGAAAGTGCCTCGCGCGCTGTGGTATTCGACCAGCTCGCTGATCAGCTGGGTGTTTTCCCACTCCCACGCGACGGCGAAGGCGCCGGCCAGGATGGGGGCGGAAATGGTGGTGGCCCAGCGCGATCTCGCGTCGGCGTCGGCGATCGAATACCGCACCGAGTCGACTGCCAGCGCGGCCGGCACCTTGAGCTCCGCGGCCCGCTCGAGCTTGGCCATCCCGCGCCAGTATTCCGGTGTGCCGACCTCCCCGCGCAGGATGCCGAGCCCCTCGGCCTGCCGTGCCTCGGTTTCCTGCAGGGTCTCGTCGGGATCACCCGAACTGTCGAAACCCAAGTCGGCCAAGGCATCCGCGCGCCACACCGTGCCGAGCTGGCTGTCAAGCTGGGCGTACTGCAACCAGCTGCTGCGGGGAGAGGAGTCGAGCAGGTCCCGGGCCTGCGCGATCAGCTCGACCGCGTCGGCGAAACGGCTCCAGAAGATGGCAATCCAGCTGCGCTGCAACAAGATCCGGTGCAGGTGCAACGGCTTCCCCAACTCCCGCCAGTGCCGCTCGGCCTGCTCCCAGCACTCGTCGGCGGCTTCCAGGGCACCGGAGCCCAGCCGGGTGAGCCCCAGGTACAGCCAGCACCGGGCGGCGTCGTGCGCCCGGGCGTAGCGGGCGATGACGGGCTGGGCCTCGGACACCAGCTGCTCGGTGGTCGCGTGGTCGCCCACCAGCCAGCACGCCGCCGCACGCTCCAACTGCGTTCTGGCGCTTGCCAGTTCCCATCCGCGAGCCTGCGCCCTGGCGCCCGCGCGACGCAACCAGGGTTCGGCTTCGGCCAGCCGGCCCGTCTCCACGCAGAATCTGCCGTATGCGGTGCCCGCGGCGACCAGGAGATGGTCGGCGAACTCGCTGCCGCCCCGGAGGCGGTCCACACCCTCGAACACCGCGTCCCACAACCCCACCGATCGCACGTGCAGGTCGTCGTCGCAGAGCGCCGACGCGCACAACAGTTGGGCGTGGGCGCGCAGATACTCGAGTTCGTCGGCCAGGTCGGCGAAGTCCCCATCGGATGCCGCGTCGCTCAGTTCGCGCAGCGCCGAGGCGGCGCCCTCGTGGTCACCGATGGCCGCCGCCAGGCCCGTCTGAAGGAATTGCGCACGACGGGAGTACCGGCAGACCAGGTGCGCCACCTCGCCCTCGGACATGGTCACCTTTGCGGCGGCCTCCGGCATTGCGCCGGCGGCGATCCCCGAATAGATGGCCAGGCAGTCGCGGATGCGCCGGATCGACTCGCGCACGCCGTCATTCGCCCCGCGCACCAGGTAGATCTCCCCAAGCTGCGCAAAGACTTCCAGCATGAGATCGTCTCGATCTTCCCGCTCGATCCGCGGCACCAGTGACAGCAGCAGATCCCTGGCCCGCGTCTCGTCGGCGGCAAACGCCAACCGGCGGGCGTCCGCCAAGTCCTCGGGGATCGACACGGCTGCATCATAAGTCCGCCGTCGTCGGCGTGGCGAGGATCCGGAGCGGCGGACGCGTGAGTGAAGGCACGCCCGCCGCCCCGGAGTCCGATCGATCAACCGCAGGTCACCTTGATGTTGAAGTCCTTGGTGATCATCCCCGCCATCGGGTTCTTCATGTCGGCGCCCTGCGCCTGCCCGGTGATGGTGTAGGTCTTGCCGTCCACCGCCACGTTGGCCGAACCGACCTTGGCGCCCATCCCGTTGCTGACGGACAGGGCGCTGCCGTCGACGAAGAGGGCCAGCGACTCGACCTTCGGGGTGGGCTCGTCGGTCATCACCACGGCCAGCGCCTGCTGGGCGCCGCTGTTACCGCTGCCGATGTCGATCTTGCCGCCCGTCCGCACGCAGGTGACCGCGGACGGGTTCAGGCCGGCCAGGTCGGTGCCGCCCACCTTGACCTGGGCGTTGGTGCCGGTGGCGGCGACGCTGGGCGCCGTGCTCGGCCCCGTGCTTGACGGGGCGGCCGTGTGGCCGCCGCTCGAGCAGCCCACCAGCGCCACTGAAGCCGCAGCGACGCCGAGGGTTCCAATCGCTCCCGCGATAAGACGTTTCACTGGTTTTCCTTCCTTCATGCGCCGCCCCATTGGCGTCGCCATGGGCGCAAGTACAGATGCCCGGGCCCGCTACCGATCCCAATTTCGCCGCCCGCCCGGTAGGCTGCCTCGACACGGCCCGACGAAGGGAGATGCGCGATGGCGAGCGTGAAATGGCTGGAAAAGCCTGAGCCCCATGACTTCCCGGCGGCCGCCGACTACCTCGCGCTGCTGGCGGAGCCGGGCACCGCCAACGAGTTGTCGGAAAAGATGAAATCAGGTGTCGTCAGCCACAAGAAGGCCAAGGACATTCTGCGGGCCGCGCGGCTGAGCCTGTTGCCCGACGACAATCCGCACGTCGCCGCGGATCTCTCCAAGATCAAGAAGGGCCAGGCCTTGTCGCCCATCCTGCTGGTGCGCGGTGACTTCACGACGGGCGTCCCGCTGCAGATCGCCGACGGCTACCACCGGGTGTGCGCGAGCTACCACACCGACGAGAACACCGACATCCCGGTCGTCATCGTCTCGGCCGGCTGACGGAGGGGGTGTCGTCGTGATCGAGATCGAAGCGGTCGGCGGGGTCCGGGTGCTGACCCTGTCCTCCGGGCCCGTCAACGCCCTCGACGTCGAGTTGCTGAAGGAGCTGACCGACGCGCTGGGGGAACTGCAGCACTCGGGCGCGGGAGCGCTCGTCGTCACCGGCGCCGGCCGCGCCTTCAGCGCCGGGGTCGACCTCAACCGCGTGGTCGGCGGCGGTGCCGACTACACCGACCGGCTGATCCCGGCGCTGTCCGAGGCGTTCGAGGCGTTGTTCTGCTATCCCGGGCCGACGGTGGCCGCGATCAATGGCGCCGCCATCGCGGGCGGGTGCGTGCTGGCGTGCGCCTGCGACCGCAGGCTGATCAGCCCCGGCGCGCAGATCGGCGCCTCCGAGGTCCGCGTCGGGGTCGCGTTCCCCGTCGCCGCGCTCGAGGTGATGCGCTACGCGTGCGGCGACCGCGCCGACGACGTGTTGCTCGGCGGCCGCGTGTATCGGGACGACGAGGCAACCGCGAACGGGCTGGCCCACCGCGTCGTCGCCGACGATCTCGTCGGGGCGGCGGTGGCCGAGGCCGCCGACCGCGGTGGCATCCCGGCCGACGCCTATCGCCACACCAAAGTGCAGCTACGGGCCCCCGCGCTGGCACGGATGCGCGAGGGCGGCCTCATCGACAGCGAGGTCCGCCAGTTGTGGGGCGCCGACCAGACGCAGCGGCGCATCGCGGCCTATGTCGAGGGCATCAAGCGGCGTTGATCCAGGGCCGGGTCATTCGTCGAGCGCGACGCCGCCGCGGGTGCGCCGGCGCCGCATCCGGTGCGAGCCCTTGCCCGTGGGGCGGCGGTTCTGCAAGCCGGTCCGGGGCTCCTCGGCGGCTTCGGCTTCCTCGGTGGCCGGTTCGGGTTCCGTCTCGGCTTCCGCGGTGGTAGCGGGCTCTTGCTCGGGCTGCGATTCTTCGGCGACCTCTGCGGCCTCTTCGGGCTCTGCTGCCTCTGCGGCCTCTTCGGGCTCTGCTGCCTCTGCGGCCTCTTCGGTGTCTTCGGGCTCTTCGGTCTCAGCGCCCTCGGACTCCTCGGCGACTTCGTCCGTGACCTCTTCGGTTTCGTCGCCCTGCTTGCGGCGCAGGCCTCGCTTCTTGCGCTGCTTTTCCTTCTTCGGCTTGATCGGCTTCGGCGGGGGCGGCGGCAATTCGGCGATGAACGACAGATAAAAAGCGAACACGCCGAGCAGGCCGATCGCGGCGGCGGCGCCGTAAATCCCGAACAGCCACCGCCCGGCGGAGTCCAGGCTGAGCCAGATCTCGCTGATTGCGGCGCCGATGATCAGCACGCCGGCCAGCACGTGGGCCACGATCGACCACAGCCTGATGGTCAGCGCCAGCTGCGGCGTGCCCAGCTCGGGCTTGCGGGTCCGCAGCTGGGTGAAGACCACGGGCAGCGCGGCGAGGGCCACCAGCGCGCCCGTCACGATCCGCAGCGTCGTCCCGACCGAATGCGTGGTTTCACCCATCAGCTCAGGCCAGCGGGGCAACACGAAAAAGAAGTAGAGGACGCCGGCAGCGATCGAAAACGTCGCGTGCCACGGTATGGCGACCTTGCGCCCCATACGCCTCCTCGTGCTGCCGGTGAGCTTGTTGGCCGGTAAGCCAGCCTAAAGGCCGGTCAAACCGATTCCAAACAACCCCCGTGCGTTGTCGCACCCGAGCCGAGCGCGACCGATGGCGGAGGATGCGGGATTTGAACCCGCGAGGGCTGTTAACCCAACCCGCGTTCCAGGCGAGCGCCATAGGCCACTAGGCGAATCCTCCGTGGGCCATGGTAACCGAGCGTCCGGTCCGCTTTAATGGCCGCCGCCGATCGGTTCCGGCCAGGTACTAGACTCGCCGAAGGACCCCGCGCGGCGTCTATCCTGTGAACTCCCCCAGGGCCGGAAGGCAGCAAGGGTCAATGGGCTCTGTCGGGTGCGCGGGGTCCCCCAGGTTAAACGAGTGGCGACCCGCAGCGCCCGGTCCCCGCAAGCGGGGTGCCCCACCGCGCGCTCGCGATCGCCACGGTTCGGGGCCCACGGCATGTCCAACACCTGACCCCGAAGCCGCCGCCTCGACAGCGAAAGGGTCCATGGTGTCGCTGGATTCGCTCAGCCCGGACGAACTTGCCGCTGCACACGCGCGCAACCAGCAGGATTACGCGGAGCTGCAGGCCAAGAAGCTGACCTTGGACCTGACCCGCGGCAAGCCCTCGCCGGAGCAGCTCGACCTGTCCAACCAGCTGCTGAGCCTGCCCGGGGACGATTTTCGCGATTCCGAGGGCACCGATACCCGCAACTACGGCGGCCTGCACGGCCTGCCCGAGCTGCGGGCCATCTTCGGGGACCTGCTCGGCATCCCGGTGCAGAACCTGATCGCCGGCAACAACTCGAGCCTGGAGCTGATGCACGACCTCGTGGCGTTCTCGCTGCTCTACGGCGGGGTCGACTCACCGCGGCCCTGGAAGGACGAGCCGGCCGTCAAGTTCCTCTGCCCGGTACCCGGCTACGACCGGCACTTCGCCATCACCGAGACGATGGGCATCGAGATGATCGCCGTCCCGATGCTGCAGGACGGGCCGGACGTCGACCTGATCGAGGAGCTGGTCGCCGTCGACCCCGCCATCAAGGGCATGTGGGCGGTGCCCGTGTTCGGCAACCCCACCGGCATCACCTACTCCTGGGAGACGGTTCGCCGGCTCGTGCAGATGCGCACGGCCGCGCCCGACTTCCGGTTGTTCTGGGACAACGCGTACGCGGTGCACACCCTGACGCACGACTTCATCCGCCAGGTCGACGTGCTCGGGCTGGCCGCCACGGCGGGCAACCCCAACCGGCCGTACGTCTTCGCGTCGACATCGAAGATCACCTTCGCCGGCGCCGGGGTCAGCTTCCTGGGCGGGTCGCTGGGCAACATCGCCTGGTATCTGCAGTACGCCGCGAAGAAGTCGATCGGCCCGGACAAGGTCAACCAGCTGCGGCACGCGCGCTTCTTCCGCGACGCCGACGGGGTGCGCCTGCAGATGCTGCGCCACCAGCAGATCCTGGCGCCGAAGTTCGCGCTGGCGCTCGAGATCCTGGACAACCGGCTGGGCGACTCCAAGATCGCCTCGTGGACCGAGCCCAAGGGCGGCTACTTCATCAGCCTCGACGTGTTGCCCGGAACGGCGCGGCGCACCGTCGCGCTGGCCAAGGACGCCGGCATCGCGGTGACCGAGGCGGGCGCGTCGTTCCCGTACCGCAAGGACCCGGGCGACAAGAACATCCGGATCGCGCCCACCTTCCCGTCGCTGCCCGACCTGCGCGACGCCGTCGACGGGCTGGCGACCTGCGCGCTGCTGGCTGCCTCGGAGTCGTTGCTGGCGTCCTCCCCGTCGACCTCCCCGTCGAGTGTGAGCTGACGGCTTTCTCTGTGCACTGACGGCGGAAATTCCGACGACATCCCGCCCTGGACGCACATTCAAAGCCGTGGCCGCACACGCGATGCCGCCGATACACACTCGACGCCGCCCGGGCTGTAGTCACCGGGCGACGGTAGCCTGCTGACCGTGGCCCTCTACCGCAAGTATCGACCGGCAACCTTCGCCGAGGTGGTGGGGCAGGAGCACGTCACCGAACCGCTGTCGATCGCCCTGGAGGCGGGCCGGATCAATCACGCCTACCTGTTTTCCGGGCCGCGCGGCTGCGGAAAGACGTCCTCGGCCCGCATCCTGGCCCGGTCGCTGAACTGCGCGCAGGGACCGACCGCCAACCCGTGCGGTGTGTGCGAGTCGTGTACGGCGCTGGCGCCCAACGCGCCGGGCAGCATCGACGTGGTGGAGCTCGACGCCGCCAGCCACGGCGGCGTCGACGACACCCGCGAGCTGCGGGACCGCGCGTTCTACGCCCCGGCGCAGTCGCGCTACCGGGTGTTCATCGTCGACGAGGCGCACATGGTGACGACCGCGGGGTTCAACGCGCTGCTCAAGATCGTCGAGGAGCCGCCCGAGCACCTCATCTTCATCTTCGCCACCACGGAACCGGAGAAGGTGCTGCCGACGATCCGGTCGCGCACCCATCACTACCCCTTCCGGCTGCTGCCGCCGAAGACCATGCGGGCATTGATCGGGCGGATCTGCGAACAGGAGGGCGTCGTCGTCGACGACGCGGTGTACCCGCTGGTGATCCGGGCCGGCGGCGGTTCGCCGCGGGACACGCTGTCGGTCCTGGATCAGCTGGTGGCCGGTGCCGAGGACAACCACTTGAGGTACCAGCGGGCATTGGGCCTGCTGGGCGTCACCGACGTCGCGCTGATCGACGACGCGGTGGACGCCCTCGCCGCGTCGGACGCCGCCGCGTTGTTCGGCGCGGTCGAATCGGTGATCGACGCCGGCCACGACCCGCGGCGCTTCGCCACCGATCTGCTGGAGCGGTTCCGCGATCTCATCGTGCTGCAAGCGGTTCCGGATGCCGCCAGCCGCGGCGTGGTCGACGCGCCCGAGGACGTCCTGGACCGGATGCGCGAGCAGGCGGCCCGCATCGGCCCGGCGACCCTGACCCGCTACGCCGAGGTCGTGCAGGCCGGGCTGGGGGAGATGCGCGGCGCGACGGCGCCGCGCCTGCTGCTCGAGGTGGTCTGCGCGCGGCTGCTGCTGCCCTCGGCCAGCGACGCCGAGTCGGCGCTGCTGCAGCGCGTCGAGCGGATCGAGACCCGGCTGGGTGTGTCGCTGCCCGCCTCCGAGGTCGCGGCGGCGCCAACCGCGCCGCCGAAACGGGCGGCCGTTTCCAAGCCCGTCGCCAAGGCCGAGGCGCCCACCGCCAAGACCGACCCGAATCCGACGCCCGCGCCCGAACCCGCTCCGCCGCCGCCAGAACCCGAATCAGGCTCTGCCCCAGGTGAACTCAGCGCGGCGGCGCTGCGATCGATGTGGCCGACAGTGCGCGACAAGGTGCGCCAGCGCAGCCGCACCACCGAGGTGATGCTGGCGGGCGCCACGGTCCGGGCCGTGGAGGACGACACGCTGGTGCTGACCCACGCGTCGGCGCCGCTGGCCAAGCGGCTGTCCGAGCAGCGCAACGCCGACGTCATCGCCGAGGCGCTCAAAGACGCGCTGGGGGTGAGCTGGCGGGTGCGGTGCGAGGTGGATTCGGGAGCGCCCGCCGCGAGCGCCCCGGCGCCCGCCCGGCAGGAAGCGCCGGTCGACGAGCCGGCCGCCGCGGATTCCGCGCAGCGAGACGAAGAGGAAAGCATGCTCGCCGAGGCCGGCCGGAGTGAGCCGTCGGCGCCGCGGCGCGACCCCGAAGAGGCCGCACTCGAGCTGCTGCAGAACGAGCTGGGCGCGCGTCGGATTGACGGAGTCTAGGGCCGCCACCAGGGCCGCAGCGGCAGCTCGTCGTCGCCGCGGGCGGCGACGTTCGCCGCCAGCACGTGGTGCAGCTGAAGGTTGTTCTGCTCGAACGCCACCCGCGATGCCGCCATGTACAGGCCCCACACCTTGGCCGTCGCCAGGCCGACCTCGTCGACCGCCTCGTCCCAGTGCTCTACGAGGTTGCGGCACCAGTCCCGCAGCGTCATCGCGTAGTGGTGCCGGAAGTTCTCCTCGTGCAGCACCTCCAAACCCGCGTCCTGGACCTCGGTGACGATGCGGCCCGAGCCGGTGAGTTCCCCGTCCGGGAACACGTAGCGGTCGGTGAATCCGCCCGCGAAGGAGGTCGACTTGTTGTCGTGGCGGGTGATGCAGTGGTTGAGCAGCAGGCCGCCGGTGCGCAGCTTGGATTTCAGGAAGCCGAAGTAGGCGGGGTAATTCTTGACGCCGATGTGCTCGGTCAGGCCGATGGAGGAGACGGCGTCGAATCCCGCCTCGGCGACGTCGCGGTAGTCGGAGTGCCGCACCTCGGCCAGGTCGGCCAGACCTTCGGCTTCGATCGCGTTTTGCGCCCATTTCGCCTGCTCCGCCGACAGCGTGGCGCCGATCGCGCGCACACCGTGTCGCGCCGCGTAGCGGACCATGCCCCCCCAGCCGCAGCCGACGTCCAGCAGGCGGTCGCCCGGCCGCAGCCGCAGCTTTTCGAAGATCAGCCGGTACTTGTTGTCCTGGGCCTCCTCCAGCGTCGCGTCGGCGCCGGGATAGACCGCGCAGGTGTACGTCATCGACGGACCCAGCACCCATTCGTAGAACGTGTTGGACACGTCGTAGTGGTGGTGGATGGCCTCGGCGTCGCGGGTCTTGCTGTGCATGACGCCCGCCGCGACCCGCCGCCACCGCGGTGGCGCCTCCTCGGGCGGCGGCGCGACCGGCAGCAGATGCTCGACGCCCATGGAGCGGACGACGTTGGCGAGGGTCCGCGCCGAGGGCCGCTTGAAGTTGACCCGGTCGGTCAGCGTCTTGAGCAGCTGGTATGGGTCGCCGGGATGGACGCCGTAGGTCTGCAGGTCACCCGACACATAGGCGCGGGCCAGGCCGAGTTCGCCGGGGGCGGTGGCCAGGTAGGTGGCCCCGCGGGGCGAGCAGAGGTCCAGGCCCAGCTCCGCGTCCTCGCTGCCGGCGGTGCTGCCGTCGTAGGCGGTGAACTTGAGCGGATGCCGCCCCGTCGCGGCGAAAAGCTCCAGGATCTCCGCCATGCTGAGCTTCCCGGCGGTCGTGTGATGGGGTTCTCGGGTGGTCGTCATCGCCGTTGCACCGCCTTTGCGTACAGGTCCAAAAGACGCGAGTCGGGGTCGTAAGTTTTCTTGACCGTCTTGTAAGCCTCGCCGCCGTAGAGCTCGTCAAACTCCTCGCGGGTGTAATACGAATCCGAGTACAGCGACTTGTGGCCGTCCAGTTCGCTGACCTTCGCCTCGATGGCCCGGTTCGTCGCGCCCTCGGTGGGGCCGCCCGGCACCGAGGACCAGAACCCGATGTTGACGTAGGTGTGGTCGGGGCGCATCGGATACAGCGGCCAGCCTTCGCGATCGCGGAGACGTAGCGGGCACAACCAGATCGGCGTGATCGGCACGTCGGCCGCGAACCACTCCAAAAACTCGCAGGTCCGTTCGACCGGCACCTCGACGTCCTGCACCACCCGCTCGCGTGGCGGGCGGCCTTTACGCTTCTCGATGCGGTCGGCGATTCCGAAACGCTGGTCCAGCGCGACGAGCTTCCAGTAGAAGCTGCTGCGCCGATAGCGGCGGGGCCACCAGCGCCGCACCCGCGGGTTCTGGACGCCGAACGCGCGCGAGCACCAGAACCAGTCGGTGTCCCAACGCCAGAAGTAGTCGTGAATCGTCAGCCGGTCGTCCTTGGTGGCTTCCACCCCGGCCAGGTCATGCCGAATCGATTGGTAGTAAATGTTTTTCCCGGTGTAGTCGCTGACCGGTCCCGGCGTGGTGGTCCGCCGGCCCACACACAGATAGCTTTCGTCGGGGCTGAAGACCACGCCATCCAGATAATCCACCGGGGTACCGCCCTGGCCGCCGGTGTCGATGATGCGTTCCATCGCCGCGACCAGCTCGGGCAGCGACCGGAATCGGATGTGCCGCAGCGCCACAAAGGGGGCCACGGGCTCCAGCTCGATTCGTAGCCTGGTCGAATATCCCAGCGTGCCATAGGAATTCGGGAAGGCGCGGAACAGTTCCGGGTGCTGGCCGCGGGAGGCGGTGACCAATTCTCCGGCGCCGGTGAGGATGTCCAGTTCCAGTACCGACTCGTGGGGCAGGCCATTGCGAAACGACGCCGACTCGATGCCCAGGCCGCTGACCGCGCCGCCGAGGGTGATCGTCTTCAGCTGCGGAACCACCAGTGGCGAAAGGCCGTACGGCAGCGTCGCGGCCACCAGGTCCTCGTACGTGCACATGCCTGCGACGTCGGCGGTGCGGGTCTCGGGATCCACGGCGAGAACGCCGGTCAAACACGAGGTGTCCAGACCGCGCGCATCGCGTTTGGTGCGGGCGCGGAACAGGTTTGACGTGGGCTTGGCGAGCCGGACGGCGGACGTCGTCGGGATGGATCGATAACTCGCCATCAACCGGTCGACGCCCGCTGCATGAGCCGAGAGTGCAGATCCAGGGACAGGCACCACATATACCCTAGTCTTCGGAAACACCCCGTGCACCCGCGCGCGGCGGGATCACAAGACATCGCAATGTCATCGAACATCAAGAAGAGGAGTCGCGCCCGATGGGCCAGGTGAGCGCAGCCAGCACGATCTTGATCAACGCCGAGCCCGGGGCCACCCTCGCCGCGGTGTCGGACTACCAGAAGATGCGCCCGAAGATCCTGTCCCCCCAGTACAGCGATTACCAGGTGCTGCAGGGCGGCAAGGGCGCGGGTACGGTCGCCAAGTGGAGGCTGCAGGCCACCAAGTCACGCGTTCGCGATGTGCAGGTGAACGTCGACGTGGCGGGCCACACCGTCATCGAGAAGGACGCGAACTCGTCGATGATCACCAACTGGACGGTGGCCCCCGCCGGACCGGGATCCAGCGTCACGGTGAAGACCAGCTGGACCGGCGCCGGCGGCGTCAAGGGCTTCTTCGAAAAAACCTTTGCGCCCTTGGGGCTGAGGAGGATTCAGGGCGAGGTGCTGGCCAACCTGAAGAAAGAACTGGAAGGCTAGCGCCGTCAGCGCGCCTGGCTCTGGGTCGCCAGGAACCCCGCGACGCCGCGGACGAGCGCGTCGGCGTACTTCTGCCGGCCGTCGGCCGACTCCATCAGCGCCGAATCCACGGGGTTCTTCATGTTGCCGCACTCGACCAGGATCGACGGGTACTGCGCCAGGTTCAGGCCCGCGAGGTCCGAGCGCCCGTACAAGCCGTCCTGCCCGATGTAGTTGGCGGGCGGGATGCCGGACGCCTGCAGCTGATCGCGCATGATCCGGGCGTACTGCACCGAGGGACCGGCCTGCGCCTGGTTGAGCGGCGGCGCCGAGTAGTTCACG
The DNA here is from genome assembly GCF_001668725.1 of Mycobacterium sp. E787. Taxonomy (GTDB): domain Bacteria; phylum Actinomycetota; class Actinomycetes; order Mycobacteriales; family Mycobacteriaceae; genus Mycobacterium. The sequence goes on along the minus strand of NZ_LZKL01000012.1, from coordinate 87,340 downwards.
TGGAATCCCCGCCCGGACGGCGGGCCGCCGTCGGCGTGGATGCTCAGGATCGCGTTGGGCCGCAAGGAGTTGGCCGCCGCGGCGCGCGCATCGACGCACGGCCCCAGCCCGGTGTCGTCACCGCGCGACATGGCTGTGCGGACGCCCAGCGCGCTGAGCTCGGCGCGAACCCGCAGCGCGGTGTCCCAGGTGAACGTGTGCTCCATATAGCCGCTGTTGGTCGACGTCCCACTGGTCTGACAGTCCTTCGTGCCGCCGCGCCCGGTGGGCACCTGACGGTTGATCGACGCGTCGTTCGAGCCGTTGTGGCCCGGGTCGATGAAAACGACCATGCCGGCGATGTTGGACGGGGCGGCGGTCGCCGTCGGGATGATCGCCGCCGCGACGGCAACCAGCACAGCGACCAACACTCTGATACCGACACGCTTGCTCACTCGTAGGTCCACGGCGCAAAGGTAACGGCGCGCGGTCTACGCTGGGTGTTCCGAATCGCCCGGCACCCGCAGGCGAAACCAACTCGAGACCAAGATGCGAGGGGATTGTCATGCAACCCGGAGGCGACATGTCGCAGCTGCTCGCTCAGGCGCAGCAGATGCAGCAGAAGTTACTCGAGGCCCAGCACCAGCTCGCCAACGCAGAGATACACGGTGAGGCGGGTGGGGGCCTGGTCAAGGTCGTCGTCAAAGGCAGCGGCGAGGTGGTCGCGGTGGAGATCGACCCCAAGGTCGTCGACCCCGACGACATCGAGACCCTGCAGGACTTGATCGTGGGCGCCATGCGCCACGCTTCGGCGCAGGTCACCAAGATGGCGCAGGAACGGCTGGGCGCCCTGGCGGGCGGCATGGGCGCGCCGCCGGCCCAACCGGCGGCGCCGCCACCCACTCAGATGCCGGGGCTGTGACGCTGCACCGACATGTTTGAGGGACCCGTCCAGGATCTGATCGACGAGCTCGGCAAGCTGCCGGGCATCGGCCCCAAGAGCGCGCAGCGCATCGCGTTCCACCTGTTGTCGGTCGAACCGCCGGAGATCGACCGGCTGACCGCTGTATTGGGCAAGGTCCGCGAGGGCGTGCGGTTCTGCGCGGTGTGCGGCAACGTCTCCGACGACGAGCGCTGCCGCATCTGCGCCGACCCGCGCCGCGACGGCTCCCAGGTCTGTGTCGTCGAGGAGCCGAAGGACGTCCAGGCCGTCGAGCGCACCCGCGAATTCCGCGGCCGCTACCACGTGCTGGGCGGCGCGCTCGACCCGTTGTCCGGCGTGGGACCCGACCAGCTGCGCATCCGCGAGCTGCTGACCCGCATCGGCGAGCGCGTCGACGACGTCGACATCACCGAGGTGATCATCGCCACCGACCCCAACACGGAGGGCGAGGCGACGGCCACCTACCTCGTTCGGATGCTGCGCGACATCCCCGGCCTGACCGTGACCCGGATCGCGTCGGGGCTGCCGATGGGCGGCGACTTGGAGTTCGCCGACGAGCTGACGCTGGGCCGCGCGCTCACCGGCCGCCGCGCCATGGTCTGAGCCGTCAGTTGGTGACGACGGCGAAGTTGTCGCTGGTCTGCCACGCCGCTTCGAAGGTGGCAATGGAAACCTGTTCGTCGCGACCCGCCTTGATGCCGCTGTCGTTGAGGTGCACCACGTTGGCTGCGTTATCGATGCCGATGACGACGACGAAGTGGTTTTCCTGGGTGCGGTCGCCCCGCGTGTTCCACAGGATCTTGTCGTTGAGCCCAACGATCACCTTGCGCCCCCCATCCAGATCGTGCGCGAGGGCGTCGAGGTTGGGGTGGACCGCGGTGGCGTGGATGCCGTAGTGCGCCAGCAGCACGGGCAGGTCGGAGTTCTTGGTGTTGCTCCCGGGCCGGTAGATCGGTCCGGGATGGCTGACGCTCGGGATATTGGCGGCCGCGGCGGTGATCTCGTCCTCGGTGGGTTCGCGGCCGGTGACCTGGCCGACCACGTCGGCCACCGCCATCTCCGCGCAGTCGCGGTCCTGTTGCTGGTAGCGCCAGTAGGGCGCCGCGGCGGCCGGGTTGCCGTGCATCCCGTCCTGGGCCGCGTCGGCCCTGGCGGCGAGCGCAACCATCGAGCCGGTGGCCGCGCTCAAGACCGCCGCGAGCCCGACGGCGCCGGCGGCCTTGGCGACGATGGTCCTGGTGTTGATCATGGGGGTCCTTTTCTCGGGGGGTGCGTCGAGAAAAGGGTCGGTGAAGCCGCTGGACGAATCCTTGAAGGAACCTTGAAGCGCCGCTAGTTGGGCCGTCGCGAGATATAACCCATTGCGACGACACGCTGGGCGGCCTCAGCGGGCCGCCAGTCGCTCGCGGCGCAGCAGGTCCACCTCGGGCAGCTGCAGCGGCGCGAGTTCGCCCACTACTTTGCCGAGCAGCAGGTCGGCCAGCTCCGGGTTGCGGGCCAGGCAGGGCCCGTGCATGTAGGTCGCGACGACGCTGCCCTGCACGGCGCCGTCGTGGCCGTCGCCGGCGCGGTTTCCGGCGCCCTTGACCACCGTGCCCAACGGGGACGCGGCCGGTCCCAGGACGGTGCCGCCGCGGTGGTTCTCGAAGCCGGTGAGCCGTTGGGTCAGCCCGGTCAGCAGCGGCTTGCTGACCAACTCGCCGATGGTGCGCGTGTCCTGCGGCGACGTCGTCGCGTCCAGCATGCCCACACCGTCGACCCGTTCGCCCGAGGAGGTCGCATACCAGTGGCCCAGCACCTGGACGGCCGCGCAGATCGCCAGCACCGGCGCGCCCCGCTCGGCCGCGCGCTGCAGGCCCGGGTAGCGAAGAAGGTGCCGGGTGGCCAGCCGCTGCGCGTAGTCCTCCGCCCCGCCCAGCGTGTACAGGTCCAGCGAGTCGGGCACCGGGTCGGCCAGCGTGATCTCGACGATCTCCGCGGCGATGCCCCGCAGGCGCAGGCGTTGGCGCAGCACCAGGGCGTTGCCGCCGTCGCCGTAGGTGCCCATCACGTCGGGCAACACCAGGCCGATCCGCACGGTGGAGTCAGCCATGGCGCGCCAACGCTCGCTGCAGCTGTAGGAAGGCGGTGTAGTTGGCGACGACCTCCACCCGCCCGGGCGGGCATGACGCGATGGCCGCCACGGTGTCGTGCACCAGCGTGTGCTCGACGCCCGCGTAGCCGAGGCGCACCGCCAGGTCGGTGCCGCGCTCGCCGGCCGCGACGACTCGGGTCTCTTCGAAGTGCTCGAAGCGCACATCCCACAGCCACGACAGGTCCTCGCCGTCGGGCACCTGCCCGTTGACCGCGATGACCACCCCGGCCGCGTGCTTGTCGACCATCGACAGCGCCTCCTGCCAGCCGGCGGGGTTCTTGGCCAGCAGGATCCGCGCCTCGTGGTCGCCGACGCGGACGCTGCGGTAGCGCCCGGCGACCTCGTCGACCGTGGCGACCGCCGCGACGGCCCGCGCGGGGGCCGCGCCCAGCGCGACGGCGGCGGCCACGGCCTGGGCCGCGTTGCCCCGGTTCACCGCGCCGGGCAGCGCCAGCCGCATCGGCAGGGCCAGGCCGTCGGGCCCGTACAGCGTCTCGTCGTCGAACCACCACTGCGGGCTGGGTCGCTTGAAGTCGGCGCCGGTGGAATACCAGTGCCCCCGGTCGCGGACGATGACCTCGCCGCTGCGCGGGCAGCTGACCGAGTCGTTCGCCCAGGCGCCGCCCGCGGCCACCCACACCACGTGGGGGCTGTCGTAGGCCGCCGACGTCATCAGGACGTCGTCGCAATTGGCGACGACGACGGCGTTCGGGTGCCGCGCCAGCCCGGCCCGCAGCGTGCGTTCGATCACGTTGATCTCACCCACCCGGTCCAGCTGGTCGCGCGACAGGTTGAGCAGCACGATGACAGTGGGCTCGACGGCGTCGGCAACGTGCGGCACGTGCATCTCGTCGACCTCCAGCGCCGCCAGCCCGGCTGTGCGGTCGGCGGCCAGCGCGGCCACCAGGCCGGCGTCCATGTTGGCGCCCTCGGCGTTGGTGGCCACCGGACCCAGGGTCCCGAGCGCGGCGGCCGTCATCCTCGTGGTCGTCGACTTGCCGTTGGTGCCCGTGACGATGACGGTGCGCCGCCCGGCCCCGAGCTGTCGCAGCACCGAGCGGTCCAGCGTCATCGCGACCAGGCCGCCGATCATCGCCCCGGCCCCGCGCCCGGTCACCCGCGACGCCCACCGCGCGCTCGCTCCCGCGGCGAGGGCCAGGCGTGCACGGGTGGTGATCACGCGCGTGAGTTTATTCGGGCGATCGCGAGCGCGGCGTTGTGCGCCGGGCGCTGCGGGTCGCCCGCGTGGATTTCGGGCGATCGCGAGCGCGGCGTTGTGCGCCGGGCGCTGCGGGTCGCCCGCGTGGATTTCGGGCGACACGACTCGTAGCGAACCGGCGATGTCGGTCGCGCGTGCCATGCTCAGCTCATGAACCGGGTGTCCTGGGGGCGGCCGGCCAGCGAGCCGGGCGGGGGCTGGGCCGTCATCGACGTCGAGACCTCGGGCTTTCGGCCGGGTCAGGCGCGGATCATCAGCGTCGCCGCGCTCGGGCTGGACGCCGACGGGCGGGTGGAGCAGTCCGTGGTCAGCCTGCTCAATCCCGGGGTGGACCCCGGTCCCACCCACGTGCACGGCCTGACCACCGCGATGCTCGAGGACCAGCCGCAGTTCGCCGACATCGTCGGTGACCTGGTCGAGGTGCTGCGCGGCCGCACGCTGGTGGCGCACAACGTCGCTTTCGACTACGCGTTCCTGGCCGCGGAGGCCGAGCTCGCCCAGGCCGAGCTGCCCGTCGACAACGTCATGTGCACGGTCGAGTTGGCGCGCCGACTGGACCTCGGGGTCGAAAACCTGCGGCTCGAGACGCTCGCGGCCCATTGGGGCGTGGTGCAGGAGCGGCCACACGACGCCTTCGACGACGCGCTGGTGCTGACCGGTGTCCTGGAGTCGGCGCTGGAGCGGGCGCGCGAACGCGACATCTGGCTGCCCGTGCACCCGGTGACCCGGCGGCAATGGCCGAACGGCCGGGTGACCCACGACGAGCTGCGCCCGTTGAAGGTGCTGGCCTCGCGGATGCCGTGCCCCTACCTCAACCCGGGGCCCTTCGTGCGGGGCAGGCCGCTGGTCCAGGGCATGCGGGTGGCGCTGGCCGCCGAGGTGAGGCGCACCCACGAGGAGCTCGTCGAGCGGATCCTGCACGCCGGGCTCGCCTACCGCGACGTCGTGGACGGGGAAACCTCGCTGGTGGTCTGCAACGACGCCGCCCCCGAGCAGGGCAAGGGCTATCACGCCCGACAGCTGGGGGTGCCGGTGGTGTCCGACGCGCAGTTCATGGACTGCGTCGGCACGGTCGCCGGCGGCACCAGCATGGAGGAATTCACCGACGTCACCATGCTCGACCAGCAGCTCGCGTTGTTCTGATCGCTTCCGCCCGGATCGATCGAGCAAGCAGCAGCAAGCACAGCTGATTACCTCCTTAAGGGTGTAGTGCTACCCGCCAAAGGGTGGTCGACTGGTTTTGGTCAAGGGGCAAGAGCCAGAACCGTTTTCGATCCCGTGGGCACGGCATCAAGTTGTTTGGCTTCAGGTGGCCCCGGTTATTCGACTTGAGTACGAAAGGAGCCCGAAATGCCCGTCTGGCAATGGATCGTCATCGCGGTCGTCGCAGTCATCCTGGTGGCCGCGTTGATCGTTGCGGCAAGCGTCGCGAGTCGCCGGAAGAAGAATGAGCGACTGAAGCGGCACTACGGCCCCGAATACGAGCGTCTGGTGTTCGAAAGGGGGAACGAGAAGGCGGCTCAGGAAGAATTGGCCGCCCGGGAACGTCGGCGAGACAAACTCGACATCGTGCCGTTGCCGCCGGCCGCCCGCTCGGATTTCGCGGCACGCTGGCAGCAGGTGCAGACGGGGTTCGTCGACAACCCGGCCACCGCCGTCGGCGTCGCCGATCGGCTCGTCACCGAGGTGATGCGTCAGCGGGGCTACCCCGTCGACGACTTCGATCAGCGGGCTGCCGACATCTCGGTCGACCACCCGCAGATCGTCGACAACTATCGCGCCGCGCACGGCATTCATCTGTCGCAGCAGCGCGGTGATATCAGCACCGAACAGCAGCGGAGGGCGTTCGTCCACTACCGGGCGCTCTTCGAGAGGTTGCTCGAGACCAACACAGATCACCACGCGTCACAGGAGGCAAGGAAATGACCACACACGACAACCCGCGATTCGCCCCCTCGAACCCGGAAGCGGAGGCCCCTCAGTGGGCGACCCCACCGGTCGGCCAGACCGGGCGGGCGGCGACGGCACCGGTGGGCCCGGGAGCAGAGATGGCTGCGCCTCCGGTCGGCCAGTATGCGACCGACGCACCGACCGCTTTTGGTCAACAGCCTTCCGGGGCGACGCCACCAGCGGGCGGGACTGAGCAGAATGCCGGCCATCTGGCCGGGGACGGCGAACGGTCCTCTTCGGACGCCCTTTTCGCCGAGGACGAGCTCGCGGACATGCGCGGGCGGTGGGCAGCCGTGCAAGCGGCCTTCGTCGACGATCCCAAGGAGTGCGTGCACAAGGCTGACGCGCTGGTGTCCGATCTGGTCGACCGGCTCACGAGCGGGTTCGCCCACGCGCGCTCGAGTCTCGAAGAGCAATGGGCCCGCGGCGAGGAATCGTCTACCGAGACCCTCCGCGTCGCACTGATGCGCTACCGCGAGTTCTTCGAACGGTTGCTCTCCGTCTGATCAGCTGCGCGACGCTCGGTTGACCGCCGACACGACGGCCCGCAGCGACGCGGTGGTGATCGACGGCGCGATGCCGACGCCCCACACCGTTCGACCCGCGACCGACGCCTCGACGTAGGCCGCCGCCTGCGCGTCGTCGCCCGCGCTCATCGCGTGCTCGGAGTAATCCAGCACCGCCACGTCGAAGCCGACGGTCCCCAACGCATGGACGAAGGCGGCGAGCGGGCCGTTGCCGGTGCCACTGATCTCGGTCTCCACGCCGTCGATCTTGACGGTGGCGGCGATGCTGGTCATGCCGCCGTCTTCGTCGGAGGCGTCGACCCGCTGCCTGATCCGCTCCAGCGGTCGCACCGGGGCCAGGTACTCCTCGGAGAACGCGTCCCACATCTCCTTTGGCGACACCTCGCCGCCCTCGCCGTCGGCGATCTTCTGGATCACCTGGGAGAACTCGATCTGCAGCCGCCGCGGGAGGGCCAGCCCGTGATCCGATTTCATGATGTAGGCCACCCCGCCCTTGCCGGATTGCGAGTTGACCCGGATCACCGCCTCGTAGGTGCGTCCGACGTCCTTGGGGTCGATCGGCAGGTAGGGCACCTGCCAGAGCATGTCCTCGACGTCGGTGTCGGCCTCGTCGGCGTCGATCTTCATCTGGTCGAGACCCTTGTTGATGGCGTCCTGGTGACTGCCGGAGAACGCGGTGTAGACCAGGTCGCCGCCGTAGGGGTGACGCTCGTGCACCGGCAGCTGGTTGCAGTACTCCACGGTGCGGCGGATCTCGTCGATGTTGGAGAAGTCGATCTGGGGGTCCACCCCGCGGGAGAACAGGTTGAGCCCCAGCGTCACCAGGCACACGTTGCCGGTGCGCTCCCCATTGCCGAACAGGCAACCCTCGATCCGGTCGGCTCCGGCCTGGTAGCCCAATTCGGCTGCGGCGACGGCGGTTCCGCGGTCGTTGTGCGGATGCAGGCTCAGGATCACCGACTCCCGGCTGGCCAGGTTGCGGCTCATCCACTCGATCGAGTCGGCGTAGACGTTGGGGGTGGCCATCTCCACGGTGGCGGGCAGGTTGAAGATGATCGGGTTGTCCGGCGTCGGCGCGATAATCTCGCCGACGGCGTCGCACACCTGCTTGGCGTACTCGAGTTCGGTCCCCGTGTAGGACTCCGGGGAGTACTCGAACCGCCACTGCGTGCCGGGATGCTTGGCCGCCTCCTCGACGCACTTGCGCGCGCCGTCGGTCGCGATGGCCTGGACGGCGGCCCGGTCGGCGCGGAACACCACGCGACGCTGCAGGATCGACGTCGAGTTGTAGAAGTGCACGATCGCCCGCGGCGCGCCGTCACACGCCTCGAAGGTGCGCTCGATCAGCTCCGGCCGGCACTGGGTCAGTACCTGGATCGTGACGTCGTCGGGGATGGCGCCGTCGGTGATGATGGCGCGGACGAAGTCGAAGTCGGTCTGGCTGGCCGACGGGAATCCAACCTCGATCTCCTTGTAGCCCATCCGCACCAGCAGGTCGAACATGCGGCGCTTGCGGGCCGGGCTCATCGGGTCGATCAGCGCCTGGTTGCCGTCGCGCAGATCCACCGCGCACCACAGCGGGGCGCGCGTGATGACCCGGTCGGGCCAGGTGCGGTCGGCCACCCGGATGGGCTCGACCTCTTCGGCGAAGGGGCGGTACCGGTTGATCGGCATCGACGACCCGCGTTGCGGATTCCAGGAGGGTTGGGCCGGCCCGGGCGGGCCGGCGGGTTTGACGATGGTGCGTGCCGACTTATAGGCGTCGGGCGAATCAGGATTGGTCACGGTAGTTGCTCCGGGGTATCAGAAGGAACCTCAGACCGGCGCATCGCGAACACCCGCGACGGGAAGCCGGTCTGGATCAGACCCCGTCGCGGCGTCCGAGGAGGAGCACCCGCTGCACGGTGTGCACTCTACCGCGATCCGCGTCGGGACCAAAACGCGCGGTGCACGCCGCCGAACGTGTGGCTCATGGACGAAATCGGCGAGGTTTTCGTACCTGGGACCCACGTTCGGCGGGGGGAAATCAAGATGCGCCGGCACGTATTCTGTTGTGGACTCGAAGCCAGATCTCCGAAGACAGGAACGAACAACAGTGGCGCTCGTCGTGCAGAAGTACGGCGGATCATCCGTGGCGGATGCCGACCGGATCCGCCGCGTCGCCGAGCGCATCGTCGCGACCAAGAAGCAGGGCAATGACGTCGTCGTGGTGGTTTCGGCCATGGGCGACACCACCGACGACCTGTTGGACCTGGCCCAACAGGTCTGCCCGGCCCCCCCGCCGCGCGAACTCGACATGCTGCTGACCGCCGGTGAGCGCATCTCCAACGCGCTGGTGGCCATGGCGATCGAATCGCTCGGCGCGCAGGCGCGCTCGTTCACCGGTTCGCAGGCCGGCGTGATCACCACCGGCACCCACGGCAACGCCAAGATCATCGAAGTGACGCCGGGACGCCTGCGCGACGCGCTCGACGAGGGGCGCATCGTGTTGGTCGCCGGGTTCCAAGGGGTCAGCCAGGACACCCGCGACGTCACCACGCTCGGCCGCGGCGGATCGGACACCACCGCCGTCGCGCTGGCCGCGGCGCTCGGCGCCGACGTCTGCGAGATCTACACCGACGTCGACGGCATCTTCAGCGCCGACCCCAGGATCGTGCACAACGCCCGCAGGCTGGACACGGTGACCTTCGAGGAGATGCTCGAGATGGCGGCCTGCGGCGCCAAGGTGCTGATGCTGCGCTGCGTCGAATACGCTCGCCGCTACAACATCCCGGTGCACGTCCGGTCGTCGTACTCGGACAAGCCGGGCACCATCGTCAAGGGATCGATCAAGGACATCGCCATGGAAGACCCCATCCTGACCGGAGTCGCACACGACCGCAGCGAGGCCAAGGTGACCATCGTCGGGATCCCCGACATCCCGGGGTATGCGGCGAGGGTGTTCCGGGCCGTCGCCGACGCCGACGTGAACATCGACATGGTGCTGCAGAACGTCTCCAAGGTCGAGGACGGCAAGACCGACATCACCTTCACGTGCTCACGCGACAGCGGCCCCACCGCGGTGGAGAAGCTCGACGCGCTGCGCGACGAGATCGGGTTCACCCAGCTGCTCTACGACGACCACATCGGCAAGGTGTCGCTGATCGGTGCGGGCATGCGCAGCCACCCCGGGGTCACCGCGACCTTCTGTGAGGCGCTGGCCACCGTGGGCGTCAACATCGAGCTGATCTCCACCTCCGAGATCCGCATCTCGGTGCTGTGCCGCGACACCGAACTGGACAAGGCCGTCGTGGCGTTGCATGAGGCGTTCGGGCTCGGCGGCGAGGAGTCGGCGACGGTGTATGCGGGGACGGGTAGATAGATGGTTGCCATTGGGGTAGTCGGGGCCACCGGCCAGGTGGGCCAGGTGATGCGGGCGCTGCTCGACGAACGGGACTTTCCGGCCACGACGGTGCGGTTCTTCGCCTCCGCGCGCTCCCAGGGGCGCAAGCTGACCTTCCGCGGCCAGGAGATCGAGGTCGAAGACGCCGCGACGGCGGACCCGACGGGGCTGGACATCGCGGTGTTCTCGGCCGGCAAGACGATGTCGCTGGTGCAGGCCCCGCGGTTCGCGGCCGCCGGGGTCACCGTGATCGACAACTCCTCGGCGTGGCGCAAGGACCCCGACGTGCCGCTGGTGGTGTCGGAGGTGAACTTCGAACGGGACGCGCACCGGAGGCCGAAGGGCATCATCGCCAACCCGAACTGCACCACCATGGCCGCCATGCCGGTGCTCAAGGTGCTGCACGACGAGGCGCAGCTGGAGCGCCTGGTGGTCTCCAGCTATCAGGCGGTGTCCGGCAGCGGGCTCGCCGGCGTCGAGGAACTCGCCACCCAGGCGCGCGCCGTCATCGACGGCGCCGAGCAGCTGGTGTACGACGGTGGCGCCTGCGAGTTCCCGGCGCCCAAGACGTACGTGGCGCCGATCGCGTTCAACGTGCTGCCGCTGGCCGGATCGCTGGTGGACGACGGTTCCGGCGAGACCGACGAGGACCAGAAGCTGCGCTTCGAGAGCCGCAAGATCCTGGGCATCCCCGACCTGTTGGTCAGCGGCACCTGCGTGCGGGTGCCGGTGTTCACCGGGCACTCGCTGTCGATCAACGCCGAATTCGCGCGGCCGTTGTCACCCGAGCGGGCCCGCGAGCTGCTCGACGGCGCACCGGGGGTCAAGGTGGTCGACGTGCCGACCCCGCTGGCCGCCGCCGGCGTCGACGAGTCGCTGGTCGGTCGCATCCGGCGCGACCCCGGGGTACCCGACGGGCGCGGTCTCGCGCTGTTCGTCTCGGGGGACAACCTGCGCAAGGGGGCGGCGCTCAACACCATTCAGATCGCCGAGCTGCTGGCCGCCCAGTTGTGAGACCGCGGGTGAGTTCCGCGACTCGGTGCTCGCTGATCGCGCTGACTTTACTTGCCCCGCAATGCTTTTGGGTCGCGCATGCCGATCCTCCCGCGCCTGCTCCCGAGCCGATCTTGCAGCCGCTGGCGCCGGGTCAGGTGCTGCGGATCGGGCCGACCGCGGGCACCGGAACCCCGACGCGCGACTACGGCGTCGGCGCGACCGACCTGTGCGAGTTCGTCGAGTTTCCCGCCGAGCTGCTGCAGGTGTGCGGTGACAGCTTCGCCGGCCAGGGCGTCGGGTTCGGCGGCTGGTACTCCCCGGTCGCGCTGCACGTCGACACCGCGTCGGTCGACGACCCCGCCGGGGTGCGTTACACCGGGGTCACGGGCATCAACAAGCCGTTGTTGGCCGACCCCACGCCGCCCGGCGATTCCCAACTGCCCGCCGGGGTGGTGCAGATCAACCGGCGCAACTACCTGATGGTGACCACCACGAAAAACCTTGAGCCGCAAAGCTCTCGGCTCGTGACCCCCGAGCCGGCGCACGGCAGCTGGCAGACGGTCGCGGGGTCCCGGCGCGACGGTTCCTATCAGGGCGGCTCGCAATCGCAGATCAGCGGGTACTACGACCCGATTCCCGCCCCCGATTCGCCGAGCGGCTGGGTGTACATCGTGGCCAACAGTTTCACCCGGCGCGCTCCGATGTTGCTGTACCGCGCCACGCCGCAAACGTTCACCGACCGGTCCCGGTGGCAGGGCTACGCCCCGGGGCCCGGCGGCGGCTGGGGCAAGGCGCCGACGCCCCTGTGGCCGGATCAGGTGGGTGAGATGTCCATCAGGCAGATCGACGGCAAGGCCGTGCTGTCGTACTTCAACGCCAGCACCGGCAACATGGAGGTCCGGGTCGCCAACGACCCGACGGCGCTGGGCACCGCGCCCGTGACCACTGTGGTGCAGCACGACGAGTGGCCCGAGCCCGCCGAAAGCCTGCCGCCGCCCTACGACAACCGGCTCGCACAGCCATACGGCGGGTACATCTCGCCCGGCTCCACCCTCGACGAGCTGCGGATCTTCGTCAGCCAGTGGAACAACATCGATCCACGCGCCCGCGCGCCCTACCGGGTGATCCAGTTTGCGGTCAACCCGTTCAAGCCTGAGTAGCCCGCCCACACTGTTTCGGCAGGTGACGGCGTTTTCAGCTCATAGCTGCTACTTAATCAACGCATAGCCACAGCTTGTGTTGACGCCCGCATCATGAGTCTCATGAGTGAAACATCTGACACCCCCACTGAGCGGACTCACACCGCAACTGCACCGGCGCCTGCGGCGGCAACCGCAGCTGCGCTCTACCGCACCCCCCGCGTCTTCATCGCCGCGGCATGGGTCGCCATCGTCGCCGGCGTCGTGTTCATCGTCTCGGTGATCTTCTTCACCGGCATGGCGCTCGGGCATCACGGCGGCGGCATGCACCACCACAAGCACCACGCGGCCTTCATGCACCCGCACCGCTTCGGCGGCCCGGGCGGTCCCGGCGGGCCCGGCGGCCCGGGCGGTGGCCCCGCGGCGGTCCAGGGCGGTGGGCCCGCCTCGGCAACCCCGGGTGCGCCCGGACCCAGCCAGATTCCGTCGTCGGTCGCGCCGTCTCGCACGCCGTAACCGCGGCGGGCCGCTGAACCCTCCACTGATAGCCCGGCGCTCGCACGAGCGCCGGGCTACACAATTCACAGCAACTTTTATCGACGCACCTGTTATCGCGGCTCGCGACGGGGGCATATTCAAGGCATGACCCAAACACCCGAACCGCCAAGGCAACCGACTTCCGTCGCGGCGGGGCCACCCGCTGCTCCGGCGTACGAGCGGGTCAAACCTCCCAGGCTCTACGTGGCCGCCGCGTGGGTGGTGATCGTCGCCGGGATAGTTTTCATTCTCTCGACCATTTTCTTCGCCGGCGCCATGATCGTGGGGTTCGACCACCACTGCTACCACAAACACCATCACGGGATGATGTACGGCCCCGGCGGTCCCGGCGGCCCGGGCGGCCCGGGCGGCCCGGGCGGCGGAGCGTGGCAGTTCGGCGCCGGTGGCCCCGGGACGGTCGTCGGGCCGTGGGGTCCGCCGCCGGGCTTCGGCCCGGGCGGGCCGGGCGGCCCGATCGGTCCGCCGCCCTCGGGCCCGGGTGGTCCGGGTGGGCCGAGCCAGGCTCCGACACCCAGCCCGCCCGCGCCGGCGCCGAACACCCCGGGCAATCCGCGCCCGTAGGCCTGCCCGGCTTTCCGTGCAGCGGCCAAAGTTGTTGGGCCGCTTCGATTTAACCAGGAGGCAGCAAAGATGACGGAACGCTACACGACCACCGACGCCGGCACCCCCGCGCCCAGCGACGACCAATCGTTGACGATCGGCCCCGACGGTCCGATCCTGCTGCAGGATCACTACCTGATCGAGCAGATGGCGATGTTCAACCGGGAACGCATCCCGGAGCGCCAACCGCACGCCAAGGGCGGGGGCGCGTTCGGGCACTTCGAGGTGACCAACGACGTCAGCAGGTTCACCAGGGCCGCGGTGTTCCAGCCGGGCACCAGAACCGAGACGCTGATCAGGTTTTCCACCGTCGCCGGCGAGCGCGGCAGCCCGGACACGTGGCGGGACCCGCGTGGCTTCGCGTTGAAGTTCTACACCACCGAGGGCAACTTCGACATGGTCGGCAACAACACGCCGGTCTTCTTCATGCGCGACCCGCTGAAGTTCCAGCACTTCATCCGGTCCCAAAAGCGCATGCAGGCAACGAATTTGCGTGACAACAACATGCAGTGGGACTTCTGGACGCTGTCGCCGGAGTCGGCGCACCAGGTCACCTGGCTGATGGGCGATCGCGGGATCCCCAAGAGCTGGCGCCACATGAACGGCTACAGCAGCCACACCTACAGCTGGATCAACGCCGCCGGCGAGATCTTCTGGGTGAAGTATCACTTCATCACCGATCAGGGCGTCGACTTCCTGACCCAGGAGGAGGCCGACCACCTGGCCGGTGAGGACGGCGACTACCACCAGCGGGACCTCTACGAGGCGATCGAGCGCGGCGATCACCCGAGTTGGACGCTGAAGATGCAGATCATGCCGTACGAGGAGGCCCGCAACTACCGGTTCAACCCGTTCGACCTGACCAAGGTGTGGCCGCACGGAGACTATCCGCTGATCGACGTCGGGAAGCTGACCCTGGACCGCAACGTCACCGACTACCACACCGAAATAGAGCAGGCGGCCTTCGAGCCCAACAACCTGGTGCCCGGCACCGGGTTGAGCCCGGACAAGATGCTGCAGGCCCGCGGCTTCTCCTACTCCGACGCGCACCGCGCCCGGCTGGGCACCAACTACCGGCAGATCCCGGTCAACTCGCCCAAAGTCGAGGTCAACAGCTACTCCAAGGACGGCGCGATGCGGGTGAAGAACGTCTCCGATCCGGTGTATGCGCCCAATTCCTACGGCGGTCCGCAGGCGGACCCGGCGCGCGCCGCCGAGGTGCGCTGGCACGCCGACGGCGACATGGTCCGCGCCGCGTACACGCTGCATCCCGAGGACGACGACTGGGGCCAGGCCGGCACCATGGTCCGCGAGGTGCTCGACGACGCGGCCCGGGAACGGTTGGCGCACAACATCATCGGGCATGTGTCCAAGGGAGTCAAAGAGCCCGTGCTGTCGCGGGTGTTCGAGTACTGGCGCAATGTCGATCCCGATCTCGGCAAGAAGGTCGAGGAGGGTTTGCGGGCTCAATAATCCGGCGTTCGCTATCGCGCACCCGCCCCTGGCATGATCGAAACCCATGACCATGCGGATCTGGGCCGCGGTGGTGACCGTCGGGGTGGCGGCCGGAACGGCGTCGGGCGTACCCGCGGCGGCCGCTCACCCGTCGGAGCCGGGGGTGGTCAATTACGCCGTCCTTGCCAAGGGGTCCGTCGGCAACATCGTCGGCGGCCCGATGGGCTGGGAGTCGACGTTCACCCAGCCCGTGCAGGGCTATTCGGTCGACGTCCCGGTGTGCAACAACTGGGCCGACATCGGGCTGCCCGAGGTGTTCGACGACCCGGACCTGGCGTCGTTCAACGGGGCGACCACCCAGACGTCGGCCACCGACCAGACCCACTTCGTCAAACAGGCCGTCGGGGTGTTCGCCACCAACGAGGCGGCGGCCCGGGCCTTCCATCGGGTGGTGGACCGGACCGTCGGCTGCTCGGGACAGACCACGGCGATGCATCTGGACAACGGGACCACGCAGGTGTGGTCGTTCGACGGCGGTCCGGCGACGGGTACCGACGCGAACTGGACCAAGCAGGAAGCCGGCACCGACCGGCGGTGCTTCGATCAAACCAGGCTGCGCGAAAACGTGTTGCTGCAGGCCAAGGTCTGCCAGTCTGGCAACGCGGGCCCCGCGGTCAACGTCCTGGCCGGGGCTATGCAGAACGCGCTGGGCCAGTAGCGTGGACCCGCGTACTCGGGTAGGCCGTGACTGGGGAGTCCGGCGGGACGGGAATATGTCGGTGCGATCTGCTAGATGAAGTAGTGGCGATATTTCTCCGCTCGTTGCGCAATCAGCGGTCCGCGTTGTCACCCCGGGCCTCGAAGGGATCGTGATATGACGTCCGCCGCCGTCAGCGCCGCCCAAGCCGAGATGGTCGACGCTGCCGCCGCCGCGAAATACATCGCCGAGGGGTGCCTGATCGATGCGCCGCTGCGGCGTATCGGCCTGGAGCTGGAAGGGCATTGTCACGACCTCGCCGACCCGCATCGTCGGCCGGGCTGGGACGAGATCAGCGACGTGCTCGAGCAGCTGCCCGCCCTGCCGGGCGACAGCGTCGTCACGGTGGAACCCGGCGGCGCCGTCGAGCTGTCCGGCCCGCCCGCCGACGGGGTGGTGGCCGCCACCGCCGCGATGAATCGGGACCAGGCGGTGCTCCGGTCGGCCTTGGCCGACGCCGGGCTGGGTCTCGTCTTCCTCGGGGCCGACCCGCTGCGGCCGCCGAAGCGCATCAACCCGGGACCGCGCTACCGCGCCATGGAGCAGTTCTTCGGCGCCAGCCGATCCGGGGAGGCGGGCTCGGCGATGATGACGTCCACCGCGTCGATTCAGGTCAACGTCGACGCCGGGCCGCGGGAAGGCTGGGCCGCGCGGGTCCGGCTGGCGCACGCCCTGGGCCCCACGATGATCGCGATCTCCGCCAATTCCCCGATGCTGGGCGGCGAGTTCACCGGCTGGGTTTCGACCCGGCAGCGGGTTTGGGGCGACATGGACTCCGCGCGCTGCGGACCGATCCTGGGCGCCAGCGGCGACGACCCGGGCACCGACTGGGCGCGCTACGCGCTCAAGGCCCCGGTGATGCTCGTGCACGACCCCGAAGCGGTGGCCGTCACGCGGTGGGTGCCCTTCGCCGACTGGGTGGACGGCCGGGTGCTGCTCGGCGGCCGGCGCCCGACGATCGCCGACCTGGAATACCACCTGACCACACTGTTCCCGCCCGTGCGCCCCAGGCAGTGGCTGGAGATCCGCTACCTCGACAGCGTCCCGGACGCGTTGTGGCCCGCGGTGGTGTTCACGCTGGTGACGCTTCTCGACGACCCGGTCGCCGCCGACCTCGCGGCCGAGGCCGTCGAGCCGGTGGCCACCGCCTGGGACACCGCCGCCCGGGCCGGCCTGCGCGACCGGCGGCTCTGCGAGGCCGCCAACAAGTGCGTCGCGGTGGCGGCCGAGCGGGCGCCGGCGGAGCTGACCGAGTCGATGCAGCTCCTGCTCAACGGCGTCGAGCAGGGCCGATGTCCGGCCGACGACTTTTCCGACCGGGTCATCGAGCATGGCATCGCGCCGGTGGTGGCGCGGATGGCGCAAGGGGGCGTGTGAGGTCCCGGGAAAGGCTTGCCGACGACTTGGCGCGTGCGCGTGCGCGGACGCTGAGGCTGGTCGATTTCGACGACGACGAGTTGTGGCGGCAGTACGACCCGTTGATGAGCCCGCTGGTGTGGGACCTGGCGCACATCGGTCAACAGGAGGAGTTTTGGCTGCTGCGCGGCGGCGATCCGGCCCGGCCGGGCATGCTGCCGCCGGCGGTCGAAGGGCTCTACGACGCGTTCGAACACTCCCGGGCCAGCCGCGTCGAGCTTCCGCTGCTGTCCCCGGAGCGGGCACGCTCCTATTGCCGCACCGTGCGGTCCGCGGCGCTGGACGCGTTGGACGCACTGCCCGACGACCCCGCCGGTGAGCAGGCCGCCTTCGCCTTCGGGCTGGTGGCCAGCCACGAAAACCAGCACGACGAAACCATGTTGCAGGCGCTGAACCTGCGCACCGGCGCGCCGCTGCTGCACGACGCTTCCCCCCTGCCCGCGGGCCGGCCGGGGGTGGCCGGAACCTCGGTGCTGGTGCCCGGCGGGCCGTTCGTTCTCGGCGTCGACGCCGCGAGCGAACGGTATTCGCTCGACAACGAACGCCCCGCCCACGTCGTGGACGTGCCCGCGTTCCGGATCGGGCGGGTGCCCGTCACCAACGGCGAATGGTCGCAGTTCATCGGCGACGGCGGCTACGACCAGCCGCGGTGGTGGTCCGAGCGAGGCTGGCGGCACCGCCAGAGCGCCGGCCTGACCGCGCCGCAGTTCTGGAGCTCCGACGGGCGCACCCGCACCCGGTTCGGCTACATCGAGGACATCCCCGCCGACGAGCCGGTGCAGCATGTCACCTACTTCGAGGCCGAGGCGTACGCGGCCTGGGCCGGCGCCCGACTGCCCACCGAGGTTGAGTGGGAGAAGGCGTGCGCCTGGGACCCCGCGACGAACACCCGGCGGCGCTATCCATGGGGCGGGCAGGAGCCGTCGGACGCCCTGGCCAACCTGGGTGGCACCGCGCTGCGGCCCGCACCCGTCGGCGCGTATCCGGCCGGCGCATCCGCGTATGGCGCCGAGCAGATGCTGGGCGACGTGTGGGAATGGACCGCCTCGCCGCTGCGGCCCTGGCCGGGTTTCGTCCCGATGATCTACGAGCGTTACTCCCAGCCGTTCTTCGACGG
Source organism: Mycobacterium sp. E787 (assembly GCF_001668725.1). Lineage (GTDB taxonomy): Bacteria > Actinomycetota > Actinomycetes > Mycobacteriales > Mycobacteriaceae > Mycobacterium. Next base: position 69,168 of record NZ_LZKL01000012.1, on the reverse strand, counting down.
CGACTACCGGGTGCTGCGCGGCGGCTCGTGGGCGGTGGAGGCGGGCATCCTGCGGCCCAGCTTCCGCAACTGGGACCACCCGATCCGGCGCCAGATCTTCTCCGGGGTCCGCTTGGCCTGGGATGTGGGCGACTGATGTGCCGTCACCTGGGCTGGCTCGGCGCCGACGTGAGCGTCGCCTCGCTGGTGCTGGACCCGCCCTTCGGGTTGCGGGTGCAGTCGTACGCCCCGCGCCGCCAGAAGCACGGACTGATGAACGCCGACGGTTGGGGCGTCGGGTTTTTCGATCACGACGTGCCCCGGCGGTGGCGCAGCCCGGCGCCGCTGTGGGGCGACGCGTCGTTCGATTCGATCGCCCCGGCGCTGCGCAGTCACTGCGTGGTGGCCGCGGTGCGCTCGGCGACCGTCGGGATGCCGATCGAGGCGAGTGCCACCGCCCCGTTCACCGACGGTCGGTGGCTGTTGTCGCACAACGGAATCGTCGACCGCGCGGTGCTGGCGCCCACGTCGTCAGCCGAATCATCTTGCGACAGTGCGCTACTCGCGGCCACCATCTTCGAGCGCGGGCTTGACGCGTTGGGCGACACCATCGCCGGAATCGGGGCCGCCGACCCGCTCGCGCGGCTCAACGTGCTGGCCGCCGACGGCTCCCGGCTGCTGGCGACCGTCTGGGGAGACACCATGTCCATCCTGCGCCGCGACGACGGCGTGGTGCTGGCCAGCGAACCGTACGACGATGCGCCCGACTGGGACGACCTGCCCGACCGGCACCTGGTCGAGGTTACCTCGGCGGGGGTCACGCTGGTCCCCCTCAATTTGAAAGGCTCTCTATGACGCTGACGCTGTCCAACCACCTGGCCGCCGATTCCGCGTACCGCGCATTGCGCCGCGACGTGCTCGACGGCCTGCAGCAGACGCCGAAGACCTTGCCGCCCAAGTGGTTCTACGACTCGGTGGGTAGCGACCTGTTCGACCAGATCACCCGGCTGCCCGAGTACTACCCGACCCGCGCCGAGGCCGAGATCCTGCGCGACCGATCGGGCGACGTCGCGGCGGCCAGCGGCGCGGACACCCTCGTCGAGTTGGGCGCCGGCACGTCGGAGAAGACGCGGCAGCTGCTGGACGCGCTGCGTGATCGCGGCGCGCTGCGCGGATTCGTGCCGTTCGATGTCGACGAAAGCGTGCTGTCCGCCACCGCGACGGCCATCCAGCGCGAATACCCGGGCATCGAAATCAACGCCGTCTGTGGGGATTTCGAGGAACACCTGAACGAGATACCCGACGGTGGCCGGCGGTTGTTCGTGTTCTTGGGATCGACGATCGGCAATCTCACGCCCGGGCCGCGCGCTGAGTTCCTGGCCACGCTGGCCGACGTGATGCGGCCCGGGGACAGCCTGCTGCTGGGCACCGACCTGGTCAAGGACACCGAGCGGCTGGTGCGCGCCTACGACGACGACGCCGGGGTCACGGCACGGTTCAACCGCAACGTGCTCGCGGTGATCAACCGGCAACTCGACGCCGATTTCGACGTCGACGCCTACCACCACGTGGCGCGCTGGAACGCCGACGAGGAGCGCATCGAAATGTGGCTGCGGGCCGGCCGGCGCCAGCGGGTGCGGGTCGGCGCAATGGACCTGACCGTCGATTTCGCCGACGGGGAGGAGATGCTCACCGAGGTGTCGTGCAAGTTCCGTCCGGACGGGGTGAGCGCCGAGTTGGCCGGGGCCGGGCTGCGTCGCATCCGGTGGTGGACCGACGGTGCGGGCGACTTCGGGCTGTCGTTGGCGGTTAAGTGACCCAAGATTCGCTGGCCGACCGGTGGCGGGCGGCCCGCCCGCCGGCGGCCGGTTTGCACTTGGACAGCGCGGCCTGCTCCCGCCAGAGCTTCGCGGCGCTCGACGCCGCAGCCAGGCACGCGCTGCACGAGGCAGAAGTCGGCGGCTACGTCGCGGCCGAGGCGGCCGCCCCGGTGCTGGACGCCGGACGCGCGGCGGTGGCGACGCTGTGCGGCCTGCCCGATGCCGAAGTCGTGTTCACCACCGGTTCGCTGCACGCGCTGGATCTGCTGCTTGGCGGCTGGCCGGCCGACCGGCGCACGCTGGCCTGCCTGCCCGGCGAGTACGGCCCCAACCTGGCCGTGATGGCCGCCCACGGGTTCCAGGTGCGCACATTGCCGACCCTGGACGACGGCAGGCTGGCGCTCGACGACGCGGCGCTCCAACTGGAAGAGGACCCACCGGATTTGGTGCACCTCACGCCGTTGGGCAGCCACCGGGGCGTGGTGCAACCCCTTGCCATGGTGGCCACGCTCTGCCGTCAGCTGGGCGTGCCGCTGGTCGTGGATGCCGCACAGGCGTTGGGGCACATCGACTGCGCCGTCGGCGCTGATGTCATGTATTCGTCGTCCCGCAAATGGATCGCCGGACCGCGCGGCGTCGGCGCCATGGCCGTGCGACCCGAGCTGATGGATCGGCTGACGCCGCGGCTGCCGGCACCGCAGTGGGCCTCGGAACTGTCGGTGGCACAGCAGTTCGGCTTCGGGGAGGCCAATGTCGCTGCGCGGGTAGGCTTTTCGGTCGCCGTCGGCGAGCACCTCGCGTGCGGGCCGGAATCGATCCGTGCCCGGCTGGCCGAGCTCGGCCGCATCGCACGCACCGTGCTCACCGATGTCGACGGCTGGGCGGTGGTCGAGGAGGCCCAAGAGCCCAGCGCCATCACGACGCTGGCACCCGTCGACGGGGCCGATCCCGGCGCGGTGCGCGCGTGGCTGCTCGCGGAGCGATGCATCCTGACCACCTATGCGGGGGTGGCGAGGGCGCCACACGAGCTCTCCGCTCCGGTGCTGCGGATCTCGCCCCACGTCGATACCACGGCCGATGACATGGAGACCTTCGCCGAGGCGCTGATCGCGGCCACCGCGGCGACCGGCACTTAGCCCCGGCCGCTTTTCATCGGCTTTGTCCAGGGAACGAAACGGACATCCTGAAAACGATCATTTTCCTTGAGTCGAGTATGGAAACGGCGTATTTTCAACGCTATTGGTAAGCGGCCGAGGCTGATTCAGGCCTCGGCAGCATGCATTGTCCTCCGCTGGATGACTAACTGTTGCGAGGGGGGTGCGACATTAACTTCTTTGTCGCCACCGCAGACCACCGCGTCGTTGGCGAATAGCTCAGCACGAACCGGTGCTCGGCTTGGTGAGCACATGTCTAATTTCGGGTGACCGCCGGTCACCCTCCTAGTGGACCCAGGAGGTCAACATGTCGTTTGTGGTTGCAACGCCGGATCTGGTCCAGGGTGCGGCTGAGGATTTGGCGGGTGTGCGTTCGTCGCTGGCCGAGGCCGCGGCCGCCGCGGCGGGCCCGACGACGGGAATAGCGGCAGCGGCTCAGGACGAGGTATCGGTCGCGATCTCTGCGATATTCGGCAAGTGGGGCCAGGAATTTCAAGCTCTCATCGCGCAAGCGCAGGCGTTCCACCAGCAGTTCGTGTCCTTGATGAACGCGGGCGCGGGCGCCTACGTGGCCGCCGAGGCGACCAACGCCGCACAGGTCGCCGAGCAGGTGGCCGGTGGCGGGCAGGCGGCCGCCGCGGCCGCAGCAGCCCAGGACATCAACCTGCTCGACGGAGTGCTCGACATCAAGACCGGGCCGTTGGGCACCTTGGTCACGCTCGGCACGCCCAGGTTCGCGATACCGCCCGTGAACATTCCTGGAATAAACCTCTCGGCTTTCGGCCTGCCCCCGATATCCATTCCGTCGATAAACATTCCGCCTTTCACGACGCCTCCCATCGGTGTGGGTGCATTCAGCCTGCCGCAGATAACCACTTCCGCCATAGCTGTGCCGCCGATAACCCTGCCGGCGATAACGGTGCCTGGCTTCAGTCTGCCCGCGATCCAAGTTCCCGGCATTGGCCTGCCTGCGGTCACCGTTCCGCAAATCAATTTCCCGCAGATACAATTCCCCGATTTGTTCGTCGGCGGGAACAATCAAACAATCGTCACGGTGAATTCCGGAGTCCTCGGTCTCGTCAGTGTCAACCTGCAGTCGTTCGACATAGTGTCGTCGCTCGGCCTGAATACGCCAGGGTTCATCAAGGGATTCACCATCCCCTCCATTGGCCTCGGCGCATTCACCATCCCCCCGATCGGCCTTTCCGGGTTCACGATTCCGGCCATCGGCCTTTCGGGTTTCACCATCCCGCCCGTCACCATCCCGCCCATCAATTTGAGCGCCTTCACCCTGCCGCCGATCAGCGAGCCCGGATTCACCACGCCGCCGTTGACCATCCCGACCGTCGGCATCGGCGGCTTCAGCCTGCCCAACATCTTCATCCCCAGCATCACCATCGAATCCGTGCCGCTCGCCCAGTTCGCGATCCCGCCACTGTGACCGGCTAGTTCAGCACGCTGGGCGGGGGCGCCGCCGGGTAACGGCTACCCGACGCCCGAAGGTTTCAGCCGGCCTTGTGCGCCGTGAGCAGATAGGCCGGCAGCTTCATCCGGCCCTTCTCGTCGTGGTCGTGTGGCGGGAATTCGAAAGGGGCGCCCGGGATCTGGGGAATGTTCGCGTGGATGTAAGCGGGCCGGATCTCGTCGATCGCCCAGTACTTGCTCACTGCGGCGCCCAACTCCTCCTCGTCGACCTCGTTGGGCTTCGGCTCCATCTCGGCTGGGAAGGCGCCCTTGGCGAACACCAGCACGAAATAGCCGGCCCCCGGCGCCGCCGCCCGGTGGATCGAGCTCAGGTAGCCGTCGCGGCCCTCCACGGGCAGCGAGTGGAAAAGTGTGCTGTCAACGATCGTATTGAACCGGTCGTCATACCCGGTGAATGAGGTGATGTCGGCCTGCACGAAGCTGGCGGTGGTCAGGCCGCGTTCTTGTGCCGCCCGAGTGGCCGCCGCCACGGCGGTCGGGGTGAGGTCGATGCCGACCACGGTGTAGCCCTGCGCCGCCAGCGCCAGCGACAGCTCGGCGAACCCGCATCCGGCGTCCAGCACGTCGCTGCGAAACTTGCCGGCCGCGATCAGCGCCGCCAATTCCGGTTGCGGCTCACCGATGTTCCACGGTGGCGGGCCTTCGAATTCCCCCTCTTCGCGGTAGGCACCGTCCCAGTCCATGATGTCGGACGACATGGTTCCCCCTAGCGTTCCTCTAGATCCCAGGTGTGCACCGGCTCGTTGGCGTGCATGTGCTCGCAATACCGTCGCAGCATCTCGGCCAGGGCCGCGGGCCGGCTCATACCGCCGTCCTCCAGCCTACGCACGGTGGACACCTGCCAGGTCGCCCCGTTGCGGCCGGCGCGGGCGCGGCCCTCGATCACGCCGAGGAAGCGGTCGCGCACCTCGGCGTCCACGCCCCAGCGGCGCAACCCGTCGTCGGCGATCGGCAGCAGCGTGTCGAGGACCAGTTCGCGGGCCGTCACCTTGCCCACCCCGGGCCAGAGCAACTCCGCGTCGATGCCGTTGCGGGCCGCCTCGAGGAAATTCGCCCGTGCCACAAGGAAACCCATCCTGGTCCACAGCGGGTTCTCGTCTTCGGCCAGGCCGCGCAGCACCCCGTAGTAGAAGGCGGCATTGCCGAGCATGTCGACGACCGTCGGCCCGGCCGGCAGCACCCGGTTCTCCAGCCGCAGGTGCGGGCTCCCGTCGACCACGTCGTACACCGGCCGGTTCCACCGGTACACGGTGCCGTTGTGCAGGCGCAATTCGGCGAGACGCGGGGTGCGCCCGGCGGCGAGCTCGGCGACGGGGTCTTCGTCCGACACCTCGGGCAGCAGGGACGGGAAGTACTCGACGTTCTCGTGGTACAGGTCGAGCACGGAGGTGATCCATCGCTCACCGAACCACACGCGGGGTCGCACGCCCTGCGCCTTCAATTCCTCCGGCCGGGTGTCGGTGGACTGCGAGAACAATTCGATGCGGGTCTCCGACCACAGCTGATGGCCGAAGAAATAGGGGGAGTTGGCCGCCATGGCCAGCTGCGCTCCGGCCAGCACCTGAGCCGCGTTCCAGCTGGCCGCGAATTCCTCAGGAGCCAGCTGCAAGTGCAATTGCATGCTGGTGCAAGCGGATTCGGGCGCAATGGTCGCGGCGCGCCAGCTCAGCGGCTCCGGACCGGAGATGTTGATCGGGATGTCCTCGCCGCGGGCGGAAAAGATCGAATCGTTGAGCGCGGCGTACCGCATCGACTCGCTCATCCAGTTGTCGCTGAGATGCTCCGGCATCAGTGTGGGCAGGATGCCGATCATCACGATGTGGGCGCCTCCGGAGTTGGCCTTGAGCTCGGCGTCGTTGAGGCTGGCCCGCACCTCGGCCTCCAGTTCCAAGCCGGTGTGTCCGGGCAAAGGCCGCGGCGGCACGTTGAATTCGATGTTGTAGGCGCCCAATTCGGTCTGGTACGCCGGATCCGCGATGGCGTCCAGCACGACACGATTCGACATCGCCGGCTGGTAGTCGGCGTCGACGAGATTGCACTCGATTTCCATGCCGGTGAGCGGCCGGTCCGCGTCGAAGCGCGATTGCGCGAGCATCGTCTCGAAGACGTTCAGGCACAACCGCACCTTGCGCCGGTATTCCTCGCGCTGTGCGCGGTCGTACGTGGTGCGCTTGACCTCTTCGCCCACACCGCCGATGGAACAGGTTTACCGGCCCTAACGCAAGGCCGACAGGCTGACCTGTGCGGACGGTCGCCGGTCGGGTAGACCATCATGGACGTGGACGTGTCGCTCGGGTGGAGGAGAGCTAGTTGGCCGGGTCCGCTGAATTCGTAGCCGCCATCGATCAGGGCACCACGAGCACCCGGTGCATGATCTTCGATCACGACGGCGCCGAAGTGGCCCGCCATCAACTCGAGCACGAGCAGCTCATGCCCCGCGCCGGCTGGGTCGAGCACGACCCGGTGGAGATCTGGGAGCGGACGTCGTCGGTGCTGATGTCGGTGTTGAACCGGGCCAACCTGTCTTCTAAGGACCTTTCGGCCCTGGGAATTACGAATCAGCGGGAGACGACGCTGGTGTGGAACCGGCGCACCGGACGGCCGTATTACAACGCGATCGTCTGGCAGGACACCCGCACCGACCGGATCGCGTCGGCGCTGGAGCGAGACGGCCGCGGCGAGGTGATCCGGCGGAAGGCAGGGCTGCCGCCGGCCACTTATTTCTCGGGCGGCAAGCTGCAATGGATCCTGGAAAACGTCGACGGGGTCCGCGAGGCCGCCGAATCCGGCGACGCCCTGTTCGGCACCGCCGACACGTGGGTGCTGTGGAATCTGACCGGAGGTCCGCGGGGCGGCGTGCACGTCACCGACGTCACCAACGCCAGCCGCACGATGCTGATGAACCTCGAGACGCTGGACTGGGACGACGAGCTGTTGTCGTTCTTCTCCATCCCACGCGCGATGCTGCCGGCGATCGCGCCGTCGTCGCCGCTGCAGCCCTACGGCGTCACGCTGGAGACCGGACCTGTGGGCGGCGAGGTGGCGATCACCGGTGTCCTGGGCGACCAGCATGCGGCGATGGTCGGTCAGGTGTGCCTGGCCGAGGGGGAGGCTAAAAACACCTACGGCACGGGAAATTTCCTGCTGCTCAACACCGGTGAGACGATCGTGCGGTCGAACAACGGTCTGTTGACCACAGTCTGCTACCAGTTCGGTGACGCCAAACCCGTTTACGCGCTCGAGGGTTCGATCGCGGTCACCGGTTCGGCGGTGCAGTGGCTGCGCGATCAGCTGGGCATCATCAGCGGTGCCGCACAGAGCGAATCGCTGGCTCGCCAGGTTCCCGACAACGGCGGGGTGTATTTCGTGCCGGCGTTTTCCGGTCTGTTCGCCCCCTACTGGCGATCGGATGCCCGCGGCGCGATCGTGGGGCTGTCGCGGTTCAACAGCAACGCGCATGTCGCTCGCGCGACGCTGGAGGCGATCTGCTACCAGAGCCGCGACGTGGTGGATGCGATGAAGGCCGATTCCGGTGTGGCCCTTGAGGTTTTGAAGGTCGACGGCGGCGTCACGGGCAACGATTTGTGCATGCAGATCCAGGCGGACGTGCTGGGCGTGGACGTGGTGCGGCCGGTGGTCGCCGAGACCACCGCGCTCGGCGCCGCGTACGCGGCGGGGCTGGCGGTCGGGTTCTGGGCGGATCCGTCCGACCTGCGGGCCAACTGGCAGGAGGACAAGCGCTGGACCCCGACGTGGGATGACGACCAGCGCACCGCGGGGTATGCGGGGTGGCGAAAGGCCGTGCAGCGAACCCTGGACTGGGTCGACGTGACCTAGCTGTTGGCCGCGAGCGTGCGCGTCTGCACGGCGACACGCCGTGCGTGCCGTCATTCCGCGCACGCTCGCGGCCGATAGACGTCAGTCCTCGCCCAGGATGCCGTAGACCTCGCGGCGGGCATTGTTGAGGATCTCGACGATGCGCTGCTGCTGCTCGGCGGTGGCGGTGTGCGCGGATTGCGCGACCGCGCCGAACAACTGGCCGATCGCCGCTCGCAGGTTGACCTGGCCGGGGTCGGCGCCCTCGGCGATCTCCTCCCACGGTGGGGTCTCGATCTTCTCGGCCGCCGCGCGGCCCTCGTCGGTCAGCGTGAAAAGCTTTTTGCTGCCGTCGGTTTCGCTTGCGGTGATGAGGCCTTCGTCGTCCAGCAACTGCAGCGTCGGGTACACCGACCCGGGGCTGGGCCGCCAGATGCCGTTGCTGCGCTCGGCGAGCTGCTGGATCATTTCGTAGCCGTGCATCGGCCGCTCGGTCAGCAGCGCCAGGATGGCCGCTCGCACGTCACCGCGGCGTCCGCGACCGCGGCCGCCACGACGCCACCCGCCGCGCCGGCCGCCCGGGCCGAAGCCGAACCCGGGGCCGAAACCCGGCCCGAAGCCCGGGCCGAATCCCGGGCCGAAGCCGGGGCCGAACTGGTCGCCGGCGTGGTCGCGGAGGTGTCCACGGAATTCCCGGCGGGCCTGACGCCGGGCGTCGTGCAGGGCGCGCCGGTCCACCGGGCCGGGGGCGAAACCGAATCCGAAACCGGGCCGGCCGGCGAATGGTCCCTCGGGGGGAGTGAAGGGGTTGGTCATTGTTTGTGGTCCTTACGTAGTGGGGAAACGCACCGGTCGTGCGCTTACGGATTATCACGATATATCGTAAACTAACGCGATGCAACAAGATATTCCGACTGCCGCGAAAGTCGCCGGTTACCGCGGGCTGACCTGCCCTAACGGCGATCTAGCCGGGCCGCTACGGCGCGGTTTGCATCCGCAGAACCGCGGGTAGGAACTGTGGGATGGACGCAAACAACAACCTGACCGTCGGCGCAGGAGCCCGGAGCGGGGCCGATCCCGCGCGGGGCGACGCCGGCCGCGGCCGCAACGCGTGGCCCTGGGTCAACTGGGCGTTGGCGCTCGCGACGGTGCCCGCCGCGGCCATCGTCATGCTGTTCGCGCTCGGCGCGGTGATGAGCACCGACGGATGCAGCGACCACAATTGCCCCAACCTGGGTCGCGGCGGCATCGATTTCGGCGTCGCGTTCTACGGCGCACCCGTGGTGGCTTTCGTCGTTCTTGTTGTCTCGTTCTTCACCGCAAAGCGTCGCGGCGGCATCGCGGTTCCGCTGGTCGGCTGGGCGCTGTTGGTCCTCGACGTCGCCCTGATGGCGGCGGCCGTCTCTGGCTAGGCCGGCTTCGCCGCGCTACGGCTCAGACCGGCGGCGAAAAGCCGCCGGTCGCCGGTCCCGCCTGCGGGCGCGCCGCCTCCGGCTGGTGTGGCGGCGCGGGCGCCGGTGGCGCGGTCGGCCAAGGGGGCGGACCCGGCGCCGGCCAGGGTCCGGCGGGAGGCATTGCCGGGCGGAGCCGCGCCAGCTCACGGCGATGTCGCTCGGCGAGCACGGCGGCGAGCACCAGCTCCGGCGGGGCGCCGGGAGGCGGTGGCGGAGCGATCCGCGAAACGACGTCACCCGCGACTCGGTACGCCATCTGTTGACGTAGCTGGCGGTCGAGTTGCGGTGCGCGGGAAAGGAATTGGCGCGCAACCTCCGCCCGGCCGGCGTCCAGGCCGGACAACTGCAGCGAGGAAGCCCACCACGCCAGCGGCGGCGGCATCACCGGCGGTGGATCGGATCGCGGCCCGCGTTCGCTGATCACCACCGTGCCGGCGAAGATGTCGCCGATGCGCTTTGCCTTCGGCGACAAGATGCTGCAGATGACGGCGGGACTCCCCGCGAGCATCCAGATCTCGACCACCGAGGCCAGCGCGCGAAACAGCGCCTGCCGGAAGCGTTCCGGGCCTCCGTCGTCGGACACCACTCGCAGGCCCATCACCATCTTGCCGACCGAGCGCCCCCGCGAGGCGGTTTCGAACACCAACGGATACCCGACGATCACCAGCACCGTGAAGATGAGCAGGATGGCGGCGCTCAGCGCGCTGTCGAACTGGGTGAGGGTGGCCGCCCACAACATCAGGCCGAGCAGATAACCGACAAAGATCACCGCGATGTCGATCAGTGCGCCCACCGCCCGCACCGGCAACTGGGCGATCTGCACATCGAGCACCACGGCGTCCCCGGTCACCACCTCCGACATAACACCGAACGGTACAGGCCGATTAGGCTGCGCAGGGTGGACGTCGACGCATTCGTGCTGACCCATCGCGGAACGTGGGACCGGCTCGACCAATTGGTCAAGAGGCGGCGGTCCCTGACCGGTGCCGAGGTCGACGAACTCGTCGAGCTCTACCAGCGGGTGTCCACGCACCTCTCGATGCTGCGGTCGGCATCGTCGGACTCGCTGCTGATCGGCCGGCTCTCCAGCCTGGTCGCGCGCGCCCGCTCCGCGGTGACCGGCGCGCACGCGCCGCTGAGCAGCACGTTCGCCCGGTTTTGGACGGTCTCGTTTCCGGTGGTCGCGTACCGGACGTGGCGGTGGTGGGCCGGCACGGCGGTGGCCTTCTTCGCAGTCGTGGTGGTCATCGCGATCTGGGTGGCCGTCAATCCGGAGGTGCAGTCCGCCCTCGGAACACCAAGCGACATAGACGAATTGGTCAATCACGATGTGGCGTCGTATTACAGCGAACACCCCGCCGCGGCGTTCGCATTGCAGGTGTGGACCAACAACTCCTGGGTATCGGCGCAATGCATCGCGATGTCGGTCGTGTTGGGGCTGCCGATCCCGCTCATCCTGTTCAACAACGCCGCCAACCTGGGGCTGATCGCGGGGCTGATGTTCCAGGCCGGCAAGGGCGGCATCCTGTTGGGGCTGTTGGCCCCGCACGGACTGCTGGAGCTGACGGCGGTATTCCTGGCGGGGGCAACGGGGATGCGGTTGGGCTGGTCGGTGATTTCGCCCGGGGACCGGCCGCGCGGGCAGGTGCTCGCCGAACGGGGCCGTGGCGTGGTCTCGGTCGCCGTCGGCCTGGCGGTGGTGTTGCTGGTCTCGGGGTTGATCGAAGCGTTGGTGACGCCGTCCCCGTTGCCGACGTTCGTGCGGGTGGGCGTCGGCGTCATCGCCGAGGCGGCATTCCTGTCGTACATCGTGTATTTCGGTCGCCGGGCGGCCCGGGCCGGTGAGACCGGCGACGTGGAAGACGCGCCCGACGTCGTGCCGACCGGGTAGCCAACCCAACCGAAAGCTAAAGCCGGCCGGTGGCTTTCATCGCCAGGTAGTGGTCGGCAAGGGTGGGCGCGATCTCGGTGGGCGGGGCGTCGACGACGTCCACCCCGCCGTGGCGCAGCCGCGTCGCGATCGCGCGCCGATCGTTGCGGGAGCGTTCGGCGGCCGCCGCGTCGTAGACGGCCGCCGCGTCCGCGCGCCCCGCCGCCATCTGGTCGACGCGCGGATCGCCGACGGCGGCGATCATCACGTGATGTTTGGCCGACAGCCGGGGCAGCACCGGCACCAGGCCCTCGTCCAGGGCGGTCGCGTTGAGGTCGGTCAGCAGCACCACCAGCGAACGGCGCCTGGTGCGCCGCAGAACGGCGGCAACCATTGCCCGCCAATCGGGTTCGAGCAGCGCCGGCTGCAGCGGGGCCATGGCATCGACCAGTTGGGCGAGCAGTTCGGTGCGCGACGCGCCGAACACACCGGCGCGGCTCACCCGGTCGTGGGCGAGGAAGTCGACGTGATCACCGGCCCGCGACGCGAGCGCCGCCAGCAGCAGCGCGGCGTCCATCGCCCAGTCCAGCCGGGGCCAGCCGGCCGGGTCGGTGGCCGTCGGGTCGACCCCGACGCGGCCCGCCGCCGTGCGCCCGGTGTCGAGCACGATGACCACGCGCCGGTCGCGTTCCGGCCGCCAGGTGCGAACGACGACGTCTGCGCGCCGCGCGGTCGCTCGCCAGTCGATCGAGCGCACGTCGTCGCCGACGACATACTCGCGCAGGGAATCGAATTCGGTTCCCTGACCGCGTATCAGGGTGGGCAAGAGGCCGTCGATCTCCCGCAGTTTGGCCAGCCGCGACGGCAGGTGCTTGCGCGACAAGAACGGCGGCAGCACCCGCACCTGCCCGGGCACCGACTGCGAACCCTGCCGTCCGGCCAGGCCCAGCGGCCCGATCGATCGGGCGGTGACCCGGGCCGCGCGCTGATCGCCGCGGCGAACCGGTCGCAGCCGGGTCTGCACGCGCCGGTGTTCCCCGGCGGGGACGTTGAGGGAATGACTGCGCGGTTCGGCCCGCGCGCTGGGCGGCCAGGCGTCGCGCACCTGCCCGCGGAACCGGCGGCGACCGTCGTTGTGAATCACCAGGTCGACGTCCACCTGCTGGGCGAGGCGGGCCGAGCAGTCCGGCGAACGGACGTAGCGCAGCCCGCGGGTGCTGGCCGCCAGCGCCGCGTCGACGACGACCACCGTCGCCAGGGCCGCGAGCAGAATCACGAAAGCCCTTGCGGGCCAGGGTGATGCCGCGATGGGCAGGACGCAGATCAGCGCCACCAACCCGGTACGTCCGGTCACGATCATCTAGCGCGGCACCGGAACCGACGCCAGAATCCCGTCGAGCACGCCGTCGGGCGTGGCCCCTTCGAGCTCGGCCTCCGGGCGCAGCATCACCCGATGCCGCAGCGTCGGGCGGGCCATGGCCTTGACGTCGTCGGGGGTGACGTAGCTGCGGCCGGACAGCCACGCCCAGGAGCGGGCGGTGCCCAGCAGCGCCGTCGCCCCGCGCGGTGACACCCCCAGCTGCAGCGCCGGGGACGAGCGCGTGGCCCCGACGATGTCGACGATGTAGCCCAGCACCTCGTCGGCGACCAGGACCTGTTGCACGGCGTGCCGCCCGGCGGCCAGCTCGGACGGCCCGGCCACCGGCTTGATCGCCGACAGGTCGCGGGGATCGAAGCCGTGCGCGTGCCGGGCCAGGATGGCGATCTCCGCGTCGCGCGCGGGCAGCGTTACGTTCAGCTTGAGCAAAAAGCGATCCAATTGGGCTTCGGGCAGCTGATAGGTGCCCTCGTATTCGATCGGGTTCTGCGTCGCGGCGACGATGAACGGGTCGGGCAGCGGCTTCGCCTCGCCTTCCACGCTGACCTGGCGCTCTTCCATCGCCTCGAGCAGCGCGGCCTGCGTCTTGGGCGGGGTGCGGTTGATCTCGTCGGCCAGCAGCAGGTTGGTGAACACCGGGCCGCGGCGGAATTCGAATGCGGCGGTGCGGGTGTCATAGACCAGCGAACCCGTCACGTCGCCGGGCATCAGGTCGGGCGTGAACTGCACCCGCTTGAACTCCAGTTGCAGGGCGGCCGCAAGCGACCGCACCAGCAGCGTCTTCGCCACTCCCGGAACACCTTCCAGCAGCACGTGGCCCCGGCAGAGCAGCGCGATCACCAAGCCGCTGACTACGCCCTCCTGCCCGACGACGGCCTTGGCCAGCTCGGTTCGCAACGCCAGCAGCGCCTCGCGCGCCGAATCGGCTTCGGTCCCGGAACGATGCGGCCCCGAAGGGGGGTTACTCCCCTGCGGTGCGGGGACCCCACCCGCTTGCGGGGGAGAGCCGGACGACTCAGGATCAGGCGTCTGGGCGGGAGATGGTTGCGTCACGTGTGTGTGACCTGCCTTTCGATGTCGTCGAGCACACGGGCAAGGTGTAACAGGTCGTGGTCGGTGGCCGGCGGCGGCCCGAACAGGTGGTAGGAGACGAATCCCGCGTCGGCGCCGCAGCGTTGGGCCACGGTGGTCACCACCACCGGCGCGGGCGCACCCGGGCCCAGGCCCAGGCGGGGCAGCAGCCGCTGCACGGTGGCGGTGCGCAAAGCCGCGGCGGCGCGATCCCGTGCCCGCCGGGACCGGTAGAGCCGGGCGCGGCCCTCGACGGTCTCCGACGCGCGGACCACCACGGGCAATTCCTCGGCCACCAGCGGGCCGGGCCGCCGGCCCTTCCACAATGCGACCAGCAGCACGACCAGGCACAGCTGCCAGACGATCCAAATGACGTTCTCCGGGATCAAGTCGAAAACTGATGAGGGCGACGCTGTTTCGCCCTCAACGCGGTGGGGTGCGTACCAGATGAGGCGGGGCCGGTCGCCCGCGAGGTTCATCGCCAGGGCGGCGTTGCCGGACTGCAACAGGCTCCCGTTGGTCATGAAGTCGGTGTTGCCGACCGCCGTGACGGTCCGCCCGTTCTCGCGATACCGGATCAGCACCCCGTCGTAGCAGCTGGTCATCGTCCGCGCATCGGTGGCCTTATAGGTGTCGCTCGGCCCGAACCGAACCGATCCGGCGCGATTCGCCTCGCGCAGAGTGCAATTCGGGTTGCTGTCAAAGGAGATGCTGCCCACCGCCATTCGCACCCCCGGCATCAGCGCTTCGCGGGTTCGCGCCGTCGGTTCCACCAGCAGCAGATCACCGGGGACCTTCGCCAGCCGGTCCAGCAGCGCGGGGTCGGTGAGGAACTGGCTCTGCGCCACCAGGATTTGCGTGCCGGGCCGGGCCGCTTGCTCGACGTCGCCGACGGTGCCGGCGACCACCACCTCGACCCCGCCGTCGCGCAGCAGCGTCACCAGCGCGTGCGCCCCGTCGGGGGAGGTCGATTCCGCATCCATCCGGGCCCCGGGCCGCGGTGCGCTGAGGTAGGCGCCCACGCCGGCGATGACCGCCAGCACCACAATGGTGAGAAGCACCCCGGCCCACGGCCGCCACCGCCGCGCCGCCGACCCGGTCCCGGCTGCCCGAGGGGTCCCGATGCTTGCCGTCACCGGACCTGGGCCCATGCTTCGGTCGCCGCGGGCTGCCCCGCCGTCGCGGGGGCGGCCGGCCCGCGTGACCGCAGGTGGTCGTCGAGGGCCGCGATCATCCGGTAAGCGGCCTCGGTGCCGGGCCGCTCACCGTAGGTCACGTCATTGAAAGCCGTTGCGGCCTCGGATAATTCGCTCGACAGGTGGGGGAGCGCGGCGCCGGCGTCCCGGGCCAGCTCGTTGGCGGTGCGGCCCAGGGCCGGTTCCAGGACGCCGCTCTCCTCGAGCTGACGCGCGACGGCGCGCAGCCGGTGCCGAATCGCGGCCGACCAGTTGCCCTCTGCCGCAAAGCTTTCGGCGGTGGCGCGATGCTGGGCGGCGGTGAGCTGGGCGGCCTCGAACAACCGGTAGTCGCCGCCGCGGTTGGTCCGCATGGTGCGTCGTGCGACGTGGATGGCGACCACCACCGCGACGGCCATCAGGACCAGGAGCACGGTGGTGGTGAACCATCCGCCCGGTATCTTCGCGGTCTTCTCGAGGAGCCGGTACAGCTGCTCGTTGACCCACTCGGCGAATTGGCGGGCCGCGGAGTCCTTGGAATAGATCGGCTTGTTAAGTTCGATCTGCGCGGCCTGATGGGCCGCATCGCGGTCGATGTCGATCGAAGGCACGGTTCGTGGGTCCCTAAACCGGCCGGGTCAGCCAGAGGTTGTCGGTGGACTCGGCCGTGGGAGGCCCGCCGGCGGCCCCGCTCTGCAGCACCAGGTCGAACGCCTCGGCCCGCATGCGGCGGTCGGTGTAGAGCAGCACGATGACACCGGCGTTGAACGGCGCGGTGATGATTTGGCCGATCGCCGAACCCACGGACGCGATCGCGGTGCTCAGCAGGAACGCTCCGGTGGACGGGGTCATGGTCGCCACCAGGATCTCGCCGCCGATGCTGAACGGTGCCGCGACGGCGTTGCCGATGAAGGACGCCACGATGAAGGTCAGCGTCCGGATCCCCAGCACCCGCCAGAAGCCGTTGCGGACCAGCGCGAACGATCTGGCGATCGCCTCGAAGACGGGCAGCCTTTCGAGGACGATCAGTACGGGCGCGAACAACACCACGGTGTAGAGGTAGACCAGCAAAGCGATCGTCACGAGCACCATCGGCAGGCCCAACAGCACCGCCGGCCCCGGGCCGCCGGCCACGGCCAACAGCGCGATCACCACCGCCACCAGCCCGAAAAGCGCCGCCACCACGGCGGCTTCGAGCAGCGCCAGCCCGAGCAGCGGCAACAGCCGGCCCCGGATCTTGGCCCAGGTCTCGCCGATGGTGATCGGGGAGCCGAACACCGCGCGCCCCACGATGACGGTCAGCATGCCGGACAGCAGCATGCCGCCCAGCCAGGTGACCAGCATCCCGGCGGCCATCGACGCCATCCAGGCGCCCACGATCCCGCCGCTCAGCTCGTTCGAGCGCGCGATCGTGATCCGGCCGTACGCGGCCAACGGGCCGAACGTGGCGACCAGCGAGATCAGCTGCATGACCACGACCACCATCGCGGTCAGCCCCAGCGTCGCCTTGGGGTTGGCGCGGACGTAGCCGACCGCGCCGTTGAAGATGTCGCTGAGCGTCAGGGGGCGCAGCGGGATGATTCCGGGTTTGATCGCGCCGGGAGCGAATTGCGGCGGACTGTATGGCGGCGCGTACCCCGGCGCCGGACCGTATCCGTATGCCGGGCCGTATCCCGGTGCCGGCCCGTATCCCGGTGGTGGACCGTAGCCGTATGTCGGGCCGTAGCCGGGTGGCGGGCCGTAGCCGGGTGGTGGACCGTAGCCCGGTGGCGGGCCGTAGCCGGGCGGCGCGTACGCCCCGGGCGGGGGAACAACCGGATAACCAGGCGGCGACGCGTTCACCGTGGGCGGCGGCCTTTGAAACCAGGCCTGAAATCTGCCCTGCGGCCGGGCGCGTCGTTGGTCATGGGCTCCATCCTGTCGGCGGTCCGGGCATTTCACAATCTTGACCGACGCGCCGGCGCGTAGGGTCCCAGGCATGGCGGAACTCAAATCCCGGCTGCGGACCGACCTGACCCAGGCGATGAAGGCGCAGGACAAGTTGCGAACGGCAACCCTGCGCATGCTGCTGGCCGCGATCCAGACCGAGGAGGTCTCCGGCAAGCAGGCCCGCGAGCTCTCCGACGACGAAGTCCTCAAGGTGCTGGCCAGGGAATCGCGGAAGCGCGGCGAGGCGGCCGAGATCTACACCCAAAACGGTCGCGGTGAGCTTGCGGCGAACGAGCACGCCGAGGCGCGGATCATCGACGAGTACCTGCCCACGCCGCTCACCGAGGCCGAGCTCGCCGACGTCGCCGACACCGCGATCGCACAGGTCGCCGAGGAGATCGGCGAGCGGCCGGGGACGAAGCAGATGGGACTGGTGATGAAGGCGGCCACCGCGATCGCGGCCGGAAAGGCCGACGGCGCGCGGTTGTCGGCAGCGGTCAGGGAGCGGCTGTAGCGCGGCCCGCTGGCCGAGTGATCAGACGACCGTGCGGGTGCCGTCGCCCCCGCGCCGCGTCACCCGTCGCGCGTCGAGCTGCTCGAGCAACGGCACGGCGACCCGCCGGGTAGTGCCCAGCGCGCGGCGCGCCTCGCTCACGGTGAACGGCTGCACCAGCTGAGCGAGGATCCCGGCGGCGCGATCGAACGCGTCGGGCCCGAGCACGATGCCGTCGGCGACCCGGGTCAGCCGCCCGGCTCGGACCGCCGCGGCCAGCTCGCGCGGGCCGAGCTTGAGGTCGGCCAGTTCGTCGGCCTCGGGTGCGCGGAAGGGCTCGGCGGCCAGCCACTCCTCGATCGCGCGCACTGCCTTGTCGACGCGGGGCGGGAGGCCGGCGCCCGGCGCGCGGACCAACCCGTCGGCCACCTGTAGCCCGGTGCCGTCGAGCAGCGGCGCCACGAGTTCCGCGGCGGGCAGCCCGGCGCGCTGGCGCAGCGCCTCCAGCGGCATCCCCGCCGCGACGTCGTGCTCGTCGGCCCAGCGCCGCACCGCCGCGGTCGCGAAGTCGCGGCGCGCGGCCCACCACTGCGGGTCCACCACCCAGTCACCCACCCGAAGCCCGGCAAGCGGTAGGCCCATGGCGCGCAGTTCGACCGCCCGCGCGCAGTCGGGCGGACGGGCGCGGCCGGTGGCCAGTTCCGTCGCGCGGTCGCGGGCCGCGCCCCGGCGGCGCAGCCCCGGCGGGCGGACGTCGAGCACTTCGATGCCCGCCGCGATCCGGTGCTCCCCGGGATCGCGCAGCAACCCGACGTCCGAAACCCGCAGCGGCAGTGGCCTCGCCAGCCGCAGCCGGGCCGCACCCGCTCCCAGTCGACGGACCTGCACCGGAACGGCGGCGGATCCGATGTGCAGGACGAGCTGGCGGTGCAAAGCGTCCGCCGACCGCAGGGCGACGTCGATCTCCGCGGTGTCCAGCCAGACGCCCGGCGCCCGAACGGCATCGCCACGGGCGACGTCGTGGCGGTCCACGCCGCGCAGGTTGAGCGCGACCCGGGCCACCGCGCCGACGGCGGGCTGGTCGCGGCCCAGCGATTGCAACCCGCGGACGGTGACGCGCCGACCGGCGACCTCCAGTTCGTCGCCCACCCGGACCGTGCCCGCGGCCAGCGTGCCGGTCACGACCGTGCCCGAACCCCGGACGGTGAAACAACGGTCGACCCACAGCCGGACGTCGGCGCCGGGATCCGGGGGCGGGAGCCGGTCGGTCAGCGCCAGCAATTCGGCGCGCACCCCGACCAGGTCGGTGCCGGGCACGACGGGGGCCCCGGCCAGCGAGGTGGCGGCCAGGCGCTCGGACACCTGAGCGACGGCCGGGCCCGGGTCGGCGAGGTCGGCCTTGCTGATGACGACGAGCCCATGGCGCACCCCGAGGGCGTCCAGCGCGGCGAGATGCTCCTCCGACTGTGGCATCCAACCCTCGGTGGCCGCGACGACGAACACGACCGCCGGAACCGGCCCCAATCCGGCCAGCATGTTGGCCACGAACCGCTCGTGGCCCGGTACGTCGACGAATGCCAGCTGCCGGCCGGCGAGCTCGGTCCAGGCGAAGCCGAGGTCGATGGTCAGGCCGCGGCGCTGCTCCTCGGCCAGCCGGTCCGGCCACATGCCGGTGAGCCGGTGCAGCAGGGTCGACTTGCCGTGGTCGACGTGCCCGGCGGTGGCTAGGACGAACATGCCAGCACCGCCGCCGCCAGCAGCGCGTCGTCCTCCGGCGCCACGGTGCGCAGGTCCAGCAGGCACCGGCCGGACTCGATGCGCCCGACGACCGGCGGGGTGCCGGCGCGCAGCGCCGCGGCGTAGGACTCGGGCAGGCTGACGGCCGCGCTGGGCAGCTCGACGCCCGGCGCCCCGCCGCCGCCCACGGCCGCAACGCATTCCACCGCCACCGCCCCGGGCAACTGGGCGGCAAGAGATTCGGCGCGGGCCCGCAGCCGTGCCGCGTCCGCGGCCAGCGCCTGCTGCACGGGCGGCGGCGGCCCGGTGAGGGTCGCCTCCAGCGCGGCCAGGGTCAGTTTGTCCACGCGCAGGGCGCGCGCCGACGGGTGGCGGCGCAGCCGCTCGATGAGTTCGGCACGGCCGAGCAGCAGGCCGGCCTGGGGGCCGCCCAGCAGTTTGTCGCCGCTCGCGGTCACCAGGTCCGCGCCGTCGGCCAGCGTCGACGTCGCGTCCGGTTCGTCGGGCAGCGCGGGATGCGGGGCCAGCAGCCCGGAGCCGATGTCGACGACCAGCGGCACGCCCAGGCCCGCCAACTCGGCCACGCTCGCCGCCGAGGTGAACCCGGTGACGTGGAAGTTCGACGGGTGCACCTTGAGCACGAAACCGGTCTCCGGCCCGATCGCCTCCGCGTAGTCGCGCAGGCTGGTGCGGTTGGTGGTGCCGACCTCGCGCAGCCGCGCTCCGGTCGAGGCCAGCAGCTCGGG
The DNA here is from genome assembly GCF_001668725.1 of Mycobacterium sp. E787. Classification (GTDB taxonomy): domain Bacteria; phylum Actinomycetota; class Actinomycetes; order Mycobacteriales; family Mycobacteriaceae; genus Mycobacterium. The sequence goes on along the minus strand of NZ_LZKL01000012.1, from coordinate 49,061 downwards.
GATGCGGAACCCGTCGCCGATCTCGACCAGCTCGCCGCGGCTGAGCACGATCTCCTTGCCCCCCGACGGGCCCCCGGCCAGCGTGAGGGCCGTCAGCAGCAGCGCCGCGGCGTTGTTGTTGACGACGTGCACGCCACCGGCCGTCGGCACCGCCCGGGCCAGCGCGGCCAGCGCGGCCCGGCCCCGGCGGCCGCGTCGCCCCGTCGCCAGGTCCAGCTCGACGTCGGTGGTTCCCGCGGCGGCGACCACCGCGTCGACGGCCGCCCGCGACAGCGGCGCCCGGCCCAGGTTGGTGTGCACCACCACACCGGTGGCGTTGAGGACGGGCCGCAGGCTCGACGCGGTGGCGGGAAGCGCGGCGACGGCGCATTCGGCGACCCGCTCGGGGTCGATCTCGCCGGCGCGCGCCCGCTGCTGGGCGTCGGCGATCACCGACTTCACCAGCGCACGGCCCAGCACCCGCTCGGCCTCGGCCAGCCGCGGATCGGCGAGCAGCGTATCGGTGCGGGGCACCCGCCGGCGCGGGTCGGTCATGTCGGGTCCGCTGGAGGATGGCGGAGGCGGACGGGAATCGAACCCGCCAACGGCAGCGACTGCCGCTCGACAGTTTTGAAGACCGCGCCGGTCACCAGACCGGGCACACCTCCTCGAGCCACGCAGACAATTATGGACGCGTGGCCTACCGACTGACTCAGTACGCCCACGGCGGCGGTTGCGCGTGCAAGATCCCGCCCGGCGAGCTGGAGGAGGTCGTCCGCGGGCTGGGGGCGGGCGCGCCGCGCAACCCGGTCGGGGAGCTGCTGGTCGGCCTGGATCACGGCGACGACGCGGCCGCGGTGAGTATCGACGGCGGCACGGCGCTGATCGCGACGACGGACTTCTTCACCCCGGTGGTGGACGACGCGTACGACTGGGGCCGCATCGCGGCCACCAACGCGCTGTCCGACGTCTACGCGATGGGCGGCCGCCCGGTGGTGGCGGTGAACCTGCTGGGCTGGCCGCGCGAGGTGCTGCCCTTCGAGCTGGCGGCCGAGACGCTGCGCGGCGGGCTGGACGTGTGCGGCCTGGCCGGCTGCCATCTCGCCGGCGGCCACAGCGTCGACGACCCCGAACCCAAATACGGGCTGGCCGTCACCGGGATCGCCGATCCGAACCGCTTGCTGCGCAACGACTCCGGCAAACCGGGCACGCCCCTGTCCCTGACCAAGCCGCTCGGCATCGGCGTGCTCAACAGCAGGCACAAGGCCACGGGCGAGCGCTTCGAGGACGCGATCGAGGCGATGACCACGCTCAACGCCGGGGCGGCCGCCGCGGCGCTGGCCGCCGGTATCGAATGCGCGACCGACGTCACCGGGTTCGGCCTGCTCGGGCACCTGCACAAGCTGGCCCGCGCCAGCGGCGTCACCGCGATCGTCGACGCGGCGGCCGTGCCCTACCTCGCGGGTGCGCGCGCGGCACTGGCGGCCGGCTACGTCAGCGGCGGCACGCGGCGCAACCTCGACTGGGTGGCGCCGCACGCCGACCTGTCGGCGGTCGGCGAGGACGAGGCCCTGCTGCTCGCCGACGCGCAGACCTCGGGCGGCCTGCTGCTCGCCGGCGAGATCCCGGGCGCGCCCGTGATCGGGGAGCTGGTGCCGCGCGGCGAGCACACCATCGTGGTGCGCTGAGCGAGCGGGGTTTCGGCGTCGCGCACTAGGGTGGTTGTCATGGCTATGCGCAAGCTTTTCCTGGAGTGGCCCGTCCTGCGGCAGTTGCGTTCACCGGACAAGCTCGGCCGCGGGCCGGCGGTGACCTCCAAGCGCACCCGGGCCATCACGCCGCGCACGACGACGGCCGACCGGGTGGTGCAGAGCATCTGCCCCTACTGCGCGGTGGGTTGCGGGCAGCGGGTGTACGTCAAGGACGAGCGGGTGGTCCAGATCGAGGGCGACCCCGACTCGCCGATCTCGCGAGGCCGCCTGTGCCCCAAGGGCGCTGCCAGCGAGCAGCTGGTCAACTCGCCGGGCCGGCAGCTGCACGTGCTCTACCGCCCGCCGCGCGCGACCGAGTGGCAGCCGCTGGATCTCGACACCGCCATCGACATGGTGGCCGACCGCTTCGTGGAAGCCCGTCGCCACTCCTGGCAGGACATCGACAAGAAGGGCCACCCGCTGCGGCGCACCATGAAGATCGCCGCGCTCGGCGGCGCCACGCTGGACAACGAAGAGAATTACGTCATCAAGAAGCTCTTCACCGCCGCCGGCGCCATCCAGATCGAGAACCAAGCTCGTATTTGACACAGTTCCACGGTTCCCGGTCTGGGAACCTCCTTCGGGCGCGGTGGCGCCACCCAAACACTGCAGGACATGGCCAACGCCGACTGCATCGTCATCCAGGGCTCCAACATGGCCGAGTGTCATCCCGTCGGCTTTCAATGGGTCGAGGAGGCGAAAGCGCGCGGCGCCAAGGTGATTCACGTCGATCCGCGCTTTACTCGCACCTCGGCGGTCTCGGACAGGCACATCCCGATCAGGGCCGGCTCGGACGTGGTGCTGCTCGGCGCGCTGATCAACCACATCCTCACCAATGACCTGTGGTTCAAAGAGTACGTCGTCGCCTACACCAACGCGGCCACCCTGATCAACGAAAACTACCGCGACACCGAGGATTTGGGCGGTCTGTTCTCCGGTTATGATCCCGAGACCGGCCAATACGACTCGTCGACCTGGGCGTACGCGGGCCAAGAAGAGGACGAAAGCCGTCAAGAGCACGGCGCCAGCGCATCGGCCCGCGCGGCCGGCGATGTGCATGGCAGCGGCGGTCCGCCGCTGCCCCACGCCCGCGTCATGCGAGACGAGACCCTGCAGCATCCCCGAACGGTGTTTCAGATCGTCAAGCGGCATTACGCGCGTTACACGCCGGAGATGGTCACCGACGTGTGCGGCATCAGCCGCGCGGACTTCGACTACCTGGCCCGCGCCATTGTGGAGAACTCCGGGCGTGAGCGCACCACCTGCTTCGCGTACGCCGTCGGCTGGACGCAGCACACGCTGGGTGCCCAGTTCATCCGCACCGCAACGATTCTGCAGTTGCTGCTGGGCAACGTCGGTCGCCCGGGCGGCGGCATCATGGCGCTGCGCGGGCACGCCACGATCCAAGGGTCGACCGATATCCCGACGTTGTTCAACCTGTTGCCCGGTTACCTGTCGATGCCGAAGGCCGGTGTGCACGACACGTTCCGCGAGTACATCGAAGCGGTCGGGCCGAAGAACCAGAAGGGTTTCTGGGCCGACGCGGACACCTACATCGTCAGCCTGCTCAAGGCGTGGTGGGGAGACGCCGCCCGTGCCGACAACGACTGGGCCTACGACTACCTGCCACGACTTTCCGGCCCGCACGGCACGTATCAGACGGTTACGTCGATGCTCGACGACGAGGTCGACGGGTACTTCTTGCTTGGCCAGAACCCGGCGGTGGGATCGGCGCACGGCCGGATGCAGCGCATGGGTATGTCGCACCTGAAGTGGTTGGTGGTGCGCGATCTCAACCTCATCGAGTCGGCCACGTTCTGGAAGGACGGCCCGGAGATCGCATCCGGCGAGCTGAAGACCGAGGAAATCGAGACGGAGGTGTTCTTCTTCCCGGCGGCGACGCACGTCGAGAAGGCCGGTTCGTTCACCCAGACCCAGCGCCTGGTGCAGTGGCGGCACAAGGCGATCGATCCACCCGGCGACTGCCAGAGCGAGCTGCAGTTCTTCGTCGAGTTGGGCAAGCGAATCCGCCAGCGGCTGGCCGGGTCCACCGACGAACGTGACCGGCCGCTGCTCGATCTGACGTGGGACTATCCCACCGACGAGCATGGCGAGCCTGACCCCACCGCGGTGCTCGCCGAGATCAGCGGCTGTTATCTGACCGGTCCCAAAGCCGGCCAGCCGGTTCCGGGATACACCGAGTTGGGTGCCGACGGATCGACGTCATGCGGATGCTGGATCTACTCGGGCGTGTACGCCGAAGGCGTCAACCAGGCCGCCCGCCGAGCGCCGCTGGGCGGTCCCAGTCCCAGCCAGTCGGAGTGGGGGTGGGCGTGGCCGGCCGACCGCCGCATCCTGTACAACCGTGCCTCCGCCGACCCGGACGGCAAGCCGTGGAGCGAGCGCAAGAAATACGTCTGGTGGGACGCGGAAAAGCAGCGCTGGGTGGGATACGACGTGCCCGACTTCGTCGCCGACCGTGCGCCGGGCAGCCGGCCGGATCCGGACGTCGGCGGCCCCGACTCCCTGGCCGGCGACGATCCGTTCATCATGCAGGCCGACGGCAAGGGTTGGCTGTTCGCGCCGAAGGGCATGGTCGACGGGCCGCTGCCCACACACTACGAACCGCAGGAGTCACCGGTTACCAACGCGCTGTATCCCCAGCAGCGGAATCCGGCGCGAATCACCTTCCCGCGCAAGGACAATCTGAGCGCGCCCAGCGCCGGCGAACCGGGTGCCGACGTCTACCCGTATGTGTTCACCACCTACCGGCTCACCGAACATCACACCGCCGGCGGCATGAGCCGGTGGCTGCCCTACCTCTCGGAGCTGCAACCGGAGATGTTCTGCGAGGTTTCCCCGGAGCTGGCCGCCGAACGCGGTCTCGAGCCCTACGGGTGGGCCACCATCATCTCCGCCCGCGCGGCGATCGAGGCGCGGGTGCTGGTCACCAAACGCGTTGCCCCGCTGGTCATCAACGGGCACACGGTGCACCAGATCGGGCTGCCCTACCACTGGGGAGTAGGGAGCGACGCCGTGGTCAGCGGGGACGCGGCCAACGATCTGCTCGGCGTGACGCTGGATCCGAACGTGCAGATTCAGGAGTCCAAGGCCGGGTCGTGCGACATCCGCCCGGGCCGCCGCCCGCAGGGCGAGCAGCTGCTGCGCCTGATCGCCGAGTATCAATCCCGTTCCGGCGCCACCACCGAAACCGGCAACGTACGAATCAGCGACGGCGTATGGGAAGGGGGAGCCGATGGGTCAGCTGAGCGGGCCGACCGACCCGACGAGTAACGCCGGTTGGTCAGATCCCAAGCCGCGCAAGGGCTTCTTCACCGACACCTCCATCTGCATCGGCTGCAAGGCCTGCGAGGTGGCCTGCAAGGAATGGAACCGCAACCCCCAGGACGGCGACCTCGAACTGCTGGGCTCGTCCTACGACAACACCGGCTCGCTGGGCGCGAGCACGTGGCGGCACGTGGCGTTCGTCGAGCAGGACCGCGACCGCATCGCGGAGGCGCGCGAATCCGGGCGTGCCCTCATCGATTTGGGGATGCCCGAGATTTCCGCCGCCGCGCGCCGCCCGGACGTCACGCCACCGGACACCCCGGAGTTCCGCTGGCTGATGTCGTCGGACGTCTGCAAGCACTGCACGCACGCCGGCTGCCTCGACGTCTGCCCGACGGGGGCCTTGTTCCGCACCGAGTTCGGCACCGTCGTCGTGCAGGACGACGTCTGCAACGGCTGCGGCACCTGCGTGGCCGGATGCCCGTTCGGTGTGGTCGAACGCCGCAACGACGGCACGTACACCACGCCGGCGCAGCGACCGGGCCGCCCCGCCGAGAAGCCCGTCTCCGGTGTCGCCCAGAAGTGCACCCTGTGTTACGACCGCCTGGTCGAGGACCAGATCCCGGCGTGCGCCAAGACCTGCCCGACGACCTCGATCAAGTTCGGCGACCACGACGACCTGGTGGTCAAGGCCCGCGAACGGGTCGCCCAGCTGCACGCCCAGGGGCTCACCGAGGCCCGGCTCTACGGCGCCAATGAGCACGACGGCGTCGGCGGCATCGGGTCGGTCTTCCTGCTGCTCGACGAACCGGAGGTCTACGGCCTGCCGCCCGACCCGCGGGTGTGCACGGCCGACCTGATGACCATGTTCAAGCGCGCCGGCGTGGCCGCGGCCGGCATGGTCGGCGCGGCGGCCTGGGCTTTCTGGAAAGGCCGGTGAAGTACCGTTGAGCACTTCGGAATTCGACAGCTTCCGTCCGCCGGAGCCCGCGGGGGGCAGGCGCCGGAAAGGCAAGCGGGCGGGCCGTCGGGGCGGCGGCGACGGTTCCCGCGAGATGCCGATGGTCCCCGAGGCCGAGTTCACGTCGTATTACGGACGGCCGGTCGTCAAGCCCGCGCCCTGGGGACACGAGGTGGCGGCGTACCTGTTTTTGGGCGGTGTCGCCGGCGGGTCGGGTCTGCTGGCGGCCGGCGCCCAGCTCACCGGACGAAACACGTTGCGCCGCAACACAAGGCTGTCCGCGCTGATCGCGGTGATGATCGGCGCGGTCGCGCTGGTGAAGGACCTGGGCCGCCCCGAGCGGTTCGTCAACATGCTGCGGACGGTCAAACTGACCTCGCCGATGAGCATCGGCTCGTGGATCCTCAGCCTGTTCAGCGCCGGCATCGGGGTGGCCGCGGTCGCCGAGGTCGACCGGATGACCGGTGAACGAATCCCGTTGGGCCCGTTGCGGCCCGTGCTGCGCGCCGCGGAGGGACCGGCCGGACTGGAAGCCGGTGTGTTCGCCGCACCGCTGGCGGTCTACACCGCGGTGCTGCTCACCGACACCGCGACCCCGACGTGGAACGCCGCGTATCGAGATTTGCCGTTCGTGTTCGTCAGCTCGGCGAGCCTGGCCGCATCCGGCCTGGCGATGATCACCACGCCGGTCTGCGAGGCGGGGCCCGCCCGCAGCCTGGCCGTCATCGGCGCGGTCAGCGATCTGATCTCCGCCAGGTTCACCGAGTACCGGATGGACCCGGTGACCAGGGAGCCGTTGCACGAAGGCCGTCCCGGCCGGCTGCTGGCCTGGAGCGAACGGCTCGCCGCCGCGGGCGGTTTGGGCGCCTTGCTCGGGGGGCGACACCGCGCCATCGCCGCCGCGTCCGGCGTGACGCTGCTGGCGGCGTCGGCGCTGCTGAGGTTCGGTTTCTTCGAGGCCGGCCTGGAGTCGGCCCGCCACCCCCGCTACACGATCGAGCCGCAGAAGCGCAGGCTCGCCGCCCGCCGGGCAGCCGGTGTCACCGGGGACTCCATCACCACCGCGGATTGACGGCGGCTCCTGTCCTGCATCGCCGCGACCGTAACCCCACCGCGATTTCCGGCCCGCTTTTTCGTGCTGCGGTCACGCTCGCGGGCGGCGCCCGCCGCTCGCGGCGGTTTGCGCCCCACGGACCGGGGTACGTATAGGGCATGACGAATTTTGGCTACACTCTGATGACCGAACAGAGTGGACCCAAAGACCTTGTCCGCCACGCAATCTCGGCAGAAGAGCGCGGTTTCGACTTCGAGGTCTGCAGCGACCACTTCTCGCCCTGGCTCACCTCGCAGGGGCACGCGCCCAACGCCTGGGCGGTGCTGGGCGCGGTGGCGCACGCCACGGAGCGGGTCGACCTGTACACCTACGTGACCTGCCCGACGATGCGGTACCACCCCGCGATCGTCGCGCAGCAGGCCGCCACCGTGCAGATCCTGTCCGACGGCCGGTTCACCCTGGGCCTGGGCAGCGGTGAGAACCTCAACGAACACGTCGTCGGCGGGGGCTGGCCCACCGTCGAGCGCCGGCAGGACATGCTGCGCGAAGCCATCAAGATCATCCGCGACCTCTTCGGCGGCCAGCTGGTGAACTGGCGCGGCGAGTACTTCCAGGTCGACTCCGCCCGGCTGTGGGACGTCCCCGACGTCCCGGTCGCCATCGGCGTGGCGATGTCCGGGGCAAAGGGCGTCGACAGGTTTGCCAAGCTGGCCGAGCACCTGATCGCCGTGGAGCCCGACGGAGACCTCGTCCGCGAGTGGCACGCGGCGCGTCAGGCCGCGAACCTCGCCGGGGGCGGACGGGTGGTCGGCCAGATCCCGGTGTCCTGGGATCCCGACCGCGACGCCGCCATCAGGCGCGCGCACGACCAGTTCCGCTGGTTCGGCGGCGGCTGGAAGGTCAACGCGGACCTGCCTACGCCGGCCGGCTTCGCGGGCGCGACCCAATTCGTGCGGCCGGAAGACGTCGCCGATTCCATCCCGTGCGGTCCGGACCTGGACGCGATCGTCGAGGCGGTCCGGCCGTATTGGGAGGCGGGGTTCACCGACATCGCGCTCGTCCAGATCGGGGGCGAGACGCAGGACCTCTTCCTCAAGGAGGCGGCTCAGCCTTTGCTCGACGCGTTGCGCGACGCGTCCGGTTGATCACAAGTTTGGGCCGATTCTGCAGGGGTATCCGAGTGCCATCGTGGGCATCGGGCCACCACCGGCAGTTTGACATACCGACCAAGGCCTAGCACCGGGCGGGCGGACGCCCCGCAAAAGCGCTGTCCAGCAGCCGCATTGCGCTGACATCCGCGTTCGGCAGGGCAAGGGAGCAGACGATGAATGATCAATCCGGCAACCCCACCGCGCCATTGGTGAAGGCGCTCGCGGGTGCCAGCTTCGGGCTCGGCTTGGCCGAGTTGGTGGCGCCGCAGAAAGTTGCTGCCATGGCGGGCGTGGACGACACGCGCCGGTCCCGCCGGGTGATCCGCGCCCTCGGTGCGCGTGAATGCGGTCACGGAGCCGCCCTGCTGGGTGGTTCCGACAAGCTGGTCTGGACGCGGGTCGCGGGCGACGTGTTGGACGTGGCGCTGCTGGCGGCCGGGGTGGCCGCCCGCGGCGCGGGGCGCCGGCGCCGGGGAGCCGTGTCGGCCGCCCTCCTCGGCGGCATCGGGGCGGTCGACCTCTACGCGGCGTTGAGCGCCGGCCGCGACGGCGGGGCCCGGCACGCCAACGGCGCGCGGCACCGCACCCTGCGGGCCGCGGTCACCGTCCGGCGTTCGCCCGAGGACGTCTACCGCTTCTGGCGCGACCTGGAGAACCTGCCCAGCTTCATGCACCACCTGCAGTCCGTCACCGCCGGCTCCGACGGCCGCTCGCACTGGGTCGCCAGCGCGCCGGTCGGCCAGCCGGTGCAGTGGGACGCGCAAATCACCGAAGACCGGCCCAACAAGCGCATCGCCTGGCAGTCACTGCCCGGGTCGGCGATCCACAACGGCGGCAGCGTCGAATTCACGCCCGCGCGCGACGGCGACGGGACCGAGGTGCGGGTTCGGATCGGCTACCAGATGCCGGGCGGCGTCGTCGGCAAGGCCGCGGCGACCCTGTTCGGCGAGTCGCCCGACCAACAGGTCAACGACGACCTCCGGCGTTTCAAGCAAATCCTGGAGACGGGACAGGTGCTGCGGTCGGACGGGTCGCCGGAAGGCACCGCCGCGGCCCGCCAGCTGCGCCAGCAACCCGCCCAGCCCAACGGGCACACCAGCGAAGGAGCCACCGTATGAGAGCCACCGTGTGGGCGGGACGCAACAGCGTTGAGGTGCAATCGGTTCCGGACCCGCAGATCCTCAACGATCGCGACGTCATCGTGCGCGTCACCTCTACGGCGATCTGCGGGTCCGATTTGCACCTCTACGACGGCTACATCCCGACGGTCAAGCGCGGCGACGTGCTGGGTCACGAATTCATGGGCGAGGTCGTCGAGGTCGGCAAGGCGGTGAACAACCTGGCCGTCGGCAACCGGGTGGTGGTGCCGTTCCCGATCGCGTGCGGGGCGTGCTCGGCCTGCGAACGCGACCTGTACTCGCTGTGCGAGAACTCCAACCCCAACGCCGGCATCGCCGAGAAGTTCATGGGGCACTCCCCGGCGGGGCTGTTCGGCTATTCGCACATGCTCGGTGGATTCGCCGGCGGCCAAGCCGAATACGCGCGGGTGCCGTTCGCCGATGTGGGACCCCTCAAGGTCGACGACGACCTCACCGACGACCAGGTGTTGTTCCTGTCGGACATCCTGCCCACCGGTTACATGGGCGCGGAGATGTGCGACATCCGGCCGGGCCAGGTCGTGGCGGTCTGGGGGGCCGGTCCGGTCGGGCTGTTCGCGATCATGAGCGCGTACCTGCTGGGCGCGTCCAAAGTCATTGCCATCGACCGCGTGCCGTATCGGCTGGAGCTGGCCGAAAAGATCGGCGCGACGCCGATCAACTTCGAAGAAACGTCGGTACTGGGCGAGCTTCAGGACATCACCGCCGGGCGGGGCCCGGACCATTGCATCGACGCGGCCGGCATGGAAGCCCGCAACGGTGCGACCCCGGTAGACGCCTACGATCGCGTCAAGCAGGCGATGCGCCTGGAAAGCGAACGCCCGCACGCACTTCGGGAAGCGGCGATGAGCTGCCGCAACGGCGGCACCATCTCGATCGTCGGGGTCTACGGCGGGCTGATGGACAAGTTTCCCATCGGCGCGATCATGAATCGCTCGTTGACCATCAAGACCGGGCAATGCCACGTGCAGCGCTACATGCGGCCCCTGCTGGAGCGAATTCGCGGCGGGGACATCGACCCGACCGTGATCATCACCCATCACCTGGGACTCGATCAGGCGCCGCACGGCTACGAGATCTTCAAACACAAGCAGGACGGCTGCACCAAAGTCGTTCTGCACCCGTGAAGGAGGTACCCGCGATGTCAAATGAATTGCAAGGCACGAAGATTGCCGTCTTAGCGGCCGACGGTGTAGAGAAGGTGGAGCTCGAACAGCCCCGGGAGGCACTCGAACAGGCCGGCGCCCAGGTCGAGCTGCTGTCGCTGAAGACCGGCGAAATCCAGGCGCGCAACCACGATCTCGAGCCGGCCGGAACGTTCGCGGTCGACCGCGCGGTGTCGGACGCGTCGGTGGGCGAATTCGACGGGCTCGTGCTGCCCGGCGGCACGGTGAACCCGGACAAACTACGCCTGGATCGGGCCGCGGTTTCGTTCGTGCGCGACTTCGTGGTCTCCGGCAAGCCCGTTGCCGCGATCTGCCACGGCCCGTGGACGCTGGTGGAAGCGGGCGTGGTGGTGGGGCGCACGCTGACGTCGTATCCGAGCATTCGCACGGACCTGCGCAATGCGGGCGCACACGTGGTGGACGAAGAGGTCGCGGTCGACGGCAATCTGATCACCAGCCGCTCACCGTCGGACCTTCCGGCGTTTTGCGAGACGATCATCAAGCAATTCGCCCGCGCCGCTGCGGAATAGCTGAAACCAAATCGTTCACACCGTTTTAACCCCCGAAATTGGGGGCATTACACAGGCCGGGGCCGTGATCGCCACGGCGATCGCTGATAAGGCTGACCGAAAGGCCAACATTGACCACCACCTATCCCGAACCCGCCATTTCGGTTACGCACAACGTTTATCAGCCGCAAGAAGATTCCAGGTTGCTGGTCGACGCGATGCACCATTCCGCGCTGATCCGGGGACGACGGGTTCTCGACCTTTGCACGGGCAGTGGATTCGTCGCGATCGCCGCGGCCGAAATGGGTTGCGCCAGCGTCACCGCCTTCGACATCTGCTCGCACGCGGTCGGTTGCTGCGCGACCAATGCCGCGCTGGCGGGCGTCGCGGTCGACGTCCGTGAGGGATCGTGGATGGACGCGGTAGAGCTCGCGCCATTCGACGTGGTGATGGCCAATCCGCCTTACGTTCCAACACCTCCCGGTGATGACTCGGCATCGATCAGCGCCAGCGCCGGCCCGTCCTTGGCCTGGAACGCCGGGGCCGACGGCCGTCTGATTCTCGATCCGCTGTGCGAGGTGGCGCCCAAGCTGCTGTGCGACGGGGGATCGTTGCTGCTCGTGCACTCCGCGATCGCCGGGGTGCAGCAGTCGCTGGAGCGCCTGAAGTGGGCCGGCATGGCGGCCGAAGTCATTGCCTCCAAGTGGATTCCATTCGGCCCCGTGATGTCGGCGCGGGCGCTGTGGCTGGAGGACACCGGCCGGATCCCGCGTGGCCGCCGCGAAGAGGAACTCGTCGTGATCCGGGCGGACAAGCCATGACGGCCACCCGGGTACAGGTGGTGGCCGGCGGACCCGTTTTGGTGTCCGGACCGGTACGCATCGAGATGCCCGACGGCGACGTCGTCGAGTCCGACCGATTCATGGTGGCGATCTGTACCTGCCGGCGCAGCGCCGACTATCCGTTGTGCGACACCAGCCATCGACGTTGCCGCGGCGCGGCAAAGCGGGCGGCCCGGAATTCTAAGGCCAGTCCAGCGGCAGGCGCAACGACGTCTGACCCCGCTGCCACGACTCCATAAGTCTCTCCGCCAAGCGGTTTTCCACCGCGGCGTGGGCCCTGATCCCGAACACCACGTCGGCGTCGAGGTGCGGTTCCCGGGCGACGAGATCCCCGACGACATCGATGCGCACCACCTGTTCGTGCACCGCGTCGGCCTCGACGTGCTCGCTGTAGAAGCCGATGCAGGCCGACGGTGCCCCCATCCTCTCCAGGGCCTGCACCATCCGGCGCGACCCCGGGGGCGAGGTGATCTCGGTCGACGCGAAATGCCCGATCGCCGCGCCCCGCAACGAGCGGTGCAGCCCGAACAGGGACATGAGATTCACCGCCGCCAACGACTCGGCCGGGACGGCGTCGAGGTAACCGAGGTACGTCGCATCCAGCTCCGCGGCCACCATCAGGTCGGCGAAGAGTTGCTGATGCAGGCGCGCACCGCGACCGGCGCCGTATTCGTCGAACTCGATGGCCACGAACGCCGCCTTGGCGGTACCCGTCAGCCGCGGAATGGCGAATGCGTGCGGGTCGCCCTCTTTCAGGTGATACAGCGACCGGTGCGCGAAGTATTCGCGCATGTGCTGCCAGGTTCCCGTGTCGCGCAGGTAATACGACGGTCCGGTGCCGTCAGCGGGTTCGACGGAGATGGCCTCCATTTCGGCCGCCGCCGTGCGGTCGGGCTCGATGGGGCCGACGTCGCGTCGCACGCCCGCGAGGAACACCCGTTCCAGTTCCGCGCGCAACTGCAGCAGCGCGGGATTCCACTCCCAGGCCGGATCGACGCCGGCGAAGCCCCGGTAGTGCAGCTCATAGCACATGCACAAGGCGAGCTGAAGGTCCAGGCCATAGGGATCGGAGTCCCGGACGGACGCGCCGATACGCGCCAGATGGTCGTGGGAGGGTGGCCCGACCAGCGCATGCCGGACGGCGGTCGACAGCGGTCCATGTGCCGCCGGGAGCGCGGGCTCCACCGGGATTGATGTGCGGGTCACGCCGATGACTACCCGTCAATCGGGTGGGGCAAACGATGGGTCGTCACTGCCCCGCTGCGGGGACGCGGAAGGTGATGTCGACGGTGGTTCCGGTCGGGGTGTTGTGCAGTTCCACCCCGTCGCTCAGGGCCCTCATCAACACCAGCCCGCGGCCGCCGTTACTTGGCTTGGCCGGCGTGGTCTTCCAGGAGCCGGCGTCGGTGATCCTGGTCCGGACCTGGCCGTCCGCGATTTCCGCTTCGAGCAGCATCGTCCCGATGCGGTGTCCGCGGTAGGCATGCTCGACGCAGTTGGTGCAGGCTTCGTTGACCACCAGCACGATGTCGGCGGCCGTCGCTTCGGGCACGTCGGCGGTGCGCAGCCAGGCCGCCAGCCGATGCCGGATATTGGCCAATTGCCCTGCGAAGGCCTCGCTTTCGATCCGGAGCTGCGTCGGCAGGTGCCGATAGATCACCATCGCGACGTCGTCGTCGTAGCCCGCCGCCGGAGCCAGCGCGCGGACCACCGCCTCCGGCACGCTTTCCAGCGGCAGCTTCGTCGTTCCGAGCAAAACGTCTGCGGCGCGGGCGATTCCGATGTCGATCGACTCGTGCTTCCGCTCGACCAGGCCGTCGGTGTACAGCATCAGCGTCGAGCCCGGTGGCAGCACCCGGGAGGCCTGCGGCCGCGGTTCCCGCCGGCGGACCGCGAGCGGCACCGACGCGGCGTCGGTCAGGACGGTCGTGTTCGCGGGCGGCGGGCCGGCGATCATCGCGGGCATGTGTCCCGCGTTGCTGTATTCCAGCACCCCGGTCTCGGTGTTGAGGATCGCGAGAAACACCGTGGTGCAGTACGCATTCGGGATGAGGGAGGCCGCCAGGTCAAGTTGCTCGAGCAGGAGAGCCGGCTGGGCGCCGTTGATCAACAGCGCGCGTGCCGAGCTGCGGAGCTGGCCCATGGTGGCGGCCGCCTGCAGACCACGGCCGACGCAGTCGCCGACGACGATGCCGATGCGGTTGTCGCCGATGGGCAGCACGTCGTACCAGTCGCCCCCGATCTCCAGGGGCGGGACCGCGGGTTCGTAGCACACCGCGAAGCCGGAAGGCGTCTGCACGGTGGGCAGCATGGCGCGCTGCAGGGTCAGCGAAGTTTCGCGGGCACTTTCGAATTGGCGCACGTGCTGCATCGCCAGACTGAGATGGCCGATGAGGACCGTGACCAGCAGCCGATCCTCGGCGCTGACCCAGCGGGGGGACCGGAGCTCCAACCACAGCGCGAGGTCCCCGGTGTTGGACAGCACCGCGACCAATCCCTGCGCCTTGCCGGGGTTTTCGGGCCGGTCGACGGTCTTGGCCGTCAGCGGCAGCTGGTGGCGCGCGTCCTCGAACGTGCCGCGCAACCAGGGATCGATTGCGCGCCAAGACGTTCCGGAAGCTTCTCCGGCCACCTGGACGGTCGGATCGCCGCCGCCTGCGGGCCACGAAACGGCGATCACGCGGTGAACGTCGATCGCCGTCCGGCACTCGTCGAGAGTGATCGACAGCAGTTCGGCGACGCTCTTGGCCACGGCCACGGCCGTGGCCAGCCGCAGGACCGCGCTCTCCCGCGCGGCGAACGCCCGTTCCGCGGTGACGTCCCGGATCGTTCCCACGTAGACGTCTCGATCGCTGCCGGCCTCGGTGACCGCGTTGATGCTGACCATCACCCACGCGAGATGGCCGTCCCGATGCCGGATCGGGGTTTCGTACTCGGCGCTGCCGTTGCTGCGGACCAGGGACTGCTGTTCACGGGCGGTCTTCTTGTCGACCAGCCACGGGTGCGGCCATCGGTAGGGCAGGCCCGCCGCGGGGTAGCCCAGGATCTCGATGAGGGCGTTGTTCATCTCGACCACCGAGCCTTCGTGATCGGCGACGAAGAAGCCCTCCTGCAGCGAATTCACCAGGGCGGTGCGGAATTTGTCGCGATCGGCCAGGCCCTCGGCACGGGCCCGCTCCCGCGCGTATAGCCTGGTGCCGTCGAGGAATCCCCGGGTTGCGACGTCGAGCGGCGCCAACGTCTGCAAGAGGAATTCGAGGGCGACCGGCGCCTCGACCGGGTAGTCCCTGGCGATCTCGAGAACCAGCCGCACGTGCTGCTCGATGATGTCGAGCATGCTGATCTGCTGTTCCAAGGCACGGCGTCCGAGCTCATGGCCGACGGACAGGCGGTCCTCGTCGCGCGCGTCCAGATAGGCGCGCAGCGCGGCCGCGTACTCGGCGTGGAACTCGTGGTTACCGCTCATGTCGAAACTCCGCGATGACGCGCGGTCAGTATCATGGCATCGTCGGTTTCCTTGGCGTGCTTACCGAGCAGGTCTTCGGCGATGACCACGGCATGCGCCGCAAAGTCGATGTGGTCCAAGTAATCCTCCGCGATGCCGTCGGTGCTGATAACCAGCAGGTCGCCGGGACGGATCGAAAGCGTCTGGGCGGGCTTGATTTCCGGGATGCGGTAGCCGACGATCCCGGCCGTCAGCCGCGCGCTGGCCCGGATCTCGATGCCGGTCGGGGCCTTGGCCACCAGATCGGCGGTGACGTTGCCGACGCCCGTCCACGTCAGCGTGTTGGCCGCGAAATCCACTCGCGCCAAGGTCATGGCGACACCCCGGGTGCCGCCCAGCATGCGATGGCAGAGCTGGACCAGAACCTCGAGCCGCTCGGAACTCGCGCGCTTGACCGCGTCGACGGCGCGCAGCGCGGCCGTGGCGGCTTCCGGGCCGTGACCGAGCCCGTCCACCACGCCGAACAGTGCGGCCTCACCGCCGAGGTCGACCGCGATGCCCTGGTCGCCGGACAGATACTCGCTGGGCATCGGGCGACCCGCCCTTGCCCACTCGATCGGCCCGAAGCGCCCATTCTCATGCACGGGCGGGAACCCACTTCCACATCTCGATGACGGTCCCGCGGCCCAGCGTCGAGTCGATGACCAACCGGTCCATCAGCCGTCGCGCTCCGGGGAGCCCCAGCCCCAACCCGCGACCGGTCGAGTAGCCGTCCTCCAGCGCGCGCTCGATGTCGGCGATGCCCGGGCCGTCGTCCTCGGCGCGCACCACCAGGGCCTTGCGGCCGTCCCGGTCGGTCACCCAGAGATGAACCGTGCCCCGACCCGCGTAGCTGGTGATGTTGCGGGCGACTTCGGAGATCGCCGTGGCGATCATGGTGACGTCGGTCAGCGAGAATCCGAGATCCAGGGCGAGCTCGTGTCCGGCTCTGCGGGCGGCGACGATGTCGTCGGAATTGTTGATGTCGACGACAACGTCAGCCGCCACTATCGCGCCCGATCGTCGATTTCCGCAGTCCCAGTTGCCGGTTCAGCAGGGCCAGGCCCTCTTCCAGGTCCAGCGCGGTGTTCATGTCGTCGAACGCCAGCCCGAGTTGGACCATCGCGAAGGCGACCTCTGGCTGCAGGCCCACGATGACGGTGTCCGCGCCCCGCAGCCGGGTCATGTGCGCGATGGTCCGCAGCGACCGGGCCGCGAAGGAATCCATCACGTCGATGGCGGTGACGTCGACGATGATGCCCTGCGCGCGAAACCTGCTGACCCGCTCCATGAGGTCGAGCCGCAGCCGCTCGGTCTCGGAGTCGGTCAGGGCGGACTGCACCGTTGCGATCAGGATCGCGCCCTGTTTCAGGATGGGGACTGGCATGGGGTGCTCGCGCTGATGATGTCTACCCGGTGGTCTCGCCGGTGCGGGTGACCTCGTAGCCCAGCAGGCGTTCGGCTTCTTCGATGCCGCCCTGCAGGTCGCCGACGGCGTTCATCTTGGACAGGTCCAGCCCGATCGTCACCAGCGTCAGGGCGATCTCCGAGGACAGGCCGGTGATGATGACGCTCGCGCCCATCAGGCCCGACGCGTCGACCGTCTGCACCAGGTGGTTGGCCACCGTGGAGTCGATGGTCGGCACACCGGTGATGTCGATGACGACGACCTTCGCGCGGTTGGCGCGGATCGCTCTCAGCAACTGTTCGGTCACCTGGCGGGCGCGCTGGCTGTCGAGGACCCCGATGATCGGCAGAATCAGCAGCTGCTCGCGCACCTGCAGCACCGGGGTGGACAGCTCACGGATCGCCTCCTGCTGCTGCCGGATGATGCGCTCGCGTTCCTGCACGAAGCTGACGCCCACGGTGTTGGCGATGCGGTTGGCAGCCGGCTCGTAGGCGTCGAGCACCCGGTTGAGCATCTCGAAGTCGGTCTGGTACTTCTCGAACAGCGAGCGGGCCAGCACGTCGCGCAGCAGCAACACGATGCCGAGGACCTCGTCGGTCTCCACGCCCCGTGGGATGATGCGTTCCGACAGGTCGCGCGCGTAGGCCTGCAGCGCCTCGACGCTACCGGTCTCGAGCACCTCGACGTAGTTGTCGTAGACGGCGGTGGCCTCCGAGAACAGCTCCTCGGGGGTCATCGCGGTCAGCAGTTGCGCCTCGGTGATCCTGCGGGCCCATTCCTCCCGCAGGACGGTGCGATTCTGACGCAGGTGCTGGACCAGTTGGGGCAACAGGCCCTCGCTGACCGTCTGCGCGGCGGTGGTCGTGCTCCCGAAATCCGACGACGAATCTGACATCTGGCCTCCCGTTGCCGCGTCACGCTCCGCAGTGCCTAAAGGGGAGACTAGTCTGAGTTGTCGCGTCGCAAGTGTCGAGGGCATATTCTTCTCGCAGTTCGCACGGCAGGTTACGCTTGCAGCACGCTTACGCCCGGGACAAAGGATCGCCATTGTCAGCTCCTGATTCGATTACCACGCTGGTTACCGACCACGATGGCGTGTCGGTGGTCAGCGTCAGCGGCGAAATCGATCTGGTCACCGCGCCGGCGCTCGAACAAGCCATCGGCGCTGTGGTCGCGGACGGCCCGGCAGCACTGGTCATCGACCTCTCCGCAGTGGAGTTTCTCGGCTCGGTCGGCTTGAAGATCCTGGCCGCGACGTATGAAAAGCTCGGTAAATCCACCGAGTTCGGCGTGGTTGCGCGCGGACCCGCGACGAGGAGACCGATTCATCTGACCGGGCTGGACAAAACCTTCCCGCTCTACCCGACGCTGGACGACGCGTTGACCGCGGTCCGGGACGGCAACCTCAACCGCTGAAGGCAGCCACCGCGAGCCTTCGTATCGGTTCGCGGCCGCCGGTGCGATGATCACCACCATGGACGTCGATCATCCCGAGGACG
This sequence comes from Mycobacterium sp. E787, assembly GCF_001668725.1. Lineage (GTDB taxonomy): Bacteria > Actinomycetota > Actinomycetes > Mycobacteriales > Mycobacteriaceae > Mycobacterium. The sequence continues at coordinate 30,812 of NZ_LZKL01000012.1, read as the reverse complement.
ACCAGCGGTGGGACCGCGATAAGCGTGGTGAGACCGAAATTGAACGGCTGGACCGCAATTGGACCAGCCTGCTACAGGAGCTGCGCGTGGTGCAGACCGGGGTGCAGCTGCTCACCGGCTTCCTGTTGACGTTGCCGTTCCAGCAACGCTTCGACATTCTCAGCCAGCCGATGCGGATCGTGTACCTGGCGACGGTCGGGTGTTCGGTGGGAGCGACGGTGCTGCTGATCGCCCCGGTCGGCATTCACCGGCTGCTGTTCCGGCGGCACCGTCTCCAAGTCCTGGTGTCGGCCGCGCACCGGTGCGCCTACGCCGGGCTGGCGCTGCTGGGCGCGGCGCTGACCGGTGTGACCGTCATTGTTTTCGCCTCTGTGGCCGGAAACCGGCCGGCGTTGATAGCGGGAATTTGTGCGCTGGCGTTGTTTACGTTCTTTTGGTGGGTGCTGCCCCTAGTGCTTCGCACCCGCGGTATGTAGCGCCGCGATGCGGGTGGATCCCAGTTGATCGAGCAGATCCTGCGGATCCGCGAAAATGGGTGTCGCCCCGGCCGCCTGCAGTTCGGCACCCGAAATGCCGCCGCTCAACAGTCCGATGCACGGCAGCCCCGCGGCCGCCGCGGCGTGTGCGTCCCAGACGGCGTCGCCCACGAACACCGCGTCATCGGCGCCCACACCGGCGCGGTCCAGCGCGACCTGCACGATGCCGGGCTCGGGTTTGGCGGTGTCGACGTCCCGTGACGAGGTCGTTTCGGCGATGACGTCGTCGCAGTCGAGCACCTTTCGCAGCGCCTCGAGTTCGTCACCGGGCGCCGAGCTGGCCAGCACCACTTGCAGGCCGAGGCCGGCGACGTGCCGGAGCAAGTCGCGGGCGCCGGGCAACGGTGCGAGCAGCGGTATGAGGCCGCGGTAATAGCGGCTGTGACCATCGCTCAGCCGGCCCTGCACATCAGCCGGCGCGTCGTCGGACAGCGTGCGCACCAACTTGGAGCCGTCCATGCCGATGCAGCGGTGGATCTTCCAGGCGGCTACGGGCATGTGTTCGTCTTCGAACGCGCACTGCCAGGCATAGACGTGCAGATAGTTGGAATCGACGAGAGTTCCGTCGACATCGAACAGGACGGCGGGCGTGCCGTGACCGGCCCCGGCGGTTGTCATCTGCGCGGCATACCCACGCCGCGCCGGGCTGACACCAATCGTTTCACGCTCCGGTCGGCGGGTACGCGTTGCGGGAGGCCGTAAGCGGCACCACGTTGTGAAACGGCGAATCGGTGTGTCGCCGAAAAACCTTGGCAGCAAGCATTTTACAAGGAGTGAACTTGAGGACCCAAAAGGCTGACCCGGTTGACCACGCACGCACATTTCGTCAGCACGCGGGCGAGACGCTCACGCACGGCCCCCACACCGTCGGTGTGGCCGGGGCCGTTGTCGCCGTGGTCGCCCTGGTGATCGGCTTGTGCGCGTTCGCGACAGGGCACGTCACCGGCGGCGCCGTGGCCGTGACAGTGGCCGCCGTGCTGGGCGCCGTGGCGACGGCCTGGTTGCTGCACTCCCATCGCCGGGTCCGCGACGCCGAGCTGCGCTGGCACGCCGAGAATTCCGATGAGCCCGCGCCGCCGCCGGCAAGCTGACCGGCCGGCCAGCCGAGAGGTTTGAATTCGGGCCTGACCGGGTAAAACGTCGAGATGCTCGACACGTCCAACAGGGTGCACACGGGGATCGATTTCGGGATCCCCGGCCGCGTGGCGGCGGCACTCTGGGCGGTCGGCGTCCTGGCCGGCGTCCTGGCGTTGCTGACCGGGCACGCCGCGTTGGCAATCATGGGGCTGGTATTGGCGGTCGCGTCGCCATGGTGCGGGCTGGCCTGGGTGTCCCATAGTCAACGTCGGGCCGCCGGTTCGACCTGGGCTACCGGCTCAGCGCCGGTGGTCAGCGGCCCAATCCGCCTGCGCGGCTGAGCTCATCGAGAACGCAATTGTCGTGGCCGCAATTTTTGTGAACCGGATAGGTGTGACGGGTGCCGGATCGGGGTACCGACTCAGCCACGGGTGAGTACAGGCAAGTGCGTCAACCCGTCATTCAGCAGGAAGGAACACCCATGGCGACCGCAAGCGATTACGACGCACGCCGTGTATCCGACGTCGAGACTCAGGACCCCGCCGCACTGCGCGAGCTGGCGCCCACCCTGCCCCTCTCGTCGACGGCCGTTGTCGACGAGGACCCCAACGATGTGCTCTTCTTCGAGCTGCCCGGCGCGGACCTGTCGAGCGAGGAGCTGTCGGTGACGGTGATCCCCCAGCGGGCCGACGAGTTCACTTGTTCGAGCTGCTTTTTGGTGCAGCACCGGAGCCGCATGCGCAAGTCGGGCTCGGGACTTTCCGTCTGCGCGGACTGCGCATAGCACCGGGCGCGACCGGGGGACCGATCGTCGCACCTTGACCAACCGGGGACACCGTGTTTCTGTCGTCAGCGTGGCAGCATCCGCGACTCGCCCGGACGGTACGCCGGATGCCTTGAGCCGGCCGCCGGGCCTGCCCGCCCCGCGCGCGCTTCGCTCGGCGTTCGCCGCCGCGTATGCGGTCGCCTACCTAATCGGCGGCGAGCGCCGGATGCTGCGGCTGATCCGTCGGTACGGGCCCATCATGACGATGCCCGTGCTCAGCCTGGGCAACGTCGCGATCGTGTCGGACCCGGAACTGGTCAAGCAGGTGTTCACCGCGGCCCCGGACGTGCTGCTGGGCGGCGAGGGTGTCGGGCCCGCGGCCGCCATCTACGGATCCGGATCGATGTTTGTGCAGGAGGAGCCGGAGCACCTACGGCGGCGCAAACTCTTGACGCCCCCGCTGCACGGCGCCGCGCTGAGCAGTTACGTACCGATCATGCAGAGCTGCGCCCGCGCCGCGATGCACAGCTGGCCAGTTGACCGGCCGTTCGAAATGCTCACGGCGGCGCGGGCACTGACCCTCGACGTGATCGTCCGGATCATCTTCGGCGTTGACGAACCCGACGAGGTTCGGCGCGTGGGTAGGCCCTTCGAAAGTCTGTTGAAGCTCGGCGTTTCCGAGCAGTTGACGCTCCGCTACGCCCTGCGCCACCTGGGCGCGCTGCGGGTGTGGCCCCGGCGCGCCCGCGCCAACCGGGAGATCGACGACGTGGTGCTGCCGCTCATCGCGCGGCGGCGAAGCGATCCGCGCCTGACCGAGCAACTCGACATCCTGGCGTTGCTGATGCGCGCCCGCGGCGAAGACGGGAAAGGCCTGTCCGACAGCGAGATTCGTGACGATCTGATCACCCTGATGCTGGCGGGGCACGAAACCACCGCGACCACGTTGGCGTGGGTTTTCGATCTGCTGCTGCACCACCCCGATGCGCTGCGACGGGTGCAAGCCGAAGCACAGAGCGGGGGGGAGGCGTTCACGACCGCGGTGATCCACGAGACGCTGCGGGTACGGCCGCCGGCGCCGTTCACGGCGCGCGTTGCGGCGCAACCCTTTCCGATCGGCGGCTACCTCGTCGACGCCGGCACCCGCATCGTCGTGCACATCATCGCGATCAATCGCAATCCCGCGATCTACGAGCACCCGAACGAGTTCCGGCCGGAGCGATTCCTCGGCAGCCGGCCCGAGACGTTTGCGTGGGTGCCGTTCGGTGGCGGCGTCAAACGCTGTCTGGGCGCAGCGTTCTCGCTGCGCGAGTTGGTCACCGTGCTGCACACACTGCTGCGCGAGGGCGAGTTCAGCGCCGTCGACGACGAGCCCGAGAGGATCGTGCGCCGCTCCATCATGCTGGCGCCGCGCCGCGGCACCAGGGTGCGCCTGCGCCCCATTCAGGCGGGCGCGCGATAACCGGCTCGTCGCTGTGCGCCTGCGTGTGATTGTCGTACCCATCCACTAGGTTCATCGGCGAGTCCGCGTCGGCACCGTGGGGAGTCATGGAGAAGATACTCGGGTCCTTCCTGCTGTTGGGGTTCGCTCTCCCTTGGTTTTTCACCCAGCACGCGACCGGTAGCGTGGTCGCGGGATTCTCGGCGGGACTCGGCGGCCTCGTCCTGACGGTGCCGGCCCTGTTGTGGCTCGGTGTTCGACGGGACCGCTACCGGGATGAGCGACGGCGCAGGCGCGACCTCCGGTACGCGATGTCGGATCTGGCGGCCGTCGATGACATGTCGGGCGTCGAGTTCGAGGAATTCGTCGCCGCGCGGCTTCGCACCGCGGGGTGGGGCGTCACTCACACCGCCACCACGGGCGACTACGGCGTGGACCTGATCGCCACCAGGGACGGCGCCCGCATGGCGATCCAATGCAAGCGGCAGGCGAAGGCCGTCGGTGTGGCCGCCGTGCAGCAGGTCGTCTCCGGCGCCCGGCACCACGGCTGCAACCAGCCGGTCGTCGTGACAAACCGGGCGTTCACCAAGGCGGCTCGCCAGTTGGCGGCCACGCATCAATGCCGTCTCGTCGGGCGCGAGCAATTGCACATCTGGGCGCGGGCCGCCGGGCCGACAAGCGGCTTCGCAAAGCGACACCGCACGTAAGACCGCTTCGGATATCGAGTGCTCACAAGATGATTCGGCACATGACCCGACCGCGCGTCATTCAGCCCTGTTGGGCCACGCCACAGACGCGACTCAACGCCCGCAGTCCCTCGGGCGTGCCAGGCCAATGTTTTTGCAGCATCTGCGGACCGGCGGTGCGCACGACGACGCGCAGCATGATCGCGACCAGGACGGCGTCGTCGAGGAATCCGATGACGGGGACGAAATCCGGTATCAGTTGGATGGGCGAGAAGATATAGCCCAGCACCAGCATCAGTTCGATGCGGACCATCCGCGGCACCGCGCGGTCGGTGGCCACGCGCTTGAGCAGTCGCAGCAGGTCGGGCAGCAACCGGATTATGTCGCCGAGGCTGAGGTCGTCGGGTTTGGCCACCCAGATGGTGGCAGCCAGGATGAGCCAGGCGAGCATGATGCCGCTGAGGGCACCGGCGAGTATCGACCACACCGCGCGTTATCCGTCGCTCGGAACCGCTAGGGTCGCGGCGACCGAGCGGGGCGCGACCTTGCCGCCGTGTGTGGCGTTGACTTGGGCGAGCCCGAGCGCCCTCTGGTTCTGGAGCGCGAGGTGGCGCGTCGAGCGGGGGTTGGCTTGCGCTGGCCGTCGGATCGGTGCGTCAGATAATGCACGCCCAAAAGCGTTCCGCCAACCGGTAACAGCAGCGGCCACTCCACCAGGCCGGCCGCGCCGACCGCAGCGACCGCTAGCGCCGCCGCGGGAAGGGACCGACTGCCGGTGCGCAATCCGCTTTGGACGCCGCTGACCGCTCCGCGGACGCCGCCCACCACTCCATTGACGGCCGCGCCTCCAACCGCTCCTGCCGCCGCGACGCTCGCGTCAACCGTGCTGCTGGCCGCATGCAGTGCGCCTCGCAAAATATTCATTGTTGCTCCTTCGCCAAAACTCCAATTCGGCGCCTCCCCAATGGGATTCGCTGCTCGCATAGCGCCGCATGGTCTCCGGCTGCTCACCGGGCCGGCGTCCGGGCATCGCCTAGCGGTCCAAAGTGGAGTTAGCCAGTTCTTCTCCGGCGCGGCGCTCTACCAGCAGTGGAACGAAATTGCGTAGCGTGCACTGCTGGAACCGCCCGTAGGTTTGCTCGACTACCGCCGCGACGTGAGCGTGCGGAAGCTGCGCGTACTTCTGGGCAAGACGACGCTGAACCGCCTCGATCTGTGCCCGCTCTTCTTGGAGCACACCCGCAGCCCCATCCACCTATGGAGCTTAACCTAGTAGTCGCCGCAGCAACACCTGGAGTTCACCAAGCCGCTGCGCGTTGCCGCAGGTGCCGTCGCCGCCCGGGTCGGGTACCGGTGACCGATAAGTCTCTTGATATCGGGGATCAGCAAACGTGCTGCGGCCGATCACACTCGTGACCTAACGGTCGGGGTGGCGGGATTTGAACCCACGGCCTCTTCGTCCCGAACGAAGCGCGCTACCAAGCTGCGCCACACCCCGCTTGAAGCCACGACAGCCTATCGCACCGGCCCGCCGGCTGACCAAACCGCAGGCTACGGGCTAGGTCCACGCGCAGGTGCGCTCGAATTCCGCCAGCGCCTCGGCCGGGCCGGTCGGGTCGAGACCCTGGGCGCTGACCCATTCGTCGCTGAAATAGGTGTCGGCGTAGCGGTCGCCGCTGTCGGCGAGCAGCGTGACCACCGACCCGCCGCGGCCCTCGGCGACCATCTCGGCCAGCAGCCCGAACGCGCCCCACAGGTTGGTGCCCGTCGACGGCCCCACCCGGCGCCCCAGAACGGCGCTGACGTGTCGAGCGGCGGCGATCGACGCCGCGTCGGGCACGGCGACCATGCGGTCGACCACGCCGGGCAGAAACGACGGCTCGACGCGTGGCCGTCCGATGCCCTCGATCCGGGAGGACATCGGCATCACGACATCGTCGCGGTCCTCGGAATAGGAGGGGAAGAACGCGGAGTTCTCCGGATCGACGACGCACAGCCGCGTAGCGTGGCGCCGGTAGCGGATGTAGCGGCCGATCGTCGCGCTGGTGCCGCCGGTGCCGGCCCCGACGACGATCCACTCCGGAATCGGGTATTGCTCCTCGCCCATCTGCTCGAAGATGGACTCGGCAATGTTGTTGTTGCCGCGCCAGTCCGTGGCGCGCTCGGCGTTGGTGAACTGGTCCAGGTAGTGCCCGCCGGTGTCATGGGCGATACGCTCGGCCTCGGCATACACCTGACTCGAGTCGGCGACGAAATGGCAACGGCCGCCTTGTGATTCGATCAGTGCCACCTTTGCCGCGCTGGTTGACGCCGGCATCACGGCCACGAACGGCAGCCCCAGCAGGGCCGCGAAATACGCCTCCGACACCGCCGTCGACCCCGAGGACGCCTCGACCACCGTGGTGCCCTCGCCGATCCACCCGTTGCACAGCGCGTACAGGAACAGCGAACGCGCCAACCGATGCTTGAGGCTGCCGGTGATGTGCGTCGTCTCGTCTTTGAGGTACAGCGCGACCTGCGCATCGGGGCCGCCGGTGTCCCAGGCCGACGGCAGGGGATACCGCAGCAGGTGGGTGTCGGCGCTGCGCCGGGCGTCGGCCTGGATCAGCCGGATCGCGTTGTCCGTCCAGCCTCGCGGCAGGGTGCGGACCGCGATCCGGGTCCGATCGCTCAACGCACCGAAGCGGTTGGCTGCGAACGGCTCAGATCGCTGGTGGTGTCGCGGTCGCCCATCGGGGTGGCGATCAGTGTCAGCAACGTCGCCTCCGGCCGGCAGCAGAATCGCACGGGTGCGAACGGCGAGGTGCCGATGCCGGCCGAGACATGGAGCTGCATGTTGGCGCCCCATCGGGACGGTCCCTTGGCCCGGGAGCGGTCCAGGCCGCAGTTGGTCACCAAAGCGCCGTAGAAGGGCAGGCAGAGCTGGCCGCCGTGGGTATGCCCGGCCATGACGAGCTGGTAGCCGTCGGCGGCGAAGCGGTCCAGCACCCGCGGCTCGGGCGAGTGGGTCAAGCCGAGCCGCAGGTTGGCCGCCGGGCTGGCCGGGCCGGCGATCGTGTCGTAGCGGTCCCGGTCGATGTGCGGGTCGTCCACGCCCGCGGCGGCGATGTGCAGGCCGGCCACCTCGAACTCGCGGCGGGTGTGGGTGAGGTCGAGCCAGCCGCGCTCGGTGAACGCCGCCCGCAGGTCCTGCCAGGGCAGCGGCTCGCCGCGGACCCGGTGCGACGGGTTGGTCAGGTAGTTCAACGGGTTCTTCAGGCGCGGCCCGAAGTAGTCGTTGCTGCCGAAGACGAAGACGCCCGGCCGCGACAACAGGTCGCCCAGGGTTTGCACCACCGCGGGCACCGCCTTGGGGTGCGCCAGGTTGTCGCCGGTGTTGACCACCAGGTCGGGCTCCCAGGCGGCCAGCTCGCGCAGCCACGCCTGTTTGCGACGCTGGCTGGGCAGCATGTGCAGATCGCTGATGTGCAGCACCCGCAGTGGCGTGGATCCCGGGGACAGCACGGGCATGGTGATCTCGCGCAGCACGAACGCATTGCGCTCCACGAAGGCGGCATAGCCGATGCCGGCCAGGGTCGAGGCAACCGCGACCGCGCCGGTGCGCATCAGGACGGGCGTAACTTCAGCCATGAAGGGCAGCCTACTGCCGGTTGGGTTCTGGTCGCGTATAGCTCGCGCCACGGTGCTTCAATCTTTCGCGCCACGGCGCCTCAATACTATGGCGGCGGCGGCGCTCCCGGGGGCGGTGGCGGGGCCAGCAGCGGAATGGTAATCGGCGGTAGGCCGGGAATCTCGACCACCTGTGACCCGACCACCGGTGGCGCGCCCTCCGGCGGGGGCGGGGGCGCGGGCGGGATGCCGTTGCTGACTTGAATCGTGATGATCGAGCCCGGGATCGTTTGGCCGCTGGGCGTCGTTCCGACGACCTCGCCCGCCTTTGCGCTGCTGTTCACGGAGTTCGTCTGGTCGGCGACCTGGAAGCCGGCGTCCTTGATGCGCTGGCGCGCCATGTCGACGTCCAGGCCGGTGACGGCCGGCACCCGGCCGGCGGGTGAACCCTCGACGTAACGGGGGTCCGTCGGCGGCAATGCCACCGGCCCGAAGTTGAGGGCGATCGGCTTCATCGCGGTGAACCAGGTGCGCGCGGGCTCGTTACCGCCGTACAGGTCACCCTCGCCGCAATGACGAAGCGGGGAGGAGCACAAATCGGTCGGGTTGGTCGAGTCGTCGTAGATGTAGTTGGCGGCCGCGTAGTGGCTGGTGAAACCCACGAAGCCGGACGAGCGGTGGGCCTCGGTGGTTCCCGTCTTACCCGACACCGGGAGGTCCCAGCCCGCCGCGGAGGCCGAACCGGCCGCCGTGCCACTGCCCACCGCGTCCTTGCTCATCGCGTTGGCCATGGTGTTCGCCAGACCCTCGGGGACCACCTGATCGCAGGTCTCGGTGGTCACGGCGACCTCATTGCCGTTGCGGTCGATCAGCTTGTCGATCGGGTTCGGCGGGCACCACACACCGCCCGAGGCCAGCGTGGCCGCGACGTTGGACAACTCCAGGGCGTTTACCTCGATCGGGCCGAGAGTGAACGAGCCGATGTTCTGCCGTTTGACGAAATCGGCCAGGCTCTCGTTGCTGTCGCGGTTGTAGTCGCGGGCGGTGCCGGGATTCGCATAGGAGCGCAGCCCGAGCTTGATCGCCATGTCGACCGCGCGCCCGACTCCGATCTGGGTGATCAGCTTGGCGAACGCGGTGTTGGGCGAGGTGGCCAGCGCGTCGGTCACGCTCATGGAGCCGCGGTAGTTACCCGCGTTGACCACGCACCAGGTGTCCTTGGGGCAGCCCTTCGCCCCGCCGCTGCCGAAGCCCTTGGCCTGAAACCGCGGCGGCGCTTCGAGCGTGGCGTTGATGCCCATGCCCATGTCCAGCGCCGCGGCCGTCGTGAAGATCTTGAAGATTGACCCGGCACCGTCGCCGACCAGGGAGAACGGCTGCGGTCGCATGGTTTCGCCGGCCTCGGTGTCGAGCCCGTACTTGCGGTTACTGGCCATGGCCATCACGTGGTGGGAGGTCTTGCCGGGCTCGATCACGCTCATCACGCTCGAGATGCCCGGCAGGGTCGGGCTGGCGAATTTGTCGATGGCCGCCTTGACCGGGATCTGCACGTCGGGGTCCAGCGTCGTGCGGATCAGGTAGCCGCCCCTGGCCACCTGTTCCTTACTGATCCCCGCGCGCGAGAGGTATTCCTGGACGTAGTCGCAGAAGAACGCGCGGTCGCCTGCCGCGATGCAGCCGCGCGGCAGCTCGTTGGGCTGCGGCAGCACGCCCAGCGGCGTGGCCTTCGCGGCGCGCAGGGCGTCGGCCTCCTGCGGCAGGTTCTCGATCATGGTGTCCAGGACCAGGTTCCGCCGGGCCAGGGCGCCGTCGGGGTTCGTGTACGGGTTCAGCGCGCTGGTGGACTGCACCATGCCCGCCAGCAGCGCCGCCTGCTGCCAGTTCAGGTCGGACGCGTTGATGCCGAAGTAGGTCTGCGCCGCGTCCTGCACGCCGAACGAGCCGTTTCCGAACGAGACGAGGTTGAGGTACCGGGTCAAGATCTCGGGCTTGCTGAAGGTCTTGTCCAGCGTGAGCGCCATCCGGATCTCGCGGAGCTTGCGCGCCGGCGTGGTTTCGACGGCCGCGCGTTTCTCGGCGTCGGTCTGAGCGGTCACCAGCAGTTGATAGTTCTTCACGTACTGCTGCTCGATGGTCGAGCCGCCGCGCGTGTCGACGTCGCCGGACGCGTACCCCGCGAGGCCCGTCAGGGTGCCCTTCCAGTCCACCCCGTTGTGGTCGGCGAACCGCTTGTCCTCTATCGAGACGATCGCCAGCTTCATGGTGTTGGCGATCTTGTCGGTGGGCACCTCGAACCGGCGCTGCGAATACAGCCAGGCGATGACGTTGCCCTTCTTGTCGACCATCGTCGACACGGCCGGCACCTCGCCCTGCAGCAGCTGCGCCGACCCGTTGGCGACGACTTCGGAGGCCCGATTGGACATCAGCCCGACTCCGCCGGCGAGCGGAAACATCAGTGCCGTGGCGACGACGCTGGCCAGCAAGCAGCACCCCGCGAGCTTGAGAATGGTGAGAGCGGCCGGGGGGCGGTCTGACATGCGTACTAGGTTAGCGGCCCCCGGTGACCAGGCCACGCCGCGAGTTGACCAAAGGCCCTCACATGGCGTGACCACAGACCCTGCCGCACCATGACCAGCGAACTTACGATCGGACTGGACAGAAAATTTGCGACTCCGTCATTGGTGGTCAACCGGGACGAAGTGCGCGCTCCCGTGGCCGGATTTATCCTGCTTTCGAAAGACTGCACGCTCGTCCCAAAAAAACCGTTATCAGACTGTTGCGCAATTGCCACCTGACCACCTAACTTAGACACACGGTGAGATTCAGGTAACACCGAAATGCATGGTGTGGCGTAGATCGCAAGCAGTGGGTCTGCACCTGAGGAGGGCGGCCGCGACGAGTGGCCGGAAGGAAGGGAACAGCTCGTGTCAGGTTCACGGCCGGCCGCGCGTAGAACAAACATTGCGGCTGCACAGGGGGTACTCCGCAGTGTTGACGCCGAAGATCGGATCGCCTGGGTCTCGCAAGCGCTGTGTCGGACCACTGACCCCGATGAACTGTTCGTTCGAGGCGCCGCCCAACGCAAGGCGGCGGTGATCTGCCGGCACTGCCCGGTGATGCAGGAGTGCGGCGCGGACGCGTTGGACAACAAGGTCGAGTTCGGCGTGTGGGGCGGCATGACCGAGCGCCAGCGCAGGGCCTTGCTGAAGCAGCACCCCGAGGTCGTCTCGTGGTCGGACTTCTTCGAAAAGCGCCGCGGCCGCACCGCTGGCTGACATAGTGGTTCGAGCGCGTATCTCGCTACCGCGCGATTAATCCGTCCCCTGGTCCTGAAAACTTGGGTTTTCATCATTACTTTTTTGTTACGGCTCTCCTGTGCCGTCCTGGCTGGTAGGCGTCCAATAGCGGGCTGACGCGTGTTCAATACGAGCTAGCTTGTGCCCAATAGGGATTCGGCAGCAACGAAAACAGTCGTTCCAAAAAAGACTGGCCCGTGTCAAATAGCTCCGAGCGGGCCCTAATTGGCGTGTGCGCAATAGGGGCTTTAATTCAGCGGACCCGGCCAATAATTGCCGAGCGTGAATGCTGCGACGCATTTCCGGTGGTGTGCCCGCCGTGAATTTCGCGCCGGGATTCCCCGCTACTCAGCGGCTCGTTGCGCGAGCCGCCTCGTCGCCGGCGGTTTTCGGATTCGCCGCTCCTCAGCGGCTCGCTGCGCGTGCCGCCTCGTCGCCGGCGGGGCCGGGATTCGCCGCTCCTCAGCGGCTCGTTGCGCGAGCCGCCTCGTCGCCGGCGGCGGTGATCTGGTCGGCGAGCGCGCGCAGCGCGTCCAGGTCCGAGACGTCGAACGGCAGCGACGGCACCCCGATGACCGGCACGTGCGGGTGGGCCCCGGTGAAGCGGGATAGCAGCCTGACCTCCCGCTTGGCGGTCTGCGCGCGGTCGGCGTGGATGCGCAGCACCGCGGCGGCCAGCGCGGCGGCCTCGGAATCCGAGGCGTCCAACGTCTCGCTTCCATCGATCGCCCGCTCGACCGGTAGGGAACACAGCGTCGGGTGGGTGCGGTTCAAGACCAGCCCCGCGAGGGGCATGGCCTCCTGCGACAGGCGGTCGACGAAGAAGGCCGCCTCGCGCAGCGCGTCCGGCTCGGCGGCCGACACCACCACGAATTGGGTGCCGCGCCTTTTCAGCAGCGCGTAGGTGCGATCGGCCTTCTCGCGGAAGCCGCCGAAGGTGGCGTCCAGCGACTGCACGAATGCCGCCGCGTCGCCCAGCATCTGCGAACCGAGCACCGTCGACAGCGCCTTCATCGCCAAACCCATTGCGCCGGTGACCAATCGGCCAATGCCTCGGCCGGGCGCGAGGAGTAGCCGCCATAATCGGCTATCCATGAAGCTGCCCAGTCGTTTCGGCGCATCCAGGAAATCCAGCGCGTTGCGCGACGGGGGAGTGTCCACCACCACCAGGTCCCAGCGATCCTGGCCCAGCAGTTGACCGAGCTTCTCCATCGCCATGTACTCTTGCGTGCCGGCCAGCGAAGTCGCCACGGTCTGATAGAACTGGTTGTCCAGAATCCCTTGTGCCCGACCGGGTCCCGAATACTGGACCACCATTTCGTCGAAGGTGCGGCGCATGTCGAGCATCATCGCGTGCAGCTCGCCGGAGACCTCGGGCGCCAATGGCACCCGCTGCGGGGTGTTGCCGAGATCGTTGACTCCGAGCGCTTGCGCCAGCCGCTTGGCCGGATCGATCGTCAAAACGCATACCGTTCGGCCGTATTCGGCAGCGCGCAGCGCCATTGCCGCCGCGGTGGTGGTTTTGCCCACGCCGCCGGCGCCACAGCACACGACCACGCGGTTGGTCCGATCGGCCAGGATCGCCGCCATGTCAAGGGTTGTCGGGGCGATACTCATCGAACTCCCTGCTGTGCAAGCGATTCCGACAGCTCATAGAGGCTGCCGAGGTCGACGCCGTCGGAAATCGCGGGGAGCTCCAGGCGCGGCACCTTCAAGGCATCGAGCTGCTGCGCGGTCTCCGCCCGCGCGGTGATCCGGGTCGCGTGCTGGATCGTCTCGGTCAGCAGGCCGGCGAAGTCGGTGTCGTCGAGCTTGATTCCGGCCATCTCCAGCCCCGCCCGCACCGAGTCGGCGTCCACATCGCCCTCGGCGGCCTTCGCCAGATCGCGTGGCTCGAGGAACGACGGGATGTTGCGGTTCACGATCACGCTGCCGATCGGCAGCTCCATCTCCGCGAGCTCCTCGATGGCTTCCAGCGTTTCCTGCACGGGCAGCGCTTCCAGCAGCGTGACCAGATGGATGGCGGTCGCCTCGGAGTGCAGCAGGCGCACCACGCCCTCGGCTTGCGAGAACACCGGGCCGCCCTTGGCCAGGTCTTTCACCGCCTTGGTGACATCCAGGAACCGGGCGATCCGCCCCGTCGGCGGCGCGTCGACGACGACCGCGTCGTAGACCGGATCCTTGGACCCCTTGTTCAGGCGCACCACCGACTCCTTGATCTTGCCGGTCAGCAGCACGTCGCGCAGGCCGGGCGCGATCGTCGTCGCGAACTCGATGGCACCGATGCGGCGCATCGCCCGGCCCGCGATGCCGAGGTTGTAGAACATGTCCAGGTATTCGAGGAACGCGGCCTCGATGTCGATCGCCAGGGCGTTGACCTCGCCGCCGCGCTCGGCGGTGGCGATCTTGAGTTCCTGGTAGGGCAGGGGCGGGACGTCGAAAAGCTGCGCAATCCCTTGGCGGCCTTCGACTTCGATGAGCAGGACCTTGCGGCCGCCCGCCGCCAACGTCAGTGCCAGCGCGGCCGCCACCGTCGACTTACCCGTCCCGCCCTTGCCGGTCACGAAATGCAAGCGGGCCTTCGACAGGCGCGTTGGCCAGCCGACCGAGTTGCCGCCGCCAGGAGTGGATGCCACCATCGCATGCTAGCCCGGCCGCCGCAGGCCGCTCGGGCTGGCCAGAGCCGTTCAGCGCCGACCGATAAGCTCGCGTCATGAGCCAACCCACCGCATGGGAATACGTCACGGTCCCCCTGCTCACGCACGCGACCAAGCAGATCCTCGATCAGTGGGGGGCCGACGGCTGGGAGCTGGTGTCCGTGCTGCCCGGGCCCACCGGCGAACAGCATGTCGCGTATCTGAAGCGCCCCAAATAAAGATGAGTGCCTCCGCCCGGCTGGGGCAGCTCGGGGTCAACCTTCCGGAGGTGGCGGCGCCGCTGGCCTCATACGTGCCCGCGGTACGAACCGGCAACCTGGTCTACACCTCGGGCCAGCTGCCGATGGAGGCCGGACGGCTGGCGGCAACCGGCAAGGTCGGCGCCGAGGTCAGCCCCGACGACGGCAAGGCGCTGGCGCGGATGTGCGCGCTCAACGCGCTCGCGGCGGTGGATTCGCTGGTGGGCATCGACGACGTCACCCGGGTGGTCAAGGTGGTCGGCTTCGTCGCGTCGGCCCCGGGGTTCAACGGCCAGCCGGGCGTCGTCAACGGGGCATCCGAGCTGCTCGCCGAGGTGTTCGGCGACGCGGGGGCGCACGCGCGTTCGGCGGTCGGCGTCTCCGAGCTGCCGCTGGACGCGCCGGTGGAGGTGGAGCTGATCGTGGAGGTCGGCGCGGGCCCGTGACCGAGATTGCCGAGTCGCCGACCCATCCCGCGTACGGCAGGTTGCGGGCGGTCACCGAGACCGTCTCGGTCCTGCTGGCCGACAACCCCGGCCTGCTGACGCTGGACGGGACCAACACCTGGGTGCTCCGCGGCCCGGGCAGCGACGAGATGGTCGTCGTCGATCCCGGCCCCGAGGACGACGAGCACATCGCCCGGGTCGCCGCGGTCGGTCGCATCTCCCTGGTGCTGATCAGCCACCGCCACGGCGATCACACCGACGGCATCGACAAGCTGGTCGAACGCACGGGCGCGACGGTCCGTTCCGCCGGTAGCGGGTTTCTGCGCGGCCTCGGCGGTCACCTGACCGACGGCGAGGTGATCGATGCGGCCGGCCTCAAGATCAAGGTGATGGCCACGCCCGGGCACACCGCCGACTCGCTGTCGTTCGTCCTCGACGACGCCGTGCTCACGGCCGACACCGTGCTGGGCCGTGGCACCACCGTCATCGACAAGGAGGACGGCGGCCTGGCCGACTACCTGGAATCCCTGCGGCGGCTGCGCGGCCTGGGGCGCCGCCGGGTGCTGCCCGGCCACGGCCCGGACCTGCCGAACCTGGAAGCCGTCGCGGCCGGCTACCTGACACACCGGCGCGAACGCCTGGAACAGGTGCGCGCGGCGGTGCGGGACCTCGGCGACGACGCCACCACCCGCCAGGTCGTCGAACACGTCTACGTCGACGTCGACGAGAAACTCTGGGACGCGGCGGAGTGGTCGGTGCAGGCGCAGTTGGACTACCTGCGCACTCAGTAGCGAGCAGACGCAAAGGCTCCCGTTTTCTCGGCGTGTCGGGTGCTTTTGTGTCTGGTGGCCGAGGAACGCTAGCGAGCCCGCCGGGCCAGCCGCTCGGAGTCCGAAATCAGCACGCTCTTGCCCTCCAGGCGAATCCAGCCGCGGTGGGCGAAATCGGCCAGGGCCTTGTTCACCGTCTCCCGGGAAGCGCCCACCAGCTGGGCGATCTCCTCCTGCGTCAGGTCGTGGGTGACCCGCATCGCGCCGCCCTCCTGGGTGCCGAAGCGCTGCGCAAGCTGCAGCAGCTGCTTGGCCACCCGACCGGGGACGTCGGTGAAGATGAGGTCGGCCAGGTTGTTGTTGGTCCGCCGCAGCCGCCGGGCCAGTACCCGCAGCAACTGTTCGGCGATCTCGGGCCGATCGGCGATCCAGGCCCGCAGCGCGTCGCGGTCCATCGACACCGCCCGCACCTCGGTGATCGTGGTCGCGCTGGACGTCCGTGGGCCCGGGTCAAAGATCGACAATTCGCCGAACATGTCCGACGGGCCCATGATCGTCAGCAGATTTTCCCGGCCGTCCGGCGAACGTCGCCCGATCTTGACCTTCCCCGAGACGATGATGTAGAGCCGATCGCCCGGCTCGCCCTCGGCGAAAACCGTGTGCCCGCGCGGGAAGTCGACGGGTTGCAATTGCTTGGTCAGCGCGGTGACCGCGCCGGGCTCAACCCCTTGGAAGATTCCGGCCCTTGCCAGGATCTCGTCCACGTTGCCTCTTCAGCTTTCCAATTATGTGTGCGGGCAGGCCAACCCTGCTCGTGTGACGTAAGTCTAGAGGTAGGCGAAGTGTGTCCAACCTGCCACGCTACACACGATTGACGTGTCCGGTCCCCCTAAATTGCGGATTGACGTGGGAGTGGGCTCCCAGTCGCGTCGGTAATCCGGGCTCGTCGCGCTCACCGAAAGCGATGGCAAACTCCGGCGCGGCGTGCCGCGGCCCCCCGTGCCGGCCGGACTGCGGCGACTCGGCCAGCCGCAGCGCCTGGCGCCGATGCAGGTATTCCAGCGCCTCGGGCATGCCTTCGCGGGCCAACGTGTGCACGTCGACGGGCTCGGCATGGTCGAGGAAATCGTCGACGTCGATCGCCGTGACGGCGTCGCGGGCAAGGTCGGATTCCAGCCGCCCCAAGCCGAGCGCCACGAGCATCAGCAGCCCGGGAACGCACGCCACCAGCAACCATGACACAAGGAGAGTAAACATGGCTTAGGTCTCAGTGAGATCACGAAATCAGTACTCTGTCGTAGGTGACAGCGGCAAAGGCATCCGGGCGCACGAAGTCAACGCCATCCTCGCCCGACGGTGCCTCCGCCGACCGCTGGTCCAAAGAAACGCGCGTCGGGCTGGTTCGTCGCGCGCGCCGAATGAATCGGGCACTGGCGCAAGCTTTTCCGCATGCGCATTGCGAACTCGATTTCACGACGCCGTTGGAGCTGACGGTGGCCACCATCCTTTCGGCGCAGAGCACCGACAAACGGGTCAACCTGACGACACCCGCATTGTTCAAGCGGTATCGCACGGCGCTGGATTATGCGCAGGCCGACCGCGACGAACTCGAGAACCTCATCCGCCCCACCGGCTTCTTCCGCAACAAGGCGGCGTCGCTCATGGGTCTCGGACAGGCCCTGGTCGAACGGTTCGACGGCGAGGTGCCGTCGACGATGGCGGAGCTGGTCACCCTGCCCGGGGTGGGCCGCAAGACCGCCAACGTCATCCTGGGCAACGCCTTCGACATCCCGGGAATCACCGTCGACACCCATTTCTCGCGGCTGGTACACAGGTGGCGCTGGACCGCTGAAAAGGACCCGGTGAAGATCGAGCACGCGGTCGGCGACCTGATCGAACGCCGGGAGTGGACGATGCTGAGCCACCGGGTGATCTTCCACGGCCGCCGCGTGTGCCATGCCCGCAAACCCGCCTGCGGCGCCTGCGTCCTTGCCAAGGACTGCCCTTCGTTTGGCCTCGGGCCGACGGAACCGCTGCTCGCCGCGCCCCTCGTGCAGGGTCCCGAGACCGAGCACTTGCTGGCCCTGGTGGGGCTCTGATACCGGGCGCGAGGCCGTGACCCGCACGACGCGCTGGACCGTCGCGATCCTCGCGGTGGTGGCGGCTTTGGTGGTGGCCCTGGTGGCCCAGTTGCACGATGATTCCGCACCGACCGCCACCACCCAGACGCCGGCGCTGCGGGAACACCGCGACGCCGACACCCCGTCCGCGCTGGCGGGTCCCCGGCGGCGCGCCGACCTGCCGCCGTGTCCGGCCGCCGGGGATGGCGCCGGCCCGGCGGCGCTGCGCGGTGTCACGGTGGAATGCGCCGCCGACGGTTCGGCCGTCGACGTCGCGCGCGCGGTGGCCGGACACCGGGTGGTCCTCAACCTGTGGGCCTATTGGTGCGGTCCCTGCGCCGCCGAGCTTCCCGCGATGGCCGAGTATCAGCGACGGGTCGGCTCGGACGTGATGGTGGTGACGGTGCACCAGGACGAGAACGAGACGGCTGCGCTACTGCGGTTGGCGGAGTTGGGCGTTCGGCTCCCGACCCTGCAGGACGGCCGTCGTCGGGTCGCGGCCGCGCTGCGTGTGGTAAATGTGATGCCCGCGACGGTCGTCCTCCGGCCGGACGGTAGCGTTGCCCAAATGCTGCCGCGGCCTTTTGCCAATGCCGACGAGATCGCGGCTGCCGTCGGAAACGACGCGGGTTGAGGCCGAGGGAGGTGCCGGTGAGCGCTGGGGGCACACCCCCGCCTGACGGGGGCCAAACCCATCGGCGGGCGCCGGTTTCGCTCAGACCCGACGCGTCACCGTCCTGGTTGCGTCCGCTGGTGGACAACGTGGGCCAGATCCCCGAGGCGTACCGGCACCGGCTGCCGGCAGGCGTGCTGGCGATGGTGACCGCCGCCAAGGCCGCGTCCTCGATGGCAACGCTGCTCGGTGACGATCGCGAGGCGGCTGTTTTGGTGTTGTTCTCGGGTCCGGAGTCCGGGCCATCCGGCGGCGGGCTGCCCGACGACGCCGATCTCCTGCTGACCGTGCGGGCCTCGACGCTGCGCCATCACGCCGGGCAGGCGGCCTTCCCCGGCGGCGCCTCCGATCCCGGCGACGAGGGCCCGGTCGCGACCGCGCTGCGCGAGGCGCGCGAGGAAACCGGGCTCGACGTGAATCGGCTGCATCCGCTGGCCACCATGGAGCGCACTTTCATCGCGCCGTCGCGGTTTCACGTCGTCCCGGTGCTCGCCTATTCGCCGGATCCCGGGCCGGTGGGCGTCATCGACGAGACGGAAACGGCCATCGTGTCGCGAGTTCCGGTGCGCGCCTTCATCAATCCGGAGAACCGGCTGATGGTGTACCGGGGCAACCTCGGCCGCCGGTGGGCCGGGCCGGCGTTTCTGTTGAACCAGATGTTGGTCTGGGGATTCACCGGTCAGGTGATTTCCGCGGTGCTCGATGTGGCCGGCTGGTCCGAGCCCTGGGACACCACCGACATCCGCGAGCTGGACGAGGCGATGGTGCTGGTCGGCAACGAGGGCGGGCCCCGCCGATGAACATCAATTCGATGACCCCGTCGCAGTGGCTGGACATCGCCGTCCTGGCGGTCGCGTTCATCGCGGCGATCTCGGGCTGGCGCTCGGGTGCGCTGGGCTCGCTGCTGTCGTTCGTCGGGGTGCTGCTGGGCGCCATCGCGGGCGTGCTGCTGGCGCCGCACATCGTCAGCCATATCGCCGCACCGCGCGCCAAACTGTTCACCGCGCTGTTTCTGATCCTCGCGCTGGTCGTCGTCGGTGAGGTCGCCGGCGTGGTGCTGGGGCGCGCCGTTCGCGGCGCAATCCGCAGTCGCGCAATAAGAACGATCGACTCGGTCATCGGCGTCGGTGTCCAGCTCGTCGTGGTGCTGACCGCGGCGTGGCTGTTGGCCACGCCGCTGACGCAGTCCAAGGACCAGCCAGAGCTGGCTTCCGCGGTCAAGGGCTCGCGGGTGCTGGCCCAAGTCAACGAGCTGGCACCGCCCTGGCTCAAGACGGTGCCCAAGCGGCTCTCGGCACTGCTGAACACTTCCGGGCTGCCGGCGGTGCTCGAGCCGTTCAGCCGCACCCCGGTGATCCCGGTGGCGTCTCCGGACCCGGCCCTGGCCGCCAATCCGGTGGTGACGACCGCCGCGCCCAGCGTCGTCAAGGTGCGTAGCCTGGCGCCGAGCTGTCAGAAAGTGTTGGAGGGCAGCGGATTTGTGATCGCTCCCGACCGGGTGATGACCAACGCGCACGTGGTGGCCGGATCCAACAACGTGCAGATCTACGCCAGCGGCAATCCCCTCGACGCGACCGTGGTGTCCTATGACCCGTCGGTGGACATCGCGATCCTGGCCGTCCCGAACCTGCCGCCGCCGCCCCTGGCCTTCGCCCAGGGCGAGGCGAAGAGCGGCGAAAGCGTTGTGGTGCTGGGTTATCCGGGCGGCGGCAACTTCACCGCGACGCCGGCCAGGATTCGGGAGGCGATCAGGC
Source organism: Mycobacterium sp. E787 (assembly GCF_001668725.1). Lineage (GTDB taxonomy): Bacteria > Actinomycetota > Actinomycetes > Mycobacteriales > Mycobacteriaceae > Mycobacterium. The sequence goes on along the minus strand of NZ_LZKL01000012.1, from coordinate 10,742 downwards.
TCAGCGGCCCGGACATCTACCGGGACCCGGCGCCGGTCACCCGCGACGTGTACACCATCAGAGCCAATGTTGAGCAAGGCAATTCGGGCGGGCCGTTGATCGACTTGAACGGTCACGTGCTCGGCGTGGTGTTCGGCGCGGCCGTCGACGATCCCGACACCGGGTTCGTGCTGACGGCCGACGAGGTGGCCTCCCAGCTTTCCAAGATCGGCGACACCCAACAGGTGGCTACCGGGGCCTGCGTCAGCTGACGCCGCGCCGGTGCACCTGCTCGAGGAACTTCAACAGGTGCCTGTTGACCTCCTCGGGCGCCTCCTCGTGGCTGAAATGGCCTGCGCCCGCGATGGATAGGTAGCGGCCCTGCGGCGCGTAGCGCTGGGTGTGGTCCACCGGGTCGGCGAGCACGTAGGGATCGGCGTCACCGCGCAGGTGCAGCAGCGGCATGCCGAGCTGTTGGGACATCGACCGGATGAATCGCCGGCCCTCGCCGCGTAGCTGGCTTCGCACCGCCCACCGCTGGTACTCCAGCGCGCAGTGCGCCGCGCCGGGGATCTGGATTGCCGTCCGCAGGTGGCCAATGGTCTGCGAAAAGTCCTCGGAAGCAACCCATTTGGCGCAGCTTCGAATCCGGACGAGGCGTTCGATCTCCGCCGCGTTGTCCCGGGTCAGCAGGTGCTCCGGCCAGACGGGCAATTGATATCGCAGCAATGTAGGCAGCAGCGCGTAACTTTGGTCGCGGCGCGTCAGCGTGGATCGGCGCAGCGCCGCCGGATGCGGCGAGCTGATCAGCGCGATGGCGAGCACCAGCCGCGAATGCAGCAGCGCGGTGGCCCAGCAGGCCAGCCCGCCGTCGGCATGGCCAACCAGCGTCGCCGACGAATGCCCGAGCGCGCGGATCAGCCCCGCCGTGTCGCCGGCGAGCGTCCAGCCGTCGTAGCCGCGGGGCGGCTTGTCGCTGCCGCCGTAGCCGCGCAGGTCGACCGCGACCACCCGCGCACCGGTCAGCCCGCGCAGCTGATGGCGCCAGGACCACCAGAACGATCCGAAACCGTGCAGCAGCATCACCAGCGGCCGCGCCGTCGCCGGCTCCGAGGGCGGAACCGCATGATCCTGTCGGTCCGGCAGGGCTTCGACGACGTGGAATCGGATGCCGTTGGCGTGCACGTCGAAGTGGCGCCACGGCCCGTCGATGCGAGTGACCGACGGATCTGGTGCCGGCATCTACCAACCCGAGGGATCCGCGGGTTTTTCGTGCCTGCCGCCGGAGGACTCGGGAAGTTCCCTGGGTTCCCCGGCGGGCTTGTCGTGGCCGGGTGTGAGCGCGGTGCGCGTCTCCCTGACCGATTCGATCGTCTCCCGCGGCCCGCGGATGCGGCGGACCTTCAGGAAGCCCAGCAGCCCCAGCAGGGCGCCGAACACCACCATGATCCCGAACACGATCAGGTAGGCCACCCAGCGCCACAGCCAGGTGTCGAGCAGTTCGGCGATGAAGAAAAAGAAGAAGAACGTGGAGTAGAACAGCACCACCAGCGCGGCGATGAAATAGACGCTGCCGGTCAGGCCCTTCTTGACGTCCCGGGTGATCTCGGAGCGGGCCAGTTCGACCTCGGCGCGCACCAGGGTCGACACCTGGGCTGAGGCGTCCTTGATCAGGTCCCCGATCGACGGTTCGGCGGGCCTGGCGTGCGGGTCGGCCAACGGAATCGTGGTCAGCGTGCTGGGCACGCCGTTGTTGCGATCGACTTTGCTCACAGGCCGTCCTCTCGGTGTTCTCGTCGCGGCTTATGTTGCCATGCGGCGGCATGCCAGACGAGGGCAGCCGAAGCCCACTCCCGCCCGGCGTCCCCGCAGCGAAGCCGGACGCCGGGAAATAAGCTGATGGATCCCCTTGAGCGGGAAAGGAATAGGGAAAGCGGCGTGGCGACGACACCGACCATGGCGAACCGGACACCATAGCCGACTAGACTGACCGGGCCACTGGGGATGCCCGACCGCGCGATGGGAGTGTTGCTTTGCAGACGGCCTACCGTTGCTACCGGGCGGCGATCGTGGCCGTACTGGTCGCACTTATGGGTGTGCCCGCCCGTGCGGCCGCCGACGACAGGGTTCCGATGGGCGGTGGGGCCGGCATCGTCATCAACGGCGACACCATGTGCACCCTGACGACGATCGGCACCGATACCGCCGGCGACATGATCGGCTTCACCTCCGCGCACTGCGGCGGTCCCGGCGCGCAGGTCGCCGCCGAGGGAGCGCAGAACAGGGGCCCGCTGGGCGTCATGGTCGCCGGCAACGACGTCCTCGACTACGCGGTGATCAAATTCGATCCGGCCAAGGTGGCGCCGGTGGCCAACTACAACGGCTTCCTGATCAGCGGCATCGGCCCGGATCCGGCCTTCGGCCAGATCGCCTGCAAGCAGGGCCGAACGACCGGCAACTCATGCGGGGTCACCTGGGGGCCGGGCCAGGACCCGGGCACCATCGTCATGCAGGTGTGCGGCCAACCCGGTGACTCCGGGGCGCCGGTGACCGTCAACAACCTGCTGGTCGGCATGATTCACGGCGCGTTCAGCGACAACCTGCCGACGTGCATCATCAAATACATCCCGTTGCACACGCCCGCGGTGGTGATGTCGATCAACGCCGACCTCGCCGATATCAACGCCAAGCACCGCCCCGGCGCGGGGTTCGTGCCGCTGCCGGCCTGATCCGCTCGCCGCCCTACTTTCCGGCCTTGATCGCGTCGAAGACTCCGGGATCCAACAGCGTCGACGTGTCACCCAACTCCCGGTTCTCGGCGACGTCGCGCAACAGCCTGCGCATGATCTTGCCGCTGCGGGTCTTCGGCAGCTCGGGCACCACGTGGACCTCCCGTGGCTTGGCTATCGGCGAGATCTCCCGCGCCACCTCGACGCGCAACTCGTCGACGATCCCGTCGTGCACCTCGAAGTCGGCGCACAAGACGACGAACGCGCAGATGGCCTGCCCGGTGGTCTCGTCCGTCATCCCGACCACGGCCGCCTCGGCCACCGCGACGTGGCCGACCAGCGCCGACTCCACCTCGGCGGTCGACAGGCGATGGCCCGACACGTTCATCACGTCGTCGATGCGGCCGACCACCCAGATGGCGCCGTCGGAGTCGTAGTAGGCGCTGTCGCCGGCGAAGTACCAGCCCTGCTCGGCGAACCGGGACCAGTAGGTCTCGACGTACCGTTCCGGGTCGCCCCAGATGCCGCGCAGCATCGACGGCCAGGGCTGGTCCAGGACAAGGTAGCCGCTGGCGTGCTCGCCCTTGTCGTTGCCCGGCGGGATCTGATCGCCGTGGTCGTCGACGATCTTGGCCGAGATGCCCGGCAGCGGCCGCATCGCCGAACCCGGTTTGGCCGCGGCCACGCCGGGCAGCGGGGAGATCATCGCGGCACCCGTCTCGGTCTGCCACCAGGTGTCGACGATCGGGAGGCGCTCGGCGCCGATCACGTTGCGGTACCAGCGCCATGCCTCCGGGTTGATCGGTTCACCGACCGTCCCCAGCAGCCGCAGGCTGGACAGGTCGTGCGCGTCGGGAATCTCGCGGCCCCACTTCATGAACGTGCGGACGAGGGTGGGCGCGGTGTAATAGATTGTCACGCCGTACTTTTCGATGATCTCGAAATGCCGGTGCTGGGTGGGCGAGTCGGGCGTGCCCTCGTACAGGACCTCGGTGACGCCGTTCGAGAGGGGACCGTAGACACCGTAGCTGTGTCCGGTGACCCAGCCGATGTCGGCGGTGCACCAGAACACGTCGGTCTCGGGTTTGATGTCGAAGACGTAGTAGTGCGTGTAGGAACACTGGGTCAGGTACCCCCCGCTGGTGTGCACGATCCCTTTGGGCTTGCCGGTGGTGCCCGAGGTGTACAGCAGGAACAACGGCTGCTCGGCGCCGAACGGCTGCGGGACGTGCTCGGACGACGCGGCGTCGACGACGTCGTGCCACCACAGGTCTCGCTCGTCGTTCCAGGACACGTCAATCCCCGTGCGGCGCACCACCAGAACGCGCTGGATGGAGCTGGGGCCGTCGGGGCCGGGCGCGACCGCCTCGTCGGCCGCTTCCTTCAGCGGTGAGGGCTTGCCCCGGCGGAACTGCCCATCGCTGGTGATGAGCAACTTGGCCTCGGCGTCGGCGATTCGGGCGCGCAGCGCCTTCGCGGTGAATCCGGCGAACACGACGCTGTGCATGATGCCCAAGCGCGCGCAGGCGAGCATCGATATCACGGCTTCCGGAATCAACGGCATGTAGATGGCGACCCGGTCGCCGGCGACCAGCCCGAGCTCGGTCAGCGCATTGGCCGCCCTGCACACCTCCGCCTGCAGATCGGAATACGTCAGGCTGCGACTGTCGCCCGGTTCACCCTCCCAGTGGATCGCCACCCGATCGCCGAGCCCCGCCTCCACGTGGCGGTCAACGCAGTTGTAGGCGACGTTGAGCTCGCCGTCGGCGAACCACTTGGCGAACGGCGCTTCCGACCAGTCCAGGATCTCGGTGAACGGCGTCGACCACGAGAGGCGACGGGCCTGTTTGGCCCAGAAGGCCAGCCGATCCAGGTCGGCCTCGCGGTACAGCTCCTCACCGGCGTTGGCCTGCTCGGCGAACTCCGCCGGCGGCGGATACGACGACGGATACGGCGGGCCCTCGGTGCGCGTGGCGGTCACTGGTTTCCTCCTAATGTTTCAGGCGCGTCAACCGTCAGTGAGCCTAGACCTTCGAGGTGAAAAGCGGTTCCCCAATCGGGGTTCAATTGCGCCCCCAAGGCGCATAATCACCGATGTGCCGAGACCGCACGGGCGGCGGCTTCGCCGATGGGTGCCCAGCTTCGCCGTGGCCGCAACGAGTTACGTGGCCACCGCCCCGGCTGGGCCACTCGCCTGGGCCGAACCGGCCGACAGCGTCGACCAACCGACGCCGTGCTGGTCCGAACAGGTCGCCGTCAGCGCATCCCCCACCCAGGGTGCCGCGGGCCACCGCGGGCTGACGTTGATGTTCACGCTCGCCGGCGGAGCGGACCCGTGCACGCTCACCGGTTACCCGGTCGTCGACTCCGGCGCCGGCGGCCCGGCGATCCATGCCCAGCCCACTCCGCGCGGGTACATGGGCGGCCTGCCGGCCGGGGTGGACGTGCCGCCCAGCGCCGTCCTCTCGCTGTCGACTTCAGCGCAAGCCATCGTGGAGGGCGTGGGCTACGACGACCAGGGCAACGCATGTCCCACCTACACCGACCTGGCAGTCAGCCCGCCCGGCATCATCGAGGTGTTCAACGTGCCGGCCACCATCGACGCCTGCCGCCTGCAGGTCCACCCCGTTACGGCCGGCTGAACGGCGCGCGGTCAGGAACCGGCCGGCGCCAGGCAGTAGACGCGGGCCGGCGAGGGATAGACGATCGTCTTATCGCCGGGCGGGCAGCGCGTCGTGTCCGTGCTGCCGTCGATGCGCTGCACAACCATGGTTTGCGACGGCTGCGGCTCTCCGCAGTCGCCGGGCCGCATTGTCAGGTTCCCGGCGCCGCTGGCCGGCTGGTAACACTGACCCTGCCTGAGGTTGAGCGCGAAGCACAGCAGCGTGACCCCATCGGTGTACCGGCTGTAAACGGAGTCACCGCGTTTGCCGTCCGGGCAGGCCTCGCCACCACCTTTGAAGGCGAGTTCGTAGATGTTGGCCCGGTTGGCACAGTCGTTTCCCGGATTGGAACTGAAACGCATTGTGAGAAAGGCGGTTTGGTCGACGCACTCACCCACCCGGATGGACTTGTCGGTGTCGAACGGGCTCCGGAAGTGTGGTCGCAGCAGAATTCCGGCGATTCCCAGTGCACCCGCTGCCAGCAGCACGGCACCGGTGACGATCAGCGTGTTGCCCGACTTCAAGGGTTGGCGCGGCCGTCCCGGGGCCGCTCGACTGCGTGAGCGTGACCCGATCAACAGACAGGCGAATCCGATCGCGATAATCACGAACATCGCCGCCAGATACCCGACCTGAACGCCGACGTCCTGCGCTGTCACAGCGCAATCCTAGTCACGGCGAGCGCCACGTTCGGCCATCGGCGCCGGAGGCTTTAGGTCGTTTGGTGACGGCCCGCTGCGCCCGGCTGCGCCGCGCTTGCGACCGTCACTAGGTCGTTTGGTGACGGCCCGCTGCGCCCGGCTGCGCCGCGCTTGCGACCGTCACTAGGTCTGTTGGTGACGGCCCGCTGCGCCCGGCTGCGCCGCGCTTGCGACCGTCACTAGGTCTGTTGGTGACGGCCCGCTGCGCCCGGCTGCGCCGCGCTTGCGACCGTCACTAGGGTCGCTGGCATGCGTCGGATGCGGGCCGCGCTGGCCGTGATCGCCGCCGGGATGCTGGCGGCCGGGTCCCTGGGCGGCTGCGGTGGCGGCGTCCTGACTCCCGATCTGGTGCTGGTCAACGGCGGGGAACCGCCCTACCCGCTGGTTCCCACCAGCACCAACGACAGCAACGGCGGGCGGATCATCGACCGGCTCTTCGCCGGCCTGGTGTCCTATGACGCCGCGGGGCACCCGGCAAACGAGGTGGCCCAGTCGATCGAGACCACCGACAACGTCAACTATCGCGTGGTCCTCAAGCCCGGCTGGAAATTCACCGATGGCTCGCCGGTGACGGCCCACTCGTTCGTCGACGCGTGGAACTACGGCGCCCTGAGCTCCAATGCCCAACTGCAGCAAAGCTTTTTCAGCCCGATCGACGGGTTCGACGAAGTGGCCGGGCGTGATGCCAAGCGCACCACCATGTCCGGGCTGCGGGTGGTCAACGATCTCGAGTTCACCGTGCGCCTGACGGCGCCGACAATCGACTTCGTGTTGCGGCTGGGCCACAGCGCGTTCTACCCGCTGCCGGACGCCGCATTCCGCGACATGGCCGCCTTCGGCCGCAACCCTTTTGGCAACGGCCCGTACCAGCTCGCGGGCGGTCCCGACGGGCCGGCCTGGGAGCACAACGTCAAGATCGACCTGCGGCCCAATCCCGGCTACCACGGCAACCGGACACCGCGCAACAAGGGCTTGCGGTTCGAGTTCTACGCGAACCTCGACACCGCCTACGCCGACCTCCTGTCCGGGAATCTCGATGTGCTGGACACGCTTCCGCCGAGCGCGCTGCCGGTCTACAAACGCGACCTCGGTGACAACGTGACCAGCGGCCCGGTGGCGGTCAAGCACAGCCTCGACACCCCGCTGCGGCTGCCGCACTTCGGCGGCGAGGAAGGGCGCCTGCGCCGGCTTGCGCTGTCGGCCGCCGTCAACCGCGAGCAGATCTGCCAGCGGATCTTCCTGGGCACCCGCACGCCGTCGCGTGATTTCACCGCCCGGTCGTTGCCGGGCTTCGACCCGAACCTGCCGGGCAACGACGTGTTGAACTTCGATCCCGATCGCGCGCGGCAACTCTGGGCGCAAGCCAACGCGATCTCGGGGTGGGCCGGCCAGTACGCCATCGCCTACAACGCCGACGCCGGTAATCAGGAATGGGTGGACGCGGTGGCCAACAGCATCAAGAACGTGCTGGGAATCGACGCCGTCGGCGCGCCGCAGCCGACCTTCGCCGGCTTTCGCACCCAGATCACCAACCGCACCATCGCGACAGCGTTCCGCGCCGCGTGGCAGGGCGACTATCCGTCCATGATCGAATTCCTCGCCCCGCTGTTCGCCACCGGCGCGGGCTCCAACGACGTCGGCTACGCGAACCCCGACTTCGACGCGGCGCTGGCGGCCGCCGAGGCCGCGCCGACCATTGCGCAGTCGGACGACCTGGTCAACGCCGCGCAGCGAATCCTGTTCCACGACATGCCCGTCGTTCCCCTGTGGGACAACATCGGCGTGGTGGGCTGGTCGGCGGAGGTCAGGGACGTGCACGTCACCTGGAACGGCCTGCCCGACTACGAGAACATCGTGAAGGCCTGAGATGGGCTGGTACATCGCGCGGCGGATCGCCGTCATGGTGCCGGTCTTCCTCGGCGCCACCCTGCTGATCTACGGCATGGTGTTCTTGCTGCCCGGCGATCCGGTGGCGGCGATGGCCGGGGACCGGCCGCTCACTCCCGCGGTGGCGGCCGCGCTGCGCGCGCGCTACCACCTCGACGATCCGTTCGCTGTGCAGTACCTGCGCTACCTGGGCGGCATCCTGCGCGGCGACTTGGGGCGCTCCTATTCCGGGTTGCCGGTCAGTGCCGTTCTGGCCCATGCCTTTCCGGTGACCCTGCGGCTGGCGCTGATCGCGGTGGCGGTGGAGACGGTGTTCGGGATCGGCTTCGGGGTGGTCGCGGGCCTGCGCGAGGGCGGAGTTTTCGATTCGACGGTGCTGATCGCCGGCCTAGTCATCATCGCGATCCCGATATTCGTCCTGGGCTTCGTGGCGCAATTCGTGTTCGGTGTGCGGCTGGGAATCGCGCCCGTCACGGTGGGCGAGCGGGCGACCTTCGGGCGGTTGCTGCTGCCCGGAATCGTCTTGGGCGCGGTGTCGTTCGCGTACGTGGTGCGGTTGACCCGGTCCGCGGTGGCCGCCAACGCGCACACCGACTATGTCCGGACCGCCACCGCCAAGGGGTTGTCGCGGCGCCGGGTCGTGACGGTGCACATCCTGCGGAACTCGCTGATCCCCGTGGTGACGTTCCTCGGCGCCGACCTCGGGTCGCTGATGGGCGGGGCCATCGTGACGGAAGGCATCTTCAACATCCACGGCGTCGGCGGCGTCCTGTATCAGGCCGTCACCCGGCAGGAGGCGCCGACGGTGGTGTCGATAGTGACGGTGCTGGTGGTCATCTACCTGATCACCAACCTGGCGGTGGACCTGCTGTACGCCGCCCTCGATCCCCGGATCCGCTATGGCTGAACGCAGCCCCGATCGCCACGGCTTCTGGCGCGACACCTGGCGCGGGCTGCGGCGGCGCCCGAAGTTCATCGTCGCCGCCGCGCTGATCGCGCTCATCGTTGCCGTCGCCCTGTTCCCGGCGTTGTTCACCGGCATCGATCCCGGCTACGCCGATCCGGGCCAGAGCCTGCTGCCCCCGTCGGCCGCGCACTGGTTCGGCACCGACCTGCAAGGCCACGACATCTACGCGCGAACGGTTTACGGGGCGCGGGCCTCGGTCATCGTCGGTCTCGGCGCCACCCTGCTGGTGTTCGCGGTGGGCGGCGCCCTGGGCGCGTTGGCCGGCTTCTACGGGGGCTGGATCGACGCCGTCGTCTCGCGCATCACCGACGTGTTCTTCGGCTTACCCCTGCTGCTGGCGGCCATCGTGATCATGGGCGTCATGCACCACCGCAGGGTGTGGACCGTGGTGGTCATCCTGGCCTTGTTCGGCTGGCCGCAGGTGGCCAGGGTCGCCCGCGGCGCGGTGCTCGAGGCGCGGGCCGGCGACTATGTGCTTGCGGCGAAGGCGTTGGGAATGAGCAACTTTCAAACGCTGATTCGGCACGTGCTGCCCAACGCCCTGGGTCCGGTCTTCGCGGTGTGCACCCTGGCCTTCGGCGTGTTCATCGTCACCGAGGCATCGCTGTCCTACCTTGGCGTCGGCCTACCGGCGTCGGTGGTGTCCTGGGGCGGCGACATCAATCTGGCACAGAGCCGCCTGCGGTCGGGCTCGCCCATCCTGTTCTATCCGGCCGGCGCGCTGGCCATTACGGTGCTCGCCTTCATGATGATGGGCGACGCCCTGCGTGACGCGTTGGACCCGGCCTCGCGGGGGCGGCGCGCATGAATCCCGGCGAGCCGCTGCTGTCGGTCGAGGGCCTCGAGGTCAGTTTCGGGGATCGGGCCGTGGTGTGTGGCGTGGATCTGACGGTGCGGCGCGGTCAGACCGTCGCGGTGGTCGGCGAATCCGGGTCCGGGAAATCCACCACGGCCGCCGCGATCCTCGGGCTGCTGCCACCCGGCGGACGAATCTCGGCCGGTCGCATCGTCTTCGACGGGCTCGACATCACCGCTGCTGACCGCCGGGTGCTGCGGTCGATCAGGGGCCGCGACATCGGCTACGTCCCGCAGGATCCGATGACCAACCTCAACCCGGTCTGGAAGGTGGGGCTTCAGGTCCGGGAAGCGTTGCGGACCAACGCTTCTGGTCGCGATGCGCGACGGCGCGCGCTCGAGCTGCTCGCCGAGGCGGGCATGCCGGATCCCGTGCGGCAGGCCGCCAAGTATCCCCATCAGCTTTCCGGCGGCATGTGTCAACGCGCGCTGATCGCGATCGGCTTGGCCGGACGGCCGAAGCTGCTCATCGCCGACGAGCCGACGTCGGCGCTTGACGTCACGGTCCAGCGGCGGGTGCTGGACCACCTCCAGGGGCTTACCGCGGAACTCGGGACCGCGTTGCTGCTGATCACCCACGACCTGGCGTTGGCCGCTGAGCGGGCGGAGACCGTGGTGGTCGTCCATCGGGGCCTGGTGGTGGAAACCGGTGCGGCGCAATCGATTCTACGGGAGCCGCGCCACGAATACACCCAGCGCCTGGTGGCGGCCGCGCCGTCGCTGACTCCCCGGACCCGGGCGCACATCCCGACTCGGCCCACCGACGATCTTCTTGCCGCCTCCGAGCTCACCAAGGTCTACCGGGAGTCACGCGGGGCGCCGTGGCGGCACACGGAATTTCGCGCGGTCGACGCCGTGTCGTTCCGCGTGCGTCGGGCGAGCACGTTGGCAATCGCCGGGGAGTCGGGCTCGGGCAAATCGACGCTGGCGCCGGATGGTGCTGGGCCTGTTGCCGCCCACC
>NZ_LZKL01000011.1 GCF_001668725.1 Mycobacterium sp. E787 | reverse complement strand
CCGAGCCCAACTGGGTGGCCACCGCCGCGGCCACACCTCGATAGCCGACCATCGCCGACACGTCCTGGGCCCACATCGCCTCGTAGTCGGATTCCACAGCCGCAATCGCGGGAGCGTTGAAACCGAACAGGTTGGAGTTCACCAACGACACCAGTTTGGAGCGATTGGCCGACACCACCACCGGATGCACCGTCGCCGCCAACGCCGACTCAAACGCACCGGCCACCGCTTTGGCCTGCGCGGCCGCACTCGCAGCTTGAGACGCCGCCGAGGTCAACCACGCCGAATACGGAACGGCTGCGGCGGCCATCGCCGCGGATGCAGGACCCTGCCACGCGTGACCAGCCAACGCCGAGGTCACCGAGGAAAACGATCCCGCGGCCGCACTCAACTCATCGGCCAGCCCGTCCCACGCCGCAGCGGCCGCCAACATTGGCGCTGACCCGGCACCGGAGAACATCCGGGACGAATTGATCTCCGGCGGGAGCACCAAAAAGCTCATGACCGCGGTCCCTTCTCAGCAGCGAGCCCCGGGAGCCAAAGTGTGCCTTCGCTCGGGTTCACACGCAACCGCGACTGCGAGCGCTTGATCCCTGCGGTCCGGTCCGCAACGATCGTGCGGCGGCCGGGATTGGATTCCCGCCTAACGGGGTATGGGGCAGGCCGGAGAATGTACGTTGCTCCAGTGGCTGCTGAAGGTCTGATCAACGACGATCGAGGGGAGCAGTGATGAACTTTTCGGTGTTTCCGCCCGAGGTCAACTCGGTGCTCCTGCTTGATGGGCCGGGCCCGGGGCCGATGCTGGAGGCGGCGGCGGCCTGGGACGGGATCCGCAGTGAGTTGAGCGCGGCGGCAAGCGCATTCAGCTCCGTGACCTCGGACCTGGCCGGGCAGGCCTGGCAGGGCCCGTCGGCGGCGTCCATGACCAACGCGGCCGCCGGGTACGTGGACTGGCTGGGCGGGGCGGCCGCGCAAGCCGAGCAGTCGGCGGCCCAGGCGCGGGCGGCGGCCGTCGCCTACGAGGCCGCGCTGGCGACCATCGTGGACCCCGGGTCGATCACGGCCAATCGCGGCCAGCTGGTGTCGCTGGTGATGTCGAACCTGTTCGGCCAGAACGCGCCGGCGATCGCGGCGGCCGAGGCCGAATACGAGCAGATGTGGGCCCAGGA
>NZ_LZKL01000010.1 GCF_001668725.1 Mycobacterium sp. E787 | reverse complement strand
GTGGGCAGCAGGTGGTGTTGCCGGCGCCGGGGACGTCGTTCGCCCGGTGGGCGTCGCTGCTGGGTGAGTACGCGCACCGCCACGAGGTGGTGCAGCTGGCGCAGGCCTGGCGGCAGATCGCGGCGCTGCCCACCGCGCTGCCCGCGGTGCAACCTGCGATGGATACCTACGTGAGCGCCGGCAAACACTTCGCGCAGTTGGATGTCGAGACGAGCCGGATGCTGCTCGGCGAGGTGCCGGCGGCGTTTCACGCCGGCATACACGAGATCTTGTTGATCGCGTTCGCCTTGGCCTGCGCCGAGTTTCTGGGGACCGGTGCCGCACCGATCGTCATCGACGTGGAAGGGCATGGGCGCCAGGAGGAGCTGGCCGCGTCGGGGGAGCATGTCGACCTGTCGCGCACGGTGGGCTGGTTCACCACCAAGTATCCGGTGGCCATCACGGCGGGCGGGCTGTCGTGGGCTGACGTGGCGGCCGGCGACCCTCGGCTGGGCGCTGTTATCAAGGACGCCAAAGAACAGCTGCGCGCGCTGCCGGATGGCCTGACCTACGGCGTGCTGCGCTACCTGAACGGCGAGACCGACCTGGACGGCTCCGATCCGCCGATCGGGTTCAACTATCTCGGGCGGCTGAGCGCCGGAACCGAGGTGTCCGACGACGTATGGGGAATTTGCGAGGACGGCTTGTCGCTGATCGACGCCAGCGCAAGGTTGCCCATGCCGCTGGCGCACACCGTGGAGCTCAACGCCAGCACGGTGGAGGCCGCCGCGGGCCCCTACCTGCACGCCGGCTGGACGTGGGCGCCCTCGGCCCTGGATCACGCGCAGGTCTCCCGGCTGAGCCGATTGTGGTTTGAGGCGCTGGCCGGCATCTGCGCGCATGTGCGCGGTGGTGGGGGCGGGTTGACGCCCTCCGATATCGCTGCCGGTCTCAGCCAGCAGCAGATCGACGAACTCCAGCGGCAATATGCGGATAGCTGACGTTTTACCGTTGACGCCCCTGCAGCAGGGGCTGTGGTTTCATGCGCTGACCGACCAGAGCGGCGACGATGTCTATGCGGTGCAGCTGGAGATCGTGTTGCGCGGCCGGCTGGATCAGCATCGCCTGCGCGAGGCGGTGCACACGGTGGTGAGCCGCCATCCCCACCTCGCGGCCCGCTTCTCCGACAAGTTCGACCAGCCGGTGCAGATCATCCCGGCCGATCCCGTGGTGCCCTGGCGGTATGTCGACCTCAGCGGCGCCGGGCCGGACCTCGACGAGCAGATCCAGCAGATCTGCGCCGCGGAACGCGCCGCCGTCTGCGATCTCAACCACCAGCCGGCCTTCCGGGCCGCACTCATCGGTACCGCGGAAGACCAGCACCGTCTGGTGTTGACGAACCATCACATCGTGCTTGACGGCTGGTCGCTCCCGATCCTCCTGGGGGAGATATTCGCCAGCTACCACCGGCAGTGGCTGCCCGCGGCGAGGCCGTATCGCAGCTTCGTGAGCTGGCTGACCGGCCGTGACCTCGATGCCGCCCGCGCGGCCTGGCGCGAGGTGCTCGCCGGTTTCGACACGCCCTCCTTGGTCGGCCCACCGGGCAGAGTCGGCCCCGGGCCCCGGGGGGTTGCGTCGTTCCGGGTGCCCGAGCAGACGACTCGGGCGCTCAGCGACCTGGCGCGCTCCCACCACACCACCGTCAGCACCGTCCTGCAGGCCGCCTGGGCCCAGCTGCTGACGCGGCTGACCGGCCGGAATGACGTCGCATTCGGCACGACCGTTTCGGGCAGGCCGGCGGAGGTGCCCGGCGCCGACTCGATGGTGGGCCTGTTCATCAACACCGTGCCGGTGCGCGCCCGCATCACCGCGGCCACGACCACCGCCGACCTGCTCGACCAGCTGCAAAGCGCCCACAACCACACGCTCGACCACCAGCACCTGGCGCTCAGCGAAATTCACCGCATCACCGGCCAGGACAACCTGTTCGACACCTTCTTCGTCTACGAGAACTACCCGCTCGACGCCGCCGCCCTGCCGGGCGCCGAGGACTTGGCCGTCACCGACTTCATCCACCGCGAATACAACCACTACCCGCTCGCCATCCAGGCCCTGCCGGACACCGAGCTGGGACTTCGCGTCGAATTCGACACCGGCGTGTTCGACGCGGGCGCCGTCGAAACCCTCGTCGAGCGATTCAAGCGGGTGCTGGTCGCCATGACCACCGATCCGGATCGGCGGTTGTCGTCGATGGATGTCCTCGACGCCGGCGAGCACGCGCAGCTGGAGGGGTGGGGCAACCGGGCGGGGTTGACCCAGCCGGTCGGTGTGCCGGTCTCGATTCCGGTCGTGTTCGGTGCGCAGGTCGCGCGCACGCCGGAGGCCGTCGCGATCAGCGCCGGGGACCGGTCGTGGACCTACCGGGAGGTCAAGGGCGCGGCCAACCGGTTGGCCCACGTGCTGGCCGCCCGGGGTGTTGGTCCGGGACAGCGGGTGGCGTTGCTGTTGCCGCGGTCGGCCGAGGCGGTCGTCGCGATGCTGGCGGTGCTGAAGACGGGGGCGGCCTACGTGCCGATCGACCCGGCGGTGCCGGCAGCCCGGATGGAGTTCGTGCTCGGTGACGCCGCGCCGGTCGCCGCGATCACGACCGCCGCCCTGGCCGATCGGCTGGACGGGCGCGACCTGGCGGTCATCGATATCAACGACCCGGCCGTCGACAGCCAGCCCAGCACCCCGCTGCCGCCGCCGCACCCGGACGACATCGCCTACCTCATCTACACCTCTGGTACTACCGGGACCCCCAAGGGCGTGGCGATTCCGCACCGCAACGTCACCAGGCTGCTGGAGACGCTCGACGCCGACTTGGAACTGGCGGGGCAGGTGTGGTCGCAGTGCCACTCGCTGGCGTTCGACTTCTCGGTGTGGGAGATCTGGGGGGCGCTGCTCTACGGCGGACGGGTCGTCGTGGTGCCCGATGCGGTGGTGCGCTCACCGGAGGATCTGCACGCGGTGCTGGTGGGCGAAGAGGTCACCGTGTTGAGCCAGACCCCGTCGGCCTTCTATGCGCTGCAGACCGCCGATGCGGCACAAGCCGAGCTGGAGCCCCGGCTGAAGCTCGAGGCGGTGGTGTTCGGCGGGGAGGCGCTCGAGCCGCAGCGGCTGCGGTCGTGGCTGGACAACCATCCGGGATTGCCGCGGTTGATCAACATGTATGGCATCACCGAGACGACGGTGCACGCGTCGTTTCGCGAGATCGTGGCCGGCGACGTGGACGGCACGGTCAGTCCCATCGGGGTGCCGTTGGCCCACCTCGGTTTCTTCGTGCTGGACGGGTGGTTGCAGCCGGTGCCGGCCGGTGTGGTGGGGGAGTTGTATGTGGCCGGAGCCGGCGTGGCGTATGGGTATGTGGGCCGCGCGGGGCTGACGGGGACGCGGTTTGTGGCGTGTCCGTTCGGTCAGCCCGGGGCGCGCATGTACCGGACCGGGGACCTGGTGTGCTGGGGTGCCGACGGGCAGTTGCGCTACCTGGGTCGGGCCGATCAGCAGGTCAAGATCCGCGGATATCGCATCGAGCTCGGTGAGATCCAGGCGGCGCTGGCCGGGCTGGACGGGGTGGCGCAGGCGGCGGTGATCGCCCGCGAGGACCGCCCCGGCGACAAACGCCTGGTGGGTTATGTCGTCGGCGCGGTCGATCCGGCCGCCGCGCGCGCTGCCCTGGGTGAGCGGCTCCCCGAGTACATGGTGCCGTCCGCCGTGGTGGTGATGGAGGCGCTGCCGCTGACGGTCAACGGCAAACTCGACACCCGCGCCCTGCCGGTACCCGAATACCAGGATGGCGGCCGCTACCGCGCGCCGGCCACCGCGGTCGAGGAGCTGTTGGCCGGCATCTACGCGCAGGTCCTCGACATTCAGCCGCCGCAGCTCGTCGGGGTGGACGACTCGTTCTTCGACCTGGGTGGGGACTCGCTGTCGGCGGTGCGCCTGATCGCCGCGGTCAACGCCGGCCTGGATGCCGGCCTCTCGGTGCGCACGCTGTTCGAGGCGCCGACGGTCGCCCAGTTGGCGCCACGCATCGGCGGGGACGAGGCGCGGCTGGAGCCCCTGGTACCTTTCGCGGCCGGCGAGCGGCCCGCGGTCGTTCCATTGTCGTTTGCCCAGAGCCGGTTGTGGTTCATCGACCAATTCCAAGGCCCCTCAACGATTTACAACATGGCGGTGGCCTTGCGGCTGAGCGGGCGGCTGGATGCGGACGCGTTGGGCGCGGCGCTGGCCGACGTGGTGGCCCGGCAGGAGAGCCTGCGCACGTTGTTCACCGCTCACGACGGTGTACCCCGCCAGGTGGTCGTGCCGGCCGAGCGGGCCGACTTCGCCTGGGCCGTCGTTGACGCCGCCGGGTGGCCGGAAGGGCAACTCGCCGACGAGTTCGACACCGTGGCGAGCCACCAGTTCGACCTCGCCGCCGAGATCCCCCTGCGCGCAAAGCTTTTCCGCATCTCCGACGACGAACACGTCCTGGTGGCCGTGGTGCACCACATCGCCGCCGACGGCTCATCGATCACCCCGCTGGTGCGCGACCTCGGGGTGGCTTACGCCAGCCGGAGCGCTGGGCAGGCCCCCGGCTGGGCCGACCTGGCGGTGCAGTATGCCGATTACACGCTGTGGCAGCGCGCGCAGCTGGGTGAGCTCGGTGACAGCGGCAGCCGCATCGCCGGGCAGTTGGCCTACTGGCAAGAGGCGCTGGCCGGGATGCCCGAACATTTGCAGCTGCCCACCGACCGTCCTTACCCGCCGGTCGCGGATTACCGCGGCGCCACCGTGCCGGTGGAGTGGCCGGCCGAGTTGCAGCAGCAAGTCGCCCGGGTCGCGCGCGAACACAACGCGACCAGCTTCATGGTGATGGAGGCCGCCCTGGCGGTGTTGCTGGCCAAGCTCAGCGCGAGTTCCGATGTGTCCGTGGGATTCCCGATCGCCGGGCGCCGGGACCCCGCGCTGGACGACGTGGTGGGCTTTTTCGTCAACACCTTGGTATTGCGGGTCGATCTGGCCGGTAACCCCAGCGTTGCCGAACTGCTGGCTCAGGTGCGGGCGCGCAGCCTGGCCGCATACGAGCACCAAGACGTGCCGTTCGAGGTGCTGGTGGAACGGCTCAACCCGACCCGAAGCCTGACCCATCACCCGCTGGTCCAGGTGATGCTGGCCTGGCAGAACTGGCAATCCCACAACGACCCCGCCGCCGGGTTGACCCTGGGCGATCTGCACATCACGCCGGTCCCGCTCGACAGCCGGACCGCCCGCACGGATCTGGCGTTCACGCTGGGCGAATCCTGGACCGACGCCGGTGAGCCCGCCGGCATCGCTGGAGCGGTGGAGTTCCGCACCGACGTGTTCGACGCCGCCAGCATCGAAATCCTGATCGACCGATTCAAGCGGGTTTTGGTCGCCATGACCGCGGACCCGGGGCAACGGCTGTCGTCGATCGATGTGCTCGATGTCGCCGAGCACACCCGCCTCGACGAGGTGGGCAACCGCGCGGTGCTGACCCGGCCCGCACCGGCAGCGGTGTCCGTTCCGGTGCTGCTGGCGGCGCAGGTGGCCCACGCCCCGCAGGCGGTCGCGCTGACCGCCGGGGACCGGTCGATGACCTACCGCGAACTCGACGAGGCGGCTAACCGGTTGGCGCACTTGCTGTCTGGCTACGGGGTAGGGCCGGGCGCATGTGTGGCCCTGCTGTTCGAGCGCTCGGCCCAGGCCGTCGTCGCCATGCTGGCGGTGCTGAAAACCGGGGCGGCCTACCTGGCGATCGATCCCGCGCTGCCGGAGGCGCGGCTCGGGTTCATGCTGACCGACGCCGCGCCGATGGCCGTGGTCACCACGGCGGCCCTGCGGTCGCGCCTGGACGGGCGAGGTCTGCCGGTCATCGACGTCGACGACCCCGCCGTGGCAACCCAGCCCGTCACCGCGCCACCGGCGCCTTCCCCCGACGGCATCGCCTACCTCATCTACACCTCCGGGACCACCGGAACACCCAAAGGCGTGGCCGTCACCCACCGCAATCTGGCGCACCTGGCGGAGTCGTCGCCCGTCGACCTGCCGGCGGCGCAGGTGTGGACGCAGTGCCACTCGTACGCTTTCGACTTCTCGGTGTGGGAGATCTGGGCCGCGCTGCTGGGCGGCGGCCGCCTGGTGGTGGTGCCCGACGCGGTCGTCGGGTCACCGGACGATTTCCACGACCTACTCGTCAGGGAACGGGTCAACGTGCTGACCCAGACGCCGTCGGCGGTGACCGCGCTGCGTCCGCAGGGACTGGAGTCGGTGGCGGTGCTGCTCGGTGGCGAGGCGTGCCCGGCCGAGGTGGTGGATCAATGGGCGCCGGGGCGGGTGGTGATCAACGCCTACGGCCCGACCGAGGCCACGGTGTATGCCTCGATGAGTGCGCCGCTGTCACCCGGCACCGGGGCGGCGCCGATCGGGTCGCCGGTGTCGACCGCGGCGGTGTTCGTTCTCGACGAGTGGCTGCGTCCGGTGCCGGCCGGCGTGGTCGGCGAGCTGTACGTGACCGGACGCGGTGTGACCGTCGGATATGTCGGCCGGGCCGGCCTGACCGCGGCCCGGTTTGTGGCCTCCCCGTTCGGCCAGCCCGGGACACGCATGTACCGCACCGGGGACCTGGTGCGGTGGCGCCCGGATGGGCAGCTGCAATATCTGGGGCGGGCCGACGAGCAGGTCAAGATCCGCGGGTATCGCATCGAGCTCGGCGAGGTCCAGGCCGCACTGGCCGGGCTCGACGGGGTCGAACAGGCGGTGGTGATCGCCCGCGAGGACCGCCCCGGCGACAAGCGTCTGGTCGGCTACGTCACCGGGACCGCCGAACCCGCCGCGGCGCGCGCCGCACTGGCCGAACGACTGCCGGCCTACATGGTGCCGACCGCGGTGGTGGGGCTGGCGGCGCTGCCGCTGACGGTCAGCGGCAAACTCGACCAACGCGCCCTGCCGGCGCCGGAGTACCAGGACACCGGTCGTTACCGCGCCCCGGCCACCCTGACCGAGGAGATCCTGGCCGGCATCTACGCCCAGGTGCTCGGTGTGGAACGCGTCGGCGTCGATGACTCGTTCTTCGACCTCGGCGGCGATTCCCTGTCGGCGATGCGCCTGATCGCCGCGGTCAACAACGCCCTGGATGCGGGCCTGTCGGTGCGGGTGGTGTTCGAGGCTCCCACGGTGGCTCAGTTGGCGCCACGTATCGCCGCTTCGGGCGGCCGGCTGGAACCGTTGCGGGCCGTCGAGCGACCCGCGGTGATTCCGTTGTCGTTTGCCCAGAACCGGTTGTGGTTCATCGACCAGTTGCAGGGCCCGTCGCCGGTGTACAACCTGGCGGTGGCGCTGCAACTGCGCGGACCGCTGGATGTGGACGCGCTGGGCGCGGCGCTGTCCGATGTGGTGGGCCGCCACGAAAGCCTGCGCACGCTCTTCGCCGCCCCCGACGGAATACCGCAACAGCTGGTGGTGGCCGCCGACCGCGCCGACTTCGGTTGGGCCGTCGTCGATGCCACCGCATGGCCGTCCGACCGGCTGCAGCAGGCCGTCGACGAGACCGCGCGCCACACCTTCGATCTGGCGGCCGAGATCCCCTTGCGGGCGAGGGTTTTCCGCGTCGCCGACGACGAACACGTGCTGGTCGCCGTGGTGCATCACATCGCCGCCGACGGCTTGTCGATCCCGCCGCTGGTGCGCGACATGGCCGTGGCCTACGCCGGCCGGCGCCTGGGGCAGGCCCCCGACTGGGCACCGTTGCCGGTGCAGTATGTCGATTACACGCTGTGGCAGCGCGCGCAGTTCGGCGAACTCACCGATCGCGAGAGTCCCATCGCCGCGCAGCTCGCGTACTGGGAGGAGACCCTGGCGGGGATGCCCGAGCGGCTGGGGCTTCCCACCGACCGGCCGTACCCGCCGGTGGCCGATCAACGCGGCGCCAGCGTGCCGGTGGAGTGGCCCGCCGAGTTGCAGCGCCAGGTTGTCCGGGTGGCCCGCGAGCACAATTCGACCAGTTTCATGGTGATGCAGGCCGCCCTGGCGGTGCTGCTGGCCAAGCTCAGCGCGAGTTCCGATGTGGCCGTGGGCTTCCCGATCGGCGGGCGGCGCGACCCCGCCCTCGACGAGTTGGTCGGGTTCTTCGTCAACACGCTGGTGTTGCGCGTTGACGTGGCCGGCGATCCCAGTGTCGCCGAACTGCTGGCTCAGGTGCGGGCCCGCAGCCTGGCCGCCTACGAGCACCAAGACGTGCCCTTCGAGGTGGTGGTCGAACGGCTGAACCCCACGCGCTCGCTCACTCATCACCCGCTGGTCCAGGTGATGCTGGCCTGGCGCACCCTGCACGGCAGCACCGGCGACGCCGCGTTTGCGCTGGGCGACCTCGAGCTCACGCAGCTGCCGGTGGACACGGGCACGGCCCGGATGGATCTGGCGCTGGCCCTCGAAGAGTACTGGGACGACGACGGTGAACCGGCCGGCATCGGCGGGGCGGTCGAGTTCCGCACCGACGTCTTCGACGCCGTCAGCATCGAAACCCTGATCCAGCGTTTGCAGCGGGTGTTGGTCGCGATGAGCGACGACCCGACCCGGCGGCTGTCGTCGATCGGCGTGCTCGACGACGTTGAGCGCGCCCGGCTGGCCGGCTGGGGTAATCGGGCGGCGTTGACCCAGTCGTTGACGGCGTCGGCGGCGATTCCGGCGGTGTTCGCCGCGCAGGTGGCGCGGGTGCCCGATGCCG
>NZ_LZKL01000009.1 GCF_001668725.1 Mycobacterium sp. E787 | reverse complement strand
CTCGGTTCTGGCCGCGACGGCCGCCTTGATCAGCTCCGATTTGTTGGGGAAGTAGTTGTACAGGCTGGCGCTGGTCACCTCCGCGGTCCGGGCGATCTCGCGGATGGTGGCCTTGGAGTAGCCGCGCTGGGCGACACAGCGCATGGTGGCGACGAGGAGCCGGCGGCGGGTCTCCTCGCCGCTGGCGCCGACGGGGCGACCCAGCTGCGCCCGCGTCATGCTGATGTCCTCACTCCTGCGTCCTTTTGACCGGCTCCCTCGAATATAATCGGGCGATCAATTATCCTCCGGCTTCGCCATCCCAGCTCGGCCGCCCAGTCGGCGCCAGCGGCGAGCAGACCCGTGCCCGAATCATCGCCTCGGCGATGCGCTGCGTGGCCGAAGTGGGCCACTCGAAGGCGACGATTCGCGAGATCGCCCGGGCCGCCGACATGACCAGCGGCAGCCTCTATCACTATTTTCCGAACAAGTCGGAGCTGCTCGCGGCGACGGTCGCGGAAATCGACCTGATCGCATCCCGACGGCTGCGCCGGGCCGCCGCCCGTCCCGGCGGCGTCGTCGACCGAATCGAAGCGGTGCTCGACGAATCGGGAAAGTTGATGCGCGAGTTCCCGGACCTCGCGGCTTTCGAGTGGGCGATCCGGGCCGAAAGCCTGCTCGAATCCCAAATCGACGGCGGCCGGACACGGAATCCGGGGTCAAAAGCGTTGCGCGACATCATAAATGACATCGTCGAGGACGCCCGGGAGCGC
>NZ_LZKL01000008.1 GCF_001668725.1 Mycobacterium sp. E787 | reverse complement strand
TCGCACGTCGCTCATGGTCAGCGAGACGCCGAGCTCGTGGAGCTGTTTTTGGGAATGCGCGAGAATCGTGTGCAGCAACATCCGGCCGTCGTCGGGCAGGATCTCGTAGGCCCGTTCGAAAAACGCCGGCCAACGGTCCGCTTTGAACGCTTCGAAGGCGCCGATCGTGACAATGCGGTCGACGTGGTCCTCGAATTCCTCCCAGCCCTGCAGCCGCACCTCGACGCTGCGCCCGGTCGGGACCTTGGCCAGCCTGGCCTTGCTGTACTCGAACTGGTTGCGGCTGAGGGTGATTCCGATGACGTTGACGTCGAACTTCTCGACCGCTCGTTGTAGCGCACCGCCCCAGCCGCAACCGACGTCGAGCAGCGTCATCCCCGGCTCGAGGTTGAGCTTGCTCAGCGACAGGTCGATCTTGGCGATTTGGGCTTCCTCGAGCGTCATGTCGTCGCGCTCGAAGTAGGCGCAGCTGTAGGTCTGGGTGGGGTCCAGGAACAGCCGGAAGAAGTCGTCCGAGAGATCGTAGTG
>NZ_LZKL01000007.1 GCF_001668725.1 Mycobacterium sp. E787 | reverse complement strand
GCCCCCAGGTTGGGCAGCGTGATCGACGGCAGCCCCGGCAACGGCGGCAACGTGAAACTCGGCAACCCCGGCAGCGACAGGTTGATCGGCGGCAACCCCGGCAACGTCAGGTTCAGCGCCGCGTTGAGCGCCGCGTTGATGTCCGCCCCCAGGTTGGGCAGCGTGATCGACGGCAGCCCCGGCAACGGCGGCAACGTGAAACTCGGCAACCCCGGCAGCGACAGGTTGATCGGCGGCAACCCCGGCAACGTCAGGTTCAGCGCCGCGTTGAGCGCCGCGTTGATGTCGGCCCCCAGGTTGGGCAGCGTGATCGACGGCAGCCCCGGCAACGGCGGCAACGTGAAACTCGGCAACCCCGGCAGCGACAGGTTGATCGCCGGCAACGTCAACGCCCCCGACAGCGCCGCGTTCAGCGACGCACTGAGGTTGGCGCCCAACCCATTCAGCGCGGCCGAGAGCTCCACGCCCAACGGACCCAGGTTCGGGAACGTCAGCGCCAGCGCAGGCAGACCCGGCAACGACGCCAGGAAGTTCGCCGCCAGCGTCTCGCCGGTCTGCAGCGCGCCGTTCAGACCCGCGCCGATGTTTCCGGCCAGATTACCCAGACCGTTCAGGCTCGCCGCGAGGTTTGCGGCCAGCCCATTGAGGCTGCCGCCCAGGCTCGCGGACAGGGCCGCGCCGATGTTGATGCCGAAGTTGGCGTTCAGCAGTGCGTTGAGGGCGCCGTTGGCCTGGGCAAGGAATTGAGCGCCCATCGCGGAAAGGGCCGCGCCGCTGTTTTCCAGCGCGAGTCCGGCCTGGACGATGGCATTGCCCGTCTGAACCAGCCCGTTGCCGATGCCGGACAGAATGAAACCGCCGGTCTGGAAGGCGAGTCCGCCGAGTCCGGCGCCGAGGAGTGTTTCCAGGGTGCCGCCAAGGGCCGCGCCCAGACTGCTGCTCACGCCGAGCGAAAGAGAGCCACCAATCGCGGCGCCCAACCCGGAAATCGCACCGCCTATCTCAGCCGCCAGGTTTCCACCGCCCGACAGCAGCGCGGCACCGTTGGCGATTTCAGCACCCGCGTATGCGGCCGCGCCGCTGCCCAGCGCGCCGACGAACGCGTTGTGGAACGCCGCAACTTCGGCGTTGAGTGCCTGATACTCCTGGCCGAAGTTGCCGAAGAGCGCAGCGATCGCGGACGACACCTCGTCGCCCGCGGCCGGCGCCAGGTTTGTTGTCGGGGCGACGATGGCCTGCGTGACCTCGTCCAGGGCTGAGCGAATACCTGCCAGATCTTGGGCGGCCACCTCGACGAGATCGGGAACGGCAACAACAAAAGACATGTTCATCTCCCCACGCGAATGAACGACATATATACGTTTATGAGCCCGAATGATCGAGGCAAGCTGAGCGTAATGGCGTGCCACGCAAGGGCATTCGAAAATGGATGTTTTCAGGATGGCTCGGCGCGTCTGCGTACGATTTGCGACGCCCGGGCGCCTTTTGGACAGGCGCTCAATAAGAGACTTAGCGTACCGCGAGGCCGCCGAGCGGGATACCAGAAGTAGTAATCGGTTGCCCGCGAAGGATTTTCAGTTCTTCGTCGCATCTCTTGCCTTGTGACCAGGGTCACTCAATCCCGGCGCGGTGTCAAGAGACAGCCTGCCGCGCGCATCCGCGAAACGAACCAAAATCCAGGGGCCGAAATCCGTTCCTCGAAATTTCTTTGGCCGCAAGACCTCAGAAGGTCAGCAAGGGAATAGAGATCAGCGGCGGAGGTGCTGCGGGTGCGCCGATCGCTTGCGCCAGCTGTTCAGGCGCGTAGTTCACCAGGAACGGCAAAAGCCCGCTGAACGGCGTACTGCCGGCGCCCAAGTTGACATCGACCGGCGGCAAAACGGTCCCTCCTAGAGCAGTGACCGTCGCCGTCACCGGGTAGTAGCCCGGCGGGTGCAGTATTCCGTCGAGCGGGAAGTTGGCGACCACGGTGACGTTCACTAAACCTCCGATTGCAGGCCCGGTCAGGCTCGAGAGGTTCAGCGCGTAGGGGTAGGTCGCCTGGCCGTTGAGGAAGCCGTTGGCGATGTAGGCCGGCGCGTCCACGAGGGCGGCGAACGCCGCGGAGCCGTTCCCGGCCTGGACCGCGGACTCGAACAGCGACGCGGCGTATCCGGCCGCCTCGAGTGTGGCGGCAGGCGGGCCCAACAGGCTGGCGCCGAACACCAGTGGCAGCCCGACGGCGTTGTCGAGAGTCAGGCTCGGGGTTGGGAGGACTTGCTGGACCACTAACGACGAAGTGACCCTTGTATTGGTTAGCGTGCCAATGACATTCGCAAAATTGTGCGCGATTTCGCCGGGTATGGCGGAGACCGGCTGGTAATTGCCCGTCTCGAATGCTGTCACGATGGTCTGGCCGTAGCCGATCTGGTTGGCGACGAACTGCCGAAGGAACGGGAACGGATCGGCTAACCAACCGCCTGTCAGGCTGTTCAGGTTGACCCACGTGTTGTAGAACAACGCCTCGTACGGACCGGCGATGCCGGTGAAATACGGGCCCGCGGCGGCTTGCACGTTCACAATTCCCGGAAGCAGCGAGTTCACAACGCCGGTCAACGTACTGGTAAGGCCGCCAAGCGTGGTGGGCAATCCGGGAAGGATGCCCGTCAGAAGCGATCCGAGGTTGGGCCCTAGTGAACCGAGGCTTCCCAGCGAGCCCAGCACCCCCCCGAGTGAACCGACGCCGCCGAGGAGACCGCCGCCGCCGGTCAATCCGCCGAGCAGCCCGCCGCTGCCACCCGTCAAACCACCCAGCAGTCCACTGGCGCCGCTCGTGCCGCCGGTCAGACCACCCAGAAGTGAGCCGCCGGACGTACCGCCGCCGAGGAGACCGCCGAGAAGACCACTGGCGCCGACGCTCTGGGCGGCCCCGGCGCCTACCAACGGGGAGCCCAGTATCGCCTCAGCCGGCTCGTTGATCGCGTTCGCCACAGCCTGCTCGGCGTTGGCGATCTCGGTGCTGAGATAGGCGCGCGCGCCAGCGCTCAGCAGCCTGACGAACTCGGCATGGAACGCCTGGGCTTGGGCGCTGAGCCCCTGGAATTCCTGCCCGAAGTTGCCGAACGTCGCCGAGATGGCGGCCGAGACCTCGTCCGCGGCTGCGGGCAGAAGTCCCGTCGTCGGGCCGGCAGCGCTCGACGCTGCCTCGGCTATCACCGAGCGGATGCCTGACAAGTCCTGGGCCGCCGCTTGTACCTGCCCCGGCGCCGCGATCACAAACGACATTCCCGACCCCCTCGATTTTTGGTTGCCGCTGTGTACCCCGAAAGCGTCAAGATAAACGTGCGCCTAATATTTGCCGTTCGCGGGCCCGTCAAGCCCCGTTCACCAGCGCAAGAGGGGCTTCGCCACGCCGACCGAGTCGGGCTGCTCCTGATCGCCGAATGCCGACGCAAGCACTTCGGCGTGTAGGGGCACGGCGCCCCTCGACGCCGTGCCCCGCAACGGCTACCCAGCGGCCGCGATCGCCGGCGCCGGTTGTTTCGGGCGCGCGCTGATCGGCGTGCCTGCGACCGGGGCTATCCGTATTGCGTCACGGCGTGATCGCCGCCGCGAGCTGAGACCCGAAGCTCAGCAGACCCGGAATGAGGCCGCCGATCGGGGTGCCGGGGAGCGGTCCCCCGCCCCCACCGAGAACGAGCGGACTCAGCGGGGTGAGCAACCCGCCCAAGGGAACTTCGGCAACTGAATTGAGAGTCAAGAGCGGGAGGCCGCCGGCCGTGACGGTCACTGGCAGGGTCGGCAGACTGATGAACGTCTGGCCGTTGAGGAAGCCGTTGGCGACGACGGCCGGAGCATCGATCAGGGCCGCTGTGGCTCCCAGCGGATCCCCGCTTTGCACCGCGGTGACAAATGCCTGCGCGCTGGAATTGAGGGCGCTCAGCGCGTTTGCGGGGGCGCCGATCCCGTCGAGCAGGACCTGCAGAGGCAAGCCGAATGTGATTCCGAGGTCGCCCGGATTGAACGTCGAGCCGAAGTTGGTCAGCGCGGTGACCACGTTGGTGAAGTTCTGCGCCATCTGGGCGGGAATGGAGCCCGCGGGCAGCAGATTGGTGAAGCTCTGCGCCATCTGCCCCGGAATGGCAAGGATCGGCGCGAGGTCCCCCAGCGGGCCCAGCGGGGTGATGGGGAGCGGCGTCGCCGTCGGCGAGCCCAGCAGGCTGATGTCGAAGCTGAGCGGCTGGAAGCCGGGAAGTACGACGTTCTCGAGGCCCTGGGCCACGGCGTTTACGGCGCCCTGGACATTGCCGGCAGCGAGGGCCGCACCGGCGGCCTGGAAGCTCGCGGGCAATCCGGCCAACCCGGTGACGAGGTCGGTGCCGGCATTCTGCAACCCGGTGACGATCGTCTGGGCGTAGCCGATCTGATTGTTGACGAACTGCTGCAGCAAGGCCCCTGGGTTGAACGTCGCCAGGCCCTGAATGCCGGACTGGATGGTGGTCGGCAGGTTGGCCAGCTCGACGGGCAGGTTTTGGATTCCGGTCACGATCGATGAGCCGATCGTCTGCGCGTAGCCGATCTGGTTGTTGGCCAGCTGGTGCAGGAATGGGAACGGGTTGGCCGAGAACGTAGCTCCGATGGCCTGCAGGTTGGTGACGGTGTTGGAGACCAGCGCCTGATACGGCGCGGCCACGGTGGCGCCAAACGAGTTCAGTCCGTTGATCGCCGAGGCCGCACCGCCGGTCTGCAGCACCCCGAGCCCGACCGGAGAGCTGGCGATCGCGTTCGAAATGGCTTGCGCGCCAGCCGGAATCTCGCCGCCGAGAACGGCCTGCGCATTGGCGGCCTCCGCGCTTGCGTATGCGCCCGCGCCCGCGTTCATCAGGGAGACGAACTGCTGGTGGAACGCTTGCGCCTGCGCGCTGACAGCCTGGAATTCCTGGCCGAAGTTGCCGAACAGCGATGCGATCGCGACCGATACCTCGTCCTGCGCTGCCGTCGCTATCCCGGTCGTGGGGCCGGCCGCGGTCGCCGCGGCCTCGGCCAGCGCGGAACGAATGCCCGCCAGGTCCTGGGCGGCGCTTTCGACCAGCTCGGGCGTAGCGATCACAAACGACATCTGACTCTCTCCTTGGCTCAATCAAGAGGTGACCGGCGGTCACTCGTTATCCAGCGCGAAACCAACGGGGACCTCGCGCACAGGCGTGCGTCGAGGCCCCCCGGCTCTTTTCGCTGCCGGTTACCGACAGGGAACTTACCCAGCAGTAACCAAGACAGACACGAGCCTAATAAGCCGCCACCCCGAAGGAAAAAGACAATTTGCGTTTTCACAGCGTTCGTTACGCTTCGTGATATTTGGGCGGTTGAGCACCATGGCTGCAGCTCGAGGGCAGCGGGGCGATGGCAAGGCCGAACCAAGGAGAATCATTACCGGCGGCAACGCCACAGAGGTCGGGTCGTTGAGGAAGGCATCGGCAACGACGGCCGGCGATCCAGGAAGGTGGCGACGCCCCGCGGATGCGTTACCCGGCCTGCGGCGCTGACTCGCGCCGCCCGGTGGAGACGGTTGAGGGGAAGGGCGCCGGCTGACACCGGCGCCCTTCCCGCGCGATAGGTGCCGCCTAGGCGATGGCCTGCGCCAGCTGGGCCGGGAAGCTCAGCAGGCCGGGGATGATCCCGCCAATTCCGGTGCCATTCGGAATGATGAGCTGTTGCCCGTCAAGAAACACCTCCGGAATGGTGAGCGGGGTGAGGATCCCACCGAAGGGAATTTCGGTGAGCGACGTGAACCCAAACAAGCTCGCCGGGGGCAAAGTCAGGTACGTCGTGCCATTGAGGAATCCGTTCGCGACGACGGCCGGAGCGTCGAGAACTGCGGCGAGCGCTCCGAGGCCATCTCCGGTTTGGACGGCGCTGCCAAAGGCAACCGCGCTGGAATTCAGCGCGCTCAATGCGGTGATCGGCGAGCCGACCGCGTCGAGAACCAGTTGCAGTGGAATCCCGAAATCGAGGCTGGCGGTGAGGGCGTTGAGGGTCGTTCCGAAATTCGTGAACGCTTCGACAAGGTTGGTGGCGTGTTGCGCGATCTGCGCCGGTATGGAGCCCGGCGGCAGCAAGTTGGTGAGGTTCTGTGCCATCTGCCCGGGGATGGCAAAGATCGGTGCCAAATCTCCCAGCGGGCCGATCGGGACGATCGAGAGAACTCCATTTGGCTCGACGACGATGTTGAAACCGGGGAGGAAGACGTTCTCCACGCCTTGCCCAAGGGCAGTCGCCGCGCCGACGAGGTCTCCGCTTGCCAGGGCCTGGCCGGCCGCCTGGAAGCTCGCCGGCAAACCGGCCAACCCGGTCACCAGGTCGGTACCGGCGTTCTGCAGCCCGGTGGCGATCGTCTGGGCATAGCCGATCTGATTGTTGACGAACTGCTGCAGTAAGGCGCCCGGGTTGAAGGTCGCCAAGCCCTGGATACCGGTCTGGATCGTCGCCGGCAGATTGGCCAACTCGGCGGGCAGGTTCTCAATGCCGGTCGCGATCGACGAGGCGATCGTCTGCCCATAGCCAATCTGGTTTGTGGCGAGCTGGTGCAGGAACGGGAAAGGGTTCGACACGATGGTGTTACCAATAGCCTGCAGGTTGGTGGCGGTGTTCGAGACCAGCGCCTGGTACGGCGCGGCCACCTTGGCGCCGAACGAGCTGATCGCGTTGATTGGCGCGGCCGCCCCGCCCGTCGGAAGCGACCCTAGCCCAATTGGCGAGCTGGCAATCGCGTTCGAAATGGCTTGCGCGCCAGAATGAATCTCCTCACTGACAAACCCGCCGAGGCCACCGTTGCCCAGCACGGTCTGCGCCGCATTGGCGGCCTCGGCGCTGGCGTAGGCCCCGCCACCCGTGTTCATCAGGGAGACGAACTGCTGGTGGAACGACTGCGCCTGAGCGCTCACGGCCTGGAATTGCCGGCCGAAGTGGCCGAACATCGACGCGATCGCAATCGACACCTCGTCCTGCGCCGCGGTCGCTATCCCGGTCGTGGGACCGGCCGCGGTTGCCGCGGCCTCGGCCAGCGACGAACGAATACCCGCCAAATCCGTGGCCGCGCTCTCGACCAGATCTGGCATTGCGATCACAAAGGACATGTCCACCCTCTCCTCGGGCCACCGGGCGGTGACCGACGGTCACTCAATTAGACACACGTCGAATAAGGCCCCGCGCACGAATGTGCACGAGGCCCCCCTCGACTCTTCTCGCAGCCGGTTACCGCGCAGTAATCTTACCGGTCGGTAACCAAGACAGACGTGAGTCTAATAAGCGATGTGCTTTTGTCAACACGACAGCGAGGGCGACCGCATGTTGCGAGGGGTTTGGGCCGCGATATCCCAACGTCGCAGGTCGACGGGCCGTCGACGCCGCGCCCGCGGCTGCTACATGACCGGCGGTGCTCCGATCGCCTGCGCGAGGGTTGCGGGCAGGAAGACCAGTAGGCCGGGCAGGATGCCTCCGAACGTCGTGCCGCCGAGCGTGATCGATCCCGGCCCGAACGCGGGGATGCTGAGCGATGCGAACTGCGGAGGAGTCAGAATCCCACCCACCGGGATGGCCGTGATCGTTTCGACCCCCTCGGGAGGCAGACCGCCGAGCAGCGCCGGCAGGGGTAGCGTCGCTTGGCCATTGAGGAAGCCGTTCGCGATGACCGCGGGCGCGTCGATCAGTGCGGCAACCGCCCCGAGTCCATCGCCGGTTTGCACCGCGCCGATGAAGGCGCTCGCGCTGGTTCCGACCGCTTGCAGCGTGGTGACCGGCGGGCCGAGCGCGTCAAGCGCGAGCACCAGGGGCAGCCCGACGTGCAGATTGCCGGTGTTCAAATCCAGCGTCTGCGACAGGTCCGTCAGCGTCGTGAACACATTGGTCGCGTTCTGCGCCACCATCCTCGGAATGGATCCAGCGGGAAGCAGATCCGTGAAGTTCTGCGCCATCTGCCCGGGGATGCCGAGGATGGGCAGCAGGTCTCCCAACGCGCCGCCGGGCGCGATGTCGAGAAGCCCGGTAACGGGATCGACGGTGACATTGAGGTTGGTGAAGACCGGGGCCAGGAAGGCGCCGCCGACTTGCAGCAGTCCGCCAGTGACGTCGCCGCTCATGATGGTCTGGAATCCGGTTTGCAGGTTGGCGGGGAACGCGGTCAATCCGGCCATGAAGTCGTTGCCGGCGTTCTGCAGCGAGGTAGCGATCAACTGCGCGTAGCCGACCTGTTGGTTGACGATCTGCTGGAGGACGGGCGCCGGGTTGAAGGTCAACACTCCCTGGCTGCCCGCTTGGATCGCTGCGGGCAGGTTGGCCACCTCGGCGGGCAGGTTCTGGATCGCGGCCTGGAATCCGGTGCCGATGGCCTGCGCGTATGCCGCCTGGTTGTCGACGAGTTGGTGCAGAAACGGCGCCGGGTTCGCCGCGATCGCACCGCCGAGGCTCTGCAGGTTGGTGGCGGTGTTGGAGACCAGCGCATCGTAGGGGGCGGCGACGGTGGCGCCGAATCCCGTCACGGCGTTGAGGGCGGCGGGTGCCATATCGGTGAGCACCGTTTGCTGGACGTTGGCAACCTCCGCGTTCGCGTAGGCGGCCGCACCGCTGTTCGTCAAGGAGATGAACTCGGCATGAAACGCCTGCGCCCGGGCGGCCATGGCATGGAACGCCCGGCCGGCGTCGCCGAACATCGCAGCGATCGCGATCGATACCTCGTCCGAGGCCGCGGCCATGATCCCGGTCGTGGGGGCCGCCGCGGTCGCGGCGGCCGCGGCCAGCGACGAACGAATGTCCCCCAAATCCTGGGCCGCCGCCTGGACCAATTCCGGCGTCACGCTCACAAACGACATGCCGACCCTCGCCTCCTTGCCCGATGCCAGTTCTTACTTGCAAGTAAGATCTTTTCGGCGCGGCCGACGCAGACCATCGGTCAAAGGGCGTAGAAAACGTCGTCAGGGGGTCGTAGATGCTGCCGGCTCCCCGCCGAGTGGGGCGTCAGACGCGCAGTTCGGCGCCGACGGCCTCGGCCGCGCGCCGCACCGCGGCGTCGCGGGCCGCGCTGGCGTCGTCCTCGGTCAACGTGCGGTCGGGCGCGCGGAAGCGCAGCGCGAAGGTCAGCGACTTACGGTCGTCGCCGATCTGCGGACCGGTGAACACGTCGAACAACTGCAGGTCCTCGAGCAGTTCGCCGGCCCCCTCGCGGACGGCGTCCGCGACCGTCTGAGCGGGGACGTGCGCGGCCACCACCAGGCTGACGTCCTGGAAGACGGCCGGAAACGGCGACACCCTGGGCGCCGGCAGCGCGTCGACGATCGGGATCGCATCGAGATTGAGCTCCATCGCGCACGTGCCCTTGGGTAGGCCCGACCGCTCGATCACGGCCGGATGCAGCTGCCCGGCGTGACCGACGCAGGTCTGTCCCACCAGCACCTCGGCGCACCGGCCCGGATGCCAGGGCAGCCGTTGGGCCGCACGGAGACGAACGTCAATCCCGCTGGCGCGCGCCACGATTCGCACCGCCTCGAAAGCGTCGGCGGCTTCGGCCCGGCGGCCGGGGCCCCAGGGCCCGCGTGGTTCGCGCAGGCCGGTCAGCACCGCGGCCACGTGCTGCGGTTGCCGCGGCAGGGACGCGTCCAACATCGCGATCTCGGTGTCGGTCGGCCGGCGGTGGACCGGGATGAGCTCGACGGCGCGGGTCTCCTCAGTGGGCTGAACCACCTGCGCCAGCGCGAACAGTGCCGCGTCGACAAGCCCTCGGGACACATTGCGGCCCAAGGCTTCCAGCAACGCGGGCAGCAAGGTTGTGGCCAGCGCCGGGCGGTCGGCTTCCAGCGGGTTGAGCACGTGCGTGGCCGCGCGCCGCGGGTCGTCGGCGGGCAGGCCCCAGAGGTCGAAGACGCCGGCGGGCAGGAAGGGCGTCGGCAGGATCTCGACATAACCCGACTGCGCCAGCGACTTGCCGATGGCGCGCCGCCGCTTCTGCGCCGCCGTGAGTCCGCGGCCGGCGGGCGCCGCCGGCAGGACCGACGGGATGGCCTCCAGCCCTTCGAGCCGCATCACCTCCTCGACCAGGTCCGCGGGCTGCAGCAGATCGGGCCGCCAGCTCGGCGGTATCACGGTCAACGCGTCGCCGTCGTCCACCACGGCGGCGCCGATCTGCGCCAGCCGCCGCGCGGTCGTGCCCGGGGGGTAGGACACCCCGGCGAACCGGTCGGGCAGGTCGGCTGCGATGCGGATCGGCGGTAGCGACCAGTCGTCGCGCGGCGGATCGCCGCGCCAGTCGGTCAGCGTCGGCGACACCGCTCCCCCGGCGATCTCGGCGAGCAACGCGGCGCAGCGGTCCAGCGCGGCCACCGAAATGGCCGGGTCCACCGCACGCTCGTAGCGGCGGGCGGCCTCGCTGGGCAGGTGCAACCTGCGCTGGGTGCGCGACACCCCGGCCGGATCCCACACCGCGGCCTCCAACAGGACGTCGGTGGAATCGGCGCGCACCTCGGTGCTGGCCGCGCCCATCACGCCGCCGATCGCCGCGGTGGCCACGTCGTCGACGATGAGCACGTCGGCCGGATCCAGCCGGCGCTCGACGTCGTCCAGCGTCACGACGGTTTCGCCGGGCCGGGCGAACCGCACCCGCAAACCCCCGGTGATGCGGTTGCGGTCGTGGGCGTGCATCGGGTGGCCGAGCTCGAGCATCACGTAGTTGGTGACGTCCACCGCCGGCGACGTCGCGCGGATGCCGGCCAGCAGCAGCCGGCGCTGCAGCCACCACGGTGACACGGCGGCGGGGTCGATTCCGGTGACCGGGCGCAGCGCGAACCGGCGCACGCCCGTCTCGGCGTCCACGGTCAGCGGCCAGGCCTCGCCCTCGACGGGCAGCGGCTTGACGTCCGCGGGATCGACGAAGTTCAAGTCATAGGCGCACGCGATCTCGCGAGCCAGCCCCCGCACCGACATGCAGTAGCCGCGGTCCGGGGTGATGGCCAGATGGAACACCACGTCGTCGAGGCCCAGGACGCCGGCGGCCTCGGTGCCCGGCGCTGCGGTCGCAGGCGGCAGCACCAGGATCCCGGAATGCTCTGCGCCCAAACCGAGTTCGGCCGCCGAGCAGATCATCCCATCGGAGGTGCGGCCGTAGGTCTTGCGGGCGGTGATGGCGAATCCGCCGGGCAGCGTGGTGCCCGGCAGCGCAACCACGACCAGCTCGCCGACGACGAAGTTGGTTGCCCCGCAGACGATTTCGCGGGGCTTATCCTCGCCGACGTCGACCAGGCAGGCCCGGATCGGCTTCTTGAATTCGGTGAGTTCCTCGATCGCGGTGACGCGCCCGACGGTCAGCGGCCCGTCGACCGGGCCCAGGGTGACCACTTCTTCGACCTCATGGCCGATGCGCACCAGCGTCTGCTCGACATCGGCGGGACCGGCGTCCCAGCCCGGGGCGCCGGCCGTGACGACCTCGCGGAGCCAACTGTAGGGAAGGCGCATCAGGCACTCACCCCGAACGGCAACGAGAACCGGACGTCGCCCTCGACCATGTCGCGCATGTCCGGGATCCCGTTGCGGAACTGCAGCGTGCGCTCCAGGCCCATGCCGAACGCGAAGCCCGAGTACACCTCGGGGTCGATTCCCGCGGCCCGCAACACGTTGGGGTGCACCATGCCGCAGCCGCCCCACTCCACCCAGTCGGCGCCGCCCTTCTTGTTGGCAAACCACACGTCGACCTCGGCGGAGGGTTCGGTGAACGGGAAGAAGTGGGGCCGGATCCGGGTGCGAGCGGTGGGCCCGAACTCGGCGCGCGCGAACGCGTCGAGGGTTCCCCGCAGGTGCGCCATCGACAGGCCCCGGTCTACGGCCAGGCCCTCGACCTGGTGGAAGACGGGGGTGTGGGTGGCATCGAGTTCGTCGGTGCGGAACGTGCGGCCGATCGAGATGATGTAGACCGGCAGCTCCCGCTCCAGCAGGGTGCGCACCTGCACCGGCGATGTGTGGGTGCGCAGCAGCTGGCGGGAATCCTCCGGTGCGATGTAGAAGGTGTCCTGCTCGCTACGGGCGGGGTGGTCGGCGGGGAAGTTGAGGGCATCGAAGTTGAACTGCTCGGTTTCGACCTCGGGGCCGTCCGCCAGCTCCCATCCCATCGCGACGAAGGTGTCGGCGATGTGCTCGGCCAAGATCGTGATCGGGTGTCGGGCACCGGGCGGCTGCCGGGTCGACGGCAACGTGACATCGATGCCCTCGGCGACCAGGACGGCGGCGTCGCGCTCGGCGCGCAGCACCGCCAGCCGTCCGTCGTAGGCGCGCTGGGCCTCGGCGCGTGCGGTGTTGACGCGCTTGCCGGCATCGGCGCGCTCGTCCTTGGGGACGCCGCCCAGCGCCTGCCGCGCCAACGCCAGCGGCGAACGGTCACCGAGGTGCTCGGTCTTGACCCGCGCCAGCGCGTCCAGATCGCCGGCGTCGTCGATGGCCCGCCGGGCGGCGGCGACCGCCTTGGCCAACGCTTCCGGCGACAGGTCGACGGGTTGATCGCCCACGCGGCGGCACTCTCCTTGCTGACGAGGCTGTTCCGAACGGCTGGATTCGCCCAGCGCAAGTGCCGATCATAAGCGATTCGGCGCACGACGCTCGGCGCGTGCTTCGGGAGTTGAGCGACGAGTCGCTAGCCGGCGACGACCGGTTGCGGGCCGGTCAGCCCGTCGTCCATCACCGGCACGACGGGCAGCGCGGCGCGTCCGGTGACGAACTGGAAGATCTTGTGGGCCGCCAGCGCGCCGAACACACCGAACACCGGCGCGGCGGCCATGGTGCCCCAGTGGTGCGCCAGCATCAGAAATCCGAACCCGGACGACGCCGCCAGCATCAGGCACCGCACCGGCGTCCACCGGATGGGCTGCCGGAACCGCGCGGACACCAGCACACCCAGCACAACGGCCACGGTGTGACCCGCATCGGTGAAATCGCCGCCGATGATCGCGGAGGACAGGCCCGCCGCCACCCACCAGCCGACCCACGCGGCGCGCCAGCGTTGCGGGATCACCGCCGTCATCGCGCCGAGCACCGCGAGCGCGCCATAGCTCATCCCGACATCGCTGGCCCGGGTGATCGACGCCGGCATCCAGCCGAACTCCACCGCCGCGGCCAGCGCGGCGGCGACCACCAGCGTCGCGCCGATGTGGCCGACGAGGAACGCCACCACCAGCCGGATGGTGCGCAGATGCAGCTCCGCCAACGCGAGCAGGCAGGTCAGAAACGGCAGCCAGAAATACAGCGGTCCGGCGTCGACGACCAGCGCGCTGCCCAGCAAGGTGCCGATGTGACCGTGGGCCAGGTTGTGCAGGTTGGTGCTGGCGCGCTGAACAAGCACGTCATGCGCGTGCGGGCCGAGCGCCAGGATGGCGCAGCTGATGGCGAACAGCAGCGCCACATACCCCACCGTGAACTGGACCCGGGCGAGCCGGGAAAGGATGCCCCCAATCATTGGGATCCATTATGCGGGCTAATTTGTTTCGGCAGTGTGATCAAAGGCTGTTAACTCCTTAAGAGTCTTCAGGCGGTATATCCCCAGGTCGGCGGGGACGCCAGCGGTCTTGCCCGCGAACACGGGCCTGCGCGCACGCTTGGCGACGATGCCCAACGCGTCCAGCTCGGTCTGCGGTATCAGGT
This sequence comes from Mycobacterium sp. E787, assembly GCF_001668725.1. Lineage (GTDB taxonomy): Bacteria > Actinomycetota > Actinomycetes > Mycobacteriales > Mycobacteriaceae > Mycobacterium. Next base: position 110,823 of record NZ_LZKL01000007.1, on the reverse strand, counting down.
CCAACGTCGAGCTCGACACCATGATTCCACCCTTGGTGGCGCGTTCCATGACCCGCGCGGCGATGTTGACGTCGACGCCGAGCCAGTCCGCGGCCATCCGCTGGGGACGGCCGGTGTGGATCCCGACCCGCATCCGCGGGGTGTAGCCGGCGACCTCGACCGATTTCAGCGCCTCCTTGGCGGTCAGCACCGCCCGCAGCGCCACGGTCGGATCCCGGAACACGGCCATCAGCCCGTCGCCCATGCGTTTCACGATGTGGCCACCGGCGTCCAGGAGCGGCGGCTCGACGGCCCGCGCCACCTGCCTCAGCAGCACCAGGGCCGCGTCGTCGCCCGCGTGCAACGACCACGTCGAGAAGCCCACCAGGTCGGTGAACACCAGCGTCACCTCGGGGTTTGCCGGCCGCCGGGAAACCGCCTCGGTCAGCGCCTGCCACACCTGCAGCACGCCGAGGCTGACTTCGCGCGAAACCGCGTCCCGGTCCCCCAGCAGCCGGTCGGCGGCTCGCGCCGCGGCGCGCGGACCGCCCTCGCCCGCGGTCGACAGCGGGTCACCGAACTCCGGATCGCCCGGCAACAGCCGTCGCGCGCGCCGCACGAACGAGACCACCCCGGGGCTGTGGTTGGTGCTGCGGAGCCACCGCGCGGGTGACCGCCTGCCCTCGTCGGGCGACGCCACCGCAGTGAGTGCCTGTTCGGACTCGCCGGACTCCGTGTCCCGATGCCCAACGTCCACGTGGCCAGGGTATGCGGTACACGCGGGCCGGGCAGCCCCGGTGACGGCGGATGCCGCAGGTTACGGGTTGGGGTTCCAGGTCACGTTGGGGAAGACCGGGCCCAAAAAGCCGGTCCCCGGCAACGATATTTCCAAACCGTTGAAGTTGTACGCCAGGCTGGTGAATCCGAAGGGGAAGAAGCTTCCGGTCGCATCGACGGTGGTCCAACCGAACGGCCAGGACTCAAAGATGTGCCCGAAGTAGGTGCCGTCGCCGGCAATGCCCGAGATCGCGTTGCCCGACGCGAGCACGGGCGAACCAAACGGCGTGTTGAGGTTGACGCCGACAGTTCCGGTTACGGCAAAGCCACCGTCGGCAAAGGCGACCTGGCCGAAACCCCCCGTCACGTCAAAGGGGCCGACCGGAAAGTTGAAATTGGACCCCTGGAAACTGGGCGTGATCGTGTCGGCGGCATTGGCGGCGGCCCCCTGGCCGGTGCCCAACACGGAGTGGCCGAGCAGCGCCTGCGCCGGCGTATTCACCGCGTTGATCAGTGTTTGCCGTGCATTCGCCAACTCGGTGTTGACGTACTGCGCGGCCCCGCCATTCAACAAATTCACGAACTCATCGTGAAACGTCGCCGCCTTGGCGCTGAGTGCTTGAAATTGCTGGCCGTGCGAACCCAGCAGCGCCGAAATCGCCGACGAGACCTCGTCAGCGGCCGGCGCCGCGATCGCGGTGGTCTGGCTGGCCGCGGCCGCATTCGCGTCGCGCAGCGCCGTCCCCAAGTTCTGCAAATTCCCACTCGCCGCGGACACGATTTCAGGCATTACGGTCACTGACGACATTGGCGTGCCTCCCTGGTCGAATTTCCACAAAACCGACCGCCGAATGAGCGGCGAGAAGCAAAGCCTAACAGTCGCCCAGCGGTCTGAAAATGCGCAATCTCACTGCGTCCGCGCCGCTTGTCGAAACGGCGTCGGGTGCGCCAGCGACGAGCGCGGTAACGCAAAAGTTGCGACTCGACAACGTCCCCCGGCGCGGCCGCCGAAATTCTAGACAACGCGCGTTGTCAGAGCTTATCGTGAGCGCAGTGACGCGCAGTGAGGCGCAGGAGGCCGAGATGACTGCGATAGCAACGACATCCGCCGATCCGCTAGGACCGGACTCGCTCACATGGAAGTACTTCGGCGACCTCCGCACCGGAATGATGGGCGTCTGGATCGGCGCGATCCAGAACATGTATCCCGAACTGGGCGCCGGCGTGGAGGAGCATTCCATCCTGCTGCGCGAGCCCCTGCAGCGCGTGGCCCGGTCGGTGTACCCGATCATGGGCGTGGTCTACGACGGCGACCGCGCGGCCCAGACCGGCCAGCAGATCAAGGGCTACCACCGCACCATCAAGGGCGTCGACGCCGCGGGCCGGCGGTATCACGCCCTGAACCCGGAGACCTTCTACTGGGCGCACGCCACGTTCTTCATGCTCATCATCAAGGTGGCCGATTACTTCTGCGGGGGCCTCACCGAGGCCGAGAAGCGGCAGCTCTTCGACGAGCACGTCCAGTGGTACCGGATGTACGGCATGAGCATGCGGCCGGTCCCCCGGTCGTGGGAGGAATTCCAGGAGTACTGGGACCGGGTCTGCCGCGACGAGCTGGAGATCAACCAGGCGACGCTGGACATCTTCAGGATCCGGATTCCCAAACCCAGGTTCGTGCTGATGCCGACGCCGGTCTGGGACCAGTTGTTCAGGCCGCTGGTGGCGGGCCAGCGCTGGATCGCGGCGGGGTTGTTCGAGCCCGCGGTGCGAGAGAAGGCGGGACTGCACTGGACGGCGGGCGACGAGGTGTTGCTGCGCCTGTTCGGCAAGGCCGTCGAGCTGGCCTTCCTGGCGGTTCCCGACGAGATCCGGCTGCACCCGCGGGCGCTGGCCGCCTATCGTCGCGCCGAGGGCCGGCTGCCCAGCGACGCCCCGCTGGTGGAGGCGCCGGCGTTCACGGGGCCGCCGCGCGACCGCCGCGGGCTGCCGATGCACTACTTCCCCCCGCGCTCCCACCCGATCAGCCGCTCCGCGCTCCGATCCCCGCTCGACCCGGCGAAAGCGCTCATGGAGCGCGCCGGCTCGCTGGTGCACGGCACGCTCTCGCTGGCGGGTCTGCGCCCGGCCCGGGGCCGCGTCAGGGCCGCCTGAGCAGACCCAGAGCCTGCGCGCTCTGATACAGGCAGATCGCCGCGGCGGCGGCGACGTTCAGGCTCTCGGCGCCCCCGGACATCGGGATGCACACGCGCTCATCCGCTGTCGCCGCGATGTCCGCCGCCAACCCGTGCGCCTCGGCGCCGAACAACCAGGCCGTCGGCGCGGTCAGGCAAACCTCGTCGAGGCGGGTCGCCCCGTCGATCGTGCCGGCCAGCACCCGCAGCCCGGCGGCGCGCAAGGCGGCGACGGCGGCGGGGACGTCGGGCGCGGCCGCGACCGGGACGGAGAAGATGCTGCCCGCCGACGCGCGCAGGCACTTGCCGTTGAACGGGTCGACGCTGTGCCCACCGAGGATCACCGCGCCCGCGCCCATGGCGTCCGCGATCCGGATCAGCGTGCCCGCGTTGCCCGGCTCACCGATCTCGACGGGCACCACGACCAACCGCGGCGGGCCCGCGAGCACGTCCTCGAGCCGGGTCACCGGCATGTCGCACACCGCGACCAACCCGGACGGGGTCACGGTGTCCGACAGCGCCTTCGCGGCCCGCTCGGTGACCAGATGGACCGGGCACTCCTGGGCGGCCAGCAGGGCGGCGTGCCGCTGCGCCGCGGCTTCGGTGACGAACACATCGCGCACCAACCCGCGCGCCGCCGCCGCCCCGACCAGGTTGGGACCCTCGGCGAGGAATCGTCCCGCCCGCCGGCGGCCGACGTGCCGATGCAGTTTGACCGCCGCGGCCACCCGGGCCGAGCGTTCGGTGAGCGCCGACGGCATCGCCGTGCGTTAAGCGGCTTCTCCCGAATCCGACGGGGCGTTGACGTCGTCGGGCAGGGCCGCCCGGGCGACCTCGACCAGCGCGGTGAACGCCGCCGGATCGGTGATCGCGATGTCGGCGAGGTTCTTGCGGTCCACCTCGACGCCGGCGGCCTTGAGGCCCTGGATCAGCCGGTTATAGGTGATGTCGTTGGCGCGGGCGGCCGCGTTGATGCGCGAGATCCACAACTTGCGGAACTCGCCCTTGCGCGCACGGCGGTCGCGGTAGGCGTAGTTCAGCGAATGCAGCTGCTGCTCTTTGGCTTTGCGGTAGAGCCGGGATCGCTGGCCGCGATAGCCTTTCGAGGCCTTCAGGACGCTGCGCCTCTTCTTGTGGGCGTTGACCGCCCGCTTCACGCGTGCCATTGGATGTTCCTACTCTCGTTCAGGCAGTGAATGTTTCAGGGTCTGGAGCGGCCACTCAGCCGTTGAGCAGCTTGTTGACGCGCTTGGTGTCGTTGGCTGCCACCACGGTGCGGCCGTCGAGCCGCCGGGTGCGCTTGGTGGGCTTGTGCTCGAGCAGGTGGCGCCGATTCGCCTTCTGGCGCACGATCTTTCCGCTTCCGGTGCGCCTGAACCGCTTGGAGGCCCCGCTGTGTGTCTTGGCCTTGGGCATGTTTCCTCTACTACTTTCTCGGACGGGTCTCTCGTCCTGGCTCGTACTGCTTGTCCTGCTCGTGCTGTCAGGTCAGTTGGGCGACGGATTCGTCTCCGCCGCTGCGTCGGAGTCCGCCGCCGCACTGCCCGCCGGTCCCTCGGGATGCCGCGCCCTGGCGCGCGTCTTCGCGCCGCGGTGCGGTGCCAGCACCATCGTCATGTTGCGGCCGTCCTGCTTGGCGGACGTCTCGACGAATCCGTAATCGGCGACGTCGGCGCCCAGCCGCTGCAGCAATCGGTAGCCCAGCTCGGGCCGCGACTGCTCACGTCCACGGAACATGATGGTGACCTTGACCTTCGATCCCGCCTCCAGAAAGCGGATCACGTGGCCCTTCTTGGTCTCGTAATCGTGATCGTCGATTTTGGGTCGCAGCTTTTGTTCTTTGACGACGGTCTGCTGCTGGTTCCGGCGGGATTCGCGCGCCTTTTGCGCCGCCTCGTACTTGAACTTGCCGTAATCCATGATTTTGCAGACCGGCGGCCTGGCGTTCGGGGCAACTTCGACGAGATCGAGATCGGCGTCCGCGGCGACGCGCAGTGCGTCTTCGATGCGCACTATGCCTACCTGCTCCCCTCCCGGGCCGATCAATCGGACTTCAGGTACGCGGATGCGCTCGTTGACGCGGGTCTCAGTGCTGATGGGGCCTCCCTTGTTGGGCTTCTGGTTCTCCGGTGGCGGCCACCGCCCACGCCCGTCGGAGATTCAGCGGCGGAAACACCACACCACCAGCAAAAAAGCCCCGCACACGCAGGGCCCAATGCCGACCGATCACGGCTTGAACGCGTCAAGCCGACCGCGTTATCCGCGGAACGGGCATCGACGATGCCCGTGACCGGACCGTGTCGCCGGGGACGGGCGCAAGACCTGTCTCGTGGCTAGCGGTGGGAGTGGGACTCCACTTACTGTTCCCCGGCGTTCACCGGGATGGTCGCAGCCCATAGTTTAGCAGCCATCTGGCGTCTTCCAGCACGTCCGCGGACGGCGCGCACGCGCGCGGGGTGCGAAGCTCCGGCAAACCGGGTAACTCCCCCCGGTGGCTCTTGGCGCTTCGTCAGGATTTTCATGGTTTGAAGGCATATCCTCGCGGTCTGTGACTGTAGCTACGTCCCGCTTCGGCCCGCGTTCGGGCAGCCAGCCGAACTCCCGGTATCGGTGGGTACCGGCGGCCGCGGGCTGGACGGTCGGCATCATCGCCACCCTGTCGCTGGTCGCGAGCGTGTCGCCGCTGGTCCGGTGGTTGATCAAGGTCCCGCGCGAATTCATCAACGACTATCTGTTCAACTTCCCCGACACCAGCATCGCGTGGTCGTTCGTGCTGGCGTTGCTGGCCGCGGCCCTGACCGCGCGCAAACGCATCGCCTGGGTGCTGCTGCTCGGCAACATGATCCTCGCCGCCGCGCTGAACGCCGCCGACATCGCCGCGGGGGACAACACCCCGGCCGAGTCCTTCGGCGAGAACCTCGGTTTCGCCGTGCACATCGTGGCGATCGTGCTGCTGCTCCTGTCCTATCGCCAGTTCTGGGCCAAGGTCCGCAGGGCCGCACTGTTCAAGGCGGCCGCGGTCCTGGTCACCGGGTGGGTGATCGGCATCCTGGTCTCCTGGGGTCTGGTCGAGATGTTCCCGGGCACCCTGGCGCCGGACTCCCGCTTCTGGTACGTGGTCAACCGGGTCGTCGGGTTCTCCATCGTCGACCCCGACGCCTTCACCGGACGCCCGCACGTCCTGCTCAACGCCGTCTTCGGGCTGTTGGGCGCGCTCGCACTGATCGCGGCGACGATCGTGCTGTTCCAGTCGCAGCGCGCCGACAACGCGCTCACCGGCGAGGACGAATCGGCGATCCGCGGGCTGCTCGAGCTGTACGGCAAGAACGACTCCCTGGGCTACTTCGCCACCCGCCGCGACAAGTCGGTGGTGTTCGCGCACAGCGGCCGGGCCGCCGTCACCTACCGCGTCGAGGTCGGCGTCTGCCTGGCCAGCGGCGACCCGGTGGGCGATCCGAGGGCGTGGCCGCAGGCCATCGACGCGTGGCTGGGGCTGTGCCAAACCTACGGCTGGGCGCCCGGGGTGATGGGCGCGAGTTCCCAGGGCGCCCAGGCCTATCGCGAGGCCGGCCTCAACGCCCTGGAGTTGGGCGACGAGGCCATCCTGCGGGCGGCCGACTTCAAGCTGTCCGGCCCCGACATGCGCGGGGTGCGCCAGGCGGTGACGCGGGCCCGCAGGGCCGGGCTGACGGTGCGCATCCGTCGGCACCGCGACATCTCCGCCGACGAGATGGCCGACACCATTGCGCGCGCCGACGCCTGGCGCGACACCCAGACCGAACGCGGCTTTTCGATGGCGCTCGGCCGGCTCGGCGATCCCGCCGACGGCGACTGCCTGCTGGTCGAGGCGCTGGACCGCGACGGCCAGGTGGTCGCGATGCTGTCGCTGGTTCCCTGGGGAAGCACCGGCGTCTCGCTCGACCTGATGCGCCGTTCCCCGCAATCTCCCAACGGCACGATCGAGCTGATGGTCAGCGAGCTCGCCCTGAACGCGGAAACCCTTGGCATCATCAGGATTTCGCTGAACTTCGCCATGTTCCGGTCCGCGTTCGAACAGGGCGCCCAACTCGGTGCCGGACCGGTCGCCCGGTTGTGGCGCGGATTCCTGCTGTTCTTCTCGCGGTGGTGGCAGCTGGAGACGCTGTACCGCTCCAACATGAAGTACCAACCCGATTGGGTTCCGCGCTACGCCTGCTACGAGGACGCCCGGCTGATCCCGCGGGTCGGCGTCGCCTCGGCCCTCGCCGAGGGATTCCTCGTGTTCCCATTCAGCCGGCGCAGGACGCACACCGGGCATCACCCCGCCGTGCCGGCCAGGCTGGCCGAGTCCGGGCTGTTGCATCACGACGGGTCGGCGCCCGACGTCAGCGGGCTGCAGCGCGGGGCCACCGCCGCGGAGGAAGAGGAGTCGAGGTCCCGCCTTCCCGAGCAGGTGCGGGTGCGTCTGGCCAAGCTGAAAATCTTGCAGCGCAACGGCGTTGACGCCTACCCGGTGGGATCCCCGCCCAGCCACACGATCGCCGGCGCGCTGGATGCCGACGACCAGGAGACCGTGTCGGTGGCCGGGCGCATCTTGCGGATACGCGACTACGGCGGCGTGCTGTTCGCCCAGGTGCGGGACTGGTCGGGCGAAATGCAGGTGTTGCTGGACAATTCGCACCTGGAGCACGGCCGCACCGCCGACTTCACCGCAGCGATCGATCTCGGTGACCTGGTCGAGATGACGGGGCACATGGGCTACAGCAAGAACGGCACCCGCTCGCTGATCGTGCGTGACTGGCGGATGATCGGTAAGTGCTTGCGGCCGTTGCCCAATAAGTGGAAGGGGCTGACCGACCCCGAGGCACGGGTACGCACGCGATATGTCGACCTGGCCGTCAACCCGGAGTCGCGCGACCTGATCACGGCCCGCAGCAGCGTGTTGCGCTCGATCCGGGAAACGTTGTTCGCCAACGGATTCATCGAGGTCGAGACGCCGATCCTGCAGCAGATCCACGGTGGGGCCACGGCGCGGCCGTTCGTCACCCACATCAACACCTATGACATGGACCTGTTCCTGCGCATCGCGCCGGAGCTGTACCTGAAGCGGCTGTGCGTCGGCGGCGTGGAGCGCGTGTTCGAGTTGGGCCGCGCGTTCCGCAACGAGGGCGTCGACTTCAGCCATAATCCCGAGTTCACCCTGCTGGAGGCCTACCAGGCACACGCCGACTACAAGACGTGGATCGACGGAGCGCGCGAGCTCATCCAGAACGCGGCGCAGGCCGCCAACGGCGAGCAGACCGTGCTGCGGCCCGGCGCCGACGGGCGCCTCGAGCATGTCGACATCTCCGGCGTCTGGCCGGTGAAGACGGTGTACGACGCGGTATCGGAAGCGCTCGGCGAGCATGTTCATCCCGAAACCTCGCTGGCCGCCCTGCGAAAACTCTCCGACGCCGTGCACATTCCCTATCGGGCTCATTGGGATGCCGGCGCCGTCGTGTTGGAGCTCTACGAACACCTGGTGGAGGACAAGACCGAGCAACCGACCTTCTACATCGACTTCCCCACCTCGGTATCGCCGTTGACCCGGCCGCACCGCAGCCAGCCCGGCGTCGCCGAGCGGTGGGATCTCGTCGCGTGGGGCGTCGAACTCGGGACGGCCTACAGCGAGCTGACCGATCCGGTGGAGCAGCGGCGCCGCCTGCAGGAGCAGTCGCTGTTGGCCGCCGGCGGCGACCCCGAGGCGATGGAACTCGACGAAGACTTCCTGCAAGCCATGGAATACGCCATGCCGCCCACCGGCGGGATGGGCATGGGCGTCGATCGGCTCGTCATGCTCATAACCGGCCGCAGCATCCGCGAGACGCTGCCGTTCCCGCTGGCCAAGCCGCACTGAACGATCCCCGAACCCCGGTCGGCCGCGTCGCCGACATCGACCGATAATGTTCCGGGGACGTTAACAATCCATCACAATGAGTCACGTGACCGCCACCGCGCCCTCAGCGCCCCTCGGGACGGCACAGATGCTGGCGAGTGGTCACACCTCCCTGATGCACGGCTGGCTGCCCACGACGATCCAGGTCGGTGCCGCGGTGGTGCTGGCGCTGGCCGTCGGCTGGCGGTCACGGCGCTGGCGGACCGTCTGGCTGCCGCTGGCCGGCGCGGTCGGCGGTGCCGCCGCCTATGTGACGCACTGGTACATCGTCGACCGCGGCCTGGCGGACGAACCGGCGCCGCCGGCGCTGTGGTTGTGGATCGCGCTGGCCGGGCTGGCCTCGGCCGTGCTGATTCTGGGCTGGCGCGGGGCCGGGCCGTGGCGGCGCGGCGCGACCCTGCTCGCGGTGCCGCTGTGTCTGCTCTGCGCGGCGCTGACGCTCAACCTGTGGGTCGGCTACTTCCCGACCGTGCAGGCGGCGTGGAACCAACTCACTTCCGGCCCCTTGCCCGACCAGGCCGACCGGGCCACCATCGCCGCGATGGCCGCCAAGCGGGCCCGCCCACCGCACGGCAGCCTGGTCCCCGTGGTGATCCCTTCGGCCGCATCGCATTTCAAGCACCGCGGCGAATTGGTGTACCTACCGCCCGAATGGTTCACCAGGGGGTACCACCCGCTTGCGGGGGACAGCCCGCCGCCTGCGTTGCCGACCGTGATGATGATCGGCGGGCAGTTCAACACGCCCGCGGACTGGACGCGGGCGGGCAACGCCGTCAAGACCATCGACGACTTCGCGGCCACACACGCCGGCAAGGCGCCGGTGCTGGTGTTCGTCGACTCCGGAGGGGCCTTCAACAACGACACCGAATGCGTCAACGGCGTTCGCGGCAACGCGGCCGACCATCTCACCAAGGACGTTGTCCCGTATATGGTCTCGACTTTCGGTGTCAGCCCCGACCGGTCCAACTGGGGAGTCGCGGGCTGGTCGATGGGCGGGACGTGCGCTGTGGACCTGACCGTCATGCATCCCGACATGTTCAGCGCGTTCGTCGACATCGCCGGTGACTTCTACCCCAACGCGGGGACCAAGGCGCAGACCGTCGCCCGGCTGTTCGGCGGAAACGCCGAGGCGTGGGCGGCGTTCGACCCGACCACGGTGATCAACCGGCACGGCCGGTACCGCGACGTGGCCGGCTGGTTCGCGATCTCGTCGGACGGGCCGCCGGCAGCGCGCCGCGACGTGTCGGTAACCGACGCGGGCGCAATGCGTCTCGTCAGCCGTGACGCCGCGGCCAACCCGGGCAACCAGACGGCGGCCGCCTACTCGCTGTGCGCGCTCGGCCACGCCAACGGCATCGACTGCGCCGTGCTGCCCCAGCCGGGCAAGCACGACTGGCCGTTCGCGGACCGGGCTTTCGCGGCCGCGCTGCCGTGGCTGGCCGGCCGGCTCGGCACCCCCGGGGTGAAGCGGATCCCGTTGCCGGCCGTTTCCGCCCCGCCCGCGGTGCCCGGCCAGGCGGTGGTCCCGGCCGAGCGTTCCAACACCGCAAGCAGGTAGCGGGCCGTCGCTACGCGTCGCCCGCTCCCCCGCCCCACATCGAAAAACGCTGGGCAATACCGGCTTCTGGTAAGTCGATATGCCGGTATCGCACCACGATGTGGGTATATTGTCGGGCCGTGGAACTCGGCCGGCTGTTTCCGTTCGATCCGCCTCCTCCGATCGAGCCGACGTCCAAGGAACGGATCCGCGACGCCGCGCTGAGCTGCTTTGCCGATCGCGGCATCGCCGCCACGTCGCTACGCAGGATCGCCGAGACCGCGGAGGTGTCGATCGGGCTGGTCCAGCACCACTTTCGCACCAAGGCCACGCTGACCGCGGCCGTCGATCAGTACGTGCTGCAGGTGGTCGGTGAGGCCCTCGCCCCCACGGCGCTGCCCGACCCGCCGTCCGACGGGCTCAGCGAGGCCGGGCGCCGGCTGACCGCCCTGATGGTCGAACGCCCGGACGTGATGACCTATCTCGGGCGCGCGCTCGCGGAGGGCGGCGCGTTCGGGTCGATCATCTTCAGCGGTCTGGTGGGCATCAGCGCGGCCCAGCGCGAACATTTCGTCGCGCAGGGCAATACGCAACCAGACCTCGACCCGGATTGGGCGGCGATCAACGTTGTCATCCTGCGCGTCGGCGCCGTCATTCTGCATCCCTACATCGAGCTCTACTTGGGCAAATCGTTCTTCAGCGAGGCGCAGCTGCGACGCTGGGACGCCTCGGTCACCGGCCTTCTCCGGCACGGCCTGTTCCTCGACGAAGAGCAGCCCCCGAACGGCGACACCACCGGATGACGCCGCGCTCGGCGACCGCGTTATCGCCAACGTCACATTTTCCGTCCGGGCGCAACATCTGAGCAGCCGGACCACCGATCAGGTGCTATACACGAAACACCATGGACGAGCACGAGAAAACCGCGTACACCGCGCAGATTCTCGACCCCGATGAGCCCGACGACAGTTCGTTGTTGCAACGGCTCCGAGCCGACCCCACGGTGGAATTCCTCGACCACCGGGACACCCAGCTGGCCAACCTGCGCAGCCTACGGCCGGCCCCGGATGCCGCGCTCCTCGCGGAAGGCGGCCGCTGGGCGTACTACCCGTGGCGGCGCGCGGCGGTGGCGGTGCTCGGCCCGCGCGGATACCGCGCCGTTCGCCTGGACCGCAACCGCAACAACATCACGCCGCCCGAACAGGACCGGCTCGGCCGGCTGCGCATCGGCGTCGCCGGGCTCAGCGTCGGCCATGTCATCGCGCACACGCTGGCCGCCCAGGGATTGTGTGGCGGCCTTCGCCTGGCCGACTTCGACCACCTCGAACTGTCGAACCTGAATCGGGTGCCCGCCAGCGTGTTCGACATCGGCGTCAACAAGGCCTGTGTGGCCGCGCGCAGGATCGCCGAACTCGACCCGTACCTGCCGGTCGAGGTCGTCGACGCGGGACTGACTTTCGAGACCGTCGACACGTTCCTGGACGGCCTCGACATCGTGATCGAGGAATGCGATGCGCTCGACATGAAGGCCGTGCTGCGGGTCGGCGCCCGCGCCCGCCGCATCCCCGTGCTGATGGCCACCAGTGATCGCGGGCTCGTCGATGTGGAACGTTTCGACCACGAGCCGCAGCGACCGATTCTGCACGGCCTGCTCGGCGACCTCGACATCGCCTTGCTTCCCGGCATGAGCAGCCGCGAAAAGGTGCCGCACGTCCTGCGTCACCTTGAGGCCGAACGGCTTTCGCCGCGGACGGCCGCGTCGCTGGTCGAGATCGACCGCACGGTGTCGACCTGGCCCCAACTGGCCTCCGACGTCGTGCTGGGCGCGTCGGCGTTGGCGGAGGGCGTGCGCAGGATCGGGCTCGGCGAGGAGCTGCGCTCGGGCCGCACGCGCATCGACATCGCGGCGGCGCTCGACCAACTCGACGAACCCGACATGGCCCGCGGCCGTCCCGCACCGGCGGATCAGCCGGAGACGGCACAGCTGCCCGGGATACCCGGGCTCGTCGCCGCCGCCGCGATCCGCGCCCCCTCCGGGGGAAACGTGCAGCCCTGGACCGTTCGAGCCGGACCGGCCGAGGTCACCATCGACATTGCCGCGCAACACACTTCGACCATGGACGTCGCATTTCGTGCCAGCGCCGTCGCGGTCGGCGCCGCGCTCCTCAACGCCAGGATCGCCGCGGCGGCGCAGCACACCCTGGGACCGGCCACGCTCACCGAGCACGTCGATGGATCGCCATTGCGCGCCACCCTGAAACTGACCGACGGCACCGACCCCACCCTTGCCGACCTCTATCAGCCGATGCTCGAGCGCTGCACCAACCGCCGCCACGGCAGCCCCGAGCCGATCGACACCACGACCATCGAGGCGCTCACCGCCGCGGCCCAACGCGAAGGAGCCCGGCTGCGCCTGATCACCGAGCGGGGCGACATGGGCCATGCGGCAACGATTCTCGCCGCATCCGACCGGATCCGTTACCTGACTCCGCACCTGCACCAAGAGATGGTCTCTGAACTGCGCTGGCCGGGCGACGCCGACCCCGACACCGGTATCGAGGTGCGCGGCCTCGAACTCGATCCCGGGGATCTGGCACTCCTCGAGATCCTGCGCCGCACGGACGTCATGGCGCACCTCGCCCGATGGGACGCGGGCAGTGCGCTGGGTGAGGACGCACGCGACCGGGTACTGGCCAGTTCGGCGCTGGCCGTCGTCAGTGTGCCCGGACAGGAGCTGCGCGACTACGCCGCGGGAGGCGCGGCAGTCGAGCTGGTCTGGATCATCGCCCAGCAACGCGGGCTATCCATCCAGCCGGTCTCGCCGGTGTTCCTCTACGCGCGCAACCGGGCAGACTTCGACGAGCTGTCCCCCCGGTTCGCCGATCAGCTAACACAGTTGCAGCACGACTTCCGCGACCTGGCCGACATACCGCCCGACGAATCGATCGTGCTGGTATTACGGTTAACGGTCGCGCCACCAGCGTCGGTGCCGAGCCGCCGCAGCTTTGATCGGGTTCGGATGCTGAGTTGAGCGAATCATTGCTAGACGCGCTATGCAATGCGGACACCACGCACCAGTTACCGCTACGGTAAGGGGCAATGTCGGGCACTCTGGACCACCTGGTCACCGCCGCGGCCGCCGAATTGATGGCGGCCTCCGCGGCTGATTCCGCCACGATCAGCCAGCGGGTGCTCGGCTACCTGGTGAGCGAGTTGGGCGTGGACTTCAGCTTCCTGCGTCACAACGATCACACGATCCACGCCACGGTGCTGGTGGCCGAGTGGCCGCCGCGCAACGCCGACCCCGACCCGATCGGTGTGGTGTATTTCGCCGACGCCGACTCCGTCTTCGCACAAGCCGAAAATCTCAAAGTGCCCGAAGTCGTGCGTCCCGAGCCGGCCACCGCCGACTACCAACGCAACATCGACGAGGGCACCGGGTGGGGCGCTGTCTCCCTTGCCGCCGTGCCGCTGCTGTCCGGTGACGTGACGACCGGCACCCTGGCCTTCGGCAAGGTCGGCGACCGCGAATGGCTGCCGGAGGAGCTCAACGCGCTGCAGGCGATCGCCGCGCTCTTCGCTCAACTGCAGGCCCGCATCGTCGCCGAGGAGCAACTGCACTACCTCGCCGAGCACGACGACCTCACCGGGCTGCTGAACCGCCGGGCCCTCATCGCCTACCTCGACAAGCGGCTGGCCGAGGGCCAGCCGGGCGCCGTGTCGGTGGTGTTCCTCGCTCTGGACCGGTTCAAGGTGATCAACGAACGCCTCGGTCAGGATGCGGGCGACCGATTCATCGTGGCCTTCGCCGCGCTGCTGCGCGAGGCGGTCGACGTTCCCTCCGTGATCGCCCGCTTCGGCGGTGACGAGTTCGTCGTCGTCCCGGCCGCCTCGATGGACGTCGAAGCCGCCGAGGCGTTCGCTCAATCGATACACGCGCGGGTGCACCGTCAGGTCGTGATCGACGGCGAGATGCTGAGCCGCACCGTCAGCATCGGCGTCGCATCCGGTCTGCCCGGATCGGAAAGCACGTCGGATCTGCTGCGCCGGGTCGATCAGGCCACCCGCTCGGCGAAAAGCTCGGGCGGCAACAGGGTTTCGATCTTCAGTCCCGAGATGTCGCGAACGGACATGATCCGCAACGACATCGAGCTGTACCTGGAAGGGATAATCGACAGCGACAGCGACGCCTTGGTGCTGCATTACCTCCCGGAGTTCGACATGCGCACCGGCGAGATTCTCGGCGCCGAGGCGCTGATTCGTTGGCAACACCCGACACTTGGGCTGTTGATGCCGGACTCGTTCATCCAGGTGGTGGAATCGATCAACCTGGGTGCGAAGCTCGGCCGCCTGGTAATCCATTCGGCGTGCGCCCAATTCGGGCTCTGGCAATCACGCGGCGTCGGGCGCGGCGCCGTGCTGCGCATCAATGTCTCGCCCGTGCAGCTCGTGACGGAGGGCATCGTCGATACGGTCGCGACAACCCTGGAAGAGTTCGATCTCGATCCCAGCACCATATGCCTCGAGATCACCGAAAGCGTGGTGGTCCAGGACATCGACGCCACCCGGAAGACGCTGTTCGGGCTGAAGGACATCGGGGTACAGATCGCCATCGACGACTTCGGCACCGGCTACAGTGTGCTGACGTATCTGAAGTCTCTCCCCGTCGACGCACTCAAGATCGACAAGGGGTTTGTCCGCAATCTCGACACCAACGCCGGGGACCTGGCAATCGTGCGGTCGACGCTTGCGCTCGCCGACGCCTTCGGGCTCGAAGTCGTCGCCGAAGGCGTCGAAACCGTAGCCGCGGCCAAGACGTTGCTCGACCTGGGTTGCTTTCGGGCGCAAGGGTTTCTGCTGTCCCGCCCGCTGGACAGCGCGGCGATGGAGTCGCTGCTCGGCAAGGGCGTCATACCGATGGACTTCTCCAGCGCGACCGTTGCGCCGCAGACCCAACAGCCGGGGAGAAAGGGCGTTGGCTAGACCCGCAGCCGGTCGACGTCTAAGAGCGGCGTTGAAACAGGTAGTAGTACGTCGGGGTCTTCTCGTCGAGCTCCCGCTCGTCCCCGGTCGACAACAGCGTCCAGCCGGCAGCGAAGCGCCGCTCCATCTCGGGGCGGTCGATGCCCGGCACGCCGAACCTTCCGCCGGGAGGGAACGCGACGATGTACAGCCGCGCGTCGGGTGCCGCCACGGCGCTGACCTCGCGGACGTACGCCTCGCGGTCGGCGCCGCTCATGTTGTGGATGCAGCCGTTGTCGACGATCAGCTGGAAACCGCTACCGATCCCCTCGTGACTCAACCGCGTGACGTCGGCACGGGCGAAGTTGACCGATGCCCCGGCCGCGCGGGCCTTGGCGCGCGCCTTATCGAGCGGCTTCGCGACATAGTCCACCCCGGTGACCTTCCACCCGTGCTGGGCGAGGTAGACGGCGCAGTCGCCGGTACCGCACCCGACGTCGAGGGCCGAGCCGGTGGGCAGCGCCGGTGTGTTCGGGGTTCCCTCGATCAGATCCCGCAGGCCCTGCCCGATCGCATGGCCCTCCCAGGGTGTGAAGCCGATCCGGTAGAAGAGGCGAAATCGCGTGTGTCGAGAGGCCATAGCCGCAATCATGGCATTCCCGGCGACGCGCCACTCCCCGGCCCCGAAGTCCGAGACCGCATGCGCGAACGGGCTCGTCGAGAAGGGGTCGCCGGCCGATGTCACGCCTGAAGGCGTGGTGGAACGAGCCCGACCAGTACGACTGGACCACGACGTTCCTGCGCCGGCGCGGGATGTTGGGCCGGGCCCGAATGACCATGGCTCTCATCGCCGGATCGTCGGCCTTGGCGCCGCTGACCGTGTTGCCGAGCCAACACCACCCCAGCACGGCCGAGGTGGTCACCGGCGGACTGGCCGCCGCGTTCACCGTCGGCGTGACCTTGTTGTGGTTGACGCGCTGGCCGACGCGCCGGCAGTCGCAGGCCGGTGTCGCGATCGGCGCGCTGTGCGTCGCCGGGTGGAGCCTCGCGCAGCCCACGGCGGCACTTGCCGCGCTGGCTTGCACCGCCATGGCCATCACCGGGGGCTACATCGCGCTGTTCCACGGTCCCAGGCTGCTGGTCTACAACGGCGCCGTCGCGGTCGCGGTGACCACCGTGGCGGTGCTGAGGCTTGCCCGAGAGGCCAACCTGGCCAGCGCGGCCTCCGCGTTCTGGCTCAACACTTTCCTCAATTTGTGGCTGCCCCTTGGCGTTTGGGGCATCTCACGCGCGATGGGAACGTACGCTCAGCGCTCCCAACAGGATGCCCTCACCGGCCTGCTCAACCGGCGGGCGTTCACCGAGGCGGTCGGTCACCGGGTGACGGATCCGCCACCCGGGCATGACCACCTCGCGGTGGTCATGGTGGACCTCGACAACTTCAAACGCATCAACGACACCCACGGTCATTCGGCCGGCGACCGCGCCCTGCTCGCGGTCGCCGACCTGCTGCGGGAGCGCACCCCCGCCGATGCGATCCTCTGCCGCGCCGGCGGCGAAGAGTTCCTGGTCGCGCTGACCTCGGAGACCCCGGACGTGGGCCCCCTGGCCACAGGGTTCTGCACCGCTTTGGCCGAGCTCTCGCCCGGGATCACGGCCAGCATCGGCACCGCCAGCGCCGAACTGCACCTGCTCACCGGGCGCGACGTCGCCTGGTTCGTCGACGAGCTGATCGCCATTGCCGACACAGCGATGTACGCGGCCAAACGGCGCGGCGGAAACCAGGCCCAGCACGGCGTGCGGGCCTAGCGCCGGGCACCGACGCACGGCGTCAGTGACGCAGCCGGATCTTGGCCGGGATCGGGGCCGCCGCCACCATGGTGAACGGCACGGCCAGCGGGAAATCGTCTTCCAGAGAATCGATTTCGACTCGGCGGATGATGGTCGCCAACGCAAGCGTGGCTTCCAGCATCGCGAAGTGATCGCCGATGCACGAGCGCGGCCCCCCGCCGAACGGAACGTATTGCCAACGGTCCCGGCCTTGATCGCGCCCCGGCGCGAACCGGTCCGGGTCGAACCGGAGCGGATCGTCCCACAGGCTCGGGTCGGTCTGCACGGCCATTCGTCCGAACGCCAGCATCGTGCCCGCCTTCACCCGGTAGCCCGCGACCTCGACATCGCGGGTCGCCATCCGGGTTCCGGTCGGCCCGGGCGGGCACAACCGCAGCGCCTCCTGCAGAACCTGGACGGTGAAACCCAAGCGCGAAACGTCGTCAGGTGTGAGCTGGCGGCCGCCGAGCTCGGCGACCTCGGTGGTGACGCGCTCCTGCAGGTCGGGATGGCGCCCCAGCGCCCACAGCGCGTAGGTCAGAGTCGTCGCCGTCGTGTCGTGGCCGGCGAACAAAAAGATGATCATCTCGTCGCGGATTTCGGTGTCCGACAGCGACTGCCCCGTTTCCGGGTCGGTGGCGGCGATGAGCGCGTGGACCAGAGGCGCCTCCCTGTTGGGGTCGGCGCGACACGCGTGCAGAATCTCGTCGGCAAGCTCGCGAATGGTGCGGGCCGCCGCCCGGGCCCGCCGCCGCGCCGGCGTGGGCATCCACTGCGGTGCGCGCAGCGGCCGCAGGGCGCGCCGCACGGCGTAGCTCGTCGCCACTCGCAGCGGCTCGGCGATCGCGTCGGATCGCTCATCGAGGTCCAGTCCCAACACCGAGCGACCCAGCGCCCGCAGCGTCAGCGTGCGGCACTGCGCGTCGAGGTCGATCACATCACCCTCGCGCCACGTGGCACACACCGTCTCCGCAGCCTCGGCCATGTGTCCGCCGAACTGGCGGACACGCTGCCGGGTGAATACCGGCTGCAGGGTGCGCCGACGCGGCAACCATTCGGCGTGCGGCAGGACGAACAGGTTCCCGCCGAGCAGCCTGCGAAGCTCGGTGGTCACCGTGCTGGTCTTGTCGACGGAACCGTCTCTGGGGCTGACGATGTCGCGAATGCCTTGCGGTGACGTCGCCAACACGATCGGCGGAATCAGCCAGCGCGGTCCCAAAGTGACCCGGGTGACGGGTCCACCGGCGTCGCGAAGCTTGTTCGTACCGGTATGAAACTCCCGGATCGCCTTCAGGCGTTCGCGATACGGAAGCGGGTTTTTCGGGGCAAAGGGCAACGCGGAAACGTCCCGCACGGACCGCTCGGTGATGGCCACCCCTCCGACCCTAGACCGTCGGCGCGCACCGAAGGGTACTGTGACGTTCCCGACACAGCGGCGCGCAGGGCGTCGACGAGGCGTGACGGCCGACCTCGCCCAGCCGTCGAATTCCGCCGAGCGCCAAGAAGATACGTGAGTCGCCCGGGGGCCCGTTCCCCCTCATCGCGCCACCCGACGTCGTGCGAAAGGTGAATGCCCGCACCGACCCGATTTCTCCTAAGCCGAGATGCGGCAGAGAATCTCGGAGTTTTCGGCGCACATCAGCTTGAATTGTTCCGGTTCGGCGTGCGTGGCGATGGTGCGGCGGTCCCACCACATCACCTTGGTGCGATAGGCCTCGGTGGGATAGGCGGCCGCCGGTATCCGCGAGGCCACGACACCGCCTGAGGATTGCCACTGCTCCAGCACGTGAGCCGCAGCCGTGGCCATGACGAACTGGACACCCAGCAGCGTCATCATCGGCATCGCGGTGCGCGCCAGCACCCGGGACAGGGCCCGGCTGCCGTACTCGCGCGAGTCGGTCCAGGCGCTTTTGACCTCCACGACGCCGAAGGGGATGCGGTTGGTGATCATGTGGCTCAACACGGCACGGCCCGGGCTGTCTTTCCACTCCTCGAGCGCGTGGGACTCGTCGGCCGACCGCAGCGGACCAACGACGCGCGTGCCACCGACCACCCGGCCCCCCGGATCGATCGCGGCGAAGAACAGCGTCGTGTCGGCGCCGTCCCGAACCGCATCGAGGTCGAGCACCCATTCCAGCCCGTGCCGGCGGTAACTGCGCAGCGCACCATCCAGATACTGATCCCAGAGCTCGGGTTCCGCCTCCGGCGTTGACGCCGCTACCCAACAGCCCGTCGCCTGATCGCGCCAGCCCGCTCCGGCTCCCAGCGATACGCCGTCGAACCCGCTGGTCAGTTGAGCCGCTTCCATAGGTATCCCTTCACTTCTGCACCCTGCCGACCGGTCTTTTTGTGAGATGTGTCTCGAATTATTTCCTAAAATGCGCCAGCGACAAATAACCTGCGGTATTTATTATCGTCAGTGTCGTTTGTCGGGTATCCGCATCGTTAGCGTTACCGATCAGTAATCGGCAACGAATCATAAGTTTGCGCGCGCGGAGTCGGCACCGCCCGGTTTTTGGCCGGATCGCACCTGCGACGCCAGCCCCGGACTCTGTCGGCCATGGCGTGAAGCGTCGGCGTGGGTGACTCCGCGGGCGGCGCTGACCTTTCGTTGAAGCGCCCGGACCCCTTCTCATCCAGATGATTCAACCCGACGAAGGTGCTGTGTTCTACCTGTGAATTCCCCATGTAGCGGCGGTTCGGGCGCCGCGGGTTTGCTGCCGCGGCCCGAGAGAATCGCACGCTTTCGGGGCCGGCTTTCGCGGGTTCCAGGCTTGTTGGGATGCTCGCCCCGCTGGCCGCGGAGGCTCCGAATTCGAGAGCAGAGGCGATTTTATGGGACCGGGGTTGGGTAACTGGTAACTTTTTGGCAAACGCCGGTTGCCGAACTCTTCGCGAAACCCGGCCCTCAGCGCGCACTCGAGGTCGTGACGCAAGGCACGGCCGCCGCCCGACTCAGGCGCGCGATCTTCGCCCGGCACTGCAACCCATGGAGCGCCTGGACGCGCTGGGCGACCACGCCTCTGGTCTTGGTACCCATCTGGACAAGGCGCTGCAGCCATGCGGTGTGGATCGCGCTGTGGTTGACCGTCAACCCCTTCGTCTTCGGCCGGCCCGCGCACCAACGCGCCTGGTCAACCCGCGCGATGCTGGGCGAGGAATTGTGGATCGGCCGTCGCCCGCGGGACGCGGCGATGCTCGTCAGCGCGGTGGCGCGGAGGTGCGCACTGGGCGCCGCCCTGGCCGCCCGGCGCCATCGACCGGGGCCGGCGGCCGTCGCGACCGCGGCGCAGATGGTCCTGACCCTGGTGTATTGGGAGCAGATGGTGCGCTATTTCGCTCGCCGGGCGCAGTAGCGTGTCGTCATGCCCGACGAACCCATGACTCCCGCCCCCGGGTACGACGCCGCCGGCGTGCCGACCTTCGAATCCGTCCGGGAGAAGATCGAATCCCGGTTCGCCACGGCGCAGGGTGCCACCGAACTCGACGCGGACACCGCGGAGGGCCGCTCGGTCGAGGAGCAGTTCGAAGAGCGCGAGCGCGCGGCGGCCGAGCGGTTGCGGCAGATCCGGGAGTCGATGCGCTCCGACGAGCGTTGAGGTGCGCACATTCACCATCGACGAGCGCCGTAACCGCCTGGCGCGCAGGCACTTCCTTTCCGCGGGCGACCCCACGCCCATCACCGGGATGATCGCCGGGCTGGTCGGGCTGCATGCCACCGACCCCGCCACCCCGTACCTGTCGCTCTGGGCGCGCTTCCCGGGATTCCGGACCGCCGACCTCGAGCTGCAGCTGTACGAGAAACGCGCCGCGCTGCGGCATCTGGCGATGCGACGGACGCTGTGGCTGGTCAGCAGCGACGACCTGCGCTTGATTCAGTCCGCGTGCAGCGACCGGGTCGCCGACAACGAAAGCCGGAGGCTGGCCGCCGACGTGCGTAAGGCGGGCGTGGCCGCCGACGGCGAGCGCTGGCTCGACCGCGCCTGCGCCGCGGTGTTGCGCCATCTCGGTGACAGCGGGCCGGCCAGCAGCACCGAGCTGCGGGCGGCGCTGCCCGAGCTGGCCGGGACCTACGACCCGGCGCCCGGAAGGCGTTGGGGCGGCCAGGTTCCGCTCGCCCCGCGGGTGCTCACGGTGCTCTCCGCGCGGGGCGACATCGTGCGCGGGCCGAACGACGGGAGCTGGACCACGTCGCGGCCGCGCTGGAGCACCACCGGCGATTGGCTGGGCGACGTCGGCGAGCCGCTGCCGGACCGGCACGCCCGGGCCGGCCTGACCCGCCGCTGGCTGGCGACGTTCGGGCCCGCGACCGTCGCCGACATCAAGTGGTGGCTCGGCACCACGCTCACCGCGGCCCGCAACGCCCTGGCCGACATCGGGGCGGTGCAAGTCGACCTGCACGGCAGCCCCGGCTGGGCGCTGCCCGACGACCTCGATCCCGAACCCGAAGCGCCCCCATGGTGCGCCTTGCTGCCGGGGCTGGACGCCACCACCATGGGCTGGTTTCAGCGCGATTGGTACCTCGGGGAGCACCGCGCGCGGATTTTCGACCGCAACGGCAACGCCGGCCCGACGGCGTGGTGGAACGGACGCGTGGTGGGCGGCTGGTATCAAGACGACGGCGCGCGGGTCCGGCTGCAGCTGCTCGAGGATCCCGGCCGCGACGGGCGGCGCGCCCTGCAGCGCCGGGCCGACGAGCTCACCGCGTGGCTGGACGGGGTGCGCATCAGTCCCCGCTTTCCGTCGCCGCTGTCGAAGGCCCGTGCGACGCCGGGATGATCGCGCACCCTGAACGTCGCTCAGGCGGTGACCTTGCGGCGCCGGGTCGACCGCCGCGGCGCGGGGGCACGCCCGACGACCTCGGCGAGGAACTTGCCCGTGTAGCTTTCGGGCACCGCGGCGACGTCCTCCGGGGTGCCTTCGGCGACAACGGTTCCGCCCTCGGCGCCGCCCTCGGGGCCCATGTCGACGATCCAGTCCGACGTCTTGATCACGTCCAGGTTGTGTTCGATGACGATGACCGTATTGCCTTTGTCGACAAGGCCGTTGATCACCTTGAGCAGCTTGCGGATGTCGTCGAAGTGCAGCCCGGTGGTGGGTTCGTCGAGGATGTAGATCGTCCGCCCGGTCGAGCGCTTCTGCAGTTCGGCGGCCAGCTTGACGCGCTGCGCCTCGCCGCCGGACAGCGTCGGCGCGGGCTGCCCGAGCCGGACGTAGCCCAGCCCGACGTCGACGAGTGTGCGCAGGTAGCGGTGGATGCCGCTGATCGGCTCGAAGAACTCCGCCGCCTCCTCGATCGACATGTCCAGCACCTCGGAGATGGTCTTGCCCTTGTAGTGCACCTCCAGCGTTTCCCGGTTGTACCGGGCGCCGTGGCAGACCTCGCACGGGACGTACACGTCGGGCAGGAAGTTCATCTCGATCTTGATGGTGCCGTCGCCCGTGCACGCCTCGCAGCGACCGCCCTTGACGTTGAACGAGAACCGGCCCGGCTGATACCCGCGGACCTTGGCCTCGGTGGTCGCCGCGAACAGCGTGCGGATCTTGTCGAACACTCCGGTATAGGTGGCCGGGTTGGACCGCGGCGTACGGCCGATCGGCGACTGGTCGACCCGCACCAGCTTGTCCAGGTGGTCCAGGCCCGTGACCCGGGTGTGCCGGCCCGGCACCTGCCGGGCGCCGTTGAGCCGGTTGGCCAGCACCGCGGCCAGGATGTCGTTGACCAGCGTCGACTTTCCCGAGCCCGACACGCCCGTCACCGCGGTCAGCACCCCGAGCGGGAACGACACGTCGATGCCGCGCAGGTTGTGCTCCCGGGCGCCGACGACGGTGAGTTGGCGCTTGTGGTTGACGGGCCGCCGGATCGCCGGCAGCTCGATGCTCTCCTTGCCCGACAGGTAGGCGCCGGTGATCGAGTCCTCGTTGGCCAGCAGCTCGGCATACGTTCCGCTGTGCACGATCTGGCCGCCGTGCTCGCCGGCCCGCGGCCCGATGTCGACGATCCAGTCGGCGTGCTCGATGGTGTCCTCGTCGTGCTCGACGACGATCAGGGTGTTCCCCAAATCCCTGAGCCGCGTCAGGGTTTCGATGAGCCGACGGTTGTCGCGCTGGTGCAGCCCGATGGAGGGCTCGTCGAGCACGTAGAGCACGCCCACCAGGCCGGAGCCGATCTGGGTGGCCAGTCGGATGCGTTGCGCCTCACCGCCGGACAGCGTGGCCGCCGCCCGCGACAGCGACAGGTAGTCCAACCCGACGTCGAGCAGGAACCCCAGCCGCGACTGGATCTCCTTGAGCACCTGTCCGGCGATCGCCTGCTCCCGCGTCCCCAGGGTGAGCGCGTTCAGGAAGTCCGAGCAGTCCGAAATGGACAGCTCACACACCTCGGCGATGGACTTCTTGCCGCGGCCCCCCGCCGCCAGCGACACCGCCAGGATCTCCGGCTTGAGCCGGGTGCCCTCGCACACCGGGCAGGGCACGTCGCGCATGAAGCCCTCGTAGCGCTCCTTCATCTGCTCGGATTCGGTCTGCGCCATCTTGCGCTGCAGGAACGCCAGCACGCCCTCGAAATCGGCGTAGTACGACCGGGTGCGGCCGTAGCGGTTGCGATACCGCACGTGCACCTGGTGGTCGGAGCCCTCGAGGATCGCCTTGCGGGCCTTGGCCGGCAGCTTGCGCCACGGCGTGTCGACGTCGAAGCCGAGCTCGTCGCCCAGCCCGGCCATCATGCGGGTGAAGTACTCCGCGGTGTGGCCCGTCGACCACGGCGCCACCGCGCCTTCGGCCAGCGTGCGCTCCGGGTCGGGCACCACCAGGTCGGGGTCGACCTCCTTGCGGATACCCAGGCCGGTGCACTCCGGGCACGCGCCATAGGGCGAGTTGAACGAGAAGGACCGCGGCTCGAGGTCGTCGACCGCCAGCGCGTGCCCGTTGGGGCAGGCCAGCTTCTCGGAGAACCGCTGCTCGCGGTTGTGGGCGTCGTGGTCGTGATCGACGAACTCCAGCACCACAATGCCGTCGGCCAGGTTCAGCGCGGTCTCCACCGAGTCGGTGAGCCGCTGCTTGGCGCTGGCCTTGACCGTCAGGCGATCGACCACCACCTCGATGTCGTGCTTTTCCTGCTTCTTCAGCTTGGGCGGATCGGTCAGCGAGTGCACCACGCCGTCGACCCGCACCCGGCTGTAGCCCTGGGCGTTGAGCTTCTCGAACAAGTCGGCGAACTCGCCCTTGCGGGTGCGCACCACCGGGGCCAGCACCTGAAAGCGGGTGCCCTCCGGCATCGCCAGCACCTGGTCGACGATTTGCTGGGGCGTCTGGCGGGCGATCCGCTCGCCGCAGACCGGGCAGTGCGGCGTGCCTGCGCGCGCGTAGAGCAACCGCAGGTAGTCGTACACCTCGGTGATCGTCCCGACGGTCGACCGCGGGTTGCGGTTGGTCGACTTCTGGTCGATCGAGACCGCCGGGGACAGCCCCTCGATGAAGTCGACGTCGGGCTTGTCCATCTGCCCCAGGAACTGGCGGGCGTAGGCCGACAGCGACTCGACGTAGCGGCGCTGGCCCTCGGCGAAGATGGTGTCGAACGCCAGCGACGACTTGCCCGACCCGGATAGCCCCGTGAACACGATCAACGCATCGCGCGGCAGGTCGAGATCGACGCCCCGCAGGTTGTGCTCACGGGCGCCCTTGACGATGAGGCGGTCAGCCAACGGTGCCTCTTTCAGTGAATGCTTCGGGTATTACAGCCGTTGATGCGCACGGCGCATTCCATGCTATGTGTCCGTACCGACAAGCAACCCGTGACCAGTAACGTGGCCGCTATGACTGCCTCGGTTGTGCCCGACGATAACTACACCGGACACGTCGACCCCGGTACCGCGGCCCGCCGGACCCTACCCGGCGCCACGATTCTAAAGGCGTCGGTGGGCCCGATGGACAATAACGCCTATCTCGTGACATGTTCCGCGACCGGCGAAACCCTGCTGATCGACGCCGCGAACGACGCCGACGTCCTCCTCGGCCTGATCCGGGAGTACGCGCCGAAGCTGTCGCTGATCGTGACCAGCCATCAGCACTTCGACCACTGGCAGGCGCTGGAGGCCGTCGCCGCGGCCACCGGCGCCCCGACCGCCGCCAACGAGATCGACGCCGGCCCGCTGCCGGTCAACCCGGACCGTTTGCTGGCCGGTGGGGACACCGTGCGGATCGGTGAGCTGACATTCGACGTCATCCACCTGCGCGGGCACACGCCCGGGTCGATCGCCCTGGCCCTCGACGGACCCGCGACCGGCGGCGTCACGCAGCTGTTCACCGGCGACTGCCTGTTCCCGGGCGGGGTCGGCAAGACGTGGCAGGCCGGTGATTTCGCCCAGCTGCTCGACGACGTCACCACGCGGGTGTTCGAGGTGTACGACGACGCCACCGTCATCTATCCCGGCCACGGCGACGACACGGTGCTGGGCGCGGAGCGCCCGCACCTGGCCGAATGGCGCGAACGCGGCTGGTAGACCGCGGCCTTTCGGCGGCGAGTGTGCACTCACGGCTTTGCGTGTGCACTGGCGGCGCGATTTCGGCAACTTGTGCGCACTGGGCGCACACCCAAAGCCCACAATGCACACTCAAACGCCGGTGCGACCAGCACGCAGCATGGCGCGAACGCGGCTGGTAGGTCAGTTCGTGGTGTGCACGATCAGCACGTCGACTTTGGCGCGGCGTGAGACGTTGGCCGGCACGGATCCCAGCAGCCGGCCCGCGATCGTGCTCAGGCCGACATTGCCGACGACCAGCAGGTCGGCCTTCTCGTCCTCGGCCAGCTTGACCAGCGCGTCGACCGGGGCGCCGACCACCGAGCGCTCCTCCACGTTCTTGGCGCCCGCCTTGTGCGCCCGTTCCTTGGCGTCCTGCAGGATCGCGTAAATCGGGGCCGTGCCGGACACCTTGTAGCTCTCGGACCCCAGCGCGTCGGCGGCCCGGGTGTCCTCGTGCTGCGGCAGGTACGCCGAGGCGATGATCAGCTTGGCGTCGTCCCCGGCAATCTGCGCAGCCCTGTCCACCGCGCGAAACGATGAATCCGAGCCGTCCGTCCCGACCACCACGGTCCGATAGGCGCTCATTTACCCTCCCAGTTTCGGTTGGTCAGCCAACCCAAGACAGTATCGTGTTTGCCGGATAAACAGGGATTGGAATTGCCGCTCAGCGTGGCGTGGCGCACACGGCAATTGCGGGGCCACGCTGCACGAACGAACGATTTGCCGCACTTTTGAAACCACCGATCTGCCCGGCCGCGGCGGAAAGCGTTGCATTTCCGACTATTTCGACGAATTGCCGTGCCGGCGGGTGAATGCGCCGTTGTGGCACCGGTCGCAGCGACCGGGAACTCGTGGTGAGCCCGTTCGTCCGGTGCGACCTACAGTGACAAGCATCATGTCCATGTCCACCGCCGAACAGCACGCCTCCGAGGCCTCCGGCGTCGCCGAGCGGCGGGAGCCCGCGCGGTCGCGCGGCAGGGTGCTCGATCCGTGGCTGATCGCGGCGTTCGCCACAGTGGTCAGCGCCGCCTGGGCCGGTAGGCCGTCGTTGTGGTTCGACGAGGGAGCCACCATTTCGGCTTCGGCCAGCCGGACGTTGCCGGAGCTGTGGAAGCTGCTGGGGCATATCGACGCCGTTCACGGACTGTATTACCTGCTGATGCACGGCTGGTTCGCGATGTTTCCGCCGACCGAATTCTGGTCGCGGGCGCCGAGCGCCCTGGCGGTCGGGGCCGCCGCCGCCGGTGTCACGGTGTTCACCAAGCAGTTCGTCCCCGGACGGGCCACCGCGGTGTGCGCGGGGGCGGTGTTCGCCATCCTGCCGCGGACCACCTGGGCGGGCATGGAAGCGCGCTCGTATGCGTTCGCCGCCGCCGCGGCCATCTGGCTGACGGTCTTGCTGGTCGCCGCCGTCCGGCGGAGCACGCCGCGCTGGTGGGTGTGCTACGCGCTGACGCTGATGCTGTCGGTCCTGCTGAACCTCAACCTCGTGCTGCTGGTGCCGGTGTACGCCGTGCTGGTGCCGCTGCTGGCGCCGAAGGGCTCCCGCAGGTCTCCCGTCATCCGATGGGCCGCCAGCACGGCGGTCGCGGTCGGGGCCATGACGCCGTTCATCCTGTTCGCCCACGGCCAGGTATTCCAGGTCAACTGGATCTACCCGGTCAGCTGGCACTACGCCTTCGACATCATCCAGAGGCAATACTTCGACCACAGCGTTCCGTTCGCCATCCTCACGGGTGTCCTCGTCGTCGCCGCGGTGGTGGCCCGGCTCAGGGGCGCGCGCGGCCCGGGCGGCGACACCCGCAGCCTGCTGATCATCGGCGTGGCCTGGATCGTCCTGCCCACGGCCCTGGTGGTCGCCTACTCGGCCCTCGGCGAACCGATCTACTACCCGCGCTACCTGATCTTCACCGCTCCCGCCGCTGCGGTCGTCATGGCCGTCTGCATCGTGACCATCGCCCGCACGCCGTGGCCGATCGCGGCCGCAGTGCTGTTGTTCGCCGCGGCGGCGCTGCCCAACTACCTGTTCATCCAGCGCTGGCCTTACGCCAAGGAGGGCTGGGACTACAGCCAGGTCGCCGACCTGATCAGCTCCCACGCCGCGCCCGGCGACTGCCTGATGGTGGACAACACCGTGCCCTGGCGGCCCGGACCGATCCGCGCGCTGCTGGCCACGCGGCCCGCCGCCTTCAAATCGCTGATCGACGTCGAGCGCGGCGCTTACGGACCCAAGGTCGGCTGGCTGTGGGACGGCCACGTCGCGGTGTGGCTGACCACGGCCAAGATCAACAAGTGCACCACCATCTGGACGATCACCAACAAAGACACCTCGTTGCCCGATCACCAGGCCGGACAATCGGGACAAGCACTGCCGCCGGGAACCGCCTTCGGGCGCGCCCCCGCGTACCGGTTTCCGGGCTACCTGGGCTTCCACATCGTGGAGCGTTGGCAGTTCCACTACTCGCAGGTCGTCAAGTTGACGCGATGACCGGCGCGTAGAAGCGCCATCCGTGGGTAGTTGACGGGCATGCAGGTTTTGCTGGCCGGTCCGCTGCTCGGGGGTGACGTGCAGGGCGCGCGTCACGTCGTCGAGCTGCTGGCCGCCTTCGGGCTGACGGCGCTGATCGGCCTGGAACGAACCATCCAGGGCAAGAGCGCGGGCCTGCGGACCCAGACGATCGTCGGCACGTCGTCGGCGTTGATCATGCTGGTCAGCAAATTCGGCTTCTTCGATATCGTGCACGAAGGCACCGTCACGCTCGACCCGTCCCGCGTCGCGGCCCAAATCGTCTCGGGCGTGGGCTTTTTGGGCGCCGGCATCATCATCACCCGGCGCGGCGCGGTGCACGGGCTCACCACCGCGGCCGCGGTGTGGGAATCGGCCGCGATCGGGATGGCGGTCGGCGCCGGTCTGCTGCTGCTGGCCGTCGCCGTCGTGGCCCTGCACTTCGTCAGCGCGCTCGCGTTCAGCGCCGTCGAGCGTCAGCTCACCGCCCGGCTGCGCGGGACCCGCCGGCTGACCATCATCTACGAAAACGGCCGGGGAGTGCTGCGGGAGTTGCTGCGGATCTGCGGGCAGCGCGACTGGCAGCTCACCGAGCTCGACGCCGACGCCCACGACATCGACGACGGCGAGGTCAGGGTGACGATGACCCTCTCCGGCGCCAGGATGGGCAGCGCCTCCGACGTCTTCGCCGAGGTCGACGGGGTGGTCGCCATCCTCCGCGGCGGCGAAGAACCCGACTGAGCTCAGCGGTTGGCCCGGGTGGCGCGATAGGAAGCCACCACACCGGCCGCGGTCAACGCGGTGAACACGGCGAACAACCAGCGGGCCGCGGCCGCGTCGCCGCCCCGGGCCGTATTGACCACCACGCCGGCCACCCCGGCGCCGAACGCCCCGGAGACCAGCTGCACCGTGTTGATCGCCGCGGCCGCCGCGACGCCCTCGGTCGGGTCGTCGACGGAATCCATTGCGCGCACCGACAAATGGGGCCAGGCCATCCCGATCCCGATCCCCGCCACGAGCAACGCCAGCGTCCAGGCCGCGACGGTCCCGGCCGACGCGTTGCCGCGCTGGGTGAGCGCGCCCAGCGCCAGGCCCGACGCCACCACCACCGGCGCGAGCGCGATCACCCGCCGAATCGCCCGCGGGTTCTCCAGCGACGCGCTGACGATCTCGGAGACCGTCCAGCCCACCGCCAGCGCCGCACCCAGGAAACCGGCCGCCACCGGCGTCAGGTGTGCCAACCGCTGACCGAACAGCGGCACGTAGGTGTCCACCATCGCCCCCACCATCAGCAGGCCCATCGTCAGGTAGATCCACTTCAACGGCCCGGGCCCGAAGACGCTGGGCGGCAACACCGCCGCACGCGCCCGCCGGTCCACGATCGCGAACAGTCCGGCCAGCAGGACGCTCGCGGCGAGCAGCCCCGCGGTCGCGGCGAGGTTGTGCGGGATCTGGGCGACGCTGACGGCCAGCGCCGCCGCGCCGATCAGCAGCAACGACCACACCGGCACCCGCAGCGCCGGCGTCTCGGCGCCCGTGCCGCCGCGGCCCGCCGGCAACGCGACCGGGACCAGCAGGGCCATCAGCGCCGTCAGGACCGCCATCGCGACGAACGCCCACCGCCACAGCCCGAACTGCGCGAACAGCCCACCCGTCGCGGGCCCGACCACCGTCGCGACCCCCCACATCGCCGACACCAGGGCGGAGGCCCGGGTCCACAGCGAGCGGGGCAGCGCCGCGTTGATCACCGCGTAGCCGAGGCCGGCGAGCAGCCCACCGGCCACGCCCTGCAGCGCGCGCGCCGCGATCAGGACCTCCATGGACGGCGCCGCTCCGCACGCCAGGCTGGAGGCGCCGAACACGGCCAGGCCGATCAGGTACGACGGGCGGGCCCCGACGCGCACCAGCATCGGGTTGACCATCGTCGCGGCCACCACCGACCCGACCAGGTACAGCGTCGTGACCCACGCGTAGAGGCGGCTGCCGCCGATCTCGGCGACGGTGTTCGGGAGCAGGCTGATCGTGAGGAACTCGTTGGTGGCGTACAGCGCGACGCCACCCGCCAGCACGACCGACGTCCCCAGGTGCCGGGCGCCCAGCAGCTCGCGCCAGCTGCCGGTGACATTGGCGGTGCGCGTCACTTCAGGCCGGCGGCGTCCATCCCGCGCAGTTCCTTTTTGAGGTCGGCGATCTCGTCGCGGAACCGCGCCGCCAGCTCGAACTGCAGGTCACGGGCGGCGGCCATCATCTGCGCGGTCAGGTCCTTGATCAGGTCGGCCAGTTCGGCGCGGGGCATGTTCGACGTGTCGCGACCCTCGAACACGCCGGCGCTCACCGCGCGGCCGGGTTCACCCTGGGCGCGGCGGCCGCGGGACATGCTGCGCCCGGAGCCGATTTCGACGGTCTCGGAATCGTCGGCCTCGCGGTAGACCTGGTCGAGGATGTCGGCGATCTTCTTGCGCAGCGGCTGCGGGTCGATGCCGTTGGCCTCGTTGTAGGCGATCTGCTTGGCCCGGCGCCGTTCGGTCTCGTCGATGGCCTCCTTCATCGAGTCGGTCATCGAGTCGGCGTACATGTGCACCTCGCCGGACACGTTGCGGGCGGCGCGGCCGATGGTCTGGATCAGGCTCCGCGTCGACCGCAGGAAGCCCTCCTTGTCGGCGTCGAGGATCGCCACCAGCGACACCTCCGGCAGGTCCAGGCCCTCGCGCAGCAGGTTGATGCCGACGAGCACGTCGTACTCGCCCAGCCGCAGCTGGCGCAGCAGCTCCACCCGGCGCAGGGTGTCGACCTCGGAGTGCAGGTAACGCACCCTGATGCCCATCTCCAGCAGGTAGTCGGTGAGGTCCTCGGCCATCTTCTTGGTCAGCGTCGTCACCAGGACGCGCTCGTCGGCGTCGGCGCGCTTGCGGATCTCCCCGATCAGGTCGTCGATCTGGCCCTTGGTCGGCTTGACCACGACCTTCGGGTCCACCAGGCCGGTCGGGCGGATCACCTGCTCGACGAACTCGCCGCCGGACTGGCTGAGCTCATAGGGGCCGGGGGTCGCCGACAGGTACACCGTCTGCCCGATCCGGTCGGCGAACTCCTCCCAGGTGAGGGGCCGGTTGTCGCACGCCGACGGCAGCCGGAACCCGTACTCGACCAGGTTGCGCTTGCGCGACATGTCGCCCTCGTACATGCCGCCGATCTGGGGCACCGTGACGTGCGACTCGTCGATGACGAGCAGGAAGTCCTCCGGAAAGTAGTCGAGCAGGGTGGCCGGTGGGGAGCCGGGCCCGCGGCCGTCGATGTGCCGGGAGTAGTTCTCGATGCCCGAGCAGAACCCGACCTGGCGCATCATCTCGATGTCGTAGTTCGTGCGCATCCGCAGCCGCTGGGCCTCCAAAAGCTTGCCCTGGCTTTCGAATTCGGCGAGCCGCTCGGCGAGCTCCTCCTCGATGGTGGAGATCGCGTGCGCCATCCGCTCGGGGCCGGCCACGTAGTGGGTGGCGGGGAAGATCCGCAGCGAGTCGACCTGGCGGATCACCTCGCCGGTCAGCGGGTGCAGGTAGTACAGCGCCTCGATCTCGTCGCCGAAGAACTCGATGCGCACCGCGAGCTCCTCGTAGGACGGGATGATCTCCACGGTGTCGCCGCGCACCCGGAACGAGCCGCGGGTGAAGGACAGGTCGTTGCGGGTGTACTGCACGTCGACCAGCAGCCGCAGCAACCCGTCCCGGGGCACCTCGCTGCCCACCCGCAGCTCGACGGAGCGGTCCAGGTAGGACTGCGGGGTGCCCAGACCGTAGATGCACGACACCGAGGCCACCACCACCACATCGCGCCGCGACAGCAGCGACGACGTCGCGGAGTGCCGCAGCCGCTCCACGTCGTCGTTGATCGAGCTGTCCTTCTCGATGTAGGTGTCGGTCTGCGCGATGTACGCCTCCGGCTGGTAGTAGTCGTAGTACGACACGAAGTACTCGACGGCGTTGTGCGGCAACATCTCTCGCAGCTCGTTGGCCAGCTGGGCGGCCAGCGTCTTGTTGGGCGCCATCACCAGCGTGGGGCGCTGCAGCCGCTCGATGAGCCACGCGGTGGTGGCCGACTTTCCGGTGCCGGTGGCGCCGAGCAGCACCACGTCCCGCTCCCCCGCCCGGATCCGGCGCTCCAGCTCGTCGATGGCCGCGGGCTGGTCGCCGGCGGGTGCGTGCGGGCTGACGACCTCGAAGTGGCCGCCGGCGCGCACCAACCCCGCCACCTCCTCGGCGGCGGGGCGGTATTCCGAATGCGCGACTACCGGGTGTTCAGTGGCGAAGGCCATGCCCCCAGGGTAGAGGCGGGCACCGACAAGTGTCCGGCCGTCGACCCCCCGAGCGTGCGCAGAATGACACCTCGCACGGCGTGTCACCGTGCAGACACGCACCCTCGCGAGCAGAGAAGCTACCCCGCCGGCCTGGTCCAGGTACGGGTGACCGGATCGCACTGCAGCAGGTGGCCGTCGTTGGAGGTGGTCATCGCGAACACCGAGGTGTTCGGCCGGTCGCAGGAGCTCCCGGAGGCGTGCACGCCCATCGTGATGGGCGCCTTGGACCAGGTGTTGCCCTCGCAGACGACCTGCTCGTTGTTGGTGGGGTCGTAGGCGAGCTTGTCGACGTCGCTGCACACCCCGCCGAGCACGGGCGGCGCCGGGCGGGACGGGGCCGAGGTGTTGACGACCTGAGTGGGGTCGGCCAGCGGCACGCTCGGCGGGGCGTCGCCGACCCGGGTGGCGACGACGGGTACCCGCACCACCGCGCCCTGCGCGCCGCACTCGTTGGACAGAGCGGTTTGCGTCACCGTGCCGCGCAGCGTGCCGTCGGCTTGCGGCGCCAACGACCCGGCGACGCTTTCCTGCTGGGTGGCCTGCCCCTGCCCGTTCGGCGGGGTGCAGCCCGCCCGCTCCTGCAGAAGCCCGCCCTGCCAATAGCCGCCGACGAAGCGCAGCGAGTACGTGTGACCGCCGTCGGTGGTGCTGGCCACCTGGTGGTTGGCGTCGTCGAGTTGTGTCCCGGTGGCCGCGCACCCGTTCGTCGTGCACACCGAGCGGAACGCCCACCAGCTCGTGGTCGGGCCGTCGTGGCGGATCGGAATGCCGTTGGTGGTCTGCTTGCTGCGGTCGTAGGTCAACTGGTAGGTGCCGTTGAGCGCCGGCCCGCCGGGCCTCGCGGGCGCGGCGCTGGGCGCCGGGACGGACGGTCTGGACGCGAGCGCCGGGACGTTGGGCGCGGGGCTGTCCGGCTGGAACGAGTACAGGGCCGACCAGGTCGCCGCGATCGCGATCAGCACCGCGCAGAGCAGCGCGGTAGCCCACCGGGCACGCGACGAGAACCGCCGGGTCAGCGCAGCGACGAGACCGCGGGGACCGCGCCGGCGGGGCGGCGTCAGCACGGCGGGGCGGGGCTGGGCGTCGTCGCCGTCCCCGGTGGCGTTCGCGTCGAAGACCCGCTCGCTGAGGGCGGTGGCGAACCCGCGGCACCGCTCGAACCGGTCCTGGGGTTGTTTGGCCAGGGCCTTGAAGAAGACGTCGTCGAGGTGCGCCAGCTCGGGGCGGTAATCGCTGAGCCGAGGCGGATCCTCGTGCAGATGCTGGCTGATCACCGCGATCGGGTTGGAGTGCTGGAAGGGCGGCGCGCCGGTGAGCAGATGAAAAGCCGTGGCGGCCAAGGCATATTGGTCGGCCCGGCCGTCGATGTTGGAACCCGTCAGCTGTTCGGGCGCGGCGTAGGCCACGGTTCCCACCGCCACGTTCGTCTCGGTGATACCGCTGATGTTGGCCAGGTGGCGCGCCACGCCGAAATCCGCCAACAGGATTCGCCGTTCCCCGTACTCGGGGTGAGTGAGCAGGATGTTGGCGGGTTTGACGTCGCGGTGCAGCAGGCCGCGATCGTGCGCGTAGTCGAGCGCACCGGCGACGGCCTGCACGATGGCGCACACCTCGTCGATCGGCATCCCGTCCGGGTGGCGCTCCTTGACCAGCCGGGCGGCGTCCGTGCCCTCGACGTAGTCCATGGAAATCCAGAGCTGGCCGTCGAATTCGCCGCGATCGTGGACGCCGACGATGTGCGGGTGCCACAGCGTCGCCGCGAGGTCGGCCTCCCGGTTGAACCTCTCCCGGAATTCCTGGTCCGCGGTGACCGCCTCGGCGAGCACCTTGATCACGTCGCGACGCGGCAACCGCGGATGCAGCGCCAGGTAGACCTCGGCCATCCCGCCGGCGCCGAGCTGCCGCAGGACCGTGTAGCCGGCGAACGGTGCGCCGCTGCTCAGGGCGAGGCGTGATCCACTGACCTCGGCCGGGGACTCCGCGGCGGGCGCGGCGTTCGGGGCCGAGCCGACGGGAGGAATGCGGCGAAGCAGGTGCGCGACGGTCGCCGAGGGGATCGACTCAAAGCCCGCGCGCAGCGCCTCGCGCGCCAATCGCGGGTTGCTCAGCAGCCGTCGCCCGGCATCGATCCGCCGGGTGGTGCCCCTGTTTTCGTCCGTCAATCGTTGCCCCCTGGTGTGTCGGCACTGCCTCGAGCTGCGCCGGACGCAACTCCGTTAACTCCCCTCACGCTGGAATCATGCCGGATATCCGTGGGCGATAGGTCTCAGCAAGCTATGAAACAGCTTTGAGTGGCCGAACCGAAATAAAGCCAAATCACAGGCGGGTCCCATAGAGACCATTCGAGCCGCGCACCGATACTTGATTATGTGACCCGACCCGCCCCGCCTGTCCTGACAATCCGGCACGACGGGTCCCAACGCTCGTTCGCGGCGGGCCACGAGGTCGTCGTCGGCCGCGACGCGCACGCCGACATGCGGATTGCGGATCCGCGGATCTCCCGCGCGCACCTGATCGTGCGGTTCGACCAGGGCCGGTGGCTCGCGATCGACAACGGCTCGCTGAACGGCACCTACGTCAACGGCTACCGGATGCCGGTCATCGACATCCACGACGGCCAGAGCATCAACGTCGGCAATCCGCAGGGCCCGCGGCTGACCTTCGCGATAGGGCCCCAGCAGGGCCACGCCAACCAGCCACCCCGGCCGCGGCCGGCACGTGATTCCGGCCCGCCCACGCTGGCGTGGTCGGTGCTGCCGGAGAAGACCAACCCCACCGCACCCGTGCGCGGCCAGACCGGCAGCCAGCCCCGCAGCCAACCCGTTCACCCGGGGCCGCCGCGGCCGATGCCGCCCCCGGCGCCGCCAAGGCAACCGGCCGGGCTGCCCCCGCAGCCGCCGCCGCCCCCGCCGAGGCAGCCGGTATCACAGCCCCGGCAGGCGTCACCGCCGCTGCGGGTCCCGCCGCCCGACCCGCTGACGGTCGTTCACGCCCGCACTGCCCCGCCCGAAGCGCCGGCGCCCGCGGACTCGACGGTGATCAACACGAAGACGGCCGACGTGTCGAACCTGGCCACCCGCTTCGTGAAGTTGCTGTCGCCCCGCCTGTCGGCCGCCGCGGGCACGGCCGGCGCCAAGACGATCGGCCGCGCCGCCGAGAGCGACATCGTCGTCTCCGACGTGCTGGCGTCGCGTCACCACGCGACGCTGGTGCACACCCCGCTGGGCACCGAGATCCGGGACAACAGCATCAACGGGACGTTCGTCAACGGCACCCGGGTCGGGTCGGCGATCCTGAGCGACGACGACGTCGTCACCATCGGCAACGTCGACCTGGTGTTTCGCGACGGCACCCTGGTCGAGCGCAGCGCGGCCGCGGCCCGCACCGGTGGGCTCGAGGTGCACAACGTCCGCTACGTCGTCGACAACGGCAAACAACTGCTCGACGACATCTCGCTGACCGCCCGCCCGGGCACCCTCACCGCCGTGATCGGCGGCTCGGGCGCCGGCAAGAGCACGCTGGCCAGGCTGATCGCCGGTTACACCACCCCGACGTCGGGCTCGGTCACCTTCGAGGGCCACAACATCCACGCCGACTACGCGTCGCTGCGCAGCCGGATCGGCATGGTCCCGCAGGACGACGTCGTGCACCGCCAACTGACCGTCAACCAGGCACTCGGCTACGCCGCCGAACTGCGGCTGCCGCCCGACACCAGCAAGGCCGACCGTGCCAAGGTCGTCGCCCAGGTCCTCGACGAACTCGACCTGACCAAGCACGCCGACACCCGCGTCGACAAGCTCTCCGGCGGCCAGCGCAAACGCGCCTCGGTGGCGCTCGAGCTGCTCACCGGGCCGTCGCTGCTGATCCTCGACGAACCCACGTCGGGCCTCGACCCCGCGCTGGACCACCAGGTCATGACGATGCTGCGCCAGCTCGCCGACGCCGGCCGCGTGGTCATCGTGGTGACGCACATGCTGTCCTACCTCGATGTCTGCGACCAGCTGCTGCTCGTCGCGCCGGGCGGCAAGACCGCCTACTTCGGCCCGCCGGACCAGATCGGTGAGGCGATGGGCACCACCAACTGGGCCAAGATCTTCACCAAGGTGGGCGCCGACCCGGAAGAGGCCAACCGGCGGTTCCTGGAGCGGGCCGAGGGCCAGAAGCGGCCGCAGAAGCTGATGCCGGACAAGACCGACGAACCGGGGGCGCTGGGCGAACCGGTGCACACCAGCGTGCGGCGCCAGATTTCCACCGTCGCGCGCCGGCAGGTGCGCCTGGTCGTCGCCGACCGGGCCTACTTCATCTTCCTGGCGCTGTTGCCGTTCATCCTGGGGTCGCTGTCGCTGACCGTGCCGGGCGGCAACGGCTTCCGCGCGCCGGGCCCGAACGCCGGAACACCCGACGAAGCCGCGCAGATCCTGGCCCTGCTGCTGCCCGCCGCGGCGTTCATGGGCACCGCGCTGACGATCCGCGACCTGGTCGGCGAGCGCGCCATCTTCCAGCGCGAGCAGGCCGTCGGCCTGTCGACCACCGCCTACCTGCTCGCCAAGACCGCGGTGTTCTGCGGGTTCGCCATACTGCAATCGGCGATCATCACCGCGATCGTGGTGGTGGGCAAGAGCACCCCTACCCGTGGCGGGGTCCTGTTCGGGCATTCGACCCTCGGGGCCACCGCCGAACTGTTCGTCACCGTCGCGGCGACCTGTGTCGCCTCGGCGATCCTCGGGCTGGCCATCTCGTCGCTGGTCCGGTCCAGCGAGCAGATCATGCCGCTGTTCGTGGTGACCGTGATGGCCCAACTGGTGCTGTGCGGCGGCATGGTCCCGGTGACGGGCCGGCTCGGGCTCGACCAGCTGTCCTTCACGATGCCCGCGCGGTGGGGTTACGCTGCGGCGGCGTCGACGGTCGACCTGCGCAACCTGGTGCCCGGCGCGCTGGTGTCCCAGGACCGGTTCTGGGAGCACACGTCGAAGATATGGCTGTTCGACATCGGCATGCTGGCCGCCCTGTCGGTGTTCTACGCCGGCTTCGTGCGATGGAAAATCCGGTTACGCCGATAGGGTGGGACCATCCATCCGCCGAAGCACGAGACATTCGACCTGGTCGACCGCACCAACACCGATCCGAAGGGCATCGTGCGGGCCGTCGACGAATACATCGTGCGGCCGTGGGGCCTCTACCTGGCCCGTCCCACCCCGGGCCGCGCCCAGTTCCATTACCTCGAGTCCTGGCTGCTGCCCTCGCTGGGCTTGCGCGCCACCGTCTTTCATTTCAATCCGGGCCATGACCGCGACCACGACTACTACCTCGATGTGGGCGAATACACACCAGGGCCCCGCGCGTGGCGTTCGGAGGACCACTACCTCGACATCGAGCTCCGCACCGGAACCGGGGCGGCACTGGCCGACGTCGATGAGCTGCTCGACGCCGTCCGGCACGGCCTGCTGACGCCCGACGTCGCCGAACGGGCGGTGCGGCGCGCCGTGGCGGCCGTCGACGGCCTGGCCCGCAACGGCTACGACCTGTCCCGGTGGCTGGCCACCGAGGGCATGGAGCTCAGCTGGCATGGGAGATAGCCGTTTCCGGTCCGTTTCCGGGCCGTTTCCGCATATTACCGACGGGTATCCCTTCGGAATGCGCTTGAGCTTGACCGACTACCGGCGGAGACGCCGGTCCGGCGGCCAACCGTGTTTCCTCATCGAGCACGACACGGCCGGCGGCGACCACTACGACCTTCGCCTAGAGATCGACGGCGTGCTGGTGTCCTGGGCGATACCCAAGGACGGCCGGATGGCCCGCCGCACACCGGATCACCCGCTCGACGACGCCGCGAGTGCCGCCGTCGTCGCCGACAGCGGCACCTATGCCAATGTGACCCAATACGAGATGGCCGAATGCCTTGAGTGCGGACACCTTTCGTTCCAGCTGCGCGGCGAGAAGCTGCGCTGCTGCTACTCGCTCACCCGGGTCCGCGAAGGCGAGGAGGAGACCTGGCTGCTGATCAGGCGCAGGGACGGCGACGCCGACGCGCAATGTGATCCGGCCTACCTGGACGCCGCGGCGGACGGCTCGTCATGACCGGCCTCGCCGCGCTGCCGGCGCCGGTGCGCGCGGCCCTGCACGACGAGCCGGTGCCGGACTGGCGGGCCCCCACGCTGGCCACCCTGACCGAGAAGCGGTTCTCCGATCCCGCCTGGATCTTCGAGCGCAAATTCGACGGAATGCGCTGCCTGGCGTTCCGCGACGGCGACAACGTGCGACTGCTGTCGCGAAACCGCCAGCCGCTCAACGGCACCTACCCCGAACTCGTCGACGCGCTCGGCGCCCAGCACACGAACCGGTTCGTGGTCGACGGCGAGGTGGTGGCGTTCGAGGGCCGCCGCACCAGCTTCGCCAGGCTGCAGGCCCGCCTCGGCATCACCGACCCCGAGGTGGCGCGGGCCTCGCCGGTGCGGGTGTTCTATTACCTGTTCGACCTGCTGCACGTCGACGGCGAGTCCACCGTCGACGTGCCGCTGCTGTGGCGTAAACGGCTGCTGCGCAAGGCTATCGACTTCGCCGATCCGCTGCGGTTCACGGCCCACCGCGTCGGCGACGGCATCGCGGCCTACCGGGCCGCCTGCGAACGCGGCGACGAAGGGGTGATCGCCAAACTCGCCGACTCCAGGTACGACGGCCGCCGCTCGCCGAATTGGTTGAAGTTCAAGTGCGTTCGCGATCAGGAGTTCGTGGTAGGCGGCTACACCGCACCCAAGGGCAGCCGCATCGAATTGGGCGCGCTGCTGCTGGGCTACCACGACGGACGCGACCTGGTGTACGCCGGCAAGGTGGGAACCGGGTTCGACGAGGCCACCCTGCGCCGCCTGCACCAGCGGTTGACACCCATCGAGCAAGACGCCGCACCCTTCACCCGCGGGCTGGTGCGCGAGAACGGCGCCCGCTGGGTGCGACCGGAGCTGGTGGTCCAGATCGGGTTCACGGAGTGGACGCGCGACGGCAAACTGCGCCATCCGCGCTACCTCGGCCTGCGCACCGACAAGGAGCCGGCCGACGTCGTCCGCGAGACGCCGCGATGACCCGCATCGCCGTCGAAGTCACCCACCCCGACCGGGTGGTCTTTCCCGATCCGGGAATCACCAAGGGTGAGCTGGTCGACTACTACGGCGAGGTGGCCGGCGCCATGCTGCCGCACCTCAAGGGCCGGGCGCTCACCGTGCAACGGTTCCCGCGCGGCATCGGCGAACCAGGCTGGGTGCAACAGGATTTCGCCGACTCGCTGCCCGACTGGATGGGCCGCGTCGAAGTCGCCAAGGAGGGCGGCGGCACGGTGGTGCACCCGGTGGCCGAACGCCCGGAGGCGCTGCGCTGGCTGGCCAACCAGAACTGCGTCACGCTGCACGTGTGGCAGTCGCGGCGGGACCGGTTGCATCGGCCCGACCGGCTGGTCTTCGACCTCGACCCCGCCGACAGCGACTTCGCGGTGGTGCGGGCAACCGCCCGCGCGGTCGCCGGGGTCCTCGACGACCTGGGGCTGCCGTGTTACCTGCAGACCACCGGTTCGCGCGGGCTGCACGTGGTGGTGCCGCTGCGCCCCGACGCCGATTTCGACACCGCCCGGCAATTCGCCCGCGACGTGGCCGAGGTGGTGGCGGCCGACGACGCCGCACACCGCACCGTGGAAGCGCGCAAGGACAAGCGGGGCGACCGGGTGTACCTCGACATCATGCGGAATGCCTACGCGCAGACCGCGGTTGCCCCGTACTCGGTCCGGGCCCGCCGGGGCGCGCCGGTGGCGACCCCGCTGCAGTGGGACGAATTGGACGTCCGCGGCTTGCGCGCGGACCGGTTCACGATCCGTGACATTCCCAAACGGCTTGCCGGGCAACCCGATCCGTGGGCCGGCATGCACCGGCACGCCCGCTCGCTGGCCGCCCCCGCGCGGCGCCTGGCGAAGCTCCGCGGATGAGCCGCACGGCTTGGCCTCGCACGACGCCGGGCGTAATCTCGGCAACATGAGCCCCAGCAAGCACTGGTGGATGCCGATCGCCGCCCTGACCGTGATCGCGGCCGGCTCCCAGCTAAGCCCGGCGACCGCGCGGGCGGACCTGCACAACATCACCTACCGCGCCAGGGTCGACGCGGTGACCACAGGCAGCCAGGCCACCTTCGTGATCAACGGCGGCCAGACCAACACCACCAACCTGCCGTCGATGCCCGGCAACGTGTTCGAGGCCAACACGGTGTTGCCCGATCCGCAGCAGGCCGGCATGCGGATCGTGCTGCATTTCCCCTACTCGGCCAACGTGCACTGCGAGATCGACGTCGACGACAACGTATTCACCCAGGTCGACCAGGTGGTGCGGCCGGCACCTGGAAACCCGGGGCCCACCAACGGTGTGCTGGGTTGCGGCGCACCGTTGCCCGGGTAGCTCGGAGTGAGCGCGGCGGGCTGGCGGCCCACGAGACATAAATGCTTGCGACGCGCTTCGGCGTGTCGTGTGCGACGTTTACGTGTCGCGATCACTCCCACCGCAGGTTACGGCCGCCATCCGGTCGAGTCGGCCCATTCCCACGCCCGCCGGTAGGCGCCGGGGTACCACGGTTCCTTGGCCGCGACGTACGGCGAGGTGTCGCCGCCCGCCCCCTCTTCGGCAGCGCGCTTGACGGCCAGGTAGTCGGCGCGCGCGTCGGGGTTCGCCCTCAGCCAGTCGACGAACAGCAAGGCGAACTGCTGGTTGGGCCAGCCGGCCACCCGGACATGCACGTTGGTCGGACGGCCCGGATCCGCGGAGGCATGAATCCGCTTGTGCCACAGGCTTACATCGTCGCTGTGGTCGTAGCGGTCGTCGGTGCTGCGGGCGTCGTCCTTGGCGACATCGAAGGTGAGGCGCTCGATGCGCGGGTAGCCGGCGGCCAGCAGCGGCTCGGCGAGTTCGTCGGCAACCGCCAGTGATTCGACGGTGATCTGCACGTCGATGACGTCTTTGGCGAAGAAGTCCGGAACGGCGGTCGAGCCGATGTGATCCACCCGAAGCGCCCGGTGGCCGCAGGCCGTTTGCAACCGGTTGACGATGCGCCGCGCCTGGTCGGGCCAGCTCGGGTCGGGAGGCACCAGTCGCGCGGGCGCGCGGGCGATCTGACGTTCGGTGAGGTTGTGGGCGAACGGCACGATCCGGTTGTCCCACACCTCGTGGGCGCGCTTCACCAGGTCCTCGGGGCTGCCGGAGTTGTCCAGCCAGATGTCGGCGACCGCACGGCGCTGCTCGTCGGAGGCCTGCGCGGCGATCCGGGCGCGGGCGTCCTCTTCCGGCATGCCGCGCTGATCGACGAGGCGCCGCACGCGCACCTCGACGTCGGCA
This sequence comes from Mycobacterium sp. E787, assembly GCF_001668725.1. Taxonomy (GTDB): domain Bacteria; phylum Actinomycetota; class Actinomycetes; order Mycobacteriales; family Mycobacteriaceae; genus Mycobacterium. Next base: position 68,918 of record NZ_LZKL01000007.1, on the reverse strand, counting down.
TGCACCACCACCACGAGCGGGAACAGCGGCGCCATCCCGGACTCCACCAGCAGCGGAATGTCCTCCACCACAACGGAATCGTCCGGGACCGACGCGATGATCTCGGCGCGCCGCTTACCCACCAGTGGGTGGACGATCCCGTTCAGCCGCTGGCGCGCCTCGTCGTCGCGAAAAGCCTTGGCGGCCAACGCCGGACGATCCAGCGACCCGTCGGGCAGCAGGATGTCGTCGCCGAACGCCTCGACGAGCGCCTCGAGGCCCTCGGTCCCCGGCCGGACCACCTCGCGCGCGATGACGTCGCCGTCGACGATGACCGCACCGCGTTTGGCGAAGGCGGCCGACAGCGCCGACTTGCCGGCGCCGATGCCACCGGTCAACCCGATGCGAAGCATCTAGCTGAACGAGTTACGCGTTGCCGGCGAGCTTTTCCCGCAGGGCCGCCAACTGGGCGTCGCTGGCCAGCGAGCCACCGGCCGCCTTCTCCTGCGGCGCACCGTTGCCGGGCGACTGCTCCCCACCGCCGTGCCCGGCGGCCTCGGCCGCCGCGAACTTCTCCATCTGCGCGGTGTGCATCTTGTGCCGGCGCTCGGCCTCGGCGTAGCGGGCCTCCCATTCGGCGCGCTGCTTGTCGAAACCTTCCATCCACTCGTTGGTTTCGGCGTCGAAGCCCTCGGGGAAGATGTAGTTGCCCTGCTCGTCGTAGCTGTCGGCCATGCCGTACTTGGCCGGGTCGAATTCCTCGGTGTAGTCCTCGTTGGCCTGCTTGAGCGACAACGAGATCCGGCGGCGCTCCAGGTCGATGTCGATGACCTTGACCATCGCGTCGTCGCCGACGGCGACGACCTGGTCGGGCACCTCTACGTGGCGCTCGGCCAGCTCGGAAATGTGCACCAGGCCCTCGATGCCCTCCTCGACGCGCACGAACGCGCCGAAGGGAACCAGCTTGGTGACCTTGCCCGGCACGATCTGGCCGATGGCGTGGGTGCGGGCGAAGTGGCGCCACGGGTCTTCCTGGGTTGCCTTGAGCGACAACGAAACCCGCTCGCGGTCCATGTCGACGTCGAGCACCTCGACGGTGACCTCGTCGCCCACCTGGACCACCTCGGACGGGTGGTCGATGTGCTTCCAGGACAACTCGGAGACGTGCACCAGACCGTCGACGCCGCCGAGGTCGACGAACGCGCCGAAGTTGACGATCGAGGAGACCACACCCTTGCGGATGCTGCCCTTCTGCAGCTGGTTGAGGAACTCGCTGCGCACCTCGGACTGCGTCTGCTCCAGCCAGGCCCGCCGGGACAGCACCACGTTGTTGCGGTTCTTGTCCAGCTCGATGATCTTGGCTTCGATCTCCTTGCCGATGTACGGCTGCAAATCGCGGACCCGGCGCATCTCGACCAGCGAGGCGGGCAGGAAGCCGCGCAAACCGATGTCGAGGATCAGGCCACCCTTGACCACCTCGATGACCGTGCCCTTGACGGCCTCGTCCTTCTCCTTGAGTGCCTCGATGGTGCCCCAGGCGCGCTCGTACTGCGCGCGCTTCTTGGACAGGATCAGGCGGCCCTCTTTGTCCTCCTTGGTGAGAACCAGGGCCTCGACCTCATCGCCGACGGAAACGACCTCGTTGGGGTCGACGTCGTGCTTGATGGAGAGCTCGCGGGCGGGGATGACCCCTTCGGTCTTGTAGCCGATGTCGAGGAGCACCTCGTCCCGGTCCACTTTGACGATCGTGCCCTCGACGATGTCGCCATCGTTGAAGTACTTGATCGTTTTGTCTATTGCGGCGAGAAAGTCCTCGCTCGAGCCGATGTCGTTGACGGCTACTTGCGGCGAGGTGACGGTGGGACTCGGCATGTTGTTGGGTTGCTCCGGACAGGTGAGGTCGTAGGGACAAAATCGGGATTTACCTAGTCGAGGCTACTCGACAGGGCACACGCTGGACAAACCAGGCCGACGCGAGCACTGCGGCGCGACCTCGTAAATTGTCGACCTCAGGGTAACGCCACGGCAAACTTTCGGCCGATATTTCCCCCAACGCGACGCACAATTGGACGGGCTCCAATGTGCCGTTAATGGGCGGCGGCGTCCCAAGAGCGCCCGTAACCCACCGAAACCTCCAGCGGGACGTCCAGCGGGTAGGCAGCGCCCATCTTGGCGCGGGCCAACGCCTCGACCCGCTCCCGCTCGCCCGGCGCGATCTCGAACAACAGCTCGTCGTGTACCTGCAGCAGCATCCGCGACGCCAGCCCCGCCTCCTTGATCGCCTTGCCGACCTCGATCATCGCCACCTTGATGATGTCGGCCGCGCTGCCCTGGATCGGCGCGTTGAGCGCCGCCCGCTCGGCGGCCTCCCGCACCTGACGGTTGCTGCTGTCCAGCTCCGGCAGATAGCGGCGGCGGCCCAGCACCGTCGAGGTGTAGCCGTCCTTGCGGGCCTGCTCCACGACGTCCATCAGGTAGTCGCGCACCCCGCCGAAGCGGGCGAAGTAGGCGTCCATCTGCTCCTTCGCCTCTTCGGTGGAGATCTTCAGCTGTTGCGACAGCCCGTAGGCGCTCAACCCGTACGCCAGCCCGTAAGACATCGCCTTGACCCGGCGGCGCAGCTCGGGGGTGACCTCCTCGATGGGCACGCCGAACGCCCGCGATGCGACGAACGAATGCAGGTCCTCCCCGGTGTTGAACGCCTCGATGAGGCCCTCGTCGCGGGACAGGTGGGCCATGATCCGCATCTCGATCTGGCTGTAGTCCGCCGTCATCAGCTCTTCGTAGCCCTTGCCGACCACGAACGCGTCCCGGATCTGGCGGCCGGCGTCGGTGCGGATCGGGATGTTCTGCAGGTTGGGTTCGGTCGACGACAGCCTGCCGGTGGCCGCGATCGTCTGGTTGAAGGTGGTGTGGATGCGGCCGTCGGCGGCCACCGAGTTCAGCAACCCGTCGACGGTCACCTTCAGCCGGGTGACGTCGCGGTGGGTCAGCAGGTGCTGCAGGAACGGGTGCCCGGTCTTGTCGAACAGCGACTGCAGGGCGTCCGCGTCGGTGGTGTAGCCGGTCTTGGTGCGCTTGGTCTTCGGCATGCCGAGCTCGTCGAACAGCACCACCTGCAGCTGCTTGGGCGAGCCGAGGTTGATCTGCTTGCCGATCACGGCGTAGGCCGCCTCGGCGGCGTCGCGGATCTCGTCGGCGAACTGGCTTTGCAGCTCGCCCAGCAGCTGGAGATCGACGGCGATGCCCGCGCTTTCCATGCCGGCCAGCACCTGCTGGACGGGCAACTCCATCTCGCCCAGCAGGGCGCTGGAGTCGATGCGGTCCAGCTCGGCGTCCAGCGCGTCGGCCAGGTCCACCACGGCCCGGGCCCGCAGAATCAGCGTCTGGACGGCCTGCTCGTCGGTGCCCTCGATGTCATCGAGCAGTGAAAGCTGTTGCTGCTCAGTGGATTCCGCGCGCAGCTCGCGGCGAAGGTAGCGCAGCGAGAGGTCGTCGAGGGTGAAGCTGCGCTGCCCCGGCCGCACCAGGTACGCCGCCAGCGCGGTGTCGGAGGTGACGCCGTTCAGCGTCCAGCCGCGGCCGGCCAGATCGTGGATGGCCAGCTTGGCCTCGTGCAGCGCCTTGGGTTTCTCCGGGTCGGCCAGCCAGGCCGCCAGCGCGGCGTCGTCCTCGGGGGTCAGCGTCGCGGTGTCGACGTAGGCGCCAATGGCGACACCGCCGTCGGCGGCGGCGATGCCCAGCCCGGTCGCGTCCCCGCCGTGCGGCAGGTGCGTGCCCGCCACGGCCAGCCCGGCCCGCCGCCCGTCGCCGGCGTGCTCGGCCAGCCACTGCGCGACCGTGCCGGGCTCCAGCGCGCCGCCGCGCACGTCGAAACCCTCGTCGACCTCGGGCTCGACGGCCACCAGGGTCTCGAACAACCGGTCGCGCAACACCCGGAACTCCAGGTCGTCGAAGAGCCGGTGGATCTGGTCACGGTCCCAGGGCTGCAGCCGCAGCGTGTCCGGCGTCTGGGCCAGCGGCACATCCTTGACGAGGTCGGTGAGCTCGCGGTTGCGAATGACGCTGGCCAGGTTGGCCCGCAGCGCGTCGCCGACCTTGCCGCGCACCGAGTCGACGTTGTCGACCAGACCCTGCAGCGAGCCGTATTCGGCGATCCACTTGGACGCCGTCTTCTCCCCCACCCCGGGGATGCCGGGCAGGTTGTCGCTGGGATCGCCGCGCAGCGCGGCGAAGTCCGGGTACTGCCGGGGGGTCAGCCCGTATTTTTCGACCACCGCCTCGGGGGTGAACCGGGTCAGCTCGCTGACGCCCTTGCGCGGGTACAAGACAGTCACATCGTCGCTGACCAGTTGCAGCGAGTCGCGGTCGCCGCTCACCACCAGCACGCGGTAGCCCTCGTTTTCGGCCTGGGTGGCCAGCGTCGCGATCAGGTCGTCGGCCTCGAAGCCCTGCTCGGAGAGCACCGTGATGCCCAGCGCGTTCAGCACTTCCTTGGTGATGTCGATCTGGCCGTGGAACTCGTCGGGGGTCGACGACCGATTGGCCTTGTATTCCGGGTAGCGCTCGGAGCGGAAGGTCTGCCGGGACACGTCGAACGCCGCGGCGATGTGCGTGGGGGCCTCGTCGCGCAGCAGGTTGATCAGCATGGCGGTGAAGCCGTAGACCGCGTTGGTGGTCAGCCCGCCACGGGTCTTGAAGTTCTCGGCGGGCAGTGCGTAGAACGCCCGGAACGCCAGCGAATTGCCGTCCAGCAGCATCAGTGTCGGTTTGGTTTGTTCCTCGGTTTTCTGAGGGGTGGCGGCGGGCACGGCATTCACTCTAGGCACCCGGTACGACGGACCGGCCCCCGATGGCCCGCCGGGAAACTGCAACACGTTTCAGTTTCGGGTGGGGGCTGGGTAGTCTGGCGAAGTGCCAGAGGTCACCAGCCAACAACCCGCGATCGACGGATGGTTCGCCACCGACTCGACCGGCAGCCCGCACCTGGTCGGCAGCAAGTGCCCCGAGTGCGGCACGTATGTCTTCCCGCCGCGCGAGAACAACTGCCCCAACCCGGCCTGCGCCAACGACACGCTGACATCCGTCGCGCTGTCAACGCGCGGAACGCTGTGGAGCTACACCGAAAACCGTTACGCGCCACCGCCGCCGTACCCCTCCCCGGACCCCTTCGAGCCGTTCGCCGTCGCCGCGGTGCAGCTGGCCGAGGAGGGCCTGATCGTGCTCGGCAAGGTGGTCGAGGGCACGCTGGCCGCCGACCTCAAGGTCGGCATGGAGATGGAGCTGACCACCATGCCGCTGTTCGTTGACGACGACGGCGTCGAGCGCATCGTGCACGCGTGGAAGGTGGCGTCATGACTCCGGAACCGCTGTACATCCTCGGCGCCGGCATGCACCCCTGGGGCAAGTGGGGCCGGGACTTCACCGAGTACGGCGTCGTCGCCGCGCGCGCCGCGCTGGCCGAGGCCGGACTGGACTGGAGCCAGATCCAGCTGGTCGCCGGCGCGGACACCATCCGCAACGGCTACCCCGGTTTCGTCGCCGGCGCGACGTTCGCGCAGAAGCTGGGCTGGAACGGCATTCCGGTCAGCTCGAGCTACGCCGCGTGCGCCAGCGGCTCACAGGCCCTGCAGAGCGCCCGCGCCCAGATCCTGGCCGGGTTCTGCGACGTCGCGCTGGTGATCGGCGCCGACACCACGCCGAAGGGCTTCTTCGCGCCCGTCGGCGGCGAGCGCCGCAACGACCCCGACTGGCAGCGCTTCCATCTCATCGGTGCCACCAACACGGTGTACTTCGCGCTGCTGGCGCGGCGGCGGATGGACCTCTACGGCGCCACGCTCGAGGACTTCGCGCAGGTGAAGGTGAAGAACTCCAGGCACGGGCTGAACAACCCGAACGCCCGCTACCGCAAGGAGAACTCGATCGAGGACGTGCTGGCCAGCCCCGTGGTCTCCGACCCGCTGCGGCTGCTGGACATCTGCGCGACCTCCGATGGCGCGGCGGCGCTGATCGTGGCGAGTGCTGACTTCGCGCGTAAGCATCTCGGCTCGCTCGACGGCGTGCCGTCGGTGCGCGCGGTCAGCACGGTGACCCCGCGCTACCCCCAGCACCTACCCGAATTGCCCGACATCGCAACGGATTCCACCGCGGCGGTGCCCGCACCCGAGCGGGTGTTCAAGGATCAGATCCTCGACGCCGCCTACGCCGAGGCGGGCATCGGGCCGGAGGACCTCAGCCTGGCCGAGGTCTACGACCTGTCCACCGCGCTGGAGCTCGACTGGTACGAGCACCTGGGGCTGTGCGCCAAGGGCGAGGCCGAGGGGCTGCTGCGCAGCGGTGCCACTGCGATCGGCGGCCGGGTCCCGGTCAACCCGTCGGGCGGACTGGCCTGCTTCGGCGAGGCCATCCCGGCCCAGGCCATCGCGCAGGTCTGCGAGCTGACCTGGCAGCTGCGCGGTCAGGCCACCGGTCGGCAGGTTGAGAACGCCACGGTGGGCGTCACCGCCAACCAGGGCCTGTTCGGGCACGGCTCGTCGGTGATCGTGGCCCGCTAGAGCCGCGCCTTACGCCGAGACTGCAACCAGAGCGTCGAATCGCCCAAATTCGCGATCTGAGCGCAGGCTCGACGCGCGGGCGCTACTCGGAAGCGGCGTCCTTCGGGGCATCCCCGAGGGTCTCCAGCACAACCTCGGCCACACGCTTCATGGTGGTGCGCCGATCCATGGCCGCCCGCTGAATCCACTTGAACGCCTCGGGCTCCGTCATGCCCTGCTTGGTCTGCAGCAGGCCTTTGGCGCGCTCGACGACCTTACGGGTCTCCAGCCGGTCGGACAGCGTCGCGACCTCGCGTTCCAGCTCGCTGATCTCGGCGAACCGGCTGACAGCCAGCTCGATGGCCGGGATCAGGTCGCTGATGGTGAACGGCTTCACCAGGTAGGCCATGGCGCCGGCGTCGCGGGCGCGTTCGACCAGGTCGCGCTGGCTGAACGCGGTCAGCACCACGATCGGCGCGATGCGCTTGCTGGCGATCTCCGAGGCGGCATCGATCCCGTCACGCCGCGGCATCTTCACGTCCATGATCACCAGGTCGGGCTTGTGGCGCTCGGCCAGCTCGACGGCCTCCTGGCCGTCACCGGCCTCGCCGACGATCTCGTACCCCTCCTCTCGGAGCATCTCGGCGAGGTCCAGCCGGATGAGCGCTTCGTCTTCCGCGATCAGTACCCGGCGCCGCGCTGCGGCGCCGGTGTCGGTCGTGGGGCCTGTCATGACGGACATTGTGTCGTGCACCCCCGCGACCAGCGAACTCGGGGGCGGTCAGAGTCGACGGGAGCACCGATCCTCTATGGTGGGAGGCTGCCCGCCCTCGTATCCCAACTGGCAGAGGAAACGGACTCAAAACCCGTCCAGTGTGGGTTCGAATCCCACCGAGGGCACCACTAACCCCGGTCAGGGTGAATATCGCCCCCGCGTGCCCAGGGGTCTCGGCTTCCAGCAACGCGCCGGCGCCCGGGCGCAGCGCGCCGGCAGCCTCCCGATGACTTGAGATTTCTATGAAATCATCGAGTTTGTTTGATCGGGCTTTACCGGCCCGTTAGCATGAAATCCGCTGGTTACCATATCCGTCGGTCCAGTGGTGGTTAGCGGAAAAGCAGCGATGTCCTATGTAATCGCAGCACCCGAGATGATGGCGGCGGCCGCAACAAGTCTGGCGGCTGTTCGCTCGACACTGAGCGTGGCCCACTCGGCAGCGGCAACCCCGACCGCCGCAGTGTTGCCCGCGGCCGCCGATGAGGTGTCGGTGGGCATCGCCCACCTGTTCTCGGGATACGCCCAGGAATATCAGGCACAGGCAGCGCGAGCGGCGGCGTTCCATGAGCATTTGCTACAGCACTTGACTGCCAGTGCGCACTGGTACGCGGCCGCTGAGGCCGCCAACACCGCGTCGTTGCTGCACTCTGATGCGACGGCGGCGCCCTCCGCCGGTGGTATCGCCGCCGCGCCGGGCGCATTGATCGATATGTTAACCAGCGCTAACGCCGCGTTGGGCCAATTGCTCAATCAGATACCGAACTTTTGGAGCGGCCTCGCGGATGTAGCATTGCTCGCAGTTATCGTATCTTTGTTACCAGCGTTAGCACTATTCACGCTGGTGGGCGTGATCCTTTCAGCACTATGGCATGTTCCGTTCGAATTGTTTGGTGTGTTGATCTGGCCCTGACCGCAGCGAGACTTTCCAGATCTTCGATCACATTCGGAAGCCTTGCCAGGCCAGCGCGTCGGCCGTTCAACCGCACGGCGCCGGGTTCTAAGCATCAGTCGCGCAACGCCTTTGGCCGACTTCACCTCTGCTTGCCGGTCAACGTCGTCGCGCCGGCCCGCTCGATCATGACGGCGTGAGGAGCGGTAATGCCAGAACCCGCCAAGCGGGCCACGATCTGGTGCCGACCGTATACGCGCTATTTGTTTTCATCCGCGGTTTCGGCACGAATGGTGACGGGGGAACGGTCACGGGTTTCTCCGGTTGGCGTAACCAGCACCGCTTTTCATTTGATCCGCCACCGCAGCCGCAAGAATTATCGCCACTCCCAGCGAAAGCAGTTTCATCCTGCGGGACTGGCGCGTTACGGCTAGTCCCCCATCGGCGACGCCGCGACGGAGGACGTCTTTATTGCAGGGAACCGGGCAACCGTAAGCCGATGGAAGCGGAGCCATTCAGGCGGCGACTTTTCCTGGCGGCAAAGTCATACCGCTCCGATGTGGGTTCGAAACCCACCGAGGGCATCCCCGGTAGATGCTCTACACCATCGGCCACGGCGCCAAAACCGCCGAGGAGATCACTGCGGCGCTGCGCCAGCACAACATCACGCTGCTGGTCGACGTGCGCAGTTTCCCCGGCTCGCGGCGCAACCCAGACGTGTCGAAGGACGCGATGCCGGAATGGCTAGGCGCCGCGGGGATCGCCTACCGCCACGAACCCGATCTCGGTGGGCGGCGCAAGCCGCCGAGCGACCCGGTGCCCCGCGACCAGTGGTGGGAAAACGCATCCTTCGCCAACTACGCGGCCCATACCCGAACGCCCGGCTTCCGGGCGGCGTACCGGCGGCTGCTGGGCGAGGCGGAGGGCGGCGACGTCGCCGTGATGTGTGGGGAACCGATGTGGTGGCGTTGCCACCGGCGGATGATCGCCGACCTGGCCACCCGCGACGGCCACCCGGTGCGGCACATCATGCCCAACGGCTCGCTGGCACCGCACCACCCGTCGGACTGGCTCACGGGTGATGTCGACTAGGCGCGATCGCAAGCGCGGCGCAGCCGGGCGCCGCGGATCGCAACCATTCGACTAGGCGCGATCGCAAGCGCGGCGCAGCCGGGCGCCGCGGATCGCAACCATTCGACTAGGCATGATCGCAAGCGCGGCGCAGCCGGGCGCCGCGGATCGCAACCATTCGACTAGGCACCCGACAAATAGCGAGGTCACCCGTTACTCTTGGTCGTGGTGGCCAAGAAATGCGGGGCCCCACCCCGGAAACATGGCTCGTCGGATCGCCCGGACTGCGTGGCCGCGGTGCGGGAGCAGACGCGTGACCGCAATCTGCACTACGCCGCCAGCGCGGCGCGCCGGGGACGGGTGCTGTCCATCGCCGCCGGGCTGGCGGTGCTGATCCTCGCCACCTTCGTGTGCATGCAGGTCGCCACGGGGTCGTGGTCCTGGCGCATCAACTCGATCAACATCGGCGCCGCCGTCGTCTTCGCGACCATCCCGTGGCTGCGGCGATTCGGGGAATTGGTTGCGCCGGTTACGTTTATCTGCGCGGCCTACGTGTCGATCGTCGCCAGCTGCATGGCGGTGGGCACCGGTGCGGGCGGCCAGTACTTCTTCCTGGTCGGCGCGTGCCTGGTGGTACTGCTGGTGGGGATCGAACACATCCTGCTGGCGGCAGCTCTCGCGGCGGTCGCCGCCGGTCTGACCATCGCGGTGGAATTCCTCGTTCCGCGCGAAACCGGCGTTCAGCCGGCGTGGGCCACGTCGATGGGCTTCGTCGTCACCACCGTGTCGGCGGTGGTGATGGTGGTGGTGACGATGTGGTACGCCCTGCGGGACACCGCGCGCGCCGAGGCCGTGATCGAAGCTCAATACGAGCGCTCGGAGACGCTGCTCGAAAACATGTTGCCCGCCAGCATCGCCGAGCGGCTCAAGGAGCCTGGCCGCGGCATCATCGCCGACAAATATGACGACGCCTCAGTCCTGTTCGCCGACATGGTGGGGTTCACCGAGCGTGCCAGCAGCACCCCGCCCGCCGACCTGGTGCGCTTCCTCGACCGCTTGTACGGCGCTTTCGACGCGCTCGTCGACAAGCACGGCCTCGAGAAAATCAAGGTGAGCGGCGACTCGTACATGGTGGTCAGCGGCGTCCCGCACCCCCGGCCCGACCATGCCCAGGCGCTGGCGGATTTCGCGCTCGACATGGCCAATGTCGCTGCGGGACTGAAGGATCCGCGCGGCGAGCCGGTCCCGCTCCGAGTGGGGATGGCGTGCGGGCCCGTTGCCGCGGGCGTGGTGGGTTCGCGACGGTTCTTCTACGACGTGTGGGGCGACGCCGTCAATGTCGCCTCCCGGATGGAAGCCACCGACTCGGCGGGACGGGTTCAAGTGCCCGAGGCGATGTACCTGCGCCTCAAAGACGAGTTCGTACTGCAGGAGCGCGGCCGCATCGAAGTCAAGGGGAAGGGGCTCATGCGCACGTGGTATCTGATCGGCCGCAAGGCAACCGAGGAATCTCCAGACCTGCGCTCGGAGGCACCGCGCACGGCGCACGTCTGAGCCGAAAGTCCCTATCCGCGGCACCGCCGGTCATGTCAGACTGCTGCCATGCAAACCACTCCGGGCACCGTCGCGGCTCCAAGCTTGTTGCCGCACTTATGGAAATCGACGCTGGTCTCGGGAACTCTGTCGCTGATCGTGGGCGCCGTGATCCTTGCGTGGCCCGGAATTTCCATCCTGGTCGCCGCCGTCGCGTTCGGCGTTTATCTGCTCATCACCGGTGTCACGCAGGTGGTCTTCGCGTTCTGCCTGCACGTGTCGGCGGGCGGCCGGATCCTGCTGTTCATCAGCGGGGCGGCGTCACTCATCCTGGCGGTCTTGGCGTTTCGCCATTTCGGCGAGGGCTACGCAGTCTTGTTGCTGGCCATCTGGATTGGCATCGGCTTCATCTTCCGCGGCGTCGCCACGACGGTTTCGGCCATCAGCGACCCGGCGCTGCCGGGACGCGGCTGGTCGATTTTCGTCGGCGTGATCAGCCTGCTCGCCGGTGTCGTCGTGCTGGCGTCGCCGTTCGCGTCGATCGTCACCCTGGCGATCGTGGTCGGCGTCTGGTTCGTGGTGATCGGCGTCTTCGAAATCGTGTCGTCGTTCAGCATCCGCAAGGCGTCCAAACAACTCACACGGCAAGGCATGGCGCCGGTCTGACCCAACTACTACACTGTGTCGTAGCTGGCCGTAGTCAGGAGAGATGACAATGAACGTCGTCGACATTTCGCGGTGGCAGTTCGGTATCACCACCGTCTACCACTTCATCTTCGTACCGCTGACCATCGGCCTGGCTCCCCTGCTCGCCGTCATGCAGACGCTCTGGGTGGCCACCGGAAACGCCGCCTGGTATCGCCTGACCAAATTCTTCGGCAAGCTGTTCCTGATCAACTTCGCCATCGGCGTGGCGACGGGCATCGTGCAAGAATTCCAATTCGGCATGAACTGGAGCGAGTACTCCCGGTTCGTCGGCGACATCTTCGGCGCCCCGCTCGCGATGGAGGGCCTGTTCGCCTTCTTCTTCGAATCCACCTTCATCGGCCTGTGGATCTTCGGCTGGAGCCGGCTGCCGCGGCTGATGCACCTGGCGTGCATCTGGATCGTGGCGATCGCGGTGAACGTGTCGGCCTTCTTCATCATCGTGGCGAACTCGTTCATGCAGCATCCCGTCGGCGCGCACTACAACCCGACGACGCACCGCGCCGAGTTGAACAGCATCGGCGCGCTGCTCCGCAATAACACTGCGCTGGCCGCGTTTTCGCACACCGTGACCGGCGCGTTGCTGACGGCGGGGACCTTCGTGGCCGCCGTGAGCGTGTGGTGGCTGATCCGTTCGCGTAACACGGCGTCCACCGTCCCCGAGGCGGATGCCCGCACCGTGTTCCGCCCCGCGGCCATCCTGGGCTGCTGGGTGGTGCTGCTGGCCGCCGTCGGGCTGTTCTTCACCGGCGACCGCCAGGGCAAGCTGATGTTCGTTCAGCAACCGATGAAGATGGCGTCGGCAGAATCGTTGTGCAGCACCGAAACCGACCCGAACTTCTCGATACTGACCGTCGGCACGCACAACAACTGCGACAGCATCACCCGCGTGATCGAGGTGCCCTACGTGCTGCCGTTCCTGGCCGAGGGCCGCACCAGCGACGTCACGTTGCAGGGGGTGCGCAATATCCAGCAGGATTTCGAGCACCGATTCGGTCCGAACGACTACCGGCCCAACCTGTTCGTCACGTATTGGTCGTTCCGCGCGATGATCGGCTTCCTGGCCATTCCGGTGTTGTTCGCGCTGGCGACGTTGTGGTTCACCCGGGGCGGCCGGGCGCCCGGCCAGCGCTGGTTCTCCTGGGTGGCGCTGCTCACCATTCCGACGCCGTTCCTGGCCAACATCTCCGGGTGGGTGTTCACCGAAATGGGCCGCCAGCCATGGATCGTCGCGCCGAACCCGACGGGCGATCAGCAGGTGCGGTTGACCGTTCGCGAAGCCGTCTCCCAGCACGCCCCCGGCATGGTCGTCACGTCCCTGGTGACCTTCACCGTCGTCTACGCGGTGCTGGCGGTCATCTGGTTCTGGCTGCTCAAGCGCTACGTCGTCGAAGGGCCGCAGGAACACGACGCCGAACCGGCACCGCCTCGCGCACCCAGCGACGACGAGGTGGCACCGCTTTCGTTCGCGTATTAAGGAGCTGACCGGTGGCATTGCAACAGTTGTGGTTCGGCATCATCGGGATGCTGTTCCTCGGTTTCTTCATTCTGGAGGGCTTCGACTTCGGCGTCGGCATGCTGATGGAGCCGTTGGCCCGCCTCGCTCCTTCAGGCACCGGCGAACCGGAACTGCGGCGGCGCACCGTCCTCAACACCATCGGCCCGGTCTGGGACGGCAACGAGGTGTGGCTGATCACCGCCGGCGCCGCGATGTTCGCCGCCTTTCCCGGCTGGTACGCCACGGTGTTCTCCACGCTGTATCTCCCGTTGCTGGCGATCCTGTTCGGCATGATCGTGCGCGCCGTGGCGATCGAATGGCGCGGCAAGGTCGACGACACGAAATGGCGCGCCTGGGCCGATTTCGGGATCGCCGCCGGATCGTGGCTGCCCGCGGTGTTGTGGGGGGTCGCGTTCGCCATCCTGGTCCGCGGTCTGCCGGTGGACGCCACCGGCCATGTCGACTTGTCGGTCACCGACGTGCTCAACCCCTACACCCTGCTGGGCGGTCTGGCCACCGCGGGGCTGTTCTGGTTCTACGGCGCGGTGTTCGTGACCCTGAAGACCTCGGGCACCACCCGCGATGACGCGCACCGATTCGGTGTGTGGCTGTCGCTTCCGGTGACCGGATTGGTTGCGGCGTTCGGGCTTTGGACGCAGCTGGCACACGGCAAGGGCTGGACCTGGTTGGTACTGGGCGTTGCCGTCGCCGCGCAGCTCGCGGCGGTGCTGTTGGTGTGGCGGCGCGGGTCGGACGGGTGGGCGTTTGCCTGCACCGCCCTGGTGGTCGCGGCCGTGGTCATCCTGCTGTTCGGCTCGCTGTATCCGAACCTGGTGCCCTCGACGCTGAACCCCCAGTGGAATGTGACGATCTACAACGCCTCGTCGACCCCCTACACCCTCACGATCATGACGTGGGTGACCGCGATCATGGCGCCGCTGACGGTGGTCTACCAGGCGTGGACGTATTGGGTCTTCCGGCAACGTCTTTCGTCAGACCGGATACCGCCGCCGATCGGGCTGGCAAGGCGTCCGTCCTGAGCAGCCGGGCGCCGCTGGACCCGCGACTGTGGCGGGCGTCGGCCGCGTTGCGGCGCTACCTGGTCACCGCCGTGGCCTGCGGGGTGGTGATCTCGGGCTGCGCGATCGGCTCGGCCATCGTGCTGGCGGCCACGGTCGCGCGCGTGGTCGCACATCCCCCGGCGCGCGGCCTGCGCGTGTGGCTGGCGCCACTGTCAATCCTGCTGGCACTGTGGATCGTTCGCACGGTGACGCAATGGCTGCAGGCCCGCCTGGCTCAGCGGGGAGCCGGCGCGGTCATCGCCGACCTCAGCGCCCAGGTGCTGTCGGCGGTGACGGCGCGGCAGCCACGCGAACTGGCCGCCCAGCGTGACGCCGCCGCCGTCGTGGTCACCCGCGGCCTCGACGGGCTGCGCCCCTACTTCACCGGCTACCTGCCCACCCTTCTGCTCGCCGCGATCCTGACCCCGGCGACCGTCGCCGTGATCGCGGCCTACGACCTGAAATCGACCGTGATCGTGGCGGTCACCCTGCCCCTCATACCGATCTTCATGGTGTTGATCGGGCTCGCGACGGCCGATCGCTCGGCGGCGGCGCTGCAGGCTATGACGACCCTGCAGGCCCGACTGCTGGACCTGATCGCCGGCATTCCGACACTGCGGGCGCTGGGACGCGGCCGGGGCCCCGAAGACCGGATCGCCGAACTCGCCGCCGCCCACCGCCGCTCGGCGATGGCGACGCTGCGGATCGCGTTCCTCTCGGCGCTGGTGCTCGAACTGCTGGCCACGCTCGGCGTGGCGCTGATCGCGGTCGGCATCGGCCTTCGCCTGGTGTTCGGCGAGATGACGCTGACCACCGGGCTGACGGTGCTGCTGCTGGCGCCGGACGTGTATTGGCCGCTGCGCCGGATCGGCGTGGAATTCCATGCCGCACAGGACGGTAGGACCGCCGCCGACAAGGCGTTCGCCCTCATCGGCGAGCCGGCCGGCCCAGCGGCGGGCAGTCGGACCGTGGACGCGAGCGGCGCCGAGATCCGCTTGGACAGCCTCAGCGTGGCAGGCCGGGACGGCCGCGCCCCGCGCGACCTCACGGCGGTGATCGAGCCGGGGCGGGTGACGGTGCTGACCGGACCCAACGGCGCCGGCAAGAGCACCACGCTGCAGGCCATCGCCGGCATCACCGTGCCGTCGTCGGGCCGGGTCACCGTGGCCGGGGTCGACGTCGCCGACCTGGATCCCGCCGCGTGGTGGCGCCAGCTGTCGTGGCTGCCGCAGCGCCCGGTGCTGGTCCCGGGCACCGTGCGCGACAACCTGGTGTTGCTTGGCGGCGTGGACGATCTCGACGAGGCCTGTGCGGCATCGGGTTTCGACGCGGTGCTGGCAGACCTGCCCGACGGAATGGACACGACGCTCGGGCGCGGCGGCGTCGGGCTGTCGCTGGGACAGCGGCAACGGCTGGGCCTCGCGCGCGCGCTCGGGTCGGCGGCGCCGGTGCTGCTGCTCGACGAGCCCACCGCGCACCTGGACGCGCGCACCGAGCAGCGGGTGCTGCGGGCCGTCGTCGCCCGGGCACGCGCCGGAGCCACGGTCGTCGTCGTCGGCCACCGGGAGCCCGTCGTGGCGGTCGGCGACCGGGTGGTCGAGGTGGCCGCGGAGGCCGGGGTCGATCATGTCGCGGTCTGATCCTCCCGTAGGCGCCGCGGGTCGCCGCGAGATGGCCGTGCAAGCGTTGACGCTCCTGCGCCCGCGGCTGCCGCGGGTCCTGGCGGCCGTGGCACTGGGCGTGCTGTCGCTGGGCAGCGCGCTGGCCCTGGCCGGGTGTTCGGCATGGCTGATCACCCGGGCCTGGCAGATGCCGCCCGTGCTGGACCTGTCCGTCGCGGTCGTCGCCGTGCGCACGTTCGCGATTTCGCGGGGCGTGCTGCACTACTGCGAGCGGCTGGCCACCCACGACACCGCGCTGCGCGCCGCCGGCAGCGCGCGGGCGCAGATCTATCACCGGCTCGCCGGCGGTCCGGCGGCGGCCGCCGTCCGCCTGCCCAGCGGTGAGCTGGTGGCCCGGGTGGGCGCCGACGTCGACGAGCTGGCCAACGTCCTGGTGCGCGCCGTGGTGCCGATCGCCGTCGCGGCGGTGCTCGGCTTGGCCGCCACCGTGGCCGTCGCGGTCATTTCGCTACCGGCGGCGACGGTGTTGGCGATCTGCCTGCTGGTCGCCGGCTTCGTCGCCCCCAGGCTGGCCGGCCGGGCCGCGGCCACACAGGAAGAGGTTGCCCGCCAACACCATTCAGATCGCGACAAATCCGCGATGATCGCCCTCGAGCACGCGCCGGAGCTGCGCGTCGCCGGCGCCCTGCCCGGCGTCATCGCCGATTCGCAACGCCGCCAACGCGCCTGGGCCGACGCCCTGGACGCCGCCGCCCGACCGGCCGCCATCGCCGAGGCGATGCCGACCGCTGCGATCGGGGCCAGCGTCCTGGGTGCGGTGGTGGCCGGGATCGCGTTGGCGCACAGCGTCGCACCCACCACCCTGGCCGTGCTGATGTTGTTGCCGCTGTCCGCTTTCGAGGCGACGACGCCGCTACCGGCCGCCGCGGTCCAGCTGACGCGCTCGCGGATCGCCGCGCGACGCCTGCTCGACCTGGCCCCGCCGGACCGCCCGGCCGAGCCCGGCGAGGTCGTGCCCGCGTGCGGGGCGCTTTCCGTCGACGTCCGTTCCGGTCACGCGGATTCGGCGCGATCGGTCCCGGTGCGACTCGACCTGGCGCCGGGTGCCCGGCTCGCGGTGACCGGCCCCAGCGGTTCGGGCAAGACGACGCTGCTGATGACGCTAGCCGGGCTGATCCCCCCGCTGGACGGGCGGGTAACGCTGGACGGAACCGACCTCGGGCGCTTCGGCGAGGACGAATTGCACAGGGCCGTCAGCTTTTTCGCCGAGGACGCGCACGTCTTCGCCACCACGGTCCGGGACAACCTGCTGGTCGCCCGCGGCGACTGCCGCGACGACGAGCTGACGGCGGCGCTGCGCGCCGTGGGCCTCGGCGGGTGGCTCGCCGGTTTGCCCGAAGGCCTGTCGACGGTGCTGACCGGTGGCGCGCAGGCACTCTCGGCGGGACAGCGTCGGCGACTGCTGCTGGCCCGCGCCGTCATCTCGCCGGCCCGCGTCGTGCTGCTCGACGAGCCCACCGAACACCTCGACGCGGCCGACGCCGACCGGGTGCTGAGCGACCTGCTGGGCCCGGACGCCGGCCTGATGTCGGCGGAGCGGACCGTCGTGGTGGCCACCCACCACGTGCCTGAGGGTATTCGGTGTCGGGAACTTCACGTCGATCACGTCGCGGCCTGACAGGCTCACAACGAGGCGGTAAGGCTCCACAATGCTTCGCGATCAACCGATTCCGAGCGGTCCACCGGGCTGATCACGACGTCCGTCGCGCCCGCGTCCAGATAACGCCGCAGCTGCCGCAGCACCGATTCCCGGGTCCCGATCGCGGCGAGTTCGGTGATGTTGGCGACGCCCTCCCTTGCAATGACGTTCCGGTACGACGGGATGGTCTGGTAGAAGCTCAACTGCTCGCCAGCGGTGGCGCGCGCGGTGTCCGCGTCGTCGGACAGCAGCACGGGAACCGCGGCGATGATCCGCGGTGACGGGCGGCCTGCGTCGGCGGCCGCTTTGGCGATCGCCGGCGCGATGAATTCGGCGATGGTGCGAGGCCCGGCGAGGTAGGGCAGCGTGCCGTCCGCGAGTTCGCCGGTGACGCGCAACGCCTTGGGCCCCATCGCGGCGACGTACACGGGCACAGGCGTTCCGCCGGCCACCGCCACAGGAAACGCGGGGCTGGCGCTCAGCTCGGCGCCATGGACGTCGACGCTGCCGGTGTCGAAGACGGCGCGCAGGATGGTGAGATGCTCGCGCAGCCGCTGGATCGTGTTCGACCAGTCGGTGCCGAACGTCTGGCGTTCTATCGCACGGGCGCCGAGGCCGAGTCCGAGGCTGAAGTTGCCGTGCGAGGCGGCTTGCGCCGTCTGAGCCAACGAGGCGACGATCAACGGGTGTCGCGGGTTGATCGGCACCACCGACGTGCCCACCCCCAGCCCAGGCACGGCGGCCCCGATCAGGCCCGCCAGCGCGATCGCGTCGTAATGGGCCTGCTGGGCCAGCCAGATCTGGCGGACGCCGAGTTCGTATGCACGCCTTGCCTGTCCAATCACGTCATCGACGAGGTTTTCGGCATCCTGGCGCGCCGTGATGATGATTCCAGTGGTCATGACGCAACCAACGCACCCGGGTCGGCCGGGGATTCCCCTCGGATCTTATTGATCCCAATCCAGGCGGCGCAGGACGTCCTCGATTGTCTCGGCGTTGCCGTACGGATCGCGCAGCCGCGCCGGACAACGCCCCCACAGCACCAGCGGCAGCTCGTGGGGCAGTAGCTCTATCACCACGCCGTCGCGGCCCGCGGTGGCCGACAGGCCGCGGCCCGGCGCCACAACCAGATCGGACCGGCCATCGCTGCGCAGAACAACCGGCCGCGACACCACGTCGGCGCCGTCGACTGTAGTTGCGACAGGCTCACGATGAATGCGCGCATGGCCTCGTCGCGCAATCCCGATGTTTCGGCCATGGGGCCCACCCAACAGGCCCGCGCGGCCGGAGGCTAGCGGCTTTGCGACATCACAGCCGGCCTTGGCTACCTTCAGTTCTCGGCGGCCAGCACGTCACGCACCGCGGCGTCGACGGTGCTGAGCAGGTCGGCGTCGATGCCGGTCCGACCGCGAACCAGTATCGAGGCGAAATTGGCCGGCGGCAGGCCCTCGGCCGGGCACAGGCCATCGGGAAGCTTTCCGATCATCGGGAGCAGCGCCACCCCGAGACCCGACCGCACGGCCGCGTAGAGCCCGGACAGATCGCCGCACTCGACGGCGATCTCGTAGGCGATGTCGCGCCTTTCGAGGATCGAAAACGCCGGTTCCCGCAACGTGCACGGTTCCGAGAAGATCACCAGCGGCAGCGGATCGCGCGTCGACGCCGCGAAGGTGCGGGCCGAAACCCATTGCAGCGGGACCGATCCCGACGCGTTGACGCGATCCAGGCCCGCTCCGTCGAGCATGACCGCCACGTCCACCAGCCCGCGTTCGATGGAGTCGGCCAGCGACACATTGCGGTCGAGCCGAAAGCGCACCCGCCGGTCGGGAAGTCGCTCGCGCAGCGCCCCGGTCAGGCCGGCCAGCATCACGTCGGCGCCGTGCTCGGTAGCGCCGATCGTCAACAGCGCCTGTTCGGTTGCGCCCAGGTCGTCGAGCGCCGCGTCGTGGGCGGCCAGGATGGCGCGGGCGTGCCGCAGCACCTTGTGGCCGGCTTCGGTGAACACCATGCCGCGGCCCGAGCGTTCGACCAGTGTCTGGCCGACCACCGCTTCGATCCTGCGCAGGTGCTGGCTGACGGCGGACTGGCTCACGTGCAGCGCGGCGGCGGCACGGTGAAATCCGCCACAGTCGGCGACGGCGACGAGGCTGCGCAGGGGTGCGATGTCCAGGACCTGAGCCATGTCTGCACCCTAATTCGATTCGTATTCACGATCAATAGCCGAGGTAACCATGTCGAAAATTGGATTTTGGACCAATCACCGATAAGTGCTCACGATCGATCCCGACCCGTAATAATCGTTGGACTCGGTCAGTCGAGCACGCGAACATGGGTGGCATGGACTTGCCGCGCATGCCACTGTCCACCGCTTCCGCGGTGACCCTCCTCTACGCGTTGGGCTATCCGATCGGGGCCCTGGCCGTGGCGGCGATGACGCCGATGGCCGCCCTGGTCCTCCGGTTCGCTTTGGCCGCTTTGATTTTGGCGGCCTGGACCCTGCTGGCCAAGGCGCCCTGGCCGCGGGGGGTGCAGTTCGGCCACGTGCTGGTGGCCGGCCTGCTGATCCAAGCCGTCCAGTTCTGCTGCCTCTACGAGGCTCTTCAGCTGGGCTCGCCCGCGGTGCTCGGGGCGGTGGCGATCGCGATGAATCCCGTGACCACGGCAATCCTCGGTGCGGTGTTCCTGCGGGACCCGCTCGGCCCGCAGCGGTTGGCCGCACTGGTCCTCGGCGTCGTCGCGGTGCTCGCCGCCTGCGCCCGACGGCTGATGAGCACTCACGGCCTCGACCCCGTCATCGTGCTGCTCGTCGTTGCCCTGCTTGGTCTTTCGGCGGGCGGCGTCTATCAGCAGCGGTTCTGTGCCGGGGTCGACTTCCGCGCGATGAGCGCGATGCAGAACGCGGTGGCGCTGATTCCCGCGGCGGCCCTTGCGGCCCTCACGCCCTTCGCCGTCCACGACGGGATCAAGGCGGCGATGGCGGTCGGCGGCATCGTGCTGTTGAATGCCACGCTGGCGGTCAGCCTGTATGTGCGCGCCATCAATACCCACGGCGCGGCGGCGGTGGCGATGCTGTTCGCCGTCATTCCCGCGGTCGCCGCGGTGCTGTCGTGGCTGATGCTCGGCCAGCGGCCGGATCCCGGCGTCGGGGTCGGCCTGGTGGTCGGCGGACTCGCCTGCTGGCTCAACAGCAGGGCGTCCGGCCGGCGCCGCGACGCCAAGCCCCCCGCCAAAGCCCCGGAGGCCCAGGCGCTTTCCAGGGCCTGCGCCGTCGGCTAGAGGTGCCGCCGGCGCGGCATGAACTCGAGCGTCAACAACACGACCACCAACGGAAGCAGTTGGGTCATCGAGATCAGCGCGTAGCGCCGCGCGTCCATGGCGTGAAACTTGCGTACGTAGCGGTACAGCGACTCCAGCGCGATCAGCGGGTCGAGAATGTGGATCAGCCGGTAGAAGACACGCTGGACCCGGCCGCGATTCTTGTCCTCGAAGATCTCGGGGAACGCCGCGAATGACAGCGATACCCGCTGCGCCCCAGCCTCTTTGGCGGCCATGATCATGTCGATGCTGAGCCGTTCGTCGATCCCGTTGGGGGACCCGCGGCGGCGCCAGGGGACGTCAAGCGTGACGTCGCTGCCTCCGCCGGCGGTCGCGTAGCGGTGGAAGCCCTGCACGCGACCGTCGGCGTCCCTGGCGATGATCAGCTGAATGCCGGGGAACCGTCCTTCCAGCACGCCGTCGAGGTTCATGTAGAAGCCGCGGTCGTGGTGGGCGCCGCTGGGAGAGGCCCGCACCACCTCGGTGAGCTCCGCGAGCAGCTTCTCGTCGAGTTCCTGCTCGGCCACGATCTCGGTGGTGATGCCGGCGTTGTGCGTGCGCTTCACGGCCTGACGCAGGTTGCGGAACTTGCGGCCCACCATGTCGAAGCCGGCCACGTCGACGACGACGTCGCGGCCAATCGGGACCGCCCGCAGCGATTGTCCGATGACCGCGGGGTCACGCCACAGCTCGAGTCGCCGCTCGCTGCACCCGACCACCGCGATGCGCCAGCCGTGCGTGTGACACATGGCGGCGAAGTCGGCGACCAACTCGGGGAATCTCGCCTCGTCACCGATCGGGTCGCCGCCGACCGCCGCGTACCCCAGCCGGGTCCGGTAGGCCAGCGCGGCCCTGCCGTCGGCGGTGAAGTGGTAGCACTTGCCCGTCTGCATGGCGAAGGGCGCCAACGGGTCGTCGCCGGTGGCGTCGATCAACGACCACACCCGGGGCAGGTCATCGGGCCTCGGACGGGCCGACGTCGGCCACATCAGCACCATCCCGGAGGCGACGATCAGCACATTGCCGAGCAGGTCGAAGGACAGCACGTGCGCCCCCAGCCCGGCGACCACGAAAAGCGCGGCGGCAACGGCGTGCACGGTCGTGACCGGGCGTCCCAGGAAGATGCCGCGCGCGATGAACGCCACCGCGCCCAGCACGGTCAGCGACCAGCCCAGCCGGTCGGCGTAATGCCAATAGGGCTGCTGGTGGTGGCGGGCAAGGACGACAATCAGCCAGCCCGCAGCGCAGAGCAGGGCCAATGCCCCCATCCAGCGGGCCGCAAGTGAATCGACATGGACGACTACGCGTTCCCGCGCGCGGGGCTTCGCTGAGAGGTCGACGGGTCCGTTCACTCTCACCTCCCGATGCGATCAGTTCACTTCGGCAGTTTGTTCCCGCCCACTCGCACCGAATACCCGGCTGTGTAGAACTTACGCCGGATTGCGGCCGCGGTGGGCTCGAATCAGGCGGTTTTCCTGCAGGTATGCCGTACTGTGACCTGTTTATCGTCCGGAGGGCGGGAAATATATCAACACGCCCTCCTGGACGACCGTGGCGACCATCTGCCCGGCGGGGTCGAAGAAATGCCCGGTGCCCAGCCCGCGCGAGTCCGCGGCCACCGGCGACGACGTCGAGTACAGCACCCAGTCGTTGAAGTTGACCTGCCGGTGAAACCACACGGAATGGTTCGCGGACGCGGCGAAGATGCGGTCGAAACCCCAGGACAGCCCGTGGGTGGTGATGACCGAGTCCAGCACCGTGGTGTCCGAGGAGAACAGCATGGTGGCGGTGTGCAGGACGGGGTCGTCGGGCAGCACACCCAGCGCCTTCATCCAGACCCGGTTGTGCGGGAGCCGCTCACCCTTGTCGCGCATCACCCAGGACGGGTCGTTGGTGAAGCGCCACTCGATCGGCTGCAGGGCGTTGACGAAGTGCGGGACGGTCTTTTCGTACCCGCGCAGCAATTCGCCGAGCGGTGGCTGCGTGTGGGGCTGCGCCACCTGCGGCGGGTCGACGGCGTGCTCGAGGCCCGGACCGCCCTGCATGTACGAGATCAGCGCCGAGGACAACACGACGCCGCCCTGCACCGCGTCGACGCGCCGGTTGGCGAAGCGGCGTTCGTCTCGCAGCCGCACCACGTGGAATTCGATGTCCTTGGCGGTGTCTCCACCGTTGACGAAGTGCACCGACAGCGCGCTGGGCGGCAAGTCGTCGCGGTTCAGCGTGCGGCTGGCGGCGACGAACGACTGCGCCATGAGCTGGCCGCCGAAGGTGCGCATCGGGTTCTTGCTGGGGTGGGAGCCGAGGAAGCGATCGTCGGATACGCGGTTGAGGTCCAGTACCGCCAGCAGTTCCTCGAAATCAGAGGTGGTCTTGATCGCGGCCTCTCCTCTCCGGCGAGCTAGACGTCGTCCTCCCCGATCCGGTGCACATGGATCAGGTTTGTCGACCCTACTGTGCCAGGCGGCGCGCCGGCCACGATGACCACCAGGTCACCGCGCTTGTAACGACCGAGTTCGAGCAGCGACTTGTCGACCTGGCGGATCATGCCGTCGGTCGACGTCATCATCGGGACGATGAATGTCTCGGTGCCCCACGTCATCGCGAGCTGGCTGCGCACCTCGGGCCACGCGGTGAAGGCGAGCAGCGGCAGCGGGGTGTGCAGGCGCGCCAGCCGCTTCACCGTGTCGCCGGACTGGGTGAAGGCGACCAGGGCCTTGGCGTCGAGCCGCTCGCCGATGTCGCGGGCGGCATACGAGATCACCCCGCGTTTGGTGCGGGGCACATGCGTCAACGGCGGCGCGGCCGTGGAGTTCTCCTCGACCGCGCAGACGATCCGCGACATCGTCCGGACGGCCGCCAGCGGATACTTGCCCACCGACGTCTCCCCCGACAGCATCAGCGCGTCGGCGCCGTCGAGCACGGCGTTGGCGACGTCGGAGGCCTCGGCGCGGGTGGGCCGCGAGTTCTCGATCATCGAGTCCAGCATCTGGGTGGCCACGATGACGGGTTTCGCGTTCTCCCTGGCGATTTGGATCGCCCGCTTCTGCACCAGCGGAACCTCCTCGAGCGGCAGCTCGACGCCCAGGTCGCCGCGGGCCACCATGATGGCGTCGAACGCCAGCACGATCGCCTCCAGATTGTCGACGGCTTCGGGCTTTTCCAGCTTGGCGATCACCGGTACCCGGCGCCCGATGCGGTCCATCACCTCGTGCACCAGCTCGACGTCGGATGGCGAGCGCACGAACGACAGCGCGACCAGGTCGACGCCCAGGTTCAGCGCGAAGGTCAGATCCTCGATGTCCTTGTCGGACAAGGCGGGGGCGGAGACGTTCATGCCGGGCAACGAGATGCCCTTGTTGTTGCTGACCGGGCCGCCTTCGACGACGGTGCAGACCACGTCGTCGCCGTCGATGGCGTCGACCACCAGGCAGACCTTGCCGTCGTCGACCAGGACGCGGTCACCGACCATGGCGTCCTGGGCCAGCTTTTTGTACGTCGTCGAGACCCGGTCGTGGCTGCCCTCGCAGTCGGCGACGGTGATGCGGACCGTTTCCCCGTCGGCCCAGAACGTGGGCCCGGTGGCGAAGCGTCCCAGCCTGATCTTGGGGCCCTGGAGATCGGCGAGCACGCCGACCGCGCGGCCGGTCGTGTCGGAGGCGGCCCGCACGCGGTCGTAGGCGGCCTTGTGATCGGCGTAGTCGCCGTGGCTGAAGTTCATTCGAGCGACGTCCATTCCGGCCTCTACCAGCGCCAGAATCAGTTCGTCGGAGTTTGTTGCCGGGCCAAGGGTGCAGACGATCTTCCCGCGTCTACTCACGGCGAACCAGCATAGTCGTGCCGGGCGAGAGCAGCCCGAGTTCACCGATTCGACGCAACCCGGCTACCCGCTGAGGACGGTCGGGATCAGCGGGAAGCCCGGCAGGTTGCGCAGCACCGTCCACGCGATCGCCACGACGGTGAGCGTCACCACCGCCGGCGTCGACAGCACCGGCCGGCCCCGCCGCCGGCGAAACACGATCCAGCCGGCCAGCGCCGGGATGGCCAGGAGCACGAAGACGTTGTCGTTGACGGTGGCCGCGAGGTCGCCGTGCAGCAGGTCGTGCGTCATGCGAAGCCCACCGCACAGCGGGCAGTTCCAGCCGGTGAGCCATTTGAACGGGCACAGCGGATACACCGAATTCGTGTTGTGCGGGTCGACCAGGCCGACGTAGCCGACCGCACCGGCCAGCAGCAGGCCGGTGCCGGCCGCGGCGTACGTGCGGTTCACGTCGTCAACCTTAGTCGGGCGGGCGTCGACTACTCGAGGGAATACGGCGCAATCCGCGCCACTATTCGACCTTCGCGGCGAGTGTGAATCCTGGGCGATGACACGCCGACGAACGCCGCCGCCAGCTCACACCAAAAGCCCTGAGTTCACCCTTCGACCCGCCCGCGCCGGGCAGGTCGGCGCTACGGGCCGCGTCGATTTCTCAGTCGGAAGCTCAATCGCCGCCTGGTGGTGCCGGCCCCGCTGTCCTCCGCGGGCTTCTCCGTGTCGTCCTCCGGCTCCGAGTCGGCTTCGGGCTCTTGACCTTTGGGCTCGGCGGCCTCGGCTTCGAGGTCTTGGGCTTCGGGTTCGGCGCCCGCGGCCTCCTCGGCCTCCGCCGCGACGGCCTCGGACGCTTCGGTCTCCTCGCCGCCCGGCTCGGTCGGTTCGCTTTCCTCGGCCTCCGCCACAGCCGCCTCGGCCTCGGCGACTTCGGGTTCCGACGCCTCGGCCTCTTGGGGTTCTTCTGCTGCTGCTTCGGGTTCCGGTTCCTCGCCTGCGGCCGCCTCAGCCGCTTCGGGTTCCGGTTCTTCGGCTTCCGTGACTGCGGCCTCGGCCGGGGCGGTCTCCGGCTCTTCGGCTTCCGATTCCGCGGCTTCGGCCCGGGCGGTGGCGGGCTCTTCGGCCTCCGCCGCCGGCGGCGGAACTTCGGCATCGGCGGTTTCCGGCTCCCCGGCCTCCGGCGCCGCCGTCTCGGGAACTTCGGCATCGGCCTTCACGGTCTCGGCCTCGGTTTCGGCCTCCGCAGCCGTTACCGGCGCCGGCCGCCTCCGCGGAATCAGCCTGCTCGCCGCCCTGCCCGCCGCCGCCGCACCAGCCACCGCGGCCGCCGCCGCAACCGAGGGGCCGGTTATTCGCTCGGGTTCCTCTTCGGCCTCCGGCTCGGGTGGCGGCGCCTCCTCGGCAACGTAATCCTTGCCCCGCAAGGTCGCGGGATCCTCGCGGCCCTTCGGCGCCAGGATGATGTACACCACCGCGCCGATGAACACGAAAGTCGATGTGAAGACGTTGATCCGGATCCCGGCGATGAGCGTCGCCGTGTCGTTGCGCAGCAGCTCGACGCCGAACCGCCCGACGCAGTAGGCGGCGACATACAGCGCGAACAGCCGCCCATGGCCGAACTTGAACCGCCGGTCCACGTAGATCAGCGCGACGAAAACCAGGACGTTCCAGATCAATTCGTAGAGGAACGTCGGTTGCACCACGAACGCGACCTGCCCGGTCGAGACACCGTCGAGCGAATGCGGATCGACATATCCCGACGGGTCGCGCCGGTAGAAGATCTCCAAACCCCACGGCACCGTGGTTTCCCGGCCGTAGAGCTCCTGGTTGAAGTAGTTGCCGAGCCGGCCGATGGCCTGCGCCAAGACGATTCCCGGCGCGATGGCGTCGCCGAAGGCCGGCAGCGGAATCCCCCTACGCCGACAGGCGATCCACGCGCCGACGCCGCCGAGCGCGACCGCACCCCAGATGCCCAGGCCGCCGTCCCAGATGCGCAGTGCCGCACCGAATCCCGCGCCGCCCGGCCCCCAATAGGTCCGCCAGTCGGTGGCCAGGTGATAGAGCCTGCCGCCCACCAATCCGAACGGCACGGCCCACAGGGCGATGTCGTAGATGACGCCGCGCTGGCCCCCGCGGGCCTCCCAGCGCCGGTCGCCGATCATCAGGGCGACCACGATGCCGACGATGATGAACAACGCGTAGGCGCGAATGGGCAACAGGCCGAGGTGCCATACCCCCCGCGGTGGGCTCGGGATATAGGCGAGCACGCGCGTCACGAGGCGGCCTCCCGTTGCCGCACACCCGTAGCCAGTTCCCCCGTCAGCGCGCGCAGGGCGGGCACGCCGCCGTCACCCAGCGCCGACACCAGCGCCGAGCCGACGATGACGCCGTCGGCGTAGCTGCCGATCTGCGCGGCCTGCTCGCGGGACCGCACTCCCAGGCCGACGCCGACGGGTATGTCGGACACCGCCTTGACGCGGCGCACCAATTCGGGTGCGGCCTGCGACACCGCGTCGCGTGCACCGGTGACGCCCATCGTCGAGGCCGCGTAGACGAAGCCGCGCGACGCCTCGACCGTCAGCGCCAGACGTTCCGGCGTCGAGGACGGCGCGACCAGGAAGATGCGATCCAGTCGATGCTCGTCGGAGGCCGCCAGCCACTGCCCGGCTTCGTCGGGGATGAGGTCGGGAGTGATCAGGCCGTGGCCGCCGGCGGCGGCAAGGTCGCGGGCGAACGCGTCAACGCCGTAGCGCAGCACCGGGTTCCAGTAGGTCATCACCACCGCGCGGCCGCCGGCCGCACTGATCGCCTCGACCGCGGCCAGCGTGTCCCGGACCCGCACTCCCCCAGCCAGCGCGGCTTCGGTCGCCCGCGCGATGGTCGGGCCGTCCATGCCCGGATCCGAGTAGGGGACGCCGACTTCGATGATGTCGCAACCGGATTCGACGAGGGCGATCATCGCATCGACGGAGGTGGGCACGTCCGGGTAGCCCGTGGGCAGGTAACCGATCAGCGCCGCGCGGTTGTCCCGGCGGCAGGACTCGAAGGTCGGCCCCAACCGGCTGGCTTCGCTCTGCTGCACCGTCATTGCTCGTCGGGCCCCATCAAGCCGAACCACTTCGCGGCCGTCGCGACGTCCTTGTCGCCGCGGCCCGACAGGTTGACCACGATGACGGCGCCCCTGCCCAATTCGGCGCCGAGCTGCAGCGCGCCGGCCACCGCGTGCGCCGATTCGATGGCCGGGATGATGCCTTCGGTCCGGCACAGCAGCCCGAACGCGTCCATCGCCTGGGCGTCGGTGATGGGCCGGTACTCGGCGCGTCCGGTTTCCCGCAGCCATGCGTGTTCGGGGCCTACGCCCGGATAGTCCAGACCCGCTGAGATCGAATGGGATTCGATGGTCTGGCCGTCCTCGTCCTGCAACAGGTAGGAGAACGATCCCTGGAAGGCCCCGGGCGAACCGCCGCTGAACGTCGCCGCGTGCCTGCCGGTCTCGACGCCGTCACCGGCCGCCTCGAATCCGACCAGCCGCACGCCGGGATCGTCGATGAAGGCGTGGAAGATCCCGATGGCGTTGGAGCCGCCGCCGACGCAGGCCGTGACCGCGTCGGGCAGCCGACCCGCCTGCGCCTGGATCTGAACGCGGGTCTCCAGGCCGATGATGCGCTGGAAGTCGCGCACCATGGTGGGGAACGGATGCGGCCCCGCCGCGGTGCCGAAGCAGTAGTAGGTGTTGTCGGCGTTGGTGACCCAATCCCGGAACGCCTCGTTGATGGCGTCCTTGAGGGTTCGCGACCCGCTCTCCACGGAGACGACCGCGGCGCCCAGCAGCCGCATCCGGGCCACGTTGAGCGCCTGGCGGGCGGTGTCCACGGCGCCCATGTAGATCACACAGTCCAGCCCGAGCAGTGCGCACGCGGTGGCCGTGGCAACGCCGTGCTGCCCGGCGCCGGTCTCGGCGATCACCCGTGTCTTGCCCATCCGCTTGGCCAGCAGCGCCTGGCCGAGGACATTGTTGATTTTGTGAGAGCCGGTGTGGTTCAAGTCTTCTCGCTTGAGGAAGATCCGCGCCGAGCCGGCGTGCTCGGACAGCCGGGCGGCCTCGTACAGCGGCGACGGCCGGCCCGCGTAGTTGGCCTGCAATTCGTCGAGGGTGTCCAGGAAGTCGGG
The DNA here is from genome assembly GCF_001668725.1 of Mycobacterium sp. E787. Taxonomy (GTDB): domain Bacteria; phylum Actinomycetota; class Actinomycetes; order Mycobacteriales; family Mycobacteriaceae; genus Mycobacterium. The sequence continues at coordinate 40,257 of NZ_LZKL01000007.1, read as the reverse complement.
GTTGACCCGTTCCTTCTCGTAGGCCGCGGTGACCTCTTCGATCACCGCCATCAGCGCCTCGGCGACGTAGCGGCCGCCGTAACCACCGGGGCCGCCGAAATGACCACCCGGATCGGGGTCGTGGCGGGTGGGTTCGGCGATGGCCGCACTCGAAAGCGGAAGCTCCGGGCGGGACAGGTCTACCATCACCAATTCTCGACGCGGGGACAGCTCATCGGCGGCTAGCGAGACGGTTTGGGGCAGGACGGATGGGTGCCCGCGGTGACCAGGTCGGCGACCGCCGCGCGGGGGTCACCGCTTTTGACCAGACCCTCGCCGACCAGAACCGCGTCTGCGCCGGCGCCGGCGTAGGCCAGCAGGTCCCCGGTGCCGCGCACGCCGGATTCGGCGATCCGGATCACCTTGCTGGGCAGCCCCGGCGCGATGCGGGCGAAGCAGTCCCGGTCCACTTCCAGCGTCGCGAGGTCGCGGGCGTTGACGCCGATCACGTTGGCGCCTGCCTTGAGCGCCCGGTCGGCTTCCTCCTCGGTGTGCACTTCGACCAGCGCCGTCATGCCGAGCGATTCGGTGCGGTCCAGCATCGAGACCAACGCCGACTGTTCCAGCGCGGCAACGATGAGCAACAGCATGTCGGCGCCGTGCGCGCGCGCCTCGTGGATCTGGTAGGGCTGCACCACAAAGTCCTTGCGCAGCACCGGAATTGACACCGCGGCCCGCACCGCGTCCAGGTCGTCGAGCGAGCCGCGGAAGCGGCGCTCCTCGGTCAGCACGCTGATGATGCGGGCGCCGCCGTCTTCGTAGGCCCGGGCCAGCTTCGCCGGATCGGCAATGGGCGCCAGTGAACCCGCCGACGGGCTGGCGCGCTTGACCTCGGCGATGACGCCGATGCCCGGCTCGCGTAGGGCGGCCATCACGTCCAGCGGCGGGGGCGCCGCGGCGGCGGCCGCCTTGATTTCGCTCAGGCTGACAACGGCTTCACGCGCGGCAACGTCGGCCCGGACTCCCTCGAGGATGGAGTCGAGCACGGATGCCGGACTCATGCCTGTCGTTCCCTTCTCACTGCCATCACACTGTCGCCACGATTACTTAGCCGATTTCGATGACGTGAAAGAAGGGTAGCGACCGTCACCGCGCGGCCCGTCACCGACCCTCGGTGTCGGACTCGCGGGCCCGATCGGTCGGGTCACGTCCCTCGTCAAGCGCATCCCAGATCATCCGCTCCGACATGTCCGACATGTCCGGCTTTTCACCGCCCTCCGGCATCGCCCGGCCGGAGTCATCGCGCCGCGCATTCGATCGGCGGGCCGCCGGTGCGGCGTATTTCGTTGCGCTGCCCCGGGCCTTGGAGGCCGACCGCATCAACAGAACGGCCGCGGTCAGCGTGCACACGGCCGCGGCCACCGCGATCCCGGCCCCCCAGTAGCGCCGCTCGCTGCCCACCAGGAACATCACCGGGATGTGCGCCAGCTCGGCACCGCGCACCGCCACGTCCGCAAGCGCCCACAGGCTGACGCCCAGATAGCCGACCGCCAGGCTGGCCACCGCCAACAGCCCCGCCAGCACCCGCAGCGGCCAGCCGCGCACGGCGAGCGCCGCGACGGCGGTGGCCAGCATGAGCAGCGCCAACGGCAGCAGCGCCGTCGACCAGGCGGCGCCCGACAGCGCCACCTGCTTCGGCTGGCCCAGCCCGTCGAAAGAGCGGATCACCACCCAGGGCAGCCGCGACGCGACCCACAGGGCCCCCGCGGCCACCACCAGCAGCAGTTGGGCGACGACGATCGTGACCCGGCCCGCCCGAGCCGGGCGCGAATCACCCATTGCGGCCCGGTGGCGGCGCCGTCAGCGTCTCGGCGGCGGCGATCGCGCTGAGCACCGCCCGCGCCTTGTTGGAGGCCTCGGTGTATTCGTAGGGGCCGTTGGAATCGGCCACCACCCCGCCGCCGGCCTGAACGTAGGCCGTGCCGTCGCGCATCAGCGCGGTGCGGATGGCGATCGCGAAGTCGGCGTTGCCGGCGAAGTCGAGGTAGCCGACCACGCCGCCGTACAGACCGCGACGCGTCTTCTCCACCTCCTCGATCAGCTCCATGGCCCGCACCTTGGGCGCGCCCGACAGCGTGCCGGCCGGGAAGCAGGCCGTCACCGCGTCCAGCGCGGTCCGGCCCTCGCCGAGCAGCCCGGTCACCGTCGACACCAGGTGCATGACGTGGCTGTAGCGCTCGATGTGGCTGTAATCGTCGACGCGCACCGTGCCCGGTGTGCAGACCCGCCCGAGGTCGTTGCGGCCCAGGTCGACCAGCATCAGGTGCTCGGCGCGTTCCTTCTCGTCGGCCAGCAGCTCCTTTTCCAGCAGCTGATCCTCCTCGTCGGTGTGCCCGCGCCACCGGGTGCCGGCGATCGGATGTGTCTTCGCCCAGCCGTCGGCGACGGTGACCAGCGCCTCCGGGCTGGAACCCACGATCGAAAAGTCCGTTGCCCCAGCGCCGTTCGGCACATGCAGCAGGTACATGTAGGGGCTCGGGTTGGTCGCCCGCAGCATCCGGTACACGTCGATGGGATCGACGTCGGTGTCCATCTCGAAGCGCTGCGAGGGCACCACCTGAAACGCCTCGCCGGCGGCGATCTGCTCGACCAGGTAGTCGACGATCTTGCCGTACTCCTCGACGGTGCGCTGCGACCGATACCGCGGCTCGGGCCGCGCGAACGTGGCCACCGTCGACGGCAGCGGCTGGCCCAGCGCCGCGGTCATCACGTCCAGCCGGGCGATCGCGTCGTCGTAGGCCTCGTCGACGCGTTCGTCGGTGCCGTTCCAGTTCACGGCGTTGGCGATCAGGGTGATGGTGCCCTCGTGGTGGTCGACGGCCGCCAGGTCCGTGGCCAGCAGCAGCAGCATGTCGGGCAGCCGCAGGTCGTCGACCGCCAGCTCGGGCAACCGTTCCAGGCGCCGCACCAGGTCGTAGGCGAAGAACCCGACCATGCCGCCCGACAGCGGCGGAAGACCGGGCTTGAACGAACTGGGGGCGGCGGTGGCCAGCAGCTCGAGGGTGTCCCGCAGCGCGCGCAGCGGGTCCCCGCCCGTCGGCGCGTCCCGCGGCACGGCCCCCAGCCACACCGCCTCGCCGTCGCGGACGGTCAGCGCCGACGGCGCGCCCGCCCCGACGAACGACCAGCGCGACCAGGATCGGCCGTTCTCGGCCGACTCGAGCAGGAACGTGCCGGGCCGGTTCGCGGCGAGCTTGCGGTAGGCCGACAGCGGAGTCTCGCTGTCCGCCAAGACCTTGCGGGTCACCGGGACCACACGGTGCTCCACGGCGAGGTGGCGGAACTCCTCCCGTGACGTGGTGGCGGCGAGGTGGGCGTGCACCGACCCATCCTCCCAGATGGGGTAGGGCGGCTCGCGAGCGTAACCTGGCTGCGCTTATCTGCGGCCGGATTCGCAGTGGGGTTACGCTCGGCCCATGAAACCTGGTGACACCGTGGCCGACTTCGAGCTCCCCGACCAGACGGGTACGCCCCGCAAGCTCAGCGCCCTGCTCGCCGACGGGCCCGTGGTGCTGTTCTTCTACCCCGCCGCGATGACGCCGGGCTGCACCAAGGAGGCCTGCCACTTCCGCGACCTCGCCGCGGAATTCGCCGCCGTCGGGGCCAACCGGGTCGGCATCAGCGCCGACCCCGTCGAGAAGCAGGCCAAATTCGCCGACCTGCGCAAGTTCGACTACCCGCTGCTGTCGGACACCGAGGGCACCGTCGCCGCGCAGTTCGGTGTCAAGCGCGGCCTGCTGGGCAAGCTGATGCCGGTCAAGCGCACCACCTTCGTCATCGACACCGATCGCAGGGTGCTCGACGTGATCGCCAGCGAATTCAGCATGGACACCCACGCCGACAAGGCGCTGCAGACCCTGCGCGCCCGGTCGTCGGCCTAGCCCGTCAGGGGATGACCGCCAGGAACACGTAGGCGGCAAGCAGCACCAGGTGCACCTCACCCTGCAGCCGCGTGGCCCGGCCGGGCACCACGGTGAGCATGCTGATCACCACCGTGAGCGCCAACAGCACCAGCTGGGTGGGCGCCAGACCGAGCACCAGCGGTCCCTTCAACCAGATGCTCGCCAGCGCGATGGCCGGGATCGTCAGCCCGATGCTGGCCATCGCCGAGCCGTAGGCCAGGTTCAGGCTGGTCTGGATGCGGCCCCGCCGCGCCGCACGCACGGCCGCGAGCGTCTCGGGGAGCAGCACCAGCATCGCGATCACCACCCCGACGAACGTCTGGGGAAATCCGGCGGCGGTCACCAGACGCTCGACGGCCGGCGACTCCTGCTCGGCCAGACCCACCACCGCGACCAGCGCAACCAGCAACAACAGCAGGCTGATCAGCGCCGTCCGGGCGCTGGGCGGATCGGCGTGGTTCTCGTCCTCCTCGAAAATCCTTTTCTGGCCCCGCTGCGCGACGGGCAGGAAGAAGTCGCGATGCCGGACGGTCTGGGTGAAGACGAACAGCAGGTACAGCAGCAGCGAGGCGGCCGCGGCGAAGATGAGCTGCCCGGGCGAGAACTCCTTACCCGGATGGCTGATGGTGAACGCGGGCAACGCGAGGCTCAGCGTCGCCAGCGTGGTGAGCGTGGCCAGCGCGGCCCCGCTGCCCTCGGCGTTGAACAACGTCACCCCGTATCGGCGGGAGCCCCACGACAGCGACAGGCCGGCGATCCCGTTCGTCGTGATCATGAAGGCGGCGAACGCGGTGTCGCGGGCCAGGGTGGCCGCCTCGTTGCCGCCGGACGCCATCAGCTCGACGATGAGGGCCACCTCGATGATCGTCACCGCACCCGCGAGCACCAGGGACCCGAACGGCTCCCCGACCCGGGCCGCGACCACCTCCGCGTGCTCGACGGCGGCCAGCACGGCGCCGATCAACAGCACGGCCTGCAGCGCGACCAGGGCCGGTCCCAGCTGCTCGTCCCAGGTGGCCATCAGCACGACGACGGCAATCAGCGGCACCACTGTGTTCCAGGACGGCAGCCGCTTCAACATCGCTCGCCATTCTCACCGAATACGCGTCCCGGTGCGCGACGGGCGACCGTGGAGTCAGGCCATCTTCAGTCCGTCACGAAGATTTGGTCGCCACCACGAAATAGCCGCGCGGCATGCCGGGCACGTCCAGCGGAACCACCGGGTGCTCCCATCGGTGCCACCGGCTGCCGGGTTCGGCCACGTCGGTGACGACGGCGCTCCAGCCGTGCCGCTCGACGAGGGCGGCCGGCGCGTCGGTGCCGAACGTCCAGGGCGCGCCGAGCCGCCGGATGAATTGCCGGGTGGACTGCAGAAATGGCGCCTGCAGCAACGTCTGGCCGATCACGTTGTACAACAGCACATCCCCCGGAGCCGACAGCGCGTCGACGCGCGCGAACAGGGTGCCGACGGCCGGTGCGTCGAGGTACTGCAACAATCCCTCGACCAGCCACGCCGTCTTCGGCAGCTGGACCCGCGGTGTCGCCAACGCCCGAAGAATTCGACGTATTCGGCCAGGGGCAATGGCGGTCGGTACAGCGTGGGTCCGTAGACCACGGCAGGTCCTTTCTGCCATTTCGGGCCTCGGCCCTCAGTAACATGCTCACATGCCAGAAAGCGACGGCCTGACCGAGGGACAGGTGTTCGCCGGGTACACGATCATCCGTCGGCTCGGGTCCGGCGGCATGGGCCAGGTGTATCTGGCGCAGCACCCGCGGCTGCCCCGCCGCGACGCCCTGAAGATCCTGCCGCGCGCGCTGACCGCCAACGACGAATTCCGCCAACGCTTCAACCGCGAGGCCGACCTGGCCGCGAGCCTGTACAACGAGCACATCGTCGGCATCCACGACCGCGGCGAATGCGACGGGCAACTGTGGATCTCGATGGACTACGTCGAGGGGACCGACGCGGCGAAACTGCTGCGCACGAAGTACCCGTCGGGGATGCCGAAAGCCGATGTGGTCGAGATCATTTCGGCCGTCGCCGACGCGCTCGACTACGCCCACGAGCGGGGGCTGCTGCATCGCGACGTCAAGCCGGCCAACATCCTGCTCACCGACGCCAGCCCGCGGCGACGGATCCTGCTCGCCGATTTCGGCATCGCCCGCGAGCTGGGCGACATCAGCGGGCTGACGGCGACCAACATGCTGGTGGGCACCACCGCGTACTGCGCGCCCGAGCAACTGCAGGGCGCGGACCTGGACGGCCGGGCCGACCAATACGCCCTCGGCTGCACCGCGTTCGACCTGCTGACCGGGTCGGCGCCGTTCCGCCACTCCAACCCCGCGGTGGTCATCACCCAGCACCTGTCCACGCCGCCACCGAACATCAGCGAACGCCGACCCGAACTGGCCGACCTCGACGGCGCCCTCGCCAAGGCCCTGGCGAAGAAACCCGGGGATCGCTACCCGACGTGCGCCGATTTCGCCGCGGCGCTCGGCAGCCAGCTCAACACGTCCGCATCCGAGGTGCCGGCGGGTCCCACGACGGTCATCCCGGCACCGACCGAAGTCATCGCCGCGCCCCGCAGCCCGTCACCGCCGCCCCCGCCCGAGGCGCGCGCCGGCTCCCGGCGACCGGCGATCGTGATCGGGGCGCTGGTCGCCGTCGCGGTGGTCGCCGTGGGCGCCTACTTCGGCGTCCGCGCCCTCGGCGCCCGAAACCACCAGCACCACAACGCCACCGCCCCGGCTCAATCGGCCGCGCCCGGCAGTCCCGTCGCGCCCGCGCCCACACCGGGGATCAAGCTGTCCGGTCAGATCACCGACCGGGTCGGAGTGCTCGGCCCCCTCGAATACGACGCGGTGAACCGGGTGCTCACCGGGCTGTACAACGGGCGCGGCACCCGGCTGTGGGTGGTATACGTCCCGAACTTCGGTGGCCTCAAGCCGTTCAAGTGGGCCGAGGACACCATGGCGGCCAACCATTTCACCGACAGCGACGCCATCCTGGCCGTCGCGACCGAGGGGCCGGCGTACTCCTTCCGGGTGCCCAACGCGGTGATCACCGGCAAGGCCATCGATCTCGAGGCGATCCGCCGTGACCGCATCTCACCGGCCGTTTTCCGGCACGAGTGGGCCCGCGCGGCCATCGCCGCGGCCCAGGGATTGGACGTCGCGCCGGGCTAACCTTCGGGCCCGAGCAGCAGGTCGGCATCGAAGCAGCTGTGATCGCCGGTGTGGCAGGCGGCGCCGACCTGGTCGACCGTGAGCAGCACGGTGTCGCCGTCGCAGTCCAGCCGCACCGAGTGCACGCGCTGGGTGTGGCCGGATGTCGCGCCCTTGACCCACTGCTCGCCGCGGGACCGCGAAAAGTACGTGCCCTCACGGGTTTCCAGCGTGCGGGCCAGCGCGTCGTCGTCCATCCACGCGACCATCAACACGTCGCCGCTGCCGCGCTCCTGCACGACGGCGGCGATGAGCCCGTCGGCGTTGCGCTTCAAACGCGCGGCGATCGCCGGGTCGAGCGTCATCGGACCGTGATCCTCTCCGCGGCCATGGCCGCCTTCACCTGCCCGATCGTCAACTCGCGGAAGTGAAAGACGCTGGCCGCCAACACCGCATCCGCCCCGGCGGCGACGGCGGGCGCGAAGTGTTCGACCGCCCCGGCGCCCCCGCTGGCGATCACCGGAACGGTGACCGCCGCGCGGACCGCGCGCAGCATCGGCAGGTCGAAGCCCGCCTTGGTGCCGTCGGCGTCCATCGAGTTGAGCAGGATCTCGCCGACCCCGAGCTCGGCGCCGCGCGCCGCCCACTCCACGGCGTCGATGCCGGTGCCACGCCGCCCGCCATGGGTGGTGACCTCCCAGCCCGAGGGCGTCGGCGCGGACCCGGCGGGAACCGTGCGGGCGTCGACGGACAGCACGATGCACTGCGACCCGAATTGCGTTGCCATTTCGGCCAACAGGTCGGGGCGGTCGATCGCGGCGGTGTTGACCGACACCTTGTCGGCCCCGGCGCGCAGCAGCGTGTCGACGTCGGCGACGGTGCGCACCCCGCCGCCCACCGTGAGCGGTATGAACACCTGCTCGGCGGTGCGGCGCACCACCTCCAGCATCGTCGCCCTGCCCGACGAGGACGCGGTCACGTCCAGGAAGGTGAGCTCGTCGGCGCCCTCGGCGTCGTAGGCCGCCGCCAGTTCCACGGGATCCCCCGCGTCGCGCAGGTTTTCGAAGTTGACGCCCTTGACCACGCGCCCGGCGTCGACGTCCAGGCACGGGATCACGCGCACGGCAAGGCCGGTACCCGAGTACATCTCAGTAGTCCCCCGGATCGCCAACCGCGCTCAGGATGTCCAGGATCTCGCCGTGCGCACCGGGTGCGGCGGCCAGCACCGAGTCCGACGCGGGGGTCCACGGCTTGCCGGCCAGGTCGGTGACGATCCCCCCGGCGGACCGCACCTGCGCCACACCAGCGGCGTGATCCCACACGTGACCGCCGAAACTGATTGCGGCACCCACGATTCCGTCGGCGACGTAGACCAGGTCGATCCCGGTCGAGCCGTGCATGCGCAACCGCGACGACACCCGGCTGAGGTTCTCCAGCAGCGCGATCCGGTAGCGCCCGGGGAACCGGCCCCGCGAGTCGGCGCTGAAGGTCCCGACCGCCAGCAGGCTCTCCCCCAGCTCCGTGGTTTCCAGCTGCGGCTGCGGCGCACCGTTTTTCACCAGAGGGCCTCCCGCGACGGCCGTGTAGCGCTCGTCGATGAACGGCAGCCAGGTCAGGCCGGCCACCGGATCTCCGTCGTGCAGCAGGGCCAGCAGGATCGCGGCCATCGGCGAGCCGGCGGCGTAGTTGAACGTGCCGTCCACCGGGTCCAGCACCCACACCCACGGTGAGTCGACGTCGGTGCCGCCGAACTCCTCGCCGTGTACGCCGATCCCGGTGGTGGCTTGCAGAGCGGTGACGACCTGGCGCTCGATCGCGAGGTCGATCTCGGTGGCAAAGTCGTTGCCCTTCTTGGCAACCGCGGAGTCGGCGCGGTGGCCATCCAGGAACCGTGGCACGGCGGCATCGAGGATCTTCGATGCCACGGACACGAGCGCGTTCAGGTCCACCCGGCTACGACCTCACCGCGGCCAGGGCCTGCGGCAGGGTGAACCGCCCGGCGTAGAGCGCCTTGCCCACGATGGCGCCCTCGACGCCGCGGCCGGTGAGGGTGGCGATCGCGCGCAGGTCGTCCAGGCTGGACACGCCGCCCGACGCGATCACCGGCGCCTCGGTGCGGTCGGCGACCGCGGCCAGCAGGTCGAGATTGGGGCCGCCGAGCGTGCCGTCCTTGGTGACGTCGGTGACCACGAAGCGCGAACACCCCTGGCCGTCAAGGCGTTCCAGCACCTCCCACAGGTCACCGCCGTCGGTCTCCCAGCCGCGCCCGCGCAGCCGGTGCCGGCCGTCAACGATCTGGACGTCGAGCCCGACGGCGACCTTGTCGCCGTGCTCGTCGATGGCCCGCGCGCACCATTGCGGGTTCTCCAGCGCCGCGGTGCCCAGGTTGACCCGCGCGCAGCCGGTGGCCAGCGCCGCGGCCAAAGAGTCGTCGTCGCGGATCCCGCCCGACAGCTCCACCTGCACGTCGAGCTTGCCCACCACCTCGGCGAGCAGCTCGCGGTTGGAGCCGCGCCCGAACGCGGCGTCCAGGTCCACCAGGTGGATCCACTCGGCCCCGTCGCGCTGCCAACCCAGCGCGGCGTCCAGCGCCGAGCCGTACTCGGTTTCGCTGCCGGCCTTGCCCTGCACCAGGCGCACGGCGCGGCCGTCGACCACGTCGACCGCCGGTAACAGAATCAACACAGCCCCTCCCGCGCGCCGAAAGTGCCGCCGGCGACGCCTGTTCTCGGCTTTTGCGTCGCCGGTTGCACTCTCGCGAAGTCGTTCACAGTCCCTCGACCCAATTGCTCAGCACGGCCGCACCGGCGTCGCCGCTCTTTTCCGGGTGGAACTGGGTGGCCGACAACGGCCCGTCCTCGACGGCCGCCAGGAACGGCACCTCGTGGGTCGCCCACGTCAGGACTGCCTCGGCAGCGCCCTCCCAGCGCTGCGCGGCGTACGAATGCACGAAGTAGAACCGGGCGCCGGCGTCCAGCCCCCGGAACAGCACGCTGCCCGGCCCGGCAGTCACCACGTTCCAGCCCATGTGCGGGATCACCGGCGCGTCCAGCCGGGTGACGGCCCCCGGCCACTGCCCACAACCCTTCGTCTCCACCCCGAATTCCACGCCGCGGGCGAACAGGATCTGCATCCCGACGCACACCCCCAGCACCGGGCGCCCCGCGGCCACCCGCTCGGCGATGATCCGCTCCCCGGCGATGTTCCGCAGGCCCGTCATGCACGCCTCGAAGGCGCCGACGCCCGGCACCACGAGCCCGTCGGCGGCGGCGGCGTCGCCCGCGTCGGCGGTTACCTCGACCGACGCGCCCACCCGCTGCAGCGCGCGTTGCGCCGACCGCAGGTTGCCCGAGCCGTAGTCGAGCACCACAACCGATTTCCTTGTCACAGAACACCTTTGGTGGACGGCACGCCCGACACCCGGGGATCGGGTTCGACGGCCTGGCGCAGCGCGCGGGCCACCGCCTTGTATTCGGCCTCGGTGATGTGGTGCGGGTCGCGGCCGTACAGCACCCGCACGTGCAGCGCGATGCGGGCGTTGGCGGCCAGCGTCTCGAACACGTGCCGGTTGACGACGGTGTGATACGGCACCGAGCCGCCGGCGATCGTGGTGTGCTGCAGGTGATCCGGCTCCCCCGTGTGCACGCAGTAGGGCCGCCCGGACACGTCGACCGCGGCGTGGGCCAGCGTCTCGTCCATCGGGATGTAGGCGTCCCCGAAGCGGCGGATGCCCTTCTTGTCGCCCAGCGCCTGGCCGAGCGCCTGGCCCAGCGCGATGGCGGTGTCCTCGATGGTGTGGTGGCCCTCGATCTCGACGTCGCCCTTGGTGCGCACGCTCAGGTCGAAGCTCGCGTGGCTGCCCAGCGCCGTCAGCATGTGATCGTAGAACGGCACACCGGTGTCGACGTCGACCTGGCCGGTGCCGTCGAGGTCGAGTTCGATGACGATGTCGGATTCCTTGGTGCGGCGCTCGATACGCGCCCGCCGCGCTTCGCGAGTGGTCACTGGGCTCCTACTGGGGTGGCTCGGGCCAAGTCGGTGGCCGCGATCTGGGCGCTGGCCCGCAGGAACGCATCGTTCTCCTCGGCCAGCCCCGTGGTGGCGCGCAGATAGCCGGGGATCCCGACGTCACGGATCAGGATGCCGGCTTCCAGGTAGCGCTGCCAGGTGGCCGGCGCGTCGGCGAACTCACCGAACAGCACGAAGTTGGCGTCGCTAGGGATCACCCGGAAGCCCATGCCGATCAACGCCTTTGACACGCGTTCGCGTTCGGCGATCAGGGTGGCGACGCTGCCCAGGGTGTCGTCGGCGTGCCGCAGCGCGGCCCGGGCGGCGGCCTGGGTGACCGACGACAGGTGATAGGGCAGCCGCACCAGCAGCATCGCGTCGATCATCGCCGGCGTGGCGATCAGGTAGCCGAGCCGCCCGCCGGCGAACGCGAACGCCTTGCTCATGGTGCGGGTGACGACGAGCTTGGTGGGATACTCCTCGACGAGCGCGACCGCGCTGGGCCGCGCGGAGAATTCACCGTAGGCCTCGTCGACGATCAGGATGCCCGGCACCACGTCGAGCAGCCGCCGCAAATCCGGCAGCGAAACGCTTTGTCCCGACGGGTTGTTGGGGCTGGCGATGAAAACGACGTCGGGCCTGCGTTCGGTGACGGCGGCGACCGCCGCGTCCACGTCGAGGCCGAAGTCGTCGGCGCGCGCGGCTTCGAGCCATTCGGTGCGGGTGCCGTCGGCGATGATCGGGTGCATCGAGTAGGACGGGACGAAGCCGATCGCGGTGCGGCCCGGCCCGCCGAACGCCTGCAACAGCTGCTGCAGGATCTCGTTGGAACCGTTGGCGGCCCAGACGTTTTCGGTGGCCAGCGGGACGCCGGTCTGCGCGGTGAGGTAGGCGGCCAGGTCGCGGCGCAGGTCGACGGCGTCGCGGTCGGGATACCGGTGCAGGTCGACGGCGGCCTCGCGCACCGACCGCACGACGTCGTCGACCAGGGCCCGGGTCGGCGGGTGCGGGTTCTCGTTGGTGTTCAGCCGGACCGGGACCGCCAGTTGCGGTGCGCCGTAAGGGGATTTGCCGCGCAGGTCGTCGCGCAGCGGCAGCTCGTCCAGCGTCGGGCGCTCTGCGCTCATCGCTCGAACCTCCGGCGTACCGCCTCGCCGTGCGCGGGCAGGTCCTCGGCCTTGGCCAGCGTGACCACGTGCCCGGAGACGTCCTTGAGGGCCGCCTCGGTGTAGTCGACGACGTGGATGCCGCGCAGGAACGTCTGCACCGACAGGCCGCTGGAGTGGCGGGCGGAGCCGCCGGTCGGCAGCACATGGTTGGAGCCGGCGCAGTAGTCGCCGAGGCTCACCGGCGCGTAGGGGCCGACGAAAATCGCCCCGGCCGAACGGATTCGGCCGGCGACCCGCGGGGCGTCGGCGGTCTGGATCTCCAGGTGTTCGGCGGCGTAGGCGTTGACGACGGTGACGCCGGCGTCGAGGTCGTCGACCAGGATGATCGCCGACTGGGGTCCGCCGAGCGCGGTCGTCACCCGTTCGCGGTGCACCGTCGTCCGCAGCTGGGCGGCCAGCTCGGCCTCGGTGGCCGCGGCCAGTCGCTCGCTGGGGGTCACCAGCACGCTGCCGGCCAGCTCGTCGTGCTCGGCCTGGCTGATCAGGTCGGCGGCCACGTGCGCGGGGTCGGCGGTGTGGTCGGCCAGGATGGCGATCTCCGTCGGCCCGGCCTCGGCGTCGATGCCCACCCGCGAGCGGCACAGCCGCTTGGCGGCGGTGACGTAGATGTTGCCGGGCCCGGTGATCATGTCGACCGGCGCGAGCTCTCGACCGTCGGTGTCGGTGCCGCCGTAGGCCAGCAGCGCGACGGCCTGCGCGCCGCCGACGGCCCAGACCTCGTCGACGCCCAGCAGCCGGGCCGCCGCCAGGATCGTCGGGTGGGGCAGCCCGGCAAAGCGGTCCTGCGGCGGGCTGGCCACCACCAGCGAGCCGACGCCGGCGGCCTGCGCCGGCACCACGTTCATCACCACGCTCGACGGGTACACCGCGTTGCCGCCGGGCACGTACAGGCCGACGCGCTCGACGGGGACCCAGCGCTCGGTGACCGTCGCGCCCGGACCCAGGGTGGTGGTGACGTCGGCGCGCCGCTGATCGGCGTGCACGGCGCGGGCGCGTTCGATCATCACCTGCAGCGCCTCGGCCACGTCGGCGTCGAGCTCGGCCAGCGCCTTGTCGAGCGCCGCGTCGGGCACCCGCACCGCCCGCGGCCGTACGCCGTCGAACGACGCCCCGTACTCCAGCGCCGCCTCGGCCCCGCGCTCGGCGACGGCCTGCACGATCGGGCGCACTGTCGGCAGCACGCTCTCCACGTCGGCGCCGCCGCGGGGCAGCGCGGCCCGCAGCCGGGCGGCCGTCAGCTCCGTGCCGCGCAGGTCGATGCGGGCGATCGGCGACGCTTGGGTGGGGGTCACGTTCTCCATTGTCCCCGATGGGAGCAACCGCATTTGCTCTCGGGGGTTCGGACCGGGCGGGTCGGCGTTCAGCCGCCGAACGCGTTGCTTCCCGTGACCAGTGCTGCGGTGCCCCCGTATAGGTATCCCACCTCGACCGCCTCGGTGACCTCGGGTTCGCTCGCGCCCGCCGCCCTGGCGTTGTCGGCCAGCATCCTGACACCATCCGGGTGCGCCGCGATGGCGTCGGTGACCATACCGATGAGCAGCTTGTACTTGGCGGGGATCGCGCCGTCCTTCAGGATGCGCTCCCGCATCGCCAGGTAGGAGTCGGCGAACTGCGGATCGCGCCGCTCGATCGTTGACAGCCACGGCGGTTTGGAAAGGCCGGCCTGCGGCGGCGGGTCCGCGGCGGGCGCGCCGGGCGGGGCGCAGCCACCCCCCGGCGCCTGCGCCCCGCCGACGTCGCCGCACACGTCGGCCCGGCCCGGTGCAGCGGTCTGCATCAGCAGGGCCGCGCCGACCATCATGGCGGCCACGCACAGGGCCAGATAACCCCGCAGTGTCCGCGGTCGCGAGGTTTCGGCGGCCGCCACGGGCAGACTGGCGGCGCCAACGGATCGTCGGATCTCGACCGCCTCGGCGATCTCCGCGTTCGAGGCGCCGGCCGCTCGAGCGGCGGCGGCCCACGCGCTGACACCGTCGGGACGCGCGGCGGCCATGGCCACGAGCAGTCGGTACTTGGCCGGGATAACGCCGTCATTCATGTGCTCGCACGCGATGGTCATGCGCAAACCGTACGCCCGCGGCGCCGTCGGCCGCAAACGAAATCCCTTGTGCGGCTTGGCTTATTGCGGTACAGGGGTCATGAGCCCCGGTCGCGCACGCGGCGGCCGGGTGCCACACACTCTCCCGGAACGGCTCAAGCAGGCACCCGACCGGTACAGTGCCGGTGAAAGGCCGGGGAAGACCGGCCAAGGCCCGCAGAGATCACTCAAGGAGCCGTCGTGTCCAAAAAGGATCACCCCAACAACGCCCCGGGTGTGCCGATGGTCTTTCCGGTCTGGTTCGAGAACTTTCAGGTGAAATACCTCAACAATGTGCTCAAGCCGATCGCGCGTTTTCTGCCCGGAACCGGGACCATCGAGCATCGCGGTCGCAAGTCCGGGAAGCCGTACGAGACGATCATCACGGCCTACCGCAAGGGAAACGTGCTGGCGATCGCCTTGGCCCACGGCAAGACCGACTGGGTGAAGAACGTGCTGGCGGCGGGCCAAGCGGACGTGCGCTTCGCCCGCCGCCAGGTGCACGTGACCAACCCGCGGATCCTCCCCGCCGGCTACGACGGCCCCGACGCGCAAAACCTGCCGCGAATGGCGCGCATGCAGCTGAGCCGGGTTGGCGTTTTCGTCGCCGACATCGCCTGAATTGAGGCCGCCGCCGTTGAGTGTGCGCTGACGGCTTTCCGCGTGCGCTCAGGGCGCGATTTCGGCGATTTTCGCGCCCCACCCACACACTCAATGCCCTGGATACCCACCCGATAGGCCTACGCCCTGGTGAAGACGGTCTTGCCGGTCATCGCCGGCCACGCCGACGGGGCGTCCTCCCAGGCGACCACGCGGTCGACGGCCGGCGAGAGGTCCAGGCCGCCGGCGAGCAGCTCGAGCACCCGCGGGATGACCGTGCGCGCGCTGACCCGCCCGGTGACGAACCGCACGCCGCGGCTGTACATCGGCAGCAACGGCATCTCGACGTTGTATTCGGGGTAGATCCCGGTGTCGGTGCACACGCCATCCGGCCAGGTCGCGCGCAGGGTGGCCGCGAGCAGCGCCGCGTCGCTGGTGGTGTGCACGGTGACCGGGTACGCGCCCCACGACTTGTCGGGTTTGTCGACGTCGTGCACCACCGCGCCGACCTTTTCGGCGGCGGCCAGCCGCTGCGGATCGGTGTCGACGTAGTCGACGCGCGCCCCCAGCGCCGCCGCGATGGCGGCCGCGTACAACCCGATCGACAGCCGCCCGAGCACCAGGACGCGGCGATCGACGGGATCGAGGCCGTCCAACTCCGCGGTGAACGGGCCGACGGCCCGCCAGCCGTCGGGAATGTTGTCCGACAGCGACGCGATCGAGACGGGGTCCACGCCGTCGGGAAGCGGGACCAGCATCGCGTCCGCGTAGGGCACCAGCACCAGTTCCGACATGAAGCCCCCGCCGTCGAGGCCGACGATCGGGGCCATTCCGTAGGCCGCCATCAGCGGCACCGAGCCGCAGGATCCGGTCACGCCGCGGCGACATTCGCGGCAGGTTCCGCAGCTGATCTGGAACGGCACGACGACGCGGTCGCCGGCCCGGACGCCCGTGACGGCGTCGCCGACGGCGACGACCTCGGCCAATCCCTCGTGGCCCACCGCGTACGGCGGCGGAAACGGCAGCCGCCCGTGGCACACCGCGACGTCGAGGTCGCAGCATGCCACCGTCAACGGCCGGACCAACGCCTGCTCGGGCGCGCTGAGTTGCGGCTCGGGCACGTCGCGCCACGCGTATCGCCCGGTCTCTTCGTAGGTCAACTGCCTCATCTCAGCATTCTTGAGTGGTCATTCAAGTAAAGTCAATAGCGTGCCCCGACCAGATCGCAGCCGCGCGGCGCTGATCGACAAAGCCGCCACCCTGTTCCGCCGGCAGGGCTACGCCGCGACCGGCCTCAACCAGATCCTCGAGGAGGCCGGCGTCAAACCCGGTTCGCTGTATCACCACTTCCCGCGGGGCAAGCAACAGCTGGCCGCCGCGGTCGTCGACGCCGAGGGCACCGGCATCGAGCAACTGCTGCGCCGCTTCCTGGCGACGGGCCGGCCGGTGGCCGACATCGTCGACCGCTGGGTGGACCTGCTGATCGCCGGGTTGGCCGGCGATCAGCGCGACGGCTGCCCGATCGAGCCGATCGCCACCGAATCGGTCAACGCGAGTCCGCTGGTGCGCGAGGCGTCCGCACGCGCCTTCAACGGGTGGTGCGCGGCGGTCGAGGAGCGGCTGCGCTCCGACGGCCGGCCCGCCGCGGAGGCGCACCGCGTGGGGATCGCGGTGATCTCACTGATCGAGGGCGCGCTGATCCTGTCGCGGATCTCCGGTGATGCGGGCGCGCTGGAGGCCGCCAAGCCCGCGGCGCGCACGCTGCTGCGCGGCTGATGCCAATATCGGCGCGAGAGTGCAACTGGCTACGCGTTTCTCGAGTAAAGCTGTCGGTAGCTGCACTTTGGCGGCTGACGCGGACTCTTTACATGTCCAGGCCGATGTCGAGCGCGCGCACCGAATGCGTCAGCGCCCCGACGGCCAGGTAATCGACACCGGTGGCGGCGTAGGTCGCCGCGTTCTCCAGGCTGAGCCCGCCCGACGACTCGAGCAGCACGGCGGGCGCCCGGGTGTCGCGGCGCTGCACGGCGATCTGCGTCTGCCACACCGGGAAGTTGTCCAGCAGGATCAGCTCGGGCTTTTCCGCCAGCACCTCGTCCAGCTGCTCGAGCGAGTCCACCTCCACCTCGCACGGCAGGTCGGGGGCCGCCTCGCGCACCGCGCGCAGCGCCTCGACCACCGAGCCCGCGGCCGCGACGTGGTTGTCCTTGATCAGCGCCGCGTCCCCTAGACCCATTCGGTGGTTGACGCCCCCGCCGACGCGCACCGCGTACTTCTGCAGCACGCGCAGGCCCGGCAGGGTCTTGCGGGTATCGCGGATCTTCGCGTTGGTGCCGTGCACCGCGTCGACCCAGGCCGCGGTCGCGGTGGCGATCCCCGACAGGTGGCACAACAGGTTCAGCGCGGTCCGCTCCGCGGTCAGCATGCCCCGCGTGTCCGCTCGCACCGTCAGTGCCGACTCACCCGGGCCCAGCCGGGCGCCGTCCTCGACGCGATCGAGCACCTGGTAGCCGCCGGTGCCGAGCACCTCGTCGAGGACCAGCAGCGCCACGTCCAGCCCGGCGATCACCCCCGGCTCGCGGGGCACCATCGACGCGGTGGCCACCGCCGCGGCGGGCACCGTGGCCAGCGTGGTGACGTCGGGACCGTAACGCAGATCCTCGCGCAGGGCCTGCCGAATGGCGTCGCGGGCGGCGTCGAGTTCGCAGTCGGAGAACATCGTCAGCACACCGCCGCCAACGCCTCCACCAGCACGGAGTTTCCGTCGTCGGCCAGCCGGAGCACGCTGCTGCGGGCCTGTTCCGGTGCGGCGTCAGGGTACTCGGCGCGGTGGTGGCATCCGCGACTTTCATTGCGCGCCAAGGCCCCGGCGGACACCGCCCGGGCGGTGAGCGTCAACGCGACGTCCTCGAAGTCGCGGCGGCCGGCCACGTCCCGGACCGGCGCGCCGGACAGCTCGTCGCACAAGCGGTTCAGCCCGGCGGCGTCGCGC
Source organism: Mycobacterium sp. E787 (assembly GCF_001668725.1). GTDB lineage: Bacteria > Actinomycetota > Actinomycetes > Mycobacteriales > Mycobacteriaceae > Mycobacterium. The sequence goes on along the minus strand of NZ_LZKL01000007.1, from coordinate 22,305 downwards.
ACCACCGAGGCGTGCCGGCCCATCGCCCGGTGCAGGTCGCCTCGCTCCAGGGCGGTGTGGGCGACGGGCTCGGGGGCCGCCGCTGTGACGCGGCCGGCCGTCGCCGCGTGCGCGGCCGCGGCCCGTCCGGCGCGACCGCCGACCACCAAGCCCTCCAGCAGGCTGTTGGAGGCCAACCGGTTGGCGCCGTGCATTCCGGTGCGGGCCACCTCGCCCGCGGCGTACAGCCCCGGCAGTTCGGTCTGGCCGAACACGTCGGTGACGATGCCGCCGCAGCTGTAGTGCGCCCCCGGAACCACCGGGATGGGCTGGCGGACGGGGTCGATGCCGGCGGCGCGGCACGCGGCGGTGACGGTGGGGAACCGGGCCTCGAAGCCCGCGATGCCGCGCGCGTCGAGGTAGACGCACGGGTCGCCGGTCTCCCGCAGGCGCGCGTCGATGGCCGCCGCGACGACGTCGCGCGGGGCCAGATCGCCCATCGGGTGAACGCCGGCCGTGACCGAATTGCCTCGGCTGTCAAGCAGAATGGCGCCCTCGCCGCGGATGGCCTCGGTGACCAGCGGGCGCCGGCCGCCACTCTTGCCGCCAAACAGCATCGTCGGGTGGAACTGGATGAACTCGAGGTCGCTGACCGGCACGCCGGCCCACAGCGCCAGCGCGATGCCGTCGCCGGTGGAGCCGTCGGGATTCGTGGTCGCGCCGTAGAGGTGCCCGAGCCCGCCGGAGGCCAGGATCACCGACGGCGCGTTGATGATTCCGTAGCCGTCCACGCTGCCCAGCAGGACCCCGGTGACGGCGTCGTCGTTGTGCAGCACCCGCAGGGCCACATGGCCGGGGCGGATGTCCAGCCTGGCCGCGGCGCGGTCGAGCGCCCGCTGCACCTCGGCGCCGGTGGCGTCGCCCCCGGCGTGCACGATCCGCCGCCGGGAGTGGCCACCCTCGCGCGTCACGTCCCAGCGACCGGGGACCACTTCGTCGAATCGCGCCCCGTCACCGACCAATTCGGACACCGCCCGGTAACCCTCGGCGACAATGGAGTACACCGAGTCGGGATCGCACAGGCCCGCGCCGGCGGCCAGGGTATCGGCGACGTGCGCCTCGACGGAGTCGTCGTTGTCCGGCAGCACCACCGCGATGCCGCCCTGCGCATAGTGGGTCGCGGTCCCCCCCTTCGCCTGATCGGCCTTGCTCAGCACCACGACGCTGCGCCCGGCGCGATGCGCGGCCAGCGCGGCGGCCAGCCCCGCGACGCCGGTGCCGACGACGACGACGTCGGCGGTGTGCGTCCAGGTGGGACGGGCCATCATTCGCCGCCGCCCGGCTGGCCGATTGCGATCATGCGCTGCACGCTGCGCCGGCCCGCGGCCGCGATCTCCGGGTCGACGTGCACCTCGTCGGCGCCCTCCACCAGGCAGCGCAACAGGGCCGCCGGGGTGATCATCTTCATGTACTTGCAGGCTGCCCGGTCGTTGACCGCCTGAAAGTCGACTTTCGGTGCGGCCCTGCGTAATTGGTGCAGCATGCCGACCTCGGTGGCGACCAGCACCTTGCGGGCGCGGGTCTGGTGCGCGGCGTCGAGCATGCCGCCGGTGGACAAGATCTTCACCCGCTCGGCCGGGAAGGCGCCCTCGCCGGCGAGGTACAACGCCGAAGTCGCGCAACCACATTCGGGATGGACATACAGTTCGGCGTCCGGATTGGCCCGCGCCTGCGCGGACAGCTCGTCGCCGTTGATGCCGGCGTGCACATGGCATTCGCCGGCCCACACGTGCAGGTTCTCCCGGCCCGTCACCCGGCGCACGTGGGCGCCGAGGAATTGGTCCGGGCAGAACAGCACCTCGCGGTCGGGGTCGATGGACTCGACCACCTCGACCGCGTTGGACGAGGTGCAGCAGATGTCGGTGAGCGCCTTCACGGCGGCCGTGGTGTTGACGTAGGAGACGACGACGGCGCCGGGGTGCTCGTCGCGCCAGGCGCGAAGTTCGTCGGCGGTGATGGAATCGGCCAGCGAGCAGCCGGCCCGCTGGTCCGGGATGAGCACGGTCTTGTCGGGGCTGAGGATCTTGGCGGTCTCGGCCATGAAGTGCACGCCGCAGAACACGATGGTGTCCTCGGGCGCCTCGGCGGCGATCCGCGACAGCGCCAGCGAGTCGCCGACGTGGTCGGCGACGTCCTGGATGGCCGGCAGCTGGTAGTTGTGCGCCAGCAAGGTGGCGCCGCGCAGCTTCGCCAGCCGCCGAACCTCGGCCGCCCACAGTGCGTCGCCGTCGAGACCGGTGTAGCCGGTGGGCGTGTTGGTGATGCGGCCGGTCAGGTCGGCCCCGTTGTCATCGAGCGTGTCCATGCGAGTCAAGACCGTCATGGCGGCTCCTTTCGCGCCGGGAGGTTTTCGACTTACAATCGAAAACATGGGCCATACTAGCACTGAACACGAGGTGCTTGCGGTGGTGTTTCAGGTTCGCCAGGTAACGGCGAGCCCGCGCAGAGAGAAACCGCAGCTGAACGTGCTGTTATGGCAACGCGCCAAGGATCCGCAGCAGGGCGCCTGGTCGCTGCCGGGCGGCCGGCTGCGCAGCGACGAGGACATGACCACCTCGGTTCGCCGCCAACTGGCCGAGAAGGTCGACCTGCGAGAGCTGGCTCACTTGGAGCAGCTGGCTGTGTTTTCCGACCCACAGCGGGTGCCGGGTGCCAGGGTGATCGCGTCGACATTCCTGGGCCTGGTGCCCTCCCCCGCCATCCCCGAGCTGCCGCCGGACACCCGCTGGCACCCGGTGAATGCCCTGCCGCCGATGGCGTTCGACCACGGCACGATGGTGGAGCACGCCCGGACCCGGCTGGTCGCCAAGATGTCGTACACCAACATCGGGTTCGCCCTGGCGCCAAGGGAATTCGCGCTGTCCACGCTGCGCGACATCTACGGCGCCGCGCTGGGCTACCAGGTGGACGCGACGAACCTGCAGAGGGTGCTGGCCCGGCGGGGGGTAATCAGCCAGACCGGCACCATCGCGCAGTCCGGCCGGAGCGGCGGGCGCCCGGCGGCGCTCTACCACTTCACCGACTCGCGGCTGCGGGTCACCGACGAATTCGCGGCGTTCCGGCCGCCGGGCCAGGTTTGAGTTACCGTGAAAGACGCCCCCGTCCGGGCGACCGGGGGTTTTTGCTCGGGCCGCGTCAGTAACTGAGCGGGAAGAACTAGCTCACAATGCGGCGATTACGTTTTGGCCACCCCCAGTACATGCGCGAGAATGCCGGGTGGCCAAGAAGGGACCGGCGAATGGTTGAACTCGGCAATCTTGCGGGAACGCAGGGCGCGCAGTGGATCGCGCGGCCGCCGCACGAGGAGCTGCGGCGCAAGGTGCGCCCGCTGCTGCCCTCGGACGACCCGTTCTACCAGCCGCCGCCGGGCTACCAGCACGCCGAGCCCGGAACGGTGCTGCGCTCGCGCGACGTCGAGCTGGCGTTCCTGGGCCTGGTTCCGCAGCCCGTACGCGCCGTCCAGCTGCTCTACCGGACCATGGACATGAACGGCGAGCCCGAGGCGACGGTGACCACCGTGATCGTCCCGGCGAAGCTCGCTCCGGGGCAGACCTGCCCGCTGCTGTCCTACCAGTGCGCGATCGACGCGATGACGTCGCGCTGCTTCCCGTCCTACGCGCTGCGGCGCCGGGCCAAGGCCCTGGGGTCGCTCAGCCAGTTCGAATACCTGCTGGTCACGGCCGCCGTCGCCGAGGGCTGGGCCGTCTCGGTCCCCGACCACGAAGGCGTCCACGGGTCGTGGGGCGCCCCTTATGAGCCCGGCTACCGCGTGCTCGACGGGATCCGGGCGGCGCTGGGCTCCGAGCGGCTGAACCTGTCGCAGTCGGCGCCGGTCGGGCTGTGGGGTTATTCCGGCGGCGGCCTCGCGAGCGCCTGGGCCGCCGAGGTGTGCGCCGACTACGCGCCGGAACTGGACATCGTCGGGGCGGTGCTCGGATCGCCGGTCGGCGACCTCGGCCACACGTTCCGCAGGCTCAACGGGGGCTTCCTCGCCGGCCTGCCGGCCCTCGTGGTGGCGGCGCTGGCGCACGTCTACCCCGACCTCGACCGGATGATCAAGGAGCACGCCAACGACGAGGGGCGCGCCTTGCTCGAATCGCTGGAGAAGATGACGACCGTGGAAGCGGTCCTGAAGATGGCCGGCAAGAACATGGGCGACTACCTCGACGAGCCGCTGGAAGACATCCTGTCGACGCCGGAGATCATGCACGTCTTCGACAGCATCAAGCTGGGCGCGGCGGTGCCGACGCCGCCGGTGCTGATCGTGCAGGCCGTGCACGACTACCTCATCGACGTGCACGACATCGACGCGCTCGCCGACGCCTACTCGGCCGGTGGCGCCCGGGTCACCTACCACCGGGACGCATTCAACGAACACCTGGTCCTGCATCCGCTGTCCGCCCCGATGACGCTGCGCTGGCTCACCGACCGGTTCGCGGGCCGGCCGCTGACCGAGCACCTGATCCGGACCACGTGGCCGACGATGTTCAACCCGATGACCTACGTCGGCATGGCGCGGCTGGTCAAGATCGCGGCCAAGGTCATCACGGGGCGGAGGATCCCGCACAGGCCGCTCTAGGACGGCTCTGCCGCCGCCACCAGAGTCGCTACGAGACGGCCGCCTCCGGGGCCTCCGGCTCCAGCGGGAGCGCGGAAGCCGGCCGCGCGATGACCGGCAGCCCGCCCAGGTCGTCGCGGGCGTCCGCGGCGGCGAGCAGGGCGTACACCAGGCCGGCGACGCCGGCGGGCCACGCCAGGGTCAGCGCGACCTGCAGCGGCGTCCGCGCGAAGAACACGGGCGGCGCCTGGGTGACGTAGGCGACCGCGGGGCTGCCGGACAGCGGGACGGCATCGAAATTCAGCGCGCCGTAGCCCAGCCGAACCAGCACGACGCCCGTCGCGGCGGCGACGGCGGCGGAGGCCACCATGCCGAGCGACAGCCCGAGGACCATCGCCGCCCCCCGATGCCGGCGCCACTGCCACACCAGCACCGTCCCCACCACCGCCAGGACCGTCAACAGCCCCAGCAGCAGGCACGGCGCGTCGAAGAAGTGCTGGGATTCGCTGCCCAGGTAGTCGTGCACCCGCTCGCCCGCGCGGGTGATCGCCACCACCGCGTGGATCGGCGGGGCGATCCAGGCCCACAGCGCGCCGATCACCACGCCGGTCGCCGTCAGTCCCAGCGCCGCTGTGACGACCGCGCGCGTCCGCGCCGTGCGGGAAACGCCCGTCGGCTCGAACGCCCCGGGCGCCGCCTGCTCGGTCATCGCCGCGCCTCCAGGTCGGCCGAGTCGACCTGGCCGTGCCGCGAACACCGCGCCCGCCAGCCGTCGGGACGGACCTGGACCACCATCCGGCGCCCGCACTCGGCGCAGAACCGCGGCGGCTCGAGGCCCAGCTGGGCGGCCGTCGGCATGGCGGTGCCCCCCAATTCCCCGGTGTAGACGTTGTAGACGCCGGCGCTCACCGGAGCGCCCAGATCCCGAACCACGGCTCCAGTGTCTTACAAGGTGGCTTTACAAACTGGCATTGAGCGCCTTGATCGGCATCTGCAGGTCGTCGAGCAGCTCCAGGTCCGCCTCGGCGGGCCGGCCGAGCGTGGTCAGGTAGTTCCCGACGATCACGGCGTTGATGCCGCCCAGGATGCCCTGCTTGGCGCCGAGGTCGCCCAGGGTGATCTCACGGCCCCCGGCGAAGCGCAGCATGGTGCGCGGGAGCGCCAGCCGGAAGGCGGCGACGGACTTCAGCGCCTCGGCGACCGGCATGACCTCCAGGTCGCCGAACGGGGTGCCCGGCCGCGGGTTGAGGAAGTTCAGCGGCACCTCGTCGGGCCCGAGTTCGGCCAGGTCGGCGGCGAATTCCGCGCGCTGCTCCAGGGTTTCACCCATGCCGAGGATGCCGCCGCAGCACACCTCCATGCCCGCGTCGCGCACCATCGACAGCGTCTGCCAGCGCTCCTCCCAGGTGTGGGTGGTCACGACGTTGGGGAAGAACGAGCGGGCGGTCTCCAAGTTGTGGTTGTAACGGTGCACGCCCATCGCCGCGAGCTGCTGCACCTGTTCGGCGGTCAGCATCCCCAGCGAGCAGGCGATGTTGATCTCCACCTCGTCGCGGATGGCCTCGATGCCGGCCGCGACCTGCGCCATCAACCGTTCGTCGGGCCCGCGCACCGCGGCCACGATGCAGAACTCGGTGGCGCCGGACTTGGCGGTCTGCTTGGCCGCCTCGACGAGGCTGGGGATGTCCAGCCGCGCGCTGCGCACCGGCGAGGCGAACAGCCCCGACTGCGAGCAGAAGTGGCAGTCCTCCGGGCAGCCGCCCGTCTTCAGGCTGATGATGCCCTCGACCTCGACCTCCGGCCCGCACCAGCGCATCCGCACCTCGTGGGCCACGGCCAGCAGGTCGTCGAGCCGGTCGTCGGGCAGCCGCAGCACCTCGAGCACCTGGTCCCGGCTCAGTCCCTCGCCGCGCTCGAGCACCTGATCCCGCGCCACCGCGAGAATGTCGTTGTTCGCGTCGTCGGCGCCGGTCGCCGGCCGAGTTGCCGCTCGAGTCACCAGGTACTCCCCTGCCTTCGTGTCCGTGCGCGCGCAGCCGCGCCTGCCGAATCCGGCAGCCTGAATCAATCGGTGTTCAAAGTAGGGTAACGGCCGCGCAACATGGGGGCTGCGGGGTATCCCTGCAGAATGACCGTTTGGCAGACCGCCCCGCACGTCGAATACCTCGGCCACCACATGCTGCTGCTGGCCATCCCGGCGTTCCTGCCCGCGATCCTCGTCGTCGCCGTCATCCTGTATGTCGCGCTCAAAGACCGGCGCACCGGTGGCAAACCCGCCGAGGGACGTGCCGACGCCGACCAAAAGGGTGATTGACGGGCCCGCGATCGGGGCATTCCGGTTGCTGCGAGTTTGCTCACACCACCTTCGGTCAGGCGTGTTGGGAGGGTTTGACGATGAAATCGGCGGATCTGACTGTTGTTGCCGAGGCACCGGCGCGCGGCGCGGGTTTGAACCAGGTGATCGGGCTGTCGGTCGCCGCGGTGGTGATCGCCGCGGTCATGCTGTGGGTCGGGCACGCCCATCGCACCCATCGCATCGAGTGGCTGACCCGGATCGCGGACAAGATGGGCGAGAAGTTCCACCGCCCGAACTGGGTGGCCCTGCCGGTGCTGGTGTTCACCACGTCGATCATCTGCGCGCTGTTCGGGTTCATCTGGGACGTCAGCTGGCACATCGGCAACGGCCGCGACCCCGGCCCCCTGGCGAATCCGGCGCACTACTTCATCATCATCGGGCTGTTCGGGATCTTCGTCGGGGGCATGCTGGCGGTGGTGCTGCCGTTCGACAAGCCGGGCCCGGCGGCGGTGCGGATCACACGTGACTGGCACGCCCCGGTCGGCGGCGTGCTGATGGCCGGTTGCGGGCTGTACGCGATGATCGGGTTCCCGCTCGACGACATCTGGCACCGCATCTTCGGCCAAGACGTGACCCTTTGGGGCCCAACGCATCTGATGATGATCGGCGGCGCGTGCTTCTCCCTGTTCGCGGTGCTGATGCTGGAGCGCGAGGGCGAGGCTCACGAGGCCGGGGAGGTCTACCACGGCGTCTTCATCACGTTCCTGCGCTACCTGTCGTTCGGCGGCTTGTTCATCGGCCTGTCGGTCTATCAGATCGAATTCGACTTCGGCGTACCGCAATTCCGCCTGGTGTTCCAGCCGATGTTGATCGCCGCGGCGGCCGCGCTGGCGGCCGTCGCCGCCCGCTACACGATGGGACGCGGAGCCGCGATCATCGCGGCGCTGTTCGCCATCGCGCTGCGCGGCGCTGTCTCGTTGCTGGTAGGCCCCATCTTGGGCGCGCCGATCAACTGGTTCCCGCTGTACCTGGGCCCCGCGCTGGTCGTCGAACTGGTGGCGCTGACCCCATTGTTCAAGCGCCCCATCGCCTTTGGCGCCGTTTCCGGCCTCGCCGTCGGGACCGTCGGGCTGTGGCTGGAATCGTTGTGGATCGGAGCGGTGTACCACTACCCGTGGCCGACCAGCATGTGGGGCGAGGCGCTGGCGATGGCGGTGCCGGTGGCGGTGCTGACCGGCGTCTGCGGGGCGCTGTTCGGCCTGGTGCTGACGGGGCAGCGCCTGCCCGGCCGCAAGGTCGGCATCGCGGCGGTCGCGCTGACCGTGTTGGTGATCGGCGGCGCGGTGGCCAACGGGCTGCACATCCTCGTGCCGCGGCAGAACACCGCCACCGTCAACTTGACGGACCTGCCCAGCCCGCCCGGGCAGCGCATGGTCTCGGCCGACGTGCAGCTGAATCCGCCGTTCGTCAGCGACCACCCGGACTGGCTGACCATCCTGTCCTGGCAGGGCCGGATGCAGAACAACCGGGGCCTGATGATCGACCGGCTCGCCAAGGTGGGACCGGGGCACTACCGGTCCACCCAGCCGGTCCCGGTGTGGGGGGAATGGAAGACGCTGCTGCGGGTCCAGGACGGCCGCACGATGACGGCCGTCCCCATCTGGGAACCGGCGGACGACGCCATCCCGGCGCCCGAGGTTCCCGCGCTGGCGTCGAGCACGCGGCCGTTCGTGCTGGAGGTCACGATCCTGCAGCGCGAACGCGACCAGGGCGCGCCAACCTGGTTGTTCACCGCCGGCGGGATCGTGGTCCTGATCCTGACGCTGATGGTGATCTCGGCCCTGGCGTGGGGCGCCGGTCGCCTCAACAACGCCGAGCAGGCGCCCGAGCCGGTCGAGGAGAAGCAGCCCCTGCCCGGCGCGCCCAGGGCGGCCTGATTCGATGACGGTTCGGAGCGCCCTCGTCTGGGTGGCGGCGCTGACGTGGGCGCTGGTCGCCTGCGGCGGCTCGCAAAACCAGCCCGCCGGCGCCGGCCCGGTCGTCGACATCACCATCGCCAAGGGGCAGGTCACCCCGACCAACGCCACCCTGCTGGCCAAGGTGCACCAGCAGATCACCCTGCGGGTCAGCAGCGACGCGACCGACGAGCTGCACGTGCACTCGACGCCCGACCACAAGTTCGCGGTCGCGGCCGCGCCCAACCAAACCTTCCAGTTCAGCGTCGACGTGCCCGGCAACGTCGAGGTGGAGCTGCATCACCTGGACCGCACGATCGCGACCATCCAAGTACAGCCGTGAGCGACCGCGGCGCGGCGGTGGTGCTCGCGCACGGTCTGGGCGGGTCGGGCGACCTTCCGGTGCCGTACCTGTACGCGATGGTCGGCGCGGCGTGGGCGTTGACGTTCACCTTCGCGCTGGTCGCGTTCGCCTGGCGGCGCCCGCGGTTCGACCCCGGCAAGCCCGGCCGTCCGCTGCCGGAAGCGCTGACCGCGGTTGTCGATGCGCCGGCGACCCGGTGGACGGCCGCCCTCCTGGCGCTGGCGTTCACGGTGTGGGCCGTGGCGGCCGGGGTGTGGGGGCCGCAATCGGAGTCCAACGGGCTGCTCGGGGCGTTCTACGTGCTGCTGTGGGTCGGGTTGGTGGCGCTGTCGCTGGCATTCGGGCCGGTCTGGCGGGTGATCTCGCCGATGCGCACGGTGTATCGGCTGCTGCACCGTGTCCTGCCGGGAGGCGGACGGCGGCCGTGCCCCGAGGGCTGGGGATACCGGCCCGCCGCGGCGGGGCTGTTCGCGTTCGTGTGGGCGGAGCTGGCCAGCCCGAATTCGGCGTCACTGCCGATGGTCAAGGCGTGGCTGCTGGTTTACGCAGTGCTCATGCTGGGCGGCGCGTGGCTGTGCGGGCAGCGCTGGCTGGCGCGGGCCGACCCGTTCGGCGTGTACAGCATGGCGGTGTCGCGGCTGTGCCCGTTTCGCCGCAACCCGGACACCGGGCGGATCGTCGTGGGCAACCCGCTCGACCACCTGCCGTCGCTGCCGGTGCGCCCGGGTGTGGTCGTGCTGCTGGCGGTGCTGCTCGGGTCGACGGCCTTCGACAGCTTCTCGTCGTCGGCGACGTGGCGCGGGTTCGCCGACGGGATTTCGCGCGGCTTCGGCATGCCGCCGACGCTATCCTCGTCGGTGTTGCGAACGGTTGGCCTGGTCGTGTTCATTTCCGTTGTGGCGCTGACGTTTTCGCTGGCCGCCCGCGCCACCGGCGGCGTCGACCGCGAGCGGCGCCGCGCCCTGCCCGGCGAGATGGCGCACTCGCTGATCCCGATCGTGTTGGGCTACATCTTCGCCCACTATTTGAGCTACCTCGTCGAGCGTGGACAACGGGCGGTGGCCGCCCTGGCCGACCCGTTCGGCCGCGGCTGGAACCCGTTGGGGCTGGCGCACTTTCACGTCGCCTACGTGCTGTCCAGCCATCCCCCGGTGCTCGCCGGCATCAAGGTGGCGTGCGTGGTCACCGGGCACATCCTGGCGGTGATCGCGGCCCACGACAGGGCGCTGCGGCTGCTACCGGCGGGGCATCAGCTCACCGGGCAGCTCACCATGATGCTGGTGATGGTGGGCTACACCTTCACCGGCCTGTATCTGTTGTTCGGTGGCTAACGGATCGCGTGTTCGGCCTTCTTGTTGCCGTCCCAGCGCCGCAGGCCGGCGAAGCGGCCGTCGACCTGCGTCGGGCGCCCCGCGATGCGCAGCGCCCGCCCGAGTTGGGCGCCGCCGACGCGGCGGGCCAGCGTGACGTGGGCGGTCCACTGGCCGGGCAGGCTGTTGGACATCGGCTTGGGCGACAGATGCGCACCGCACAACCGGTGCACCTCGGCGTGCAGCGCCAACAGCTCGGTCGTCGGCACCACGAGCCGCGCGAACACGACGGTTGCCCGCCCGAAGAGCACCGGGGCCCCGATCGTGGCCGTCAGCGGCAGGCGCCCGCTGACCGGGCCCAGTAGCGCATCCACGTCGGGGTCGATGCGTTCGGCGACGGCAAGCGTCACGTGCGGCCGGCTGGCGGGCGCCTGGCTGGGGATGCCGGCGCCGGCGAGGCCGGCCCAGATGCGGCGGATCGCCGCCTCGGTGTCGGGGTCGAAGACCAGCTCGATCGAATGGACCATCAGCGCACCAGCGCGCTCACCCAGCCGCGCTCGAACGCTGCGACGCTCATCGCGGCGAAGTCGGTGGCGCCCAGCGCTCCGGCACCGGCCGGCAGCACCGCCCGGACGGGCGCCAGCTCGGCCAGCGCGGCGCGGTTCGATTCCTCCACCAGCCCGGGCCGGGGCGGCCAGCTGCCAATCACCAACCCTGCGCATGAAACTCGTTGCGCGGCAAGCGCTTCCAGTGTCAGCGCGGTATGGTTGAGAGTGCCCAGTTCCGCGGTGACGGCGACCAGCGCGTCCGCGCCCAGCGCGGCGGCGAGGTCGCGCAGCGTGACGCCCCCGTCGGCGAGCTCGACCAGCAACCCGCCGGCGCCCTCCACCAACGTCAGCCGCCCCGGCCGGTCGAGTTCACGGATGAGGCGCTCCAGATCCTCGCGCGTGGGCAGCGCCATGCCCGCCTGCCCGGCCGCGGCCGCCGGCGCCAGCGGTTGCGGGTAGCGGGCGAGCCCGGCGAGCTCGGTGACCCCGGACAGCCGGGCCACCTCGGCCAGGTCGTCGTCGCCGCAGTCGGTGCCGGTCTGGACGGGTTTGCAGACCGCGACGTCGATGCCGGCCTGGCGGGCGTGGCACGCCAGCGCCGCGGTGACGACCGTCTTGCCGACCCCCGTGCCGGTACCGGTGACGACCAGGACGGTCAACGGCGCGCCCTAAACAAGTCCCGTGAGCACGTCCGTCAGCACGCGGCGCGCCAGCTCGAGGTCGGTGTCGTCCAGCGACGCGCGCGCCGACAGGCGCAGCCGCGACGTTCCGGCGGGCACGGTCGGCGGCCGGAAGCAGCCGACCCGCACCCCGGCGTCCAGGCACGCGGTCGCCGCGGCCAGCGCCACCTCCGGATCGCCGAGGATCACCGACACCACCGCCGACCGCGGCTCGTCGGGCACGTCGCACGTCTTGGCCAGGAGGCGCGCATGCTGCAGGACCGCCCCCGGGCGCCACGGCTCGGCCTGCAAAACGCGCAGGGCGGCCCGCGCGGCGCCCACCGCCGCCGGGGCGAGGCCGGTGTCGAAGATGAACGGCCGGGCCGCGTCGATCAGGTGTGCGCGCACCTGCGCCGGCCCGAGCACCACCCCGCCCTGGCTGCCGAGCGCCTTGGACAGCGTCGTGGTCATCACGATGTCGGGCGCGCCCGCCAGGCCGAGCTCGTGCAGCAGCCCGCGGCCGTCGCCGCGCACGCCGAGGCCGTGCGCCTCGTCGACGATGAGCAGCGCGCGGTGGCGGCGGCACACCGCGTGCAGTTCGCGGACCGGGGCCAGGGAGCCGTCGGCGCTGAAGACGGAGTCGGTGACGACCACGGCGCGCTCCTCGCCGCGGGAACCCAGCGCCGCGTCCACGGCGTCGACGTCGCGGTGCGGCGCCACGACCACGCGGGCGCGCGACAGCCGGCAGGCGTCCACCAGCGACGCGTGCGAAAGGGCGTCGGACACCAGCAGCGAACCGGGGCCCGAGAGGCCGACGACGGCGCCCAGGTTCGCGGTATAGCCCGACGAGAACAGCAGGCCGGAGGCCGCGCCGACGAACTCGGCGAGCTCGGCCTCGAATTGTTGATGCAGTTCGGTGTCGCCCGTGACCAGGCGCGAACCGGTGGCCCCCGCGCCCCAGATGCGGAGCGCCGCGACCCCGCCCTCGATCACGTCGGGGTGCTGGGACAGCCCGAGGTAGTCGTTGGACGCCAGGTCGAGCTCGGTGGCGACGGCCGGGCGCGGCCGCAGCGAGCGGCGCAGCCCGGCCTCGCGGCGCTGCTTCTCCACCTCGTCCAGCCAGGCCAGCGGTGACGTCTCGATCGGTGCCCTCATCGGAGCTCAGCCTACGAGTCGCGCGGCCTCTGCCGTCGCGGAGGTGATCCGCCGGGTGCTGAGCGGAGGGACCGCTGTTGTCCAGCCGCGTGGGAAGCCGTCAGCCGCCGGCGCCCCCGGCGCCCGCGGTGCCGCCGCTGCCGCCGGTCCCGCCGGTGGCACCGGTGGGGGCGCTGCCGGCATTGCCGCCGCCGCCGTTGGTGCCAGGGAGGCCGGGAAGCACACCGAGGTCGCCGCCCGTGCCACCGTTGCCGCCGAAACCACCGGTGCCGCCCGTGCCGCCGGTGCCGGTGCCGTTGGCGTTGCCACCGCTGCCGCCCGTGCCGCCGATCGCACCCGACCCGCCTTTGCCGCCCGACCCGAGGAGGCCACCGCTGCCGCCGGTGCCGCCGTTGCCGCCGACGCCACCACCGCCACCGGTACCGCCGTTGCCGTTGCCGCTGCCGCCGGCGCCGCCGACGCCCGCGATACCGGCCGTGCCGCCGGTACCGCCTTGGCCGCCGCTGCCGGTGCCGATGCCGCCACCGCCGGTCCCGCCCGTTCCGCCCGTGCCGGCAACGCCGCCGGTGCCGCCGGTACCGCCGCCGGTGCCCCCGACGCCACCGGTCCCCGCGGTGCCGCCGGTGCCTCCTTGGCCCCCGATGGCGCCATTGCCGGTGCCGGTGTTGGCGCCGCCGGTACCACCGGACCCGCCGGTGCCGCCGCCACCGCCGGTTCCGCCCTGGCCCCCGCCGACCCCGCCGATACCGGCACCACCGGTACCACCGGTACCGCCGGCACCGCCCTGACCGCCCTGGCTGCCGCCGGTGGGACTGGCGCTTGACGTGCCGTTGGCACCCGTGCCCCCGTTTCCGCCGGTGCCGCCGGCGCCGCCCTGACCGCCGGTGCCGATGCCGCCGTTCGCGCCGCCGTCGGTTCCGACGCCGGCGGCACCCGCGGCGCCCCCGGCCCCGCCGTTCCCGCCGGTCGCCCCATTGCCGCTGCCGGTGTTGCTGCCGCCGTTGCCGCCGGCACCACCGGCTCCGCCGATGCCGCCGGTTCCGCCCTGGCCCCCGCCGACCCCGCCGATGCCCGCACCGCCGCGGCCGCCGGCACCGCCGCCACCGCCCTGACCGCCCTGGGTGCCCGCGGTGGGACTGGCGCCCGACGTGCCCGCAGCACCGGGACCGCCGACGCCGCCGGTGCCGCCCGTGCCACCCGTGCCGCCGGTACCGATGCCGGCCCCACCGGAAGCCCCGGCCGCGCCACCTTGACCACCCTGGCCGCCGGTACCGCCGTTGCCCACGGTGCCGATGCCGGCCCCCGCCGAGCCACCGGTGCCGCCGTTACCGCCGGTACCTCCGGCACCACCGGCCAGGGTTGCCGTGCCGGTGCTGCCGGTTCCCCCGGCCCCACCCTGCCCGCCGGTTCCACCGACGCCGTTCACCGCGGTGGCATTGTTGGCTGCCCCGCCCTGGCCACCGGCGCCCCCGTTACCGCCACTGCCCGCATGACCGGGAGCGCCGACACCGCCGCCCGCGTTGCCGCCGACGCCGCCGGCGCCGCCGTTCCCGCCGATGCCCGCGGTGCTCCCGGCGTTGCTCACCGCCGCACCGGCACCGCCCTGACCCCCCGTTCCGCCGGAACCACCCGAGCCGTCATTTCCCCCGGCTATACCGGCGCCGCCGCCGCCACCGGCGCCGCCGGTCCCGCCGGTGCCGGCGGTGCCGGCCGCGCTGATGATCGAGCCGCTGCCCGCGGCTCCGCCGAGGCCGCCGTTCCCGCCGTTGCCGCCGTCGGCCCCCGTCAGACCGGTGCCCCCGGCACCACCGACACCGCCGGTGCCGCCGTTGCCGCCCGTGCCGCCCGCGCCGCCCGTGCCGACCGCCCCGCCGGCGCCTCCGACACCGCCGGCGCCGCCGTTACCGGCGACGGCCCCGGCCAGCGCGTGCGGGTCGGTCGACGGGTCATACCCGGCACCCCCGGCACCGCCCTGACCACCCTGACCACCCGAGCCGTTGATGGCCGTGGCGCCGGTGGCATTACCGCCGTTGCCGCCCGCACCGCCGCTACCGCCGGCCGTGCCGTCCGGGCTGAGGGCCGTGCCGGCCGTCCCGGCAAGACCGGTACCGCCGTTTCCGCCCTGTCCCCCGACGGCCGAACCGGTTCCGTAGTTGTACGCGGCACCGCCGGTGCCCCCGTTTCCGCCGAGGCCGAGCAACCCTGAGGCACCGCCGGCTCCGCCGTTCCCGCCGGTGGCTGTTCCCCCGGCGTAGTCGAAGGCAGCGCCGCCGTTGCCGCCGTGGCCGGCAACCAAAGCACCGGTACCACCGACTCCCCCGTTACCGCCGGTGGCGTTCAGGCTCGCGGGCGCGTTGAGGAACCAGGTGCGGTCGCCTGCCGTGGTGAAGGGGTAGTTACCCATGACGGCGTCGCCACCGTTGCCGCCCGCACCGCCGGTGGACGCGGGGCCCGTGCCGTTACCGCCGTCACCGCCGTTCCCGCCGACGATGGAAGTCCCGAATCCGTCGGCCAGTACGCCCCCGCCGTTCCCGCCGGCCCCGCCGCCCAGGAACCCGTCTCCACCGTGCCCGCCGGTACCGCCAACCGCGACGCCATTCCCGCCGTTGCCGCCGCCCCCGCCGGTGAAGGTCGCGCTGGTGCCACCCGCACCCCCGTTGCCCGGGGTCCCGAAAAAGCCGACGCTGCCGCCATTCCCGCCGGCCCCGCCGTCGCCCAGGAGACCGGTCGCGTTGCCGCCGATGCCGCCGGGGCCGCCGTTGCCGGCGAAGAACCCGCCGTTACCGCCGTTCCCGCCGGCCCCGCCGGCAAGAAGCCCACTGGACCCCCCGGCACCGCCGGCCCCGCCGTTACCGAGCAGCAGCGCGCTTCCACCGTTGCCGCCGGCCTGGCCGGCCGCACCGGCGCTGCCGTTGCCCCCGTTACCGATCAGACCGGCGTTGCCGCCGCGGCCGCCGTCAACCCCGTTTCCACCGTTGCCGAGCAGCCATCCGCCGTTATAACCGTCGGGGTGCGACGGCGTCCCGTTGGCGCCGTTGCCGATCAAGCCGCCCGTCAGTTGGATGAAGGGCTGGCCAAGTGCCGCTTTGACGTCGTTGATGACGATTCCCACGTCCGTCAGGTTGTTCCCGACGAGCGGGTCGACGCCGCTGGGGCCCATGGAGCCGAGGTTCAGGCCGATATTCGAGGGGGCGCCGGTGCCGGTCATCATGTTGACGGCGAGGCCCGTCGTGCCCGGGGCGCCGACGCCGCCCAACCCGACCCCGGGGAGTCCGGGGGCCCCGCCGGTGACCGTGCCGCCGTTCAGGTAGTTCGTGAGAACGGACGCCAGGATGTTGTTGAGGGCGTTATTGCTCTGCGCGGCTTCGACATAGAAGGGCCGGAGGAAGTTGTAGCCACCCAAAAACGCGTTCCCGCCGTTGCCCGCGTTCCCGCCGACGCCGGTGGTGCCGGCTCCTCCGTTACCGCCGGTACCGCCGGTGATGGCGGCGAAACCTCCCAAGTCGTTGTTGAACACCGAGCCGCCGTTACCGCCGTTACCGCCGATGACGCCGTCGCCGCCGTTGCCGCCGGTGCCGCCGAGATAGATTCCGGAACCGCCCACGCCGCCGTTGCCGCCGGTGCCGGCGGTGCTGCTACCGCCGTTACCGCCGATCCCGGGGTGTGCCTTGAAATCGGTTGGGCCGCCGAGGTTGAACCAGCCCGCGCCGCCGCCGTTACCACCGTTACCGCCGTTGCCGGCGGAACTCGACGCCGCCCCGCCAGCCCCACCGGCCGCGCCCATACCCTCGAGGAAACCGCCGGCCCCGCCGTTTCCACCGTTCCCGCCGTTGCCGCCGAAGAGCCCGGCCAGGCCGGCGCCACCGATCCCGCCTAGACCACCGTTACCGAGGAGGGTCGCGTTCCCGCCATTCCCTCCACTCGCGCCGGCCCCACCGCTCCCGCCATTTCCACCGTTGCCCACCAATCCGGCATTACCACCGCTGCCACCGGCTTGCCCGGGGACATTGGAGTTCCAGCCGTTGCCGCCGTTGCCGAACAAGATGCCGCCGGGCTTGCCATTGGGGCTGGCGGCTGTCCCGTTGGCGCCGTTGCCGACCAGGGGGGTGCTCAGGAAGGTGGTGCCGACCAAATTGATGTTGTCGAGGATCGTCTGCAATGAGAACTGGTAGGGGAATATGGCCGCGGGCGTTTCCGCCGCGACCAAGCCTTGCGCCGCCTGCAACGGCGCGACATTGACCGCCTCCGCACCCGCGTACGCGCCCCCCGACCCGGTCAGGGCCTGCACGAACTGGGCATGAAAGGACGCCGCCCGAGTGGTCAGGGCATGGAACTGCTGCGCGTAGTTGGAAAACAGCGCCGAGATCGCTGCCGACACCTCGTCCTGAGCGGCGGCCACGATCTGGGTGGTCCGGGCTGCCGCCACCGAATTAGCCGCGCTGATCGACGAGCCGATCCCTGCCGCCTCTGCCGCCGCGGCGACCAACACTTCCGGCGCCGCGATCACATACGACATTGGTGTCCTCCGAAGGCTATCTCGGCGTCGTGCCCTCCCACACCGCGGTCACGATCCACCAGCCAAAGTGAAAACGTATCGTGTTCGACACGTGCCCTACAACGTTTCGCGGAATTTCGTAGACGCCCTCGATTGGGCACTGCCGCAGCGCTGCTGCCACGTCCGTCGCATTCGGGATACATAACGTCATTCCTCTGAGTACAAGGCAATCCATCCTAAATCACGATTGCGTTCGATATTCCCAACTTTGGGTATATTTGCCCGACCTGCGTATACGACCTTGACGCATCGCGGCTCAGGATCGCGCCTCGCCGCTTGCGACCATTCGACGATCGGGCGATTTTGCTGTCGCCGAGCTGCGCCCGGGTGATCGCGACGCGGACCGTGCCGGGCTGGCTCGCTCAAACTAAGCCGGCTCCATCGGTACCGCAGTCGGGTACCGGGGCGCGCCCCCGAGCGTTGCTGGTCGCCTCGCGCGGCTCGCGGCGAGCGGGCCGTCCTCTCGCGGCCGACCGCCTCAGGCGGACGTCGCGCCGCAATCGCGTCGGCGTCGCCGGCGTCGAGAAAATCGGCCGGCGGGCAATTTCACGAGCTGCTTTGTGGCCTACTACCGTCATCTGCCGCTCGGAGTTGTGAGGCTGAATCGCCTTCGTCGGCCGGCCCGCGGGCCGGCGACAAACTGAAAACCATAATTTGCATTTACGAGTCGGTTGGATAGCTGCCAATCGTATTTGCCAACCTCTGGCGGCGGCGTGGGCACCTCGACCCGTCGATCGCGGGCTTGGGACCAAATGCTTTGTTGTGCAGCGGTCTAATTTGCCGCCTCGGCACGGCGACTCGTTGGCCGGGATGCCTGATGGCCTGCCTGAAGTTTGCTTGCCATGCAGCGCGGATATTCTGCTCGGCGGACGCTTAATGAGTAAAATAGGAACCACAACAATTGCTCAAACTCGGCTTGCGGGAAAATTGCGGGCGGTGACTTGTCTTACGCGTGAGCGGGCGAAGGGCACTCAATCTGTCATTGAGACTTGATCGGGGGGACATGCAGGAGGACGACTTTCTGATAGCCGTGGGCGAGGCGGCACAGGATGCGGTTTGGAAAACGCAGCATCCGCTCACCCACCACTTGGCGGAGGACGACCCGCGCCGGGAGCAGTACCTGCGCGAGTACCAAATGTCGGTCGGTCGCCAGGTGCTGGCGGCCATCGAGGGCCTGCTGCGGGGCAGTTCATGTCACGGGAGGCCGCAGGGATGCCCGCCCGCGGTACCGCCGTTGGCCGTTTTCGCTCCCTTTCTGTAGAGCCGCCTACCCGCCGGATGTCGCCGGTGCCGGGCGACGAAATCCGGCCGCTGATCGCCGACGCGCAACGTCCTTCGTCGACGCACCAACGGCGCACATCACGCTCGCTGAGCGCAGCACAAGCTCGCCGTCGGATTCGTACACATCCTTCGGAATGGGGCGGTAGTTTCAGTCCGGCGCATCTGTCGTCGCTGCCCGCAGCGATGCCGCGCCGACAGCCTGCGGTACGGGACGGACTTAGGAGGATCGGTGAAAACCGTTCCCAAGATGGTGGTCTTCGGTCTGGTCGAGTTTGTCGTGTTCGGCTCGATGTTGTTTCTTCCGGCAGGCACGTTCGATTACTGGCAGGCGTGGGTCTTTCTGGTGGTGGTCGGCCTTTCGGCGTGGATCCCCGTCGTCTACCTGGCACGAACGAATCCTGTTGCGCTGCAGGCGCGAATGCGCGGGGGGCCGGCGGCCGAGACTCGGATGGCGCAGAAGGTCGTCATCGCCGGCCTGTACCTGTCGTTGGCGGCGATGGTGGTGTTCAGCGTCCTCGACCACCGCTACGGCTGGTCGCCGGTGCCCGCGGCAGCCTGCCTGGTCGGTGACGTGCTGGTCGCCATCGGGCTGGGCGTGGTGGGGGCAGTCGTCATTCAGAACAGCTATGCCGCCGCAACCGTCCGGGTGCAGGCGGGGCAAAACGTCGTCTCCACCGGACTGTACGGGCTCGTGCGCCATCCCATGTACACCGGCAACTTAATCATGATGCTCGGCATCCCCCTGGCGCTCGGCTCGTACTGGGGACTGGTCTTCGTCGTGCCCGGGCTGATCGTGCTCGCCTCGCGCATCCACGACGAGGAGGAGCTGCTCCGGAAGGAGCTGGACGGATACCGCGAGTACACGCAGAAGGTGCGCTATCGCCTGATGCCTGGTATTTGGTAGCCGCCCCGGCACCTCCACTTCGGAGTTGCGGCAGCCCGGGTCTTCCTAAGACTCGCCGGCCGGACTCACGAGGGGCACTTCCGCTTCCGAGCAGGCCTGTCCACCCAGCCACTGGCTCAAGCGACTGACGGAGGGCGCCTCGAAGAGGGCGGCCACCGCGAGGTTGGTGCCCAGGGCTGTGTTGATCCCGACAATGGCCCGCATGGCGGCCAGCGAGTCCCCGCCGAGGTCGAAAAACGACTCGTCGACTCCGACGCGCTCCACACCGAGGACCCGCGTGTAGACGCCGGTGACGATCTGTTCGACCGGGCTGGCGGCGGCATGGTGATCGCCGCCGTTGGGATGGGGTGGGGTTGCCGACACCGTTGTCGGTGCGGGCTTGGGCGGCGGCATCTGGTCGCTCGGCCCGCCCAGGCCGGCGTGCTTGCCCGTTTGGTGACCATCGGGAGACGACAACGGTCGCGTCGGATCGGTGGTCATCGCCACCAGCGCCTGGGTGAACCGCTCGATCAGCGCCTCGACGTCGGCCGGGTCGAACACATCCGCCCGGAATTGGAGGTGGAATTCCAATTCGCGGCCCGGGACGGCCTGGATCGCGAGCGGGTAGTGGTAGTAGTCGCGGTTGGTGAGCTCGGTGACACTCAACCCGTCGGCGCCCGACAACGCCGCAGCGTCGGTTGGGTAGTTCTCATACACGAAAACGGTGTCGAAGAGTCGTCCATGGCCGGCGACGCGGTGGATCTCGCTGAGCGCCAGGTGCTGGTGATCGAGCGTCCGGTTGTGGGCGCTTTGCAGCTGATCGAGCAGGTCGGTGGCAGTGGTGGGCGCGGTGATGCGGGCGCGCACCGGCACCGTGTTGATGAACAGGCCGACCATCGAGTCGGCGCCGGGCACCTCGGCCGGCCGGCCCGACACCACGGTGCCGAAGGCGACTTCGCGCTGGCCGGTCAGCCAGGTCAGCAGCTGGGCCCAGGCGGCCTGCAGGACGGTGCTGACGGTGGTGTGCCGCGAGCGCGCGAGCTCGCCGATGGCCCGCGTGGTCTGTTCGGGTACGCGGAACGAGGCGACGCCTCGCCGCCCGAGCCCGAACCAATCCGGTGGGCCGACCAACGTGGGCGTGTCGAAACCGTCCAGCACCTCGCGCCAGGCCGCGCGGGCGGCATCGAGGTCGCGGTCGGCCAGCCAGGTCACGAACCGGCGGTAAGAGCCCGCCGCGGGCAGTCGCTGCCCGTAATAGCTGGCAAACAGTTCACCCAGCAGGATCGACAACGACCACCCGTCGAGCACGATGTGGTGGTTCGTCAGCACGAACCGGTGCTGATCCTCTCCGGTGCGGATCAGGGCGACCCGCAGGGCCGGATGGTCGGCCAGGTCGTAAACGGCGGCGCGTTCGGCGGCGCACACCTGCTGGATCCGCTCGTCGAGGTCCGGGCCGGCGCCGGTGAGGTCGACATACCGCCAGGGCACCACCGGATCGGCCGGGATGATCTGCACCGGCTGGTCGAAGCGTGCGCTGAACCTGGCCGCCAGGTTGGGATGGCGGGTCACCACGGTGTGTACCGCCTCGCGCAGGCGATCCTGATCGAGCCGGCCGCTCAACGTGACGTCGAGCTGCACCGCGTAGACATCGTCGCCGCCGCGGGCGGTGCTGGCATGGAACAACAGGCCCTGCTGCAAGGGGGTCAACGGCAGGACGTCGGCGATGGGGTACCGCCGCTGCAGCTCGTCGATCTCCGGCTGGCTCAGGCGAGCGGGCAGGAGGTCCGACGGTGTCAGCCCGCCCCCGCCGCCGCGCACATGCGCGCAGATGCCGGCCAGCGCGTCAAACCACAATCGGCTCAGCCGGGAGACCTGCGCGTGATCCAGGACCGATGGCGCCCACGTCCACCCAGCCCGTAGGCGCGGGCCTGCGCTGGTGTCCAGGGTGCCCGCGTTGAGCTCGACGGTGTGCATCAACGGCATCGGGATCGCCGCGGCGACACCGGTCACCGACCAGCCGTCCTGGCGGATCTCCCAGATATCACCGGACACCTCGGCCGCTCCGGCGCCCAGCCGTCCCAGATAGTTGAACCCGATCGCCGGGTCAGAGCCGTCCAGGTCGGCCTCGCCGTTCAGGTAGCGCAGCACGCCGTAGGTCAGGCCATCCGGCAGCGCGCGCAGCTGTTCTTTGGCGTCCTTGATCACGGCGCCGAGGTCCACGTCGCCGGCCACCACCTGCGCCCAGGACAACCCGCCGACTTTCAAGGCCACCGGGTACTTGGTGGTGAACCAGCCCACGGTGCGCGACAGGTCGACATGCTCCCCCGACGCGGCCAGCTCCTCCTGGCGTCCGTGACCCTCCGCGTCGATGACGATCGGCGCGCCGCCGGTCCCCAGAAACTCCGTGCAGGCCAAGGCGAACGCGATCAGCAGAATGTCGTTCACGCCGGCATGGAAGGCCGCGGGCACCTCGCCGAGCAGCATCCGGGTGGTCTCGGCGTCCAGCTCGACCGACAAGTTCCCGGCGCTGGCATAGGTGTCCGCGTCGGGGCGCACCGCCGGCAGCGCGGTGGGCAGCGCGGCGATCTGCCGCCAGGCCTGCGCCAGTTGCACCACCTCGGGGCGGTGCGCGTACTCACCCAGCAGCGACGCCCACCGGGCGAACGACGTCCCCGGCGCCGGCAACACCACCTGCTGCCCAC
>NZ_LZKL01000006.1 GCF_001668725.1 Mycobacterium sp. E787 | reverse complement strand
GGCGACATCGACATCCTGATCACCGACAAGACCGGCACGCTGACGGAAGGCCGCATCCGCCTGGTCGGCACGATCGATCCGGCCGGTGCGCCGGCCGAGCCGGTCCGGCGGCTCGGGCTGCTGGCCACCGACGTCGACCCGGAATCCGGTGTGGTGAGCGCCAATCCGCTCGACGCCGCGCTGTGGGACTCCCCGCAGCCACAGCAACTGGTGGGCGGCGCGGTGCGCCGCGTCGCGCTGCTGCCGTTCGACCACGAGCGGCGCGCGACGTCGGTGTTGGTCGACGACGACGGCAACCGCCTCCTCGTCGTCAAGGGCGCCCCCGAACAGGTCCTGGACCGGTGCGACGGGACGCCGGCGGCCGCGGATGCGACCCTGGCGGACTTGTTCGCCGCCGGACGGCGGGTGGTCGCCGTCGCCACCCGCCCGGCCGCCGAGCTGACGGAGCTCACCGCCGACGACGAACACGACCTGACGCTGGCCGGCTTTCTGGTCTTCGCCGACGAACCCAAACCCGCGGCGCGCCAGTCGCTGGCACAGCTGGCCGAACTGGGCATCGAGCTCAAGATCGCCACCGGCGACAACCCTCGGGTGGCCGAAAAGGTCTGCGCCGAACTGGGTTTGGTCTCCAAGGGCACGATCACCGGCGCGCAGCTGGAATGCCTCGATGACGACGAATTCGGCCGCGCCGCTGCGGACCACAGTATCTTCGCCCGCATCTCCCCCGACCAAAAGGCACGGCTGATCACCGCGGCACGCCGCACCGGAAGATCGGTGGGGTTTCTCGGCGACGGGGTCAACGACGCGCTGGCATTGCACGCCGCCGATGTGGGCATCTCCGTCAACAGCGCCACCGACGTGGCCAAGGACGCGGCCGACGTGGTCTTGCTGGAAAAGGACCTGGGGGTGCTGGCCACCGGGGTGGCCACGGGCAGAAGGATTTTCGCCAATACCATCAAGTACGTGTTCATGGGCACATCGAGCAATTTCGGCAACACCTTCAGCGCCGCCGCCGCGTCGGCGTTCTTGCCGTTTCTGCCGATGCTGCCCAGCCAGATCCTGCTGGGCAACCTGCTCTACGATGCCTCGCAGTTGGCGATCCCCACCGACCGCGTCGATGAGGAGCAACGCGATGCGCCGGCGCACTGGAACGTCGCCTTCATCCGCAGGTTCATGCTGACGTTCGGGCCCATCAACTCGCTGTTCGACTTCCTGACCTTCGGATTCATGCTCGGCATCCTGCACGCCGGCGAGGTGGCGTTTCACACCGGGTGGTTCCTGGAAAACCTT
>NZ_LZKL01000005.1 GCF_001668725.1 Mycobacterium sp. E787 | reverse complement strand
CCGGACCCCTCGGCGAGCGCGCCGACTGGTGGTGGTACGACCCCTTCCAACCCCAACCACCACCATCGACCAACTAGGTTGATTGGGGCATAAAGAATTTCGTTTGCGTTACCCGCTGCCCAGACCATGCGGCTTGCTTGAAAGTTGGTAGCGCATACGCTATCGAATTCGTAAGTCGCCGATGCCCGGAGTCAAGCCGGACCCGGCGCCGGTGCGAATTCGAAACTCGGCGGTTCGCGCAGCCACGCCGTCGAGACGGCGGACCAGTCCGCGACGCTGACGTAGGGTCCCGCCGGGCTGTGCGCGTGGCCCGAGCCGTCGGCCGTGCTGAACGGGGTGACCGAGATCTTGGGACGGGCGAGGGAGCCGGGGTGTAGGGGTTGGCCGTCCTCGTCGGTGACCGAGAGGTGGTCGGGGGGTCCGGTGATGGTGATGTGGCCTTGGTGGTGTTGGCGGTGGTGGTAGGGGCAGATCAGGACCAGGTTGGTCAGCTCGGTGGGGCCGCCGTTTTCCCAGTGCACGAGGTGGTGGGCGTGTAGGCCGCGGGTGGCCCCGCAGCCGGGTACCGCGCAGCTGGGGTGGCGGTGCTCGAGGGCGCGGCGCAGTCGCCGGCTGATGGTGCGGGTGGTGCGCCCGGCGCCCAGGGGTTGGCCGTGGCGTTCGAGCCAGACTTCGCAGCCGGCATCACAGGTCAGGTATTGGCGGTCGGCGTCGGATAGCAGCGGGCCCAGGTGCAGCGCGGCGCTGCGCTGGGCCGCGTCGTAGTGGGCCACCACGGTGGTGTGCTGG
>NZ_LZKL01000004.1 GCF_001668725.1 Mycobacterium sp. E787 | reverse complement strand
GCCTCCAGGGTGCCCGGCATCGGCGGCGCGCTCGGTGCGGAGCCGTCGCCGTTGGCGCGGTCGCGTTTCCACTCGGCGATCAGCGCCTCACGGTGGGCGGCCAGCGCGGCGTCGAACTTGGCCGCGTCCAGGTGGTCGAGTTTGATCCGCCAGCAGGTGAAGTTCTCATCGGAGGTGTGGGTGATCGAGGGTTCTGGTGGCGGCCCCGGCGCGGGTTCGGGGCGCGGTTCGAGCTTGACCGCGGTGCGCAGCTGGCTGACCGTGGCCACCGCGGCCAGCTCGGCATAGTGCGCATCGGAGCCCGCCCCGGCGCGCGCGGCGATCACCCCGACCTGATCCAGCGACAGCCGGCCCTGGCGCAGCGCTTGGGTGCAGCGCGGAAACTCTTCCAGTCGGCGTGCCACGGTGGTGATGGTGTGGGCGTGGGCCGACGACGAGCCCAGCTTCCAGGCCAGCAACGCCGCCACCGAGCGGGCCCCGGTGTTCCCCCACAGCGCGTCGCGCTCGATCTCGGCGGCGATATCCACGATGCGCCCATCAATGGCGTTGCGCTGCCCGGCCAACTCCGCCAACTCCTCAAACAACACCGCCAACCGCTCTTTATGGTTCACCCCCAACCGAGGCGG
>NZ_LZKL01000003.1 GCF_001668725.1 Mycobacterium sp. E787 | reverse complement strand
GCGCTCCCGGGCGTCCTCGACGATGTCATTTATGATGTCGCGCAACGCTTTTGACCCCGGATTCCGTGTCCGGCCGCCGTCGATTTGGGATTCGAGCAGGCTTTCGGCCCGGATCGCCCACTCGAAAGCCGCGAGGTCCGGGAACTCGCGCATCAACTTTCCCGATTCGTCGAGCACCGCTTCGATTCGGTCGACGACGCCGCCGGGACGGGCGGCGGCCCGGCGCAGCCGTGGCAGCGCGACCTCGGTTCTGGCCGCGACGGCCGCCTTGATCAGCTCCGATTTGTTGGGGAAGTAGTTGTACAGGCTGGCGCTGGTCATGTCGGCGGCCCGGGCGATCTCGCGAATCGTCGCCTTCGAGTGGCCCACTTCGGCCACGCAGCGCATCGCCGAGGCGATGATTCGGGCACGGGTCTGCTCGCCGCTGGCGCCGACTGGGCGGCCGAGCTGGGATGGCGAAGCCGGAGGATAATTGATCGCCCGATTATATTCGAGGGAGCCGGTCAAAAGGACGCAGGAGTGAGGACATCAGCATGACGCGGGCGCAGCTGGGTCGCCCCGTCGGCGCCAGCGGCGAGGAGACCCGCCGCCGGCTCCTCGTCGCCACCATGCGCTGTGTCGCCCAGCGCGGCTACTCCAAGGCCACCATCCGCGAGATCGCCCGGGCCGCCGACATGACCAGCGGCAGCCTCTATCACTATTTTCCGAACAAGTCGGAGCTGCTCGCGGCGACGGTCGCGGAAATCGACCTGATCGCATCCCGACGGCTACGCGAGGCCGCCGACCGTCCCGGCGGCGTCGTCGACCGAATCGAAGCGGTGCTGGACGAATCGGGAAAGTTGATGCGCGAGT
>NZ_LZKL01000002.1 GCF_001668725.1 Mycobacterium sp. E787 | reverse complement strand
GCCGACGACGATGCGACCGCGCAGCGGGCGAGGAGGAGCGGCGCAATAGCCGAAGCCGACGACGATGCGACCGCGCAACGGGCGAGGAGGAGCGGCGCAATAGCCGAAGCCGACGACGATGCGACCGCGCAGCAGGCGAGGAGCGGCGCAATAGCCGAAGCCGACGGCGATGATGCCGGCGCAGCCGGGTCCGCGCGGACCCCACCCGCTTGCGGGGGAGAGTTGCGCCCGTGACCCTGGTCCTGCGATATGCCGCCCGCAGCGATCGCGGCCTGGTACGCGCCAACAACGAAGACTCGGTTTATGCGGGCGCGCGGCTGCTGGCCCTGGCCGACGGCATGGGCGGTCACGCGGCCGGGGAGGTGGCCTCCCAGTTGGTGATCGCCGCGCTCGCCCATCTTGACGACGACGAGCCCGGCGGCGACTTGCTCGCCAAGCTCGACTCGGCCGTCCGCGCCGGCAACGCGGCGATAGCCGCGCAGGTCGAGATGGAGCCCGACCTCGAGGGCATGGGCACCACGCTTACCGCAATCCTGTTCGACGGCAACAGGATTGGGCTGGTACACATCGGTGACTCGCGTGGGTACCTGCTGCGCGACGGCGAGCTCACCCAGATCACGAAGGACGACACGTTCGTCCAAACCCTGGTGGACGGGGTGGCGCTGGAAGACGTCGGGGGCGCACTGACATTCGGCTCGGTGGTCCCGGGCGGGGAGGTGGCGCGCGGCGGTGGACAGGGCGGCAACAGGGAATTGGCCGACAGTTCGCGCAGCTGCCCGATGGCGTCGTCGAGGGTGCCGGCCGGGAGCCCGGCCTGCACCTGTGCGCGTTCGGGAGGGCGCAGGTCTTGCAGTTGCATCAGGCGGCAGTCGAGGTGACCGCCGCTTTGGCTGGAACTGATCAGGGACAGCTCGTTGCGCGCGTTGAGGCAGCCGATCAGATACGGCTCGTGCAGGGACATCCCGAGCAGCGACCCCTGGATCCCCCGCAGGATCGACACCAGGCCGTTGTATTCCGCGACGTAGTAGTTGCTGCGGATGATCGCCCGGCCGATGCCCAGACCGGCGAGCACCAGCAATACGACCAGCGTGACCACGATCGCCATTCGCCGCCGCGACCATCGCGACCGACGCGGTGTTTCCTCTTGTGCCGGAACGCGTTTGGCGACCTCGTCGCGGGGCCTGATGGCCGAGGCGCGGCCGGCCGAGGTGTTGGGCAGGGTCAGCTGGTCGTCCTCGCCCGACACCGCGCCGGCCAGAATCGGCTGCGTCTGGCCGTAGTCGTAGTCGACGACGTCGGCGACCACGACGGTCACGTTGTCCGGACCGCCGCCGCGCAGCGCCAATTCGATGAGGCGGTAAGCGCTCTCGGCCACGTCGGGGATCTGCAGCGCCTCGAGGATGGTTTCGTCGCTGACGGGGTCGGACAGGCCGTCGGAGCAGAGCAGGTAGCGGTCGCCGGCCCGCGCCTCGCGCATGGTCAGGGTGGGCTCGACCTCGTGGCCCGTCAGCGCCCGCATGATCAGCGACCGCTGCGGGTGGCTGTGCGCCTCTTCCCGC
Source organism: Mycobacterium sp. E787 (assembly GCF_001668725.1). Taxonomy (GTDB): domain Bacteria; phylum Actinomycetota; class Actinomycetes; order Mycobacteriales; family Mycobacteriaceae; genus Mycobacterium. The sequence goes on along the minus strand of NZ_LZKL01000002.1, from coordinate 667 downwards.
GTGATGCGCCCTTCGTCCACCAGGGTTTGGACGAACGTGTCGTCCTTCGTGATCTGGGTGAGCTCGCCGTCGCGCAGCAGGTACCCACGCGAGTCACCGATGTGTACCAGCCCAATCCTGTTGCCGTCGAACAGGATTGCGGTAAGCGTGGTGCCCATGCCCTCGAGGTCGGGCTCCATCTCGACCTGCGCGGCTATCGCCGCGTTGCCGGCGCGGACGGCCGAGTCGAGCTTGGCGAGCAAGTCGCCGCCGGGCTCGTCGTCGTCAAGATGGGCGAGCGCGGCGATCACCAACTGGGAGGCCACCTCCCCGGCCGCGTGACCGCCCATGCCGTCGGCCAGGGCCAGCAGCCGCGCGCCCGCATAAACCGAGTCTTCGTTGTTGGCGCGTACCAGGCCGCGATCGCTGCGGGCGGCATATCGCAGGACCAGGGTCACGGGCGCAACTCTCCCCCGCAAGCGGGTGGGGTCCGCGCGGACCCGGCTGCGCCGGCATCATCGCCGTCGGCTTCGGCTATTGCGCCGCTCCTCGCCTGCTGCGCGGTCGCATCGTCGTCGGCTTCGGCTATTGCGCCGCTCCTCCTCGCCCGTTGCGCGGTCGCATCGTCGTCGGCTTCGGCTATTGCGCCGCTCCTCCTCGCCCGCTGCGCGGTCGCATCGTCGTCGGC
>NZ_LZKL01000001.1 GCF_001668725.1 Mycobacterium sp. E787 | reverse complement strand
GTCGGATGAGACATCCTGATCACCGACAAGACCGGCACGCTGACGGAAGGCCGCATCCGCCTGGTCGGCACGATCGATCCGGCCGGTGCGCCGGCCGAGCCGGTCCGGCGGCTCGGGCTGCTGGCCACCGACGTCGACCCGGAATCCGGTGTGGTGAGCGCCAATCCGCTCGACGCCGCGCTGTGGGACTCCCCGCAGCCACAGCAACTGGTGGGCGGCGCGGTGCGCCGCGTCGCGCTGCTGCCGTTCGACCACGAGCGGCGCGCGACGTCGGTGTTGGTCGACGACGACGGCAACCGCCTCCTCGTCGTCAAGGGCGCCCCCGAACAGGTCCTGGACCGGTGCGACGGGACGCCGGCGGCCGCGGATGCGACCCTGGCGGACTTGTTCGCCGCCGGACGGCGGGTGGTCGCCGTCGCCACCCGCCCGGCCGCCGAGCTGACGGAGCTCACCGCCGACGACGAACACGACCTGACGCTGGCCGGCTTTCTGGTCTTCGCCGACGAACCCAAACCCGCGGCGCGCCAGTCGCTGGCACAGCTGGCCGAACTGGGCATCGAGCTCAAGATCGCCACCGGCGACAATCCGCGGGTCGCCGAAAAGGTCTGCAATGACCTGGGTTTGGCGTCCAAGGGCACTCTCACCGGCGCCGAGCTGGAACCCCTCGACGACGACGGGTTCGTCGACGCCGCGCAAAACCACACCATCTTCGCGCGCATCTCCCCCGAGCAGAAGGCGCGGCTGATCACCGCGCTGCGCCGCAACGGGCGATCGGTCGGCTTCCTCGGCGACGGCGTCAACGACGCGTTGGCCCTGCACGCCGCGGACGTGGGGATCTCCGTAGACAGCGCCACCGACGTCGCCAAGGACGCGGCCGACGTGGTGCTGCTGGAAAAGGACCTGGGCGTGCTGGCCACCGGCGTCGCCGAGGGCCGCCGGATCTTCGCCAACACGATCAAGTACGTGCTGATGGGCACGTCGAGCAACTTCGGCAACATGTTCAGCGCGGCCGCCGCCTCGGCGCTGCTGCCGTTCCTGCCGATGCTGCCCAGCCAGATCCTGCTGGGCAACCTGCTCTACGATGCCTCGCAGTTGGCGATCCCCACCGACCGCGTCGATGAGGAGCAACGCGATGCGCCGGCGCACTGGAACGTCGCCTTCATCCGCAGGTTCATGCTGACGTTCGGGCCCATCAACTCGCTGTTCGACTTCCTGACCTTCGGATTCATGCTCGGCATCCTGCACGCCGGCGAGGTGGCGTTTCACACCGGGTGGTTCCTGGAAAACCTT